>NZ_JAYMWL010000016.1:0-98253 GCF_048056275.1 Phaeobacter sp. JH20_26 | reverse complement strand
CGGCGAAGATAGCGCGGTTTCACTGCGTCTGACCTTCAAATTGAAGGCCACTCAAGCCAGTTCCAAAACTACCTGCAGACCCTATGCAGGGGCGGTGGACACGTCCTGGGAGGGAGACTTTGGGAATGCATTCTCCTTCTGGATGTTCTAGACATTGGACAATTGCCAGCACTCGAAATCCGTTGCATGGCTTTTAGGCCAGCCACGGTGCAAACCGATAATGAAAGAAGACTATGAGCGGAACTGACATCAAATCTCTGAGTGCCTTCGTGTGGTCCATCGCAGAGACCCTGCGTGGCGATTTCAAGCAGTCGGAATATGGCAAGGTCATCCTGCCCTTCGTCGTCCTGCGCCGCCTGGACTGCATCTTGGACGGGACCAAGAGTGCCGTCCTCGACCTAGCCGACAGCTTGCCGGAAGATATCGATGACGAGGCCCGTGACACGATCTTGATCGGGGCTGCTGGTCAAAACGTTCAGGTCTACAACCTATCGCGCTTCACCTTCGAAAGCCTCAAGGGCCAGGACGCCAAAGACATTCACAGCAACCTCCTGGACTACGTCACCAAGTTCTCCCCGAACGTCCGCGACATCTTCCTCGAGAAATTCCTGTTCACGGACCAGCTCAAGCGGCTGAACGATGCGGGCCTGCTGTTTGCTGTGTTCGAGCAGTTCTCACATATCGACCTCCACCCTGAGGCGATCTCGAACCTCGAGATGGGATACCTGTTCGAGGAACTGATCCGCCGCTTCTCGGAGATCTCCAATGAGACCGCAGGGGAACACTACACCCCGCGCGAGGTGATCCGCCTCATCGTGTCGCTGCTCCTCATCAACGACCATGACGCCCTGACTGGCAGCGGCGTGATCCGGCAAGTCTATGACCCGGCGGCGGGAACCGGCGGTATGCTGTCCATTGCCGAAATGGAGATGAAGGCCCTGAACGAGCGGATCCGGGTGGAGCTGTTTGGTCAGGAGCTGAACCCGGAATCATTCGCCATCTGCAAATCGGACATGCTGGTCACCGGCCACAACCCCGAGAACATCGCTTTCGGCAACACGCTGACCCAGGACGCCCATAAAAGACGGGGCTTCCACTACATGCTATCCAACCCGCCCTATGGCGTGGACTGGAAGAAGTACAAGGACGACATCGTCGCTGAGGCGCAGGAGCTTGGCATGGATGGCCGTTTCGGGGCCGGTCTGCCGCGCGTCTCGGATGGGCAGCTCCTGTTTCTGCAGCACATGATCTCGAAGATTCGGGATGACGAGCAGGGAACCCGTATCGGCATCGTCATGAACGGCTCCCCCTTGTTCACCGGCAGCGCTGGGTCAGGCGAAAGCGAGATCCGCCGCTGGATGCTGGAAAACGACTGGGTCGAGGCGATCATCGCCCTGCCGACGGATCTGTTCTACAACACTGGCATTCAGACCTATGTCTGGCTGCTGACCAACCGCAAGACACGGGACCGTCAGGGCAAGGTGCAGCTAATCGACGCCAGCAGCGACCGCTTCTGGAAGTCCATGCGCAAATCCCTCGGCTCCAAGCGCCGCGAGATCCCGGCGGAAGCCTGTGACGAGATCACCCGCATCTATGCTGGGATGCTGAACGGCGAGACGGGTTGGGGGGAATACTCCAAGATCTTCAAGACCACCGATTTCGGCTACCGGGAGATCCGTGTTGAACGCCCCCTGAAACTGGCCTTCGAGGTGACTGAAGTTGCCCTACAGGCGCTGCAGGAGGCAAAGCCCTTTGCCAAACTGGACGTAGCTGAGCGGGAGGCGATCCTGAATGCATTGCAGAAGAAGCTTCCGGCGGGCAAGCGGTGGCTGTACCGGGCAGGGTTCGAAAAAGACCTGACAGCGGCGCTGAAGGCTGCGGGCCTCAAGATCTCCGCCCCGGTGAAGAAGGCGATCCTTTCTACCCTGTCGGAGCGGGACGAGGACGCCAAGGTTTGCACCGGCAAGGACGGCAACCCGGAACCCGATACCGATCTGCGCGATCACGAGCTGGTGCCGCTGGGGGAGGACTGGCGGGGCTACGTGCAGCACGAGGTTCTGCCCTTCGTCCCCGATGCCTGGGTGGACGAGAGCTACACCGACGCGCAGGACGGCGATGTTGGCCGCATCGGCTATGAAATCAACTTCAACCGCTACTTCTATAAGTACGAGCCGCCCCGCCCGCTGGCAGAGATCGACGCCGAGCTGAAGGCGCTGGAAACCGAGATCGCAGGTCTGCTGCAGGAGGTGGTGGAGTGATCACACTTCAAGAACGCGTTCACGCCGCACCAAAACTTGATGAATGGCAGTTGGATAAGCTGCATCAAGTGTTTCGCGTCCGCCGCGGCAACAAAAACACGGGCATGAAGAATGATAACCTTCTATCTCTCAGTTATGGGCGGATCGTCGAGAAGGATATAGATACCGCGGATGGATTGCTGCCCGAGAACTTTGAAGGGTATCAGATCGTAGATCCGGGGAACATTATCCTCCGGCTTACCGACCTGCAGAACGATAAACGAAGCCTTAGGCAGGGCCTCGTGACCCAGCGCGGCATTATTACTTCCGCATACGACGCTGTCGAAGTTCAGCGCGACAACGACCCTCGCTTCTGGTTCTACTCGTTGCTCGCTCTTGATCTGGCGAAGCACTACTACTCACTCGGTGGTGGCGTACGTCAATCTGTTAAGCTCGCCGACTTTCCGAACGATTGGGTCTATCGACCCGACCTCGCGACCCAACGCCAGATTGCCGACTTTCTGGACCGCGAGACCGCGAGAATTGACCTGCTGATCGAGAAAAAGCAGCGGTTGGTGGCGTTGCTGGGGGAGCGGCTCTCCCATAAAATTCGAGACCTCGTCACTCGAGGAGTGTCTGACAATCCAGTACTCGTTGCCAGTGGGCTTTACTGGTGTCCGCTGCTTCCTGATCACTGGCAGGTTCGGAAGGGCTTTCACCTTGGGCGGATTATCGGTTCATCCAGCGGCGAGGAGACAGATGCTGCCGAAGGCACAGTGCCTTACGTCAAAGTGAACGATCTAAATTCTTGTGACGGAGGTAAGCTTTTGGAGACAAAAGCAGCGTTTCGACCGCACTCTCAGTTACAAGGGCCGCGAAAGGACTTCTTAGTTTTCCCCAAGCGAGGCGCAGCAATCTTCACTAATAAAGTCGCAGTCTCTCCGAAGAACTCAGCAATTGATCCCAACCTCATGGGATGGGTGATATCTGATGACCACGTGTTGGACTATTTCATGTGGGTCTTGAAGACTAGGACATTGGACAACCTCGCTGATGTCTCCACCGTCCCGCAAATCAATAACAAGCACATATACCCCGAACGTTTCCCTGTGCCGCCAAGAGCAGAGCAGACCGGAATCGTGGAAGAAATACGAAAACAGCGTTCTCTTTCAAACACTCTTTCTGGGCAAACTCAGGCCTCCGTCGACCGCCTCAAAGAGTACCGCTCCGCACTGATCACTGCCGCTGTCACCGGGCAGATCGATGTGCAGACCTACGGCAAATCCGGCACCGTGGACCGGCGGCTCGACGCCATTCAGGAGGAGATTGAGGCGTGAGCGATAACATCGTTCTGTTCGAAGACAATTGTACAGAAGATCTGCTTAGTTCTTTGAATTTGGCTGATCTCATGGATCCTCGAAGCCGGAAAAGTAGCGCTAGCACCGGTCCATACATGGACTTTATAGTCGCCCGCTTCCGAGACATAAAAATCGAAATATACGCCAAAGAGCATCCACCTCCGCACTTCCATGTCAAAACCAATGCAGGCAACGCGAGTTTTGAGATTAGTAATTGCCGGCTTATAGAAGGCGATGCCGTTTTGGCTCGGCGGCAGAAAGAGATCAGAAAATGGCACGAAACGAACAAGCAAAAACTGATTGCCACATGGAACGAGACTAGACCGAGTGATTGCCCAGTAGGAAAGTATATTGAGAAAAATGATGAGTGATCACCATTTAAGTCAACAAGACATTCACCAGGAAAAAGTCTTCGAGGCCCATATCGTGGCCTGCCTGACATCGGATCAGGGTTACCTCGAACGGGATCCTGCCGCCGATTACGACGTGGCCTATGCCTTGGATCGGAAACTTCTATTCCGGTTCTTGAGGGAGACCCAGCCCGACGCTTGGCAGACGCTGGAGGACCACTATAGCTCTCAAGCCGAAGCCGAGGTTCTGAAGCGGCTGGAAAAGGCCTTAAAGGAGCAGCCCACCCACCAGGTACTGCGCCAGGGGATCAAGCTTGTCCCAAACATCAACTTCAAGCTCTGCTACTTCAAGCCCGCCTCCAACCTGAACCCGGGGCTGACCCGGCTCTACGAGGCAAATATCCTGTCGGTGATGCGGCAGGTGCGGTACTCCTCGAAGAACGCCAATGCCATCGACATCGCGACCTTCGTGAACGGCATCCCCGTCACCACGATGGAGGTTAAGAACCCGCTGACGGGGCAGACCTTCAAACACGCCGAAGCGCAGTACCGCAAAGACCGGTCTCCCGGTGGCGAGCCGCTTCTGACCTTCAAACGCGGGGCCATCGTCCATTTCGCCGTAGATCCGGACAACGTGTCGATGACCACGCGGCTGATGAACGGCAAGACACGCTTCCTGCCCTTCAACCGGGGGCGGGACGGCGGCGCCGGGAACCCGGATGCGCCGGGGGAAAACCGGGTTGCTTACCTTTACAAGGATCTGCCGGGGGCGAAGGCCGTCTTCTCTCGCGAGGTGCTGCTGGACCTCATTGGGCGGTTCATTCATCTGGAACGCGCTGGCGGTAAGGAGGTTCTAATCTTTCCACGCTTCCAACAATTGGATGCAGTGCGGCGTGTTCTCGCGCATGCCCGGGGGAATGGCGCGGGACAGAACTACCTGATCCAGCACAGTGCCGGGTCCGGCAAATCTAACACCATCGCCTGGACCGCCCATCAGATCATCAATCTGCACGACGAGGCCGACCGGCCTCTGTTCGATACGGCGATCATTGTGACAGACCGGCTGGTTCTGGACCGCCAGTTGCAGAACACGATCAGCGGCTTTGCCCAGACAGAAGGCGTGGTGAAGAAGATCGACGGTACCTCCCGTGACCTGAAGCAGGCCATCGAGCAAGGAAAGCGGATCATTATCACCACTATCCAGAAGTTCGGCACGGAGCATCTGGCGGCTATTTCAGGGCAGTCATCCAAGAACTTCGCCGTGATCATCGACGAGGCACATTCCTCGCAGTCGGGCAAGGCCGCGCAGGCCATGAGCGATGCTCTGACACGGGAAAAGACCTCCTCTGAAGACATTGAGGACATGATCCTTGCCCATCAGGCTGCGAGAGGCCCGCAGAAGAACATTTCCTTTCTTGCCTTCACGGCGACACCCCGGAACGTGACGCTTGAGCGGTTCGGCCGCGCTGGCGAGGATGGTCACCCGCACCCGTTCCACCTTTACTCGATGCGCCAGGCTATTGAGGAAGGGTTCATCTTGGACGTCCTCCAGAACTACATGACCTATTCGGCGTACTACCAGCTGGAGAAGGCCATCGAAGATGACCCTGCATTCAAGGGCAGAAACGCGCAGCGTGCGGTTGCAAGATATGCTTCCCTTCATGCGACCACGATAGCTCAGAAGGTCGAGATTATCGTCGAGCATTTCCGTCGGCATGTGCGGAGAGAACTCGATGGCCAGGCGAAGGCCATGGTGGTCACGCAAAGCCGCGAACACGCCTTCCGGTATTGGCAGCAGATCAAGGCCTACATCGACAAGAGGGGCTACTCCGACCTGAAGGCATTGGTGGCTTTCTCGGGTGACCTTAGCATTGATGGTAATGACTGGTCTGAGGCAGTAGCAAATGGCTTCCCAGAGACGGAGCTGCCGCAGCGATTTGGCACGGATGAGTATCAGGTGCTGGTGGTTGCCGAGAAGTACCAGACCGGGTTTGACCAACCGAAACTGGTAGCGATGTATGTCGACCGAAAGCTGGCTGGGCTGCAAGCGGTGCAAACCCTTGCCCGGCTGAATCGGACCCACTCGGGAAAGGAGCGAACTTTCGTCCTCGATTTCCAGAACACGATGGAGGAGATCCGTGACGCCTTCGCCCCCTTCTTTGAGGCCACGGAGCTGGAGGAACGGACGGACCTCAATCAGATCTACGATCTTGAAAGCCGGATCTCTTCTTCGCCGTACGTCATTCGCGAGGATGTTGAGCGTTTTGCCGAAGCCTTCTTCGCTGGCAATCTCAGCAGCCAGGACCGGATCCGCCTCGAAGGCCTCGTAAAGGAAGCAGTCGGGCGTTTCGAGATGGATGATGACGAAGCGCAGCAGGAGGAATTCCGGCAGCTCCTTCGCAGCTACACACGATTCTATTCGTTCGTTGCCCAGATCGTGGCCTTGGGCGATCCGTGGCTCGAAAAGCTGTTCGCTTACGTGTCGTGGTTATCTCGCCTGCTGCCGTCGCGAGAAGTTCCTGCGGACATTTCCATCACGGAGGATATGCTGCAGCTCTCGGCGTTCCGCGTTCAGAAAGGCGAAGAAGGCTCTGCCTCACTACAGCCTGGGGAGACCACCAAGCTGGCAGCCATCACCGAGTTCGGTGCAAACCGGTACACGGAAGAGGAAGAGCGATCGCTGTCAGAGATCATCGACTCCTTCAACGAACGGCATGGGACCAATTTCTCAAGGGAGGACTTCCTGCGGTTCGAGCGGGTCAATCGAGAGATCATGGACGACGAGATGTCTGACATGATGCGAAACAACCCGGCGGATGTCGTCTATGGAGCATTCGAGCGTGCTTTCTTCCAGGGGATGGTGCGAATGTTCCAGCAGGACAACGAAATGCGGAGTGCCGTGATGACGGACAAGGTGGCCCGTGATCAAGCCACAAGGCACTTCTTCAACCGAGCGATGCGAATGGCAAACTCAATGTAGTTCAAGAGGGCCTTGGAGAAGCTGCCTGGGGTCTTTCAGCACCGCACTTCCGGCGGCATGCAATGGCACGGCATTCAACCCGCCCTAGGCTGACGGTGTAGGGGATGCAGTCGATGTAGCCCTTCTTGGAAAGTCTCTAACCGGATCCTTTCCGGGGACTTTTCCGAGAGGGCTACACTTCCTACACCAACTACATTTTCTCATCACGAAGAAGAAAAAAATATACTCCTCTCCTCGCTGATTGCCCAACAGCCTTGATCCAATCAGCTTGTGACGGGAAGCACGCCTGAAACTGCTTGGGTAACTATCAGCGAACTGCACCGAGTTTCCCCGTCAAGCTATGCACCCGTAAGGCACCCCCTGCAGAACTGAGGTTTGTCACAACTGGCGCCTACGCAATGTTCACTGCTCAAAAGGGCTTTCATTCGAGAGCAGGTTGACGAAATCTGAAACCCAATCTCGGGTCGAGGTCATGTACGATATCGCCTAGGGGTGGGGTGGCACTGGCCCCCCCCTCCGTACTCCGAAGGCATACGCTGGTTCAGACCCAGCCGGTTTTTCATCTGAACCTTCATCTCTGTTCGGCGCGGGAGCAGGTAGGACCGAGACCGTAGAACAAACCGTAGAACAATTTGTGCATGTTGACCTCATCTCTACGCGACTGATAACCCTTATATTGCTGATGCTTACCGTGCTGACGATGCCTGTAACGGGAACTGAACCGGATTGCACACGGATCTAGACCAGATTTAGAACAGCCCCCGGGCACCATTGTATAACTATAAATCAATGATTTAAGTTGAGATGCGCTACGCTCCTACCAATCTGCTGGCTAGCTGGGTGCCAACTGCCGCTCCTGCATCTTCTTGATCGTCGTTAGTCGTGCGCATGCCTCGCAAGCAAACTCAATCCGAGTCACTCTCCTTCTTGAATAGCTTCTCTAGCGCTTGGATGTCATCGTCACTGAACTCCGTGAAAAGCGACAAAGACATCGCGCTCGTTACTTTCGCCTGCACGGCGTCCCAATCGTCAGATGGGTCATGCTCGATGTACTTCGGGATACCTTTTGTACTTCGATGCGCACTGACGTCGATCGCTCTCGGCTAGTCGCAAAGTGATAGGGTGTTGGAAAGCCGAAACGCATGAGTTGTGGTAGAAAAGGCGATACTGCGGTTCAATGAAAGTCCCGGCTTGGAAAGAGCCTCTTGGCTTGATCCCTTGGATGCATTGCGCGGGCTGGATAGCGGGTGCGTTTCGGGGTGTCGTCCGCACGTGGCCCCTCGGATTGAATTGCACTGTCTAGCGGGTGGCCTAGCTCCGATAGCCTCGCAGATTCGTCCTCGATATTCTGGGCGATGACATGCACCACAGCACCTTCTCGTTGAAGGTAGCCTGTTATGCGCAACAATCTCCCCCCCATGACAGTGCGGCGAAAACGTTCGTATATCCTGTTCCAAACCACCACATTGCAAACGCCGGTCTCATCCTCGAGGGTCAGAAATATCACGCCTGAAGCGGTGCCCGGTCGTTGCCTCGTAATGACCAGGCCGCATACGCAGACTGGCTGTAATGGCGCGGTTATCAGCTGGTCGTGGCAGATCAGGCCGGGTAGAGCCGGACGCAGAAGTTCCATCGGATGCGCGCGTAAGCTCAGGCGCATTGAGACATAGTCTTCGACGACTTCTTCCCCCAGATGCATCCGCGGCAGCATGACGTCCGGCTCGGTGATGGCTTCTCCGTCGAACTGATCGTTGAACAGCGGAAGCTGTGCAGGAGTTCGGATTGATTTTACTTGCCAGAGCGCCTCTCGGCGCGGGACACCCATAGACGAGAAGGCATCCGCCTCAGCCAGACGCTCCAGGGCTGCAGGGGCAAGCCCCGCGCGCAGCCAGAGGTGCTCAGGATCTATATACCCGTTTCCGCGCGCAGCAATGATCCAGCCTGCGTCGTCTTCCTTGAAACCTTTGATCTGACGAAACCCTAGACGCAGGGCCAATGTTCCATCCGGGCGGCGTTCAAGCGTGTTGTCCCATTCGGAGCAGTTTACACAGATCGGCCGGACTTCGATACCATGATCACGTAGATCCCGGATGATCTGTGCTGGAGCATAAAAGCCCATCGGCTGAGAATTGAGCAAGGCACAGGCAAAAATTGCCGGGTGGTGACATTTCAGCCAAGCTGAGACATAGGCCAGCATGGCAAAGGCTGCAGCGTGGCTTTCGGGAAATCCATAGTCCGCAAAGCCTTCTATCTGTCCGAAGCACCTTTCGGCAATGTCTTGGCTATAGCCGTTCCTCAGCATTCCAGCGATGAATTTGTCGCGATACTTTCCAATTGTTCCCATGCGCCTAAAGGAGGCAAGAGAACGGCGCAGGTGGTCAGCTTCTTCTGCAGAAAAACCCGCACCGACAACAGCGATCTGCAAAGCCTGCTCCTGAAACAGAGGCACGCCCATTGTGCGCTTGGTTACCTGTTCCAGAGCAGGTCCGAAGGGATCCGGGTTTTCCAAACCGTTTCGCCTGCGAATATAAGGTTTCACCATATCTCCCTGTATCGGACCCGGGCGGACGATCGCGACTTCGATAACCAGATCGTAGAATTTGCGGGGCCGCATCCGGGGCAGGAAATTCATCTGTGCCCGGCTTTCTACCTGAAAGACACCCACCGCATCTGCGGCACAGAGCATATCGTAGGTCGCCTCATCTTTTTGGGGGACGGTTGCGATGCTGTGCGTTATGTTCTCGTGTTGCTGCATCAAGGCAAAGGCTTTTTTAATGCAGGTGAGCATACCCAATCCCAGCACATCTACTTTCAGAATGCGCAGGGCATCAATATCATCCTTGTCCCAGCAGATGACGGTACGATCTTCCATTGCGGCATTCTCAATCGGGGCAAGTTCGTCCAGCCGTCCACTGGTGATGACAAACCCGCCCACATGTTGAGAAAGATGACGTGGAAAGCCGATGATCTCGCCGATCCGTTGTATCGTCTGCATCAGGCGGCGGTCTTCTAGATTGAGCCCAAGTTCACGAATGCGATCCAGATCCACATTGCCATTGCTCATGCCCCAGATCTGTCCGGACAGGCCTGCAGTTACATCCTGGCTGAGGCCCATAACCTTGCCGACCTCGCGAATGGCAGCGCGCGTGCGAAAGTGGATGACGGTTGCGCAAAGCCCAGCACGATGGCGACCGTATTTCTGGTAAATCCACTGGATGATTTCTTCACGCCGTTCGTGTTCGAAATCAACGTCGATATCCGGTGGCTCTCCCCGATGTTTTGACACGAAACGCTCAAAAACCATCGCAATCATATCGGGGCTGACATCCGTAATGCCCAAGAGATAGCAAAGGATTGAATTGGCAGCAGACCCGCGTCCCTGGCAGAGGATCCCCTTGGATTTGGCAAATTGCACGATGTCATGAACGGTCAGAAAATAGGCTGAAAACTCCAGTTCTTTGACAACAGAAAGCTCTTTCTCCATCAGCTGAATTGCTCTGTCCGGAGGGCCATCTGGGTAGCGACGTTTCAAGCCTTCCTGAACCAGGCGTTCCAAACGGGCCTGTGCTGTTTCACCGTCCGCCTCTTCATGTGGGTATTCATAGGAGAGTTCACCCAGATCAAAATTACATCTATTGGCAATCTCCAACGTGCGGCGGAGCGCTGCAGGGTGATCACGAAATATACGTGCCATATCGGCGCCCGCTTTGAGCCGACGTTCTCCATTTGGCAAGGCGCGGGTGCCGATCTCATCGATGGTGATATTCTCGCGCATGCAGGTCAAAACATCAGCAAGCTGCCTGCGATTGGCACGGTGCATCAGGACATCTCCGATCGCCACCATTGGAGCGCATGTTTTTTGCGCTGTCTGGGCGCAGGCCGCGAGATAAGCCTGATCGCTTCCATCATAGCGCGGCGCGGCCCCCAAGAAGACATGATGCGGAAACTGCCGCCCCATTCGTTGAATATCCAGGACAGCATCGTTCAATGATCCCTTTGGCAAGGCGATCAGGATCATGGCCTGGCAGGCATTGATGACGTCTTCAGTGTAGAGAATACATTTACCTTTTTCCGCACGCCGTTTCCCGAGGGTGAGCAATCTTGCCAACTTACTATAGGCGGTTCGGTTGCATGGTAGGGCCAGCCAATCCACTGCGCTGTCCTGCAAGATGAGACGGCATCCGACAATCAACTTGGGAAGGACCGGTGCTATCGGCTTGGGAATGGCAGATGCGTGGCCTATCTCTTGCCGAGAGGAGGAATCGATCCGCTGGTGGGACCGGATTTTCAAGGCATCCTGTGTTTCCCGTGTCAGCTCCTTTAGCGCACTCCAGGCCCGGACAACCCCCGCAAGCGAGTTGTGATCTGTTATTGCCAGCGCTGACAGTCCCAATTCGGCAGCTCGCGCAACCAGTTCTTCGGGATGGGAGGCCCCGGTCAGAAAGGTGAAATTTGTGGTGGCACACAGTTCGGCATAATCTTGCTTTTGCAGTCGTCGATCCGGCAGATCTTTCTGAAACACCTCAACCTGCCGATGCCTGTGGTTGACCTCAATCATGCGAATTCCCCCTGCACGTACCAGCCGGGGTTCTGAGGCGTATAAAACAGCCAGAGCCGTCGCCCCTGCGTGGTTTCCACCCGCCAATAATCACGCAAGCCAGACCGCCAGTTGTCGTCATCAAACCACCATTCGGGGGTGATGCGCTCCGGTCCGGTGGCCCTGCCTGTGGTCAATGACATGCGTCGCCAGCGGAAATGGGTCGGCGGATAAGATCCGCCCCCTGCAATCGGTTCTGGGTGAAACAGGCAGAGTGGGCGTGGGTTCCTGCAAACCCAACCGCTGGCGGCGGTTGAATAGGCCGCAGGTGATGTAATGAAGCTACGTTCCGGAATATGGCTGTCGGCGGGAAGAAAACGCTGAATGTTTTCAAGACCGATCCGTGTCCCGAGCCGCGTAATCAGATCGTCCAGCCGGTCGTCGCTGTCAGTGGCAACGTGAGTCATCTGCTGCGCGGGCAGAGCCTCGGTCTGTGTCGCTTCGAGACGCAGCTGATCTATGCCAAAGCCAGCGTCAATTTCAGACAGTCCCTTTTCGAACAGGGGGAGAATCCGGAGTGGATCGCGCAAGGGGCGGGCCAGACGCAATTCCACTTCTTGGTGTCCCTGATCCACTCGCCGCAGTGTTACGACAAACACACGGGCGCCCATCTCATGGGTTTTCAAGGTTGCACAGAGTCGTGTCAGCAGTCTTTTCGTGCCAGCCATGACATCATCTATCAGGCCGATAGGCTCTGGCAATGTCATGCGGACACCGTAATGGGGCGGCGCGGCCAAAGGTGTGATTTCTTCAACTTGCTGCCCTAAGGCCTGATCCAGCCTCATCACTACGTTTGGTCCAAAACGGCGTGTCAGCGGGGCACGGGGCGTTGTCGCAAGATCCCCGATTTTGCGCAGCCCCAATCTGATCAGAGCGGTTGTTGTCTTCTCATCCAGCCGCAGAGCGGCAACGGGAAGGTCCTTAAGAGCTGGCAACATAGCCCCTGGTGCAGCCTGTCCCTCGCCGAAATGTGCCAGCGCCCAGGCTGCTCCGCGTGTGTCGGCCAGTCCGATCTGTGCCGATAGGCCCGCCCGTGTCAGACCTGTGCGGATATCACTCAACATATTGTCCTCTCCTCCAAAAAGGTGAGAAGAGCCACTGATATCAAGAACCAGGCCGTCCCGGCCTTCTAACCCTACCCAAGGGCAATACCGGGTGGCCCATCGGCGCAGGGTCAGCAAGAATTGCTGATCCCGGTAGAGATCCGCAGGGGCTGTTTGTAGTTTTGGACAAAATGCGCGGGCGTCTGAGTGGGGCATACCCTGGTGCAAGCCTTGCTGCGCGGCTTCAGTATTGAGGCAATACAGCCGATTTGCATTGCTGTGTTTGATGGTCAGCGCAAAAGGGCCGGACAGCGGGTACTGCCGAAGAAACCGGTCACTCGCTAACCGGTGAAACCATATCGACACGACGCGACGTGCGATTCCATCGAACATGCCAAGATCCAACTGTTCCCGATTTGTTCTTAATAAGACTCCAGTGAAAATGAGTCGAGTCCTGTGCATGAAATAGAGGTCGACAGCGCCAGCGGCTTTCGGCGGCATTGCTGCCCATCCCTTCAGGGATAAGGCAAAGCCCGGTGCTGTTTCCTGTCTTCGCCGCGAGTTGCAGACGCCGCCCGGCAGTAAGGCTGAGAGGTTTGCTGATGTCGATCGCGACCAATGCGACAGCGCGCTCCCGCAACGCCTCCTCGGCACTGGCAAGCCCATCGGTCTGATGCGTCACATTTGCAACCAGCATCTGAGAGGGATCTGCAAATTCACCTAGCCCCATAGGGTTGATATATTCTGGACGGTGGCTTTCACGTATCCAAAGCGTGGGTCCGCAGGTCTGGGCCATCAAAGCTGCAAGAAACCCAAAACTGCCAGGACCGCAGACTTCATGTACGCGTCCGCGCTTGAGTGGAAAATATGGGAGCGTTGAAGTGGTCATGATCGATTTATACCGTGTCACATCGCCCTGCAAAAGTGGCTGCCCTGACAACAGCACAGACCGCACAACAAACCAGTCGAGGGCAAAGTGCCAATTCTGACGGACATGTTTGGTGAAAGGAGCGTGATCCTGAATCGGGTTAATATTCGGCCAAATCCCCGAAAATGCCTATTTAGAGACTGTTCAGAACCTTTCTTGCACTGCTGAGATAGGCCTCCTGTTTGTCTGACGACATTCTGTCCCAGGTCCGATAGGGCTGCATCAAACGCGGGTTTCTTGACAGTTTTTCACGGTTTCGGATCAGAAAATCCCAGTACAGCGGTGTAAACGGGCAAGCCTTGGGCCCTGTTTTTTGTTTCACGTCATAGGCGCAATTCGCGCAGTAATCCGACATTTTGTTGATGTAATTTCCACTGGCGGCATAGGGCTTGGACCCTAGGAAACCGCCATCTGCAAACTGGCTCATGCCGATGACATTTGGCGCTTCAACCCATTCATAGGCATCTGCGTAGACCGCCAGATACCATTCGTGGACCTGGTGCGGGTCCACTCCAGCCAGCAGGGCGAAATTGCCGGTTACCATCAGCCGCTGAATATGATGCGCATAGGCCTCGTCATGGGTCTGACTGATGGCTGCGGCCATACAGGCCATGTCGGTTCGGCCACTCCAGTAGAACTCTGGCAGGTCCCGTGTTGCCCCCAGGAAATTCATTGAGGTGTAGCCCGGCATGTTCAGCCAGTAGATACCGCGCATATACTCGCGCCAGCCGATAATCTGACGAATAAACCCTTCGACCGCATTGAGAGGAGCGCGCCCCTCATAATAGGCACGTTCGGCGCGGAGGCAGACTTCTAAAGGGCCAAGCAGGCCAATATTGATGTATTGCGCCAGAATGGAGTGGTAGAGAAACGGCTCTCCTGTCAGCATGGCATCCTGATAATCGCCAAATAGTGGCAGCGCCTCATCTACAAAATGATCTAGCGCCGCCAGGGCTTCCTTGCGGGTGACTGCGAACCAGAAGGGGGTTAGCTGTCCGAAATTGCTGGAAAACCGCTGCTCCACCAGCGCGAGTACGCCTTGCGTGATTTTGTCCGGATCGGTGTGAACAGGCTTGGGCATAAACATGTCGTTCTGGGCCGTTTTGCGGTTCTCAGAATCATAGTTCCATTTGCCACCCTCAGGGTCGTCACCCTGCATCAATAAGCCGGTTTTGCGACGCATTTCGCGATAGAAATACTCCATGCGGAGTTGTTTGCGCCCCTCCGCCCAGTTGCGGAACATCTCATGACTGGCGAGAAAGCGGCTGTCCTCAAGCATGGTCAGCTTTGCCGGTCCAGACCAGTTGGTCAGCGCCTCTTTGAGGCGATATTCTCCCGGCTCGGTGATGAGAACCTCTGTTGCCGGGGTCTGCTCCAATGCACGCTCCAGCTCGCCAATCAAGCTGCCTGAATTGTCGGGATCCTCAAGTCGTATGTACCGCAGGGCCCAACCGTCGGCGGACAGCTCATCCGCGAAGTGCCGCATGGCGGAAAAGACAAAGGCGAGTTTCTTTTTGTGGTGCGGCACATAACTGGCTTCCTCCGTAACTTCAGCCATCAGGAGGCGGTCTTTCTGTCGGTCACCCTGCTGCAGAGACGAAAGATCATGCGACAGCTGATCACCCAGGATCAGAATAATCCTGCCGCGGTCACTGCTGTCCTGAGGTGTCACATTATTGGTCATGTCCCGGTACTCCGCTGGTCTGGCAGCAGATAGCGTGACCGTGAAAGCTGGCAACGGGGAAAGCTGGCAACGGCAGGGTGGTCCCGCGCAGAAAGGCGCGACAGATAAGCCAATATTAGAGACTGATCTATGTCATTTTCAAAGCGTCAGGAGGCCTGGCTGTAGCGGACACCCTCCGGTTTATGCGCGTCGAATGTGCTGGCGATGATCCGGGTCAGCGCGCGCCCTTCGGGTTTGACACGGAGGGCGTCGTCCGCCCAGGTCACCAGTTCACCGTAGGTCGCGGTGACCTCCTCCAGATCCGCAGTCAGCTGCTGGCATATGGGCCCGTACCGCTGGCGCAGTTCCGTGAGATCCAGCAGGAAATCACACATCAGCATTTCAATCGCCCGAGCCCGCACCTTGTCGATCTGGGTAAGTTGATGGCCGCGTGCGCCGGCAAGCTCGCCGGCTTCAATCCTCTGAACATAGGCGGCCGTAGCAGCTGCATTCTGCACATAGCCGCCTTCAAAGCGCGAGATCGAAGAAGCGCCAACACCGATCAGCGTCGGGCAGCGGTCATCCGTATAACCCTGGAAGTTTCGCCGCAAGCCGCCATTTTCGCTGGCCAGGTTCAAACGGTCCTGAGGGCGCGCAAAATGATCTATGCCGATGTTGGCAAATCCGGCAGATCGAAATGCCTCTGCGGCCAGCTCAGCCAGATGGTAGCGGGCTTCATCGCCTGGCAGCGCGGTATCATCAATCAGCTTCTGCCGTTTTGCCACCCATGGGACATGGGCATAACCAAACAGGGCGACACGATCTGGCGCCAGTGTCAGCACCTTGTCAACCGTATCCGCGATGCGTGTCGCGTCCTGATGGGGCAATCCATAGACGAGATCGGTATTCAGAGATCGAATGCCAGCCGCACGCAGCTCAGCGACACAGGCGGCAGTGACGTCATAGGGCTGGATACGACCGATTGCTGCCTGCACCTCGGGATCAAAATCCTGAATGCCGATGCTGGCGCGGTTCATGCCTTCCTCTGCCAGAGCCGCAATCTTGTCGCCGTCTACCATTGTCGGGTCGATCTCGACTGAAAACTCGCAATCATCTGTCGGTGGTATGGCAGATTTCACCGCTTGCGCCAGCCGGTGTACCAGCGCTGGCGGCAGAATGGTCGGAGTGCCGCCTCCCCAATGCAGGCGGCCCATCTGCAACCCTTTGGGAAGTCGCTCGGCGAGAAGGGACAGTTCTTTTTCGACGGTGGCGATATAGCTTTCGACCGGGCTGAGTGTCTGAGTGCCTTGGGTTCGGCACGCACAAAACCAGCACAAGCGTTCGCAGAAGGGCACGTGTATATAGACTGACACAGGTTCCGCCGGGTCCAGCGCCGACAGTGCATGGCTCTGGAAAGCGCTATCGACGGCTGCGCTGAATACCGGCGCTGTGGGGTAGGAAGTATAGCGGGGAACGCGGCTGTCAAAAAGTCCCAGCTCGCGAAGGCGATCAATCTGTTTCATATTGCCAGATATGACCGATTTCTGAATGCAGGACTTTGCGCGAAATCAAATTTTAGACTGGCAAGGGTGAAACGCCGATCACGCGCTCATGCAAATGTAACGCGGCCGCCCAGAGCAACAGGCCAAGCGCAGCCCGTATGGCCAGATCCCGCAGGTGCTGTTGCCGCCAGCCTGAGTTGCGGATCGGGCGTAGCGAGAACACGGCGGTAGTTGCGAAAAAAGTCGCTGCGTCCGCACCAAGCGTTGCGCGTGCCTTAAAATCAAAGAGCAGGATTGCAGCACCGGCCAGGAGAAAGGATCCGCCAAACACAATGGCATGAGCCAAATCGCCGTTGGCCAGCAGATGTGACAGCGACCAGAGTGCCAGCGCCAAGAGCATCGGATGGCGGCTGAGCGCGGCGCGCCCGGGATCATCCCGCGTCGGATCGGAACTGCGCCGTCCTCCAAGCGTAAAGGGGGTTTCCACGCCCAAACCGCAGCTTGTCAGCACAAAGACCAAGGGCATTGTCAGCATCGGGGCCCATCGCAACCAATCAGATGGCGGCCAGAGTTCGACATAAGGCGCATCAGCCGCGGCTACGATGACCCAGCCGAACACTCCGAGTGACAAAAGCCCGTAGGCCGAGAAATAGGCGCGGCGACCAAGGGTTGCGATCAGTCGCCCGCGCAGATCTGCGAGGCGTGGCAGGAAATGGCTGACGATAAACACTGTCATGGCAAGGGTGAAACCCGTCCAATCGGTTGACATCAATGATCCCCTCGTCTGGCAGGAGCCGTATCGCTGGAAGCGGATTATCCTATCTGTTTGTCCGTTGTAGTGGCGGAATGAACTGCATCCGGATGCGCCATCGCGAAGGCCTGATTGCTTGCACATGTGGCTTCAATCTCACCAAGACGGGGCAGGTCGTTGAAATCCACCCCCCAGCGTCGGGCGTTGTAGAGTTGTGGCATCAGGCAGAGATCTGCGAGCCCCGGACGGTCTCCGGTGCAATATGGCGCAGGGGGATATCTTTCCAGAAGCGCATGAAAAGCAATGAGACCCGGACGAATGAAGTGGCGCATCCAGCCTGCGGGCATGTCGAGAGAGTGTTCAGCATCTTGCGGCTGTGCCTCTGCACAAAGGCTGGTGGCGTAGCGGGCGACCTTCAGATTGCAGACAGGGTGCAGATCAACCGCGATGGAGTGGGCAAGGGCCTGAACCCCCGCACGCTCTGAGGGGGTGCCAGGCAGCAGGCCAAGGTTTCGGGTCTGGTCCAGGTAGTCGAGGATTGCCAGCGATTGCGTCAGGCGCAGCCCGTCGATTTCCAGCACCGGCACGAACCCTTGCGGGTTGCGGGCCAGATGCTCGGGGCCGGTTTGCTCGCCGTTGACCAGATCCACGGTTTGGCTCCGGTAGGCGATACCCGCGAGATTGAGGGCAATGCGAACACGATAGCTGGCCGATGATCGCCAGTAGTCGTAGAGTATGACATCAGACATTCCGGTCTCCCTGCATGGCCTGAGTGATCGGTGGAAACACCGCCCCGCGGTCCGATCACTAAAGCTCGCTCAATTCCTTGGCGTGCAGCCATTCGGCATGTTTCGGCGCCTTCTTGGTCTTGGACCATTCTTCCAGCATTTCCCATTTCACGGAGTCCAGCTTTTGCAGCAGTGCCTGTTCCTCCGGGTCGGGGCAGGCCAGCTCCACCCGATGGCCGTTCGGATCGAAGAAATAGATCGAGTGGAAGATCGAGTGGTCGGTCACCCCCAGCACCTCGACGCCGTTGGCCTCCAGATGCTCCTTGAGCTGGATCAGGGTCGCGCGGTCCTTCACCTTGAAGGCGATATGCTGCACCCAGACCGGCGTGTTGCGGTCGCGGTCCATCTCCGGCTTGGTCGGCAGCTCAAAAAAGGCCAGGACGTTGCCGTTACCTGCATCCATGAAGATATGCATGTAGGGATCGGGTTCATGGGTGGAGGGAACATGGTCCTCGGCAATCGCCAGGACAAAGTCCATGTTCAGCATCTTGTTGTACCACAGGACTGTCTCCTTTGCGTCCTTGCAGCGGTAGGCGACGTGGTGGATCTGTTCTATTTTCAAGCGGAGTCCTCCCCGGGGTTTAGCGCGGCCGCGGCCAGCGCCTGTTTCAGGATCGCGCGTTTCCCGATGTGATTTGCCAGCACCAGCACCAGCCGTGCATTCAGCGCATCGCTTTCGGCCTTGCTCAGATCCTCATGCGCGGCCAGCAGATCAGCATAGAAATCGTCGGCGCGTTCGAGGTTGGCGGCCAGGATCAGTTGGTCTTCGGTCATGGTGATCACTCCTTGCCGATGGCCCGGCGGATCGCATGCCGGAACAGGTTGTCGTCATAGCTGGGGCGGCGGGCGGCGACATGCTGGTCCGGGCGGATCAGGTAGACACCGCTTTCATGCTTGCCCAGGTAGCGGTCCTTCAGCGCCAGTGTCTTGTCGTCCTTGCTGGAGAGCGCCAATCGGGTGACCGTGATGCCGGATTCCTGAATCTCATCAGGCGCGTCGGCGTCGATGGTCAGCAGGGTGAATTTGTCGCCCAGCTTGCCAAGCAGAAACCCGTCGACCAGCGGCACATCGGGGCAGGGTGAGCCGGGCCGGGTGCGTTCCGGCCCGTCCAGCGCGTCCGCCGAATTCAGCGGTGAGCCCTCATAGGTGCAGGGCACCGACAGCCGGCCGGAGTTCACCAAAGGACGCGCGAATTCATACTGCTCGGACAGGTCCAGAACCGCGTCGCGCAGGACCCGGCTCATCTCCGACTTGGGGGTGATGAAATCAGTGGAGCGCGAGGAGTTCCGGATGTTCTCGTCAGCGCCGTGGACGCGTTCAATGTCATAGCTATCCAGCAGGCTTTCCGGCGCTTTGCCGTCCATCACCAGCTTGAGTTTCCAGCACAGATTGTCGGTATCTTGCAGGCCGGAGTTGGCACCGCGGGCTCCGAACGGCGACACCTGATGTGCGGCGTCGCCGGCGAAGATTACCCGGCCATGGCGGAACTTCTCCATGCGGCGGCACTGGAATGTATAGATAGAGACCCATTCCAGCTCGAATTTCACATCTTCGCCCAGCATCGCCTTGAGTCGCGGGATCACGTTTTCGGGGCGCTTCTCACGCTCCTTGTCGATGTCCCAGCCCAGCTGTAGGTCAATGCGCCAGACCCCGTCGGGCTGCTTGTGCAGCAGTGCCGACTGCCCCTTGTTGAAGGGAGGGTCGAACCAGAACCAGCGTTCCGTCGGGAAATCCGCGTCCATGATCACATCAGCAATCAGGAAGTTGTCTTCGAACACCCGTCCGACGAAATCCAGCCCCAGCATCTGCCGGGTGGGGGAGCCGGCACCGTCGCAGGCAATCAGCCAGTCGGCTTCCAGGTTGTAGGGACCTTCTGGCGTGTCAATTTCCAGCACGGCATGGCTGGGGTGAGTGCCGATGGCAGAGACCTTGTTGCGGCCGCGGATTTCGATCGGCGCGCCTTGCTCCTGCAGCTCTCGGACCCGGTTCACCAGGTATTCCTCGAAATAATACTGCTGCAGATTGATAAATGCGGGCCGCTTGTGGCCCTCCTCAGGCAGGAGATTGAAATCGTACACCTTGCGGTCGTCGAAAAAGACTTTGCCGAGGTTCCATTGAACGCCTTTGGCGACCATGGGATCCCCGAGGCCAAGCCGATCGGCGATTTCCAGTGTCCGTTTCGAGAAGCAGATGGCGCGAGAGCCAAAACTGACCTTGTCGTTGTCGTCCAGCACGACCACGCCAATGCCCTGCTGGGCCAGGTCAATTGCGGCAGCAAGACCAACCGGCCCCGCACCGATCACGACGACTGGATGACGCACCGGCGAGGGCGCATCCTGATCGTCACTGCGTTGATAAGAATACAAGGGAACTTCAAAGATCTTGTTCATCTGGCCTCCTCCCAAATCCGGGTGCCGTCAGGCACGGCTCGACTAGCCCCCGGTCGCGGCTACGCCGAGGTTCTGGTCAAACATTTCATAGGTACTGCTGGGGCGATACGGTCTGGATCAAACCGCCCCGAGTATAAATTTGCCTGGGCCTCACCCCTGCAGGGCTTCCCACATCTCCAGATCGCGCTGAGCGGTCCAGATCCGGGGGGTGTCGATGCCGCGTGCCTCGTCATAGGCACGGGCCACGTTGAAGGGCAGGCAATGCTCATAGATGGCATAATCTGCAAACTTCGGATCGCATTCTGCGCGCACCGCGTCCCAGGCTTCTTTCAGCGTGCCGTTGCGGGCTGCAACTTTCGCTGCCGGGCGGTAGGTGCTTTCAACGAAATCGCGGGTGCTTTCGACGGCGCGTTCCACCGCGTCCTTGCCCACCAGCGCGTCTCCACGACCGGGGGCAATGGCGTCGACATCATAAGCTTTGATATTGTCCAGCGTCCTGCCCCAGTCACCGAAATGCCCGTCGCCGCAGTAGCAGGCTGAGTGGTCTTCGACGATATCGCCGGTGAACATCACGTTCTGATCCGGCACGTGGATCACCGCGTCACCCGCGGTATGGGCGCGACCCAGATGCTTGATGTCGATCCGGCGATTGCCGAGGTAAACGGTCATCGAATCGCTGAAGGTGGTGGAGGGCCAGGTCAGTCCGGGGATGCTCTCATGGCCCTCGAAAAGGCGCGGGAAGCGCTGGAATTCGCTGTCCCAGTCCTCCTGCCCGCGTTCAACCACCATCGAACGGGCCTTGTCCGACATGATGATGTTCTGCGCGCCAAATGCGGAAGCACCCAGTACGCGAACAGCGTGGTAATGTGTTAGCACCACATGGGTGATCGGCTTGTCGGTGACAGAGCGAACGCAGTCGATCACCTTGTTCGCAAGCCGTGGGGTCGCCTGCGCTTCGACGATCATCACAGAGTCATCGCCGATGATCACGCCGGAGTTCGGGTCGCCCTCGGCGGTAAAAGCATAAAGCCCCTCGCCGATCTCATCAAAGGTGATCTTCTTTTCAGTCATGTCCCCTTGGGACGCAAAAGCCTTGGCCATGGTGGTCTTCCTTATCTTGCGTAGGGGTTTTCAAGCGCGGGCAGCACGGTACCGGTGCAGTCGCCGAAACCGATGGTGTAGCCGTCGCCTTTGGCCGCGCCTTTCAGGGTCAGCGTGTCACCGTCGGCGATGAAGGAGCGCTCCTCGCCAGTTTCCAGCGTTAGCGGCTCCTTACCGCCCCAGCTGAGTTCCAGGAGTGAGCCGCGGCTTTCCTTGGTGGGGCCGGAGATGGTGCCGGAGCCCAGAAGATCGCCCGCGTTCATCGGGCAGCCCGAGGTGGTGTGATGCGCCAGCTGCTGTGCGGCGGAGTAATACATTTCCTTGTAGTTGGTCCGCGCGATGGTTGTGGCCTCTTTGCCTTCCGGCGCCATGGTGACCTCAAGGTCGATATCATAGAGCATCGGGCCGCAATCCTTCAGGTGGTCCAGCAGTTCCACCTCACGCCCCGGCGTGTCGCAGCGGAACGGCTCCAGCGCCGTTTTGGTCACGATCCAAGGAGAGATCGTGTTGGCAGTAGCCTTGGCCTGGAACGGTCCCAAGGGCTGGTATTCCCAGGCCTGGATATCGCGCGCGGACCAGTCGTTCAGCAGTACATAGCCAAAGATATGGTCATCCGCTTCCTGCACGGTGATCGGGCCATCGGAGGGGGTGCCGACAATGGCGCCCATCTCCAGCTCGATATCGAAGCGCGCGCAGGGCGCCCACCGCGGCGTCTCGTCATTTGGACCTTTCAGCTGACCCCAGGGTCGGCGCACGTCGGTACCGGACACCACAACGGAGGAGGCCCGCCCGTTATAGCCGATCGGGATATGCAGCCAGTTCGGCGGCAGCGCATTTTCCGGACCGCGGAACATGGTGCCGACGTTAAAGGCGTGGTTCTTGCCCGCATAGAAGTCGGTGTATTCGCTGACGGCAAAGGGCATGTGCAGCTCGGCGTCCGTAGCCGGAACCAGAAAAGGTTCGACCTTACCCTGCTCGGAAGAGCCTTCGGACAGCAGCGCTGTCAAACGGTTGCGAAGCGCAGTCCAGACGGCCGGACCTTCTTCCATAAGGTCGTTCCAATACGGAACGTCGAAAAGTGGCGCATCGCTCAACTGGACCAAGCCGGTTTCCTCGGCGGCCTGCATATCGAGGATCATGTCGCCGATGGCCACGCCGCAGCGCGGATCGTCGCCATCAACAGAAAACACGCCATAAGGCAGGTTATTCAGTGGGAACGGATGGGTCGCGCTGTTGGCGGAGGTGACCCAGGATTTTGTCAAAGGCATACGTGGTCCTTTTCGTTTGAGAGCAGCTGCTCTCGTCATCTTTCCCGAAATACTCCGGGGGTGAATGCGGCCTTCAGGCCGCAGAGGGGGCAGCGCCCCCGTTGGATTACTTCTTGCCTGGTGTCCCGTCGAATTTCTTCTCGATATCGGCCCAGCAGTCGATGTAGTCATCCTGCAGCGGTGCTTCCTTCGCGGCAAATCCTGTCAGATGCTGCGGGAAACGGGTCTCGAACATGAAGGACATTGTGTTCTCGAGCTTCTCGGGGCCGAGGTTGGAGTTCGACGCACCCTCGAACGCATTCTTGTCCGGCCCGTGCGGCAGCATCATGTTGTGCAAGGACATGCCACCCGGCACGAACCCTTGCGGTTTGGCATCATACTGGCCGTAGATATTGCCCATTAGCTCCGACATGATGTTCTTGTGATACCACGGCGGGCGGAAGGTGTTCTCAGCCACCATCCAGCGCTCGCGGAACAGCACAAAGTCGATGTTGGCTGTGCCCGGCACCCCCGACGGTGCCGTCAGCACGGTAAAGATCGACGGGTCCGGGTGGTCGAACAGGATCGCGCCGACCGGGCAATAGGTGGTCAGGTCGTATTTGTAAGGCGCGTAGTTTCCGTGCCAGGCGACCACGTCCAGCGGCGAGTGGCCGATCCTGGTCTCATGGAACTGGCCGCACCATTTGATGGTCACGGTGGAGGGCGTCTCGCGATCCTCGAACGCTGCCACCGGCGCCTTGAAGTCGCGCGGGTTGGCCATGCAGTTGGCGCCAATCGGCCCGCGGCCCGGCAGCTCAAACTTCTGGCCGTAATTCTCGCAGACAAAGCCGCGGCAGGGGCCTTCCAGCACCTCCACCCGGTACACCAGACCGCGCGGGATGATGGCGATTTCCTGCGGTGCGAGGTCGATGATACCCAGCTCAGTGGCAAAGCGCAGGCGTCCTTCCTGTGGCACCACCAAGAGTTCGGAATCGGCGGAGAAGAAGTAGCTGTCCACCATCGATTCGGTGACCAAATAGATGTGGCTGGCCATGCCGACCTGGGTGTTCACATCGCCTGCGGTGGTCATCGTGCGCATGCCGGTGAGCCAGGTCAGGCCTTCATCCGAATGCGGCACCGGATCCCAGCGGTACTGGCCCAGCGAGATCACGTCCGGATCGACGCAGGGGGCAGACTTCCAATGCGGCAGGTCGATCTTCTGATAGCGGTGCGAATGCTTGACGGACGGGCGGATGCGGTAGCACCAGGTCCGCTCCGGCACATCGGCGGTAAAAGCGGTGCCGCTCAGCTGTTCGCCGTAAAGACCATAGTTGCACTTTTGCGGGCTGTTCATGCCTTGCGGCAGCGCACCGGGCAGCGCCTCGGTTTCAAAATCATTGGCAAAGCCCGGCATATAGCCCTCGTGTGGCCCGGTAAGGGACGGGGCCTGGATCATTTCGTGGGCATCGACTTTGTGATTCATGGCGCGCTCCTTTTCTTAACTCTCTGTTTCGGTAATAGTTGATTTTGTAACTAACAAGGCATAGGTCACCCTCATGACCGAAAAAGATGACTTCGCGCTGCAGGATTTCTTACCCTATCTCCTCAATCGCGCCGCAGAAGAGAGCTCGCTTGAGTTTCAACAGCACTACAAGAATCGCTACGGGATGCTCCGTACCGAATGGCGGGTCCTGTTCCATCTGGGCAGCTACGGGCGCATGACCGCAAAGGAAATTGGCCAGCGCGCCAAAATCCATAAGACCAAGATCAGCCGTGCCGTTGCGAAGCTCGCCGAGCGTCGGTTTGTATTGCGTCACCGGGATGAACGAGACCGACGATCAGAGCATCTGGAACTGACCCCGCAGGGGCAGGCCGCCTATCGCGATCTTCGGGAGCAGGCCGCCATCTATGATGGGCAGCTTGCATCCCGACTCAGCGAAGGTGAAAGCGAGGCGCTGCGCCACATGCTGCGCAAACTGGCCGGAATTGAACCATAGACATCCGTTGGTTGAGGCTTCAGATTGGGCCGGAACCACAATGTGAGGCCGTGCACAATGACGGATGCTGCTCTGCGCGCCACGCCGATAATCGACTGGCTGACTGCTGAAGGACTAAGAGGGGCAAGCCGTCAGGAGATGCTGCAAGGCTTTTGCCAGAGGCTTGCTGACGACGGCGTGCCGCTCCTGCGGTTTCATCTGGCGCAGCGTGCCTATCACCCAAAATACGGTGGTATCGGCTTTAGCTGGACCCGCGCGGACGGCTTGTCGCATGAATTCTATGAACACAGCGATACACCGCGGGATGAGTGGCTCTACAGCACCTTCTATTATATGTTGGAACGCCAAGTGCCTGAGTTTCGCACCAAACTGACCGGGCATGTGCTGGAGCGGTTTCCTGCACTAGCGCAGTTCAAACAGCGCGGGGCCACGGATTACTTTGCGCTGGCAATGCGCTTTGGTGATTTTGCCGATGCCCCTTTTGATCCTAAGCGGCCGGGAGAGGGCATCCTGTCATCCTGGTCAACCGATCATCCCGACGGTTTCTCAGAGGCGGATCTCACGTTGATCCGTTTTATCTACCCGCATCTGGCGCTGGCGCTGCGGGCGGCCTCTGCCCAGCAGATGGCCAAGGATCTGCTTCAGGTCTATCTCGGTCGCGATGCTGGTCAGCGGGTTCTGTCAGGAGAAATACAGCGGGGTTCGTCACGCCAGATTGATGCGGTGATCTGCTATTTCGATCTGAAAGGCTTTACCCAACTGGCTGAGCAAATTCCGGGCGCCGAATTGATCGACATGATTAACGACTACTTTGGTCTGGCGGTCGAGACCATTCAGACCCATGGAGGGAATATCCTCAAATTCATGGGTGATGGCATATTGGCGATGTTTGACCTTGGCAGTATCGGCGAAGATGCAACAGCAGCGCTCGCGGCGGCCAGTGGCTTGCAGAGCAAGATACGCAATCGCAATGTTGAGCGTGCGCAGCAGGGTAATCCGGTTGCTGATTTCACGCTGGCCCTGCATGCCGGCGAAATCCTCTATGGTAATATAGGATCTGAGAACCGGTTGGATTTCACGGTGATCGGACCAACCGTCAACCTGACGGCACGGCTGTCAGGTATGCACGCCTCTGTTGGTCGCAGCATCATTGTCTCGGAACAGGTTCAACGGGCAGCCCAGCCGACCAGTCACGATCTGGTGTCGCTGGGTCGCTATATGCTGCGCGGTGTTGCCGAGCCGGTTGAGCTCTTCACGATTTACGAAGGCAGCGGAGCGGGCCTTTCTGATCGGGTGTCAGAACAACGTTCAGCCTGAACAAAGGTAAAATTTGCCATAATTTACGCATTTTTTCCGCGTAGAGCAGAGCTGGGACAGATTATGGCCAACGAGATTCGTGCAAGAAATCTTGAACTGCCATGCCTGACTTTATTGAGAGAGCAGCGAGGAAAGTGTGATGAAACTGGCAGTGCGCATACATGACCTGATAACCGTTGCGGCCGTTTTGTGTGCAACTGCCCCCATGGCATTTGCGGCTGGTGAATGGCCTGACGCGGGCGGACCGGGCAATGGGAACGGCAATGGCAATGGTTGGGGCAATGGTTGGGGCAACGGCGGGGGCAATGGGAACGGCAACGGCAATGGCCAGACCGTGCCTGAGATCGACGTCAGCGCAGGTATGCTCGCCGTGGCTGCGGTCGCCGCTGCTTTGCTTCTGAGCTGGGAGTTGCGCCGGCGCCGGTCTGTCTAGAACCAATGGCTGCCAGGGCGTCGCTTGAGTCAACCATTCTGGACCTAGATAAGTGTCCAGTTCCCGGTCGCAAAGGCAACATAGGCGATCAGGGCATTTGCCACCATATGGGCCAATATGGCGGCCGGTAACCCGCCCCCACGCAGATATAGGGCGCCAAAGATTGCGCCAGCGGCCATACCAAGCGCGAAGCGGTCATGCATCAGACCGAACAGAAGGCTGCTGACGACCAAGGCGATAACCGCCCGTAGAACCTGACCCTGCCCGGCCATGCGGCGCAGCAGATACCCGCGAAAGAACAGCTCTTCGATGATGGGCACCAGAATTATGGTCCCGAGCAGGCGTGTCGCAATCCATAGGGTATCCCGGTGCTCTGTAATGTTGCCACGGCTGATGTCGGGTGTGGCCATCACGATCCAGACGGCTGCAATTGCGGCCCCGGCGGTGATATCCATAGGGCGTGGCCTGTAGGCCAGCGCCCTAAGGGCAGGCCAGAACAACAGCAATGCGGCTGCCATCATTGCGGTACGCAGCGGATATCCGTCGGCAGGTTCTGCCCAGATTGCAGAAACCAATACGCCGCTCAGCATCATCACGACAAAAGGCACTATGCTCGCGATCAGCATATCGGCACGCAGCGGTGGCAGGTCGGCGGTTGCGGCGGCCACCCTAGCGGGGTTGCTCTGCAACCAGCGAGAGCGATGGGCAATCGCCAGGATCAGCAGCGCAAGACAGGTGAACATCAGCCAGCCTGCATAGCTGTGAAATCCGTTGACCGCATGTTCCGGTGCAATCCAGGCGCCGATCAGGATCAGTATAGCGATACGCGCGACATTGAAGCCCCAGCTGAGCAGCAGAGCGGCGGGAAACAGGAACAGCCAATATCGTGTCTGCCTGAGGTCGCGGCCCATCAACAGCGCATAAAGCCCCATAAAGGTCGTGACGAGGGCAAACCCTTCGACGCCTGAGCAGGGTTCGCCGATCTCCACCAGAAAACCGTCGACACGGATCAGATGCAACGCCGGATCGGACCAGACAGTGGCACCTGAGCTTTCTAGAACCCATGTCACGAGGAGGAACGTCACCGACGTCAGCGCTTCTATGTTCCAGATCGGCTCCATCATGCGAGTGATATCGGGCATGACCAGTGCCACAAGAAGCGCCAGGATCAGAGGCAGGCCGCAGCCGCGCAGCCAGACAACCCAATCTCGAAGTGGCATCAGGGCCAGCAGACCGCCTAGCCCGGCGATGCCGCCGCCTAGGCAGACCAGAATAAGGGTCGGCGAAATCCATGCGTTGATGCCGCTGGGTCCAAACAGGGCCAGCGGGACCAGCGCGATCAGAAGACCGACGAGGTTCAGGATAACTGCCGATGGGCGTTGCGAGGCGCTCCCGACAAATGCGGCCAGCGCAGTATAGGCGCTGTGCACCAGCACAAGATAAAGGCTGAGCACGGTCAACAACGCTAGCAAACGCCCGGCGAGCGACCGTACGGTGGTACAGGCCAGATCCGCGCCGGTGAATTTGCAATGCACATTGGCCAGCAGCTGGTAGGCGACCATGACAAGCAATAGCTCGGCAATCGCCAACCCGAGGATCAGGAATAACCGTCGGCTGCCGTTGCCCAACACCTGGTCGATAGGGCGCGACGACTGTGGCTGATCAGATATCGACATCCACGCCTGGCAGATTCAGCGATTTCATCATGTCGCGCAGTTCCTGCCGTGCCGCGATGTTGGAGATATTCAGCTGTTTGACGCCAATATCCTTGAGGTCCAGCAGGGTCAGCCCGCGCGGAAACAACTCCCGGAACACCACCCGTTCCGAAAATCCGGGGGCAACGCGGAATCCGATCCGTTTCGAAAGCATGGAAATCGCGCGTTCCATCTTTTCCTTGTTCACCATGCGCTGAGTGCCAACTCGATTTCGGATCACAATCCAGTCAATTGGTTTCAGGCCAGCCTGCGCGCGCAACTGTCGCGCGTTCCAGACCATTTCGGAATAAACGGACGGCCCGGTGATCTTTTCACCCTTTTGGTCAGTATGCGCCAGGAGGTCGAAATCGACAAAACTGTCGTTCAGTGGCGTGATCAGCGTGTCGGCCAGGGAATGGGCGACCTGACTGAGCCGGGTGTGCGAACCCGGGCAGTCGATCAGGATAAAGTCGTTGTTGGGTTCCAGCTCGGAGACCGCCGCAGACAGCCGGTGGTCATAGATGTTCTCGCCGGGTTGCAGGCTTTCGGGATCGATTTCGGGCAGCTCATGCAGCTCCACCAGTGGCAGGTCCAGCGCGGCCTTTTCCATGAACGCCTTGCGGTTTTCCAGATAGCGCCCCAGTGAACGTTGACGCAAGTCGAGGTCCAGGGCGGCAATCTTGTATCCCAATCGGGCCAGGGTGGTTGCCACATGCATGGAAACGGTGGATTTGCCCGCGCCCCCTTTTTCGTTGCCGACGACAATAATATGCGCCACGTTCGCTTCCCCCAATCACTGCGCAAAATACCGCGCATTTTGGGATGAGTATACTGCCCGCGCGAATCGATGGAAAGCGGGATATCCGCACGTTAGGCCCTGTTTTAGGGTCTAGGTTCATCCCGCGTTAACGGGAGAGGGCGCTGCGCGGGCGGGCGTGGCACCAATAAAAAACGCCGCCCAAAACGAGCGGCGTTTTCCGAAAGAACAAGACC
Organism: Phaeobacter sp. JH20_26; assembly: GCF_048056275.1. Taxonomy (NCBI): domain Bacteria; kingdom Pseudomonadati; phylum Pseudomonadota; class Alphaproteobacteria; order Rhodobacterales; family Roseobacteraceae; genus Phaeobacter; species Phaeobacter sp. JH20_26. Next base: position 68,884 of record NZ_JAYMWL010000016.1, on the reverse strand, counting down.
GGATCGGCTTAGAAGCCCAGGCCTTCGTATTTTTTCTTGAACTTGGATACGCGACCACCGGCGTCCATCAGGCGGGTCGAACCACCGGTCCATGCGGGGTGCACGGTGGGGTCGATGTCCAGCGAGAGAGTGTCACCCTCTTTGCCCCAGGTGGAGCGCATCTTGAGGATGGTGCCATCGGTCATTTTGACGTCGATGAAGTGGTATTCGGGATGGGTGTCGGCTTTCATGATACCACTCCTTACGCTTTGGCTTTGTAGTTTGTATCTTCTGCAATCCGTGCGGATTTACCGCGACGGGCGCGCAGATAGTACAGTTTCGCACGGCGAACACGGCCGCGGCGCACAACAGTGATGCTGTCGATGTTGGTCGAGTGCAGCGGGAAAACACGCTCCACACCTTCGCCAAACGAAATCTTGCGAACGGTGAACGAACCGGCGATGCCGGAGCCATTCTTGCGGCTGATGCAGACACCTTCGTAGTTCTGCACGCGCGAGCGGCTGCCTTCGGTCACTTTGTAGCCAACGCGGATGGTGTCACCGGCTTTGAAATCGGGGATCTCTTTCCCCAGGGCGGCAACTTGTTCCGCCTCCAACTGTGCGATCAGATCCATCGCAGGTCTCCTATGGTTGCTCGTGGTTTTGTCCACGAAGTTTTGCGCGGTTGCGAGAGCTCTTGGTCTTCATCGGGTCCCGCCATTTGCAGCCCGCCAGAGATCGTCCCGTTCTTTCCTGAGAGCGAGCTGACATCCCCCCGGATTGCCGAAGAAGGCGGGTCGAGGGTTTCATGATGCAACAGCACACCGGTCCATAGACGCAGAAGCGAATCCAGACAGGGGCCTTCTATGCCTGTTTTGCTGGCGGATCAAGAGCCCAGGTTCAGTCTGGGACCGGCCTGTCCACTTGCGGGCGCTCACTCGGCCTTTTTGCGGTTCAGAAAGGCCTGCCAAAGGTCAGGGCGCCGCGCCTGCGTGATCTCTTCGCTCATTTTCTGGCGCCATTCAGCAATCTTGCCGTGATGGCCGGACATCAGAACATCAGGTATGGGGTGACCCTTCCAGTCTGCCGGACGGGTGTATTGCGGGTGCTCGAGCAAGCCTGAGGAGAAGCTCTCTTCCTCGGCAGAGGCTTGGTTGCCCAAGACGCCTGGGATCAGCCGAACGGTGGCATCAATCATGGCTTGGGCGGCAATCTCGCCGCCGGTCATCACAAAATCTCCCAGGGAGACTTCCTGAATGCCATAGTGCTGCAAGACGCGCTCGTCGACACCCTCGAATCTCCCGCAGAGCAAGGTGACCCCGTCGCAGCGTGCGAGGTTCTGCATCAACGCCTGATCCATCCGGCGACCGCGCGGAGACAGATAGATCAGGGGCCAGTTACCGGAGGTGCCTGCCATGGTGTGTTCAATAGCGTTGCCAAGAACGTCGGCCCGCAGGACCATGCCGGCGCCGCCACCTGCCGGAGTGTCATCGACATTGCGATGCTTACCGATGCCGAATTGGCGCAGGTCAATGGTTTCCAGCTGCCATAACCCTTCCTGCAACGCCTTTCCGGTCAGGCTTTCGCCAAGTATGCCGGGGAAGGCATTCGGGAACAGCGTCATGATCTTGGCCTTCCAGACGCCGACCAGATCCGGCGTCGGCGTCATCAGCTCGCGCGGTTTAAATGAGGGGCGAATGGCTTTGCGGCCATGAGATTTGTTTTGTGCACTCATGTGGTGCTGTTTAATCCAGTTAGAACGACACGCAATAAAAAGCTTTGGTGTTTGGATGAATTCGGAAATGGCCCTTATTGTTACCGACCGCGAGTATCAGGCCGCAATCGACGATGTGCAGGCGCGCGCAAAAGCGTTCTGGCCACGTATTGCGTCGGATCTAGGTCTGCCGCCCGATGGGGTCAGTTTTCGCAGACTACAGGTGCATAGTCGGCGCCAACACTGTCGCAGTGTGCTCGAGGTCAAAACGGCCAGTGGGCAAAGCTATGTCTTGAGGGCGGTTTTTGACGAAGCCAACGCCGCGCGGCAGATCAGGTTTCTTGACCGGCATCAGCAAGCGGCGCTTGGCCTGCAATCGGTCTGCGGTGTGTCATCGCCTGACGTGCTGTGGCGAGATCAAGATAGTGCTGTAGTTTTGATGGACTTTGTCCAAGGGGATACCGCCTATCGCGAGCTGGCTATGACCGAATACGGGTTCGGTGACCGGGCAGAGGTTCTTCGACGGATTGGACATGCGGTCGCTGAATTGCACAGGGTTTCGGATGCCGGAGATATGCAATTCTGGCCAAAACCGTTTCTGAAACAGGTCTCAGCGCGGGCGGAGGCGGTACGTGCCGGGGAGTTCCAGGTCTTGAAGCCCAAGAGGTACCTGGGCCTCTGCGCGCTGCTTCACCGGGAGGCACGGCGCGCCCGTGCACAGACATTTCGTGGTGCATTGGAGCATGGAGATCTTCATCTACGCAATATCTTGATGTGCGATGGTGAGGTGTCATTCATTGACTATTCAAACCACGACGGAACATTCCCGCAGCGCGATATTGCCGATATCTGGTTGTCCAACTGCCCCGACCACCTGGCTGCAGAAGGGCGCGCGCCTGGTTTCGGAGGTGTTGCCAAAGCCGATTGGGCAGCATTTGAGGACGGCTATGGTGCAGAACTGACGACGGATCCGATCTTTAGGTTCTTCTTTACTTGGCGCCTGTTCAAGCTGTGGTCAGCGCTGGGCGGCAAACTATCGGAGCCGCGACAGAGAACAAAGGATCTCGGGGTCGCTGTTGAACATGTGCTGGAGCAGCTGTTGGCAGCTGAAGGCTGACGGGCTCAGAACACGCCGTCCGGCGGGTCTGCGATGATGCGTCCGCTGGCAAGATCGACCGTCGGCACCGCAGCCAGTGTAAAGGGCAGCAATACTGTCTTGCTGTCTGCCGGGATGGCGATTTCCAGCAGATCACTGGCGCCGTGGTTCTGCACCGATTTCACGGTCCCCAGCAGGGTCCCGCCGGTGTCGTACACCTCCAGCCCCATCAGATCGGTGTGGTAGTATTCATCATCCGGCAGGCTCGGCAGACGGTTACGCGGCGCAAACAGGCGGACCCCCTTTAGAGCATCGGCCTGCTCCTTGGTCTCGATTCCGCCGATACGGGCGGTAAACCCGTTCTTGATGGCGCGGACCAAGGTGATCGTATAGGTCTGGCTGCCGTCTTCGGTGCTGAGCGGGGAATAGTCTTCGATATCCTCGGGCATCGCACAAAAGCTCTTCAGCCGCACTTCGCCCCGCACTCCGTACGAGCCGGAAATGGCACCAACGCAAATCTGCTCAGTCATTCAGTCCATCCTTTGCAGAACCGCGCAGCAGTCCAAGTGCCGCCCGCGAGTCCGCAGCGTTCTGTTTGGTAATTGCGTTCATATAGAACGCCTGCGGTAAAGGCGATCAGAACAAAAACCGCAAGCCGTATCAATCGCCACATGGGCGGATTACCGAGTTTCGATCGGCAATGCGTTGCGCCGGGTTTCCCAACCCAGTTGTTCCAGTTCGGGCGTCTTGGACATCCGCTCCGGGTGACCAACACAGAAATAGCCGATCAGCTGCCAGTCCGCTGGCACATCCAGATCCCTGTTCAACCGTTGTGGGTCAAGGATGGATACCCAGCCCAGCCCCAGCCCTTCGGCGCGCAAGGCCAGCCAGAACAGAGTCACGGCGGTGACCACCGAATAGCGACGCATCTCCGGCATGGTGCCGGCGCCCAACTTGTGACCTTTTGTGGTGGAATCGTCGCAGTAGATCGCCAACTGAACCGGTGCTTCGCGCATGCCTGAAAGCTTCAGTTTGGCGTAGCGTTCGGCCTTGGCTTCGGAGAAACCCGCTAGCGCTTCGGCGTTTGCGCTTTCAAAATTGGCAAGTGCGGCGGCCCGGGCTGCGTCACTTTCGACGCGAATGACCCGCCATGGTTCGCTTAGACCCACGGAGGGAGCCAGCTGAATGGTGTCGAGACAGCGCGTGAGCACTGTCTCGTCCACCGGATCAGAGCGGAACCGGCGCACATCGCGCCGGACACGCATCAACAGATCAAGTTGCATGCGGAAGTCTTCAGAGAATGAATTGTCCCGCATGTTCATCAACTTACTCCGCTTCTGCAGTCGCTTCGGCAGCTTTGGCTGCTTTCTCTTCAGCACGTTCCTGGGCTTTCTTGCCCGGGGTGCCTTTCTTAGGGTTGTTGCGTTCAACCTTAGCGCGTACGCCAGCGGATTCCAACATGCGAGCGATACGATCTGTGGGCTGGGCGCCCTGGTCCAGCCAGTGCTGCACACGCTCCATGTCCATTTTCACGCGCTCTTCGCTGTCTTTCGGCAGCAGCGGGTTGTAGGTGCCCAGCTTTTCGATGAAGCGACCATCGCGCGGCATGCGGCTGTCGGCAGCCACGATGCGGTAGAAGGGACGCTTTTTCGAGCCGCCGCGGGCCAGACGAATTTTCATTGCCATGGGTTCAGTCTCCTTTAATGGCGTTTGCAGGGAAATCCCTGTTATTCCTGGTGTTTCTTGTGGTGTCGGATGACTTCCTGAATAATGAAATTCAGGAAAGCCTTGGCGAAATCGGGGTCCAGGTCGGCCTGTTTCGCCAGGTCTTCGAGCCGTGCGATCTGCGCTGTCTCACGCGTCGGATCGGACGGGGGAAGGTCGTGTTCTGCCTTGAGACGGCCCACCGCCTGGGTGTGCTTGAACCGCTCGCCCAACGTGTAGACGAGGATCGCATCGAGGCGATCAATACTCTCGCGGTGGCCTTTCAGCAACGCCGCTGCGCGGGCGACGGGATCTTGAGTCTCTGTCGTCATTTCTGGCTCCACAAGGCAATGAAGGCATATCGCATCAGGCAGCGTTGGGTGAATAGATCAGTCAAGCGCCCAACCCTCCGGTTTGAACATGGGATCTGCGTAGTGGCTTATCTCCATCTCGATCCCATGGGACAACTGGCTGTTCTTGAGTGCTTCTGGTGCGGGATGCCTGTAGACGGCGTCGTTGCCATCAATGGTTGCGGCGTCCTGGTCCTTCTTGGCACCCAGCCGTTCGGCAAGACGGATCGAATCCAGGTTCTTGGGGTCAATATAGCTGACCGCCCCATCCCAGCCGAGCGTATTGTAATAGTAGTTCCGTGCCGCGTGGGTTGCTTCCAGCGCATAGCCTTTACCTGCGGCATCGGGCCAGATGATCCAGGCGATCTCACGCTCGGGCCAGCCAGCAGGCATCCAGCCACCGGCCATGCCGTAAGTTTCCTCGGTGGTCTTATCGTGGATCATCCACATGCCAAAGCCACGCACCTGCCAGTGGCCGATTTCGGCGGCATAGAGCATCCAGGCCTCATAGGGGTTCAGTGGACCGCCCATGAAACGCGCACGATAGGAACTGAACGTGGCTTTGAAGTCGGGATAATCCACGGCTTCCGGGCCACGCAGAATCAGGCGCTTGGTTTCGATTACGGGGATGGACGATGGCATCAGATGCCCCCCGCGCTGAAGTCGCAGTGGTAATAGATCATTGAAGGCGCCCTGTGATTGCAGGCCGGTCCAGCAGGTGTTTGCGGGGCTGATGGCGCCAGGTGCGCATATTGTGTGCAGGTGCGAGGCGGAACGATACTAATTTTTCTGGGCGGGCGCCGATTCGCTGCGCCAAGGCAATGGAGGCTGCGTTGTCCTCGGGAATGAAGGAGGCGATACTGCTCCAGTTTTTCTCGCGGAACAGCCAGTCGAGAACGACCTCTGCGGCCTCGCTTGCGTAGCCTTTACCACGGGCATCCTCGGTCAGGTGCCACGAAAGCTCCGGCTCTGGCCAGCCCTTCGGGAACCAGGGGCCAATCATGCCGACCGGGCGCCCGGTATTGCGCTCGATGAGGGCGAACAATCCGTAACCACGCAGGTGCCAGTGGCCGATGATCGTCGCTATCGACCACCACAGCGCATCAGGATCGTCGACCGCGTCGATGAAGCGCGGCGCACCAATGCGCAGGAAGGCATCATGCGCGTCAAAACCGGCCTCCGCAGGGGAGACCAACAATAGCCTCTTCGTCATGAGGCTAGGGAAACGATTGTCTGTGTCTGGCATACCCACACTCGTTTCGGCCCCTGCCGCGCGCGCACCAGTGACCTGTTTCGGCATCAATGACGGCTCGATGATGCCAGATGCCGGGAAACAAGGGGTTAAGGCGCTGTTGCGCTGTGGCAAGGCGGCCACAGCGGAGCGGATGTGGGTAAAGACGCGTGTGGGAAGATGGGTGGCCATCATGCGTAGGCCTCCGGTCCGCGCAGGACCAAGTGTTCGGTTTCAAGCTGAAGGATAGCCGGGATCTGCATCATGCCAGTCCCCGCAGATCATGCACGATCACCACGTCGCCGACGCATTCGCCCTCTGCGTCGGGGTCGATAACACCGCCGAGACGCTGGCCCAGGGCGATTGATCGGTGGTTGTTCGGGTCGATAATATTGATCAGACTGTCCCAGCCGAAATTCTGTCGCGCCCAGGTCATGACAGCTTGCGCGGCCTCGGCAGCGATTCCCTTGCCTTCAGCTTCGGGGACGACGAACCAGCCCAGTTCCGGGCCGGGATAGCCGTCCGGTTGGTAAATCCCGACCTCGCCCGCATAGGCGCCGGTTTCTCGGATTTCGACACCGAAGGGGCCGTACCCACGAAGTGTCCAAAGTGCCACATCCCCGGCCCAGACTCTCCACGCTTCGCCGCGCGGCAGGATGCCACGCTCGTAGCGGGCGCGTTCGGACGCAAAGAACGCGGCCCAATGCTCAAAATCCTCAAGCTTGGGGGCGCGCAGCGTCAGGCGCTCGGTCTGAAGGGTAGGGATGGAGGCGATCATGCAGCTTATTTCTTCTTGCCGAAACCGGAGAGGCCGCCGGGCAGCCCCATGCCACCCCCGAGACCACCAAGCCCGCCGAGACCGCCGGGCAAACCGCCCTTGCCGCCCATCGCCTTGGCCGCCGCTTCCAGCGCTTTTGGGTCCATCTGGCTCGGATCCATGCCGGCCATTTCGGGCATGCCACCTTTGCCGAACATGCCTTTCATAGCCTGCTTCAGCATCTTGCCTTTGCCCATCTTACCCATTTTCTTCATGACGTCGGCCATCTGGCGATGCATTTTCATGAGCTTGTTGAGGTCAGAGACCTGCATGCCGGATCCTGCTGCAATCCGTTTCTTGCGAGACGCCTGGAGCAGGGCAGGATTGGCGCGTTCTTTCTTGGTCATCGACTGGATCATGGCGATCTGCTGACGCAGAACCTTGTCGTCGAACCCCGAATCCTCAACCTGCTTGGCCATCTTCGCCATGCCAGGCATCATCTGCATCATGCCCTGCATGCCGCCCATCTGGATCATCTGCTCAAGCTGCATCTTCAGGTCATTCATATTGAATTGACCCTTCATCATGCGCTTCATCATGCGCTCAGCCTGTTCGGCCTCGATGGTTTCTTGGGCCTTTTCGACCAGTGCAACGATGTCGCCCATGCCGAGGATCCGGCCCGCGATTCGATCCGGCTCGAAGGTTTCGATGGCGTCCATTTTCTCGCCGAGACCAACAAAGCGGATCGGCTTGCCGGTGACAGCGCGCATCGAAAGCGCCGCACCGCCACGGCCGTCGCCATCCATCCGGGTCAGGACCACACCGGAGATGCCAATTTTGGCATCGAATTCTTCGGCCACCTCAACGGCGACCTGACCTGTCAGCCCGTCAACAACAAGCAGGGTTTCGCGGGGGGAGACGACATCACGGACGTCTTCGACCTCCCGCATCAACACTTCGTCGATCTGCAACCGGCCCGCCGTGTCGAGCATATAGACGTCGTAACCACCAAGCGCCGCCTGCTGTTTGGCGCGTTTGGCGATATCGACGGGTTTCTGGCCCGGAACGATGGGCAGCGTGTCGACACCGATCTGTGTGCCCAGCACAGCCAGCTGGTCCATCGCGGCAGGGCGATAGACGTCAAGCGACGCCATCAGGACGCGCTTGCCTTCTTTATCTTTCAGACGCTTGGCAAGCTTGCCGGTGGTCGTGGTCTTACCTGACCCCTGCAAACCGACCATCAGGATCGGCGCGGGAGGATTGTCGACCTTCAGCTGTCCGGGATCTTCGTCGCCGCGCAGCACGTCAACCAGTGCGTCATGGACGATCTTTACAACCTGCTGGCCCGGGGTGACCGATTTGGTGACGGCTTGGCCCGTTGCCTGCTCCTGTACGCGCTTCACAAAATCGCGGGCGACCGGCAGGGAAACATCTGCCTCGAGCAGCGCGACACGGACTTCGCGCAGGGCGGTTTTCACATCTTCTTCAGAGAGCGCGCCCTGTTTGGTCAACCGGTCGAAGACACCGGATAGGCGTTCGGATAGATTTTCAAACATGCCTGCGGCCTCCTATGCCGGTTTCGAAGTGGACGCCCCACATGTAGGGAGCAAATGATCCATGCACAATCGCCCCCACGGGCGTAACACGCTGGTGGGGGGCGATCCCTGACACGGGCAGGGACCGGAAGACTCATCATGGCTCCCGGATTTGCAGCATGCGTTACGCCTTTGTCCGGAGTGAGTCAACCCGGCGCGCCCAGACAGAGCGAGGGGGAGGCTGCCATGCGCTGGGTGCAACGGTTGACGCGAGCCACCTCCCTGAGGGAATATCGCAGGGAGACGGCACCTCGGCGACCACTTTACGGGCGCTTATTCGGGTGTTCCCCCATATGACGAAACTACGGTGTCGAATAAGCGGCACCACGCGAGAGGCAGTTATTCTCAAGGCATCTGTTGCGGCAATCTAATGCCGCATTCCTTCATCGGGCGGCTTTGCAGCCATCAGAAGGATCATGACAGATGCGTGTATTTTCGATCATCGGCCCCTCCCAATCCGGTAAAACGGAGTTGGCAACGGCACTGGCGACACTTCAGGAGCCTGGGCAAAAACCACAGCACGCCACGGGCGTTGCAGATCTGAGAGCCTTCCAGTTCATGGAGGAAAACTGGGGGGTGATTGATATCGCCGGCGGGGTTGAAAACCTGGCCATCGCCGGGCCCGCTTTGGCCGCCAGTGATGCAACGGTGGTCTGCGTGCCTGCTGATCCCGCCGCCGGGGTCTTGGCCGCGCCCTATCTGCGTATGGTCGAAGAGGCGGGTGTTCCCGCCTTTCTTTTTATCAACCGTATGGATCAGGCCGCAGGGCGGGTGGCGGATATTGTTGCTGCGCTACAAACCTATTGTCGGCACAATATCGTACTGCGTCAGATCCCTATGCGGGCGGGTGGTGAGGTGATCGGGGCAGTAGACCTGATCTCAGAGCGGGCGTGGAAGTATCAGGAGGGGCAGCCCTCGGCCCTTGTGGCCTTCCCTGACAGCATCCATGCACGCGAGCGTCAGGCGCGCGGAGAGATGCTGGAGGCGCTGGCGGACTACGACGACGATCTGCTGGAGCAATTGATCGAGGATCGCAAGCCGCTGACCGAAGCGGTCTATGATGTCGCCACGCGGGTATTGCAGCACAATGACCTGATCCCTGCGTTGCTGGGGTCGGCGCTGCATCGCAACGGGATTGTGCGGCTTATGAAATCCCTTCGGCATGAGGCCCCGGCAGTTGATGTTGCTGCGCAGCGGTTGGCGGGGGACGGAACGCCCCTTGCAGTGGGCTGCATCGGTGACCTCGTCAAACATCTTGGCAAGACAGTTGTGGTCCGCGCGCTCAGCGAACCTGTCGGGATCGGCGCACAGGTCGGTGGCGGCAACCTGGGGGCGATGACCCAACTGAACGGTGATGGCGGGTTTGCAAAGAACGGGGCAGGCGTCCAGACGCCTTCACGATCTGCGGGGAATGGCAGCAATGGTGCCTCATCTGATGCCGGTGAGTTGGCGCCAGGCGATATCGCGCAGGTGGTCAAGTCTGATCATCTCAGTCTTGGATATACCTATCTTAAAGACCACGCTGCGGAACTGCCGGACTGGGCGCAGCCACGCCCGGCAAGTTATCAACGGATCCTCACCCCTTTACATGATCGCGATGATGTCCGCCTTACCTCTGCGCTGGAAAGAATTGCTGAGGTAGATCCGGGGCTGCGAGTTGATCAGGACGAAATGAGCGGTCATGCGCTGCTCCACCTCCAGGGGCCGTTGCACCTGCGCCGGATTCTGTCGCTGCTAAAAGGGTCGTTTGGCATTGAGGTCAGTGACAAACCGGTGCCACCCGCCCTTCGGGAGACGATCACCCGTCCTGCCACAATCCATCATCGCCACCGCAAGCAGTCCGGGGGGGCGGGCCAGTTTGCGGATGTCGTGCTGAGCATCGCCCCCGCAGCGCGCGGATCAGGGTTTCAGTTTACGGATGAGGTCAAGGGTGGTGCCGTACCCAAAGGGTATATTCCTTCAGTCGAAGCCGGCGCGCGAGAGGCTCTGCAAGCCAGTGTCAACGGTCACCCTGTGGTCGACGTGAAGGTAACCCTGCTGGATGGCAAACACCACTCCGTCGACAGTTCCGATTTTGCTTTCCGCACCGCTGGCAAATCTGCGGTGCGTGAGGCATTGGCGCAGGCCGGGTCTGTGGTGCTGCAACCGATTATGCGCGTGGAAATTCACGTACCCTCCGTCTTTACCGGCGGGCTGGTCCCCGTGGTGAGCGGAATGCAGGGGCAGATCCTGGGCTTTGCCGCCCATCCAGATGCCGCCGGGTGGGATGTGTTTGAAACCCTACTGCCTGTCGCCGCGCAGGAGCAGCTGTGCAACAGCCTGGCCAGTGCGACCCGCGGTACGGCGTGGTTCTCAAGCGGTTTCGATCATTATGAGGAGGCACGGCGGGTGTAGCCGGTCTATGGCAGACTGACCAACCAACAGTGAAACGCCGGCGAAACTATGATGTTACCCCTTGCGTCCTTGTGGGTTTCTTATTGATCTGCTGACATCACGTGATCTGCAGAACGATAACAGCATGAGGCCGCAATGGATGCATCAACCGAGCTACAGGACAGCCTACCGGTTTCCTGCGATAAACTGCTGGCGCAGCTGGATGTCTGGGGCATCGGCTACCGGTTGCACCGCCATCCACCGCTGCGCACGGTTGAGGAGGCAAAAGCGGTCGAAGCGGAGTTCGTAGAGCCGGGGAAGACCGCATTGCGGTTGAAGAACCTCTATTTGCGGGACAAGAAGAAACGCAACCACCTGATCAGTTTGGAACAGGACCGCGACGTCGATCTGAAGCGTCTCGCCGCTGAGCTGGGGCTGGGGACGCTGTCGTTCGGCTCGGCAGAGCGGCTGTTTCAGACCCTCGGTGTGCGCCCAGGAGCGGTGACGCCGCTTGCGATGATCAATGGTGTCGAAAGAGATGTGCATTTCTACATGGACAAGGCTGCCCAGCAGGTCGACCTGATCTACATGCACCCGCTGGTTAATGATCGGACGGTCGCGCTGAGCCGTCCGGCCTTTCTCGATGTTATGCAGCGTTTGGGTGTGGCGATCACCTGGGTCTGAACTGCTCAAACTCTGGCTGACCTTTGCGCAATTGCGAACCTTTCTCTGGCCGTCCTTGGTGGAATGTGCATGTTTGCAGTAAGTGGGTCGCAAGTTGAGAGATAGCCATGGAGAACTGGGACGAGGTACGCACTGCCTATCAGGTCGCGCGCATGGGGACGGTCAGCGGCGCCGCCGAAGTTTTGGGGGTTCACCATGCCACGGTCATTCGCCACGTCGATGCTATTGAGGCGCGGTTGGGCGTGAAGCTGTTCCAACGCCATGCCCGTGGCTACACACCGACAGAGGCCGGGCAGGATCTGCTGCGCGTGGCGCAGGCCACAGATGATCAGTTTGGCCAGCTTGTCGGTCGGCTCAAGGGGCACGGCGATGCTGTCTCGGGCGAACTGGTCGTGACATCGCTGTCGTCGATGTCGGCGCTTCTGGTTCCTGCACTGACCGAGTTTCAGCGTCAGCATCCGGAGCTGGTGATCCGGTTCCTGACCGGCAGCCGCCTGTTTCGCCTGGAATACGGTGAGGCGCATGTGGCGATTCGTGCCGGATCTCCGCCTGAGCAGCCTGACAACGTGGTTCAGCCGTTTATGCGTCAGCAACATGGGCTTTACGCCAGCAGGTCCTATCTGGAGCGGTTCGGCCCCCTGAACGGGCTTGAGGATATGCCCAATCATCGCTTCATTTGTAACGATGATATCGACAGCCGCGCGCCTTACTCCCGCTGGCTGCGAGCGCATGCCCCCGAGAGCGCGCTGTCATTCCGCTGCGTCAATGGGGCGTCGATACAGGACGCGCTCTTGGCCGGGGCGGGGATCGGTTTTCTGACCAAATGGGAAGCTGCGCGGCATCCCGAACTGACACAGATCATGGAGCCGCTGCCCGAGTGGAGTGGCGATTTGTGGCTGGTCACCCATGTGGATCTGCATCGCACCACCAAGGTTCAGAGCTTCCTCAGCTTTCTGAAAGCAGAAGCCAAGGCCTGGGCCGAATGACACCGGCCCATCGTGGCCATCTGGCTATGCTGCTCTTCTCGGCGTTGGTGGCCGGATCGTTTTCGCTTGGCTCCATGGTCGCCAACGACATCGCTCCGATGGCCCTGAACGCGGCGAGGTTCATAATTGCTGCGGTTGTGATTGGCATTGCCGCCCAGGTGACTCATGGCCTGCGGCGACGGAATTTTCAGGCGCCCTGGCGCTTCATCCTTCTGGGCGGCTTCTTTGCGGTCTATTTTGTTCTGATGTTCTATGGCCTGCAAACGGCAGCGCCGGTCAGTGCTGCCGCCGTCTTTACGCTGACACCGGTTCTGAGCGGCATTTTCGGCTGGCTGCTGTTGCGCCAGGTTACGAGCTGGCGGATGGCGTTGGCTTTGGCGATCGGCGCGGCGGGCGCGATCTGGGTCATATTTCGTGGTGATCTGGCGGCGATCTGGGCGTTTGAGGTCGGTCGCGGAGAGGTGATCTATTTCTGGGGCTGCGTGGCTCATGCCGTCTATACGCCGATGGTGCGGCTGCTGAATCGCGGGGAACCTGCGGTGGTGTTTACCTTTGGTATGCTGGTTGCCGGGGCCATCATCCTGGTGGTGGTGGGTTGGGCTGATATCAGCGCGACGGATTGGGTCGGGCTGTCACCGCTTGTCTGGCTGGTTCTGCTTTATGTGGCGCTGATTGCCAGTGCCGCGACCTTTGTCTTGCTGCAATACGCGACGCTTCATCTGCCGTCCGCCAAGGTGATGGCCTATACCTATCTGACGCCGAGCTGGGTCATCCTGTGGGAAATCGCATTGGGTCGACCGGCTCCGGGCGGTATCGTGGCGCTGGGCGTGCTCTGCACGATCTGGGCGCTTTGGCTTCTGCTGCGGGAAGGTCGCCCACCGATGGCAGCGGCAGAGGCTGGCGGATCGGCGTCAATCCGATGACAGATCGTTCGCCGGGGTTCCGAGTTCGGTTTCCAGGAACCGCTCGAACGCATCCAGATTGACGGGCTCGTACTGACCAAACCCCTGCATCCAGACACTGGCGGACCGCATGGCATCCGGTTGTAGCTTGCACCATTTGACCCGGCCCCGTTTTTCCTGCGCGATCAAACCGGCGCGGCTCAGGATCGTCAGGTGTTTGGAAATTGCCGCCAGCGACATGTCAAAGGGATCCGCAACGTCTGTAACAGCCATATCATCCTCCAGCAGCATGGTCAGAATGCTGCGTCGTGTTGGATCTGCAAGCGCGGCAAAGACAATATCAAGGGGGTCGCTCATTCTGACACACCTAAACCGCAGAATGCGGGTCGACAATCCCAAGCTGTGAACCCCATAACTCCCGGGTCAGAGATTGCAGCACCGGAGAGACGTGACATGGCACTGAAATATTGGGCGGCGATCTTTGTGCTGGGCATCGGTTGGGGCATGTCCTTCATGTTCAACGCTGTGCTGCTGCGCGAGTTGGGGCCGCTGTCGGTTTCGATGGGCCGTGTCGGCTTTGGGGCGCTTGGATGCTGGATCTATGTTTTGGCGGCCCGCAAACGGGTGCCGGAGCAACCGTCGCGCTGGTTGGCTTTGTTTGGCTTCGGCGTATTGAGCTACGCTGCGCCCTTTGCCTTTTACGCACTGGGTCAGCAGCATATTGCCAGCGGCGTGGCCGGGATTCTCAATGCCTTTACCCCGGCGCTAGCAGTTGTTGTGGCGCATTTCTGGCCGGGTGGAGAGCGGGCGACAGTGCTGAAATCAATGGGTGTGATGTTTGGGTTCCTCGGTATTCTGGTGCTGTCGTTGCCGCTTTTGCAAGGGGGGCGGCAATCCGAGATATGGGCCGTGCTCGTGACGCTTTGTGCGCCGCTGTGCTATGCGTTCTCAGTCAATATTGCCCGGCAGTTTCGCGATATGGATCCGGTGGTCCTGGTTGCCATCGCCCTGACCGGAGCAACAGCCGCGATCGCGCCGCTTGCGATCTGGGCCGAAGGCGTGCCTGTCATCACACGGCTGGAGACCTGGGGTGCGCTGCTGGTGATTGGTTTCATTCTGACCTCCGCCGCCTTTATCCTGTTCTACTGGGTTCTGCCGCGGGTGGGGCCAACCAATATTACCCTGCCCACCTTGATTGCGCCGGTTTCGGCTTTGGTGATGGGGGCCTGGGTGCTTCAGGAACCTCTTAAAGTGGAGCATCTGGCGGGCATGGCTGCGATCTTGCTCGGGCTGGTGATGATCGACGGCCGTTTGGTTGGCAAAATCCGGCGCAAACCCGCGCTCTGAGGAAAATCAACCTTTTGGTTGAATATGAGTTTTCAGGGTGAGTTTCACGGGGCCGCAACGAAAAGTCATCCGCGGCCAAGAGGGGTTGTCTTTAATATTTATTATTTTCAGTATCTTGCGCGTCCTGCCGCAGTGCAATCTGCGTTGTTGACTCTGGACCTAGGACTCCTTAGCACCGCATCAGAATTCACGTGAGGATGGCGCCCGTGTCACAAGAGCCGGAAAAGCAGCGTTTGGCGCAGCTCGAGGCCAGGCTGGCAGAGGCGCGTAAGGCCCATGAGCCCAAGCCACGTGTGGACGAACATTATTCGACGGCAAGCGATGCCTGGAGAATGGTGATTGAATTGGTGGCCGGTCTGATGATCGGCTTTGGCATCGGGTACGGTTTGGATCTTCTTTTTGGGACCATACCGATCTTTCTGGTGCTGTTCACAATGCTGGGTTTGGCGGCCGGGGTAAAGACAATGCTCCGCAGCGCGCAAGAGATCCAGGAAAAGAAACTGGCCGAAATGGCCGAACAAGATGCGCAAGACCGGGATTGATCCCCCGGCGACAGGAGAAACGGGACAATGGGCAAACTAATCTTTGGTGCAGCTTTTCTGCTGGTACTTGCGTCTGGGCTGTTCTTTGCGCCCGCTATTCCGGGGCTCCAGATTCACCCGACTGACCAGTTCCTGGTAAAGCCGCTGGGTGGCGCAGCAGAGCTGAACTTCTACACCCCGACCAACGTGACCCTGTGGATGGGGCTGGCGATTGTCGCAATCTTCGCTCTGATGGTACTGGGATCGTCCAAGCGCGCGATTGTTCCGTCGCGCATTCAGTCGGTTGCTGAACTTGCCTACGGGTTCATCTACAAGATGGTCGAAGACGTCACCGGTAAAGACGGTCTGAAGTTCTTCCCCTACATCATGACCCTGTTCATGTTCATCCTGACCGCGAACATGCTGGGCCTGATCCCCGGCAGCTTCACCACCACCTCGCATTTTGCCGTAACTGCGGTTCTAGCGATGCTGGTTTTTGTGACCGTGACCGTGACCGGCTTTGTGCTGCACGGCACCAAGTTCCTGGGCCTGTTCTGGGTCAGCTCCGCACCGTTGGCGCTGCGCCCGGTGCTCGCGATCATCGAACTGATTTCCTATTTCGTGCGCCCCGTCAGCCATTGCATTCGTCTTGCAGGTAACGTGATGGCTGGCCACGCGGTTTTGAAGGTATTCGCAGGTTTTGCAGGCGCATTGGGCCTGTTCAGCTTCCTGCCGATCTTTGCCATCACCGCGGTTTACGCACTCGAAGTTCTCGTGGCCTTCATTCAGGCCTACGTGTTCACAATTCTGACCTGCGTGTACCTGAAGGACGCGCTTCATCCGTCGCATTAAGTCGCGGTTAGGTCCGAACAACAAGATCCTCAACTTCCAATCGTAAGGAGATACACAATGGAAGGCGAACTCGCACACATCGGCGCTGGCCTGGCTGGCATGGGTACTGGTATTGCTGCACTGGGTGTTGGCAATGTTGCTGCTAACTTCCTGGCAGGCGCTCTGCGCAACCCCTCCGCGGCTGCTTCCCAGACCGCAACCCTCTTCATCGGCATCGCATTTGCAGAAGCTCTGGGCATCTTCTCGTTCCTGGTCGCTCTGCTGCTGATGTTCGCCGTCTAAGACCCTTCGGAACCATTTTCCTTACGGCCGGGCGGTGTGGACGACTGCGCCGCCCGGTGTAACGGCAAGTTCCCTAGGAGGACGACATGGCAACTCAGACGCAGGACGCAGGTCACGGTGCCGCAGAGGCTGCCCACGGTTCGGGCGGCATGCCGCAGCTGGACTTCTCGACCTATGCGAACCAGATCTTCTGGCTCGTGGTCACGCTCGTCGTGATCTATTTTATCCTGTCGCGCATCGCGCTGCCCCGCATTGCGGCAGTGTTGGCCGAGCGTCAGGGAACCATTACCAACGACCTCGCCGCGGCTGAAGACCTGAAGGCCAAAGCCGTTGAGGCCGAAACCGCTTACAATCAAGCTCTGGCGGATGCCCGTGCCGAGGCTCAGCGCATCGCTGCTGAGACCCGTGCGGAAATCCAGGCAGATCTGGATGAGGCCATTGCCAAGGCAGACGCACAGATATCGGCCAAAGCAACTGAATCAGAAGCCGTCATCGCCGAGATCAAGGCCGGTGCCATCGCCAGCGTCGAAGCCGTCGCTGTAGATACCGCCGCCGAAATCGTCGCCGCATTTGGCGGCAAGGCAGACGAAAAAGCCGTCGCAGCCGCGGTTGCCGACCGGATGAAAGGATAAGAACATGCGCTCAGTATTGGCTCTTGCTCTGACCTTTGGTGCCACCAGCCCCGCGTTTGCGGCGTCTGGCCCGTTCCTGTCGATGAGCAACACCGACTTTGTCGTGACGCTCGCGTTCCTGCTGTTCGTCGGTATTCTGCTCTATGCCAAGGTGCCCGGTCTGCTGGGGGGTCAGCTTGACGCCCGTGCGGAAGGCATCAAGAAGGACCTCGAAGAGGCCCGTGCCCTGCGTGAAGAAGCCCAGACCATTCTGGCGTCTTACGAACGTAAGCAGCAGGAAGTTCAGGCGCAGGCTGACCGGATCGTTGCTTCGGCACGTGAAGATGCTGCCAAGGCGGCTGAGCAGGCCAAGGCGGATCTGGAAGTCTCGATCGCCCGTCGTATGACGGCTGCCGAGGAGCAGATCAAGGCAGCGCAGGATTCTGCGGTGAAAGAAGTACGCGATCAGGCCATCCTCGTTGCTATTGCGGCGGCGGATGCTGTGATTTCGAAGCAGATGACAGCGACAGAAGCCAACAAGCTGATCGACGCTGCTATCGCTGACGTGGACGCCAAGCTGCACTAACCTGCACTTGTTATCGGCGCGTATTAAAAAACCCGGCTCATGTGGCCGGGTTTTTTGTTCGCCCAGCTGTGGGCTCGGCCATTGGAGTGGCGCGATTGCTGACCTAAATGGTGGATCGGACGCGGGCCGAACGATAGAAGTGAGCCAAGATCCCGAGCCGGAGCTCGGGCCTCCAAGTCCCGAAGGAGACTCACATGCGCGCCCACCCGACGGCCATTGTCAGCCCCAATGCCAAGATTCACCCAAGCGTGGAAATCGGTCCGTTCTCGATCATCCATGACAATGTCGAGATCGGTGAGGGCACAAGCATAGGAAGCAATTGCGAACTCGGCGTTGAAACCCGGCTTGGGGATGGGTCGCCGCTGCGGATCTCGGCACGCTCCAACATACGTTCACACAGCGTTTTCTATGAAAGCTCGACTTTTGGAGAGGGGCTGGTGACCGGTCATCGTGTCACCGTCCGTGAACTGACCTCGGCCGGACGCGGTTTCCAGATAGGCACTCTGGGCGATATTCAGGGCCATTGCGCGGTTGGTGATTACGTCCGGCTGCACAGCAATGTCCATATCGGCCAAAAGAGCGTCATCGACGATTATGTCTGGATCTTTCCCTATGTTGTGCTGACCAATGACCCCCATCCGCCCAGCGAGGTATTGCTTGGCGCTCGGATCAAGTCATTTGCTGTGATTGCCACGATGACAACCGTCCTCCCCGGGGTGACTGTCGGCGAGGGTGCCCTGGTTGGAGCCTGTAGCGCAGTCACGAGAGATGTTGCAGATCATCGGATCGCGGTTGGGAACCCGGCGGTCGACAGGGGGGATGCGAATAAGGTCCGGCTGAAAGACGGCACCGATCGGCCAGCCTACCCGTGGAAGTCGCATTTCCACCGAGGATACCCCGAAGAGGTCGTGGCGGAGTGGCTCGCGTCCATGCCCGAAGCCTGATCCCGGCCGTGCTGAATGGGGGCGGCGCCTGGCTCAGGACTTGCTGATTTCGTGCTCAAGCCTCTGCTTGGCGATTTCCGCGTTACGCAGGGTGCGCTGATGGTCGCTGAGCGCCTGTTTCACGTAATCCAGATGGGTTTCGACCGCCGCCCGCGCTGCATCCGGGTCGCGCGCCTGCAAAGCGGCGTTGATGGCGCTGTGCTGCGCGAGCAGGGCCTCGCGCGTGGTGTGCTGTTGGAACATGATCTGGCGGTTGTAGAAGACTCCCTCCCGCAGCAGGTCGAACATCGACCGCATCATATGCAGCATGACGACATTGTGGCTCGCATCCATGATCGCGGAATGGAACTGCGCGTCCAGAGCTGCCGCTTCCTCTGAAGTGGCAGGATCACCGGCCTGTTCCATCTTTTCAAAGATGGTCTGAATGACCTGAAGATCATAGTCGGAACCGTATTTGGCCGCGCGCTCCGCCGCGAGGCCTTCCATGTCCCGGCGAAAGCTGAGGTAGTCGAAAACGGCCTCATCATGGCTGGCAAAGAGCTGCACCAGGGCAGGCGAAAAGGCTGAGCCGAGCACATCGGCAACAAAAACACCGGCACCGGCCCGCGACGTGAGCAGGCCTCGGCTCTGCAATTCTGCCAGCGCGTCCCGTAGGGATGGCCGCGATACGCCCAGACGCTCCGCCAGTTCGCGTTCCGCAGGCAACCGCTCGCCCGGTGTCAGGATGCCTCGCAGAATGAACTGTTCGATCTGGCGCACCACTGAAGCAGAGAGTTTTTCGGGCTGAACTTTTTGAAAGGGCATGATGATTGCCTTCTGAGGTGCGTTATTGGTCAAAACATATGACCACGCGGCAGGTGCGGCTGCAAGAGGGCGGCATCCATTCGGCAGACAACCTGCGCGTTCCATGCTAGCTGTGAGAGCAAGACCGAAGAATTTGTCACAACCGTCACGGTGATACGCATGTTCGACCCGGCCAGATCCACGGTTCTATTCCGCTCGATTTTTACATTCCTCCTTGTCGTATTACTTGCCGCCTGCGATACCGCAAGCCCGCATTTTCGGGGCCAGACCGTGCAGAGGATTGCCGTGGACGGCAGCGTTTTTGATGTCAGGATGCGCGGTCGGTTGGCAGAAGCCGTTCGCGTCAACCCACAGTATGCGCCGCGGCTTGGACCGATCAGAGGTCGGGCGGCCCGTGCCATGGAATTGGCCAGTGGGTGTAGCGTGGGCTATGTACTGGGCGATCAGGCCGTGCTGGTCGGGCGATTGGACTGCGTAGCCGGTTAAGCGGGAAATAGAAAGTTATCCACAATATATGGTGGCGATATCGCGCTGAGCTAGCGGATTTGGGGGGCGGCCACATTGACAGTGGTGTAACAAACCCATGACACTTGGACCCCAATGAATCATAGGATATCGGCTTGCGCTTCTCGAAACTCAGACTGAATGGCTTCAAGAGCTTTGTGGACCCAACGGATCTGCTGATCGCGGATGGCCTGACTGGGGTTGTCGGGCCAAATGGCTGCGGCAAATCGAACCTGCTCGAGGCGCTGCGTTGGGTGATGGGCGAAAACCGCCCGAAGGCCATGCGCGGCGGTGGCATGGAGGACGTGATCTTTGCGGGGACAAGTTCCCGGCCTGCGCGTAACTTTGCTGAGGTCAGCCTGCAAATCGACAATAGCGAGCGGCTTGCGCCGTCCGGGTTCAACGAAAGTGACAATCTGGAAATTCTGCGCCGCATCACCCGTGATGTTGGCAGTGCCTACAAGACCAATGGTAAGGATGTGCGCGCCCGCGACGTGCAGATGCTGTTTGCTGATGCCTCGACCGGCGCACATTCGCCAGCGTTGGTTCGACAGGGACAGATTGCCGAACTGATCAATGCCAAACCGAAGGCCCGGCGGCGTATTCTGGAGGAGGCTGCAGGTATTTCGGGACTCTACCAGAGGCGGCATGAGGCTGAACTGAAGCTCAAGAACACCGAACAGAACCTGCTGCGCGTGGATGACGTGATCGAGCAACTGGCTGCTCAGCTTTCGCAACTGGCCCGTCAGGCCCGACAGGCGCAGCGCTATCGTGATATCGGTGAGCAGCTGCGCCGG
This sequence comes from Phaeobacter sp. JH20_26, assembly GCF_048056275.1. Lineage (NCBI taxonomy): Bacteria > Pseudomonadati > Pseudomonadota > Alphaproteobacteria > Rhodobacterales > Roseobacteraceae > Phaeobacter > Phaeobacter sp. JH20_26. The sequence goes on along the minus strand of NZ_JAYMWL010000016.1, from coordinate 48,266 downwards.
GCGGAGGGGATGTTGCTGTATCGCCGCTGGCGCGAGGCCGATGACGCGCGGCTTGAGGCAGAAGATGTCCTACGCGCGCGTGAGACGCAGGCCGCCAAGGCCGAGGCGCTAGCCCGTGTCGCAGATGGGAAGCGACTAGAAGCAGAGGGCGCATTGCCGCCTCTGCGCGAGGAAGAAGCGATCGCAGCGGCGGTCCTGCAACGTCTGTTCGTGCAGCGCGATGCGCTGAGCGATCAAGAGTCACAGGCACGCCAGACAATCGAGACGCTGACCAACCGTGTGGCGCAGTTGGGCCTTGATATCGAACGTGAAAGCGGGCTGAACCGGGATGCCGGCGAGACAATCGAGCGGCTGGACTGGGAACAGCGCGAATTGGCGCGGGCGGCCATTGGCCATGATGACCGCATGGCCGAAGCCGTTGAGCGATCCCGCGAGGCCGGATCTGTTCTTCAGGCGCGCGAAGAGCATCTGACGAGTTTGACCGAAGATGTGGCACGGTTAGCCGCGCGCCACCAGTCCGCGCAGCGCCAGGTTGAGGATTGCCGTCGCGCACTGAGTCGTGCGGAAGAGGAAGGCGGCAGTTCCCGCGAGGCGATGGCGGCCGCCCGCGAAACACTGGCCGAAGCCGAGGCCGCATTTGAAGCGGCAGTCGGCGCTGAAGAAGAGACGCGCGCGGCTGCTGAACTGGCAGATGAAACCCTCGCGGCGGCGGATGAAGCCCGCAATGACACCCAATCGCGAGAAGCAGAGGCCCGTGCTCGCCGCTCCGAAGCCGAAGGAGAGCTGGGTGCGCTGCGTGCTGAGGTGACGGCCCTTGCGAAGCTGGTGGAACGTGACACTGCCGAGGGCGGGCATGTTCTGGATGAAATGCGTGTCGCCGCCGGTTATGAAAAGGCACTCGGGGCGGCGCTGGCAGATGATCTGCGTGCGCCTCTTGCTGAGATCGACGGGCCAAGTGGATGGGTTACCCTGCCGCCTTATGACGGCGATGCGGCTCTGCCTGCGGGCGCTGTGCCGCTGTCTCTGCATGTCAGCTGCCCGGCAGCGCTGCAGCGCCGGATTTCGCAGGTTGGTCTGGTCGACAGTGATGCCGCAAGAGACCTGCATTCGCGCTTGTTGCCGGGGCAGCGTCTTGTGACATTGGAGGGGGATCTGTGGCGCTGGGACGGGTTCCGCGCCTGGGCGGAGGATGCACCCAGTGCTGCAGCGCTGCGTTTGGAGCAGATGAACCGTCTCGAGACGCTGAAACAGGACATGGAGCATGTAGGAGCGCGTGCCGATGGCGCCAGGGCGGCACATGAGGTCCTGATGCGAAAGCTTGAGGAGGTGACCGCCGCTGATCAGGCCGCCCGTCAGGCGCGCCGGGTCGCGGATCAGCGCGTCGCCGATGCCGCGCGTGCGCTGAGCAGGGCCGAAAGCCACCGCAACCTCTCCGAAGGCAAACTTGAAACTCTCAGCATTGCAGTGACCCGCCATGACGAGGATGCAGTGGCGGCAAAGGCGCAGCTGGCTGAGGCTGAGACTGCGGTGGAGGGCCTTGAAGACCTCTCCGAAGCGCGCGCCAAGGTCGAGGATGTGAAGCAAGCGGTCGAAGCCGCGCGGATCACTATGCTGACGCATCGATCAACGCAGGATGAATTGCGTCGCGAAGGCGAGGCTCGGACCGCACGCGGACAGCAGGTGACCAAAGAGCTCTCCGGCTGGCGTCATCGTCTGGACAGCGCCGAGAGGCGCATTGCCGAGCTGACCGAGCGTCGCGCGGCAACAGAAGACGAGCTGGAAGAGGCCCATGCGGTTCCAGCTGAAATTGCGGAGAGACATGACGAACTGAATGCCGCGATTGAAGAGGCAGAGGCGCGCAAGGCTGCCGCGTCGGACGCGCTGATCGGCGCTGAAACCGTGTTGCGCGATGCTGTACAGGCCGAGCGCGAGTGCGCGCGCCTTGCGTCAGAGGCACGCGAAGCACGAGCCCGCTCCGAAGCGCGTTGCGATGCCGCCCGTGAGGCGGTGGGACATGCGGAGGCGCGGATCCGTGAGGAACAGCAGACCGTGCCGGACGACCTGTTGGCCCGCCTTGATGCCACGCCTGAAGACATGCCCAATGCAGAGGAGCTGGAAGCGGAGGTCAACCGTCACAAGCGCCAGCGCGATGCGCTGGGAGCCGTCAATCTGCGCGCCGAAGAAGACGCCCGTGTGGTGCAGGAAGAGCATGACCAGCTGGTCACCGAGAAAGCCGACCTGGAAGAGGCGGTGAAGACATTGCGCGCAGGGATCGCCAGCCTCAATCGTGAGGGACGTGAACGGCTTCTGACCGCCTTTGAGGAGGTGAACGCCAGCTTTACCATGCTGTTCACCCATCTGTTCGGCGGCGGCGAGGCCAATCTGGTTATGGTCGAAAGTGACGACCCGCTGGACGCCGGGCTTGAGATCATGTGCCAGCCACCGGGTAAGAAGCTGTCAACGCTCTCACTGTTGTCCGGCGGAGAACAGACTCTGACCGCCATGGCTTTGATTTTTGCGGTGTTTCTGTCGAACCCGGCACCGATCTGTGTGTTGGACGAAGTCGACGCACCTCTGGATGATGCCAATGTCACCCGTTTCTGTGATCTTCTGGATGAGATGTGCCGACAGACCGACACCCGTTTTCTGATCATCACGCACCACGCGGTGACCATGGCGCGGATGGATCGGTTGTTTGGCGTGACCATGCAGGAGAAAGGCGTGAGCCAGCTGGTATCTGTCGATCTCAAGAAGGCCGAATCTCTGGTCGCCTGAACCCTTGTTCAACAAGGCCGCTGGTTCTATCGTCGTCGCGACAATGACAGGATTTGCAATGAAATTTCTTTCTCTACTGACAGCCGCAGCCCTGGTCGCCATTCCTGGTCTGGGGCACGCTGAAAATATCCTTGCGAAGGATGCAACCACGCTTGCAAATTTTTTTGAGACTGAAGGGGTCGATTTTGAGGTCACAACTGACGATGTGGGCGACCCCAAGCTAAAGGTCGACTATTACGGCAATGACTTCTCAATCTATTTCTATGGCTGCGAGAACAATAGGAACTGCGATGCGATACAGTTCTTTTCGGGCTACCAGACGGATGGCGGCGTGCGTGTGGCGAAGATCAACGAATGGAACACGGAGAACCGCTTTGGCCGTGCTTATATCTCGGACGAGGGATCCGCTCGGGTTGAGCTGGACGTCTATCTTGGCAAAAGCGGGATGAACCCGGACGATTTCGCCGAGCTCTTGAGCTACTGGTCCCGGATCATTCAGGAATTCGAAGAATTCATTGATTGGTGACCCAGAAGGTTTCGTCACCGAAACGTGACAGATCAGACTCTGAAATACCGCTAGGCTGGCTGCATGAGATACCCCATGTTGCTGGCCTTTTATGTTTTCCTTGCTGCAGTTGCCGGCTTCGGTACCGTGTCGGCCCAAGACGGTGCGATGCGCAGCGGAGACCGACCTTTTGATGCCGAGGCCTTGGCGGCGCTGCCCGGACGTTCCTTTGTCTTTTACGATGATGGCGAGGCGCTGTTCGGCTCGGATGGGGCCTACGCCTACACATATTCTGCGAAGAATGGCGGAGGTACGGCCTGGGGCAGCTACAGCGTCAAGCCGGACGGCCTCATATGCGTAACCTTTGTCAACGGCGCCTCACGCTGCGATCAATATGTGACAAACCGTGACCGCACGGTGGTAATCACCTCCGACGGTCAGAGGTTCCCGGTGCGCTCGATCCGGTGAATATCAGGGGTGCTGCACCAGCTGATCAGAGACGCGACAGCAGCGTTTCGGTCGGCCAGGCGTCGGCTGGTAAGCCCAGGCGCTCCTGCTCTTTTTGCACCGCGATCCGTGTCTTGGCGCCAAGGATGCCATCCACATTGCCGACGTCATGGCCCCGCGCGATGAGTTTGCGCTGAAGCTGTTCCATCTGCTTGGCCACAAGACCTGTATCAGGTGCGCCCGCATCATAGGGGGCGGCTCCTGACAGGCGGGTGGCGAAATATGCCGCCGTCAGCACATAGGTAAAGCTCTGGTTCCACTCGAAATAGACGTCGAAGTTCGGATAGGCCAAGAAGGCAGGCCCTTTGTGACCCTGTGGCAGAATGAGTGCAGCCTTGGTGCCGGTGGCTGCCAGCCGACCGGACCGGGACCGCACGCCCAAAGCCCGCCAATCGCCGACTGTCTGCTTGTGATGAACACCACTCAGGCGGAGGTCCAGATCTTCGGGTATTGTCACCTGCTGCAACCAGGGTTCGCCGGGCCGCCAGCCCAAATGCGACAACATCTTCGCCCCGGACATCAGCGCATCGGGAGCGGAGGTCTTGAGGCTGACGAGGCCGTCACCATCAGCATCGACCCCGTTTTCGAGGATATCGCCGGGCAGCATCTGCACCATTCCAATTTCGCCCGCCCAGGCGCCGGTGGTGCGGTGTGGATCAAAGTTGCCCTGACGAAACAGTTCCAGCGCCGCAAACACCTGCGGGCGGAACAGCTCCGGTCGGCGGCAGTCATGGGATAGGGTTACAAGGGCGTTCAGCGTGTTGAAATCCCCTTGAACGGCGCCATAGTCGGTTTCGAAGGCCCAGAACGCAAGCAGCACGCTGCGATCTATGCCATAGGTCGTCTCGATCCGGCGGAAGGTCGTATCATATTTGCGCGCCATCGCCAGACCCCGGTCCAGCCGGTTTTTGGAAATCAGGCGCCGCGAAAATTCGATGAACGGTTTTTGGAATACACCCTGCGCGCGGTCCGCTTTCAGGACCGACTGATCCTGCCGAACACCTTCGAAGAACCGGTTCACCGTAGCGCTATCATATCCGCCGGTCAGCGCTTCTTCTTTCATCAACTGGACGAAATTGCGAAATCCGCCGCCACATTGTGCTTGGGCCTGAAGAGGGAGCAGGAATGAGACGAGGGCGAGAAGGCTGGGGCGCAACACGGTTGGCGTGTCCTTTTTGAGAGTGCTGCCCCTTGTTAGCTACAATAGCGCGGCAATGGCAACCGTTAGCGCAAGCCCCAGCGCCCAAGACATCCAAAGCAGACGAACGCAACGGGTGATACTATGGGCACTGGCGCTTTTGGAGCCGACAGCATTGACCCAAGGAAAATCCTGCATTTTTCCATCGTAGGAGCGGGGCCCGGCCAGCGCGACCTGAAGCGCGCGTGCCATCGCAGCCTCGGGCCAGCCTGCATTCGGGGAGCGATGGCGGCCTGCGTCCTGTGCAATTTCGGGCCAGCTTGGCAGCACGCGACCAACGGCTGCGATCATCAACGCTGACAGCCGCGCCGGTATCAGGTTCAGCGCGTCATCCAGCCGTGCAGCTGCCCAACCAAAATTTCTGTGGCGCGGCGTTTTATAGCCAATCATGCTGTCGGCTGTATTGGTGATCTTGTAGATCATCAGCCCGGGCAGGCCACCCACAAGAAACCAGAATGCGGGGGCGATCACCCCGTCGGAGAAATTTTCGGCACCGCTTTCGATGGCTGACCGCGCGATCTGCGGGGTTGTCATGCCGGTGGTATCGCGGCTGACGATCATAGAAACCGCCGTACGACCCTCTGCGAGATCGTGGCGCAGGCCGTGGGCAACTGCTTCGACGTGTTCGCAAAGCGATCGTTGTGCCAGCAGAACCGCAGCTACCAGAAACTGCATGACCGGCCCAAACAGCGACAGAACCCAGCCAAGCCAGCCTGCCCCAAGAACCAGAAGGACGATGGCCAGAACACCTTTGGCCTTGCGTTGTTTGCCGGTGTTGAGCGACCGGTCGGTAAGCTCAACCGCACGCCCCATCAAAACCGCAGGGTGCGGCAGCCGCGTCCAGAGCCAGCGTGGTTCGCCAAAAACAGCATCCAGCAGTAAGGCCGGTATAAGCAGTTCCGCAGTTGTCACAGAGCCGCCTCAAGCCTCGCCCAGCCATCCCCTGTGGGCAGGCCGAGACGCAGATAGTTTTTTGAATAGGGGAAAATACGCGTCCAGATATGTGCGCGTGCAAGCTGGGTCTGCCAGGCCGCAGCGTCGTCCACATCATATAGGCGGAACAAATCGGTGCCACCGACAATCTGGGCGCCCTTGGCGATGAGCATCTGATCCAGGCGCTCGGCATCCTGCCGCAGCCTCAGCCGTGTGGTGGTGGCCCAGTCCTCGTCCCGCAAGGCCTGCGCGCCGATGCGCAAGGCCGGACCGGAGACCGCCCAGGGGCCTTGCCAAGCTGCTAGACCGTCGATCAGGCAGGGGTCGCCGATAGCAAAGCCAAGCCGCAGGCCCGCGAGGCCCCAGAATTTGCCGAAACTCTTGAGGATGATAACGCCCGGGCGATCTGCAAGATGAATAAGGCTGTCCTCAGGGCAGACATCGCAAAAACTCTCATCAATCACGACCAGCGGGGCCTGTGCATCCTCAGCACTCCACCGGCGTCCGTCGGGATTGTTTGGATGGACCAGAACCCGCGCCTCTGCCGGGCCCCCGGTGACGGTCTGCCACCCGTGAGTGGTAAAGGCAGCGGCATGTTCGTTATAGGTCGGTGGCGTGATCTGCACCCACCGTGGGTCAGCCAAGGCCGGAATGGCGGCAATCAGCGCCGAGGCGCCTGGGGCAGCGAGGATTTTTGCATCTTTCGGCACCTTCCAGAAGGCGCGCGCTGCGGCAACCAGATCGGCCTGTGCCGCCTGGTCGGGCAGGGCACCCCAATCCGCGGATGTCAGGCCAGTGACCGGATATGGCACGGGGTTGATCCCGGTCGAAATATCGACCCAATCTCTGGCTACACCACCATATTCCGAAATAGCGGCACTAAGGTTGCCGCCGTGGTCCCGCTGAGGGACCTCTGTCAGATCCAGCATGCCTGTCATCTTGGGCCTTAACAAATGAACCAGAACCGAGGGCCAAGAAAACCGCTGACCCAATACCGCCGTATGGAGCAGCAATGACGAGAAAGCAACCATAGCCCCATGCAATCAACAATTCGCTAATCTCGGGGAGATTGCGGCGCGGGAAATCTCGCTATGGGTGTGCTTGGCGAATACCCGACAATAGGGACGTAATATCTCGTTTGCCGGAAACCGGCTGTCCGGGAGCAACTGTCGATTCCCGCATCGACGGTTGTGATCGCCGATCACAGCGGCAAGGAACATCCATGGGCGACAATCCGTGAACCACGTGAGGATTGTAGCCCGCGCATTCGGCGTACCACGAATGCGCGGTTGCAGGCAGGCACGGCAGCAACCATGCGACAGTGGCAGGCTGACAGGTCAGTCGCGGCCGTGAGGCGCCATCCAGTCGATCTGCGGGTTGATCGGGATGATCCGATGCGGGTTGATGGTCTCATGGCTGTAGTGATAGTGGCGCACGATGTGATCCATTCCGACGGTGCCAGCCACGCCCGGCCATTGATACAGCGCGCGAGTATAGGCCCAGAGATTCGGATAATCGATCAGCCGTCGCCGATTGCATTTGAAATGCAGGTGATAGACCGGATCAAAACGGACAAGGGTGGTGAACAGCCGCCAGTCTGCCTCGGTCAACACGTCGCCAAGCAGGAAGCGATGTTCGGACAGGATGTCTTCCAGCCAGTCGAGGGTCTCGAACAGCGGCTCAACAGCGGCGTCATAGGCCTCCTGCGTGGTGGCAAACCCGCATTTGTAAACCCCATTGTTCAGGGTGGAATAGACCCGATTGTTCACGGCTTCGATCGGTTCGCGCAGTTCTTCGGGCCAGTAGTCATCATCATTGTGGCTGATGCCGTCGAAGGCGCTGTTGAACATGCGGATGATGTCGGCGCTTTCATTGGAAACGATGGTATTTTGCGTTTTGTCCCAGAGGATTGGCACGGTGACCCGACCGGAATACTGTGGGTCGGCGCGGGTGTATATCTGGTGGAGATGATCATTCCCGAACAGCGTGTCACCCGTCGCGCCGTGGTCGTCCTTGGCAAAACTCCACCCTGAGTTCAGCATATCCGGGTGTACGACCGAAACGCTGACATGATCTGCCAGCCCTTTGAGCTGGCGGAAGATGAGCGCACGATGCGCCCATGGGCAGGCCAGCGAGACATAGAGATGATAACGCCCGCTCTCCGCGGCAAAGCCTCCTTTGCCGGTTGGCCCGGCCAGACCGTCTTTGGTGATCCAGTTTCGAAATTGCGCCTGCGAGCGTTTAAACGCGCCACCGGTTGATGCTGTGTCGTACCATTGGTCGTGCCAGACGCCATCAATCAAGAGGCCCATCACCGTCTCCTGTATGCTGTGAATACATATGTCGAGAGGTAACCTAGGTTGAGCGGGGGCGCGCGCCCATCGCAGTTTACGCGCATCATCCCTGCGCCAGTGCACAGCTGCGACAAGGGGCGTATCCAGCCTGCAACGCGCAGATCAAAAGTGGTGCTGCGCGAAAGATGTGGAAATGACTCAAAAAGTTCACTTGATTTTATCCTTTCCAAGTTCACACTTGTGGTGAACCGGGCAAAACGCCCGCTCGCGCTGGAAGAATTATTGCCATGCGATGACACCAGCGTTTGCCAGATCGAAAGGTCACTGCGATGACGACATTTGTTCCGAAGTCTGTGCTGGACGCGCTGGATGCCGCGCGGCTGGATGGAATGAAACGCAAGAGCCGCCTGCGCGTGGCTGTAGACGATCACATGTTTCCGGTCTTGCGCATGTGGAAAGACGGCTTTTCGATCGAGGCGGCAGATGCACCGCAGCTGCGGGGCCTGGTTGATCTGTTTGACGGCAGTCGGCATCTGTCCCAATGCCTGATCGTTGCCTCTGATGAGGAGGGCGGCGAAATGCGGTATGAGTTCAAACGCGCAACACCGGCCTCGGACAAGGCACCATTGGATTTCTACCGTGCTCCGGACGCGCCGGTGGGGCTGATTGCACAGGATGACCTGCGGCTCTAAGCCGGGCGAATTTTCTTGGGTATATTGATATTTGATTGGAAAACGGGGGCCTTAAATAGAGCCCCCGTTTTTTCTCCTCGGTCTCGCGTATCTGAGCGAGACCGATTTTCCACCCGGCATTATTGAAGGTCGGCGAATGCCCTGCGCAGACGCTCGCAGGCCTCTTCGACCCGTGCGCGCTGGGTGCCTAGGTTGAACCGCAGGAAGCTGCCGCCACCAGTTCCAAAACTGGGCCCGTGGTTGGCAGCAATCTTCGCGTCGTTTTCAACCCGTGCGGTGAACTCCTCGCGGCTCATGCCAGTGCCGGAGAAATCGACCCAGGCCAGATAGGTCGCTTCCAGCCGGGTTGAATGTAGACCGGGGATCTCGTTCACGGCGGCATCGAAGATCTGCCGGTTGCGGTCCAGATAGGGCACCAGTTCATCCACCCAGGCGGCGCCTTCCGGAGAGTAGGCGGCAGCCGTTGCCCATTGGCCGGGAGAGTTCGGCGACAACGCCAGCGCCAGCATCCGGCGGGAGAATTTTGCGCGCAGATCGGGATCGGGAATGATGACCTGACCGGTGTGCATACCGGCAAAGTTGAACGTCTTGGACGGCGCGGTCAGCATCAACAGGCGATCGGTGATATCCGGTGCCGCGTTTTGCATCGGGATATGAGTTGCACCGTCGAATACCAGATCGTGATGAATTTCATCGGAGAGCAGGATCAGATCGTGCCGCTTGGCAAAATCGGCAACGCCGCGCAGTTCATCCTGGGTCCAGACACGGCCGACCGGGTTATGGGGAGAGCAGAGGATGACCATCTTTTCCGAACCGGTCATCTGCGCATCATAGGCCGCAAAATCCATTTCGTAGCGCCCATCGTTGACGGCAAGTTCGCATTCGACCACCTCACGTCCGGCGTTGCGAATAACCTTGGCGAAGGCGTGATAGACCGGCGTGAACAGCACAATGCCGTCACCCGGTTGCGTATAGGTATCCAGACACATACCGACGCCGTTCACTAGACCGGTTGTCGTGAAAATCGCGTCGGGGTCGACCGACCAACCGTGACGGTTCTGCATCCACCAGCAGATTGCGGACCGGTAGGGGCTGTCGCAGTTCACATAGCCATAGACACCATGGTCGGCCATTTCCCGCATCTTGTCGGTCACGACCGATGGCACTGCGAAATCCATATCGGCCACCCACATCGACAGACCTTCGTCGCGTGGCACGCCATAGAGATCCTCCATCATGTCCCATTTGATGCAATGTGTATTCCGGCGGTCAATGATCTTGTCAAAATCCATGTCTGAACTCCCGTTGTTCAGGGGCGAAGCTAACGGCAATCCAGCGACACGCAAGGGGGCCGTTGCAGGGCGGGCGTCAATGGCCTAAATCAGCGGCATGAAACGACCGATCCTGATCCATCCTGATCCCCGCCTCAAGAAGGTATGCCCAGCTGTTCCCGACCTTTCGGACGCATTGCGCACGCTGGCCGACGACATGCTGGAAACCATGTATGCTGCGCCGGGTATCGGCCTTGCCGCGCCGCAGATCGGCGTGCTGGACCGCCTTATCGTGCTGGATTGTGTCAAGGAAGAGGATGGCCCGGCCCGCCCTCTGGTCATGTTCAACCCAGAAGTGGTTGCAGCATCGGATGACATCAATGTCTATGAGGAAGGCTGCCTGTCCATTCCCGATCAATACGCCGAGGTGACACGCCCCAAGGTGGTTGACGTCGAATGGATGGATCGCAACGGCAATCCCCAGCGGGAAACCTTTGATGGTCTTTGGGCGACCTGCGTCCAGCATGAGATCGACCATTTGAACGGCAAGCTGTTCATTGATTACCTGAAACCGTTGAAACGGCAGATGATCACACGGAAAATGCAGAAACTGAAGCGCGAGCGCGGACGCGGTAGCTGACGTTGGGCGGGTGGCTCCGTCTGTGGACGAGATGGCGTACGTCGGCTGCTTTGACCCGGAAAGGTGGACAAGATGACGGTTCTCCAGATCAGGGCTTGGCCCGACCCGGTGCTGAGCACCCCAGCTCCGCCGGTGACTGACCCATCAGAGGTTGCGGATCTGGTGCGCGATATGCTCGATACCATGTATGCCGCGCCGGGTCGTGGACTGGCCGCGCCCCAGGTCGGTGTTCTGGCACGGGTATTTGTTATGGATACGACCTGGAAGGAAGGCACGCGCGACCCGCTGGTCTGCCTGAACCCAGAGATCATCGCCCTTTCCGATGAGATGGCGACACGCACCGAGGGGTGCCTGTCGATCAGGGGCCTCAGTCTCGATGTGACGCGCCCAGCCTGGGTAGATCTCGGTTGGACCGACATGGAGGGCGTGCGCCATCAGCGCCGGTTTGACGGGTTTGCTGCGGCTTGCGTGCAGCATGAATACGATCATCTTGATGGTCGTGTCACTTTTGACCGGGTGGACCCAGAGGCGCGCGATGCGGCCCTTGCCACCTATGAAACTAATCTGGAGACACCCCGATGACCGTGCGCCCCTGCCTGCCCTGGCCCGACAAGCATCTGCGCAGCCGCGCCGAGGACGTGAGCGAAATCACCGAGGATACGCTGACCCTCTGGCAGGATATGATCGACACGATGGAGGCAATGCCCGGTGTTGGCTTGGCCGCAAACCAGATCGGCGTCCTGCAGCGACTGGCAGTTGTCGACGGCTCCAGCGAACGAGGGCGCGCTGTCCGGCTGGCGAATCCCGAAATCCTGCACGCTTCGGTCGCGCTTCGGGAACATGAGGAAGCCAGTCCCAACCTCCCCGGCGTCTCGGCCAAAATCAAACGACCACGCGCGGTGACCGTGCGATATATGGATGAAACCGGCGCGGTGGTCGAACGGGATTTCGTCGGGATCGAGGCCACCAGCGTGCAACATCAGATCGATCACCTGAATGGCCGTATGTATTTTGACCGGCTGTCGAAGGTGAAACGCGATATGCTGATCCGCAAGGCGAAGAAGCTGAATGGCTGAGACACGTGCGGGGACAAACCCGCGGTTCGGGGCCTGTTTCAGGCGAATGGATTGAGAGTAAGGGGCAGCGGATGCGTATTGTTTTCATGGGGACGCCGGAGTTTTCGGTTCCGGTGCTGGATGCCCTGGTTGACGCGGGTCATGAGATTGCTGCGGTCTACTGCCAACCGCCCCGTCCGGCCGGGCGCGGCAAGAAGGATCGACCAACGCCCGTTCATGCCCGCGCGATTGAACTGGGTCTTGATGTCCGTCACCCGGTCAGCCTCAAGGGGGCCGAGCAGCAGGCCGAATTCGCGGATCTACGGGCGGATGTCGCGGTGGTCGTGGCCTATGGTTTGATCCTGCCACAGGCGGTGCTGGATGCCCCCAGACACGGCTGCCTCAATATCCATGCGAGCCTGCTGCCGCGTTGGCGCGGAGCGGCACCCATTCACCGCGCCATCATGGCGGGCGACAGTCAAACTGGCGTCTGCATCATGCAGATGGAGGCGGGGCTTGACACCGGCCCGGTCCTGCTGCGCGAAGCGACCGAGATTGGCCCGGAGGAAACCACCGCCCAGCTCCATGATCGGCTGTCGGAAATGGGGGCAGACCTGATCGTCCGTGCCCTGGATGGGCTGTCTGACCTGACACCTGAGGTGCAGCCGGACGCGGGCGTGACCTATGCCCATAAGATCGACAAGGCCGAAGCCCGCATCGACTGGCAACGCTCCGCGGTGGAGGTTGATCGGACGATCCGCGGGTTGTCTCCGTTTCCCGGTGCCTGGTGCGAGATCGAGGGTCAGCGCGTAAAGCTGTTGGCATCCCGCGTTGTCGACGGGGCCGGCGTGGCGGGAATCGTTCTGGACGATGCGCTGCGGGTTGCCTGTGGTGAGGGCGCGGTTGAGCTGTTGCGATTGCAGCGGGCAGGCAAGGGAGCACAGGAACGCGAGATTTTCCTGCGTGGCTTTCCCGTAGCGCGCGGCACACAGCTTTAAGGGAGGCGGGTATGTTTCTGGCCCTGTTCGGCAGCGTCGTTATTGCCGGGATCGTCGGCTACCTGGCGGAGCGCACCGGTTTTACCCACAATGGGTATCTCTCGTCGATCATCATCTGCGTTGGCGGCGCGTTCCTGTTCCATTTTGTGGTGATCATGTTTGGCGTCGGCTTTCGCGCACCGGGTTGGAACGCCATTGCCGCATCCGTCGGCGCGTTGATCATCGTGCCGTTTCACTGGCGCCGCTGAACCTGCCTGCCGACTGTTGCTCAGCTGCGCGGCGGGCGTGAACGATAAACTGGCAGATGCCAGCCAAATGCGATTGAGCCCGCCCGCAAAACCCAGCAGACCACCGCGCAGGCCACAAGCGCCCAGCGGGTCGGCAGGCCAAATGCCATGCTGACCACCGCCGTAATCGCGCCTGCCATGGCGCATGAGATATAGAGCTCGCCCTGTTTCAGCACCAGCGGCACTTCATTGCAGACCACATCACGCATCAACCCGCCCAGGGTGCCTGTTGCCATGCCCATCAGCACAACGATCACCGGCGTCTGGCCGGTTAGCAAGGCAGCGCCGGTGCCCGCCGAAACTGCGATTGCCAGTGCAAAACTGTCGAGCCAGACAATCCAGCGCAGCCGACTTTCCACCAAATGGGCGGTGAAGAAGACAATCACCGCAGTCACCGCCGCCAACAGGATTATCGTAGAATCGCCGATCCAGAACACTGGGTTGCGATCCAGCAAAAGATCCCGCACCGTCCCTCCGCCGACGGCGGTCAGGCAGGCCACGAAAGCAAAGCCGACAATGTCGAGCTGTGCCCGGCTGGCCACCAGGGCGCCGGAGGCCGCAAAGACCAGAACGGACGCATAGTCCAGAAGGGTAAGGATGGTCATGCCTTTGCTTTGCCAGTCTTGAACGGGGCCATGCCTGCACGCGCAAGTTCATCGGCGCGTTCGTTCTCGGGATGGCCTGCGTGGCCTTTGACCCATTCCCACGTGACCGTGTGACGGCGCTGCGCCTCGTCCAGACGTTGCCACAGCTCAACGTTTTTCACGGGTTTCTTTGACGCGGTCTTCCAGCCATTTCGTTTCCAGCCGTGGATCCAGCCGGTGACACCGTTTTTGACGTAGGCTGAATCGGTCACCACGGTGAGGGTAGAGGGGCGCGCCAGGCTTTCCAGGGCATTGATCGCTGCCAGCAGTTCCATCCGGTTGTTGGTGGTCTCGGCTTCGCCGCCCTGCAGTTCCTTTTCCTTGACAACAGTGTCGCCGTCCATTGCGCGAAGCAAAACCCCCCAGCCACCCGGGCCAGGATTGCCGGAGCAGGCGCCATCCGTGTAGGCGAAGAGATCAGCCATGACAGGCCACCGAAATCCAGCGCGCCATGGCGCCGTCCAGCCCTGCGTTTTCGCCGGTGGTGCGATTGTCCGGGGTGAACCCAGCAGTGCGCAATAGATCGATCAATTCGTCTTCCTCGTAGTAGGTATAATATCGCCCAAGGGCATCGCGGGCCTCGCCCTTACCGAGCTTTAGCGCGATGTAAAAGGGCCGACCTGACCGCAGCGCCTGCCGGATGGCCCTCAGGTGACGCGGAAAATCGGCACGCGGCGCATGTAGCAGACTGAAATTGGCCCAGATGCCATCATAGATGTCGCACCCCGACAGCTCATCAAAACTGGCGAGACACGTCTCAACACCCGGCATATGTTCCGCCAGTGCGATCATTTCCACGGAAGCATCCATCGCCACAGGGCGCAACCCGGCTGCGGCCATAACCGCGCTGGAGGTGCCGGGACCGCAGCCCAGATCCAGCACCCGTGCGTTCGGCGGGCAGGCAGCAATGAACTCGTGCAGGCGTGGGTCTTCTCGCAGGTGTGTCTGGTTCCGGTCAGCATAATCCGCTGCCTTGTTGTTGTAGATCTCCAGTGTCTCGCGGTCAGGCCCGCTCACAGGTAGACACCGACGGCGAGGCTGGCGACCACAATGCCGGTCAGCAGCAGGCGCAGCTGCATCCACCATGATGGGGTCAGACGCCAAACGTAAAAGGCATAATCCAGCAGCAACAGGCCGGCAAAGCCGTAGATCAGGTTTATGCCCGCGCTGGTCGGTCCACCGCCGGTCATGAAAAATGCCCAAAGCGCTGGCAGCACGGACAAGGCATAACCAGTTGCCGCCTGCATACCCGATGTCTTGGTCGCAAATCCCCAGAGCACGCCGGACATGAAGCTGAGGATCACAGAGCCATAGAACAGCTGCACATAGGGGCCGACAAACCGCGCCCCAAGATGGCTGGCACCCCAGACCTGCAACGCCGGGATCTGCGTGGTGAGTGCTCCCCAGACGAATGGGATCAGCCCGGCCAGCCCCAAGACCAGCGGTGCCGGTGGTATCCTGCTCACGCCCGTTCCATCGCCAATCGGGCCGCCAGCGCGGCAAACAGCGCAGCAAAGCTGCGGTTCAGCCATTTGATCACGGTGTCCGACCCCAGGATCAAGCTTCGCGCCTGCGCTGCAAAGAGCCCGTAGAACACAAAGACACCAAAAGTCATGGCCATGAAAATCAAGCCAAGCACGACCATCTCCTGTGTCGCTGTTGCGGCCGCGCCTGACAGGAACGGCGGGAGAAGCGCCAGAAAAAACACCGAAAGTTTTGGGTTCAGGATGTTGATCAGGGCGCCTCGCTTGGCGATCCTTAGACCATGATCCGGAGCAGCAGGCGCGCCGGACAATGACAGCGCGCCGTCAGTTTTCAGCATTTGCCAGGCCAGATACAGAAGATACAGAACGCCCGCAATCTTCACCGCCTGAAACAGCACCGCCGAGGTGTGCAGAACCGCAGCCAGCCCCAGTGACGCAGCCACAAGATGGGGCACGATGCCAAAGGTGCAGCCAACCGCTGCCCAAATCGCGGCACGCCACCCCTGACCAAGACCAAGCGCCAGCGTGTAGAGCACACCGGTCCCTGGCGCTAGGACGACGACAAATGCGGTGATCAGAAATTGCAGTGAAATCAATTGACCAGCTCCTTTGATAGACAAGGTGGTTCAGGCCAAGGGTAATCGGCTGCCGGTCAGTTGCAAGACAAAGAAATCCCGCAGACCGGCTGCGTCATTATCGTTTGCAGGGGACAAGCCGCCTCAGGCTGTTTCCCGCAGAACCCGGGGAACTTTGAACTCAACCCGTTCAATCGCGGTTTCCACCAGCTCGACTTTTACCTCGAACCGCTCGCGGAAGGCATCGATGACTTCATTCACCAAGAGCTCGGGCGCAGAGGCACCAGCGGTGATCGCGACCGAGGAAATTCCCTCAAGCGCGCGCCAATCAATGTTTTCGGCCCGTTGTACCAGCTGTGCATATTGGCATCCCGCCTTGACGCCAACTTCGACCAACCGTCGTGAGTTCGATGAATTGGGAGCGCCGACAACCAATAGGGCATCTGCCTTCGGGGCGACTTCCTTGACGGCCTCCTGGCGGTTGGTGGTAGCATAGCAGATGTCTTCCTTGTGAGGGCCGACAATATTCGGAAACCGAGCCTGAAGTGCTGCAACAATATCCTTGGTGTCATCGACCGACAGGGTCGTCTGGGTGACATAAGCGAGATTGTCAGGATCGCGAACCGTCACTGTGGTGACATCATCCGGGGTTTCCACCAGCAGCACTTCTCCCTCGGGCAGCTGTCCCATGGTGCCGATGGTTTCAGGATGTCCCTTGTGACCGATCATGATCATCTGGAGCCCGTTTTCCGCATGACGCTGCGCCTCGATATGAACCTTCGACACCAGCGGGCATGTGGCATCGACATAGATCATCTGGCGCCGGTCTGCCTCGGCCGGGATCGACTTCGGGACGCCATGCGCTGAAAAGATGACCGGCCGATCATCGGGGCATTCATCCAGCTCTTCAACGAAGACGGCCCCTTTGTCGCGCAGCCCGTCGACCACATATTTGTTGTGCACGATCTCATGGCGCACATAGACAGGCGCCCCCCATTTCTCGAGCGCCATTTCGACGATCTTGATCGCCCGGTCGACACCGGCACAAAAGCCGCGCGGCGCGGCGAGATATAGCGTGAGGGGGGGCTTGGTCATCGCGGTCTCCTTATCGCTCAGAGCTAGGGCTTTCTGTCGGCGAGGTCCAGCCCCGTGGCAATTGATTAAGCGGCGGTCCCGGCGACAAGGAAACCAAAAACGGCGCAAGCAAAAGCCCGCAAACAGTTAAGGTACTGCTGCGGGCCATGTCTGGGTAGTGGTGGCCTCCGGCAGGCCACAGATCCGTATCAGCCGGTGGCGGCTGATACGGAGCGCGGGTCACTTTGTTCGCGGGGAGGGCGGCCGATCACGTCCTTCAACTCTTCCAGCTCGATGAAATTATCGGCCTGTCGGCGCAGCTCGTCCGAGATCATTGGCGGCTGGCTGCGGATGGTGGAGACAACGGAGACGCGCACACCCTGCCGCTGCAGGCTGGCGATCAACGGGCGGAAATCACCATCACCGGAGAACAGCACGATATGGTCCACGCGGGGAGCAAGTTCCATGGCATCGACCGTCAGCTCGATATCCATATTCCCCTTCACCTTACGCCGACCCATGCTGTCGGTATATTCCTTGGCTGGTTTGGTCACCATGGTGAAACCGTTGTAATGCAACCAGTCAACCAATGGCCGGATCGGAGAGTACTCATCATTTTCCAGCAGAGCTGTGTAGTAAAACGCGCGCAACAACTTGCCCCGGCGCATGAATTCCTGCCTGAGC
This sequence comes from Phaeobacter sp. JH20_26, assembly GCF_048056275.1. NCBI lineage: Bacteria > Pseudomonadati > Pseudomonadota > Alphaproteobacteria > Rhodobacterales > Roseobacteraceae > Phaeobacter > Phaeobacter sp. JH20_26. The sequence goes on along the minus strand of NZ_JAYMWL010000016.1, from coordinate 30,650 downwards.
AACTTGTAATCGATGTCAAACCCAAGCGCCTTTGCTGCCGCATATAGGTTCGATCCATCGATGAACAGCGCGAGCCGTTCGTCCTTGTAAAACATCAAATATGTCCTTCCGGTAGGTCCGTCCCAGCAGTGAGGTTCCGTGAGTGAATGCTGAAATACGCTAAAACGGGTGGACTTAATGTAGGTTATTTGACATTTGCCGCAAGTGTATCGGGATTAAGAAACGAGGGCAAAAATGACCGAATTCCGGTCAGAGGCGCTTATCGCCATGGGGGGGAACCTGCCTATCGGCGAACAGTCGGTTGAGCATACCCTCATAGGGGCTGTTGGGCAGTTGTCCGAATCAGACATCAGCCTGAGGGCAATCTCGCGCTTCTATCAAACGCCTTGCTTCCCGGCGGGCTCGGGTCCTGACTATGTGAACGCAGCGATTGCGATCGGCACAAACCTGCCCCCGCGTGAACTGTTGGATCTGTTGCATGAGGTGGAGGCGGATTTTGCCCGCCGACGTGTGCAGCGCTGGGGCATGCGGACACTGGATCTGGATCTGGTCGCTTATGACGATCTGGTCTGTCCGGATGTGGCGACCTTCGAACGGTGGAGGGATCTGCCACTGGATCTGCAGATGAAAGAGGCGCCGGGCCAGCTGCTGTTGCCGCATCCCAGGCTTCAGGATCGTGGCTTTGTGCTGGTGCCGCTGCGCGATGTTGCACCTGATTGGCGCCATCCGATTCTGGGTCAGACCGTGCGTCAGCTCTGTGCGGCGCTGCCAATGTCCGATTTGACCGAGATTTCGCCGGTCTGAGCCGCCAATGCGCCCCATTCGGCGCTTGTCAAGAGAAAGCTTTGGTTTTAGAAGTCACCCTTCTGGACTTATTTTTGATTTGGAGAGTCGCCCATGGCCCGCGTGACGGTTGAAGACTGCGTAGACAAGGTTCCCAACCGCTTTGAGCTGGTGATGCTCGCAGCGCATCGCGCTCGTGAGATTGCCGCTGGTGCGCCGCTCACGGTTGAGCGTGACAACGACAAGAACCCCGTCGTGTCCCTGCGTGAGATCGCTGATGAAACGCAGAGCGCCGACTCCCTGCGTGAGCGTCTGATCGAAAGCAACCAGACCCAGATCGAGGTTGATGAGCCGGAGGATGACTCGATGGCCCTGCTGATGGGCGCGGAAAGCGACAAGCCTGCCACGGATGATATGTCGGAAGAGAAACTGCTGCGTGCGCTGATGGAGGCGCAAGGGCAGGGTTAAGACGTCGCAAGACATAATGAGCTGAGGCTGCGGACCGGAAATGATTTCACCAGAAGACCTGATTGCTCTGGTCCGCAACTACAATCCCAGGACCAATGCGGACAGGATCGCTGATGCTTATGCGTTCGGCGAACAGATGCACGACGGGCAGTTCCGCCATTCGGGTGAGGCCTATTTCACCCATCCCGTGGCGGTTGCTGCCATCCTGACAGAGCAGCGGCTGGATGACGCCACGATCATCACGGCGCTGCTGCACGACACCATCGAAGATACCAAGGCGTCTTACGACGAAATCGCCAGCCGCTTTGGCAAAGAGGTGGCGATGCTTGTTGATGGTGTCACCAAGCTGACCAATCTCCAGCTGTCCAGCCGCGAAACCAAACAGGCAGAAAATTTCCGCAAGCTGTTCATGGCAATGTCCAAGGACCTGCGGGTTATCCTCGTGAAGCTTGCCGACCGTCTGCACAACATGCGCACCATCAAAGCGATGCGCCCGGAGAAACAGGCCCAGAAAGCCCGTGAAACCATGGATATCTATGCGCCACTGGCTGGTCGCATGGGGATGCAATGGATGCGCGAGGAACTGGAGGATCTGGCCTTTCGCGTGCTCAATCCAGAAGGTCGCCAGTCAATTATCCGCCGCTTTGTCACGCTACAGCGGGAAACCGGCGATGTGATCCATCGGATCACCGGCGACATGCGGGCCGAACTGGAAAAGACCGGGATCGAAGCCGAAGTTTTTGGCCGCGCCAAGAAACCCTATTCCATCTGGCGCAAGATGCAGGAAAAGGATCAGGGCTTTTCGCGACTGTCCGATATCTACGGGTTCCGCATTATCACAACGAGCGAGGAAGACTGTTACCGGGCCCTGGGCGCCATACATCAGCGTTGGCGTGCTGTCCCTGGGCGGTTCAAGGATTACATCAGCCAGCCAAAGTCCAACGGCTATCGGTCGATCCATGCAACCGTCTCCGGGCGCGACGGCAAGCGGGTAGAGGTGCAGATCCGCACCCGGCAGATGCACGATGTGGCAGAAACCGGTGTGGCGGCCCATTGGTCCTACCGCGATGGCGTGCGCTCTGAGAACCCCTTTGCGGTTGATCCGGCCAAATGGATTGCGTCCCTGACGGAGCAGTTTGATGCGGAGGAGGATCACGATGAATTCCTCGAAGCCGTCAAACTGGAGATGTATTCCGACCAGGTGTTCTGCTTCACTCCCAAAGGCGATGTGATCAAGCTCCCAAAGGGCGCGACTCCGATCGACTACGCCTATGCCATTCACACCCGCATCGGCCACGCCTGCGTCGGGGCCAAGGTGGATTCGATCCGCGTGCCGCTTTGGACACGCCTGCGCAATGGCCAGTCGGTTGAGATCATCACTGCTGAGGGCCAGACCCCGCAGGTAAGCTGGCTGGATATTGCAACCACCGGCAAGGCGCGTACCGCGATCCGCCGTGCCCTGCGCGAGGCTGACCGCGCCCGGTTCGTGAAACTGGGCCACGAGTTGGCGCGATCCGCGTTTGAACATGTCGGGCGCAAGGCCACTGACAAGGCGTTGGAGACGGCGGCCCGTGCGCTTCGCGTCAGTACGGTCGATGAATTGCTGGCCCGTTTGGGGGCTGCGGTACTCACCGCGCATGATGTGGTTCAGGCGGTCTATCCGGAACTGGCCGCTGACAACAGCGATGAGGTTTCGCCGCGTCGTGCGGTGATTGGCCTTGAGCCGGGGCAGAGCTTCGAGCGGGCCCCCTGCTGCCAGCCACTGCCCGGCGAACGGATCATCGGCATCACCTATCGTGGCCGGGGTGTTGTGGTCCATGCTGCAGATTGCGACGCTTTGGGAGAGGTCGAGGATCAGCCCGAACGCTGGGTCGATCTGCACTGGCACAGTGGGACCCACCCCGCAGTCTACGGCGTGACGCTGGAGCTGACGATTGGCAATGACGCCGGTGTCCTGGGACGTATTTGCACATTGATCGGCGAAAAAAAGGCCAATATCTCCGACCTTGAATTTGTCGATCGGAAACCAGACTTTTACCGGCTGATGATTAATGTCGAACTGCGGGATGTAGAGCAGCTGCATTCGCTGATGTTGATGCTGGAAGCAGAGAGCGATGTCGCCGCCGTTGCACGGTACCGCGATGTGCCGGAAAGCCGCCCAAAGCTTGGGTAGCCGTTCAGTAGGATTTGGGAAGGACGCGAACCTTTGGTATTCAGGCGCCGTGATAGACGTCCGCCTCTGCGCGCGGTTGCCGATTTCCTGTGGCCGCGGGGCGGGTGGGGGCGCGCGTTTCACTATGTGAAGCATCGTGTGCGTCGTCTGCCCGATTCGCCGGAGCGGATCGCCCGCGGTGTCTGGGCGGGGGTATTCACCACCTTTACCCCATTCTACGGGATGCATTTCGTTGTGGCCGCGATTATCGCGCGGCTGATGAACGGCAATATCCTCGCCGCCCTCAGCGGCACGTTTTTTGGCAACCCGCTCACCTATGTGCCGATCGGCGTTGCCTCTCTGCAGACCGGCCACTGGATCCTTGGGACAGAGTTCGACGCCGATGTCGACAAGTCTCTGGTCGGGAAATTTCTGGCCGCCGGGAATGATCTTTTTGACAACCTGATCGCTTTGGTAACTGATCGACCGGCGGATTGGCAGGGGCTGACCCTGTTCTACCACGATGTGTTCTATCCTTATCTCGTCGGTGGCGTGATCCCCGGCCTCATCACCGCAACCGTCTGCTATGTGCTGAGTGTACCGGTCATCCGCGCCTATCAGCAGCGCCGCCGCACCAAGATCAAGGCTAAGTTCGACGTGATCAAGAAACGCGCCTCGCTGGACGCCGCAGACGACAGCAGCAGCTAAGCCGCTGCCAAACTGCGCGATTTGGCGGTTTCCGGGCTTGCCCTTGCCAGCGCAACCCCTAGTGTCAGGCAAAAGGCACTCAATTGGGAACTGCGATCCATGGCACAGACTTCCTCGCACAACACAGACCTGCGGCTTGGCGTGAACATTGACCACGTGGCCACCGTTCGCAATGCACGCGGCGGCCAGGTACCTGATCCGGTGCGCGCTGCCAAGCTGGCCGAGGAAGCCGGAGCCGACGGGATCACCGCCCATCTTCGCGAAGACCGCCGTCACATCACCGATCGCGATATCGACGGGCTGATGGAAGCGTTGAGCGTGCCTCTGAATTTTGAGATGGCCGCGACCGAAGAAATGCAGAAGATCGCCCTGCGCCACAAACCCCATGCGGTTTGTATCGTGCCGGAAAAGCGGGAAGAACGCACGACCGAGGGGGGGCTGGAAGTGGCCCGCGAGGAAAACAAACTGGCCCATTACATCGCGCCGTTGCGCGATGCCGGGTGCAGGGTGTCGATCTTCATTGCCGCTGACCAGCGGCAGATCGAGGCGGCACATCGCATCGGTGCTGAGGTGATCGAGCTGCATACGGGTGCCTATTGTGAGGCTCATGCCGAGGGCGATTTTGCCAAGCGCGATGCCGAGCTGGCAGCCCTGCGCGAAATGTCCAGCTTTGCCCATTCCCTGGGGCTGGAGGTTCACGCGGGCCATGGTCTGACCTATGATTGTGTGCAACCGATCGCAGCTTTTCCAGAGGTGCGCGAACTGAACATCGGCCATTTCCTGATCGGCGAGGCCATCTTCAGAGGGTTGACCCCGGCCATCGCCGAAATGCGCCGCCTGATGGATGAGGCGCGCGTCTAGGACAGCCACCGACGCCCACGGGTCTTGCCAGTTCCGGTCAGATCGCCTTTGATCGGGGCATGATATTGGGCGTTGGCACTGACTTGGCAAATATCGAGCGTATTCAGCGCACTTTGGACCGGTTTGGTGACCGGTTCAAAAACCGTGTTTTCACCGAAATCGAACAGCGCAAGGCCGAGCGGCGCATGGATGTCGCCGGAACCTATGCCAAACGCTGGGCTGCCAAGGAGGCCTGCTCCAAGGCACTCGGCACCGGGTTGCGGATGGGAATCGCCTGGAAAGACATGGCCGTTTCCAATCTGCGCAGCGGCCAGCCGGTCATGCATGTCACCGGCTGGGCCGCAGATCGGCTGGCAAAGATGACTCCCCCGGGTCACGAGGCCATCATCCATGTCACATTGACTGATGATCATCCCTGGGCGCAGGCTTTTGTCGTCATCGAAGCGCGCCTAATCACCAGTGAACCGCTTGCGACGCCGGGCGATGCTTGACTTACCCGGAGCGGCCCCGCATGTAGCGCCGGACCCTTGTTTACAGTTAGACCGGAGAGCCTGATGACGGCCAAAGCAACAGTCGGAAGTTCGATCCTTGAGACGGTCAAGACCATTGTCTACGCCCTGCTGATCGCAGGTGTATTCCGCACCCTGTTCTTTCAGCCGTTCTGGATCCCTTCGGGCTCGATGAAGGAAACCCTGCTGATCGGCGACTTTTTGTTCGTGAACAAAATGGCTTACGGCTACTCTTCGGCGTCCTGCCCCAGCCTGAAATTCCCCAGCGTCGGCATCGACATCGACAGCAGTGATATCTGTGGCTTCCTTGACGGTGATAACTCGCGCATCTGGGCCGATGAACCCGAACGCGGCGATGTCGTTGTGTTTCGCCACCCGGTAAACCAGAACGATTTCATCAAGCGGCTGGTTGGCTTGCCGGGGGACAAGATCCAGGTCAAAAACGGCATCCTGCATATTAATGGCGCGGCTGTTGCCCTGCAGGATGCAGGCGAGTTCGAGGAGCTGATGGCGCCGCAGGGACCTGCCGGATCTTATCCTCTTTGTGAAAACGCCCCTGTGGGTGAAGGGGCAACCTGCACGAAATCCCGCCAGATCGAAACTCTGCCGGGCGGCAGTCAGTACGTTGTGCTCAACATCGGCAATCAGGGTATGGATCACACAGGCATTTATCAGGTGCCTGCTGGTCACTATTTCTTCATGGGTGACAATCGCGACAATTCCTCCGACAGCCGACTGCCGCAATCGGCCGGTGGTGTCGGCTATGTGCCTTTCGAAAATCTCATTGGTCGCGCAGATCGGATCATGTTCTCCTCGGCTGGCCGGTCGATGCTGTTTTTCTGGACCTGGCGCGCGGATCGCTTCTTCAAGGGGATCGAGTGAAACTCTCTAAAGAAATGCGCGCGTTTGAGACGCGGATCGGCTATCATTTCTCCCAGCCGGCACTCTTGGTGCGCGCCCTCACACATGCCTCGGTCTCGTCTCCGAACCGGCAGGACAACCAGCGGCTTGAATTTCTGGGCGACCGGGTTCTGGGGTTAGTGATGGCGACGGCGTTGTTGGATACGGACAAGACCGCAACCGAGGGCCAGCTGGCGCCACGGTTCAACGCCTTGGTGCGCAAGGAAACCTGTGCCGATGTGGCACGGGAGATTGATCTGGGGGCCGTGCTGAAACTGGGCCGCTCCGAGACCATGTCAGGCGGTCGACGCAAACTGGCCTTGCTGGGGGATGCAATGGAGGCGGTCATCGCCGCAGTCTACAAGGACGGTGGTTTTGAGGCCGCGCAGCAGTTGATCCTGCGGCTCTGGGGCCATCGAATTGGCCGAGTCGAGGCGGATGCGCGCGATCCCAAGACCACATTGCAGGAATTTGCTCAGGCGCGCGGAGAGCAGCCGCCCACCTATGTACTGGTTGAGCGCAAGGGGCCCGACCACCAGCCGGAATTTACCATCTCCGTGCAGCTGCAGGACGGCACCGAAGGCCGCGCAACCGCCGGATCAAAACGTCAGGCCGAACAGGCCGCAGCCAAATCTCTGTTGGCTCGATTGGAGCAGGAAAAATGACCACACGCGCCGGCTTTGTTGCCCTGATTGGTGAGCCCAACGCGGGCAAATCCACCCTTCTCAACCGTATGGTTGGGGCAAAGGTGTCGATTGTAACCCATAAGGTGCAGACCACTCGCGCCCGCATCCGCGGTGTCGCCATGGAGGGGGAGAGCCAGATCGTCTTTGTCGACACGCCTGGTCTGTTCCAGCCGCGGCGGCGTCTGGACCGCGCGATGGTTGCTGCCGCCTGGGGTGGAGCTGCGGACGCTGATGTGGTTGTTCTGATGGTTGAGGCGCATCGTGGTATCACCGAAGGGGTAGAGCGCATCCTGGAAGGTTTGGAGAACATCGGCGAGGGGCGCAAGATTGCCCTCGCAATCAACAAGATCGACCGTGTTCAATCCGAAGTGCTTCTTGGCCTGACCAAGGAACTCAACGACCGCTACCCCTTTGCCGACACATTTATGATCTCGGCCGAGAAGGGCCACGGTGTCGACCATCTGCGCAGCTGGCTGGCGGAGCAGCTGCCAGAGGGCCCGTGGCTCTACCCTGAGGACCAGATCGCCGATCTGCCAATGCGGATGATCGCCGCAGAGATGACCCGCGAGAAACTGACCCTGCGCCTGCACCAGGAACTGCCGTACCAACTGACGGTGGAAACCGAAAACTGGGAAGAGCGCAAAGATGGCTCCGCCAAGATCGACCAGATCATCTATGTCGTGCGCGATGGTCACAAGGGCATCATTCTGGGCAAGCGTGGCGAGACCATCAAGGCTGTGAGCCAGGCGGCGCGCGCTGAGCTGGAAGAGTTCCTGGACCGCAAGGTGCATCTCTTCCTGCAGGTGAAGGTCCGCCCGAACTGGCTGGAAGAATCCGAGCGCTATTCCGAGATGGGCCTCGATTTCAAGGACGGGAATTGATCCCATATGGCGCGGCTGACCGCCAGTTTCTGGGTGCAGGCCTATCTCACCCGATTGCGGCTCGCCGATATCCCTGCCTTTGTGACCTCTCATGGTGATGACACAGCGGGGGCCGTATTGGTGAAGCTGAACACGCTGGACCGTCGGGCGCAGGCTCTGCACCGCTCCTATGACCTGATGAGCGGCTTGCGCAGCTGGGTCACTCTGGCCGAGGGGGATGAGGCGGATGTCGATGCCGCCATCGCCAAACAGCGCAGTTTCGACCCTGACCTCTGGGTAATCGAGGTCGAAGATCGCGATGGGCGGCATTTGCTGGACGAGCCGGGGCTGGATTGATCATGGAGTGGCGCGACGAAGGCATATTGCTGACGATGCGCCGCCATGGGGAAAGTGCTGCCATCGTGGATGCGTTTACCGTCGAACACGGGCGTCACTCCGGGATCGTCCGCGGTGGCGCGGGGCGCCGGATGGCGCCGGTGTTGCAGCCGGGTGCCCAACTGGACCTGACCTGGCGCGCGCGGCTCGAAGACCATCTTGGCAGCTATCAGGCTGAGCTGATCCGCAGCCGCGCCGCCACGGCAATGTCCAGCCGATTGGCGCTTGCCGGGCTGAACGCGGTGACGGCGCTGCTGGCCTTCTGCCTGCCTGAACGTGAACCGCACCCGGACCTGTATCTGCGCAGCGCGCAGCTTCTGGACCTTCTGGGGCGTGACGATATCTGGCCTCTGGCCTATCTGCGCTGGGAAGTTGCGCTGCTGGAGGAGATGGGCTTCGGCTTGGATCTCGATCACTGCGCCGTCACTGGCAGTCGACATGAGCTGATCTATGTCTCCCCCAAAAGCGGGCGAGCGGTGTCGCGCTCTGGGGCGGGGGAATGGGCCGACCGCATGTTGCCCTTGCCGGACGTGTTACTGGGACGTGGAGGGGCCGAGACGCAGGACATCGTGGCGGCTTTGTCCACCACGGGTTTCTTTCTGGAACACAGGCTTGCACCATCGCTGGGCAACATCCCGCTGCCAGAGGCGCGGGGGCGCTTTTTGGATTTGCTCAGTCGGCAGCCTTGAAAACCATCTCGCGCCCGGTTTCATTTGACAGGATCATGACGTCGCCCTTGATCTCCACGATCTGCATCTGCTGCAAGGCGTCGAGAACCGCCACCTCTTCTCCGAGAGCTGGACAGACACGGCGCGTGGTCGCCATCTGCGCTAGGTCAAACCACGGGTAGGGGACGTCCAGCCGTGCGGTGAAACGATTGCAGGGCAGGGTGCCGGACACGTTCTCCCCGCGATCAAAGGACAGGGTTGTGGCGTCTTTCACAATATGGCCGTCGATCTCCTGCAGCTGCCATAGCACGCCACGGCCGCCGTAGCCGCGCAGGGTTTCATCGCCGAAACAGCCCGTTAGGGGCAAAGCGCAAGTAAGGGTGACGAGAGAGAAAAACTTGGTCCGCATCGCCGCACGCTACTCGATGAGGGGGCGAGGTCAACCAACCAGGGACGCGCAAAGATAAAAAAGACCCGGCGCGAAACGCACCGGGTCAGAGGAGTGTCCAGGGGAGTTAATGACTGAACTCAGGCCAAGAGGCGTCTCGCGATGACTTGCGCCTGAATTTCTGCTGCGCCTTCAAAGATGTTGAGAATGCGGGCATCGCAGAGCACGCGGCTGATTTTGTATTCCAAGGCAAACCCATTGCCTCCGTGGATCTGCAGGCCGTTGTCGGCAGCCGCCCAGGCAACACGTGCGCCAAGCAGTTTTGCCATGCCCGCCTCTAGGTCACAGCGATGGCCGTTGTCCTTTTCCCAGGCGGAGAAATAGGTTAGCTGACGCGCGATCATGATCTCTACCGCCATCATCGCCAGCTTCGATGCCACACGCGGGAAGGCGATCAGCGGCTTGCCGAACTGCTTGCGGTCCTGGGCATATTGCATAGCGATATCGAGAGCCGATTGCGCAACACCGATGGCGCGGGCTGCGGTCTGGATACGGGCGGATTCAAACGTTTCCATCAGCTGTTTGAAACCTTTGCCCTCTTCACCACCGAGGAGGTTCTCACGCTTCACGTGAAACCCGTCAAAGCCCAGCTCGTATTCCTTCATGCCGCGATAGCCCAGAACCTCGATCTCGCCACCGGTCATACCGTCGGTTGGGAACGGGGTTTTATCGGTGCCCGGTGTTTTTTCCGCAAGGAACATCGACAGGCCACGGTGATCTGTGCTGTCGGGGTCGGTCCGCGCGAGGAGGGTCATCACATGGGTCCGGGCGGCATGGGTGATCCATGTCTTGTTGCCGGTAATCTTGTAGTCGCCATTGTCATCCTTCACCGCGCGGGTGCGAAGAGATCCAAGATCAGAGCCTGTATTCGGCTCGGTGAATACCGCCGTCGGCAGGATTTCCGCGCTGGCAATCTTGGGCAGCCAATTGGCTTTCTGTTCTTCAGTGCCGCCTGCGATGATCAGCTCGGCGGCAATCTCGGAGCGGGTGCCAAGGCTGCCAACACCGATATAGCCGCGCGACAGCTCTTCGGAGACAACACACATCGACGCCTTGGAGAGACCAAAGCCGCCGTATTCTTCGGGGATGGTCAGACCAAAGACGCCCATCTCGGCCAGTTCCTCGATGATCTCCATCGGAATCAGCTCATCCTTCAGATGCCAGTCATGGGCGTTTGGCTCGACCTTTTCGACCGCGTAGCGACGGAACTGGTCGCGGATCATCTCCAGTTCTTCGTCCAGACCCGAGGCGCCGAACATCACCGATCCGGCCTGTTCCTGCATCAGCTCAACCAGCCGGACGCGCGCAGCCTGCGTGTTGCCGCTGTCACAGAGCGTCATGACGGCAGGGGCCATCAGCATCCGCTGGCTCTCTTGCGACAGGCCCAGATCCTGCAAACGCAGGATTTCGCCCTGGTTCATCTGGATGCCGCCGTAGATCTGCCAGAGGTATTCGCCAAAACCGATTTGTAGCAGCAGGTGCTCCATCTCGCCAAACTTGCCATTTGAGTGCAGGTCGCTGGCCCAGCGGTGCATCTGGCGCAGGCTGTAGGCGTAGGTCGCGAGCCAGGCGAGGCCATGGGCGGCGGTCTGGTTGGCCTCGACCAGCGCGCCAGAGACCCGGCCGCCTTCGCTGACCTGATCGCGGACGGTGCTACGGGCCGCCTCCAGCAGCTGGTCAACCGGTTCCAGCGCAGCAGCGGTCAGCGCCAGCAAATCAGGAATAAGCGTTGGTTGCATTTGCGGGTCCTGTCCGTCGTGGGCCATGAATCACATCCTTTTCAGCTGGCTCAGTGGTAAATCATTTTGCAGCTGCAGCGCAACAAAAATACCCTGCGGCATTATGATTGGATCAAAAATTACGTAACGATTTTGCGCGCACGGCGATGGAAACCTGTGCTAAGGGTTTGATCATGTCCGATAATTCGATCCTTACCGTTTTCCTCTCTGCGGGTCTTACCCCGGAAAACTTGATCTTTGCGTTTGCGATTGCAGCACTTGCCGGCACGGTCAAGGGGATGGTTGGTTTTGCCATGCCGATGATCCTTGTTTCAGGACTTAGCCTGTTCTTACCGCCCGATATCGCACTTGCCGGATTGATCCTGCCCACGCTGGTGACCAATGGGATGCAGGCCCTGCGGCAAGGGGTAATGGCGGCCTGGGAGTCGATTCGGCGGTTCAGAGTCTTTCTGCTTGTGGGTCTGATCTTTCTGCTGGGCAGTGCGCAGCTGGTCCGCGTATTGCCACAGGACGTCATGCTGATCCTGATAGGTGGGCCGGTCACCCTGTTTGCTTTGTTGCAGCTGTTTGGGATTCCAATCCCCATTTCCAGCGCCACACCGCGTATTGAGGCAACGGTCGCTGCTGTCGCCGGCTTCATCGGTGGTTTCTCCGGTATCTGGGGGCCGCCCACGGTAGCCTATCTGACGGCGCTTGGAACCGAAAAGCGCGAGCAGATGCGGGTACAGGGAGTCATCTACGGGCTGGGCGCCGTGGCGCTGCTGGTGGCGCATATCGGGTCCGGCGTCATGAGAGCCGAGACCGCGCCCTTTTCAATGCTGCTGATCCCTCCAGCGATTCTGGGAATGTGGATCGGCGGACGGTTGCAGGATCGGATCAATCAGGTCACCTTTCGGCGGGTAACTTTGGTTGTATTGCTGCTGGCGGGGGCAAATCTGCTGCGGCGGGGCCTCATCTCATAGGCTCTAACACCATCACTTGAGCCTGTATGATCCGAACGGGCAGACGAAGGACGGCATATGGTGAAGAGATTTGGCGCGGAACAGTTGGCCACTGCATCTATTGTCGTTGCGCTGCTGGTGCTGGCGCTGAAGGCGCTGGCCTGGTGGATGACCGGATCAATTGCCCTGTTTTCCGATGCGATGGAGTCTCTGGTCAATATCGGTGGTGCTATCATGGCGTGGTTCGCGGTTCGCTACGCCAATCGCCCGCCTGATGCTGGTCACCCCTTTGGCCATCACAAGGCCGAGTATTTCTCGGCGGTGCTGGAAGGGATCATGATTATCGTCGCGGCCCTTCTGATCCTGCACGAGGCGATAGAGGCGCTGCGCACCCCGGCGCCATTGGTGTGGAGCCCGTTCGGGCTGCTGGTGAATGCCGTGGCGATGCTGGTCAATCTCTGGTGGGCGGGGGTTCTGATCGGGCGTGGTACGGCCTTGGCCTCGCCTGCCTTATCTGCCGGTGGGCGCCACCTGATGAGCGACGTCTGGACCTCTGCCGGGGTTCTTTGCGGCCTTGGTCTTGCGCTTGCGACAGGCTGGCCATGGCTGGATCCGCTTCTGGCGCTGCTTGTGGCAGTCAATATCCTGCGCGAAGGGTACCGCGTCGTAGCCAGTTCTGTTGGCGGGTTGATGGATCAGGCCGCGCCATCCCACGAACGCGAGGAGATTGCCGAGATCATCCACCGGACCGCGCAGGGTGCCTTGCAGGTGCACGGTCTAAAAACCCGGCGCGCCGGGCAGGCGGTTTTTGTCGAGTTCCATATGGTTGTCGCAGGAGAGATGACCGTGCGGGCGTCGCACGCGATCTGTGATCGTATCGAAGAGGCGATTCGCGTCTCCCTGCCTACAGCGCAGGTTACGATCCACGTGGAACCGGAACACAAACTGGAAGATGGCGGGATCAAACCGGGTCAGTAGATCGGTCATTGCTAGACACGAAAAAGCCCCGGCCATGGACCGGGGCTTTTCTGATCTGACTGTGGTCGGCTTAGCTGATCGCGGCTGCCTTCACATCATCGTCGATGTAGGGCAGGTACTGCTCGAAGTTGTCGGAGAACATCTGAACCAGCTTCGCAGCCTGCGCGTCATATGCGGCCTGATCGTCCCAGGTCCGGCGCGGATCCAGCAGAACCTCGGCCACGCCCGGAACGGTCACAGGTACGTCAAAGCCAAAGTTGCCATCCTTGCGGAACTCAGCCTCGGCCAGCGAACCATCCAGGGCGGCGGTCAGCAGAGCGCGGGTTGCGCGGATCGGCATCCGTGAACCGATACCATAGGCGCCGCCGGTCCAGCCGGTGTTTACCAGCCAGCAGGTGGCGCCGTGCTGGGCGATCTTCTCACGCAGCAGGTTGCCGTAAACCTCCGGGCGGCGCGGCATGAAGGGCGCGCCAAAGCAGGTGGAGAAGGTCGGCTCCGGCTCGGTCACGCCGCGCTCGGTGCCCGCCACCTTGGAGGTGAAGCCGGACAGGAAGTGGTACATCGCCTGCGCTGGGGTCAGCCGCGCGATCGGAGGCAGCACGCCGAAGGCATCGCAGGTCAGCATGATGATATTCTTCGGGTGGCCGCCACGGGCGCTTTCCGAGGCGTTGGAGATATAGTGCAGCGGGTAGGCGCAGCGCATATTGGCCGTCAGGCTGTCGTCGTTGAAATCCAGCTTCTTGGTCTCTGGGTCGAACACCATGTTCTCGATCACGGTGCCGAACTTGGAAGTAGTGGCGTAGATTTCCGGCTCTGCCTCGGCATTCAGGTTGATGGTCTTGGCATAGCAGCCGCCTTCAAAGTTGAAGGTGCCGTTGTCGGCCCAGCCATGTTCATCGTCGCCGATCAGCACCCGGTCGGGGTCTGCGGAGAGGGTGGTCTTGCCGGTGCCGGAGAGGCCAAAGAACACGGCGGTGTCCACAGGGTTGCCCTTGGCGTGGTTGGCGGAGCAGTGCATCGGCATGATGCCTTTTTCCGGCAGCAGGTAGTTCAGCAGCGAGAAGACGGATTTCTTGTTCTCACCGGCATATTCCGTACCGCCAATCAGGATCATCTTGCGATCGAAGTTCATCGCAATCACGGTCTCACTGCGACAGTTGTGGCGCTCAGGGTTCGCCTGGAAGCTCGGGCAGTTGATCACGGTGAAGTCGGCGATGAAATCATCCAGATCCTCACGATCCGGGCGGCGCAACATGGTGCGGATGAACAGCCCGTGCCAGGCCAGTTCGGTGACCATGCGCACATTGATCGCATGGACAGGGTCGGCCCCGCCGACCAGATCTTGCACGTAATAATCCTTGCCCTGCATATGGACGAGCATGTCCTCGTAGAGCGCATCAAAGCCCTCTGGGCTCATCTCGGCGTTGTTTTCCCACCAGATGGTATCAGCGACGCTGTCGGTTTTCACCACGTGCTTGTCCTTGGGGGAGCGGCCGGTGAACTTGCCGGTGGTCACCAGGAAGGCGCCGCCGTTGCCAAGAGTACCTTCGTCGCGCTTCAGAGCTGCCTCGATCAGAGCTGGCTCCATGAGGTTGTAATAGACGTTCCCCAGTCCTTCGATACCTTGATCTTCGAGGCGGAATTGCGGGTTAACCCGTCCAGATGCCATGTGTTCTTTCTCCTGTGTCGACCATTGAAGGCCGCAAACAATAAAAGCCGCGCCCTGGGGCAGAGATCGGCACAACCGGCCGATGTGGGTGGTCTTAACATGAGGTTTTACTGGCTGAACAGAACGGTTTGACGCAGTTAGCGCCATCAAGGCGATGTTTAGCGCAACCATTTTTTTTAAAGACAATTTGCGAGGGTAGATGCCGGAATGTTCAGCGCCTGCTAAGGTATTTTTGTCTCAATTGAGGCGAAACTGTGTCGAGATTCCTCAATTGGCATTGATTCGCCGAGGTAGAACGGCGATGAACGTCTAAAAAACGCAAAAAAGAGCAGATTAGGGGCCAATCAGATGTCTAAGATTGCTTTAGTCGATGATGATCGGAATATCCTGACTTCGGTCTCGATGACCCTTGAGGCTGAAGGCTTCGAGGTTGAGACCTATAATGACGGGCAGGCTGCGTTGGACGCGTTCAACAAGAAGCTGCCCGATATGGCCGTCCTTGATATCAAGATGCCACGGATGGACGGCATGGACCTGTTGCAGCGACTGCGCCAGAAGACCCAGATGCCGGTGATCTTCCTCACCTCCAAGGATGATGAGATCGACGAGGTTCTGGGCCTGCGCATGGGCGCTGATGACTACGTCAAGAAACCGTTTTCGCAGCGGCTGCTGGTCGAACGCATCCGCGCATTGCTCCGCCGTCAGGAGGCGATCAGCGGCGATGCAGTGGCCACCACCACCGAAAACAAGGTGATGGAGCGTGGCAACCTGCGGATGGATCCCCTACGCCATTCTGTCAGCTGGAAGGGGCAGGATGTATCGCTCACGGTGACTGAATTCCTGCTCCTGCAGGCACTGGCACAGCGACCGGGTTTCGTCAAAAGCCGCGACCAGCTGATGGATGTCGCCTATGACGATCAGGTCTATGTGGACGACCGGACCATCGACAGCCACATCAAACGCTTGCGCAAGAAAATGCGCAATGCGGACCCTGAATTCTCGGCGATTGAGACCCTTTATGGTATCGGGTACCGTTACAATGAAGAGTAAGCCCTGCTCAGGGTCAGGCGGAGTACAACGCCGATGCGCGATTCTGGCATAACCCGCCCACGGCGGGATAGTGATGTTGTTCTGGGCGATGATTGGGTCGCGCCGGAGCAGAACGTCGCGCGTGAACTTCAGGACCGGCGGGCCCGTCGCGGCGTCCTGACGCTGCGGGCGTCGCCGCTCACACGCAGGATCATCACGCTGAACCTTATTGCGCTGATCATTCTGGTGTCGGGTATCCTCTATCTCAATTCCTCGCGTCAGAGCCTTGTGCTTCAGCGCGCAGGTGCCCTGGCGGCCGAAGCGATGCTGATCTCGGATGTGTTTGAGGCACAGCTGCCTGAACTGGGCACCGTGAGCCTTGCGGTCGGCGACGGGATAGATCCGGTAACGACCCTTCAGAACATCAGCCTGCGGGCCGGTGCGGAAGTGTTTGTCTTTGACACCGCAGGGACGCTGATTGCCCAGACCAAGGGGATCGAACAGGGCGGCGCGCTGGACCTTCTCAATGACGCCAGCCCATCAGCAACCCTGATCAGCGATGCTCTGGCGGCTGTTTGGTCCTTTGTGGGCGGATTGTTGAAGTCGGACACGCCGGAGACCCCGGCCCAGCCTCTTGAGGATCAGCTGCGCGCTATGGTGCAACAGGCGCTGGTCGGCGGGACAGAGGTAAAGGCCGTTGTTGATACCAGCGGCGGCACGGTCTTCTCCGCTGCCACGCCGATCCTGTTTCAGGGAGAAGCGATCGGCGTTGTCACGCTGGCCTCACCAACCGGCGAAATCGACGCATTGGTTCGCGGCGAGCAGGAGCGCGTCCTGCAGATGTTTGTGGTCGCGCTGGTCGTATCCATCGGGTTGAGCCTGGTGCTGGCCTCAACGATCGCAAACCCGCTCGCAGACCTCGCAGAAGCCGCAGAGCTGGGTCGCGATGGCGACTCCCGAAAATCAAAGCCTGGGCGCATTCGCATTCCCGATCTGAGCGCCCGCCCGGATGAAATTGGCCGTCTCAGCCGCGCCCTGCGTGGTATGGTCAAGGCGCTCTATAATCGCATCGACAGCAATGAACAGTTTGCCGCAGATGTGGCTCATGAGATCAAGAACCCGCTGGCCAGCCTCCAATCGGCGGTCGGTACGCTACGGATGGTCAAACGCGAAGATCAGCGTGACAAGCTGCTGGATGTCATCGAACACGACGTGCGGCGTCTGGACCGGTTGGTCAGCGATATCTCCAATGCCTCGCGGCTGGACGCTGAGCTGGTGAAAGAGGAGGAGGAGAGCTTTGATCTCCTCCATATGCTTGGCAACCTCAATCAATTCCTTGGCGAGGATGCGCGCGGCAAGGGGATCGACTATATCACCGACCTGCCAAAGACACCGATAACAATTCAGGGGCTGGAGGCCCGGCTGGCGCAGGTCTTCGTCAACCTGATCACCAACGCGATTTCCTTCTGCGAGGACGGCGATGCCATCCGCGTCTGGGCGCGCCGTCGCGACAACCGCGTTCTGGTCGTGGTTGAAGATACCGGTCCCGGCATCCCCGATCAGGCCCTGAGCAAGGTGTTCAAACGCTTCTATTCACAACGGCCCGTTGAGCATTTTGGCAATAACTCGGGCCTTGGTCTGGCGATTTCCAAACAGATCGTCGAAGCACACGGTGGTGTGATCTGGGCCGAGAATATCCGCCCGACCGAAGCTGACATCACCTCGGAACCTCTGGGGGCTCGGTTTGTCGTCGGCCTCCCGGTCTGACCCATGGCTGCGACGCCGACCTGTCGGCTTCACGCCAGCTGTGTCGCGGTGGCGGGGCAGGGTCTGTTGATCACGGGCGGCTCCGGCAGTGGAAAATCGACACTGGCCTTGCAAATGATGGCGCTCGGGGCGGAGCTGATCGCGGATGATCAGGTGATCATAACTGCCAGCGATGACGCTCTGGTGGTCAGCGCGCCGGAACCATTGCGCAATATGATCGAGGCGCGCGGGTTGGGCCTGCTGTTCGCCCGGGCAGCAGACCAGGCGCATTTGGCCGGTGTCGTCGATCTGGATCATGTTGAAACCGAACGCCTGCCGCCCCAGATTGAAACCACGATCCTCAACCGGCCAATCCGCCAGCTGCGTCGTGTCGACGGCCCGCATTTCGCCCCTGCACTGCTGCAGTTTCTCAAACACGGAGCCTTGAATCCCGATGCCTGACCCGGATGCTGTTCCTGATCCAACGGCGGTGCCGATTGTTCTGGTGACAGGCCCGTCCGGTGCCGGGCGCACCACGGCCATCAACGTGCTGGAGGACCTCGGTTTTGAGGCGATTGACAATCTGCCTTTGCGCCTGCTGCCCGGTCTGGTGGAGACCAACAGCCTGACCCGACCGATGGCGCTGGGTCTGGACAGTCGCAACCGGGATTTCTCCCCCGCCGCCTTGCTCGATGTTATCGACATGCTGGCTGCGCGCCGGGATCTACATCTGACCGTGCTCTACCTCGATGCCGACCCCGATGTCCTGCTGCGACGCTACTCGGAGACCCGGCGCCGCCATCCGCTTGCCCCGGCCGAGGATCCTGAGGTCGGGGTGCTTCGCGAGATTGATCTGATGCTGCCGATCCGCGACCGTTCCGACCTGTTGCTTGATACCTCGGAGATGAACATCCACCAGCTGAAGGCGGATATCGAACGCCGCTTTGCCCCCGAAGGGCGGGCGCTGGCGGTTTCCTTGCAGAGCTTTTCCTACAAACGCGGCGTGCCACGCAGCATTGATATGGTGTTCGACTGCCGGTTCCTGCGCAATCCCTATTGGGAGAAAGACTTGCGAAGCCTAGACGGGCGGGATCCGAAGGTGCAGAGCTATGTTAAGGAGGACAGCCGCTATCAGCCGTTCTTTGACCGGGTGCTTGATCTGATCCGCTTGCTGTTGCCTGCGTATCGAGAAGAGGGTAAATCGCATCTCTCTATAGCATTTGGATGCACCGGAGGGCAGCACCGCTCGGTCACGATGGCAGAAACCCTGGCCAAGGACCTTGCGGAAAACGGGCAGCAGGTGTCAATTAGACACCGCGAGCTGCACGGCCAGCGACAGAAGTGAGGGACCGGCTTGATCGGAATCGTGATCGTTGCACATGGGGGGCTGGCCAGAGAATATCTGGCCGCCGTGGAACATGTTGTGGGTCCTCAGGTCTTCCTGGAGGCGATCAGCATAGGCCCAGAAGACGACCGGGATGAGAAGCAGCGCGAGATCTGCCGTGCTGCCGATGCCGTCGATAGCGGCGGCGGTGTCGTTGTGGTCACGGACCTGTTTGGCGGTTCTCCGTCGAACCTCAGCCTCTTGGCCTGTACGCCACCAGATCGCCGGATCCTCTACGGGGCCAATCTGCCGATGCTCATCAAACTGGCAAAATCCCGCCATCTGCCTGTTGCGGATGCGGTCAGGCATGCCATGGAGGCGGGCCGCAAGTACATTAACGCCCAAAATATCAACCCCGAAGGGGAGCAAGCGCACTAAATGGTTCGTAAAACGCTGAAAATCGTCAATGAAAAAGGACTGCACGCGCGCGCCTCAGCGAAGCTGGTCGAGGTGGTCGAGGGCTTTGATGCCACGGCCGAAGTCTCGCGGGACGGGCTGTCGGCCTCCGGGGACAGCATCATGGGGCTTTTGATGTTGGCAGCCTCAAAAGGAACGACTATTGACATCGAGACCTCGGGCCCGGATGCAGAGGCGCTTGCCTCGGCGTTGGACACGCTTGTTGCTGACAAGTTCGGCGAAGGCTACTGAGGCTCATTCAAAGCTACGGAACAGGACAAGGCACTTGGCGGATACTGCGCATGATCGCGACGCTGGCGCGACGCCAGGGACCGAAGAGACCGGCGAGATCTATGACCGCCGGACTCTCACCTATGCCAATTCCTTTGACGACCGCTGGACGTCTTTTGCGATCCGCGCCATCGAATGGTGCACGGGCAAGCTGACGATCCTCAGGATGGTGCGCCGGTTCGAGCGCAGCAACGCCGAATACCGGGGCCAGAAATTCTGGCGCGGTGCCCTCAATGTCATGGGAATCGATCTGGAAACACCGCAGGAGCAAATCCTGCGCATCCCGCGAGAGGGGCCGGTGGTGGTGGTTGCAAATCACCCGCATGGGATGGTCGATGGGATGATCTTTGCGGATCTCATTGGCAGGGTGCGTCAGGATTATCGCATCCTGACCCGCTCCGTGCTGACCGGCCTGGACGAGGCGGCAACCTCTTTTATGATCCCGGTCCCGTTTCCCCATGACCCCGAAGCACAAAGCAAGATGGTCGAAATGCGGGCCAAAACGATGGCGCATCTGAAAGAGGGGGGCGTGGTCGCGCTGTTTCCCTCCGGTGTGGTGATGTCCTCGGACAGCTGGTTCGGCCCCGCAATCGAGCGGGAATGGAACGTGTTCACCGCCCAGCTCATTCGCCGCTCCGGCGCGCGTGTGGTGCCCATCTTTTTTCCGGGCAGCAATTCTCGCTGGTACCAGATCGCCAATCAGGTCTCGCCGATCCTGCGTCAGGGGTTGTTGCTGCATGAGATCGTGCGATCCTGCAACAAGCCGCAGAGCCCGGTTGTCGGTGAACCCCTTAGCGATGCGCAGATGGAAAAGCTGCAGAGCGATCCGCGCGGCTTTATGGCCTGGCTGCGCGAACATACGCTGTCGCTCGGTAAGCTGGGCTAGAGCCGCCGCGCGTCATCTTCTGGCTGGAAATATCCCGGGGGATGAGCAGGCTTCCCGGAAACCGTCTGGCAGACGGTTTCGCCTGCGAAGGGGGCAGCGCCCCCTTTCTGAGATATCCGCCTATCGCGTCGGCACTGGGATCTCGCCCCGGTAATCATAGAACCCGCGTTGCGTTTTCCGGCCCAGCCAGCCTGCTTCGACATATTTCGTCAGCAGCGGGCAGGGGCGGTATTTGGTGTCCGCCAGACCATCATGTAGTACATTCATGATAGCAAGACAGGTATCCAGACCGATGAAATCAGCCAGCTCCAATGGTCCCATCGGATGATTGGCGCCCAGCTTCATCGACTCATCAATGGATTTCACGGATCCCACGCCTTCATACAGGGTGTAGACCGCCTCATTGATCATCGGCATCAGGATCCGATTGACGATAAAGGCGGGGAAATCCTCCGCGCTTGCTGCGGTCTTGCCCAGTTTTTCCACCACCGCGTGACAGGCCGAGAAAGTGGCCTCATCTGTGGCGATGCCGCGGATCAGTTCGACCAGCTGCATGACCGGCACCGGGTTCATGAAGTGAAACCCCATGAAACGCTCCGGTCGGTCGGTCCGGCTGGCCAGTCGGGTGATCGAGATCGACGAGGTGTTGGAGGTGAGAATCGTGTGCGGCAGCAGATGCGGCAGCAGATCCTCGAAAATGGCCTGCTTCACCGTTTCGCGTTCTGTCGCCGCTTCGATGACCAGATCAGTCTTGCCGACATCCGCCAGCGTTAACGTTGTCGAAATGCGCCCTAGTGCAGCGTCAACATCCGCCTGCTCAATCTTGCCCTTGCTGGCCTGCCGGGTCAGGTTCTTCTTCACCGCATTCACGGCACTGTCCAAGGCCTGTTGGCTTATGTCATTCAAAACAACATCATAGCCTGCCAGCGCCATCACATGTGCGATGCCATTGCCCATCTGGCCTGCACCAATCACGCCTATTTTCTGGATGTCCATCGCTCATGCCTCTTGGGAGTTTTCCGGCGGATCATACTGGCGGGTCCGTGGGCGGCACAAGGCCGATTGGCCGGGTTTTTAGGCAAAGTTGAGCATTAGCAATTCGTCAACGGATCTCGGATTAAGTGAGTCTCGGGTGAAATTTGGTGGGTATTATGAGCTATGAACTCAAGAGCGCGACAGCGCTTGCGGGCGAGCCTTGCAGCTATGCGGGCTCGAAATTATTGGTCCGCGGGCCGGCGCGTAATCTGACTGAACCATATTTGGCATTTATTGGCGGCACAGAGGTCTTTGGACGCTTTGTCGAACGTCCCTTCGTGGCCGAAGCAGAAACGATTCTACAGCGCCCCTGCGTAAACCTTGGCAGCGTGAATGCCGGGGTCGACAGCTTTTTGAGCGATCCGGATATTCTGGATATTGCCCGCAAGGCCGAAGCATCTCTTGTCCAGGTGCTGGGGGCACAGAATATCTCCAACGGCTATTACAAGGTTCATCCCCGGCGCAATGACAGGTTCTTATGCGCTCATGAGCCGCTGCGGGATCTGTATCCGGAAATGGATTTCACGGAGTATCACTTTAACAAGCACCTGCTGAGCGCGCTCCGATCTTGTTGCAGAACCCGTTACGAAACCGTTCGTGATCATCTGCAAGAGACCTGGGTTGACCGTATGGGAGAGCTGATCGCGGCGCTTAATGGGGAGGTGACTTTGCTCTGGATCCATTACGACGTCGATCATCAGGCCCTGTTTGGGCATGAGCCTGCGCTGGTTGACCGGCCGATGGTGGATGCACTGCGTGCGCGCGTGCTCGGGGTTGTTGAGATCCCTGTCCATACCGCGCGGGATGCCGCAGACATTGACGGCATGTTCTACGGACAGCTTGATTTGCCGTCGGCCCAGCGAATGGTCGGCCCGAAGGAGCATGTTAGAATTGCGGCGCAGGTGGCGCAGTATCTGCAACCCCGCCTCAGGAACTGATCGCGACCCGAAAGGTTGTTGGAAACAAAAAAAGCCCGCGACAGATGTCGCGGGCTTTTCACATGTTTACGCGATGCGCTTACAGTTTTTCGATCAGCTCGGGCACGGCCTGGAACAGGTCGGCCACCAGGCCGTAATCGGCAACCTGGAAGATCGGAGCCTCTTCATCCTTGTTGATCGCAACGATGATCTTGGAGTCCTTCATGCCTGCCAGGTGCTGAATTGCGCCGGAGATCCCAACCGCAACATAAAGCTCAGGCGCCACGACCTTGCCGGTTTGACCCACCTGCCAGTCGTTCGGTGCATAGCCCGAATCCACGGCCGCGCGGGAGGCGCCAACCGCCGCACCCAGCTTGTCGGCCAGGTTTTCGATCAGTTTGAAGTCCTCTTCGGACCCAACACCACGACCACCGGACACAACAACACCGGCCGAGGTCAGCTCGGGGCGATCGCTGGCGGCGACTTTGTCCTCGACCCATTCGGACAGGCCGGGGTTTTCGGCAGCGGAAATGGTGTCAACGGAGGCGGAGCCGCCGTCACCAGCCGCGTCGAAGGTGGATGTCCGGAACGAGATCACCTTTTTGGCGTCGCGCGACTTTACGGTCTGAACCGCGTTGCCTGCGTAGATCGGACGCTCGAATGTGTCGCCATCGACAACACCGGATACGTCCGAAATGACCATCACGTCCAGCAGGGCTGCAACGCGGGGCAAGACGTTCTTGGCGTCAGTGGTCGCAGGCGCCACGATGTGCTCATAGTCGGATGCCAGCGAGGCGATCAGCGCAGCAGTCGGTTCCGCCAGACGGTGGCCGAGCGAGGCGTCTTCAGCAACCAGAACCTTCGACACGCCTGCAATCTTGGCGGCTTCTGCACCGGCTGCTGCCGCAGAGGCGCCAGCGGCCAGAACGGTCACGTCGCCCAGCTTGCTTGCCGCGGTCACGGCTTTTGCGGTTGCGTCCAGCGCCAGGGCGCCATCGGTCACTTCGGCAAGGAGAAGAACAGCCATTACACAGCCCCCGCTTCTTTGAGTTTACCGACCAACTCATCCACGGAGCCCACGATGATGCCTGCGGCACGGGCTGCGGGTTCAGTGGTGGAGATGATTTCCAGACGCGGGGAGACATCGACGCCGTAGTCGGCGGCGGTTTTCTCGTCCAGCGGCTTTTTCTTGGCCTTCATGATGTTCGGCAGCGAAGCGTAACGCGGCTCGTTCAGGCGCAGGTCAACGGTGACGATGGCGGGCATCTTCACCTTGATGGTCTGCAGGCCGCCGTCCACTTCGCGGGTCACAACGGCGCTATCGCCATCGATGTCCAGCTCAGAGGCAAAGGTGCCCTGCGACCAGCCCAGAAGCGCCGACAGCATCTGACCGGTGGCATTCATGTCGTTGTCGATCGCCTGCTTGCCTGCCAGAACCAGGCCGGGCTGCTCTTCCTCGACCACTTTGGCGAGGATTTTGGCAACGGCCAGCGGCTCGATGTCGGTATGCACGTCATCTGCTGCAACAACCAGGATCGCGCGGTCGGCACCCATGGCGAGCGCGGTCCGCAGGGTTTCCTGCGCCTGCTTCACACCGATGGAGACAACGACGATCTCATCAGCTTTGCCGGCTTCCTTGAGGCGGATCGCCTCTTCGACGGCGATTTCGTCAAACGGGTTCATCGACATTTTGACGTTGGCGAGATCGACACCGCTGCCGTCCGCTTTGACGCGGACCTTCACGTTGTAGTCAATCACGCGCTTGACAGGCACAAGTACCTTCATTTTGCGTTCTCTCCTTAACAAACGGTAAGCCGCCGGGGCGACTCTCCTCCATGCTCTCGCGATGTTGATAGCGGCTTAGATTGCGCCGCAACAGGGCAAAATCGTCACGTTACCGCCCTCCGACGTCGCGTCTGACGGTTTGCATTAGCAGTTTTGCAGGAATGTTTCGCCGATAATGCTGCACTGCCGCAGCGGCAGCTATACCGGTGCTTGATCTCGATGGGACAGGTTGCCGCAGCGCTATGCGATCACCGACCAGCTCTGCCACGCGCCGCTCGGCCGGGCGCGTGGGGTATTGTCATTGCGGCGCTTACCGATTGGCGCCGGGCACCCAGAGCACATCGCGCGCGCCGTTGTCATTGGCAGCACGCGACGCAACAAAGAACCAGTCGGACAGCCGGTTGAGATATTTCACCGCTGCCGGATTGATGTCCTCCTGCGTGGCAAGCTCGGTTGCCAGACGTTCGGCGCGGCGCGCCACGGTACGACATACATGGAGATGTGCGGAGAGAGCTGCGCCGCCGGGCAGCACAAAGCTGCGCAGAGGCGCGAGATTGGCGTTCATGACATCAATTTCCGCCTCCAGACGCGCAACCTGTGCATCGGCAACACGCAGTGGCGGGTATTCGGCATTGGCATCTTTGTCCATTTCAGGTCGGCAGAGGTCCGCGCCCAGGTCAAACAGGTCATTCTGAATACGCGCCAGCGCCGCGTCCATCTCACCATCGGCCTCCAGTCGCGCCACCCCGACAAAGGCATTCAGCTCGTCCGAGGTGCCATAGGCATTGACCCGCGCGGAATGTTTGGCAACGCGGTCTCCATTGCCAAGAGCGGTGTCGCCCTTGTCGCCGGTACGGGTGTAGATCTTGTTCAATACGACCATGATTTACTGACCTCCCTGAGCGCGAAGATAGACATATCCGAGGATGAACACCACGGCGAGGAACTGAAACAGGATGCGCAGGCGCATCATCTTGTTGGCATTTCTGGCATTGAAGGCGCCGCCGGCGCCGAAGCCACCAATGCCGATTACCAGCACGATGACGGTTGCGGCGATCGCAGCAATCGCCAGGATGTAGAGCGGATCGCCCATCTTCTCATATTCCTTGTTTCTTGCCGCGACAGCCGCCGCCTTCATGGCAGGGCCCGCCGCGCATCAGCTATCTAAGCCGCGCGAGGATACGGTCAATCGCGCGCGTGGTCAGGATGCGTTTTAGCACACCTCCGATATGGGTCGGCACGGTGACATAGTAACGCGGACGTGGCCGTCGGCTCTCGCAGGCATGGATCAGTTTGGCCGTGACTGAGGATGCCGGGAGTTCGAACCTGTCTGGTCCATTGCTTTCATAGAGCCGCTTCAGAAGGCTGGCCTCATAGCGGTCGCGCAGGGCGGAGTTCTCCCAATCGACGTATTTCTCGAAATGGGGAATGGCCTTTTCGCGGATCTTCGACGTCACAGGGCCGGGCTCGATCAGAATGACCTTGATGCCGCTGTCGCGCAGCTCAACCCGCATGGTATCGGTCAGCCCTTCGATGGCGTGTTTGGTCGCCACATAGGCGCCGCGCCAGGGGAAGCTCACAAAACCGAGGATCGAGGAATTCTGAACGATCCGCCCGTGCCCCTGTGCGCGCATCACCGGGATGACGTTGCGGGTCAGCTCGTGCCAGCCAAAGACATTGCTTTCAAAGATGCTGCGCAGCCCTTCGGTGGAGACGTCCTCAACAGCGCCGGGCAGCCCGTGCGCACCATTGTTGAACAATATGTCCAGCGTGCCGCCGGTGCGCTCCAGAACTTCTGCCAGACCGCTGCGCAGACTTTCTGCATCTGTGTAATCCATCAGCGGGCTGACAAATCCTTGCGCGCGCAGCCTGTCGCAGTCGACCGGTTTGCGGCAGGAGGCGAACACGGTCCAGCCACGTTCGCGCATACCATGCGCAGCATCCAGGCCGATCCCGGAGGAGCAGCCTGTGATCAGGATCGTTTTTCGCATAAAACCCCTCGCGCGGTCACCTGTACCGGCGCTTTATGGGCGTTTCTTGCTCACCAGGGAAGCCGCAATCCAGCCAACCTTGCCGTCTTTTACGGTGCGCAGGTGCAGCCAGCCGGTGCCAATGTCCTCAACAACCGTGACTTTCTCGCCGTTGCTGAGCCGATCCAGGATCGGGTAAACCGTGCCGGGGCCTGTCCGCATGTTGACGCGGGTTGCAGTGATGGTGCGGATGTCTTCTGCGGGTTCGGCCGGGTTCAATTCGGCGGCATCCGCTTCGAGCGCGGCCTGAATCAGGGGTTGCCCCGACAGCCCATCCGACAGCGAGGCCAGCTGCACCGTTGCCGTATCGCCCGAACCCGGTATCCGCGCAGAGGCGGGCGCCGCAGCCTGGGCCACGGAAAATGCAGCGTCACTGTTGGTCAGCCCCTCACCAACGGCGGCGATCTGCGCCATCGCGACACGCGAACGCAGATTGGGGTCTGCGGAGGGGCGCGGCGATTTTGCGTTCATTGAGGTTGTAGCTGCGGTCTGTGGCACGCGCAGGGCCACCTTGCTGACCAGCGATTCTGCGGTCACCGCGGTGCGGCGCGCTGCGGTGTCGCTGGTGTCGACATCACTGCCAAAAGCAGCCTTGGCGATGTCGATGGCAGCAGAGGGGCCTTTGGGCGGCTCAAAATCAGCGCCGCCACTGGCTTCGTAAAAACCCCAGCCCAAAAACAGAAATGATGCGATAACAAAGCGTGACATATACAAATCCCCCCCAGGATCAGCCTGAAAACCTGTGCAAATTCATGATTATCGAGCATTCGCTCGGCTGCAGGTAATACGCACCCGCTGCACAGATTGTTCCGGCTTAACTTAGATCTTACAGCAGTTTTTCGAGTCGTAGTAGGGGAGAGGTGGCGACTTTCTCCCCCAAGCCAGCTTTGTCGGTCGTACGGGCGGTGGTCGGGCGACGGGCAGACCCTGCCGGTTGTGGCGGGGTCGATATGTGGGGGTAACTCCGCATTTTCGCACGGCCCCGCTTTACCAAGACCGGAGGGGGCAGTATCACCAGAGCATGACCGACCTGGTAGATGATCAAGACACCCCCGATTCCCCCGCAACCGGAGAAATACTGGAGCCGCTGCGCCGTGCGATTGGCGAGCGGTACCTGACTTATGCTCTCAGCACCATCATGCACCGGGCGCTGCCCGATGCCCGCGATGGCCTGAAACCGGTGCACCGCCGCATTCTCTACGCGATGAGCCGCCTGCGTCTCACCTCGACGGGCGGCTTTTTGAAATCGGCCAAGATCTCCGGCGACACCATGGGTGATTTCCATCCCCACGGCGACGCGGCGATCTACGACGCGATGGCGCGTCTGGCGCAGGATTTCAACGTCCGCTATCCGCTGGTCGACGGGCAGGGCAACTTCGGCAATATCGACGGCGATAACCCGGCGGCCTCTCGTTACACCGAGGCACGGATGACCTTTGTAGCCGAGGCGATGCTGGACGGGCTGAGCGAGAACGCCGTTGATTTCCGTGACAATTACGACGGGCGTTTGACCGAACCGGTTGTTTTGCCCGCAACCTTCCCGAATATCCTGGCCAATGGTGCGGCCGGTATCGCGGTGGGCATGGCGACCAATATCCCGCCGCATAATATCGGCGAACTGATCGATGCCTGCCTGCATCTGATCAAGACCCCGGATGCCCGTGATGATACGCTGTTGAACTACGTGCCGGGACCGGACTTTCCGACCGGCGGCGTGATTGTCGAGCCACGCGAAAATATCGCCAAGGCCTATAACACCGGGCGCGGATCCTTCCGTCTGCGCTGTACCCATGAGGTTGAGGATCTGGGTCGTGGCCAGTGGCAGATCGTCATTACCGAAATCCCCTATCAGGTCCAGAAATCCAAGCTGATCGAAAAGATCGCCGAGCTGATCCAGACCAAGAAGATTCCGATCCTGGCCGATGTTCGGGACGAATCAGCCGAGGATATCCGCATCATTCTTGAGCCGAAGTCCAAGAATGTGGATCCCGAAGTGCTGATGAACATGATGTTCCGCAATTCGGATCTGGAAATCCGCTTCAGCCTGAACATGAACGTGCTGATCGACGGCGTGACCCCCAAGGTCTGTTCGATGAAGGAGGTGCTGCGCGCCTTCCTTGATCATCGTCGCGACGTGTTGCAGCGCCGGTCGCAGCACCGGATGGACAAGATCGACCACCGGCTCGAGGTTCTGGAAGGGTTCATTATCGCCTTCCTCAATCTGGATCGCGTGATTGATATCATCCGTTATGACGATGATCCCAAGGCCGCGTTGATGCGCGAGAACTGGGCGCTGGATCACCCGCGCGCCTATACCGAAGCCGATTATATCTCGCCCGCCGCCGGGCCTGGAGAGCTGAGCGAAGTCCAGGCCGAAGCGATCCTGAACATGCGGTTGCGCAGCCTGCGTCGCCTGGAAGAGATCGAACTGGTGCGCGAACGCGATGCCCTGCAGGAAGAACGCGCCGGGCTGGTCGAATTGCTGGCCTCCGAAGAGCTCCAGTGGAGCCGCATCGCCGAACAGCTGAAGGACACCAAGAAGCAGTTTGGCAAATCCTATGAGGGCGGTCCGCGTCGCACCCGCTTTGCCGAGGCGGGCGAAGTCGAAGATGTGCCGCTCGAAGCGATGATCGACCGCGAACCGATCACCGTGGTCTGCTCGCAGATGGGCTGGATCCGCGCTATGACCGGCCACATCGACCTGGGCCGGGAATTGAAGTTCAAGGATGGCGATGGCCCTCGCTTCATCTTCCATGCCGAAACCACGGACCGGCTTCTGGTCTTTGCGTCCAACGGGCGGTTTTATACGATTTCCGCGTCCAACCTGCCCGGCGGGCGCGGCATGGGTGAACCCCTGCGCCTGATGGTGGATCTGCCCAATGAGGTCGAGATTGTCGATATCCTGATCCACAATCCAGACGGTCGCCTGCTGGTCGCCTCGGATGCGGGCAACGGCTTTATCTGCGCCGAGAAAGATATCGTTGCCCAGACACGCGGCGGCAAGCAGGTGCTGAACGTCAAGGATGACGACCGTGCCAAGATCTGCATCCCCGTGATTGGCGATCACGTTGCAGTGGTGTCTGAGAATGGCAAATTCCTGGTCTTCGCGGTTGAGGAGATGCCCGAGCTGTCCCGTGGCAAGGGCGTGCGGTTGCAGAAATACAATATGGCCCGTGGCAAGCAGGGGTCGCTGGAGCTGGATGGCGGTTTGAGCGATGTCACCACGTTCAACTGGGATGACGGTCTCAGCTGGGAAATGGGCGGTGGCAAGACCCGTCATGAAGCCGATCTGGGCCAGTGGTTGGGCAAGCGCGCAGGTGTCGGCAAACGGCCGCCCTACGGGTTCCCGCGCAACTACAAGTTCAAATAGGATCAGATGTGGCTGCCCTGTACCTGTGACCTCAGCGCCACCCGGTGGAACCGTAGGGCCATGACGGCTTTACCGGTTCCGTACCGGGCGGCTATCTGGGGGTGTCTTCTAACTGAAATGAGACTGCTATGATCCGGATCTTTACCCTCCTGGCCGCCATGGTCGCTGTCGCCGCCTGTACCGCCGCTGCGCCGGACGAACCGCTGGAGGAACTCGGGAACTTCAAGCTGGGTCATAACATCGTCATCGCATCCAAGGTTCAGATGGTGCCGGGGTCGCGGAAAGTCTCAAAAGAGGAATGGGTCGATATCCTCACCAATGAGGTCAATGCCCGCTTCAGCCAGTATCAGGGCGACAAGATCTATCATTTCGGGATCAGCGTTGAAGGGTATTTTGTCGCCCCCGGCGGCGTACCCCTCGTGCTCAGCCCGAAATCGGTTCTGGCGGTCAATGTGACCGTTTGGGACGACGCCGCAGGTGCCAAACTGAACAAGGTCGTCAAGAAATTCACCGTCTTTGAGACAACAACGGCAGACAGTTTCCTGGTCGGATCCGGTCATGCCCGGACCCGCGAAGAACAGATGCGGGGACTGGCGCGCAACGCTGTGGGCCAGATCGAGGATTGGCTGGTCGAGCAGCGCAAGAAAGAGGGCTGGTTCGGGCCCGAACAGACCTCCGGACAGGTCGACCAACCGCGCACCACCGGGGCGACAGAACCACCGGTAGCCGCGGCGGGCTGATTCCGCCTCACGCGCGCGGTGGATCCAGATCCGTTTCCGCCAGGCTCTGACCGGCCGGACCCCTGACACCGACATGGCCGATCATGCCCGATGCAATGAACCCTGTTGCCATTCCCCTGTGGCGGCAACTCTGTGGCCTATGGTTCATGATCTGGCGGTGATTTGCGACAGGACGCACAGGAACGGGTTGATTTTCACCTATAAACCAAATAAGCCGCGCGCGCAGAGGAAATTCGGGTCGGGTTTCGACCCCCAATTCAAAAGGGCGCCTACAG
>NZ_JAYMWL010000015.1:0-87411 GCF_048056275.1 Phaeobacter sp. JH20_26 | reverse complement strand
CGCCTCGATGAAATATCACAACCTTAAACCTCGCTCCGGCGGGGATCTTCGCGTTCAGGCACAGGCACTGGATGCACTACCGAAGCAAAATAGCGCCCCAGCGCCCACGGCTATCATACCAATCATGAAACGGAGCGCGCCAAACCAAAGCGGTACACATCAGCGCGGAAAACCCCGCCGCCCGAACGCTTGACCGCAACGGCGGGGGCGGGCATCTTTGTTTCAGCCGCTGAACCTGGCCGCGACAATGGGATGAACGGAGCCTTGTGCCTCTTTTCCAGAGTAGAAACCGGAGCCGGAGTTGCAACCGGGGCCAGATCGGCAATCGGCTCCGTGCTGCTGGCGGCCTGCCTGCTGATAGCGGCGCTTGTCCTGTCGGCAAATCGGGCAGAGGCCCATAGTGCCGGCGGGGAGGCGCAGATCGCGGTCTCGGTTCAGGACATGGATCAAGATGTGGCGGGTAGCCGCCCTGCGGATCATTGTCATGGCAGCTCGCTTTGTGGTGGGGGTGCGGTTCTGTTGGGCAGCTGGCCGTCGATGCAGCCCGATCCGCGGAACTTTCGTCCTGATCTGCCGTTGATGCTGCTGCGACCGCTGGCCATCACCGGGTTTGAACCACCGCCGCCGCGTGGCCGGTCCTGAAGACTGATCCTGCGCATGTGACGCGCATTCTGGACCTCAATCGGGAAAACAAGATGACATGTTCCAAACTGCTTACCGGCGCTGCATTGGCGTCGCTCATTTCCGTGGCTGCCTATGCGCATAGCGGCGCCACAGGCGTTGTAAAAGAACGAATGGATGGCATGGATGCCATGAAAGCCAGCATGAAGCTGCTGGCGCCGATGATGCAGGGGCAGACGCCCTATGATGCTGCGGTGGTTCGCGAAGAGGCGCAGACAATTCAGACCCACGCAGGGGAGGTCCTGACGGGGCTGTTTCCCACGGGATCCGACGGGCATCCTTCAGACGCCAAACCCGAGATTTGGGCCGATTGGGAGGGGTTTGCCGATCTTGCGCTGCAATTGGAGACCTATTCCGAAGGTCTGGCCCTGGCAGCCGAGAACGGCTTGATGATGGCCGGTGCCGAGGGGACGGGAATGATGTCGAGCGGGGCGATGATGGGGGCCACTGCGATGGGAGCAGGAGGCATGATGGGCGGTCAGACGATGGGGGGACCGCGAAGCGCCGAGGCCCTGCAGCAGATGCCTGCCGATGCTGTCTTCACCATGCTGAGCCAAACCTGTTCGGCCTGTCACACCCGTTTTCGTAAAGAGTGAGAGGGGGAGACATATGTTTCGTTATCTCCTTGCCGCCTCGGTGACGGTGTCGGCCGGGCTTGCCGCGGTGGCGGCCTGGCCGATCGGCACGAGGCCGAGTGCGCTTGATCTGGACGGCGATGTCGCCCGCGGAGCCTATCTGGCAAGGGCGTCGGGATGTATTGCGTGCCATACAGATTTTTCCAACGGTGGCGCAGCGCTTGCGGGTGGGGCGAAGATCGAAACGCCGTTCGGGGATCTCTACGCGCCCAACCTCACGTCGGATCGCGATCATGGGCTGGGCAGCTGGACGGTCGACGTCTTTGCCAAGGCTGTTCGCCAAGGCGTGTCTCCGGAGGGGCAGCCCTATTATCCGGCGTTTCCCTACCCGTTCTACGGTAATTTCACCGATCAGGATATTGCCGATCTCTGGGCGGCATTTCAGACCGTTCCCCCGGTGGCGCAGCCATCGAGGCCGCCGGAAATGGCGTTTCCCTTCGACCAGCGATGGGGGCTGAAGATCTGGCGTCTGGCGTTTCTTGAACCGCCGCGGACAGATCCGGTCGCCGGAAAGGATGATCTATGGTCACGTGGTCGGCTGCTGGTCGAGGGGGCCGCGCATTGTGGCGCCTGTCATACGGGCCGCAATCTACTCGGCGCGCGGAAGACGGGCACCGCACGTTTCAAGGGCAATGATGCCTTGCCGGGGGGAGGAAAGGCGCCTGCCATTGATCCCCCATCTCTTCTGGCACGCGGTTGGAGCGTCGACAGCCTGGCCTATGCCCTTGGTACGGGGGTGATGCCGGATGGCGACGTCTTTGGCGGGACGATGGGCGAAGTTGTCCTATATGGAACCGCATTCCTGACCGACACGGACCGCAGGGCCATGGCGACTTACCTGCTTGATGACCAGTCCGGTGTGTGATGAGCGCGCCGAACAGCAGTTCCAGAGACAGAAGGAGAGACGGTATGATCCTTAACCGCCGACAATTCCTGGGGGGCGCCAGTGCCATGGCGCTTTGGCCCCGGACCAGCGCTGCGGCTGCCGCGCCGCGCCTTCTTGAAGCGAGACCAAGCCGCGTGCAGCTGGTGCCGCCGGAATTTGGCGACCACCCGGAGACAGAAGTCTGGGGGTTTGATGGCACCGTGCCCGGCCCCCTCATCCGTGCCCGCCAGGACGAGCTGCTGCAGGTCCGCCTGACCAACAGCCTGCCGCAGCCAACAGCCGTACATTGGCATGGGCTGCGGGTTCCCAATGCCATGGATGGCGTGCCCGGGATGACACAGGATGCCGTCCTGCCCGGCGATGGGTTTCTCTATGAATTTCCGATGAGGGATGCGGGGACCTATTGGTATCATTCGCACAATCAGTCGACCGAACAGGTGGCGCGGGGGCTCTACGGCGTGTTGGTTGTCGATGAGGCCGACGCCCCGGATATTGACCAGGATATCGTGGTTGTCCTTGATGACTGGCGTCTGAGCGAGACGGCGCAGATCACCGATGATTTCGGCGCGATGCACGATTGGACCCACGCGGGGCGGCTGGGCAATTTCATCCATGCCGCCTTGACGCCGCAGGTCTCTGAGGTTCAGCAAAATCAGCGCCTCAGGCTGCGGCTCGTCAATGTGGCGACGGACAGGATCATGGCGGTATCGCTGCGTGGCGTGACCGGCAGGATTGTCGCCCGCGACGGGATGCCGCTGCAAACCCCCGAGGATCCCGGCATCATGGTTCTGGGGCCGGCGGAACGGCTGGATATCATCGCGGATGTTTCGGCGGCACCGGGTGAGAACGTCCAGATCGTTCTCCATGAAGGCGAGACCGGTTATCTGTTGCAGGAGATCGACGTAAGCGGCCGTCATGCCGACGCCGCGCGCGGCGCGGTTGCGGCATTGCCGGACAATCCGGTCACACGGCTGGACAGTCTGACAGAGGCGCGCAGTGTCCCTTTGGTCATGGAGGGAGGCGCGATGGGCGGTCTGCGCCAGGGCCGTTACAAGGGGGAACTGCTGACATCGCGCGAGCTGGTCGCGGCCGGGCAGATCTGGACATTCAATGGCGAGGCAGGGTTGCCGGCCGAACCGATGGTGACAGCCGAGAGAAGCGAAATCATCCGGATCCCTATCCAGAACAACACCGCCTTTCCCCATGCGATCCATCTGCATGGCACACATTTCCAGGAGGTGCTGCCAGACGGAGGTTTCGGCCCGCTGAAGGACACCCTGCTGATGGCACGTCAGGAAACCCGCGAAATCGCCTTTATCGCGGATAATCCGGGCGACTGGCTGCTGCATTGTCACATGCTTTCGCATCAGGCCGCCGGTATGAAGACCTGGCTGCGTGTCAGATGACGAAACACGTCCGCAGCAGAACAGACCGCTCCGGCCAGACCCTTGGCTGGTGCGGTTAAGGGGGGAGGTGTCTGCACCGGCGGGTCAGTGCCGCTTTGGGCGTATTGCCGGTGAGGGCGAAAAACTGCAACTCTGGTATTGACCTTCCAGTCGCTGGAGACCCTACATCAGCAGCAACATAGAGTTTATTGGTGTTGTCATGACGGAAAATCTTACTACCCGATTTCAAATTACGGGCATGAATTGCGCCTCCTGCGTGGGCCGCGTGGAGCGTGCGCTGGCGGCCGTCCCCGGTGTATCGGAGGCGACCGTCAATCTGGCGAGCGAAAGCGCCCGCGTCAGCCATGATGCAAATGTCACGGCTGCGGATCTGGCCGATGTTCTGGAGGGGGCAGGCTATCCCGCCGTGACCGAGGAAGTCACGCTGGAGATTGCGGATATGTCCTGCGCGTCCTGCGTCGGTCGTGTGGAGCGGGCATTGCAGAGCGGTGATGGTGTGCTGACCGCATCCGTCAATCTGGCGGCAGAGACGGCCACGATCCGCTATGCGGCGGCGGCGATCACCCCGGCAGAAATTGCAGCCCTCGCCACCGAAGCGGGCTACCCGGCGCAGGTGAAATCGGCGGAGATGTCTGACCAGCAGGACCGGAAAGCGGAGGAAATCCGCAGTCTGGCACGACGCACCCTGTTGGCCGCGGCGCTTGCCCTGCCGGTGTTCATCATAGAAATGGGCAGCCATGTCATTCCGGGGATGCACCACCTGATCTCCTCTACTATCGGGTTGCAGACCAGCTATTACCTCCAGTTTGCATTGACCCTGATTGTGCTGTTCGGACCGGGCTTGCAGTTCTATACCAAAGGCTTCCCGGCGCTGTTCAAGGGGGCACCGGATATGAACTCGCTTGTTGCGCTGGGAACCTCGGCCGCTTTCGGGTTTTCTCTGGTGTCCACATTTGCGCCCGATGTCCTGCCGACGGGCACCGCCAATGTTTATTACGAGGCGGCGGCGGTTATCGTCGTCCTCATCCTGCTGGGTCGTCTGCTGGAAGCACGGGCCAAGGGCCGGACCGGTGAAGCGATCCGCAAACTTGTGGGATTGCAGGCAAAAACCGCGCGGGTTGAACGTGACGGCAGGGTCGTGGAACGGCCAATCGACGACATCGTGGCGGGCGATACCGTGCATGTGCGCCCCGGGCAAAAGATCGCCGTGGACGGGGTTGTGCTCAGCGGGGCCTCCTATGTCGACGAAAGCATGATCACCGGCGAACCGGTCCCGGTTGAAAAGACCGAGGGCGCGCAGGTCGTCGGTGCGACCGTCAATGGCACAGGTGCGCTGACGTTCCGGGCCGAGAAGGTCGGCAGCGACACCATGCTGGCCCAGATCATCCGCATGGTGGAACAGGCGCAGGGTGCGAAATTGCCTATTCAGGGACTTGTGGATCGGATCACACATTGGTTCGTCCCTGCTGTCATCGCGGTTGCGGCGCTGACGGTTGCGATCTGGTTCCTGTTCGGGCCGGATCCGGCGTTGAGCCTGGCTCTGGTTGCGGGTGTTGCGGTGCTGATCATCGCCTGCCCCTGCGCGATGGGGCTGGCCACGCCAACCTCGATCATGGTTGGCACCGGGCGCGCCGCAGAACTGGGTGTCCTGTTCCGCAAGGGCGATGCGCTGCAAATGCTGCAGGAAACCACCGTTGTGGCGCTGGACAAGACCGGCACGCTGACAGCGGGGAAACCGGCGCTTACGGATCTGAGACTGGCGGAGGGCCGACAGGAAACCGATGTGCTGGCGCTGGTTGCCGCAGTGGAGCAGCACTCCGAACACCCGATCGCCGAGGCCATCGTGCAAGCCGCCCAGTCGCGCGGGCTTCAGATACCTGCAACGACATCCTTTCAGTCCATCACCGGCTATGGGGTGAGGGCGGAGGTTGACGGGCATCAGGTGCTTGTTGGTGCCGACAGGCTGATGGTCCGGGACGGCGTGGAACTTGGCGCCCTCGCCGAGCAGGGCAGGGCGCTGGCGGGCAAGGGGAAAACACCGCTCTTTGCCGCCATCGACGGCAAGATTGCCGCCGTGATCGCAGTGGCCGACCCAGTAAAGCCCACCACCCCGCAGGCCATCGCGGAGCTTCACCGGCTTGGGCTGAAGGTGGCGATGATCACCGGCGACAATGCGGTCACCGCAAAAGCGATCGCTGCGGATCTTGGGATTGATCATGTGGTGGCCGAGGTTCTGCCCGAAGGCAAGGTTGCCGCGCTGGACGATCTGCGCATGGGGAGCGGCAAACTGGCCTTTGTCGGCGATGGGATAAACGACGCGCCCGCCCTGGCTGCCGCCGATGTTGGCATCGCCATTGGCACTGGCACCGATGTCGCCATCGAAGCTGCCGATGTTGTCCTGATGTCGGGCGATCTGACCGGGGTCGTGAATGCGTTCAACCTGTCGCAGCGGACCATGAAGAATATTCGTCAGAACCTGTTCTGGGCGTTTGGCTATAACACCCTGTTGATCCCGGTTGCAGCGGGGGTGCTCTACCCGTTCGGTGGACCGCTTCTGTCGCCGGTGCTGGCCGCCGGGGCGATGGCCTTGTCGAGCGTTTTTGTCCTGACCAACGCGCTGCGGCTCAGATGGGTGCGCCCGTCGATGGCCCCCTCAGAAGCCGCCGCGCGGCCGGAACCGGGCGCTGTCGCCGCCCGGGCCTAGCGCCAGCTCAACGCCACGGGCATGAGCGGCCATATCAGGCGCGGCAAATGTAGATCAACTGCGATCCATTGAGGCAGGCAGCGGTGGTTGCCTGCCTCAGCTTATGGCAGACCTATGCGTGTCGGGATCGAGCGCCGGGTGGTGCTTAGCTGGGGCGGGCACTCAGGCGGTGGCGCCCCGCCCCAGTGCGGCTGCCACGGTGGCTGCCAGATCGTGCGGGTGCGAAGGTTTCTGCAGGAGCGGGGCCTCAACCGGGCCCATCTCGGCGGCGGTGAAACCGATGTAGCCCGACGTGTAGACAACCGGGACGCCCGGTCGCAGGGCGCGGATGCAGCGGGCCAGTTCAAAACCACTGATGGAGCCCGGCATCACCACATCGGTCAGCAGCAGATCAATAGACGCCTCACGCCCTGCCAGATCCAGCGCCTGCTGCGCCGATGACGTCGCAAGCACCTGATAGCCAAGCTCCTCCAGCACGCCGCTCATCATCGACAGCAGCTCGGGTTCGTCCTCCGCCAGAAGAATGGTCTCGCCATTGCCGCGGATCGCCGCACCGTCGCTGACGGGCGCTTCACGCTCGCCCTGTTCGGTCCCGCGCGGCAGGATCATTTGCACGGTGGTGCCGATGCCGGGTTCGGAATAGATCCTGAGATCACCATTGGCATTGCGGGCAAAGCCGTAGACCATCGACAGGCCCAGCCCGGTGCCCGCAACGCTGCCTTTGGTGGTGAAGAACGGGTCGGTGCAGCGGGCCACCGTTGCCTCGTCCATGCCGGGGCCATTGTCGGTGACCGACAGTTCCACGTAGCGATAGATGCCGGGTTCTGAGCCGGGTGCGGCGCTGTTGTCATGATCGCGCTGGTCTGCGTCTAGGTCGTCATCGGTCGAGAGCACCGCGCGGGCCGTCAGGGTGATCCTGTCACCGCGACCGCTGTGCAGTATCGCATCCCGGCTGTTCAGCACCAGATTCATCAGTGCCGTTTCCAGCTGGGCCGGATCACAATAGACCCGCAATCCGGGGTCAACCGGATCGCAGGCGAGCTGGATCCGTTCCTCGATCATGGAGCCGATCAGCTCCTCGAAATCTGCAAAAACCTCATCGACAGGTTTGGCCATGGCAAGCCCCGGCTGGCGTTTGGCAAAAGCCAGCAGCCGAGCTGTGAGCGCGCGGCCCTTGTCGATTGCGCCAGCTGCAATGTTGAGAAACCGCGCCCTGCTGTCCGGCGTCTCGGAGCTGCGCGCCAGTTCTACGGCGTAGAGCATGGAGGCCAGCAGATTGTTGAAATCATGAGCGATCCCGCCGGTGAATTGGCCGAGGGCATCCAGCCGATTCTTGCGTTCGCTTGCCAGTCGGTTGCGTTCTTCGCTGGAAATATCGTCGATCACAAGAACCAGCGAGATACCGTGTTCCTCATTGTCCAGAACGGCGCTTGTGACGCGGACATAGCGATAGTCCTCGCTGTCGGCGTGGCGGCGCAGCAGATGGGTTTCACCGGTCAACACATGGCCTGAGCGGGCGCG
Organism: Phaeobacter sp. JH20_26; assembly: GCF_048056275.1. Lineage (NCBI taxonomy): Bacteria > Pseudomonadati > Pseudomonadota > Alphaproteobacteria > Rhodobacterales > Roseobacteraceae > Phaeobacter > Phaeobacter sp. JH20_26. Next base: position 79,578 of record NZ_JAYMWL010000015.1, on the reverse strand, counting down.
GCGGATCGGGTCGGCGCTGTCTTCAAGCGGGGTGTTGCTTTCACTGTCGAGAAAATAGATATCCTGCGGCCAGGCGAAGGGCACCGGTTGCGAGACACCCCCCAACATGCGACGGGCGCGGCGGTTGATGCGAATGATCTGGCCGTCGCGATCCAGTGCGACAATACCGCTGGTGGCGGCATTCAGCACGGTTTCCAGCTCGTCGCGGATCTCGGCCACTTCAGCGGCTTGTCTGGCCTTTTCAGCGGCGGTGCGACGTCGGGCGCGCAATTGGCCGGTGCCAAGAATACCCAGCAGGCCCAGAACACCGCCCACAAGACCATAGCCCAGCAGCGCAAGCCGGTCCGAGGTCCAGAACACTGCCGGTTCAAAATACTGACGGCGCAGCTCGGCGTAATCGGCGGACACCAGATATTGCGGCAGGGCCAGATCCAGCTTGTCGCGGATTTCGCCCAGACCAAAGCGCAGCGCGGCAGCGCGTTCCGTGGTCAGCAGCGCGGGGAGCGCCTCGGTTATGCTCTCAGGATCGCCCCATCGCGCCGCCGCCAGGGGCAGGGTGTCAGATTGATAGATCACCGCGTCGATCCGCCGATCCTGCAACGCCGCCAGCAGGTCCCTGGCCTCTGCCATCGCAACGATGGTCCAGCCATTGGCGGTTGCCAGCGCGATCGCGGCTGCGTTGTCTGAGCGCAGGCCGATGCGGCGCCCTTGCAAATCCTCGGGCCGCCTCAGCTCTGCGGCATCCGCCGGACGGGTAAAGACGGATTGATCCGTGGCCAGAATGGGATGGGCAAAATCCATCCTTGCAGAACGTTCGGTCGTGATGCTGGCGGCGGGCAGGATATCGTAGGTGTCCGACTGCGGCCCACGCCGCCAGTCGTCGTCGCTGATGCTGTGGAATGCCAGTTTCAGCCCGGTGCGCCCTGCCAGATCGCGTAGGGTCTCGACGCCAAAACCTGAAAAGCTGCCATCCGGTTCGATCACCTGATAGGGCGGCGCGTGGCGCACGCCGACGCGAAGCACCTCGGGGGCGGGCAGTGGAATGTCCAGAAAATACTTGCGCAGCAGATTATCTAGTCGACGGTCGCCTTCGATCCGGTCCAGCGCGGCTTCGATGTCAGGCAGCAGGTCGGCACGGCTTTGATGCAGGGCGATGAACCTCTCGAACTGCCGCAAGGGCGGGTTCAGGAAGCTGACCCGGCCATCAACGGACGCCAGTTTCGCGATGTTGAAAGCGACGGGCTCCGGGATCAGCACGGCGTCAACCCGCTCTGACAGCAGCGCCATGATTGCGGCCTCCGGTGACTCGAACTCCACGGCCGTGTTGCGCGCGAGAAAGGCCTGCTGCTCCGATCCGACAGCCGGGGGCACGATGCCCACCCGCCTGCCGCTGAGCGAGGTGGTCGAGAGGGATTGCGCCTGTGCGATACGGACCATCGGGCGCAGGGTTTCACGCGAAATGCTGCGGGAAAACACATTGGTGTCACGCAGTGCGGGCAGCTGTGCAATGCCCGCGATCATATCGGTCCGCCCGGTGGCCTGTGACTCGACGAACTCGCGGCTGGTGGACAGCGGAACCAGCGTGATGCCGGTGCCGAGTTCGCCCGCGATCTCCTCGGCGAGCTCAACCAGGAACCCGTTTGCCTGCCCATCAGGATCCAGCTGCGCGAAAGGCGGGATCGGCAGCACACCGATCCGGAACGGCTCCGGGGCCTGCTGCGACCACACGGGCGGGGCTATGGCAAGAACCGCCAGTAAGGCCACGCCGCGCCAAACCTGTCTGATCATGTCTCGAACGCTCCGCCTTGCCTCTGCCCGCCTGATGCTGCCCGCCTGATATCGCCGGTCCGATGCCGTCAGGCTACCACCTGTCCGGGCGCAATGTCGGATCAAACCGACCAACAGTTGCAATCAAAACGAATTGTCGCAGCCAACACAATTGATCAATCCCGGGCTGGCCGTTAAAACCGATGCGGCATGGGAAACATCAGCAATCCGGTCGGCGTTTCGGCGCAGTTATGTGGTACTGGTCCGTTTGAAAAGGGAATGCGATGGCAAATCTTCTGGTTCTCGAAGACGACGAGGTTTTTGCCGACCTGTTGCAGGTCTCGCTGGAGCGGGCCGGGCATTTCCCGATCTTCTGCGCGGACGCAACTCAGGCCATTGCTCAATACGATGAATATGACTTCGATCTGGTAATCGCCGATCTGATCGTAAAGAAAAACAACCGTTCGGTGCCGGATGGCGGCGTGATCCTGCTTGCCTTCCTGCAGGGGCGTGCCCGAGAGGGCCACAAGATCCCGCCGGTTATCTCAATGTCCGGTGCAACCAAAGCCCCGGGGCTGGAGAATCTGTTGGTCACGTCACGTGATCTTGGGGCCACGGCTTCGCTGACCAAACCCTTTGAACCAATCGAGCTGCTGTCCCTGATCGACGAGCTGCTGGAGAGCGAAGTCTGATCGGCGCCACCAGAAACCGGGGCGCCGACCGTTTTTTCGGAGCCTGATCAGTCAGCGCCGCTGCATGCTGCGGGGCATCTCTGACAGGATCTCGGCGCCATCTTCGCGCAGGATCACGATCTCCTCCAGACGCACGCCGAAACGGTCCTTGAGGTAAATCCCCGGTTCGATGGAGAACACATTGCCTGCGCGCAGCTCAACCTCCGATGTCGCGGTGATATAGGGCGGTTCATGCACGTCGATGCCCAGCCCGTGGCCGGTGCGATGCAGGAAGTGCGCCCCATAGCCGGCGGCGGCAATGGTATCGCGGGCGGCACGGTCGACCTCACTGGCGCGCACGCCGGGTTTTGCCGCCTGAACAGCTGCCTTTACCGCGGCCTCGACCACTTCGAACACCTGCTCATATTCCGCTTCCGGTGTGCCGAACCAGCCGCAGCGGGTCATGTCAGAGGGGTAGCCATTCAGACGGCATCCCGTGTCGATCAGCACAGCCATATCGCGGCTCAGCCTTGTGTCCCCGGTGTGGTGATGCGGGAAGGCGCCATTGGCGCCAAAGCCGACGATAGTGAATTCCGCGCTGGCGCCATGGGCCTTGTAATATTCATGCAGGATGGCCTGCACATCCAGCTCGCTCATGCCTTCTTCGAGACGGGAGAACGCTTCGGTCACGGCGGCATCATTCAACAGATGCGCGGCCTTCAGCGCGTCATATTCTGCGGCGTCCTTCATCGCGCGCAGCAGGCCAACTGTATCATCGGTAAAGCGGCGGCTGGGCGCGTCCATCGCATCCAAAACCCGCAGGGCAAAATCGGCGCGCATGGTTTCATCCAGCACCACCGACAGGCCGCCAGCTGTGGCATCGCAGTCGCTCAGCAGCGTGGCAAGGGCCGCATCCGGGCCTTCGTCATCCGACCAGCAGCGAAATGGCAGGTCGGTTGCCGTGCGCGCGGCATCAGCATTAAGCGCCGGCATCAGAAATCCCGCATGGCTCTGGCTGACCATCAGCATCACCGGGCGTTCGTCGCCATGGGGGTTCACACCCGACAGCCACATCATATGGCTGGAGGGGCCTAGCACCACCAGATCGGTGGCGGTTTCTGTCATGCGGTGACGCAGCCGGTTCAGCCGGTCTGCATAGGGGGGCGTTGTCATCTATCTGGCTCCTGCCGCGCGCCCGGTTGTGAGGGGCGGGGCGTCTTGATTGCGGTCGACATTGGAAAAAGGGGGCCGGCTCATGTCAGCACCGGCCCCGAGCGGCCTGCCCCCGTCAGACAGGGGACAGGACTAGGCACCAGGGGGCGCCGGGGATCAGTTCTTTTCCACCAGACGGTAGAAAACAAAATCAGAGGTCGCACCGTTCACATAGCCGGAGACATCCGCGTCCATCGCCACCTGATAGGCCGCCTGGAACATGATCACGATGGGGGAGCTTTGCTGTACCTCGGCCTGCAATTCGCGGTACATCTCCAGCCGTTTTTCAGGATCTGCCTCGGTGAGGGCGGCCTTGGTCTTGGCGTTCATTTCCTCCGGCACAGCCCAGGCGTTGCGCCAGGTGGTGGTCGCCGCATAGCTGTCGTCCGAGTTGTCGGAATTATAGGCAAAGGCCTTGGCGTTGGAATGCGGGTCCATGAAATCCGGGCCCCAGTAGAGCAGCATCGCCTCATGGCTGCGCTCGCGGTATTTGGTGATCACCTGACTGCCGGTGCCGGGGAGGATTTCAAAGTTGATCCCCGCGTCGGCAAAGCTGGCCTGTAGGGACTGCGCCATATCGGTAAAGGGGGCTGCATTGATCACATCCAGCGAGACGGTGATCGGGGTTTTGATCCCGGCGTCGCTGAGGATGGACTTGGCCCGCTCCGGGTCATAGCCGAACGGGGTCTCATCGTAGGAGCCGGGAAAGCCCTTGGGCCAGAACGCCTGATGGATCTCCATCTGGCCGTTGATGATGGTATCGGTCATCCCCTTGTAATCCACCAGATAGCGCGCGGCCTCCCAGACGGCCGGATCGGTCAGACTTTCGGTTTTCTGGTTGAAGGACAGGAAATGTACCGCGGCCTGCGGGTAGGTCTCCACCTTGATGGCGTCGCTGTCAAAGCCGCGGATCTGATCGGGCGTCAGGTTGCGGGCCATGTCGATATCGCCGGATTCCAGCAGCAGTTCCTGCGTCGCCGCCTCGGCCACATGGCGGATGATGACGCTCTCCATCTTCGGCGCGCCTTTGAAATAGGCGGGGTTTGCCGCCAGCCGCACCATCTGCGCCGGGCGGTAGCCCTGCAGCTTGAACGGGCCGGAGCCGGCGGCGTTTTCATTCAGCCAGCCATTGCCCATGTCACCGTCCACGGCATTGGCGATCACCACCTCTTTGTCCACCACCGAGGCGGGGCGGGCGGCCAGTACGTTCATGACAAAGGCGGGTGAGAAATCGCCTTCGTATTTGATGGTGATGCTATTGCCATCTGCGGTGACCATCTGATCGACATTCTCCGCCGTCCAGCCCAGCTGCGCCAGAATAAAGGCGGGGGTCAGGTTCAGCTTGATCACCCGGGCAAGCGAGAACACCACGTCCTCGCTGCGCACCGGATTGCCCGAGTGGAACACCGCATCATCGCGCAGGGTAAAGCGGATGGTCTTGGCTGCCGCGTCGATGTCCCAGGCGCTGGCAAGGCCCGGCGCCAGAACGGTGGGATCCTCGGCGTCATATTGCACCAGCCGGTCGTAGAGGTTGGTCACCAGCTCGCCCGAGGTGAACTCATAGGCCTGTGCGGGGTCAATGGCGACGATATCGTCGATGTTCTGCGCCACGATCAGCGCATTGGCGGGCGTATCTGCAACAGCGCCGCTCGCCAGGGGCAGGGCCATCACGCTGGCCAGCAAGGCGGATTTCACGAGGTTCATGTCAGTCTCCCTGTTTTGATGTCTTGTTGTTTGCCGCATCGGCTCTGCCCACTGGGGAGCGATCCCGGTCACGGCAGGTTGGGGGTATTCTTGCTGTGCAAAACGCTGAGCGTGCCGGTCCACAACAGCCGCGCGGGCTGTTCGGTCGGATTGCTCCAGGAATGTGAGGTAAGGCCGCTGTAATGCAGGCTGTCGCCGGCGGTAAGGCGGAACACCTGCCCGTCCAGCGACTGGTCGATCTCGCCCTCCAGCACATAAAGCATCTCTTCGCCCTCGTGGCTGACCTCTTCGGAGACGTATCCGGGCGGGACATGCAGGATGTAGCTGGACAGCTCCGCGCCCGGAAACTGCGCGCCGAGCGCCTCATAGGTGAGTGACGATCCCGCCAGTGAAAACTGCGTGCGCGTTGCCGCCCGCGTCAGCGCATCCGACGGCTTGGGCGTGGCGATGAAATACTCCAGCCCCACCTCCAGCGCTGCGGCAATCTGCGCCAGCGTGCCCAGCGTCGGGGTGGCGTTGTCGCGCTCCACCTGGCTCAGATAGCCCACTGACACCCCGGCGGTATCACCAAGCGCCTGAAGCGTCAGCCCCATCTGCTTGCGCCGCTTGCGGATCAGCGCGCCTAGCATCGGCCCCGTGCTGCTGCGGGTCTTGGCGGGTTTGGCGGCAGGGCTGGCAGGGGTCATCGGTGGCTCTCGGTTTGGGCTTGCTTCGGGCAGCTTAGGAAAAAAATTATTGTGAAGCAAAAAAATTTTGCTATCGAGAAAAATAATATTTATGCCTGATGGTGTCGCGCCGACCGTCCGCCGATCGGATGCGGTGCGGATCGACCATGTGGAGGGCAGGATATCTTGACCAGAGCAGCACAGAGACGGCGCGCAATTCTGCGCTGGGGGCAGGGGCTTGCCGGTTTTGCCATCGTGTCGACGCTGACCTTTCTCGGGCTTCTGGCGATCACGTTTTTCATTGGCCGTGTGGTGCCGATTGATCCGGTTCTGTCCGTGGTCGGCGACCGCGCCACACAGGACCAATATGACGCGGCGCGGGTTGCCATGGGGCTGGACCGGCCGCTGGTGATCCAGTTTTTCTCCTATGTGGGCGATGTGTTTCAGGGCGATCTGGGGCGTTCCGTCTCCACCAACCGGCCCGTCGTGTCCGACCTCGCGCGGGTGTTTCCCGCCACGCTGGAGATGGCCACGCTTGGCATACTGATTGGTGTGATGATGGGCGTGCCCATGGGCGTCTGGGCCGCCGCGCGTCAGGGCACCTGGGTCGATCAGATCATCCGCGTCTTTGCGCTGCTGGGCTATTCGGTGCCCGCCTTCTGGCTGGGGCTGGTTGGTCTGGCGGTGTTTTATGCGGGTCTGGGCTGGGTCGCGGGACCGGGGCGGGTCGATATCTTCTATGATGGGCTGATTGAGCCGGTCACCGGCCTGCTGCTGGTGGACAGTCTGCTGGTCGGCGACACCGAGGTGTTCTGGAACGCGCTCTCGCATCTGGTGCTGCCTGCGGCCATCCTCGGGTTTTTCAGCCTCGCCTATATCGCGCGCATGACCCGCAGCTTCATGCTGGACCAGCTCAGTCAGGAGTTCATCACCACCGCCCGCGTCAAAGGCGTGCCGGAATGGAAAGTGATCTGGGTGCATGGGTTCAAACCGATCCGGGTGCCGCTGATCACCGTAATCGGCCTCTCTTATGCCGCTCTGCTGGAAGGGTCGGTGATGATTGAGACGGTGTTCAGCTGGCCCGGCATCGGCAATTACCTCACCGTGGCGCTGCTCAATGCGGATATGAATGCCGTGCTTGGCTCGACGCTGGTGATTGGCGCGGTCTTCATCTTCATCAACAAGATCTCGGATGTGCTGTACCGGGTTCTTGATCCAAGGAGCCTGTGATGCTGAGCCGCGACTGGTTGCTGGACGACTCCCCCACCACACGGACCCAGGCCACCGCAGGGCGCGCCTATCGTATGACGCTGGCGTTGATGCGCAACCCGCTGGCGGTGCTGGGGGCACTGATCATCACGATCCTTATTCTTGCAGCCGCGCTGGCGCCTTGGATCGCGCCGCATAGCCCGGTGGGGCAGGACCTGTCCTCGCGCCTGTTACCGCCTTCTGCCGCCCATTGGATGGGCACCGATGAGCTGGGGCGCGATATCTTCTCCCGCGTGGTTTACGGCGCGCGCATCACGCTGATGATCGTGGCGCTGGTGGCGGTGATCTCGGCGCCGCTGGGGCTGATCATCGGAGCGATTTCGGGCTATTTCGGCGGCTGGATCGACCGCATCCTGATGGGGATCACGGACGTCTTCCTGTCGATGCCCAAGCTGATCCTGGCGCTGGCCTTTGTTGCCGCCTTGGGGCCGGGGATCGAAAACGCGATCATCGCCATCGCAATCACCGCATGGCCTGCCTATGCCCGCATCGCACGGGCCGAAACGCTGACCTTCCGCAACGCTGAATTTATCGCCGCGACGCGCCTGCTGGGGGCTTCGCACAGCCGGGTCATCCTGCACCACGTGCTGCCGCTCTGTACCTCCTCGATGATCGTGCGGGTGACGCTGGATATGGCCGGGATCATTCTGACGGCGGCGGGTCTTGGGTTTCTGGGTCTGGGCGCGCAGCCGCCGCTGCCCGAATGGGGCGCGATGATCTCGCGCGGGCGGGTGTTCATTCTGGACCAGTGGTGGGTGGCGACCATGCCCGGCATTGCCATCATCGTGGTCAGCCTTGGCTTTTGTTTCCTTGGCGACGGGTTGCGCGATGTGCTGGACCCCAAACAGGGGGGCAAGTCATGAGCCAATCCACGTCCACACCCCTGCTGGAGGTCGACAACCTCCGCGTCAGCTTCCCGACACCCCAGGGGCGGGTAGAGGTGGTCAAGGGGCTGAGCTTCACATTGGGCCGCGAACGCCTCGGTATCGTCGGCGAGAGCGGATCGGGCAAATCCATGACCGGCCGTGCGATCCTTCGACTGATCCGCCGCCCGGGCCAGATGACGGCGGACCGGCTGGCGCTGGAGGGGCAGGAGCTGCAAACACTCAGCGAACGTCAGATGCGCAATATCCGCGGCGCGCGGATTTCGATGATCATGCAGGATCCGAAATTCTCGCTCAATCCGGTGATGACCATCGGCGCACAGATCGCCGAGGCGCTGGATGTCCACGAACGTCTCAGCCGCCGCGACACCCGCGCCCGCGTGCTGGAGATGCTGGAGGCGGTGCGCATCAACGACCCCGAACTGGTGGCGCAGATGTATCCGCATCAGGTCTCGGGCGGCATGGGGCAGCGGGTGATGATCGCGATGATGCTGATCCCGCGCCCGGATCTGCTGATTGCGGATGAACCGACTTCGGCGCTGGATGTCTCGGTACAGGCGCAGGTGCTGGATCTGATTGACGATCTGGTGCGGGATAAGGGCATGGGGCTGATCCTGATCAGCCATGATCTCAATCTGGTGGCGCGTTACTGCGACCGGATCATGGTGATGAATGCAGGCCGCGTGGTCGAAAGCTGCGCCGCTGCTGATCTGCACAAAGCCAGCCACCCCTATACCCAAGGCCTGCTGGCGGCGGTGCCCCGGATGAAGGAAACCCGCGACACACTGCCTGTGCTCGACCGGTCAAGCTGGAGTGGCACATGACAGCGATATCTCTGAGAAACCTCGATATTTCCTACGGCGACACGAGGGTGGTGCAGGGCGTCACCCTGGATGTGGCCGAGGGGGAGAGCTTTGCCCTGGTCGGCGAAAGCGGATCTGGCAAATCCACCGTGCTGAAGGCGATTGCCGGGCTTGCGCCTGACTGGACCGGCGAGATCTCGGTTCTGGGTCAGCCGCGCAGCCACGGGATTGATCGCGCCTTTTCGCGAAGCTGCCAGATGGTGTTTCAGGATCCCTACGGATCATTGCACCCGCGCAAACCGGTCGACTGGGTGCTCCGGGAGCCCCTGCGGGTGCATGGCATCGGCGCGCGCGACGCCCGCGTGGCAGAGATACTGGCCGCTGTCGGCCTCGACCAGCGGTTCCGCTTTCGCTATCCGCATCAACTGTCCGGTGGGCAGCGCCAGCGGGTCGCGATTGCGCGGGCGCTGATGCTGGAGCCCAAGGTGATGCTCCTGGATGAGCCGACCTCGGCGCTGGATGTTTCGGTGCAGGCGGAGATCCTGAACCTGCTGAAGGCGCTGCGCCATGCGCAGGGGCTGACCTATCTGATGGTCACCCATAACCTGCCGGTTGTCAGCTTCATGTGTGACCGTATGGCGGTGATGAACAAGGGGCGCATTGTCGAGATCGCCCCGGCAGAGGCGCTGCATGACGGCGCCTTTCGCGATCCCTATACTCAGGCGCTCTATGCCGCCAGCGGTGGCGCCGAGCTGACCGTGTGACAGCTGCCGGACTGACCATCAATCACGACAGCAGACCCGACCCCATGCCAAAGGACAGACCCGATGCCCGACGATAACATGCGCAGCCGCCGAACAGACGATACCTCCGCCGAGGCGCTGCGCCATTTCACCAACGCACTGGCCGCCGCCACAACTGCCGAGGCTGCGTACGATGCACTCTGCGCACTGACCAAGGCCACCGTTGGGGCAAAGCTGTTCACCGTGATGACGGTGGATATGGGCGCGATGCTGGCCTGTCGCACCTATACCGACGACAGTGTGAATTACCCGACCTCCGGCACCAAACCGATCGAGATGAACAGCTGGTTCGATATCGTCCACGGTCAGCACCGCAGTTTCGTTGCGAATACGCTGGAAGAGATCGACGCGGTGTTTCCCGACGCCGAGCTGATCGGCGCGCTGGGCTGTGGCGCGGTGATCAACCTGCCGGTTCTGCTGGAGGGGGAACTGGCCGCGACCATCAATATCCTGCACGAGCCGGGGTACTACACGCAGGCGCGGGTTGCGCAGGCGAAAGAGCTGTTGACGCTTCCCGCCATGGCAACGCTGGCGGTTGCGCGACAGCTCTGATCGCCGCTGAAGGCCGAGGCAGTCCTGCCCGCCGACCCGCAGGCTCTCATGGATAGACAACACAGAGAGCCGCGCGGCAGCCGGCTCTCTCTTGTCGGCGGTATGATGCGCGCGGCGCCGAGAGGTCCCCGCCCGGATCTGCCTCCCTGCACCGGGCTGGACGTCGGGCTGCCCGGGATCGCTGCCGTCAGTCTTCGAGGCTATCCTCGCGTTTTTCGTCAATCAGGCCGCGTTCCTCTTCCTTGCGCTTCTGGAAACGTGTGCCATAGCCTTCGATCTCCTCATCGGAGATGATCTCCTTGGCCCGGGTAAACACCTCGTTTTCCTCTTCCTCCATGTGGTGTTCGTAGTCGTGCTTCAGCTGCTGGAACTTGCTCATCCACAGGTCGGAGGACATTTTCATCACGTTGAGCTCTTCCATCAGATCGTCGAGCTGCTGGTGCTCATGCACGGAATGGCGGGCCGCATCCTGACCCCAGGTCTGGCTGATCAGCTTTGAGTAGAAGGTTTCTTCCTCGGCGGCGGCGTGGCTTTTCACATCCTCGTAGAAGCGTTTCCAGAGGGCGCCGCGCGCCTCAACCTTGCTGTCCTCGATCGAGGCGAGCAACTCGCGGTGGGCGTCATGGTCCTGTTTGATGGCGTCATAGATGGATGGCATAGCGGCTCTCCGGTTGATTGACCTATCTGGGCTGAGCCTCCCCGCCAGGGCTCTGGCCGCCGGGAGACAGGGAAAGAACGCCGCAGCCGGGCGGAGTGTTCCCGCCGACCGCAATATTATGCGCAGGATCCGGGTCGCGACCCATGGCCGGTGCAATTAGGTCGGGATCAGCATTGCCATGTGAGGCTGATATGACCCTTGAGACGACGCTTGCCCTGCTCGTGTTTCTGTTCCCGCTGGCCTATAGCCCGGGACCGGGCAATCTGTTCTTTGCCGCCAACGGCGCGCGGTTCGGGATGCGCGCCACGATCCCGGCAACGGCCGGCTATCATATCGCCACGGCGCTGGTGACCCTCTTGATCGGATCCAGCGCCCTGCTGGCTCAGGCGGTCTCGCAGGAGGTGTTTCGATGGCTGACGCTGGCCGGGGCGGCCTATGTCCTGTGGCTGGCCTGGGGCATGTGGTGCGCCGACGGGGCGGCCTCAGGGGCACAGGCGCGACCGGCGCGCTTTGGTGATGGTGTGGTGTTGCTGCTGCTGAACCCGAAGGCCTATGTGATCATTGCGGTGATGTTCAGCCAGTTTCTGGCGCCCGCTGATCCTGCGCGCACCGCCGATGATGCAGCGTCCCTTCTTTTTTCGGGACAGCTGGGGCTGGTCATGATCATCACGCTGATCTTCACGCTGAACAATCTGGTGGCTTTTTCGATCTGGACATGGATCGGCGAGGGGCTTGCACGACGGATCTTCCGCGATGATCGGGCGCGCAAGATGAACCGGGGGTTTGCCCTGCTGCTGGCGGCTGTCGGCCTCTGGATGCTGTTGATCTGACTGCTAATCCGACGGGGCCTGTCCTGCCCCGCGGCGGATTTCGACCGATCGCCTCATCAACAAAGCAGCGTAAAAAACGCGAGAGGATCGTGCCCGCGCCCGCAGGGGTGGAACATTTTTGCATCGGTGACGTTGGGTCTGTGAGCGAGCACGGAGCCCATTATGTTGGAAAGTGATCTGAGTACCGAGGCGGGTTTTGCCTCTCCCCTTGACGGCCGGTCGGCGGGACGCGCGGATGCGCAGGACGCTGTCAAATCGCTGCCGCAGATGTCTGGGGCCCGCACCGCCTCCGATGATCGCAAGGTCGGCGTCGAGATCGAGTTCGGTGGCCTCTCCGCCGCCGAGGCGCAGGACATTGTCCAGCGCGAACTTGGCGGCGACATCTACGCGCAGGATGATACCGACGGCCCGAAACCGCACGTCAAGAACACCCGGCTGGGCGATATCGAGGTCTATCTGGACAGCCGCTACCGGACCGAAGTCCACGGGCTGGGCAAGGCGCTGTTCTCCCTCGCGGAGCCGCTAATCCCTGTTGAAATCGTGACCCCGCCGCTGGCGCAATCGCAGCTGCCGCAGCTGGATCGTCTGTGTTCCAAACTGGCAGAGGCGGGGGCCACGGGCACCCAGGACGGTGTGCTGAACGGCTTTGGCGTTCATCTGAATGTCGAAGTAGCGGATATGACGGTTGATCACATCGTTCCGGTGCTTACCGCCTTTGCTCTGCTGGATCCGGTGCTGCGCCGCAGCCCGGGCATCGACGTGTCGCGCCGGGTGCAGCCCTTTATCGCGCCCTATCCGGCGGCGCTGATTGATGCCGTCTGTGAGCACCCGCCAAAGACGATGGAGGCGCTCTGCGACCTCTATCTCGACCATGCGGCGGATAGAAACCACGCGCTGGATCTGCTGCCACTGCTGGCCGATCACGCGCCCGATCGCGTGCGCGCCGCGCTGGGCGAGGATGACAAAACCGCCGCCCGTCCGGCCTATCACTACCGTCTGCCGGATTGCCGTCTGGGCCAGCCGGGGTGGTCCATCAGCCAGGAATGGAACCGCTGGGCCGAGCTGGAACAGATCGCCCGCGACGGCCGGCTCGACCAGCTGATCAAGGCCTGGCGGAGCCGCCCGCGCAGCGAACAGCTGCTGAACCGCGAATGGGCCAAACACGCGGCCGATGTCCTGAACACCGCAGCACGAAGAGACGCCGCATGAAACCGGTTATTGCAGTCACCGTTTCGCGCCGCAGCGGCTGGCGGATCTTTCCGCTGATCGCCCTGAACATCTGGCTGGCCGGTGGCCGCGCCGTGCGCTGGCAAAGCGGCCGCGCCGCCGATCTGGCGCAGGTGGATGGTGTGGTCATCGGTGGCGGAGACGACATCGCCCCAACGCTCTACAAGGGGCAGATCATGCCGGAGGTCCGTCTGGACCCCGAGCGCGACGCGCTTGAGGCTGATATCGTGCGGCAGGCAACCCAACGGGATGTGCCCCTTTTGGGGATCTGTCGCGGGGCGCAGATGCTGAATGTAGCCCGCGGGGGCGCGCTCTATCAGGATGCCTATGCCTTTTACGGGTTGGAAAACTACAAGACAGTGCTCCCCCGCAAGAAGGTCACGATCACCAACAACAGCACACTGCGGCGTATCCTCGGGGTGCCTGAGCTGAAGGTCAACGCGCTGCACAGCCAGTCGGTCAGCAGCCTCGGGCAGGGGCTGCGCGTCACCGGGCGCGATCAGTCCGGCATGGTGCAGGCGATCGAGGATCCGGGCCGTCGGTTTGCAGTCGGGGTGCAGTGGCATCCTGAGCATCTGTTCTACCAGCCCGCCCATCTGAACCTCTTTCGCGCGCTGGTCGAGGCGGCGAGATCCAAACGCGACGACCCGGTCGAAGCGCTGGACAGAACCGGCTGATCCGTGCTGACACTTTCCCCCGAGGCTTTGCAGTCTGAACGAAAAAAACGCCCGGATCACTCCGGGCGTTTATTATGGTCTAGGGGCAGCATGTCGCCCGAACACGCCGATGCGTGATCAGCCGATAATGCCGTTCAGCGTGGCGCTGGGGCGCATGACGGCGGCGGTTTTCACAGGATCGGTGTGGAAATAGCCGCCCAGATCAACCGCCTTGCCCTGAACCTCGGCCAGCTCCGACAGGATCTGCTCTTCCTTGGCCGCCAGCTCTGCGGCGATGGGCGCGAAATGCGCGGCCAGTTCGGCGTCATCCCCCTGCGCGGCCAGCGCTTCGGCCCAGTAGCGGGCAAACCAGTAGTGGCTGGCGCGGTTGTCCGGCTCACCCACCTTGCGCGAGGGCGAGCGGTTGTGATCCAGAATGCCCTGCGTCGCCGCCTCGGCAGCGGCACCCAGCACGCCAGCCTTGGCGTTGCCCTTGCTGTCGGCGAGGAAGTTCAGCGATTCACCCAGAGCACAGAATTCGCCCATCGAGTCCCAGCGCAGGTGGTTTTCTTCAACCAGCTGCTGCACGTGCTTGGGCGCAGAGCCGCCGGCCCCGGTTTCAAACAACCCGCCACCGTTCATCAGCTTCACGATCGACAGCATCTTGGCCGAGGTGCCCAGCTCCAGGATCGGGAACAGGTCGGTCAGATAGTCGCGCAGCACGTTGCCGGTGATGGCGATGCTGTCCTTGCCTGCGGTGATGGTTTCAAGGCTCTGGCGGGTGGCTTCGCGCGGCGCCATGATCTGGAACTTATCGGCCACGCCAGCTGCGTTCAGCACGGGCTGCACGTATTTGATCAGCTCGGCGTCATGGGCGCGGTTGGCGTCCAGCCAGAAAATCGCCTCAGAGCCGGTCAGCCGCTGACGGTCCATCGCCAGCTGGATCCAGTTTTCGATCGGGGCCTTTTTCACGGTGCAGGCGCGCCAGATATCACCGGCCTCGACCTCGTGCGAATGCAGCGTCTCGCCATTTGCCAGCACGATACGGATGGTGCCATCAGCGGGCGCTTCGAAGGTGGTCGGGTGCGAGCCGTATTCCTCAGCCTTCTGCGCCATCAGACCGACGTTGGCGACGGAGCCTGCGGTGGTCACGTCGAGCGCGCCATTGGCTTTGAAGAAATTGATGCTCTCGTCATAGACGGTGGAATAGCAGCGATCGGGGATCACGCAGTTGGTGTCGCCCTTGTTGCCCGCTTCGTCCCAGCCCTTGCCGCCGGCACGGATCACCGCAGGCATGGAGGCGTCAATGATCACATCGGAGGGCACATGCAGGTTGGTGATGCCCTTGTCGCTGTCCACCATATACATGGACGGACGGTCCAGCGCGGCGATCTCTGCCTTGATCGCATCGCCATTGGGCAGGCCGTCGATGGTTGCCAGAACCGCACCAAGGCCCGAGTTCGCCGAGCCGCCAGCCGCTTCGATTTCAGCGCCGAATTTGTCCCAGACCGGACCCAGCCATGCCTTCACCGCGTGGCCAAAGATGATCGGGTCGGAGACCTTCATCATGGTGGCTTTCATGTGCAGCGAGAACATGGTGCCATCGGATTTGGTGTCTTCAATCGCATCCGTCAGGAAGGACGACAGCGCCTTGGCCGACATGAAGGTTGCATCGGCAACGGTGCCCTCTTCCAGCGGCCAGCTGTCCTTCAGCACGGTAACGGCGCCGTCCTTGCCGACAAACTCGATCTTCGCGGTCCCGGCCTGCGCGGCGGAGATGGTGGCGGAGACTTCGTTGGCGTAGAAATCATTGCCCGGCATCGAGGAGACTTTGGTCTTGCTGTCAGCAGACCATTTGCCCATCGAATGCGGGTTGTTCTGGGCAAAGTTCTTCACCGCGCGGGCAGCGCGACGGTCCGAGTTGCCTTCGCGCAGCACCGGGTTCACAGCCGAGCCCTTGATGGTGTCATAGCGCGCGCGGATCTCTTTTTGCGCATCGGTCACCGGGTCCGCCGGATAATCGGGGATGTCGAACCCCTGCGCCTGCAACTCGGCAATCGCGGCGGTCAGCTGCGGCACCGAGGCCGAGATATTCGGCAGCTTGATGACATTGGCTTCGGGGGTCTTCACCAGTTCGCCCAGTTCGGCCAGATCGTTGCTCTGACGCTGGGTGTCGCTCAGCGCTTCGGGGAAGGTCGCAAGGATGCGGCCCGCCAGCGAAATGTCCTTGGTCCCGACGGAGACGCCCGCCGCATTCGCAAAGCTGCGGATGATCGGCAACAGAGAGGCGCTGGCCAGCTCGGGGGCTTCGTCTACGATGGTATACAAAATGTCGGGGGTCGAATTTTCTGCCATATTCCACAACCTTTTTTCAGCGATATCGGAAACTTGGGTGAGCGGTCGGCGCTGCACCTGATGGACGGGGTGCTGCTGCCCGGTGAGGATGCGGCGGGCGGTCATCTTGGGTCAGAACTGGTCTGACGGACCGGCAGCCCGCAAGGACAACAGCCATTCATATGGCCCCCGTGTAAATCAGGTCGCGCGCGGGTGCAATTGCCGGCATGGGCTTTGTGAGGCGCAGATTGCCGCGCTTTTGAGATTATTGGCGCGTTTTGGCGCCATTGGCCTCGATTCTATGCGATTGCGACAGGCAGGGGCGGGTCACATGCGCGACTCGGTCGCGCTCAGCTGCGCCAGCGCAGCAGGTGGCGTTCGATCAGCCCGATCAGGCTGCTGACCAGCACCCCCAGCACCGACAGGATCGCCACACCGGCAAACAGCCGCTCCAGATCATAGAGCGACCCGGCCTCCAGAATATACGCACCAATGCCATGCTCCGCCCCCAGCATTTCAGCGGCCACCAGCAGGATGATGGCAATCGCCAGACTGATGCGCAGGCCGGACAGGATACCGGGCATCGCCCCCGGCAGCACGATCTTGCGGACAATCGACAGCCACGACAGGTTGAAACTCTGCCCCATGCGGATCAGCGAGCGGTCGACATTGTCCACCGCGCCATAGGTGGCCACGACGGTGGGCGTAAAGGTGCCAAAGGCGATCAGCGCATATTTGGATCCTTCATCAATGCCGAACCAGATCACAAACAGCGGCAAAAGCGCGATCTTCGGGATCGGAAATAGCGCCGCCACCAAGGGCACCAGCCCCGCGCGCACATAGGAAAACAGCCCGATCATCAGCCCGACGCCAATACCGACGCTGGCCCCCAAGGCCGCGCCCACGACCAATCGCGACAGCGAGACGCTGACGTGGGTCCACAGCAGGCCGGTGGCATAGAGTTCCTGCAACGTCGCCAGCACATCGCTGGGGCGCGGCAGGGTGAGGTTGGAAATCCAGCCCTGACGGGTGCCAAGTTCGGCCAGAAGCAACAGCAGTACAAAGACCAGCCCGCCCACCCAGCGCCCGCCGCGGGGGGCAAAGCCGCCGCCGCGAAACTGAACCGGGCGGATCGCCGGTGTTGCGGGGGTGCCCGCCGTCTTGCCGGGCTGCGCCCCGGCCAATTGGGTGTCAGACATTCATCAGCTCCGCATCCGCCGCCCGCGCCTCGTCACGCATCAGCTGCCACAGGTATTTCTGTTTCTGTTCAAGCTCAGCATCGCCGAACTCGCGCTCGGCCAGCGGCGTGTCCAGTTCCACGATCTCGCGGATCTGGCCGGGACGGCGGGACAAGACCACGATGGCATGACCCAGCCGCACCGCTTCGGCCAGATTATGGGTCACATAGACGGCGGTGAAGGGCGTGCGCGTCCACAGCGCGACCAGATCATCCATCAGCAGTTCGCGGGTCTGGCTGTCCAGCGCCGACAGCGGCTCATCCATCAGCATCACTGCCGGGTTCACGGCAAGCGCCCGTGCTATTGCCACCCGCTGTTTCATCCCGCCCGACAGCTGCTTTGGCAGCGCCTCGGCAAAATCACTCAGCTTGGTGCGCGCCAGAACATCGTCGATGATCCGTGCCGCTGCCGCGCCGCGAATGCCGTGATCCTCCAGCACCAGGCTGATATTGCCCCGGACCGTGCGCCAGGGCAGCAGGGCAAAATCCTGAAACACATAAGTCAGCGGATTAAGACTGCCCTCGGGCGGCTGCCCCACCTGCAGGACCTCGCCTTGGCTAGGGCGTTCCAACCCGCCGATGAACCGCAGGAGGGTGGATTTGCCACAGCCGGAGGGGCCGACGATACAGACGATCTTGCCGCTGGGGATCTCCAGCGTGATGTCCCGTAGGACCGGGATGTCGTCATAGGCATGGCCCACCCCGGACAGGCGAATATCCATAGTCTTGCTCCGCGCATGAAAGGGCCGGGGCAGGCCGCCCCGGCGCTGGTGCCGGTCTGGGTCACCGGCACAGTCAGTTGTGCGTCACCGGCCCGGTGATCAGCCGATGGTGTCGACGTAGCTGGAGTCGATGATCGTCTCCAGCGTGATATCGGCATCCACCAGCTTTTCGGCCTGGAACCACGCCAGCTGATCCGCCAGCGATCTGGTGTTCATCGCCGCCCCTTCGTTCAGACGCATGGTGCCATTGATGATCGACTTGGCGGCTTTCTCGCGGGGGCGATCTGCGTAGACATATTTGTGGATCAGATCGACCATCTGGTCGACGCCTGCATCACCGCTGGCCCGGTCGATCATGGTGGCGTTGTAATCGGAGACACCGCGGCTGTAGGCGCTCAGGAAATCGCGGGTCATCTGCTGCTCACCGCTGGCATTGCTGGCCGAGGTGAACACGGTCGTCACCTGATAGTCGGGCAGATAGTCCGCCACATCACCGATGATATGCACAGCGCCCGATCCTGCCAGCGGCTTGGCGATATGAGGCACGATCGACCAGGCATCAATCTGCCCTGATTTCAGCGCGCCGATGATCGCACCGACCTTTTGCAGCGGCTTGAAGGACAGCGAGACACCTTCCTTCTGCGCCATCCGCGACCCCATGTAGTGGAACGAGGAACCGGCGGTGGTCATGCCAAAGCTCTTGCCGTCCAGCGCCGCCGGGCTGGTGACCCCGGCCTGATAGGCGGCGTCGGAGACCAGAATCTTCTGCCCGTCGATACCCGGCTCCTCCGACAAGGCGCCACCGATCACCTTGATTGCACCGCGATCGGCCAGCGAGATCAGCCCGCCCGACATCGCGGTGATCGCATAATCCACATCGCCCGAGGCAATCGCCACCGACATCGGCGAGGCCGCCTGGAAAAACCGCAGCTCCACGTCAAGGCCCGCATCAGCGAAATATCCGCGCTCCTGCGCGATGAAGCTGGCTGAATGGCTGGTAAAGCGCAGCGCGCCCAGCACGATCTTGCGATTGCTTGCCAGCGCCGGTGTCGCCAGCCCCGCAGCTGCGGCAGCACCGCCAAGTGCTGCAAGCGTGCGGCGGCGTGTCCAATTGGTCATCTCTCAAATCCTCCCTCTTATGTTGGTGTCCCATCGGGTCGGTCAGGCCCGCTGATATCTAGTCTCGGTTTCCGGCGCGCGTTGACCGCAGCCCGCTGTTAGCCGCCCATATCGCCGGTCACATAGATCTCCAGAGCCGCGATGGCGGCCTCGGTATTGCGGGCCAGCACAGCCTCGACCAGCGCCTGCTGCTGTCGCGCGCGGGTGGCAAAATCGAGCCGCCCCTCGCGCAGTTGCGCCAGTCGGAACCGGCGGGACTGATCGTAGAATTTCAGCTGCATATCCGACAGCCGGGGCGATTGCGCGGCCTCCACCAGCACCGCGGCAAAGTTCCGGCAGGCCATGTCCCAATCCAGCGCCAGCGCGTCATTGGCCTCCTCAACCAGCGCTTCCTCGGTGCGGCGCAGCGCGTGATGCGCCGCCAGAACCCGGCCCTCCCACTGGACGTTGCCGCGCTCCAGTCCCATCCTCAGGCCCAGCCGTTCCACCTCCAGTCGCATGAACAGAATGTCCCGCAGATCATCCTCGGTCGCCGAGGTGACGCGAAAACCGCGCTGGGCGGTGGCCTCCACCAGCCCCTCGGCGCTGAGCATCCGTAGGGTCTCGCGCATCGAATGGTTGGAGCCGCCATAGCTCTGGCGCAGCGCTTCGATTTTCAGCTTCTGGTCCGGTCGCAGCACGCCAAAGGAAATATCCCGCCGCAGCGCTGCCGCCAGCACGGCGACAACCGTATCTTCCTCCGAGCGGGGGCGCCGACCAAACATGCTTTGATCCCTATTTTGGAAAATCTCCAATATTTTTGCCGGGTGATTGCGGTTCTGTCAATCCTTCTGCCCGCCGCGTGGCTGCCCGCCGCCAGCCTGCCGACCGCCCGACACCTGCTCTGAGCCCGCCGTGCAGACCCGCGTTGACGCCCCGGCGCGGCTCTGTCACTTCTGCACGTCACTCACCTGTGAAGCCCACCACCAAAGGACCCATTCCGCATGACCAGCCTGCGCCTGCTGCACACCTCCGATCTGCACCTGGGCAAACGCTTTGGCCAGTTCGACGAGGAAACCCGCGCCGCGCTGCAACAGGCCCGGCAGGGGATCCTGCCCCGGCTGGCGCAGACGGCGGCAGAGCAGGGCGCGGAACATGTGCTGATTGCGGGGGATCTCTTTGACACCGAAACCCCCTCGGCGCGGGTGATCCGGCAGGCGCTGGCCGCAATGGCCGCCGCCGAGCCGGTGCAGTGGTGGATCATCCCCGGCAATCACGACAGCGGCGCGGCCGAGCCGCTCTGGGCGGAGATGGCGCGCCATGCGCCGGAGAATGTGCATCTGCTGATGCAGCCCACGCCGGTTGAGATCGCCCCCGGTGCCACGCTGTTGCCCGCCCCCTGTCAGCATCGTTTTGCCGGTCAGGACCGCACCATCTGGATGGAGAGCGCCGAGACGCCCGAGGGCCACCTGCGCATCGGGCTGGCCCATGGCGCAGTGCTCGATTTCGACCGCGACCAGAACGGTGCCGAGACCATCGCCACCACCCGCGCCAGCAGCGCGCGGCTGGATTATCTGGCGCTTGGCGACTGGCATGGCGATTTTACCCTCAATGCCCATAGCCGCTATCCCGGCACGCCGGAACGGGACCGCTTCAAACATCCGGGCCGCGGCAGCTGCCTGCTGGTGGATCTGCCGGGGCCGGGTCAACCACCGCAGCTGCGCCAGATCGAGATCGGCCAGTACCACTGGCAGGAGCTGGCGCTGGATCTGGCTCCGGGGCAGGATATCACCGCCCTGATCAGGGCCGCGCTGCCCGCCGACCCGCCGGACTGGCCCGACTGT
This sequence comes from Phaeobacter sp. JH20_26, assembly GCF_048056275.1. NCBI lineage: Bacteria > Pseudomonadati > Pseudomonadota > Alphaproteobacteria > Rhodobacterales > Roseobacteraceae > Phaeobacter > Phaeobacter sp. JH20_26. The sequence continues at coordinate 58,642 of NZ_JAYMWL010000015.1, read as the reverse complement.
CTGATCCGCCTGCGCGCGCGGGGCTGGGTCACCGCCGATCAGCATATGCAGCTGCGGCGTTTCGTGGCCGAGCAGGCCCCGGCCTTCTGCCATCTCAGCCTCGACGAGGAGGCGCTGCGGATCGAACACCGGGCCGAGGATCTGGACCAGATCTCCACCGCCGGCGCGCTGCGGGTCGCCGCCGAAACCCTGATGGCGGAAAGCCGGAACAGCGCGCTGGCGCAGGACGACCGCGACGTGGCCGCAGCGGCGCTGAACCGGCTTTATGCGGCGGTGCAGGAGGGCGCGGAATGAAGCTGACGGCCCTCCGCCTGACCAATGTGCGTCGCTTTGTCGATCCGGTTGAAATCACCGGCATCGGCCCCGGTCTCAACCTGCTGAGCGCGCCTAATGAGCAGGGTAAATCCACCATCTTCGACGCGCTTCAGGCGCTGTTTTTCAAGGACGCGAAATCCTGGGACAAGGACGTGCGCACGCTGGCCCCCTATGCGGGCGGCGACCCGGAGGTGGAGGTCGAGCTGACCCATCAGGGCAGCCACTACCGCATCGCCAAGACCTTTACCAAAGCCTCCGGCAAGGGCACCGCGCGGATCTGGCGAGAGGGCGCGCTGCTGCATCAGGCCGATGCCGCCGAGGCCTGGCTGCGCGACCTCATTGCACCGCCAAAGGACGGCCCGGTGGGGATGCTCTGGCTGCGACAGGGGCTGACCGATTTTGCCGATGCCAAGGACACGCTGGAGGCGCGACGCGATCTGATGTCTTCGCTCAGCGGCGAGGTCGAGGCGGTGACCGGCGGTCAGCAGATGGAGAGCCTGCGCCGCCGCCTGCGCGCCGATCTGGACCGGCTGGTGACCAGTCGCGGTGCCCGCAAGGGCGGCCCGCTGGCCGAGGCCGAGGCCCGCGTGGCGACGCTGGCTGAACAGCGCGACACTCTGGCAGGGCAGGTCGCGGATCTGCGCCAGCTGCTGGACCAGCGCCAGCTCCTGCGCCGCGAACAGGCCGATCTCTCCGCACCACAGGAAACCGCAGCCCGCCAGTCCCGGTTGAAAGCTGCCGAAGCCGCGCTGGTCGCCGCCAAGCGGCACCGAGAGCAATGCGAACAGGCTCGCCGCGCGCTTGATCTGGCGCTGTCGCGCCGCGACGGGCAGGCGGCGCGGATCGAAACCCAGACGGCGCGCCTCGCGGATCATGCCCGCGCCAGCAAGGCGCTTGCGCAGGCAACGGAGCGGCGGGAGGACTCCGCCCGCACCGCCGAACAGGCCGCCGCACAGTTGAAATCCGCCGAACTCGCCGCCGCCAAGGCGCGCGATGCCGTTGCCGCGATCCGCAAATCCATCGCCGCCGCCCTGCGCGCCGAGGCTGCGCAGCAGGCTCAATTGCGCCGTGCCGAGCTGACCGAGCGTCTGTCCCAGTTCGATGCGCTAGAGGCAGATCTGGTGGGCGATCGCCAGCTGGCCAAGGAGGCTGTCACAGCCGCCGCGATGGCCCGGCTGGAAGATCTGGCACAGTCGGTTGCTCTGGCCCGCCACGCCCGCGCCGCCTCCGCTGCCGCACTCAGCGTTGCCTATCTGCCCGGCGCCGAGGCGCGGCTGAGCCTTGACGGTGAACCGCTGCACGAGGGGGCAGAGGTGGCCCTGCCCGATGGCGGCAGGCTGGAGATACCGGGCCTTGCCACCGTGACCCTGCATCCCGCGCGCGGCAGCGATAGCGGCGCATTGTCCGAGGCCGAAACCGCCCTGGCGCGGGCTCTGGCCGACCAGGGTTTCGAAACGCTGGAACAGGCCCGCAGGGCGCATCATGCCCGCAGTGCCGCAACGGCCCGCCTGAAAGAGGGCGAGGCCACCCAGCGGGCGCTCGCGCCGGAGGGGCGCGAAGCGCTGGTCGCGGCGATCGCAGCCTTGCCGGTTGGGTCGGATGGGCAGGCCGATGCGGAGGGCGAGGCCGAGCCGGACCGGGCCGACCTGGACGCGGCGCAGGCCGGGGCTGAGGCTGGCGAACTGGCCGCAGATGCCACACTTGCACAGCGCCGCACCGAGGAGGCCGCCGCTCAGAAAGAGGCCCATGGCGCGCTGGCCCATGCCGAGGCTGCCGAGGCCGAGCTGGCCCGCGCCACCGTGGCGCTGGGAGATGCCGAGGCGGCCACGGCAGAGCTGGCAACCCTCCGCTCCGGGCTGCCCGCGCTGGAGCAGGCCGTGGCCGAGGCCCGCGCCGAAGAGGCCCGCCTGACCGCCGAGGCCCCGGATCTGGAACAGGCTCAGGCGGCCTGCCAGCGTGCCCGTTCGGTGGTCGAGACGGCGCAGGCGCGCCTGCAGGCGCTGGCGCGCGATCTGGCGGTTCTGGACGCGCGTATCAGCGCCCATGCCAGCCACGCGGTGGAGGAAGAACTGGCCGAGGTCACCGATCAGCTGGCGGTTGCCGAAACCACGCTGGCGGCGCTGCATTTCGAAGTGGCCACCCTGCGCCGTCTGGATCAGGCGCTGGAAGCCGCGCAAGCAGGCGCGCAGGCGCAATATCTGGGGCCGTTGATGGCCGAGCTGACGCCGCTGATGCGTAGGCTTTGGCCGGAGGCACAGGTGCAGGTTGATGCCGACAGCGTGCTGCCCAGCCAGCTGGCGCGCGGCGCCGCAGAGGAGCAGCTGACCCAGCTCTCCGGTGGCACACAGGAACAATTGGCGCTGATGGTGCGGCTGGCCTTTGCCCGGCTCCTGGCGAAATCCGGGCGCGGCATCCCGGTCATTCTGGATGATGCGCTGGCCTATACCGACGATGCCCGCATCGAGGCGCTGTTTGACGCGCTGACGCTACAGGCCAATGATCTGCAAATTCTGGTGTTTTCCTGCCGTCAGAAGAGCTTTCGCGAACTGGGCGGCACCAGCCTTGCGATCCGCCCCGCCGCCCGCCGCGACTGACGGGCTGATGGCTCAGTCGCGCAGCTCATCCGGGGCCACCCCCCAGAGCTTTTCCTTGGGCGCCCAGCCGCGATAGCCACCGGCAGAGATTGAACACCAGCTGATGTCGCATTTGCCCAGCCGCGCCACCACACCCAGCTCAAAGGCGGCGGTCACAGGGGCGTTGGGGTCCGGGCGGGCATGGACCGTCAGCATGTCCTCTTCGATCAGCACGGTGCGTGACCCTGACAGCAGCGCATAATGAACCCAGCCGCCGGCCCCGTCGCGATCACGCACGCGGCGCCAGTGCCCGTATTCGGCGGTGATCTCCAGCGGCATCCCGCGCCGCTTGAACACCCAGTCGATCTTATGCGTCAGCGACGGACCCCGGCGTACGTTGCCCTCGGCAGCCTTCATCGACACGAACCGGGGCAGGGGCAGGTTGGTCACCGGCCCGCGTTCGTCACGGGCATGGCCGGGGGCAGGGGCCACCGCACCGGTCACGCCAATCAGGATCATGCCGACCACGGCCAGCCGGGACCGCAGATATGATGCCGAAATTTTCACTGCCTGCTCGCTTCTTATTGTCGCTGCCTGTTACCTGCCTGACCAATCCAAAAGCGCTGCGTTTTTTTGCCGACCTGCCCCTGATCTGATGTCCGGGTGCCGATCATCTGGAAAAAGAAAGCCGCGTCAGAGAGGCCGGAGGGCGGGATGGGTTCTTGTGCCTGCCCGCGTCCTGCGCCACGATGCCATGAGGCCAGAGAGATTGCAAAGCCGAGGGAGAGCAGCAGTGGCAAGAGAACGTCTGAGTGTTGTCGTTACGCGACGGTTGCCGGAGCCGGTCGAAACCCGGTTGAGCGAATTGTTCGATGTGCGTCTGCGCGAGGACGACACGCCGATGACCCGCGCCGAGCTGGCCACCGCGATGAAGGACGCCGATGTGCTGGTTCCAACCGTGACCGACACCATAGATGCCGCCTTGCTGGCGCAGGCCGGTGAGCGTCTGAAACTGATCGCCAACTATGGCGCGGGGGTCGATCACATTGATGTGTCCACTGCGCGCCAGCGGGGAGTACTGGTGTCCAACACGCCCGGCGTGCTGACCGATGATACCGCCGATATGGCAATGGCGCTGATCATGGCGGTGACCCGCCGAATCCCCGAAGGGCTTGCGATCATGCAGAAAGGCGACTGGCAGGGCTGGTCGCCCACCGCCCTGCTCGGCGGGCGGCTGGCCGGGCGGCGTCTGGGCATTCTGGGCATGGGCAGCATCGGGCAGGCGGTGGCCAAACGGGCCGCGGCCTTTGGTATGCAGGTCCATTACCACAACCGCCGACGCCTGCGCCCGGAGATCGAAGAGCGCTTTGAAGCCACCTATTGGGAGAGCCTCGATCAGATGGTGGCCCGCATGGACGTGCTGTCGATCAACTGCCCCTCGACGCCCTCGACCTTTCATCTGATGAACGCACGGCGGCTGAAACTGATGAAGCCCGATGCGGTGATCGTGAACACCTCGCGCGGGGAAGTGATCGACGAACACGCGCTGACCCGTATGTTGCGCTCCGGTGAAATCGCCGGCGCCGGTCTCGACGTCTATGAACATGGCACTGACATCAACCCGCGATTGCGCGAGTTGGAAAACGTCGTGCTGCTGCCGCATATGGGCTCCGCCACGCTTGAGGGACGTCTGGAGATGGGCGAGAAAGTTCTGCTGAATATCAAGACATTCGAGGACGGCCACCGACCACCAGATCAGGTTGTCCCCTCCATGCTATAGGGATCTCAGGAAGGAAATATGTCCATCTGCAACGATCGGGGTGGATCAACGTTCTTAATGAAGTTCAATTATTGGAATAGTGTTCCGGTTTATCTTTTTGATTCGGAACATCATCCCTATGTCAATATGTCGCGGACGCACAGGCGTCTGTGCGCCGATGGCGGTATCTCAGCATTGCCGGGTTGCTCTGTGAAATGCCAGCATGCGCAGAAGATCACCACAGACGAGAGGAGAGGGACGATGAAACGAACACTGATTGCAGGGGTTTGGATCACGACGTTGGGCGCTGCCCTGCCGCTTATGGCGCAGGAAGCGGCGGATGCCGTGGCGCCAGAGGGCGCGGCAGAAACCGCCGATGCCGGCTTTGCGGCCATCAGCGCCGATGTCGCCGCGGCCCTTGAGGCCAAATCCGCAGGCACCCCGGTCGAGTCCGAGAACTGGATGATTGCCGCTGCCAACCCCCATGCGGTGGCTGCCGGTGCCGAGGTGCTGCGCGCAGGCGGCACCGCTGCCGATGCCATGGTTGCGGTGCAGACCGTGCTGGGGCTGGTTGAGCCGCAATCCTCCGGTCTGGGCGGTGGCGCGTTCCTGGTCTGGTATGATGCGGCCAGCGGCGAGGTCACGACATTGGACGGGCGCGAAACCGCGCCACTGGCAGCGACGCCGACCCTGTTTCAGGACGACGCGGGCGAGCCGCTGAAATTCTACGATGCCGTGGTCGGGGGCCGGTCCGTGGGCACACCGGGCACGCCTGCCTTGCTGGAGGCGGCGCATCGTCGCTGGGGCCGTGCCGCCTGGCCGGGCCTGTTCACCGCCGCGATTGATCTGGCCGAAGAGGGCTTTGCCGTCTCCCCCCGGTTGGCCGGCCTGATCGAAAATGACGCCGACCGGCTGTCGCGCTGGTCGGATACCGCCGATTACTTCCTGCCCGGCGGCACGCCGCTGGCGGTGGGCAGCACGCTGAAGAACCCGGCCTATGCCGATACCCTGCGCCGCCTCGCGGATGAGGGCGCGCGCGGTTTCTACACCGGCCCGGTGGCCGAGGCGATCACCAATGCGGTGCGCAACGCCGAGGGCAACCCCGGCGTGCTGTCGGCGATGGATCTGGCACTCTATCAGGTAAAGGAGCGGCCCGCCGTCTGCGTCACCTACCGCGCGTTCGAAGCCTGCGGCATGGGGCCGCCGTCATCCGGGGCGCTGACCGTCGGGCAGATCCTCGGCATGTTGGGCAACTATGACCTGGCGGAACTGGGCGCCGACAACCCGCAGTCCTGGCGCCTGATCGGCGATGCCTCGCGCCTCGCCTTTGCCGATCGCGGCCGCTACATGGCCGACAGCGATTACGTGCCGGTGCCCACGCAGGGTCTGGTGGCGCCGGATTACCTCGCGACCCGCGCAACCCTGCTTGAGGGCGATGCCGCCCTGCCCGCGGTGAACGCAGGCGCGCCGGAGTTCGATCACGCGCTGCTGCTGGCCGATGATGAGTCGATTGAGCTGCCCTCGACCTCCCATATCTCCATCGTCGACCAGTATGGCAATGTTCTGTCGATGACCACGACCATTGAAAACGGCTTTGGCTCGCGGCTGATGGCGGCTGGGTTCCTGCTGAATAACGAGCTCACCGATTTCTCCTTCCGCACCCACAGCGACGGCGTGCCGATTGCCAACCGGCTGGAACCGGGCAAGCGCCCACGCTCCTCGATGGCGCCCACCATCGTGCTGAAGGACGGCAAGCCCGCTCTGGCCATCGGCTCCCCCGGCGGCAGCCGCATCATCGGCTATGTCGCCAAGACCATCGTCGCCTGGGCGGATTGGGGCATGGATGTGCAGCAGGCCGTGGCACTGCCCCATGCGGTGAACCGCTTTGGCACCTATGATGTCGAGGCCGGCACCAGCGCCGAGGAGATGGCCCAGCCGCTGATGGATATGGGGTTTGAGGTCAACGCCCGCGATCTGACCTCCGGCCTGCATGCCATCGAGATCGGTGACGGGCTGAAAGGCGGCGCAGATCCGCGCCGCGAAGGCATCGCGCTGGGGGGCTGATCGGCTCTCCGGGCCTCAGCTCAGGGCCGCACACTGCGCGCCCGCTCCGGACACCGGGGCGGGCGTTGTCTTTTGCGGATAATCCCGCACCTACCCTGTTCTGGGTATTGTCCGGGCCCGCGCGCCGACCTTAGGTTGACAGGTGACAGGTCCGGGCGTCAGCCCCGGCCGCTGAACGGGGGGAGACTGAACCATGGTGCAAGCCACAAGACTGCCGCGCAACGACGCCGGGATTGCCGCCGTCATTGACGCGTTGAAGGCGCGCTTTGGCACACAGCTGCAGACCGGGCAGGCGATCCGCGAACAGCACGGCCACACCACCACCTGGATCAGCAATCAGGCGCCGGATGCGGTCGTCTTTCCCACCTCCACCGCCGAGGTGGCCGAGATCGTAAAGATCTGCGCGGACCACGGCGTACCGGTTATCCCCTATGGCACCGGCACCTCACTTGAGGGCCATGTGAATGCCCCCGCCGGTGGCATCTGTATCGACATGATGCGGATGGATCAGATCCTTGCTGTCCATGCCGAGGATCTGGATGTGGTGGTGCAGCCCGGCGTCACCCGCGAACAGCTCAACACCTATCTGCGCGATCAGGGCCTGTTCTTTCCCATTGATCCCGGCGCCAATGCCTCGCTCGGCGGTATGGCCGCAACGCGCGCCTCGGGCACCAACGCAGTGCGCTATGGCACCATGAAGGACAATGTGCTGGCGCTTGAGGCGGTGATGGCCGACGGCGGGGTGATCCGCACCGCTCAGCGCGCCAGGAAATCCTCGGCCGGCTATGACATGACACGGCTTCTGGTTGGCTCCGAAGGCACGCTGGGTCTGATCACCGAACTCACCCTGCGTCTGCAGGGCATCCCGGAGGCGATCCGCTCGGCCCGCTGCGCCTTTCGCAGCGTCGATGATGCCTGTCGTGCGGTGATGATGACCATCCAATACGGCATTCCCGTCGCCCGCATCGAACTGCTGGATGCGCTCAGCGTGCAGGCGGCCAATGCCTATTCCGGCCTCGACCTGCCGGAAATGCCGCTGCTGTTGCTGGAATTCCACGGCTCCGAGGCCGGTGTGGTTGAGCAGAGCGACATGTTTGCCACCATCGCCGAGGAGTACGGCGGCTTTGACATCGCGGCCACCTCAACGGCGGAGGACCGCAGCAAGCTCTGGCAGGCGCGCCACGATATGTACTGGGCCTGCCTGCAGCTGCGCCCCGGTGCCAAGGGGATCTCCACCGATGTCTGCGTGCCAATCTCGAAACTGGCGGAATGTGTCGGCGCTGCGCGCTCAAAGGCCGAGGAGATGGGGCTTCTGGCACCGATGGTGGGCCATGTCGGCGACGGCAATTTCCACGCGCTGTTGCTGATAGATATGGACAGCGCAGAAGAACGCGAAAAAGCCGATGCCTATGTGGGCTGGCTCAATGAGCTGGCGATCTCGATGGAGGGCACCTGCACCGGCGAACATGGCATCGGACAGGGCAAACGCCCCTATCTGACGCAGGAACTGGGCGAGGCCACCCGCTATATGGCAGCGATCAAGGCGGCGCTGGACCCGGAAAATATCCTCAATCCCGGCAAGATACTGGAGATCTGAGGACCGCCCGCCGCCGCCACCGCGCCGGGCTGGCGGCGGAATTTGAGTATTTGGAGAAAGGTGACGGGATGGACCTCGCTCTGTCACCTTTCCTGAAATACTCACGGCGCTGCCCTCGCAGGGGCAGAAGTTGGCCCGTTGCGAAGCCGCCGCACGGTCGGCTTACCTTTGCTCAATGACGCAATGGCAGGATCTGAGCTGATCGCGATCACCGCCGGGCCTGACACCCCCGGCACCATGGAACAGGGCCCATTGGCATGGGCACGCACAGACGACGTTTTGCGTGCGGGGCAGAGTGCTCCGTCCCGCCTCCGCTTCTGGCGGCGCCGCCACTTGTTATTGCTCTTTGTTCTGGCCGGATATCACCACCGACCAAACAGCCGCAGCAGAGAACAAGAAAAGGACACTCCGGCAGGGCAATGCCCCGACCGGACCATATCCATGCGCATCGCGGCCTGTGCAAACCCATGCGGCAAATCGCGGCCATGACCGCGAAAACCGACAGGGGGTGGGCAGAAACCTGCATTCAGGGCGATGCTAGGTCGGTTTTGTTATGTTTTGGGTCGGATGGATTTGGCGCGGAATTTGCAGGCGGGGCATAACTCCGTGCAAACGAGTCATCATTTTCCGGAGAGCGGGCCCATGAAAACCCAAGTCAAAGCATTGGTCGTCGGCGGTGGTGCCGTCGGGACATCCATTGCCTATCACCTCGCCAAGGCAGGCTGGGACGATGTCATGCTGATCGAGCGGGATGAGCTGACCTCCGGCTCGACCTGGCACGCAGCCGGCCTGCTGCCGCTGTTCAACATGTCCTATGCGACCACTCACATCCACAAGTACTCGGTCGATTTCTACAAGACCCTGGAAGAGGAAACCGGCCTGAACGCAGGTTTCGCCGTGGTGGGCAACCTGCGCATGGCGCAGACCCAGGAGCGCATGGACGAATACATGCTCTATGCCTCTACCGCAGAGACCTGTGACGTGGCCTATGAGTGGCTGACCCCGGATCAGATCAAGGAGCGCTGGCCGCTGATCGAGACCGGCGACCTGAAAGGCGCGATCTACCACACCGAAGACGGCTACATTAACCCGGCAGACGTGACCCAGGCGATGGCCAAGGGCGCCCGTCAGCGCGGCGTTGAGATCCACCGCAAGCTGCAGGCCGATGCCTTCCACTGGACCGGCACCCACTGGGAAGTCACCTGCACCAAGATGATCGAAAAAGGCGGCAACCTGGTGGAGAGCGACGAGCAGGTCGTGATCACCGCCGAGCATGTCGTGACTGCCTCCGGCAACCACGCGCAGCGCACCGCCAAGATGCTGGGCATCAAGATGCCTGCGATCCCGGTCGAACACACCTTCATCGTCATGGACAAGGACCCCGAGCTGGTCAAATGGCGCGAAGCCGGCAACCCCGAGCACCCGGTGATCCGCGACGCCGACAATGAATCCTACGCCCGCGAAGAGCGCGGCGGCTGGATCCTCGGCATCTACGAGCACGGCGCGCCCGCGCGCTTTGAGCATGGCGTGCCCGACAGCTTCCGCGCCGACCTGTTCCCGCTGGATCTGGACCGGATTGCCGACCAGTATATGGCGATGGCGGAACGCGTGCCCTCCTGCGCCGAGAGCGGCCTGAAGGACGATTTCAACGGCCCGATCTGCTACACCCCCGACGGCAACCCGCTGGTTGGTCCGGCACCGGGCCTGCGCAACATGTGGCTGGCGGAAGGCTTCTCCTTCGGCATCACCGCCGCAGGCGGCACCGGCTACTACCTGGCGCAGATGATGGTGGATGGCGAAGCCGAGATCGACATGGCGTCGCTCGACCCGAAACGCTACTCCTCCAACTGGATGACCACCGAGTTCGCCGCGCGCAAGAACGAAGAGTGCTATGAGCACGTCTACATCCTGCACCACCCGGATGAAGAGCGCCCGGCAGCCCGCCCGCTGCGCACCGCGCCCGCATATGAGCGCCAGAAAGCGCGCGGCGCACAGTTCGGCTGGGTCAACGGCTGGGAACGCCCGAACTACTTCGGTCCGCTGGACGCACCCGACAATTTCGACGAGGAAAGCCGCTCTTTCCGTCGTGGCAAATGGTGGCAGCACGCTGTGGACGAAGCCAAGGCCATCCGCGAAGGCGTTGGTCTGGTGGATGCAACCGCCTTTACCAAGCATGTCGTCAAAGGCCCCGGTGCGACCCAGTTCCTCGACTGGTTCACCTGCAACAAGCTGCCGAAGATCGGCCGCATCAACCTGACCTATGCGCTGACAGCTTTCGGCACCACCCGCACCGAATACACCATCGTGCGCAACGGCGAGAACAACTACTATCTGGTCTCCGCCGGTGCTTGGTCCGAATATGACGCCGACTTCCTGCGCAAGGCGGCTGAGGACAAGATGGAGGAGTTCGGCTACATCGAGATCCAGGACGTGACCACCCAGTGGGGCGTCTTCGCCATCGCAGGCCCCAAGTCGCGCGATGTGCTGAAAGAGGTGATCGTCGACGCCGATCCGGAAACCGCGCTCTCCAACAAGCGCTTCCCCTGGCTGTCGGCCCGTCAGATCGAACTGGGCATGTGTCCGGTGAATGCGATCCGCGTGGCCTACACCGGTGAGCTGGGCTGGGAGCTGCATCATCCGATCGAGATGCAGAACTACCTGTTCGACATCTTGGAGAAGGCGGGCGAGAAGCACGGCATGAAGCTGGTCGGTGCCCGCGCCCAGAACTGGCTGCGGCAGGAAAAATCCTACCGTGCCTTCGGCAACGAACTGGGCCGCGACGCGACCCCGCTGGAAGCCGACCTGCCGCGCTTTGTCGATCTGGAGAAGGACTTCCACGGCAAGGACAAGCTGGTCGAGACCGGCGTCCGCGTGAAATGCTGCACCCTGCTGATCGACGGGCCGGAAGATGCCGATCCCTGGGGCCGTGAGGCACTTTATGCTGAAGACGGCACCCGTGTGGGCCGCCTGACCTCCGGCGGCTACTCGGTGGCCTTCGAGAAATCCATCGGCATGGGCTACGTAAAGCCTGAGCACGCGGTGGAAGGCACCAAGCTGAAGGTGAAGATCCAGGACAAGCTTTGGGATGCGGTTGTCACCTGCGACAGCCCCTACGATCCAAAGAACGAAACCATCCGCATGAATGGATAAGGCCTGACGGAAGAGATGAGAAAGCCCCGGCCATTGTGCCGGGGCTTTTTTCCATGTGTACCGGACCCAACAGCGCGATCCTGACAGGGCTGACAAACCCCGTCAGATACGTCCCTCCATGATCGCCTTGACCACAGTTGGATCGGTGACTCCTTCGGAGCCGATGATCACAACACGTGACGCAGCATCCAGCTTCAGCTCATCACGCAGGTCGTGGTCCAGCGCACCGCACATCAACCCGATAAGACCGGCAACCGCGCTTTCGCCGGCGTCGATGCCGGGATCGCCACATGCTCCACCTGCGAGCAATCGGACGGCTGGGGCGACCAGGCTTTCGGGAATGGTCATGAAACTATCGACGGACTCGCCCAGAACCTCCCAGGCAATCTGCGAAGGCTCGCCGCAGGACAATCCTGCCATCAGCGTTTCCGAGGTGATCGCAACAGCGGTCGCCGCATTGGCCTTGCCGCTGGCAAACAGACAGGGCGCCAGTTCCGGCTCGACAATGATGCTGCGTGGAGCGGCATTGCCCCATTCCTGATGGAAAACCGCAATCACCGATGCAGCCAGCCCGCCAACGCCGCCCTGAAGGAACACATGGGTTGGCGGTTCAGGCAGGTCTCTCACGATTTCCCGCGCCATCACACCGTAGCCGGCCATGACATCCAGCGGTGGCTGCCTATAACCGGGCCAAGAGGTGTCCGACACAATTTTCCAGCCGTGTTTCTCGGCATCAATACGGGTCTGCGCAACCGTTGCATCATAGTCGCCATCGACGCGAATAACCTCGGCTCCCAGCGCCTGCATCGCTTCGGCGCGAAAGGGGCTCACTTCGGCATGGATGTAAATTCGGCACGTCGCGCCAAACCGCTGCGCGCCCCAGGCCACCGACCGGCCGTGATTGCCATCGGTTGCCGAAATCACGGTGATCTCCGAAATCTGATCTGCGAAACTGCCGCTGTGCAGGTCTTCGACGGTGATGGCCCGGCCCGTGGTCTCTGACAGCTCGCGCTGAAGCACGCGCAGAACAGCATAGGCCCCACCCAAGGCTTTGAAGCTGCCCAGACCGAACCTCGGTCCTTCGTGTTTGTAGTGGATCGCCTGAATGCCCAGCCTGTCCGCAAGGCTGGTCAAATTTGGCATCGGGGTCGGCTGGTAGCCGTCCCAGGTGCCGATTTCGCGGGCAGCCTCGTCAAATCCGCGACGAGGCAGAGCGTCCTGTACCTTCGGCCCCAACCTTGGTTGGGTGGTAAAGACATCTGGTTTGGTGGTTCTGAATATGTCTAGCATCATACGATCCTTTTTTGCGCCTGCGCAAAAATACGTCGCTTTACATGGGTTATGGCTTCGGAATCATGGACCGCCGTGCAAAAATTGCGCACAGGTATGGCATGGGAAAAGAAAATTTATCACAGGGGCTGGATTCCTATGATCTGGCGATCCTGCGGATCCTGCAACAGGACTGCACCAAGCCACAGCGTCAGATCGGCGAGATGGTCAATCTGTCGACCGCATCGGTCCAGCGGCGTATCCGGCGCATGGAGGTGGATGGCGTGATTTCGACCCAGGCCGCCCAGATCGAGCCGAAGACGGTCGGCCTGCCGCTGACCATTCTTGTGGAGGTCGAACTGAGGGCCGAGACAGCGGGCCGGATCGACGATATCAAGCGCAGCTTCCAAGACGCTCCGGAAATCCAGCAATGCTACTATGTCACCGGCGAAGTGGATTTCATCCTTGTGGTGATCGTTGGGGACATGTCGGAATATGAAGCGCTGACGCAACGGCTGTTTTTTCCGAATGACAATATTCGGAAGTTCCGCACCTTTGTCACTATGGACCGCACCAAGTCGACGATGCAGCTGAATATCTGACCGGTGCCTGACGTGGCGCAGGGCCGACGCGGTCACCTATGTGCCAGCTCTCACCTCGATTGACGTATCGCCACCAGCGCCAGATTGTTGGCGGGCATCTCGATCACCTGGCGCATCTCCAGCCCGCTGTCTTGCAGCCAGTCCATCACATCGAAATCATCCTTGTAACCGACCTCCGGGTCATGGGCGGTCAGCTTGGCGTGAAAGCTGCGGTCGCCCTCGCTGGTCAGCTCACCGCCGCGCATGAACGGGCCGTAGATCAGGAAGTGCCCGCCCGCCGCCAGATGGCGCGCGGCCTCGCGGATCAGGGTCTGGGCCTCGGGCGTGCTGATCAGATGCAGCAGATTGCACAGCACGATCAGATCAAAGCGGCCCAGCCCGTCGGGCCAGGGGGCTTCGGTGGCATCGAGCTGGATCGCCGTCGCGATATTGCGACAGCCGCTGTCACCGGTATAGGCATTGATGCTGGTCAGGCGCGCCGGGTTCACATCGCTGGGCTGCCAGTCCAGATGCGCGCAGCGGCCGGCAAAGCCGACCACATGCTGCCCGGTGCCGCTGGCAATTTCCAGCGCGCGGGGGCGAGGGCCATCCGCACCGTCGGGTTGCGGGGCAATCCGGGCCAGAAGATCCGCGATCGGCTCCAGATTGCGCGCCGCCGACGGGGCAAAGAGTTTTGCCCCTGCATCCGGCAGCGTGACGGAGGCCTCTCCGGGCACCGTGCGCACAACCATCAGCGCAGCCTTTCCGGGCTGAGCGCGGCCACGTTCGTGGCGTCGATGTCCGGTGTCTGCCCGGTGACCAGATCGGCAATCAGCCGCCCGGCGGCGGGGGAACTCTGCACGCCATAGCCGCCCTGACCTGCACACCAGACAAAACTGGCCACCGCCGGATCCGGCCCCAGCACCGGCACGCCATCGGCTACAAAACTGCGCAGGCCGGCCCAGTTGTGCTCAACTCGGGTGACCGGGGTTGTCACCATCTCCTCATAGCGGGCCAGCCCCTCGGCAAGCACCATGTCATCGGCATAGGCATCCTGCGGCGGCACCGGATCGGCGTCAGCGGGCGAGACCAGCAGCTTGCCGGCATCGGGTTTGGCATACCAGCTCTCACCGACGCCCATGATCATTGGCCAGGTGGTGACATCGTGGCCACCGGGCGCGGGCAGCCGCGCCATGGAGCGGCGTTTGGGTTGCAATCCGATGGGCGCGATCCCGGCCATCTGCGCCAGCTCATCCGCCCAGGCCCCGGCCGCATTGATAATCGTTGTGGCGGTGATCACATCGTCACCGCAGCTCACCTGCCAGCCCGCGGTGCTGCGGTCCAGACCGGTGACAGCGGCACGGGTGCGGATGTCACCCCCATGGGCGCGCAGCTCTCTGGCAAAGCCCTGCAACAACAGGTCCGCATCCAGATCCTGCGCCGCATCATGGCTGGCCGCAAATTTGACCTGCTCGGGATCAAGCACCGGCACCATCTGGCAGGCCGCCGCAACCGAAATCGGCGTCAGATCCAGCTCGGCGCAATCGGCCTCGAAACGCGCGGCCTGATCGGCGCGCCCGACCAGCAGCAGCCCGCGCGGGCTGAGACAGCCATGGGTGCGGTGGTGGGCCTCACTGGCCCGGCTCAGCGCCTGTACCGGCGCGGGGCCGTAATTGGCCTCAAACATCGCCGCAGAGCGCCCGGAGGAGTGATAGCCAAGCGCCTCTTCCCGCTCCAGCACCAGAACACGCCCCCGTGGCGCAAGGGCGGCGGCGGCGCTCAGACCGGCAAGCCCGCCGCCGATGATCAGATAGTCGACCGTTGTCATTGCTGTTCCTCCAGCCGGTCTGTTGCGGGCGCCGGACGCGGTGACAGCGCCGACATGCGGGCGTAGAGGTCCGGCGTCATCTCGATCTCCAGCGCCGCCAGCGAGGGGCGCAGCTGTGCGAGTGACCGGGCCGAGATAATGGGAGTCACATTGCGCCCATAGGCGGCGGCCCAGGCCACGGCGAGGCTGGCCGGATCAACCTCCAGTTCGGCGGCAAGATCGGCCAGGGCACGGGCGCTCTCCTGCATCCAGGGCTGACCATAGCGTTCGGCGTAACGCGGATCCTCGTCCAGCCGCCCCCGGCTGTGACCCGCCTGCTGGGCACTGCTGTATTTGCCCGTCAGCATCCCGCCGCCCAGTGGCGAATAGGGGGCCACATGCAGGCCCTGATCAGCGCACATCGGCAGGATCTCCACCTCGACCTGACGCTTCAGCAGCGAATACATCGGTTGCAGTATGGCGGGCCTCAGGTCGAATTCCTGCCCGATCATGATCGCCTTCATCACCTGCCAGGCGGCAAAGTTCGACAGCCCCAGATAGCGGATCTGCCCGGCGTCGCGCAGCTCGGCCAGGCAGGCAAGGGTCTCGCGCAGGTCCGTCTCTTCGTCGTAGCGGTGCAGGTAGAGGATATCGACCATGTCCTGCCCCAGACGCGCGCGCGACTGATCGAGCTGGCGCCGGATATTGTCAGGGCCGGCGCCGCCGGAATAGGCGACCTTGGTGGCGATCAGCAGGCTGTCACGGTCTTCCCGGATCAGCTGGCCCAGCAGCGCCTCGCTACGGCCCTCGGTATAGACCCAGGCGGTGTCGAAATGGGTCACCCCCGCAGCGCGGCAGGCCTGGTACATTTCGGCCGACTGGGCAGCATCGGCGCGGCCGCCAAATTGCATGGTGCCAAAGGCAAGGGGGCTTGCGGGGGTGCCGTCGAGGCTGATCAGTTCGGTGCTCATGCGGCGGAGGGTGGCACGCATCTGCGGCAATCAAAAGCGCAAAATATCGGCGCGGGGCATAAAGAGATCTGCGCGAGACACCGGCTCTGCCCTATCATAATCGTGAGTGGCAAAGCCCCGGTGCGCAGGGTAGGGGAGAGTATGTTCGATTCAAAAATCCGCCCGCTGATCGACCCGATGCTGAATGCCCAGGGGCAGGTCATCGCGCGCGCGGGCATCAGTGCCAATCAGGTGACGCTTCTTGGGCTGGCGCTGGGGCTGCTGGCGGCCGGGATGATCGCCTGTTCGCTCTTTGCGCTGGCGCTGCTGCCGCTGCTTCTGTCGCGGCTGGCCGATGGTCTGGACGGCGCGGTGGCACGCGCCAGCGAGCCAAGCGATTTTGGCGGCTATCTCGATATCACCTGCGATTTCCTGTTCTACGGTGCGGTCCCCCTTGCTTTTGTGCTGGCGGATCCTGCGCAGAATGGCGTGGCCGGGGCGTTCTTGCTGATGACCTTCTATGTGAATGGCACCAGTTTCCTCGGCTATGCGGTGCTGGCGGAGAAACACAAGATGACAAGCACGGCGCGCGGGGTCAAAACGCTTTATTTCACCGGCGGTCTGCTGGAGGGGGCGGAGACGATCGGTTTTTTCGTGCTCTTGTGCCTGCTGCCTGCGTGGTTTGCACCGATGGCCTGGGTGTTTGGCGCGCTCTGTCTGGTGACCGCCACCTCCCGCGTGCTCCTGGCGCTGCGGGTGTTTCGCCGCGACTGAGGGGCAGCGCCGCTGCCGGGGCGGTTTGAGTATTTATGGAAAGATGACGGGCAGGGCCGCGCGCGCTTTGAGGTTCGGCCCATGAACGGACACGGGAGCGGACCCGAGATCTGCGGCCGGCATCTGCGCGGGATTATCGGAGGGTGCGCAGCACCACGTTCGAGTTCGAACCGGCAATCCAGTCGCTGGCCCCGATCCTGTCATTGAGCGCCGTCAGCGCGGCGACATCCGGCACGGCACATCTGACGATGGCGTCGATCTCACCGGACAGAGACATCACCTCCTGCACGCCCTCGAGCGAGGCCATCCAGGTCAGCGCATCGGTGCATGGGCGGACCGCAATTCTGACGAAGAGGACCGCCCGGATCAGGTCGTCCTGAGGCTCCGATAGCTGAACCCGATATCCGCTGATCACGCCACGTGTCTCAAGCTTCGACAGCCGGTCCTGAACCGCGGTCCGGGACAGGCCGATCTGGCGCCCGATTTCGGCAGCGCTGGTGCGGGCGTTCCGTTCCAGAACCGCCAATATCCGTTTGTCCGTCCGATCCACGTTGAATTCCCCGATTGGCAGGCTGATCATGTCGGAACGCAAGTATCCGATCCGTTGCCGCAGCCGTAACATCGCAGTTGAGATGAACCACATCAACCACAGCAGCCGGGGGTAGGGCATGAAGAAGATCACCGCAACGGCGTTTACGGGCGAAAAGGCCTGGGACGCGCTGGATATCGAACGCATAAGCGATGCAACCGTGCGGCTGCATTGGACTGACGCGCCGTATAAATGGCATGTCAACGATGGCCCTGAGGTCTTTGTCGTGCTGGACGGAGAGGTCGACATGCATGTTCGCATCGACGGGGCCGAGCGTATCCTGCGCCTGCTGCCGGGTGACATCTTTCATGCCGAGAGCGGCGATGAACATGTGGCGCATCCCGATGGGCCGGTGCGGGCGCTTGTCATTGAAACGGCGGGCAGCATCTAGACGGCGGCATTTGCCCTGCGGTCGCGCGAGAGGAACAGCGACGGCCGCTATGAAAAAGGCCCGCCGGACTGGCGGGCCTTTCTGCTGCGGGTCATCTGAAGGCGGTGGCGGCTTATTGCGGAATGTCGCCTTCCAGGCCTTCGACGTAGAAGTTCATGCCGGCCAGGGTGCCGTCATCGGCGGTCTCGCCTTCGGCCAGCCAGTCGGAGCCGTCCTGCTTTTTGATCGGGCCGGTGAAGGCGTGGTAGGAGCCATCGGCCAGCGCGGCTTTCAGCTCCAGTGCGGAGGCTTTCACATCAGCGGGAACCGCATCGGAGATTTCACCGATGCCAACCATGCCGGCGCCAATGCCGTCCCAGGTGTCGCTGCTTGTCCAGGTGCCGTCGATCACGGCCTTGGTGCGGGCGATGTAATAGGGCGCCCAATTGTCGATGATCGAGGAGACGCGCGGCTTGGGCCCGTATTCGGCCATATCGGACGCCTGACCAAAGGTGATCACATTGCCTGCGGCCTGTGCGGCGGCCTGCGGTGCGGTGGAATCGGTGTGCTGCAGGATCACGTCAGCTCCCTGTTCGATCAGCACCTTGGCGGCATCAGCCTCTTTTGCGGGATCAAACCAGGTGAAGGCCCAGACGATCTTGAACTGGACGTCGGGGTTCACCTTCTTGGCGTGCAGATAGGCCGAGTTGATGCCGCGGATCACTTCGGGGATCGGGTAGGAGCCGATGTAGCCGATGATGTTCGACTCCGTCATCTGGCCGGCAATGTGGCCCTGAACCGCGCGGCCCTCGTAGAAGCGGGCGGAGTAGGTCGAGACGTTGTCGGCGCGCTTGTAGCCGGTGGCGTGCTCGAACTTCACGTTCGGGAATTTCTTGGCGACGTTGATGGTGGGATCCATGTAGCCAAAGGAGGTGGTGAAGATGAGATCCGCACCTTCCAGCGCCATCTGGGTCATCACGCGCTCGGCATCGGGGCCTTCTGCGACGTTCTCGACATAGACGGTTTCGACCTTGTCGCCGAATTCCGCAACCACGGCCTTGCGGCCCTGATCGTGTTCATAGGTCCAGCCACCGTCACCGACAGGGCCGACATAGACAAAGCCCACTTTGGTCTTGTCCTCGGCCAAGGCCGCACCGGTGGCCAGGCCAAGCGCCACGGCGGCGCTGGTCAGAAGGTTGGTCAGTTTCATCAGGTTCTCCCCAGTTGCATCTATTGACCCCGACAGCGGGGCAGTGAAAAGCCCCCCGTCAGCGGGAGGCGTGGAAGTTGCGGCCAAGGGCGGCAGGTGCGCTGCTTTTGTCCGCCGAAAGAATGACAAGCACGATAATTGTGATCACGTAGGGCGACATTGCCAGATACTCCACCGGGATGGCAACGCCTGCCGCTTGCAGATTGAGCTGCACCACGGTGACGCCGCCAAAAAGATAGGCACCAAGGAGTGCGCGCCAGGGTTTCCAGCTGGCAAAGACCACCAGCGCCAGCGCAATCCAGCCCACGCCCGCGGTCATGCCTTCGGTCCATTGCGGCACCCGGATAAGGCTGATGTAGGCCCCGCCGATACCGGCACAGGCGCCACCGAACATGATCGCCATCAGGCGGATGCGGATCACCTTATACCCCAGCGCATGGGCGGCATCGTGGTTTTCCCCCACCGCGCGCAGCACCAGTCCGGCGCGAGAGAATTTCAGCAGCGCCCAGACTGCGGCGGTCAGCGCGATGCCGAAATAGAGGATGATGTCATGGCCAAAGAGGATCGGGCCAATCACCGGCAGGTCGCTCAGGACGGGGATGTGGATGTCGCTCATCTGTGGCGGTTTCACACCGACGTAGGATTGCCCCATCAGCGCCGACAGGCCGAGGCCGAACAGCGTCAGCGCCAGACCGGAGGCCACCTGATTGGCCTGCGCCACAAGGGTCAGAAAGCCAAACAGAACCGACAGCGCTGCCCCGGCAACAGCGGCGGCAAGGAACCCGATCAGGGGCGAGCCGGTCTCCACCGCGGTGGCAAAGCCTGCGATGGCGCCGGTGATCATCATGCCTTCGACGCCAAGGTTCAGAACGCCTGATTTCTCCACCACCAATTCGCCAATGGCAGCGATCAGGATCGGTGTGGCCGCCACCATCAGCGAGGCGATGAGCAGGACCGGGTTGATTGCAGAAAGATCCATGTCACACCACCTCGGGTTTGCTGAGCGCAATGCGGAAATTGGTCAGGAGATCCAGCGCCAGAAGGAAGAACAACAGCATCCCCTGAAACACCTGGATCGCCGCCGAAGGCAGGCCCATGTTGGACTGCGCGATATCGCCGCCGATATAGGTCAGCGCCATCAGACCACCCGCCAGCAGGATGCCGACAGGGTGCAACCGGCCCAGAAAGGCGACGATAATGGCGGTAAACCCGTAGCCGACGTTGAAATCGATGGAGATCTGGCCAGAGGGGCCGGAGACCTCAAACAGACCCGCAAGACCCGCCAGCGCGCCGGAGGTGCCAAGGCAGAACAGCACCAGCCGGGTGGGGTTCACGCCCGCAAAACGCGCGGCACGTGGCGCCTCGCCAGTCAGGCGGATGTGATAACCCAGCATGTGACGGTTGAGCAGCACATAGGCAAAGATCACCGCGATCAGCGCCGCCACAACACCCCAGTGCATGCCGGTGCCCGTGATCAGCTCGGCGTTATGGGCGCTGTCCCAGGATTGCAGGTTGCGCGAGCCGGGAAAGCCAAAGCCCTCGGGGTTTTTCAGCAATCCCAGCGAGACCGAGGCGAGAAACTGCTCGGCCACATAGACCAGCATCAGCGAGACCAGGATTTCATTGGTGCCAAAGCGGGTTTTCAGCACTGCGGGGATCATCGCCCAGGCCCAGCCCCCCAGCGCGCCTGCCACCACCATCAAGGGAAAGATAAGTGCCGAGTCTGTAGGGTAATAGGCAAGGCCAGCCCCGGCGCCACAGATGGCGCCCATGATATACTGGCCCTCGGCGCCGATGTTCCAGATACCCGCGCGAAAGCCCAGCGACAGGCCGATGGCGATCAGCACCAGTGGCGCGCCCTTCACCAAGAGCTGCGGGCGGTAGTAAAAAGCAAATTCGCCAAACAGCGGATCCCAGAAAATGGTGCGGATCGCCTCAACCGGGTTCTTGCCAAGGGCCGCAAACAAAAGCCCGCCCGCGATCATGGTCGCCAGCACCGCCACCAGCGGCGTCGCCATCGACCAGACCCGCGAGGGCTGTGGTCTCTTTTCTAGCCGGATCATTGTTGTTGTCCCCCCCGGTCGCAGATCTGTGCCTGCGTGCCTGTCATCTTTCCAAAAATACTCACACTCCCGACCCGGCAGCCCGCGCTGCGGCCGGGATGGGCACGCCCGGCTGCGAGGCTAGACATGCGCGACCTCCATCCCATGTGCTCCCCCCATCATCAGGCCGATTTCATCGACGCTCAGCCCGGTTGTGGGGCGCGGCGCGCTCAGGCGGCCTTCGTTCAGGGCGGCAAAACTGTCGGCAATCTCCATCAGCTCATCCAGATCCTGGCTGATGCAGATTACCGCAGTGCCCCCGGCGGCCAGATCCAGCAGCGACTGGCGGATCGCGGCGGCGGCGGCGGCATCCACACCCCAGGTCGGCTGGTTCACCACCAGAACCTCAGGGTTTTGCAGCACCTCGCGGCCAATGACGAATTTCTGAAGATTGCCCCCCGACAGCGAACGCGCCGCGTTTTCAGGTCCGGGGGTGCGCACGTCGAAATTCTTGATGACCTTTTCGGCAAATTCCTTGGCCAGCCCCCATTTCAGAAAGCCGTTGCTGGACAGGCCTTCGCGGGTGGCGGCGGTCAGCATGGCATTTTCCGTCAGGCTCATATCCGGTGCGGCGGCATGGCCGAGACGCTCCTCCGGCGCGGCCAGAATACCCAGGCGACGACGCGCAACAGGGCCAAGGTGGCCGACCGGCGCGCCATGCATCTTGACCGCATCGGCAGCGGTGGTGGTTTCGCCGGACAGAACGCCTAGAAGCTCGTCCTGGCCATTGCCCGCCACCCCGCCAATGCCGAGGATTTCGCCCTGGCGGACGGTCATATGCACATTCTTCAGCGCCGTGCCAAAGGCCGAGGGCGCAGGCACCGACAGGCCGGTGATATCCAGCGCCACATCGCCCAGATCGCGGCCCGCGCGCTCCGGTGTCTGCAGCGCGGTGCCCACCATCAGCTCGGCCATATCGCGGGCCGAGGTTTCAGAGGGGACACATTCGCCGACATTCTTGCCCAGCCGCAGGATGGTGGCGTGATCACAGAGCGTGCGGATCTCTTCCAGCTTGTGCGAAATATACAGGATCGAGGTGCCCTCGGAGCGCAGCTTCTGCAAGGTCTGGAACAGGATATCCACCTCCTGCGGGGTGAGAACCGAGGTCGGCTCATCCATGATCAGCAGCTTGGGGTCCTGCAACAGGCAGCGGATGATCTCCACCCGCTGGCGTTCGCCGGCAGAGAGATCGCCCACCGTGCGATAGGGGTCCAGCGGCAGGCCATAGGTTTCCGAAACCTCGCGGATGCGGCTGGCCAGATCGCGCAGGGCAGGCGGCTGTTCCATGCCAAGGGCGATGTTCTCCGCCACGTTCAGCGCGTCAAACAGCGAAAAATGCTGAAACACCATCGCGATGCCATCCGCCCGTGCCTGTCGCGGCTCGGCTGGGGCATAGGGGGCGCCGCGCAGCAGCATGGTACCGCTGTCCGGTTTCACCAGCCCGTAGATCATCTTGACCAGCGTCGATTTCCCGGCGCCGTTTTCGCCGAGCAGGGCATGAACCTCTCCCGCGCCGATATCAAAGGAGACCGTATCGTTGGCAACAACACCAGGATAGGCCTTTGTCAAACCTTGCAGGCTCAGGAGAGGTTGGGTCACGCGCGTCTGTCCTTCTTCAACTCGTCTGTTGCGCCCATCCGCAAGAGCTCTGCCGCGACCCCGACCGCAATCATCTGCGGATGTTTGCCAAGGCCGGGATCCCCGATCGGGCAGGTGAGCCGGGCGATCTGCTCGGGCCGGTGGCCAAGATCCGCCAGCCGCGACCGGAACCGTGCCCATTTGGTGGCAGATCCGATCACCCCGGCAAAGGCAAAGCCGCGCAGCAATAAGGCGTGGCATAGCGCCAGATCCAGCGCATGGGAATAGGTAAGCACCAAATGCCGTGCATTTTCAGGGGCATGCGGCACCAGTGCCGCAGGTTCCGCCGCCGGAACCATAGTGACTGAGGGCGGGATCCGGGCGGGAAAACGGTCAGGGCCGGTATCTACCCAGGTGATGTCGAGATCCGGCAGCGGCGCCAGCACATCAACCAGAGCGCGGCCGACATGGCCCGCCCCCCAGATCCACAGCGGGGTTTCGGCACGATGGACCGGTTCCAGCAGCCAGCCGTCAGCCAGCTGCGCGTCGGGCCGCTGCCCCTGGCTGCGGGCCAGCGCCAGCTTGCGGCGCAGGCCTAGGGGTGGCTCGCCCGGCTCGCCCAGCTCGGTGGACAGGGCGCGCAGGATCACATCGCCATCCAGCCGGTCCAGATCGGCAGCGCGGTAGATCTCGCTCCACAGGGTGACGGAGCCGCCGCAGCATTGCCCCAGATCCGGGCCAAGCGCGCGGATGGTCTGCAAACGGGTCTTGCCATCCTGCAACTGGCGGCGGGCAGCCTCGGCGGCCTCATGCTCCAGCGCGCCCCCGCCGATGGTGCCGGACTGGCCGTCGTCCCAGACCAGCATGGCGGCGCCCACCTCACGCGGGGAAGAGCCGCGGATGGCGGCAATCACCACCCGCACCACCGTGCCATGGGCGCCGATCCTGCGGCGCAGATCCTGAAGATCAAACCCCATGGCTCAGGCCCCCGGCGCGATGCGACGCACCGCGCGCCAGATCTCCTCCGCCGTGGCGGGGGCATTGAGCGCAGGATAGGCGGGCGCGAAGTGCCCGACCGCATCACCAAGCGCCAGCCAGGCGGAAATCCCCAGCATAAAGGGCGGCTCTCCCACCGCTTTGGAGCGATAGATGCTGTCCTCGCGGTTCTCGCCGTCCCAAAGAGCCACATTGAACACATCGGGGCGATCCGAACAGGCGGGGATCTTGTAGGTGGAGGGCGCATGGGTGCGCAGATTGCCGGTCTGATCCCAGACCAGTTCCTCTGTGGTGAGCCAGCCTGCACCCTGCACATAGGCGCCTTCGACCTGGCCGATATCCAGCGCCGGGTTCAGCGAGGCGCCGGCATCATGCAGCACGTCGGCGCGCAGAATGCGGTTTTCGCCGGTCAGGCGGTCGACGACAACTTCGGTGATCGCAGCGCCATAGGCAAAGTAGAAAAACGGCCGCCCCTTGCCCTGAATGCGGTCCCATTCCAGTTTCGGCGTCTTGTAGAACCCGGTGGCCGACAGGCTGATACGCCCCTCATAGCAGATCTGTGCTGCACGGGCGAAGGGCAGGGCCTCGGCGCCGATCCGCACCTCATCATCGGCAAACACCACCTCCGCTGCGGTGACCTGATAGCGCTCGGCCAGATGATCGGCCATACGGTCGCGAATGCTGTCGCAGGCGGCCTTTACCGCCATCCCGTTCAGATCGGTGCCGGAGGAGGCGGCGGTGGCCGAGGTATTGGGCACTTTGGCCGTGTCGGTGGCGGTGATCTTCACCTTTTCCAGCCCGATGCCAAAACGGCTGGCGGCCACCTGTGCCACCTTCTGGAACAGGCCTTGCCCCATCTCGGTGCCGCCATGGTTCAGATGGACCGAGCCGTCCTGATAGACATGCACCAGCGCACCCGCCTGATTGAGATGGGTGAGGGTGAAGGAAATGCCGAATTTGACCGGAGAAAACGCAATCCCGCGCTTGAGCCGCTCATTCCCGGCGTTCCATTTGGCGATCTCGGCCTTGCGCGCGGCATAATCCGCGCTCTCCAGCAGCTGCCGGGTCATCCCGTGCAGCTCGAAATCGGTGACCTCCATCCCGTAGGGCGTGGTATTGTCCGTCTTCTGGCCGGATATCTTCTGGCCGGAAATATCCCGGGGGGAGGCCGCAGGCCGGGGGGCAGCGCCCCCGTCGCCCGCCGTTTGGGGGGCATCGTAATAGTTCTTCATGCGCAGATCGACCGGATCCAGCCCCAGCTTATGGGCCGCGTGATCCATCACCCGCTCGATCCCGACCATCCCCTGCGGACCGCCAAAGCCGCGATAGGCGGTGGCGCTCTGCCGGTTGGTCTTCAGCCGGTGGCTTTCGATGCGGATCGCGGGGATCGCATAGGCGTTGTCGCTGTGCAGCATGGCGCGGTCGGCCACCGGCAGCGACAGATCCTGTGCCCAGCCGCAATCGACCAGATGGGTGAACTCAACCCCCAGAATGCGCCCCTCGGCGTCAAAGCCCGCGCGGTAGGAAATGCGAAAGGCGTGACGCTTGCCGGTGATGGTCATGTCGTCGTCGCGGTCATAGCGCATCTTGCAGGTCCGACCGGTGGCGCGTGCGGCGATGGCGCAGGCGACGGCCAGCGCGTTGCCCTGACTTTCCTTGCCACCAAAGCCGCCACCCATGCGCCGGGTCTCAACCCGCACGCTGTGCATCGGCAGGCCGATGGCCTCGGCCACCTTATGCTGGATCTCGGTCGGGTGCTGGGTCGAGGAGTTGACCAGCATGCCGCCATCTTCCTGCGGCTGGGCGAGGGCGGCCTGACCTTCGAGGTAGAAATGCTCCTGCCCGCCAATGTCGAACGTGTCTTCGACCACATGGGCGGCGGCGGAGATGGCGCTGCCTGCGTCGCCTTTGCTGTAGATGCGTGGGCCGTCTTCAAACCGGCTGTCGGCGGCCAGCGCATCCTCCAGCGTCAGGAGGGCCGGGCGTTCGGCGTAGCTGACCTGACCTTTGCGCGCGGCCACCCGCGCAGCACGATGGGAGGTTGCCACCACCAGAAACACCGGCTGGCCGATATAGTGGACAGACCCCTTGGCCAGCAGCGGCTCGTCATGGGCAGACGGCGAGACGTCATTGTCAAACGGCAGATCTTCCGCCGTCAGCACGGCAACCACGCCATTGCTCTGGCGCACGGCGTCCAGCTCCAGTGCGGTGATATCACCATGGGCCACGGTTGAAAGGCCAAAGGCCAGATGCAGGGTGTCGCGCGGGGTCGGGATGTCATCGACATAGCGCGCCTGACCGGTCACATGCAGCCGTGCCGCATCATGGGGGAGGGGTTTTGCAACAGCCATCACTTCACCTCCAGCACATGTGTGGGTGCGCTTGTCTGGCCCAGATCGTCAAAGTAGCGTGCGAGCATATTTGCCGCAGCCTCCAGCCGGTAATCGGCCGAGGCGCGCATATCGTTCATCGGGGTGAAGTCGCGGGCAAATTCGCCCCGCGCGGTGGCGAGTGTTGCGGCCGACAGGTCTTGACCAATCAGGGCGGCCTCCACGTGGCTGGCGCGTTTGGGCACGCCCGCCATGCCGCCAAAGGCGATGCGCGCGGCGGTGATCCGGCCCGCGTCGACCGTCAGGTTAAAGGCGCCCAGAACGGCGGAGATATCCTGATCGAACCGTTTGGAGAGCTTGTAGACGCGCAAGCCATCGGTCTGCCCCTTCAGGCGTGCGGGCAGGGTGATCGCCTCGACAAATTCACCGGGCTGGCGGTCCTGCTTGCCATAGTCGATGAAGAAATCCTCAAGCGGCAGGCTGCGGCGGCTGTCGCCCTTGCGCAGCTCCAGCGTTGCACCAAGTGCGATCAGCGCGGGCGGATTGTCCCCGATGGGGGAGCCATTGGCGATATTGCCGCCGATGGTGGCGGCGGCGCGCACCTGCTGGCTGGCAAAGCGGCGCAGCATTTCGCCATAAGACGGATGCCGCGCGGCGAGGGCGCTGCGCAGCTGGTTCATATCCACCATCGCACCGATACGCAGGCTGCCGTCGGGCTGTTCGGTGATCTCTTTCAGGTCATCGCAGCCATCGAGGAAAATCACATCCGACAGATCGCGCAGCTGTTTGGTCACCCAGAGACCCACATCCGTGGCGCCTGCAATCAGCGTCGCGTCCGGGCAGGCAGCATAGGCGGCGGCCAGCTGGTCGGCGGAGGTGGGGCGCAGAGACGTGGCATCGCCGCCTGTGTCAGGCAGGCTGATGGCATCTTCGCCGTGGATCCAGTCGGGGACGGGTTCGGCGCTGGCGGCTTCGGCGGCGCGGATGATCGGCGCATAGCCGGTGCAGCGGCAGAGATTGCCTGCCAGCTGGTCGTCGTGATCCGAGGCGCCATTTTTGTGGGCGGTCACCATCGACATGATGAACCCCGGCGTGCAGAAACCGCATTGGCTGCCGTGGTGGGTGATCATCGCCTCCTGCACCGGATGCAGCTGGCCATCGGGGCCGGCCGCGCCTTCGACGGTGCGGATGGATTTGCCGTGCAGCTGCGGCAGGAACAGGATGCAGGCATTGAGCGGTTTGGCGCCTTTGGCGTCGGTCACCATCACGGTGCAGGCGCCGCAGTCGCCCTCGTTGCAGCCTTCTTTGGTGCCGGTCAGCCCGCGCTCTTCGCGCAGCCAGTCCAGCAGCGTCGCCGTCGGAGAAACCTCCGTCAGCGCGACCTCTTCACCGTTCAGCCGAAAGGTGATTGTCATGTCAGAAACCCGTCGCGTTACTCTGGTTTTCCCTTGGTGCCATCCCTTCGATGCGACGTAGAAGACATGGCGGGCCTTGGTGGTTCCGTTGCCGATAGCCTAGAAAGCAGGCTGTTGTTCTGGCAAGGAAAAGTGACTCTGCCATGGAGTCGACGCGGGGCGCAAGATCCTTGCTGAATACCGGCGTATGCTGTTATTTTTGAACGACTTTAGGTCAGATTGTCGCGGCGTTGATGGTTGGGTTCGATAAGACTTTCAAAGAAAGCAGAATAATAATCGCTGAATATTACGGCATCGGGTGAAACCTGCGCGGCGGAACGGGGGATGGGCAGGGTCGCGGCTTCTCCGGTGCGGAACCGCTTTAACCTTGGCGGCGCTGACGCTAGCTTGACGGGATGACAAGCTCTCCCCGATTCATTCACCTGCGCACCCATACCGAATATTCGCTTCTGGAAGGCGCATTGCGGCTGAAGAAGCTGCCGGACCTGTGCAAGAAGCACGAGATGCCCGCGATTGCGGTGACCGACAGCAACAACCTGTTCTCGGCGCTGGAGTTTTCGGTGTCGGCCAGTGGCGCAGGGGTGCAGCCGATCATCGGCTGCCAGGTCGATCTGCGGTCTGCCGAGCCTGCCCCGGGCGAGCGGCCCAAACCGCCAGCGCCGCTGGTGCTGCTGGCGCAGAGCGAGACCGGCTATGAGCATCTGATGAAGCTCAATTCCTGCCTCTATCTGCGGCAGGGCAGCGAGCTGCCGCATGTGACGCTGGAGGAGCTGGCGCAATATGCAGGCGATGTGATCTGTCTGAGCGGCGGGCCGGATGGGCCGGTGGGGCGGCTGTTGCAGCAGGGGCAGCGCCCGGCGGCAGAGGCCCTGATGCAGCGGCTGAAAGCGATCTTTCCAGATCGGCTTTATGTGGAGTTGCAGCGCCATCCGGGCGAACACGGCCAGCCTGAAGCTGAACAGCTGACCGAGCGGGGCCATATCGAGATGGCCTATGCGATGGACCTGCCGCTGGTTGCCACCAATGATGTCTATTTCCCCAACACGGAAATGTATGAGGCCCATGATGCGATGATCTGTATCGCGGAAGGCGCCTATGTCGATCAGGTGGAGCCGCGCCGCAGGCTGACCGCGCAGCATTACTTCAAGAGCCAGGAGGAAATGGTCGCGCTGTTTGCCGACCTGCCCGAGGCGCTGGAAAACACCGTGGAGATCGCCAAACGCTGCGCTTTCATGGCCTATCGGCGCGATCCGATCCTGCCGAAGTTTGCCGATGACGAGGTGGCCGAATTGCGCCGCATCGCCAATGAGGGGCTGCAAAAACGTCTCGCCGTGATCCCCCATGCCGTCAGCGTCGAGGAGTATCAGGAGCGGCTGGATTTTGAGCTGGGCATCATCGAGGGGATGGGGTTCCCCGGCTATTTCCTGATCGTTGCGGACTTTATCCAATGGGCCAAGGATCACGACATTCCGGTGGGGCCGGGGCGGGGTTCCGGTGCGGGCTCGCTCGTGGCCTATGCGCTGACGATTACCGACCTTGACCCGCTGCGCTACAGCTTGCTGTTCGAACGCTTTCTCAACCCCGAACGGGTGTCGATGCCCGACTTCGACATCGACTTCTGCATGGATCGCCGCGAAGAGGTGATCAAATACGTGCAGGAGAAATATGGCCGCGACAAGGTGGGGCAGATCATCACCTTTGGCGCGCTGCTGTCGAAGGCGGCGGTGCGCGATATGGGGCGGGTTCTGCAGATGCCCTATGGCCAGGTGGATCGGCTGTCGAAGCTGATCCCGGTCGAAGGCGTGAAACCGATGTCGATTGTGGACAGTCTGCGCGAAGAGCCGCGGCTGCGCGAGGAGGCGGAGAACGAAGAGGTTGTCGACCGGCTGTTGAAATACGGCATGCAGGTTGAGGGGCTGTTGCGATCAGCGGGCACCCACGCAGCCGGTGTGGTGATCGGTGACCGGCCACTGGATGCGCTGGTGCCGCTTTACCGCGATCCGCGCTCGGACATGCCCGCCACCCAGTTCAACATGAAATGGGTGGAACAGGCCGGGCTGGTGAAGTTCGACTTCCTCGGCCTGAAGACACTCACCGTCATTCAGAACGCGATGGACCTGATTTTCCAGTCGGGCCGCGATCTGCATGTCGCCGCCGATGGCACCCAGCTTTATGATCCGCCGGAGGGGGCGGAGAACCAGATCAACGCCATCCCGCTGGACGATGCCGTTACCTATGACCTTTATTCGCGGGCCAAGACGGTGGCGGTGTTCCAGGTGGAATCCACCGGCATGATGGATGCGCTAAAGCGCATGAAACCCACCTGTATCGAGGATATCGTGGCGCTGGTGGCGCTCTATCGTCCGGGTCCGATGGAGAACATCCCGGTCTATTGCGAGGTCAAGAATGGACTGCGCAAGATCCAGTCGGTGCATCCGCTGATCGACCATATCCTTGAGGAAACCCAAGGCATTATCGTCTATCAGGAACAGGTGATGCAGATCGCCCAGGTGATGGCGAATTATACCCTTGGCGGTGCGGACCTATTGCGCCGCGCCATGGGTAAGAAGATCAAGGAGGCGATGGACGCCGAACGTCCCAAATTTGAAAAGGGGGCGGCAGAAAACGGCGTGCCTGCCAAGAAGGCGTCGGAGGTGTTCGACCTTCTGGAGAAATTCGCCAACTACGGCTTTAACAAATCGCACGCGGCGGCCTATGCGGTGGTCAGCTACCAGACCGGCTGGCTGAAGGCGAACCACCCGGTGGAGTTCATGGCCGGCGTCATGAACTGTGATATCCATCTGACGGATAAGCTGGCGATCTATTTCGAAGAGGTCAAAAAAGGCCTGAGCCTGCCCTATGTGCCGCCCTGTGTGAACCGCTCCGAGGCGACATTCAATGTGGTCAAGGGCGAGCTGGTCTATGCGCTGGGCGCGCTGAAAAACGTCGGTGTCGAGGCGATGCGGCTGGTGACAACGGCGCGGCGCGAGAGTGGGCAGGACAAACCCTTTGCCACGCTGTTTGATTTTGCCCGCCGGGTAGATCTGAAAAAGGTCGGCAAGCGTCCGCTGGAAATGCTGGCGCGGGCGGGCGGCTTTGACCAGCTGGACAGCAACCGGCGCCGGGTGTTTGAGAGCCTCGGCGCGCTGGTGGATTACTCCGCTGCGGTGCATGACCAGCGGAATTCCAGCCAGGTGTCGCTGTTTGGCGAGGCGGGCGAGGACCTGCCGGAGCCGCGGCTGCCCAACGTGCCCGACTGGCTGCCCGCCGAACGGCTGTCGGAGGAGTTCAAGGCGATTGGTTTCTACCTCTCGGGCCACCCGCTGGACGACTACATGCCTGCGCTTAAACGCAAGGATGTGATGACGCTGGACGAGGTCACGGCCAAAGCAGAGCGCGGTCCCTTCATGGCGAAGATGGCCGGGGTTGTGGCCGGGCGGCAGGAACGCAAATCGGCGCGCGGCAACCGTTTTGCCTTTGCCCAGCTGTCGGACACCAGCGGCGGCTATGAGGTCACGCTGTTTTCCGAAGTGCTGGAGAAATCACGCGAATACCTGGAAACCGGTGCCAAGGTGGTGATCACCGCCGAGGCCACGATGGAAAGCGATCAGCTGAAGCTGCTGGTGCGATCTGTCGGGCCGGTGGATGCGGCGATTGCCGATGCCGGCCGCAGTTCGCTGCGGGTCTATATCTCGCAGGCAAGCGCAGTGGCGACGGTGGCGCAGGTGCTGGAAGACGCCAAGAAAGCTGCCCGCAACGCCTCGCGCGGGGAGGTCTATATGTACCTGCAGGATCCCGGCCTGCCCGGTGACGTTGAGATGGATCTGGGCCAGCCCTTCCCCATCAATCCCCAGATCAAAGGCGCCCTAAAGTCGCTGGACGGGGTGATGGATGTTGAGGAGATTTGACGGTGTAGACTGCCGTTTGCCCGGCTGACAGGCGCGGGCCGCGCCAAACCAGAACCTTGCCCATCATATTCCCACGCTGAATTTCCGATGAGAGAAAGGACCCATTGACGTGACCGACCATCCCGACTTTACCCTGCGGGTTGCAGATGTGGCGGATGCCTCCAGCTTGGCGGCGCTGTCGCTGGAGGTCTGGATCGGGACCTATCTGCGTGAAGGGGTGAGCGGGTTTTTTGCCGATTATGCACTGGCAGAGCTGACGGCGGCGCGGTTTGAGGCGCATCTGGCGAACCCGCAGGAGCATTTTATCGTCTCGCAAAATAGGGTCGGCATTGATGGCTATATCCGCATCAGTCGGGGCAGTCCGGGGCCTGTGCCAGGCTGTTCGGATGTGGAGATCACAACGCTCTATGTGCAGCCGCGCCACCACGGGCGGGGCATTGGGACTGCCTTGCTGCGGGCGGGGCTGGAATATTGCGTGGAGGAGGGCGTGCAATCCGTCTGGCTGGCCAGCAATGCCGAGAACGCGCCCGCCAAGGGGTTTTACCTGTCGCAAGGTTTTGACCGGATTGGCGAGACACGGTTTTTGATCGCGGATCAAGCCTATCCCAATGATGTCTTTGCGCGGGCCTGTTGCGGCTGATGGCGATCACAGGGCGGCGTTGAACACCGAGTTGGTGTCGAGCAGATATTGCGAGATGATCGGGCCGCTGGCAGCGCCGATGGCGCGGGCGTTGGGGCCGATGGCACCGGGGTCGATGCGCGGCAGGATCAGGCCACGGGCATCCAGAGAGGTGAGCGCGGCGCGGGTACGCTCGACCAGGGCGCTGCGCACGCTGTCGGGCAGGGCGCCGTCGATCAGCACCGCCTCGAAGTCGATGACCGCGCAGGTGGCGAGGCTGGCGCGGGCGATGGCGTCGGCGGCCTGATCGAGCCAGGGGGTCAGCTCCGCCTCGAACCCGGACCAGTGCATCGGCAGCTGCCAGAGCTGGCCGGGATCCTTGCCCGCATCGCGCAGCCGCTGTTCGAGCAGATGGATGGAGGCGAGATCCAGCAGCTTGGTTTCCTGCCCGTCCGGACCCAGCATCGACAGGGACCCAAGCGCGCCGGCATTGCCCTGATTGCCCTCAAGCACCCGGTGGTTCAGCACCACGCCACCGCCGATAAAGGCGCCGACAAAGAAATAGGCATAATCGCGATAGGCCTTGCCCCGGCCATACATATGTTCGGCGCGGCAGGCGGCGGTTGCGTCATTCACGACATGTACGGGCAGGGTGCTGAAGCGCGATATTTCAGACGCGAAATCAACCGTTTGCCAAGCCGCAAGCGCCTCTGCCGGGGCATTGATCTGGGCGTGCCAGGTCCAAAGCTGAAAGGGGGCTGCCACGCCAATGCCGCAGATGCGGGGCAGCAGGTCTGCGGGCAGCGCGGCCTCCATCTGGGCGATGCTGTCGCGCAGGAAATCAAAGACCACGGCGGGGGTGGGATAGGGGTAGCGCAGGCGCAGCTGCTGGCGTACCGCACCGCAGACATCCATCAAGAGCACTTCGACACTGCGGCGGCCGATTTTCAGCCCGTAGGAAAACAGGCCATCGGGGTTGAGGCCCATAGGGACCGAAGGTTTGCCGACCCGGCCGCGCTGCGTTTCGCCACGCTGCAACAGCCCGTCGGTTTCCAGTTTGCGCAGGATGACAGAGACAGTCTGCGGCGACAGGCCGGTGCCACGGGCCAGCGCGCTGCCGGGCATCGGGCCGTGGCGTTGCAGCAGGGACAGGATCAGCCGTTCGTTGAAGACGCGCACGCCGGTCTGATTGACGCCGCCGCTCAGGGATCTGACTTGCTCATGTTCCATGCGGCGGACCCTAATCACGCTTTGAGACCTAAGAAAAGTGCGAAGATCGACTTAATAAGTCAAGTTGATTTATATATTGACAGAGAGGCCAGAATCACGGCCCACTATGGGCGACACGACGGTTTGCCCGTCCTGTTTTGTTGCGTTGTGATGCTGAGGGAGGACATCATGAAGAATATCCTACTGGGAACAGCCGTTGGAATTGCTGCCATGACCGGCAGCGCCTTTGCCGCAGAGGGTGTGACGGCCTGCCTGATCACCAAGACCGATACCAATCCGTTTTTCGTCAAGATGAAAGAGGGCGCCGAGGCCAAGGCGGCGGAGCTGGGCATGACGCTCAAGAGCTTTGCCGGGAAGGTGGATGGCGACCATGAAACCCAGGTTGCCGCGATTGAGACCTGCATTGCCGATGGCGCCAAGGGCATCCTGCTGACCGCCTCTGACACCTCGTCGATCGTGCCTGCGGTGCAGCAGGCGCGCGATGCGGGGCTGGTGGTGATTGCGCTGGACACGCCGCTGGAGCCAATCGACTCGGCCGATGCGACATTTGCCACCGACAATTTCCTGGCTGGTGAGCTGATTGGCAAATGGGCGGCGGCGAGCCTTGGCGATGAGGCTGCCAATGCCAAGATCGCGATGCTGGACCTTGCTGTCAGCCAGCCCACCGTGGGCGTGCTGCGCGATCAGGGCTTCCTGCAGGGGTTCGGCATTGATCTTGGCGATCCCAACAAATGGGGCGATGAGACCGATCCGCGCATTGTCGGCAATGACATCACCGCAGGCAATGAAGAGGGCGGTCGCCGCGCGATGGAGAACCTGCTGGCGAAGGACCCGATGATCAATGTGGTCTATACCATCAATGAACCCGCCGCTGCCGGTGCCTATGAGGCGCTGAAGGCAATCGGGCGTGAAAACGACGTGCTGATTGTCTCGGTCGATGGCGGCTGTCCCGGCGTGCAGAACATCAAGGACGGCGTCATCGGTGCGACCTCGCAGCAGTATCCGCTGCTGATGGCGTCCAAGGGGATCGAGGCGATCAGCGCCTGGGCCACCACGGGTGAGAAGCCTGCGCCGACACCGGGCAAGGCGTTCTTTGACACCGGCGTGGCGCTGGTGACCGATCAGCCTGCCGAGGGCGTCGAGAGCATCGACACCGAAGAGGGCATGAACCTCTGCTGGGGGTGATCAGGTGACACACCCCTTAGAGGCAGGCCAGACAAGGGGCTGTTAGCCAAGGCGAGCCATGGGGGCGGTGGAAACATCGCCCCTTCTGCACCGCTGCGATCCCTGTCGCAGCCGCATCCCCGGCTGTGGGTGTCAGGCCCATCGGACGCCGGATCTTACGGAGACAGATATGACCACGCCCCACAGCTATGAAGCGGCGGCCAGCGGCAGCCCCGAGGCCGTTGCGGATTTTGACCAGGGAGAGGCCTCCTTTATCAGCCGGTTGCAGCATCTGCTGCATGTGACGCCATCGCTGGTGCCGCTGATCGTGCTGGTGCTGTCGGTGATCGTCTTTGGGCTGCTGCTGGGCTCGAAGTTCTTTTCGCCCTTTGCGCTGACGCTGATCCTGCAACAGGTGGGCATTGTCGGCATTGTGGCCTGCGCGCAGTCGCTGGTGATCCTGACGGCAGGTATCGACCTGTCGGTGGGGGCGATCATGGTGCTGAGCTCGGTGGTGATGGGTCAGTTCACCTTTCGCTACGGGGTGCCGCCGGAAATCGCGGTGGTCTGCGGGCTGATCTGCGGCACCCTCTGCGGCTTTATCAACGGCTGGCTGGTGGCGCGGATGAAGCTGCCGCCGTTTATCGTGACGCTGGGCATGTGGCAGATCGTGCTGGCGACGAATTTCCTCTATTCTGCAAATGAGACCATTCGCAGCCAGGTGATCGCCACCGACGCCCCGCTGTTGCAGCTGTTTGGCGAGAAGATCAAGATTGGTGGTGCGGTCTTCACCTATGGTGTGATTTTCCTGGTCATTCTGGTGGTTCTGCTGGCCTATGTGCTGCGGCATACGGCCTGGGGGCGGCATGTCTATGCGGTTGGCGATGACCCGGAGGCGGCGGAGCTGTCAGGGGTCAAGGTGAACCGCGTGTTGATCTCGGTCTATATGCTGTCGGGGCTGATCTGCGCCTTTGCAGGCTGGGCGATGATCGGGCGGATCGGGTCGGTCTCGCCGACCTCGGGACAGCTCGCCAATATCGAGAGCATCACGGCGGTGGTGATCGGGGGCATTTCGCTGTTTGGCGGTCGCGGCTCGATCCTGGGGGCATTCTTCGGCGCGCTGATCGTGGGCGTCTTTACCCTGGGGCTGCGCCTGCTGGGGGCGGATGCGCAGTGGACCTATCTGCTGATCGGCCTGCTTATCATTGCCGCGGTGGCGGTAGACCAGTGGATCAGAAAGGTATCGGTCTGATGGAACCCATTTTGAAAGCCCGAGGTCTGGTAAAGCGCTATGGGCGTGTCACGGCGCTGGACCATTGCGATTTCGATCTGATGCCGGGGGAGATTCTGGCGGTGATCGGTGACAATGGCGCCGGGAAATCCTCGCTGATCAAGGCGATTTCCGGCGCGGTGGTCCCCGACGCGGGCGAGGTCTGGCTGGAGGGGCGAAAGGTGGCGTTCCAGTCGCCGATTGATGCCCGCGAAGAGGGGATCGAGACGGTCTATCAGACGCTGGCGATGTCGCCTGCGCTGTCGATTGCCGACAATATGTTCATGGGGCGGGAGCTGCGCAAACCCGGCTGGCGGGGCAATCTGCTGCGGCAGCTGGATCGCGCGCGGATGGAGCAGATTGCCCGCGACAAGCTGAATGAGCTGGGGCTGATGACCATTCAGAACATCAATCAGGCGGTGGAGACGCTGTCGGGTGGTCAGCGTCAGGGCGTGGCCGTGGCGCGGGCGGCGGCCTTTGGGTCCAAGGTGATTATTCTGGACGAGCCGACGGCGGCGCTGGGCGTGAAGGAAAGCCGCCGGGTTCTGGAGCTGATCCAGGACGTGCGGTCGCGCGGCATCCCGATCATCCTGATCAGTCACAATATGCCTCATGTGTTTGAGGTCGCGGATCGCATCCATGTGCATCGGCTGGGCAAGCGGCTGTGTGTGATTGATCCCAAACAGCACAGCATGTCGGATGCGGTCGGCTATATGACCGGCGCGCAGGTGCCATCCGAGGATTTGACCGCAGCATGACACGAGAGGTGACATCACTGGCGGATCTGGTGGCGCAGGTGCAGGCGTTGCCGGTGGCCGAAGGGCGCGCGCGGCGTCTGGTGGCGCTTGCAGGCGCGCCGGGCAGTGGCAAATCCACCCTGGCAGAGCTGCTGGTGCAGGCGCTCTGTGCCAATGGCACAGGGGCTGCGGTGGTACCGATGGACGGCTTCCATCTGGACAATCGGTTGCTGTCGGAGATGGACCTGCGTGATAGGAAAGGCGCGCCGGAGAGCTTTGATCAGGCCGGGTTTCAGCGGTTGATTGCGGCCATGGCGATAGAAGAAGAGGTGATCTACCCCGAATTCGATCGCGCACGGGATATTGCCATCGCGGGCGCGGCGCGGGTCGATGCTGGTGTTGAGGTCGCCGTGGTCGAGGGCAATTATCTGATGTTTGACGCGCCGGAATGGCGCGATCTGGCGGCGCTTTGGGATCTGTCGGTACGGGTCGATGTTCCGCGCGACATATTGCGGGAGCGGCTTGTGGCGCGCTGGCAGGCCTATGGTTTGAGCGATGCCGAGGCAGAGGCACGGGCGGAGGGCAATGACATGGTCAACGCGGATCGTGTGGCCGCTGCGGCCCTTCCTGCGGATGTGATCTGGAAAGGTGAGACAGAATGATCCTGTGTTGTGGAGAGGCGCTGATCGACATGATCCCGGCGCCGGTTGCCGGGGCTGTGCCCATGGTGGATGGCGCGGATGCGCAGACCGGGTTTGTGCCCCATTGCGGCGGCGCGGTGTTCAATACGGCGATCGCGCTGGGGCGTCTGGGGCAGACGACCGGGCTGTTCACCGGCCTGTCCCGCGACCTGTTTGGCCAGCAGCTGGCGGCGGCGCTGGTGGCGTCGCATGTGGATCACGGGTTTGCAGAACGATCTGATCAGCCCTCCACACTGGCCTTTGTGCATCTGCGTGACGGTCATGCGGAGTATCATTTCTTTGACGAGAATTCCGCCGGGGCCAGCCTGCGTCCTGACCGGTTGCCAGAGTTGTCCGAGGATGTGGACACGTTGTTCTTTGGCGGGATTTCCCTGTGCAATGGCGCTGCGGCAGAGACCTATGCAGCGCTGGCGGCGCGCGAACGGGGGCGCCGGATCATCATGATCGACCCCAATGTGCGCGCCGGGTTTGCCAAGGATGAGGCGGCCTATCGCAGCCGCTTGGCGGCGATGGTGGCGGGGGCCGGTATCGTCAAAGTCTCGGATGAAGATCTGCACTGGATCTATCCCGGCGATGCACCGATTGAGGAGAAAATCCGCCAGATCCTGGCCGGGGAGGCCGGGATGGGACCTGGGCTGGTGATCCTGACGCTGGGCAGCAAGGGCGCGAAGGGGTTCCTGCGGTCCGGCCCCACGGTCGAGGTGCCCGCACAGGTGGCGGTGGTCGCGGATACTGTCGGGGCTGGCGATACGTTCAATGCAGGGTTTATGGCCGCCGCGACCGAGGCCGGCGTGCTGGCGGATGCGGCCAGCGGTGAGATGGATCCCGAGCAGCTGCGCGTCTGTCTGGGCTACGGCGCACGGGCTGCCGCCGTCACTGTTTCCCGCCCCGGTGCCAATCCGCCCTGGCGTGACGAGCTGGCGGGCTAGGGCCCGGTCCAACATTTGATCTGCTAAAAGGCGCCACCCGGTTACAACTGCCGGTGTGGCGCTTTGCGTTGGGGATTGTCGGATATTATATGTTCATGTAATGTTCTCATGAATTATCTAGTGGAGGGTTGTTGAGATGATTGAGGGGAGCTGTTGCTGTGGAACGGTCAAATTCCGACTGAAGGCGGAACCATCCATGATGGGAACCTGCCATTGTTCGCGCTGCCGAAAGGCAGGGGCGAGTACCATCGTTTTTGTCAAGCGGGAGGATCTGAGCTGGGTTGAGGGCAAAGATCAGGTGGCCCTGTACCAGCCGGCCGCGCCTCACAAATACGGCAGATGTTTCTGCAGGGTTTGCGGCAGTTCGCTTGGGGAGATCCTGTCAGAGGAGGACAGTTTCCCGATTGCCGCAAATGCGCTGGATAGCGAGATTGCAACGAGAAACCGGTTTCATGAATTCGTGTCGGAAAAGCCCGGTTGGTACGAGATTTGCGACGATGCGCCAAAATCCAGCGGCCATCCGGCCTGATCGATCTGGTTCGAGACCCATAGGGGCGTGACTGCCCCGCAGCGCCGTATTGCACGGGGCTGCGGGGGAAGGAGGGCCATCAGATCTGCGCGGTCAGCGTGCCAGCTGGCTTGCGGCGCGGGCGAGGTCGCGGATGGCGTCCCAATCGCCTGCCTCAACCAGTTTGGTCGGGGCGACCCAGCTGCCGCCGGCGCAGACCACGTTGGACAGTGACAGGTAGCTGTCTGCATTGTCCGGGCTGACGCCGCCGGTCGGGCAGAAACTGATCTGCGGCAGGGGGGCGCCGATGGCCTTGAGTGCGGGGGCGCCGCCGGAGGCCTCAGCCGGGAAGAATTTCAGCATGTCATAGCCGCGATCCAGAAGGCGCATCGCCTCGGAGGCGGTGGCGGCACCGGGCAGCATTGGCAGACCGGCGGCCTCAGCCGCGTCCAGCAGCGTATCGGTGGCGCCGGGAGAGACGCCGAACTGTGCACCGGCCGCGACGGCGCGGGTGACATCCTCCGGCGTGATCAGCGTACCAGCGCCAACAACGCCACCTTTGACCTTGGCCATTTCGGCAATCACATCCAGCGCGGCGGGGGTGCGCAGGGTGACCTCCAGTGCGGGCAGGCCACCGGCGACCAGGGCTTCGGCCAGCGGGCGGGCGTGGGCGACGTCATGGACAACCAGCACCGGCACGATGGGGGCCAGTTGGCAGATCTCGCGCGCGCGGGTGCTGGCGTCTTGTGGGGTGATGGCCATGGATCAGTCTCCGATCAGGGTCGAGAATACGGTGGCGCCGGTATCGGCAGAGGTGACGGCATTGCGGAACAGTGCGAACATCTCGCGGCCGGTGCCGTGCTGATAGGCGGAGAGGTCGGCCACCACCGGGTCGCGGTCGTCAAAGCCCTCGGCCTTGACCTCTAGCGTACCTGTGAGGGCATCCACCCGCACCATGTCACCGTCGCGCAGTTTGGAAATCGGGCCACCATCCAGCGCCTCCGGCACCACATGGATGGCGGAGGGGATCTTGCCCGAGGCGCCGGACATGCGGCCATCGGTGACCAGAGCCACCTTCTGGCCGCGTCCCTGCATGATGCCGAGGAAGGGGGTCATCGAGTGGAGTTCCGGCATTCCGTTGGCCTTTGGCCCCTGGAAGCGGACCACGATCACCACGTCGCCCTTGTCCAGCTCACCCGCCTTGAAGGCGGCCTTGGCCTCCTCCTGATCATGAAAGACGCGGGCGGGGGCCTCGACGATGCGGTGTTCTTCGGCCACGGCGGAGATCTTCATCACGCCGGTGCCAAGATTACCGGAGAGGCGCGCCAGACCGCCAGTAGGCTGGAAGGGGTCGGTGGCGGGGCGAATGATCTTGTCGTTGAGGGTCTCGGCGGCGCCGGGTTTCCACACAAGACCATCGTCGCTGAGGAAAGGTTCGGCGGTGTAGCTCTCCAGCCCGCTGCCTGCGACCGTGCGCGTGTCGGCGTGGAGGTGACCAGAGTTCAGCAACTGGCCGATCACATAGCCCAGACCGCCGGCCGCATGGAAGTGGTTCACATCGGCCAGACCGTTGGGATAGACCCGCGCCAGCAGCGGCACCACGTCAGAGAGTTCGGAAAAGTCCTGCCAATCCAGAATGATGCCACCGGCGCGCGCCATGGCGATCAGGTGGATCAACAGATTGGTGGAGCCGCCGGTGGTCATCAGCCCGACAATGCCGTTCACATAGGCGCGTTCATCCAGAATATCGCAGACCGGCGTGTAATCATTGCCAAGCGCGCTGAGCGCCAGAGCGCGGCGGGCGCCTTCCTCAGTCAGGGCGGCGCGCATGTCAGTGCCGGGATTGACGAAGGAGGAGCCGGGCAGGTGCAGGCCCATGAATTCCATCAGCATCTGGTTTGTATTTGCGGTGCCGTAGAAGGTGCAGGTGCCGGGGCCGTGATAGGCGGCCATCTCGGATTTCAGCAGCTCGTCGCGCCCGATTTCACCGGCGGCGAATTTCTGGCGGACCTTGGCCTTGTCATCGTTGGAGATGCCGGAGGTCATCGGACCTGCGGGCAGGAACACGGCGGGCAGATGGCCAAAGACCTGCGCGCCAATGACCAGACCCGGCACGATCTTGTCACAGACGCCGAGATAGACAGTGGCATCAAACACGTTGTGGCTGAGGGCGATGCCGGTGGCCATGGCGATGGTATCGCGGGAGAACAGGCTGAGCTCCATCCCCGCCTCGCCCTGGGTGACGCCATCGCACATGGCAGGGACCCCACCGGCCACCTGCGCGGTGCCGCCCACGCGGCGCACGGCGTCGCGGATCCGCTGCGGATAGGTTTCAAACGGCTGATGCGCCGAGAGCATGTCGTTATAGGCGGTGACAATGCCGAGGTGTCCGGCGGTGCCTTCGGCGAGGGACATCTGGTCCTCGCCGGTGGCGGCATAGGCATGGGCCTGACCGCTGCACGACAGATGGGCGCGGGCGGGGCCTTTGCCCTTGGCGGCGCGCATCCGGTCGAGATAGGCGGCGCGAGGTTTGGCGCTGCGGGCGATAATTCGGTCTGTGACGTCGCGGAGTGTCTGGTTCAAACGCATCGGGTGCCTCTTTCAGTCGTCAGGTGCCGGTTGGTCGTGGGTCTCAGTGGCGGGGTGGGTGGGCAGGCTCAGGAACCAATGCCGCGCCAGCGGCGATTGTCGCGGTGCATCAGCAGCAGCGCGTCCTCTGGCCCGGAGCTGCCGGGATCATAGGGCTGCGGGGTGTCATTGCTGTTGTCAGCCCAACCCGCGATGATGGGATCGGCCCAGGCCCAGGCGGCCTCGACCTCATCGCCGCGCATGAACAGCGTCTGGTTGCCGCGGATCACATCCATGATCAGCCGTTCATAGGCGTCCTGCGGCCGGCCAGCCTCTGGCAGGCTGTCGGCAAAGGTCATGTCCAGATTGGCGCCGGTCAGACGCATGCCGCCGGGACCGGGATCCTTGATCGTGGTGCGCAGGGTGATGCCTTCGTCCGGTTGCAGGCGGATCACCAGCACATTGCCCTTGATACCGCCGGTGCCGGTGTCCTCGGCAAAGATGTTATGCGGCGGATCGCGAAAGAAGACGGCGATTTCCGACTCGCGGGCGCGCAGGCATTTGCCGGTGCGCAGATAAAACGGCGTGCCGGCCCATCGCCAGTTGGCGACCTCCACCTTCATCGCGATAAAGCTTTCGGTGGTGCTGGAAGGGTTGCCTGCGTGCTCGCGGTAGGATTCTCCCTCCGGGCCGCGATATTGGCCACGGGCGATCTGATCCGGGGCGACGGGGTTCAGCGCCTCGATCACCTTCACCTTTTCGTCGCGCACGGCGTTGGGGGTGAAACGGGCGGGGGGCTCCATCGCGGTAAGGCACAGAAGCTGCATCAGGTGGTTCTGGACCATATCGCGCATGGCGCCGGATTTGTCGTAATATTCGCCGCGCCCTTTGACGCCGATGCTTTCGGCGACGGTGATCTGCACATGGTCGATGTGGGAGGAATTCCACAGGGGTTCAAACAGCGAATTGGCAAAGCGCAGGGCCATCAGGTTCTGGACGGTCTCTTTGCCCAGATAATGGTCGATCCGGTAGATCTGATGTTCTTCGAAATTGGCGCGCAAGGCGGCGTTCAGCGCCTGGGCCGAGGCCAGATCATGGCCGAAGGGTTTTTCCAACACGATGCGGCTGTCGGGGGTGGCGATCCCGGTGGAGCGCAGACGGCCGGCGATATCGGGGAACAGGCTGGGCCCGACCGAGAGGTAGAAGGCGCGGATGGCATCGTCGCGCAGCAGATCGCCAAGCGCCTGCCAGCCATTGTCGCCGCGCGCATCGACGGCGGTGTAATGCAGCAGAGTGACGAAGGCTGCGATTTCGTCGTCGCTGGTTTCGCCCGGCTGGCCAAAGGTGCGGATGGCATCGGCGACCATCTGCTGGAAGCCTTTGCGGTCCATGTCGCTGCGGGAGGTGCCGATAATGCGGCAATCGTCGGAGAACTGGCCGATCTGGAAGCGGTGGAACAGGCTGGGCAGGATCTTGCGGCGGGCAAGATCCCCGGTCGCGCCAAACAGCACGAGATCAAAGGACTGGACGGGAATGACGCGGGAAACCATGGCTCTCTCTCTGACAGCTCGAAGGGGAAATTGGCGGTCTTTTTGGTGGCTAGGGTTGCGGTTGGGTGAGTTTCGACAGCAGGCCACGGGTGGAGCCGTCTTTGGCCTCGTAAGCCTCGGCCGGAGCGCTGCCATCAACCAGCGGCAACAGGCTGACGGCCAGTTCCTTGCCCAGTTCGACGCCCCATTGATCAAAGGAGTTGAGCCCCCAGACCACACCTTCGACAAACACACGGTGTTCATATAGCGCGATCAGCTGGCCCAGCACGAAGGGCGTCAGCTTCGGATAGGCCAGGGTCACCGAGGGGCGGTTGCCTGCAAAGGCGAGATGGCCTGCCATCTGCTCAAGCGCGTCGCCGGTAAAGCCGCGTTTGGCAGCGATGGCGCGGGCCTCCTCGCGAGAGCGGCCCAGCATCAGGGCTTCGGACTGGGCGAGGCAGTTGGAGACCAGCAGCTGGTGGTGATCGGTCAGATCGCCCTCATGCGCCTCGGCGGCGATCAGGAATTCGGCAGGCACCACGCGGGTGCCCTGATGCAGCAGCTGGTAGAAGGCGTGCTGGCCATTGGTGCCGGGTTCGCCCCAGACGATGGGACCGGAGTTGCGTGGCAGCGGGCTGCCATCCAGTGCGACGCTCTTGCCGTTGCTCTCCATATCCAGCTGCTGAAGATAGGCCGGGAAGCGGGACAGGCGCTGGTCGTAGGGCAGAATGGCGCGGCTGCTGTAACCGCAGATATTGTGGTGCCAGATCCCTGTGGCGGCCAGCATCACCGGCAGGTTTTCGCGA
Organism: Phaeobacter sp. JH20_26; assembly: GCF_048056275.1. Lineage (NCBI taxonomy): Bacteria > Pseudomonadati > Pseudomonadota > Alphaproteobacteria > Rhodobacterales > Roseobacteraceae > Phaeobacter > Phaeobacter sp. JH20_26. The sequence continues at coordinate 15,244 of NZ_JAYMWL010000015.1, read as the reverse complement.
AACGGTGCTGTGCGGAAATGGCGGTCCATCGCCGCCCCGCCCGACAGGAACTCGCGGAAATTCGTGGCCCCGATGGCGATCATGATCGGCAGACCAACCGGCCCCCAGAGCGAATAGCGCCCGCCCACCCAATCGGCAAAGCCAAAGACCCGTTCGGGGGCAATGCCAAAGGCACCGGTTTTGTCCAGCGCCGTGGAAACCGCCGCCAGATGCGCAGAGGTGTCATCCCCCAGTGCGGCCCGCAGCCAGTCCTGCGCGGTGCGGGCATTGGTCATCGTCTCGATGGTGGTGAAGGTTTTGGAGGCGATGATCACCAATGTGGTCTGCGGATCCAGAGCTTTCAGCGTGTCGGCGATATGGGCGCCATCGACGTTGGAGACGAAATGGCAGCGCGGACCGTCATGGTAGGGTGCCAGCGCCAGCGTGGCCATCGCCGGGCCAAGGTCGGAGCCGCCGATGCCGATATTGATCACATCGGTGAATTTGGCGCCGGTGCTGGAGCGCAGGCTGCCATCGCGCAGCGCCTCGGCAAAGCTTTCCATCTGTTGCAGGGTCTGACGCACCGGCGGCAGGATATCCTCGCCATCGACCAGGATCGGCGCGTCAGTCTGTGCCCGCAGGGCAGTATGCAGAACGGCGCGGTCTTCGGTGGTGTTGATCTTCTCGCCCCGAAACATCTGGCTGATGCGATCGGCAAGACCGGCCTCGGCGGTGAGGCGCTCCAGCAGCGAGAGCGCGGTGGCGTCCAGCGCGGTTTTGGAATAGTCCAGCAGCAGCCCGTCGGTTTCGGCTGAGAAGCTCTGAAACCGGTCGGGCGTCTCGAAGAGCGACAGGAGCGGGATATCGGCGGTCTCTGTCCGGTGCTGTTCCAGAAGCTGCCAGATCTGCGTCCGGGTCTGCGTCATCGTCGGTCTCCCTCGGTTGTCCTTGCCCCGTTGCGAATCACTCAAGGGCACCGCTGCCGATTAGTTAGCGCTAACATGTGCATTTGTAACGCCCTAATATAGCAGGCCGCGCGAATAGGCCCAAATCGGGCTGTCACGGGTGAAAATGGGAGCCGGAATGAGGGGCGGGCCGGGGCGTGCCGGATCAGACCCGCTGACCCGCAGCATCAAAGGCGAGGCAGTTGGCGGGATCAAAGTCAAAGGTCAGCGTTTCGCCCACATGGGTGTCATGCTGACCAAAGAGGCGGGCGGTAAAGGTCAGATCCTCGCCCATGTCGACCAGAATATTGGTGTCGCCGCCCAGTTTTTCCACGTGAATCACCTCGCCTGTGAGCGGGCCATCCGGGCTGATGCGGGCATATTCCGGGCGAATGCCGATGAACTGTCCGGGGTTGCCGCCCAGACGCGGGGCGGGGACAAAATTCATGGCTGGTGCGCCAATGAATTCCGCCACAAAACGGTTGGCAGGATTATTGTAGAGTTCCATCGGGGTGCCGACCTGTTCGATACGGCCGTCGCGCAGCACGACGATTTTATCCGCAAGGGTCATCGCTTCGATCTGGTCATGGGTGACGTAGATCATGCTGGCCGACAGCTGACGGTGCAGGCGGGCGATTTCCAGACGGGTGTTCATGCGCAGGGCGGCATCGAGGTTGGAGAGCGGTTCGTCAAACAGGAACAGCTTGGGTTCGCGCACCACGGCGCGGCCAATGGCGACGCGCTGCCGCTGACCGCCCGACAGTTCCGAGGGGCGGCGATCGAGGTAGTCCTCCAGCGACAGCATCCGGCTGGCTTCGGCGACGCGGGCGGCGATTTCCTCCTTGGGCTGGCGTTCCTGTTTCAGGGCAAGCGCCATGTTATCGCGCACGGTGAGATGCGGATAAAGCGCATAAGACTGGAACACCATGGCGATGCCGCGTTTGGCGGGGGGCGTGGTGGTGACGGTCTGGCCGCCGATGGTGATCTCACCCGCCGTGGCGTCCTCAAGCCCGGAGATCACCCGCAGAAGGGTGGATTTGCCACATCCCGACGGGCCGACAAAGACCACGAATTCGCCGTCCTCCACGGTGAGGTTGATATCTTTCAGCACCTCGACCGGGCCGAAGGATTTGCAGACATTGGTAAGCTGTAGGGCGGTCATGGCGGGGATCCTTCAGGTCTTCGGGTTCGCAGAGGGCGAGGTGGGCGCTGTCGCCGCGGCCTCGGTCCGTTCTGTCTGTACTGTGGTCAGGTCAACGGGCGCGCCGCTGCGGATGCTCTGGTCGGCGGCCAGGCAGATTGCCAGCGAGGCAACGGCGTCCTGCATGTGCCGCTCCATGTCGATGTCCTCGGCAATGACCCGCAGCATATGGGTCTGTTCGGCAGCGCAGAGCGCCTGATGGTCGGGTTCCTCGGGCAGGTCGATGCGGCGGTCCGGGGTGTCTTGCGTGCTGCGATGCACGATCAGGCTGCCGACGGCGGTATGGCCATCGACATCGTCCGAGCCAGCCTTGTCTGTTTCGGTGATCGAGACGGATCCGTTGGGGGAAATCACGTCTTTTACGAAATACGCGGTTTCGGACATCATCGGTCCCCAGCCTGCCTCGTACCAGCCGACGGACCCGTCAGAGAAGGTCACCTGAAACTGGCCGTAATTATACATATCCTCGGCAATTTCATCCGACAGGCGCAGGCCGATGCCATGGACGCGCTGGGGTACGGCATCGGTGATCTGGCACATCACATCGACATAATGCACGCCGCAGTCCACGATTGGCGAAGTGGTCTGCATCAGTGCCTTGTGGGTCTGCCATGTAGGGCCATCGGACTGCTGGTTGAGGTTCATGCGGAACACATACGGGGGCCCGAGATCGCGGGCCTCGGCAATCAGGCGCTGCCAGCTGGGATGGTGACGCAGGATATAGCCCACCATCAGCTTGCGCCCCAGACGGCGGGCGGCGTCGGTCACTGCGCGGGCATCGGCAACCGTGGTGGCCAGCGGCTTTTCGACGAAGACATCCGCGCCGGCCTCCATTGCGGCAATGGCATAGGCGGCATGGCTGTCGGAATAGGTGGCGATGACCACCAGATCGGGTTTGGTCTGCGCCAGCGCCTGATGGAAATCGCTATAAACCGGATAGTCCTGCAAGGGGGCCTGTGCAGGCGCGCCGGAGCGGTTGACGAGGCCGACGATCTGCGCGGTTTCGTCATTGTGGTGAGCCAGCGCATGGGCAAAGCCCATATTGCCAAGGCCTGCGATCAGTACGCGGGTCATTTGGGGGCTCCGCTGTGGTGAGGATGGCTGCTGTGACGATGGCGAGAGGACAGGCTGAGCGCCGGGCCAACAAGCGGCTGAAGACTGCCGCTCCGGGGGGCTGGCCCGACGCAGCCCGGCACTGCTGCCGGACGAGCGCATAGTGTGATATGTCGGATCATTTCACCGCTCCTGAGGTGATACCGCGGATCAGCTGGCGCGAGAAGATCACATAGAGCACCATGACCGGCAGGATCGCCATCGACAGCGCCGAGAGCACGGCGTTCCAGTCTGTCACGAACTGGCCGATGAAGACCTGGCTGCCCAATGTCAGCGTCTTGGTTTCCTCGGCCGGGGCAAGGATCAGCGGGAACCAGAGATCGTTCCAGATCGGGATCATGTTGAAGACGGCGACGGTGGCCATGGCCGGGCGCACCAGCGGCAGCACGAGGCGGAAGAAGATGGTGTATTCCGAAAGCCCGTCGATCCGGCCGGCGTTCTTCAGATCATCGCTCACCTGTTTCATGAATTCCGACAGGATGAACACCGCCAGCGGCAGGCCCTGCGCGGTATAGACGAGGATCAGCGCAGTCAGCGTATTGACCAGCCCGGTGTCCACCATCAGCTCCAGAATGGCGACGGTGCCGATGCGGATCGGGATCATGATGCCAAGGGCGAGGTACAGGCCGAGCAGCATATTGCCCTTGAACCGGTATTCCGCGAGGGCGAAGGCGGCCATGGCGCCAAACAGCAGCACCAGCGCCAGCGACACCACGGTGACAATCATCGAGTTCTGAAAGTAGAGGAAGAAATCCCCCTGCTTCAGGACGGTCTGATAGCCGACCAGCGAGAATGTGTCGGATGTCGGCAGGCCGAGAGGGTCGCGAAAGATCGCTTTGCGGGTTTTGAAGCTGTTTACCAGGATCACAAACACCGGAAACAGGGCGATCAGCGTGTAGGTGATCAGCGCACCGTGGGCGAGGATGCTGTTGAACGGGTTTGAGCGGGATTTATGCATCATCGGATCCTCAGAACTGGTAGCGGCGCAGACGGGTCTGGATGCCGAAGAGATAGATGCAGACACCGATCAGGATGATCGCGAACATGGCGGTGGCAATGGCGGACCCCATATGCGGATCGCCCAGTTGCAGCTGAAAGCCGAAGAAGGTGCGATACATGAAGGTGCCGAGGATATCGGTCGAGAAATCCGGCCCGGCAAGCGCGCCTTGGGTGGTGTAGATCAGGTCGAAGGCGTTGAAGTTGCCCACAAATGTCAGGATCGAGATAATCCCGATGGAGGGCAGGATCAGTGGCAGTTTGATTTTCCAGAAAGCGGACATGCCGGTGATGCCATCAACCTCGCCCGCCTCGATCACCTCTTCCGGGATCGACAGGAGCGCGGCGTAGATCAGCATCATCGGGATGCCGACAAACTGCCAGACAGAGATCAGCGCCAGCGTGGTCAGCGCGTAGTCTTCCTTGCCCAGCCAGGGGGCAAACAGCCACTTCAGGCCGATGGCGTCCAGGAGGTCCGGCGTGATGCCCCAGATCGGCGAGAGGATCAGTTTCCAGGCGAAGCCGACGATGACAAAGCTGAGGATGGTCGGCACGAAGATCGCGGTGCGATAGAGTGCGGCAAACCGGAGCCGGGGATGGCTGAGGATCGCCGCCAGCGCCACCCCGATTGGGTTCTGCACCAGCATATGCACGATGAAGAACCAGAAATTATTGCCAAGCGCATTCCAGAACTGTTCCGACCAGTTGGGGTTGCCGAACAAGGTTTGAAAATTGGCGAGGCCGACGAACTGGCGGATCTGGTCGCTTTCGCTATAGAGCGCGAGCCGCAGGGTATTGAACAGCGGGAAGATCATGATGGCCGTATAGACCAGCACAGCGGGCGCCAGAAAAACGGCGATATGCCAGCGTCTGCGCGGTTTATGAGGGGTGTTTTGCATGATGTGTCCCATCTGTCGACGGGTCCGGGCCGCGTGAGGCCGCCCGGACGCCTGAGTGTCAGGTCAGTCAGGTGGTGGCGCGCTTATTTCTGCGGCTCGTACCAGCTGGCCAGACCCTCTTGCAGTTCAGCGCCGAGATCAGCAGCGGCCTTGGTGCCCTTGATTGCGGCAACGGAGGCCCCCCAGGTTTCGTTTTCGAGGTTCGGTGTGCCGCGCGACAGGATCTGATAGGTGGAGCGGATGGTGCTCTCACACTCGCCACGCCAGGAGACGAATTCCTGCGCCAGCGGATCATCCATCGCGACCTCATGGTTTGACAGCGAGAAGAAGCCCGGCAGCGCGTTGGCGTAAATTGCGGCGAATTCAGGCGAGCCGACCCAGTTCAGGAAGGTCTTGGCAGCTTCTGCATTGGGGGAGGCGGCATTCAGGCCCACCGCGATATCGGTGTGATCCGAGATGTAGCAGGTGTCGCCCGCCGCTTTGACTGGCGGTTTGAAGGCGCCCATGGCGAAATCGGCCTGGGTGTTGAAGCCGGAGATTTCCCAGCTGCCTGCCGGATAGATCGCGGCGCGGCCCAGGGTGAAGATGTTCTGGCTGTCGGGATAGGTCTGGGCTTCATAGCCGTCGCCCATGTAGGCACCCCATTTCGACAGGGTCTCATAGGGGGCGACCCACTGCTCGTCGGTCAGTTTCTGCTCGCCTGCGATCAGGGCAAGACGGCCTTCCTCGCCTTTCCAGTAGTTCGGGCCGATGTTGTTATAGCCCATGGTGGCGGCTTCCCACTGGTCGTTGGTGCCCATCGCCAGCGGAATGTAATTGCCGTCCTGTTTGATTTTCTCCAGCGCCGCGAAGAACTCGTCTTCGGTCTCCGGTACGTCCACGCCCAGCTCGGCAAAGGCGTCCTTGTTGTAGATGAAGCCGTGGATCACCGAAGCAATCGGCACGCAGAAGGTGGCGGAGCCGTCATCTGTCTGCCAGGCGGATTTGGCCACGTCGGAGAAGCTGCTCATCGCCTCAAGATCGGACAGATCGGCCAGCTGGCCCTTGTCATAAAGACCAAGCGAGGCATCAAAGGGGCGGCAGGTGATCAAATCGCCGGCGCTGCCCGCATCCAATTTGGAGTTCAGCACGGCGTTATATTCCGCCGGGGCAGAGGGGGCGAACTTCAGCTTGATGCCGGGGTTGGCGGCCTCAAAGGCGGGGATGATCTTGTCCTGCCAGAGGGCGAGGTCATCGTTGCGCCAGCTCTCAATCGTCAGCGTGACGTCTTCGGCAGCGGCTGCGCCGCCGAGCACGGTCGAGCCTAGCAGCGCGAGGGTAAAGAGTTTGCGTGTCATTCTGTATCTCCCAGTTTGCATGTTTGGTATTTGAAATCAGGGTCTTGGTGACCTCTTGGGTGGCGCGTGGCCGACCGTTACACCTGTGCGAGCGCGGCTCGCAGGTTGTCCTTGTTATGGCGCAGCAGCGTGTCCGCCGCAGTGGGGGAGGCCGCACCCTGCAACAGCAGAATGGCGGCTTTCACCGCGCCGCCGGTCTGATCCAGCGCGCGGGCGGCGGCCTCGGCGTCCTGCTGTGTGAGGGTGCAGACTATGCGGATCGCGCGTTGGCGCAGCTTGGCGTTATCTGCGATCAGATTGACCATCATACCGTCCATCACATGCCCCAACCGGATGCCTGCCAGCGTCGACATCATGTTGAGCGCGGCCTTCTGCGCGGTTCCGGCGCCCATGCGGGTGGAGCCTGCGATGACCTCCGGCGGTGTCGGCAGGCAGATTGCCACATCGGCCAGTTGCAGCAGTGGCGTGTCGGCGTTGTTGGCGATCGCGATGACCTTGGCGCCGGCCGCCTGTGCGGTTTTTGCAAAGCCGATCGGGAATGGCGTGGTGCCGCTGGCGGAAAGGGTGATCGCCACATCACCTGCGGTCACTGCGGCGGCAGCCTTGCTGCCGGCCGCGCTGTCATCTTCAGTATGGCCGGGCATCCGCCCGTCGGATGGGATGCCGCCGGCCATGTGAATGGAGATCTGATCGGCGCTGATGCCGAATGTGCCGGGCAGTTCGGCGCCATCAGCCAGCGCCATAAGGGCCGAGGAGCCTGCCGCCGCGTAGTGCAGGTGACCAGCGTTGCGCAGGCATTCGGTCAGCAGGGCGGCGCCTGCAGCGATGGCGGGGCGGGCGCTGTCTACAGCTGCCAGTGCGCGCGATTGCCCGTCGAGAAGCGTGTCGAGGATATCGGCATCGGCGCGCAGATCGAGCCCCCTGGCGCGGGGGTGCAGCGTTTCCGTCTGCGCATCGGTGGGCGCCGATATGCGTGCTGCGGACGGTTGTTCGCTGGTCGATGCCATGTGATTCCTCCCCCTCAGGTGAATGAGAAGTATTTAATACCTATACAATACCACTTGTCTACCATTTAATTATTTTCTTGATCAGATGTAGATTTTTCAAGGTGTTATCGATTGTGGCGTCAATACTTGCGGCCGATAGGTCTTTCTTTTGGTTAAAAGGTATCTTATAGGTATTGCATGACTGACTCGTGCTTTCCATATCTGATCGCCGTGGACGGAGGGGGGACCTCCTGTCGCTTTGTCCTGCTGGGGGCGGGCGATCCTGCGGCTGATCTGCCTGATACCTCCGCGCCCAAGAGCTGCGGGGCGTCGCCGCGCCGGCTGGTGGTCACCGGGGGAAGCGCCAATGTCTATACCGCGCCCGAGCTTGCGGTTGAGACGCTGCGCGCGGGATTGAGCGATCTGCAACGTCAGGCGGGCCTTGAGGATGAGGCTTTTCACCAGATCCCGGTCTATGCAGGACTGGCGGGGGTGATTGATGCCGGGTCGGCAGCCTTTGTCGCCTCGGCCCTGCCGCATCGGCATATCCGGGTCGAAGATGACCGGATGCCTGCGGTTGTCGGGGCGCTTGGCGAGGGCACTGCCTGTCTGATCGGTGTCGGCACCGGGTCATTTCTGGGCCGTCAGGTGGCGGGGCAGGTCACGCTTATTGGTGGTCACGGGGCGGTTCTTGGCGATGAGGCCTCGGGCGGCTGGCTGGGGCGGCGTGTGTTGCAGCTGACGCTACAGGCGGCCGAAGGGATCGAGCCGATGACGCCGCTGCTGCGCAGCTGTCTCAGGGATTTTTCCAATCAGACTGCCGAGATTGTCCGGTTTGCCCAGACCGCGCGTCCGGCGGCCTTTGGCGCCTATGCGCCGCGGGTGGCGCAGGCTGCCGCTGCGGGCGATTCCGTAGGGCGGCGGCTGATGGCCGAAGGGGCGGAGTATCTGTGCCACGGGTTGCAGGCGCTGGGACGTCGGCCGGAGGAACCGGTTTATCATATCGGCGGTGTGGCGGCGCAATACGCCGCCTATCTGCCTGCGGATGTGGCGGAGTACCTGCAGGCGCCGGAGGGCTCGCCGCTGGACGGGGCGCTGGAGCTGGCGCGCCGCTTTGCCCGCGAGATCCGGCAGGAGGCGCTATGACGGTCGAGGAATTCCTGAAACCGGCCGCCTGGCTGGAGGACGCCGCCGGGCCACGCTATGTGCGGCTGCGCCAGCGTATCGAGGACGGTATCGAGACCGGGCTGCTGCCCAAGAGCGCGCCCTTGCCCGCCGAACGAGAGATTGCAACGCTGACCGGACTGTCGCGCGTCACCGTGCGCCGCGCCATGCAGGATCTGGTGGATCGGGGCATCGTGGTGCAGCGGCAGGGCTCGGGGAGTTTTGTGTCCGATGGCACGCCCAAGGTGGAGCAGTCGCTGTCGCAGCTCACCTCGTTTACCGAGGACATGGAGCGGCGCGGCTATGACACCAGCGTCGAATGGCTGGAACGCGGCATCCATACCCCTTCGCCGGAGGAGGTGATGGCGCTGGCGCTGACCTCGGGGGAGGCGGTTGCGCGTATTGCCCGTCTGCGGCGTGCCAATGGGCGTCCGATGGCGATCGAGCGGGCCTCGCTTCCGGTGGATATCCTGCCCAATCCGCAGGCAGTCCGGGGGTCGCTTTATGAGGTGCTGGAGCAGACCGGCAGCCGCCCGGTGCGGGCCTTGCAGCGGATTTCGGCGATCAACCTGCCGGAGTATGAGGCGCAGCTACTGGGGGTGGAGCCGGGAATGGCGGGCCTAAGCATCGTGCGGACGTCTTACTTGCGCAACCGTCGCGTGGTGGAGTTCACCCGCTCGATCTATCGCGGCGATGCTTATGATTTTGTCGCCGAGCTGCGGCTCGGGACGAGCTAACCTGGCGACCCTGAGGAGGGAACCATGACAGATATCACCAAGATGCGTCGCGAGATCGACGAGATCCCGACCGCCGTGGATCGGCTGCTGAGCCAGGGCGAGGCGGATATTGACGCGGTGGCCGAGGCGGTGCGCCGCCTTGATCCGAATATTATGGTGACGGTGGCACGCGGATCGTCCGACCATGTCTGCACCTATCTGAAATATGCCAGCGAGATCCTGCTGGGAGTGCCTGTTGCCTCGGTCGGGCCGTCGGTCGCGTCGATCTACAAGGCGCCGTTGCGGCTGCAGGGGGCGCTGAGCCTGGCGGTGTCGCAGTCGGGCAAAAGCCCGGACATCGTGGCGATGGCGGAAAGCGCGCGCCGTGACGGGGCGCTGGCGGTGGCGCTGACCAATGATGCCGCCTCGCCGCTGGCGGCTGCGTCGGACCATGCGCTGGATATTCACGCAGGGCCCGAGTTGAGCGTGGCCGCGACGAAGACCTTTGTCACCTCGGCGGTGGCGGGGCTGTGGCTGCTGGCCAAATGGGATCGCAACCAAGCGGTGCTTGCGGCGCTGCACGCCTTGCCGGAGCAGTTGGAGCGCGCCTGCCGCATTGACTGGCCCGAGGTGCGCGAGGCCATCGGCGCGCGGTCATCGCTGTTCACGCTGGGGCGTGGTCAGGCGCTGGCGGTGTCGAATGAGGCGGCGCTGAAGTTCAAGGAAACCTGCCAGCTTCATGCGGAGAGCTATTCCTCGGCGGAGGTTCTGCATGGGCCGGTGTCTATTGTGGAAGAGGGCTTTCCGGTGCTGGGCTTTGCGGCGGCGGATGCCGCTGAGGACGCGCTGGCGGGTATCGCCGATCAGATCGCGGGCAAGGGCGCGCAGGTCTTTGCCACCAGCGACAAGGTGACGGCGGCGCGACGGGTGGATCATATCCGCACGGACCATGCGCTGACTGATCCGATCAGCCTGATCGTGTCCTTTTATGCGATGGTTGAAGCCTTTGCCGCCTCGCGCGGGATTGACCCCGATGCGCCCCGCCACCTGAAAAAAGTGACGGAAACGGTATGACCGGCGACCGGCAACCGCTGCGTGCGCTGACCGGTGCCCGCATCCTGACGCCGGTGGGCTGGGAGGAGGACAGCGCGCTGGTCCTGCGCGGCGACCAGATCGCGGCCGTCCTGCCCGTCGGCAAACTGCCCGAGGGGGCGGAGGTGACGGAGCTGACCGGTGGGATCCTGACGGCGGGGTTTGTCGACCTGCAGGTCAACGGTGGCGGCGGGGTGATGTTCAACGACGCGCCCGAGCTGGAGCAGTTGCAGGTCATCGCAGCGGCCCATGCGCAGATTGGCGCGACCTCGATCCTGCCGACGCTGATTACCGATACGCCGGATTTCGTCGCCCGCGCCATCGACGCCGTGGACGCCGCGATTGCCGCCGGGGTTCCGGGCATCATCGGGCTGCATCTGGAGGGGCCGCACCTCGCGGTGTCGCGCAAGGGCGCGCATGATGCGTCTTTGATACGCCCGATGAGCGAGACCGATCTGGAGATGTTATGCGCAGCGGCCACCCGGTTGCCTGTGCTGAAGGTGACGCTGGCTTGCGAAGCGGCGACCCCGGCGCAGATCCGGCGGTTGAGCGAGGCTGGTGTGCTGGTGTCGCTGGGACATACCGATGCGAGCCACGCCGATTGCGTGGCGGCGGTTGCGGCAGGCGCGCGCTGCGTCACCCATCTGTTCAACGCCCAGAGCCAGCTTGGCAATCGCGAACCCGGTGTTGTCGGTGCTGCCCTTGATCTTGGCGGGTTGTCAGCGGGGCTGATTGCGGACGCGGTGCATGTGCATCCGGCATCCATGCGGGCGGCGCTGGCGGCCAAGACCGGGCCCGGGCAATTGTTTCTGGTCAGCGATTCCATGGCCACCGGCGGCTCCGATATCGACCGCTTTACCCTGAATGGTCGCGAAATCCGCCGTGACGGCAATCGGTTGACGCTGGCTGATGGCACCCTTGCGGGCGCCCATCTGGAGCTGGCAACGGCGGTGCAGATCCTGGTCGAGACCTGCGATCTGCCGTTGGAGACGGCGCTGGAGATGGCCACGAGCCGGCCGGCGGATTTGATCAGGCGGCCCGATCTGGGGCGCTTGCAACCCGGGGCGCGCGCCGATGTGCTGCATCTGAACGACGCGCTGGAGCTGCAGCAGGTCTGGCAGGGCGGCTTGGCGCTGTAGCTGCTGTTGCATCGTGTCGCTCAGCGATGCCTCATACGGTGAAACTTGGCGCCAACTGTTCTGCTGGGGCAGGAAGTCCTGCTGGTCTGCTCTGAGGTCATGCTGACCGATCCTGCACGACCCACGAACGGCAGAAAAGCGCGGATAGTGTGCGTTGCAAAGTCGGTCATTTGACGCAACCAGCCGAGGGTTTCTGCTGCGGCGCAGCCGACCGTTCGCTGCGACTGCGAGGTTTTGCAGTCGGTGAGGTGACACAATGCGGGACGGACCCGACTTTTGCTAATGCAGCCAGTGCTTACACAGCAATCTCTCGCGGTTGCAGAAAAATAATTCTGCGATGCGGCCCGTGTTGGACCTGTCACGTTTTAGTGCCGCCCCAGGTGCTCGTTTAAGCCACCTTCCGTTCCATAGCGGCTGAGATCAGAGTGTCACATTCATCGTGCAGCGCCTCTGCTCCATCTGGCGCATAGGTGCCGCCTTCAATCCCGCTGCCCCCCAGGGGTTTGCCGGTATCACAGGCCAGGCCGTTGATATCTTCGGGCTTCTGGCGCCGGTATTCATCGGCGATCCACATCATGGTCAGTTCATTGGTGTCCCTGTCGGGTGCCGGAACATTCATGCCTGAGTTCAGGAACCCATGGCGGATCAATTCCTGGGCAAAGCGCCGGGTGATTTTTTCCAGCTCATGTTCTTCCCGGTGGCGTGGGTCGATCCGCAGGGCGCCCTTGGAGCCGCCGAACGGCGGCCCCAACAAAGCACATTTATGAGTCATAAGCGCCGCCAGCGCCTCAACCTCTTCCTGATCGGTATCCGGAGAATATCGGATGCCGCCCTTTGCCGGAGGGTTTTGGGTGGAATGCACCGCGCGCCACCCTGTAAAGGAGTGCATTTTGCCACGCAGCCGCACACCGAAGCGGGTCACATAGGTCGCGTGGCAGATGCGGATTATTTCTCATCCAGCCCTTCTGGCAAATCGATTGTGGATGCTATGTCGTTAAACATGGCATTCACATCAGGCAAGAACGCACGACTCATCGGATGGCCCCCAGCAGGCGGGGCATCAAAGATGCCTTTGCGGTGCCAAAGCCGCCTCCACCTGGGGTTTTCATGATGAAGACGTCATCGACCCCCATTTGAGTTTCATCATTCCCTTTCAGCATTTCGACATCCCCGTTGCTGCGCTTAACCGAGTTTTCACCGGGTTTGCCCGGTTCACCACCTGCTGCGCCATGGGGCACGGTTTCCCGATGCGAAGACAGCACCGTGACGGTCATCGGAGTGAGGAACCGCAGCTTGCGGATAATCCCGTTGCCGCCCGTGGTTTCTCCCGCGCCGCCAGAGTCCTGCCGGATCGAGAATTCATCCACGCGCACCGGGAACCGAGTTTCCAGAACCTCCGGGTCCGTCATGCGGGTGTTTGTCATATGGCTGTGCACCGCACTGGCCCCGTCAAAACCATCCCCTGCGCCTGTGCCACCGCAGATCGTTTCATAGTTTTGATACTCATCGTTCCCGTAAACGAAGTTGTTCATAGTGCCCTGCGAGCCGGCGATAACACCCAAAGCACCATAAAGCGTATCGGCAATGGCCTGGCTGACTTCGGTATTACCGGAGATCACCGCAGCTGGGAATTCCGGGTTGATCATTGATCCCTTTGGCGTTCGAACCTCCAGCGGCTTCATGCAACCTTCGTTCATCGGAATATCGGACCCGACCAGCGTGCGGAAAACGTAAAGAACAACTGCGCGGCAAATCGAGTAAGGAGCATTGTAATTCAAAGGACTCTGATCAGAGGTGCCTTCAAAATCGATGATCGCCTTGCGCTCGACTCTGTCCACCGAAATGCTGACACAGATCTTTGCACCACCGTCCAGTGGATATTCAAACGAGCAATCCTTTAGAACATCCAGAACCCGGCGTACGCTTTCTTCGGCGTTGTCTTGCACATGGCCCATATAGGCGTGCACGACACCAAGCCCAAACTGCTCTACGATATTCTGCAACTCTTTGACGCCCGTGGCATTTGCAGCCACCTGCGCTGCCAGATCAGCCATATTCTGATCGATATTCCGGCAGGGATATGGTCCGCTGCCCAGCAAAGCGCGCGCTTCTGCTTCGCGCATAGTGCCGCGATCCACCAGCAGGAAGTTGTCGATCAGGATACCTTCCTCATCAATGGTCTTGCTGTCTGGCGGGGCTGAACCCGGGGTTTTGCCACCAATATCCGCATGGTGACCGCGGGATGCTGTGACAAAGATGATGTTTTCCCCATCCGCGTCAAACACCGGGGTGATGACGGTGACATCCGGCAGGTGTGTGCCGCCATTAAAGGGATTGTTCATCATGAACACATCGCCCGGGCGGATCTTGTCTGTGTTTTCGCTGAGGATAGATTTGACGCTGCCGCTCATGGACCCAAGGTGGACAGGCACGTGTGGTGCATTGGCCACCAGGTCGCCGTTGGCATCAAAGATCGCACAGGAAAAATCAAACCGTTCCTTGATGTTTACCGAATAAGCGGTGTTGGCTAAAGTTGCCCCCATTTGTTCGGCAATCGACATGAACAGGTTGTTAAACACCTCAAGCATTACTGGATCGACGATCGTGCCAATCGCCTCTTTGCGTTCCAATGGCACAATCCGCGTCAGCACAAGGTTGCCACCTTCGCGGCATTCTGCTTGCCAACCATCTTCGATGGCATTGGTCCCAGTGGGCTCAAAAATGATTGCTGGTCCGGTGACCTTGTCACCAATGGTCAAGCCGGTTCGATCCACCATTGGAACATCTTGCCAACGGCCATTGCTATACATGGAGGCGTTCAGGTTCTTACCACGCCCTTCTTCATTGACAGGAAGCGTTACATCTTCGCCAGTGGATCCGATGGATTCTGATGTCAGAAGGTCGATGATTAGCTGATTGTAGTCCGGCACAAAGCCGAAGCGCTGCTCGTGCGCTTCCTCAAATCCTTTACGCATCTCCTCGACGGTTCCAAAAGGAACGTCCAGGGTCTGATGTGAGCCATCGGTCCTAATATGAGCTGTGCGAACAATTTGAATCGCCTCTTTGGATACACCCTGTTCCAGAACTTCGTTATGCGTTTCAGCATCCAGGCCTTTCAGAACAGTTTCCGCTTCAGAGATATTTTTGATGGGCTGCGCAAACTGGTATTCCCGCAGGGCACGTACATCCGCCAACCCCATACCGAATGCTGAGAGAACGCCCGCAAACGGGTGAATGAAGATACTCTCCATGCCCAGGACATCCGCAACCTGACAGGCGTGCTGCCCCCCCGCACCACCAAAACAGTTCATGGTGTATTGGGTCACATCATAGCCGCGCTGAACACTGATCTGCTTGATCGCATTTGCCATGTTTTCCACGGCGATGCGCAGGAAACCTTCGGCAAGTTGTTCCGGGCTGCGCTCTGGTTCCCCGGTTTCTGCCGATATTTCTTTGGCAAGCGCTGTAAATTTCTCACGCACGACCGCCACGTCCAGCGGTTCGTCGCCATTGAGGCCAAACACATGCGGGAAGTGATCTGGTTGAAGCTTGCCAAGCAAAACGTTGCAGTCGGTTACGGCAAGCGGGCCGCCACGGCGGTATGAAGCCGGGCCTGGGTTTGCACCGGCGCTTTCGGGACCCACTTGCATGCGTCCGTTTGAGAAGCTGAGGATCGAG
>NZ_JAYMWL010000014.1:0-1134 GCF_048056275.1 Phaeobacter sp. JH20_26 | reverse complement strand
AACGCCGGCGCCGACGGTGCGGCCACCTTCGCGGATCGCAAAGCGCAGGCCCTGCTCCATCGCGATCGGTGCGATCAGTTCAACGTCGAACTTCAGGTTGTCGCCGGGCATAACCATCTCGGTACCCTCGGGCAGGGTCACGGTGCCGGTCACGTCGGTGGTCCGGAAGTAGAACTGCGGACGGTAGTTCGCGAAGAACGGGGTGTGACGACCGCCTTCTTCCTTGGTGAGGATATAGGCCTCAGCTTCGAACTTGGTGTGCGGCTTCACGGAACCCGGCTTACACAGAACCTGACCACGCTCAACGCCGTCACGGTCAACACCACGCAGCAGCGCGCCGATGTTGTCGCCTGCTTCACCACGGTCCAAGAGCTTGCGGAACATTTCCACACCGGTACAGGTGGTGGTGGAGGTGTCACGGATACCAACGATCTCGATCGAGTCGCCAACGTTGATCACGCCGCGCTCAATACGACCGGTCACAACGGTACCACGGCCGGAAATCGAGAACACGTCTTCGATCGGCATCAGGAACGGCTGGTCAACAGCGCGCTCAGGCGTGTCGATGTAATCGTCAACAGCCGCCATCAGTTCCTTGATCTTGTCGGCGCCGATCGCGTCGTCACGGCCTTCCATCGCCGCCAGAGCGGACCCTGCGATGATCGGGATATCGTCGCCCGGGTAGTCGTAGGAAGACAGCAGTTCGCGGATTTCCATCTCGACCAGCTCCAGGAGCTCTTCGTCGTCGACCTGGTCCACTTTGTTCATGAACACGACCATCTTCGGGATGCCAACCTGGCGGCCCAGCAGGATGTGCTCGCGGGTCTGCGGCATCGGGCCGTCAGCAGCGTTCACAACCAGGATCGCGCCGTCCATCTGCGCCGCACCGGTGATCATGTTTTTCACATAGTCAGCGTGGCCGGGGCAGTCGACGTGGGCGTAGTGACGGCCTTCGGTCTCATATTCCACGTGCGCGGTCGAGATGGTGATGCCGCGGGCTTTCTCTTCAGGTGCGCCGTCGATCTGGTCGTAGGCTTTGAAGTCACCGAAATACTTGGTGATCGCTGCGGTCAGCGTGGTCTTGCCGTGGTCAACGTGGCCGATGGTGCCGATGTTGACGTGCGGTTTTGTACG
>NZ_JAYMWL010000013.1:0-1760204 GCF_048056275.1 Phaeobacter sp. JH20_26 | reverse complement strand
GTGGCGCGCGTTCAAGAGGCTGGGCGACCTGGCCGAAGATGTGATCGTCGACAGATGCTCTGGCAATAGAAACCAATTGTCGGCCACCCCTCCACGACGGGGAGGTGGCCGGCATACAGCGTCAGCCAGCGTTTGACACAAGCTCGAATGTGGCATTGTCGTTCAGCACCTGGATGCCCTGGGCGACGCCGACACCGTTGCTGCCGAACGTCGTTGCGCCCTCCGTGTTAAGCGACAGATAATAGCCAGCAAATGTCGAGCATTCGAAGGCGAAATAATTGGCGCCGACGACACGCAGTATCCAGCGCTCGAGCCCGCCGCAACCGAACTGGCAGTTGATCGGTTTGATCTCTCCCGGCGATGGGGTGCCGATGCGTACGTAGCAATTGTTCCATGCCGCTGAGAGCAGGCCGACTGTACCGTCTGCCTGCGGTGTCAGAATAAACTGCTCCCATGAACTTGCGCCGATTTGCGCGTTGACCGTTCCGGCGCCTTCGGGCGCGGGCGCGTCGACACCGCTGCCATCCATGCGAAGATAGGCGTCGTCATAGGCGGCGCATTTGAGAGCATAGGTCAGCTTCTGCGTCGCTGATGCGGTAGCGTTCTCTTCCAGTAAACCGAGATTCATAGCAGGTACTCCTCCGTTTCAGGGAGGTTTGAATAGCATGAAATACAATCAAAGGTTGAGTTAAATCGCCATCATCCCAGCGCGATGGTAGAGTGAATTGCGGCCTGGTGGCTAGGAGCGTTTGATGATCGCAAACAGCGATCCAGCGCTCGGCCACAGGGGTGTGGGTCACGCACTGGGTTTCTGCGCCGCGGCAATATCGACCGGGATCGGCGCGTTGACCGTCAGGGTTCGGTAGGGGAAGGGAATCTCGATACCCGCATCGTCCAGGGCGGATTTCACTGCACCGACAACCTGATCCCGGCTGGCGCGGATATCCACCGGTTCGGACCCGGTCCACCAGGTGATTTCGAAGTCGATGGAGGACGCGCCAAAGCTCTTGGCAAAGACCTGAATGTCGCGCACGTCATTGCGCACCAAATCGACGCCTCTGACCGCTTTTGAGATGACATCACGAGCGGTATCGACGTCTTCGCCATAGGCGACGCCGCAGATCAGCGTGGCGCGCCGCAGCTCGCGGTTGGTGCGCACGGTGACGGCGTTGTGGAACAGCTGCGCGTTGGGGACGACAACCAGCTGGCCGTCTGTCTGACGGATCCGGGTGTCGCGCACGGTGATCGCCTCGATCTTGCCCTCGGCACCCTCGCATTCGATGAAGTCGCCGATTTGAAAGGGTTCTCGCAGGAGGAGCAGAATACCAGCCAGGAAGTTTTCAAAGGTATCCTTGAAGGCAAAGCCAATCGCCACCGACCCAAGGCCAAGGGTGGTCAGCGCCTTGCCCGGCGTGATCGTGGGGAAAACAACGGTGACTGCGATCAGGCTGCCGATAAGCCATAGCAGGACGCTGGCGAGGAGCTGTAACACGTCGCAGAGATTGCGTCGCAGTTTCAGCTGGCTGCTGAGCCGCCGGATGATCGTTTTTGCCGCCCAGACCAGCGCAGCTGTCAGCACCAGAACGATGATGGCAACGGCCAGACGCGGTAGCGCATCGATGGCGCCTTCCAGCCACCTCGTCAATTGGTCCATCAGTGTGGCGCTGATCTCGGCAGTCATCGGCGTATCCCGTTACAGGTCTCTAGGGCTAACGCTCCGGCGTGAAAAAGGTTCCGCGCGGCGGAACCTACTGGGACGCTTGGGCGTTGAACTGGATATGGAAAACAGGAGTTGCAGATGATCGAGGCCAAGACGTCCGGCGAAGACCTCATCCAGGAAGAGTCCGAGAATGAGGCCGTCGAAGAGGCAACAGGCCTGTCTCCAAGGCTGATCTTTGAAACCATTCGTCGCAACGGTGAGGAAGAATTGGAGCGACCCGTGCGGGCGCTGTGGTGGTCTGGCATCGCTGCCGGGCTATTGATCAGCTTCTCGGTGTTGGGCAAGGCCGTTTTCAAGACCCATCTGCCAGATGCCAGCTGGTCCCCGCTTGTTGAGAACCTTGGATATTCACTAGGCTTTCTGATGGTCATCCTTGGCCGAATGCAGCTGTTCACCGAAAACACCATTACCACCGTGGTGCCGGTCATGTTGCGCGGGGACAAGGCCAGCCTGCTGCGCACCGCGCGGCTTTGGTCGGTGGTGCTGGCTGCGAATGTTGTCGGGGCCTTCCTGATTGCGTCGTTCTTTGCCCTGACCCCGGTGCTGGACCCGGCCCTGCGCGCCTCCATGGTGGAAATCAGCGAACACGCCACCGGAATGCCACCGTTTATCGGCATGATCAGCGGTATCCCGTCGGGGATCCTGATTGCCGCAATTGTCTGGATGCTGCCCTCTGCGCAGCATAGCGAAATCCCCCTGATCGTCATCTTCACCTGGCTGATTGCCGCCGGGGACTTCACCCATATCGTCGCGGGTTCGGTTGAGATGGCGTTTCTGATGGTGCAGGGCATGCTGCCTCTGGGGCAGGCTGTCTTTGGTTTTTTCCTGCCGGTCTTGGTGGGCAATATCATCGGCGGGACAGCGGTTTTCACCGTGTTGACCTACGCGCAGATCAAGCCTGAGATTGACGAGAAATAGGCGTCTGTTTCAGACCCGGTCCGCGCCAGTCAGGCGTAGGACCGGCCAAGTCTCGGAACCTTTTCCTGTCAAAAACGTTGTGTTTGCAGAACCATAACGGATAGAGACGAGGATGATCGATGATGAATTGGCCACTGGTTTTTTCTCTGATTGCAGCTGCTTCGGCAGTACTGGCATTTGGTGGTGTCGCGGCAGGGGCGGCATTTGCTGCCAACGTGGTATTCCTGATTTCAATGTTCTTGCTGGGGCTTTCGCTCATCGATCGGACGCTATGCGACTGACCGGACGACGCCTCCGATAAGAGCAGACAAAAAAAGACGCGACCCAGAGTGGATCGCGTCTTTTTTTGTCTGCGGTATCTTACGGGCCGACCGTCTCTTCTGCAAAACTGGGGTGAATGCCGACGACTGCGTCAAGATCGTCTGCGGTGGCTCCGCTTGCGATCAACGCGGCGAAGGGGGCGATCAGCTCCGGTGCTGCGTGATCGACCAGCGCCACGCCGCTCAGCAGGGGGCCGTTGAACGATCTGTCAAAGAACGAGTTGGCAGCCGTGCCGTCGTCCAGCACATCGCTGGACAGGCCAGACACCTGTTCACCGCCGGTGTTTGTCTGATCCATCCGGCCGACCTGCGCGACCGGCGGGATGGTATAGGCCGACTGCGGCACCAGATTGAGATCTATCTGTGCGGCGCCGTCGCCAAAGTGTTGGGTCGCAAAACAAGCGCCGTCTCGCGTTGCCACAGGGGTAAGCGGCAGACGGTCGGCAGCGTCGCCGACCGCGTAGATGCCGGGAATGGATGTTTGGAAATGCTCATCAATGGCCAGCGCGCCGGATTTCGCATGGACGATGCCCTGCACCCCTGGCCCAAGGGTGTCGGTGTTTGGTACTCTCCCAATGGCGGCTATCACCTGATCCGCATATTGGATGCTGCCATCGTCGAAGCTGACTTTGAACATTGTCCCGTTGAAGTCGATCTGCTTCGGCTTGCGGCCAAAGCCGATGGTGACGCCCTGTTTCTGAAGACCGGCCTGCACGCAGGCGATCGCCGGTGCGTGAAATTGATCAAGCAGTCTGTCGCCATCGGTCATCAGCTGCACCTCGCTGCCAAAAGCCGCGAAGATACTGGCGAACTCACATCCGATATAGCCGCCGCCGATAATCAGCAGCCGCCCCGGTAAATCACTCCACCCAAAGACATCATCACTTGTGGCGGCCAGATCACCGCCCGGAATATCCAACGCGCGCGGGCGCGCCCCGGTCGCAAGCAACAGTTTTCCGGGCTGGAAAACCTCACCACCGGCGTGAATCTGGCCCGCTTCGCCAATCTCGGCAGTGGCGCGCAGCAGGCGCACACCGGCCTGTTGCAATTGATCCTCGAAGTGGTGGTTGAGGTGGTCAATCTTGGCGTCGGAGCGACGGCGCAGCGCCGCGAAATCAAAGTCGGGCAAGGCCGTCAGGCCAACCTTGGCCATATCACGGTGGCTCTGGCGATGGGCCGCGGCCTTCCACATCAGCTTCTTCGGGGTGCAGCCGCGGTTGACGCAGGTTCCGCCCAGCTCAGCCTGTTCGATCATCACAACCGAGGCCCCCAGCCGCGCTGCCGCCTTGGCGGCCGCCAGCCCGCCGGAACCGCCTCCTATGACCACCAGATCGTGGGAAGCAGCCGGGTGATGGGTGAAGTGGCTCATGGTTGTCTCCAATTGGATTGCGTCAAAACCTCAACTCGCGGGCAAGGGCTAAGTTCCAAGAAACAAAACGCCATCTTGCTGCGTTGAGATGGCAACGCGGGAGACAGCCTCATGCCAAAACAGTCAGATCACAGCTCAACCTCCAAGTCGGGGACGACCACCACCACCGACCAGTCGAAAACAGCCCCCAACCTCGACCGCAGCGGTCCACCGAGTGACCCCGGACGGGACCGGAGCGGGCAGACACGGGATGGATCGCTTGCGCAACTGGCGTCGTTTGTGAAACTGCTCTGGCGGGCCTGGGGCCGGATGGGACAGGCCAACGGCGGGCTGCTCGCCGCCGGAGTCGCCTTTTACGGCCTCCTGTCGGTTTTTCCAGGTATTACGGCAGCGGTTGCTCTGTTTGGTCTGATTGCGGATCCAATCCTGATCACTGCACAGGCTGCTTGGCTGACCGGGCTGTTGCCACCGTCGGCTGCGGATCTGGTCAATCAGCAATTGGTGCAGGTAGCGGGCGCGCGCCCAGAGTCGCTGGGCTGGGCCGCCGCAATCTCCGCTGCTCTGGCGCTTTGGTCCGCATCGCGTGGCACCGACAGTATGATCCAGGGGCTGAACGTTATTTTTGGCACCCGGGAGGGGCGCAGTTTCATCGTTCTGAAGGCGATGACTGTCGGCATTACTTTCACGGCCATTATTGGCGGATGTGTCCTGCTGCTGGTCGTTGCAGCGATACCCGCCGCGGCTGCGCTCCTGGGCGAGTCAGCGTTGTTGTCGATGGTGACCCAACTCCTGCGCTGGCCCCTGATGTTCGCAGTCGGTATCGCTGGAATTTCGGCGCTCTATCGATTTGGACCGGACCGGTCCGGGGATGGCTGGCAGCTGTTCACGCCCGGCGCGATACTGAGTTGTACGCTTTGGGTCGTCGGCAGCATCGGCTTCAGCCTCTATGTGCAAGCTTTCGGCAGCTACAACGAAACCTTTGGTGCCCTCTCGGGGGTGATCGTTCTGCTGACCTGGATGTGGTTGTCTGCTTTTGTGATCCTGTTCGGGGCCGGGCTTGATGCCGAGCGCCGCGCGGTGGTGAAAACCGGCCATTCTGTACCGGGTGACGCGCCGCGTGAAGACAAGCTGACAGCGGATCACGTGCCAGCTCCCCACGCCGCCTAACCGAGCGATGGGATCGGGAGAGGCGACAGGGAGATGACGCGGGCCAGTTGGGGTGTTAGCCTTCGGCATCCTCCTGCACTTCGCTCAACCGTGAGCCAAGTGCCGCGCCCAGCCCGCTAAGCAGGGCGAGGAGCGCCAGAACCGGTGCTGCGCCAACAGCATCGGCCAGCAGCCCAAAGCCGCCACCCAGCAGCAACAGCACGCCAATCATCGTGTTGGAAAGTGCGGTATAGACCGATGTGTGACCATCCGTATCCATATCGGTCAGATGTGTTTTTCGACCGGCGCGCGCGCCTTGATAGGCGATCTGGGCGACAAAGACGAAGCAGGCCACCAAGGCACTGGCAACAACGCCCTCACCCGAGCCGAACGCCGCCGCCGCCGCCAGCGTCACAGCGCTCAGCGCACCCGACACCATCAGGGTTTGGCGGCTTGATCGGTCCGATAGCTTGCCCCAGATGTAGGAGGAGACAATCGCAGCAATGGAGGAGGCCAGCACCAGCAGCCCGAGATTGCCAAAGCCGCTTTCGGCGTCGCGTCCACCAAGCATTACCAGAAACGGCGGCGCCAAGGCGGTTGAGATCAGCAGCGCCCGGGTGCCGATGTAACGCTGCAACTCGCTGTCCTGCCGCAACGGGCGCAACAGCTCCTGCGGGCTGAATCCTTCTTCGGACTGAGGCTCGGCTTCTGGCTCGTTCAAACGTGCAAAGACGGCAGCGGCACCGAGCCAAAGCAGGCCTGATACGGCAACAACCAGCGAGATGGCCATCGGGCTGCGGGGCAACAGCCCGGTGCTGAGCAAAATCGCAAACAGAAACACACCGCTGGCGGCGACGGTTCCCGCCGTTCCCGAGACGGACCCCCGTTTGCCCTTGTCCACGGTTCGGGCGAGGATGTCCTTGTAGCTGGCGCTACACGCCGACCGCGCTAGGGCCAGCATGGCAAGGCAGCCCAGAATGACCCAGCCTGCCATGACACCTGGTAGCAGCATGGCAGCGGCGGCAATGCCAAGCGCAGCGAGACCTTGAAGCGCCGATCCGGCAGCCCAATAGTATTTGCGATATCGGCTTTGTTCGATCCGCTGGGCAAGGACCAGCTGCGGCAGGAGCGATCCTGATTCCCGCACCGGGACCAGCACCCCAATCAGATAGCCCGGCGCACCGATTGCGTTCATCAGCCAGGCCAGCACCAGTTTGGGATCAATCAAACCATCGGCCAGCTTCGTCGCAGTGAGGGCGGTGACATGGGTCGCAACCCGGCGGGCGGCTTTGGGATCGGAAGCCTCAGACCCGGCCGTCAGCTTATACGTCAATTTTGCAAAACCCATTTCAGTCTCCGCCTCGCGCTGTTCCGATATCCTCTGCGATATGTGGCAACGGGCGCAGAAGTCTACGATCACATGCAATTGCCGCCAGAAAGCGTCGCCGAAGGAGGAGGTGGCCCGGTTTCAGCCACGGGTCCGTCGCGCGACCTTCAGGAGCCGTTGAAAGGTTGGGCATTCCATATGCGATGGCGCAGGGCAGTCGGCCACATGGCGGATCGCGTCACGAAGCGTCGACAGGTTGCGGATCTGTTGATCCAGCTTGTCCGCCCTTTGGTGCAGCTCATCGCGTGGCAGGTCCGGCCGCCCATCCGAGCCAAACATCCCCGAAATTTCCGCCAGCGAGAAATCGGCTGCCTTGCCAAGCGCGATGACCGATAGCTGCAACAAGGTCTCAGGCCCGAATTGCCGCCGCAATCCCTTGCGCGCGAGCGAGGTGATAAGGCCGAGCTCTTCGTAATACCGCAATGTGGCGGGGGTGACGCCACATCGGGCGGCTACTTCTCCGATGTCGTACAGGCGCATCGCTCTTTCCTCTTGACCTAAAGTGGGCTTGAGGTTGCAGGCTGCGCCAGAATGCTCACACCCACAAGAGGAGACTGGCATGTCTGTACCGGCAGCCCCGATTTCTGATGCAGTCTGGAAGGATCCGCGCGCGCTGGCCCTGCTATTCGCCGCAACCCTGACCATTATGGCGAACGCCACCATCAGCCCGGCCCTTCCCGGGCTTGAGGCCGAGTTCGCCGATACACCGAATGCGGCCTTGCTGACGCGGTTCCTGGTCTCTGCACCGTCGCTGTCGGTTCTGATCTGCGCGCCGCTCGCCGGGTGGATGGCGGATAGATACGGGCGGCGCTGGATACTGCTGCTGGGTATTGCGTTGTTTGCCGTCAGCGGCGCCGCAGGGGCGGTGCTGCCGAACCTGACGGCGATCATGATCAGCAGGTTGCTCTTGGGCGTGGCGGTGGCGATGATCATGACTGCCCAGACAGCGCTGATCGGCGATTATTTCACCGGCGACGCGCGGCGTTCTATGATGGGTTTGCAGACATCGGCACGCAACTTCGGGGGGCTGATCTTCATCACCTCAGCTGGGGCGCTGGCGGTGATCTCAGCCCGGCTTCCCTTTGCGATTTACGCGGTTGCGATCCTTCTTTTGCCGCTGGTCTGGCGTTACCTGGCAGAGCCGGACCCGGCCCAGCGGAGCGAAACCGCAACCGGATCAACCGAGGGCGCAGCCCGTTCGGCTTGGCCTGTGCTGCTTGTCGGGTTGGCATCGTTGCAGATGATAACCAGTCTGGTTTTCTTCATGATGCCGACACAGCTGCCATTTTTTCTGGCGACGCAGGCTGGCGATCATTCCGCAAAAACTGGGCTTCTGTTGGGGGTGCTGACACTATCTGGCGGGATGACAGGGTTTCTTTACCTGCGCATCAATCGCTGGCTCGGTGCGGCGGGCGCCTACGCATTGGGATATGCCTTGATGAGCAGCGGGTTTCTGATGCTGACGGGGGGCGGCACCCTGTGGCAAAGCCTGGCGATGGTCGCCATCGGTTCCGGATTGGCCACGGTGATGCCGAATTTCGTTGCGCTGGCCTTGGCGCTGTCACCCGCCTCGCGGCGCGGCGTTGTGGCGGGCGCGTTGATGGCATCGGTGTTTCTGGGACAGATCCTGTCGCCTGCCGTCAGCATACCCGGCATTGCGACCCTGGGGTTTCTGGAGATGTTTCGTGCGGCGGCTGTGCTGCTGATCTGCCTGGCCATTGGCGCTGCTATGTGGGCCCTGATTCCCCGGCTCTATGCGATTCTTCTTGAGCCGATCAGGGGCTGCGCCGCTCCAGATAGGTCGAATTGGCAGCATCACACCACCGCGCGTTAAGATATTGCAGATAAGTCCTAAGGGAAGGTTAAGGCAGAGTTTTGGTTATTTGAAAGTTAAAACGGCTCTTCCTGTGCTCTGTCGACCGACCCGCCGCGCGGCGCCTGCGGCAATGTGGCAACCCTGCCGCACGGTGGCCGTAATGCCATCGTCAGCTGCCAACGGCAGGCTGCAGCCTGATTTGCCACCGTGAGAATTTACTAAGCGATCACAAAGGTTTGCTAAAAAGTTAATAAAACACCCGAGAAATTGTGTGCGCTCTGCGGTTTTTTTGCGATGATGGGCCATCAAAACCCTGGGGGGGGTCCTGATTTGTGTAGAGAGACTTATTTTGCGCATGGTTTCGGCCATGTCGGGCAGTTTTGCGTCTCATTCCAGCCGCACGCTTGAACCAAGGTGTGAGCGTGGGAATTTGGAGTGGGCGATGAAACGCATTTTTGCTGCTTTTGCGGCATGCCTCCTGTTTGGCATGCCTGATAGCTCTGCTGCGGAAGATCCGCAGTCGAGCATCACCTCCGTTATTGGATGGGAAGCCGTGGGTCGGCTGAACATTTCAGGACGGAATATGTGTACCGGGGCCTTGGTGGCACCCGATCTGGTCGTGACGGCGGCGCATTGCGTCTACAACCCCGACACCGGCCGCCAGGTTGATCCGACCAGCATCCGGTTCGAAGCGGGGCTGAACGGGCGACATGCCAAGGCGGCGCGGTCTGTCACCAAGGCGGTTGTCCACCCGAGCTACGAGTATCAGCCACTCGGCGATTCGCAATTGGGCAGCGATATTGCGATCCTGCGTCTGGATCGGCCAATCAGCCGCAACATGATCCAGCCCTTTGAACTGGCCAATCGTCCGGCGCGCGGGGCGTCGGTTGAAGTGCTGTCTTATTCGATGGCGCAGCAGAACCGTCCAAATCTGGAACAGAACTGCCACGTTCTGGCGCGACAGGCGCAGGTCGTGGTGATGACGTGCCGGGTTGATTTCGGTGCGTCAGGCGCGCCTGTCTTTGACGTCGTTCCGGGCCGGATGCCGCGACTGGTCTCGGTTATCTCGGCCAAAGCGGCGATGGGCAATCGTCGGGTCTCAATCGGAACTTCGTTTGATCAGACCGTTCTGGCGATGATGCGGTCCGCCAGCTGATGGTACGATACGGGGACAAACCGGCATTCAGACCGGTCGAGCAGACCCCGTTCATCCATCTTGCGAAGGATCTTTAGGCAGCACCGATCCGAGGAAACCAGCTGACGGCCGCGGATACACGTCGGTTTTCTCCAAGCGATCAACCCCTTAGACAGCCCCCCCTGCATCCAATTGGATCGCGGGGTTTCTGGATGTGTTGCCTTAGGGTTCGCGCAGGGCCTCGCGGGATTTATACAGCGGTTTCAGCATGTAGTTCAGGATCGTTTTGCTGCCGGTCTGCAATTCAGCGGTGGCGCGCATCCCGGGGCGGATCTCGATGGCCTGCTGGCGTTCGGTAAATTCGGAACGATCAACCTTCACCGTCACCCGGTAGTACGGCTCTGCACGGGGATTGCGCTCGTCTTCGAAGGTATCGGGCGAGACAAAATCCACCTTGCCGCGCAGCGATCCGTAGATGGTGTAATCATAAGCTGAAAGCTTGATCGTGGCATCCTGGCCGGGTTGGACGCTGGCGATGTTTTCGGGCTTCACCCGTGCCTCTACAAACATTTCCTCGCCGAGCGGGATGATCTCGACGATTTCCTCACCGGGGCGGATCACGCCGCCGATGGTGGTGACCGCAAGGCTGTTGACGATCCCGGCCATGGGCGAGGTGATCACGGTTCGGTCAAGCTGATCCTGCGCCAGCCGCAGCTCCTGCCGGTATGAGGTCAGCTCGCGAAGGGTTTTGGAGTAATCCTCCGCCAGCTCCAGCTCTGACTGGGTGCCAATTTCATTGTATTTGGCCTGGGCGTCGCTCACGGCCTTTTGCGCGCGGTTGACCTCAATCAACGCCACGATCTCTTTCTTGTAGAGACGCTGCATATTGGCCAGTTCGTCCTTCAGCTGGTCGAGGATCTCGCGGGCGCTGGCGCGGCGACTGGTGAAATCGGTCTGCCGGGCATTCAGCAGCGCACGCTCCGAGGTGTAGATGCCTGGGGAGCGTTCGGCCAGATCGTCGGGAACATTGAAATCAAACGCACCCTCCAGTTCGGCCTCAAGCCTGTATTGTTTGATTTCCAGCGCGTCGATCCGGTCCTGCAGATCATCAGCGGCGGCGCGGAACTTGGTATCCTGCAGACGGGCGAGGATCTGCCCGGCCTTCACCGTGTCGCCCTGATGCACATGGAGTTCGGCAAGAATGCCGCCTTCAAGGTTCTGCACGATCTGAGAGCGCGAGGAGGACACAACCTCGCCGTCGGCACGAACGATTTCGTCGACCCAAGCAAAGCTGGCCCAGATCAGAAACACCACCAGAGCGCCCGCCGCCAGATAGATGATGCGGCTTGCCCCGCGCGAGGTTTCGCGAAGATCGTAGCCGGTCGAGGTCATTTGCCCTCACCTGCGGCAAGATGTGCCAGAACCTGATCACGCGGTCCGTCGACCACCATGCGCCCGGATTGCAGGATCAGCGTCCGGTTGGTCAGCGACAGGATCGGCATCCGATGTGTCGCAATCACGGTCGTGCGACCCTCCAGCCAGGTTTCCAGACGGCTGACCAATGTGCGTTCCAGCGTTTGGTCCAGTGCGGCAGTGGGTTCATCCAGAAGCACAATTGACGGGTTCTGCAACCACAGGCGCGCCCAGCCGATCGACTGGCGCTGCCCGATGGACAGCCCGCCGCCACCGTCGAAGATTTCCAGATCGAGGCCCTTGTGGTGATTGCGCACATGGGCGCCGAGACCTGCAAAATCCAGCGCCGTCATCAGCCGGTCGTCGTCGCGTTCCAGCTGGTTGAGGTTCAGGTTCTCGCGCAGCGTCCCGGCAAACAGCCGCACATCCTGGCTGAGATAGCCGATATGGCGGCGCAGGTCGCGCGGGTCGATCTGGGTCATGTCGGTGCCGTCAATCATCACCCGGCCACGGTCCGGCGCATAAAGTCCCGACATCAGTTTCAGCAGCGTCGATTTGCCGGAGCCGTTGACGCCAAGAACCGCAACCCGCTGGCCGGGGGTAACGGCAACGCCCGGCACGTCCAGCGTCGGGGCGCCGTCTTCGTCATAGCGAAACATCACTTCGCGCAGTTCGAACCGGCCTTGCAGGCTGTCGCGGCGCAGATAAGAGCGTTCGTCTTCTTTTTCCTGAGCGGAGTTGGCGATGGCGTCCAGTCCTTCCAGCGCACCTTTGACGTTGCTCCAGCGGGCCAGCGTGGCAGCAAACTGGGTCAGAGGTGCCAGCGTGCGGCTGGTCAGAATACCGGTTGCGATGATGGTACCGACGGTGAACTCACCGGCGAAAACCATCAGAGTGCCCACCACGACAGAGCCGATATAGGTGGCCTGCTGGACCCCCTGCGACCAATGGGTTAGCGCGCTGGCAAGGCGGCGCTGCTCGGTCGCGGCATGAGTGGAGAGCGTGTTCAGCTCATCCCAGAGCCGCAGAACCCGGTCTTCGCCGCGCTGGCTCTTCAGCGTGTCCAGCTCGTTCACGACCTCATGCAGCAGGCGTCCGGCTTTGGCATTTGCGCCCTGTGTCTGACGTGTCAGCGCGATCATGCGCTTCTGCATGAAATAGGCGGGCAGCAGCATCAGGATGCCACCTGCAATGATAATCCAGACGATCGGGCCCGCAATCGATGCCACCAGCAGCAGGAACACGGCGATGAACGGAATGTCGGCCAGTGTTGAAATCGTGGTGGAGGTAAAGAACTCGCGCACCGATCCGAAATCGCGCATCGCGGCAAACAGACCTGAGGGGGGCAGTGGTTTCTTGTCAGAGCGCATCCCGATCAACCGTCGCATCAGGTTGTTCTGTACCGACAGCTCGATCTGGCGTCCGGCGGCATCTGTCAGCCGGGCACGGGCCAGCTTCAGCAGTGCTTCCAGCATGATCGCAAGGAAGGCGCCGATTGCCAGCACCCAGAGCGTCGCATGGGACTGGTGAGGAACCACGCGGTCATAGACCTGCAGCGAGAACAGCGCGACTGAGACGGCCAGAATATTGGCAACCAGCGAGCCGAGCATGATCTCGCCGACCTGACGGCGGTATTTGGGGAACTCACCCCAGAACCAGTGATCACTTTCCAGCTGCGGTGTATGGCGGGCGGCGATCTGTTTCAGGGAATTGCGTGCGCCCAGCGTTGTGCCGGTGAAATAGGGGCCGAACTCGGCCACTGGCACATCCGCGCGATTATCTGTGCAAGTGGTGTCATAGACGCTCAGCATATCCCGGCTTTGCGACAGGACCAGAACGCATTGACCATTGTTCATCATCGCCAGCGCGGGCCAGCTTTCGGGGATGAGCGGCACCTGATGATTGATCTGCGCCTGCATCCCCGTGGTCTGAAGCGCACGGGCAAGCGAGTCGACGGAGACATCGCCCGGATCATTGCGCCACATATGTTCGGCAAGGTCGCTGAGTGCGACATTCGTGCCTTTAAGGGCTGCAAAGGTCGCGATGAGCGCGGCGCGATGCTGAATACGCGCTGTTGCGTCCTCGATCAGCGCGCTGACCTCGCCCACGTTGCCATCCTCCAGCAGGCCGGTCAGATCGACATCGGGCATCGGTGGGGTCGCGGGACCGGGGGCCGGCGCAGGGGCGGCCGCGGCCGGCGCCAGATGTGGCGTCGACTGGGTATCAATGGCGCGCAGCACCGGTTTGCCACCACTGGCACGTCCTGCCGTCCCGGTGTCGCGCGGGGCAGGGGGGACGGTCCGCAGCACGGTGTCATCTGTCGGGCGGTTGGAATTGCTCAAATCCGGTCCCCATCGGCCAATAGTCCCATATCGCTTGCCAGCGCCAGCTGGATCAGAACGACTTCGTATTTTGCGTCGATATGGGCGTGTTCGCGGCGTACCACCTCTTCGTAGATGGATACCACATCCATGACCGAGCGTTGCCCGGCCTTAAACTGTGCCTGAAACAGGCGATAAGTCTCGCGGCTGGTCTGCGCCAGGGATGCCGCTTCGGCCTCTTGCCTACGATAAGAGGCGAGGCCTTGCATCTGGCGACTGAAATCGCGGCGTGCATCTTCCTCGGCCTCGGATACCTGCCGTTTGGCAATTTCCTTGGAGGCTTCGATCGCTTTCAGCGCCGCAGGCGTGCCAAGGCCAAAGGGCTGCGCCAGATCAAGGGTCAGTCCGGCGCCCGAACCATCGCTGGTGACATTGCCCGCGGCTGAGACCTGCGGCAGCAGCCCTGCGCGCTCCATCTTGGCCTGTTCGACACTGCGGGTGGCCTCGGCTTCGGCTTTGAGAACGGTGAGATAGGCACCGGCCTCCGGCGGGGTCGCCAGTTGCAGGTGGCTTGGCGTCCCGTCAAAGCTCTGACCGGTCATCGCCCTAAGTTCGGCTGTTGAGGTGGCGGTGGCGTCCTTGGCCGTGGCCACTGCTGAGCGGATGCCGTTGATCTTGCTCTGCACTACGTTGAGGTCGGACCGGTCCGACACGCCGCCATCAACGCGCCCCTTCACGATACGTTCAAATTCATACATCCGCGACAGGGCGCGGGTGCCGATCGCAGCTTTCTCAGCACCGCGCAGGCCCGCGACATAGAGGCCCAAGGCCGTCTCTACACGGCTGTTCATGTCAATCGAGAGGTTGACCGCTGCGACTTCGACATCGGCGGCGGCAAAGGCGCGCTCGGCCTTGCGGCGTCCATTGTCGAACAACACCTGTTCAATCAGGATACCCGCCACCAGATCCCCGAGATCGGTGAGGCTGACAGAGGGGCCAAGCGTCGGCAGCCAGTTCTTGGATTTGGCCTCCGCACGCAGTTTGGCGCTGGTCAGCTCGGCCTCGGCAGCGCGGGCAGAGGCGGAAATCGCGGATTGCGCAACAACGTCATAGACACTGCCGTCTTCAAGCAGGGACTGACGCTGCATCAGGGTTGAGATCACCACCGAGGGGTTTTTGGCATCCGGCTGGGCAAAGCTGCTGGCGCGCCGATTGACATCGGTTTCGGCGCCTTCGCCGGTTTTGGCAAAGGGCAGGGACTGCATGCAGGCCGACAGGCAGCACAACAGTGCCACCGCGCCAATGGGTCGTCCCAATTGCATTCTGCCCCCTCGCATCGCCTGTGCCCTTACCCTTGTTGCCGGGTAGTTTTGCCGGGGGCCGTTGGTTTGCGCCAAACGGCCCCCGGGTGATCGCTGTGGATCAGAAGACCACCTGAACGTCCTGATCGACGATCAGCGTCGTGCCATCGTTGCCAATGGTATAGACATTGTAGAGCTCACCATCGACCACACGGGTCCCCGCGCTCGCGGCGTTGCCGCCGGTGAGGGTGATCTGGTCGTTGTCATTGTCGCTGCCGTGGATCGTCAGGGTGTCGGAATTGTTCGACAGTGCCTTGATGTCAGCTTCATTGAGTGTGAGGTGCACGTCGTTGGCAAATTGCAAGTCCAGATGGTCGATGTTGAACTGGCCCAGCCCGGCGTGATTGATGGTGCCGCTGTTCGTTGCGTTGTCATCAAAGATCACCAAGGTGCTGGAGGTATTGCCAACATCATCGCTGCGCGACAGGACCAGATGTGTTCCATCCGGGATCGGCGTGCCGAAGGCAAACTCGGTGCCATCCTGCGGGTCGACCGTCTTGGTCGCCGCGGGAGAGCCAACAGTGCCTGCCGGGTTCAGCGTATTGACCGCGTAATTGTCGGTCGCGTCCTTGGTTTCCAGCTCAAGAATGCCCTGGCCAGTGATTTTCAGCGCGTAGATGGACGCCGGATCAACCAATGTGTCGATGTCGAACTGCTCGGTGATGCTGCGTTCGTTACCGGCAGCGTCGGTCGCGGTAATGGAGGCTGTCACGGTGCGGTCACCGTCCGGCAATGTTGCGTCGTCGAGCGTCGCCGTCCAGTTGCCGAGGGCGTCGACTGTGGCAGTCTGCTCTTTGCCTTCAACGTTGATCACCACCGTCGATCCTGCTTCGACAGTTCCGCTGAAGGTGACACCCGCCTGCTGCTCTGCCTTGTTCACGATGTCGTCCGAGGTCTGGTTCGGTTGCACCGTCAACGGCGTCACCAGCGTATCGAGCGCAACGCTATCT
Organism: Phaeobacter sp. JH20_26; assembly: GCF_048056275.1. Classification (NCBI taxonomy): domain Bacteria; kingdom Pseudomonadati; phylum Pseudomonadota; class Alphaproteobacteria; order Rhodobacterales; family Roseobacteraceae; genus Phaeobacter; species Phaeobacter sp. JH20_26. Next base: position 1,744,348 of record NZ_JAYMWL010000013.1, on the reverse strand, counting down.
GAAACGCTCGCGGTATTGCCCGCGTCATCGATGATGGAGGCGGTGATCGGCAGGTTGCGGGTGCCGGTCGGGATCTGGGCCGCCGGGAAGGTGGTCGCCCAGTCGCCGTTTGCATCGGCGACGACCTGACGGCTTGCGGTGCCAAGGCCAACGGTCACGGTCAGGCCCGGCGTCGCGGTGCCGCTGATTTCGACACCGTCGGCGCGTTCGACAGCGTTGATCACGTCGTCGATCTCGATCGGGTCGGGAGATAGCGTCACAGTGCCCGCAACGGTGTCTACCCGCAGGGCAGAGGAGGCCGAAGCGGTGTTACCCGCCGCGTCCGTTGCCGACACTGTGACCGAGGTATTGTATTCGCCAGCAGCCAGCGCGCCGGGCTCGAACAGCGCACTCCAGTTGCCATTTGAAGCCACGGTTGCGCTGCGGGTCACGCCTGCAACGGTCACCGAAACCACGGAGCCGGGCTCGGCGTTGCCTGTGAGCGTGACACCGGCCTGCGCCTCTGCTGCGTTGACGATATTGTCGCCGCCTGCCTGGTTGGCATCAATGCTGACAGCGGTCGAGGTATCGACACGCAGGGTGCCGGAGGTGCTCTCGCTATTGCCGGCCGCATCGGTCGCGGTGACGCTGATCGGGGCGTCATACTCGCCGGGGGTGATTTCGTTGGTTGCGTAGGGCGCGCTCCAGCGGCCCTGTGCGTCGGCGGTGACGGTCCGGGTGATGCCCTGGAAGGTCACCGCGACAGAGGCGCCAGGCTCGGCGCTGCCGGTCAGGGTCAGACCACCTGCGGCTTCGGCACCGTTCAGCACATCGTCGCCACCGGCCTGCCCGCTATCAAGCCCAACGCTGGTGGTGGTATCCACACGGATCTGGCTGCTGGTGGAGGCGGTATTGCCGTAGGCATCGGTCGCTGTTGCGGTCACCGTTGTGTCATAGGTGCCATCGGCGATATCCGACCCGGCGAAGCTGGCCGTCCATTGCCCCTGGGCGTTGGCTGTCACAGTGCGGGTGGCTGTCCCCAGCTGGACCACAACGCTGGCGCCCGCTTCGGCGGTGCCGGTCAGGTCCAGACCGTTGTTGGCCTCTGCCGCATTGATCATATTGTCGCCCGCCAGCGGATTGCTGAGGGTGATATCGGTTTCGGTATCCACACGGACGGTGCCGGTGGTGGAGGCACTGTTGCCCAGTGCATCTGTTGCTGTCACCGAAACATTGGCGTCATATTCACCGGTCGGGATCTCGCTGCTGGTGAAATCGGCGCTCCAGTTGCCCTGCGCATCCGCAGTGACCGTGCGTGTCGTTCCCTCGAGCGTCACCGCGACACTGGCGCCTGGCTCGGCCTTGCCGGTCAGGGTTACGCCGCTGGCGACTTCCGGCGCGGAAATCACATTGTCGCCGGCCTGAACCGCGTCGAGCGACGCCATGGTTTCAGTATCGACCGGGATCTTGGTGGAGGTGGAGCTGGTATTGCCGCTGGTGTCTGTTGCCACGGCAGAGACGCTTGCGTCATAGGTGCCGGTTGCGATTTCAGAGCTGAGATAGCTGGCCGACCAGTTGCCCTGTGCATCTGCGGTTACGGTACGGCTGACCCCCTGGAAGGTCACCACAACACTCGACCCCGCCTCGGCTGTACCGGTGAGGGTAATGCCCGCTGCCTGTTCCGCGCCGCTGATCATGTGATCAGTGCCCACTTGGGTGTTAATCGTGACCCGGGTTTCGGTGTCGACGTCGACCGTGTGAGTCGTGGTGCTTGTGTTGCCAAAGGAATCGGCGCTGGTGACTTCGATGGTGGAGCTGTAGATGCCCGTCGCCACTTCGTTCACGCTGTAGTTCACCGACCATGTTCCATCATCGGCCACGGTGGTTGTGCGGGTCACACCCTGGAACACAACACTGACGCTGGCCCCTGCTTCGCCGGTGCCGTTGATCACAACACCGTCGGCCACTTCGATATAGTTGATGTGATCGTCGCCTTCGACAGTGTTGACGTCGATTGGCGGCGGGGTGGTGTCGATGATGACCGAGGGACCATCCAGATTGAATTCGGTCCCGGCCGGATCTTTTACATAGACTGTGGTCTCGTAGGAGCCATCCGGCGGCAGGTTGGTCACCGGGAAGTTGGCAACCCAGGTGCCATCATCCTTGACCGTGACGGTTTCGGTAATTGTGCCGAGCGTGACTTCCACGGTGGAGCCGGGGGCGCCAGTGCCGCTGACGATCACATCTTCGGTGGTCGAGCCTGCAACCGGATAGGTCGCATCGGGATTGTCGACGGTTGGCGTGACGGCCCCGCCGCCTCCGCCACCACCACCGCCGCCTGCACCAACAATGGCCGCCGCGCCAACGACGCCAGCTGCGGCGCCTGCGGTGCCGAGGCCGCCGATCAGCGGGGCCACAAGGGGAGCGACAACCGGTTCGATGCGGTCCACGTCAAGGAACACCATGTCATCGTAGGCGCTCCACTTGCCGCTCATGTCGAGAGGTTCGTAGCTGGCATAGAGCATGCCATCGGTGCGGTCCTCCAGAACCACTTCGATGAAGTTGCCTTCTTCGCTGAGGAACAGGTTCTTGCCACCTGTCGCATCGGTGTTGAAGAAATCATCCAGCACCACCACCTGACCGTCGATCAGCGTAATATGCAGGTCTTGGCCGCGCCGCGCGTAGCTTTCGACATCGGAGGGTCCGAGGTTCAGCGAAATGTCTTTCGCGGTTGCTGTCGCAATTGTCGCCTGGGGGGTGTCAGCAGATGTACCATGCTGCTTGGTGCCCGCCATGTCGCGGACGATGTATCCAACCGTACTCATTTTTATATACCGCTCGTCAAAAGACCAAAGCGCCGAAACCGTGACGCCCAGGTAGCCTGCATTGTTTTGCCCATCAGCCGTCTCCGCGGCCATATTGCCGCCATATTGCTGCCTTCCCAGCGGCCTTGTCTAGGTTTTGATGAGCGGATTTTTACCGAAAAGATCAGGGTGTGGCTAATTTGTATTCAATTTGCATCGAAGTTTATCCGTCGGTTTTTGTTAATGATCCCCTCTGGTTGACGTTAGGGAAGTGGCTGCGGTGGGTTTGCGGTGCATTTGCGATGGGCGCTGCGTTTATTTGCCTTCTGTTTATGGTGGTACCGTGTGTCCGCAGGCCGAAGAGCCGTCAGAAAGGGGGCCGGTTTCGGCTGTTCGGGTCACGTCTATATCGCCAATGTGTGAACAAGCGTTCTATTAAAACGCACTGGCAATTAACCAAAAAGACACCAGTTTCAGATAGGCTGAAGGACATAATTGGTGTAGAGTTGATCCTAAGTACACGACGCCGAAACCCAGGCCACAGCTGGAATGTCACCGCTCAGAGTGACCCGCTGGTCTTGTATCGCCGGATCCGGCGCCGAGCAGAATTCAGACGAATATTTTCACGCGGACATTACTTGGCCCTCGCGCTGGGCGCCCTCTGTCCGTGTGCGATCTTGGACCCCAGGAGGACCGGCGCGCAGTAACTAGGAGGCTAGAGCCAGATGAAAGACATTGCCGAAATTTTTGCCGAACAATACGGCGAAACGCGCGAGCAGGAGATGTCGTTACAGGACTATCTGAATGCTTGTCGCGATGATCCCAGCATGTATGCCAATGTCGCCGAACGTATGCTCAAGGCGATTGGCGAAGAGGAGCTGGTTGATACGTCAAAAGATGCGCGACTGGGTCCGATCTTTCAGAACCGCACCATCAAGCGATACGCTGCCTTCAAGGATTTCTACGGCATGGAGGACACGATCGAGCGGATCGTGGGTTATTTCCGCCACGCCGCGCAGGGGCTGGAGGAGCGCAAGCAGATCCTCTACCTGCTGGGTCCGGTCGGCGGTGGTAAATCCTCGCTCGCGGAACGTCTGAAACGTCTGGTAGAGGAGCAGCCGATCTACGTGCTGAAGGCTGGAGCTCAGCTGTCGCCGATCTTCGAGAGCCCGCTTGGCCTTTTCGATCCGGTGCGGATGGGCAAATTGCTGAGCGATGAATATGGCATCGCTCAACACCGGCTGCCGGGGCTGATGTCGCCCTGGGCGGTCCAGCGGCTGGATGAGTTCGGCGGCGATATCAACAAATTCTCGGTGGTGCGGCTCTATCCGTCGCGGCTGCGCCGGATCTGCGTTGCGAAGGTTGAGCCGGGCGATGAGAACAATCAGGACATCTCCACGCTGGTCGGGAAGGTCGATATTCGCCAGCTGGAACATTACAGCCAGGACAATCCCGACGCCTATAGTTTCTCAGGTGGCCTGAATCGTGCGACCCAGGGCGTTCTTGAGTTCGTCGAGATGTTCAAGGCGCCGATCAAGATGCTGCATCCGTTGCTGACGGCGACGCAGGAAGGCAATTACATGGGGACCGAGAGCTTCGGCGCGATCCCCTTCACCGGGCTGATCCTTGCACATTCCAACGAGAGTGAATGGCAGCAGTTCAAGAACAACAAGAACAACGAGGCCTTCATCGACCGTGTGTCGATCGTGAAGGTGCCTTACTGCCTGCGGGTTTCCGAAGAGGCTAAGATCTACGACAAGCTGATCGAACACAGCGAGCTGGCTGCGGCCCCATGCGCGCCTGAAACTCTGAAGATCCTCAGCCGGTTTTCGGTGCTGACCAGGCTGAAACCGCATGAAAACTCAAATCTCTATTCCAAGCTGCGCGTCTACGATGGCGAAAGCCTGAAGGACACCGACCCGAAGGCCAAGACCGTGCAGGAGTATCAGGATCGCGCCGGAGTCGACGAGGGGATGAACGGGATTTCGACCCGTTTTGCCTTCAAGGTACTGTCGACCACCTTCAACTTTGACACCGATGAGGTGGCGGCGGATCCGGTGCACCTGATGTATGTGCTGGAGCAGATGATCAAACGCGAACAATTCCCGGCGGAGACAGAGGCGAAATACCTTGCTTTCATCAAAACGGAACTGGCCCCGCGCTATGAGGAGTTCATCGGCAATGAAATCCAGAAAGCCTATCTGGAGAGCTATACCGAATACGGGCAGAACGTGTTCGATCGCTATATCTCTTATGCCGATGCCTGGATCGAGGAGCAGGATTACAAGGACCCGGACACCGGCCAGCTCTATGACCGCGAGGTTCTGGACGCCGAGCTGAGCAAGATCGAAAAACCGGTGGGCATCGCCAACCCCAAGGACTTCCGCAATGAGGTGGTCAAATTCGCCCTGCGTCATCGCGCCAATACCGGCTCGAACCCGGCATGGAACTCCTACGAGAAGCTGCGGGATGTGATCGAGAAACACATGTTCAGCCAGGTCGAGGAACTGCTTCCGGTTATCTCCTTCGGATCGAAGAAGGACAGCAAGACCGAAGGCAAACATCAGGAGTTCGTCGAACGGATGCGCAGCCACGGCTATACCGACCGGCAGGTTCGCAGGTTGGTGGAATGGTACATGCGCGTAAATAAGGCGGGCTAACAGCAAAGGGTGGGTGGCAGATGCATCACTTTATCGACAGGCGCGCCAATCCCAAGGGCAAGAGTTTGGGGAACCGGCAACGGTTCCTCGAACGCGCCCGCGAAAGCATCAAGGAGCGCGTGGACAGATCGGTCCGCGACAAATCGATCAAGGATGGTGGCGGTATTCCTGCCGAAGGTGAGAAGGTCACTATTCCCTCACGCGGTTTGAAAGAACCCCGGTTTCACCATTCCGCCAAGGGGGGGCGCCGCCGTCACGTGCTGCCCGGCAACAAGGATTTTGTTGTTGGCGACACGCTCAAGCGACCGCAGGGGGGCGCCGGAGAGGGGGGCAAACAGGCGTCCGAGGATGGCGATGGCGCGGATGAATTTTCCTTTACCCTGACGCGCGACGAATACCTTGAGATCCTGTTTGATGGTCTTGAGCTTCCAGATCTGGTCAAAAAAGCCTCTGTAGAGACTGAAACCATCGGGACACGCCGTGCCGGGCTGACCACTGCGGGCACGCCGAACAACCTCAACCTTGTGCGGACGATGCGCAATTCGCTGGGACGTCGGATCGCACTGCAACGCCCGACTGCCAAATCCATAGCCGAGCTGCAAAAACAGATCGAGGAGCTTCAGGCGCTGGCGGAACGCAGCACCGAACAGGAAGCCTATCTTGAAGAGCTGATCCTCCGGTTGGAGGCCCTGGAGCGCAAACGTCGCGTGGTGGGGTATATTGACCCGCTGGATCTGCGATATGACACCCACGTGCCGGAGAAGATCCGCAACTCCCGTGCGGTCGTGTTCTGCCTTATGGACGTCTCTGGCTCCATGCAGGAGCGGGAGAAGGATCTGGCCAAACGGTTCTTCCTGCTGCTGCATCTGTTCCTGGCGCGCAGCTATGAGCATACCGAACTGGTCTTTGTGCGTCACACCCATCACGCGCAGGAGGTTGATGAAGAAACCTTCTTCTATGCCCGCGAGACAGGCGGCACCATCGTGTCGACCGCGCTAGAAAAGATGAAGGAGATCGTCGCCGAACGCTACCCGCCGGATGAGTGGAACATCTACGGGGCGCAGGCCTCTGATGGGGAGAATTTCGGCAATGACTCGGCGCGTTGCAAGGCGCTGCTTCTGGAAGAGCTGCTGCCGGTCTGCCAGTACTACGCCTATGTCGAAATCGTCGATGAGAACGCGGAGATGCTGTTGAGCAATCCCGAGGCGGGTGAGGATCTCTGGCAGAACTACCGGCAGGTCAAGGCTCAGGTCCCGCATTTTGAGATGCAGCGTGTGTCGCAACCCTCCCATATCTATCCGATTTTCAGGGAGTTCTTCCTCCCCAAGGCAAAAGGGGCGCAGAATGCAGGCGGGTGATACTATCGCGAAGCCACTGTTCACGGGGCCGGAATGGACCTTTGAACTTCTGGAAGTTGCGCGGGACGCGATTGAGGATATTGCGCTGAATGATCTGGGGCTTGATGTATATCCGAACCAGATCGAGATCATCTCGGCCGAGCAGATGCTGGATGCCTATTCCTGCGTCGGTCTGCCGCTGATGTATCAGCACTGGTCATTCGGCAAGCATTTCGCCCGCGACGAGGCGCTGTATCGGACCGGGCGGCAGGGGCTGGCCTATGAGATCGTCATCAACTCAAACCCCTGTATCAGCTACAATATGGAAGAAAATACCATGGCCATGCAGACGCTGGTCATGGCCCATGCGGCCTTTGGGCATAATCATTTTTTCAAGAACAACTACCTGTTTCAGCAATGGACCGATGCGGCCGGCATTCACGACTATCTGGCCTTTGCCAAGAACTACATCGCCGCCTGCGAGGAGCGCTACGGGCTCAGCGCAGTAGAGGAGATCCTGGACGCGGCCCATGCGCTGCAATCGCAGGGGGTCTTTCGCTATGGCCGTCCGCCCAAACCCACCACCGAAGAACTGGCAGCGATGCAGAAGGTGCGTGAAGGTTATGAAAGCGGTCAGAGCGTTCTGGATATATGGACCGATGCAACCATGGGGGGCGACAAGCTGGAGCAGATCAGGGACGAGCCCTATAGTGCCCGTCGCAAGCTGATGAATCTGCCGCAGGAAAACTTGCTGTATTTTCTGGAGAAACACAGCCCGGTTCTTGATCCCTGGCAATCTGAAATCCTGCGCATCGTGCGGATGCTGGCGCAGTATCTTTACCCCCAGAAACAGACCAAGGTTATGAATGAGGGCTGCGCGACCTTTGTGCATTATTACATTATCAACAAGCTGTTCGAGCAGGGCCGCCTGACCGAAGGCGCCTATATGGAGATGATGCACAGCCATACCAATGTGGTGCTCCAGCCGGAATATGACGACCCGCGGTATTCTGGCATCAATCCCTATGCGCTGGGCTTTGCGATGATGCAGGACATTCGCCGCATCTGCGAGAACCCGACCGATGAAGATCGCGAATGGTTTCCGGATTTCGCGGGTGATCCCGACTGGCGCCGGGTGATGCGGGATGCCTGGGCCAATTACCGCGATGAAAGTTTCATCCAGCAGTTCCTGTCGCCGCATCTCATCCGCAAGTTCAAACTGTTCACCCTCGCTGATGACGCCGAGCAGTCACATCTGGTGGTGAGTCAGATCCACAATCGCAGTGGCTATCGCTCGGTGCGGCGCGATCTCGCGCATTCCTACGATCTGGCCTATTTAGAGCCTGATATTCAGGTCACCGATGCCGATCTGAAAGGCGACCGCGAGCTGAAGCTGACCCATACGGTGCGCGACGGCATTCACCTGTCGGAGGATGACCGCGACGAGGTGTTGAAGCATCTGCGCCGCTTATGGGGCTACGATGTCAGCCTTGAGGCGGTGGACGCCGGATCCTAGAGGTGCGGCAGTGCGGCGTTAGGGGATCTGCGCGCGTAGCTGATCCTCAAGCGAGGTTTTGGCAGCCAGAATATGCTCTGCTGTCAATTGGGCCGCGAGATCGGCATCACCTGTTTCGCAAGCCGCCAGTATCGCGCGATGCTCCCTGCTGCTGCGGGCCATGCCGTCGCTCATGATAAGCTGCGCGCGAAGGTAGCGATCAATCCGGTCCATCGAGGTTTCGACGATCTCGACGTGATAGGGCAAGCCGCTGACGCTATAGAGCGTGCCGTGAAATTTTCGGTTCAGCGGCCCCCATTGCATTGGCGCATTGCAGGCGGCAAAGGCATCCAGATGCGCGCGCGCCTGTGCGAGGATGTCCATGGTCATATTCGGGACGGCGGCGCGGATGATATCCGCTTCAAGCTTGGCGCGCAGGTCAAAGAGTTCTGAGGCGTCCTGCATCGACAGGGTTGCGACCACGGCACCCTTGTAGCGCTGGGAGGTGACCAGCCCCTGCTGTTCCAAGCGGGCAATCGCCTCGCGAACGGGAAAGCGCGAGGTGTGAAAGGCCTTGGCGATTTCATCTTGCCGCAGGGGGGTTCCATCCGACAGCTCACCGGTGATGATCGCCTTGCGCAGGGTGCGAAAGATGATCGTCGCGGCGGATTCGGTCCGGGAGATGTCAACGGCTTGTAGTTTCAAGCAAGGTCCTCAACCAAAGCGGGGCAGGTGCCGGGCAATTATGCCTTTGGTTGACGCGGCTCGCCACCCCTTGCTGGCAGGACGTTCCCCGAATGCAGGCAGATGAAGTGCAAAAAAAACGCAGGCCCTGCGGCCTGCGTCATGATCTCGGGTCTGCGGGTGGATCAGAATTCGACCACGGCGCGGATCGACTTTCCTTCGTGCATCAGTTCGAACCCATGGTTGATCTCGTCCAGCGACAGTTTGTGTGTGATCATCGGGTCGATCTCGATCTTGCCGTCCATATACCAGTCCACGATCTTGGGCACGTCGGTACGTCCGGCGGCGCCGCCAAAGGCGGTGCCACGCCAGCTGCGGCCTGTGACCAGCTGGAACGGACGTGTCGAAATCTCGGCGCCTGCCGGAGCCACGCCGATGATGATGCTCTCACCCCAGCCTTTATGCGCCGCTTCAAGCGCGGTCCGCATGACCTGCACATTGCCCGTCGCGTCGAATGTGTAATCGGCGCCACCCTTGGTCAGCTCAACCAGATGCGCCACCAGATCGCCCTCTACCTCGGAGGGGTTTACGAAGTCGGTCATGCCGAATTTCTTGGCCATCTCAACCTTGCCGGGGTTGAGGTCGACGCCGACGATCTGATCCGCACCTGCCAGTCGCAGACCCTGGATCACGTTGAGTCCAATGCCGCCAAGGCCGAAGACAATCGCGCGCGACCCGATCTCGACCTTGGCGGTGTTGATCACCGCGCCGATGCCGGTGGTGACGCCGCATCCGATGTAGCAGACCTTGTCAAAGGGGGCGTCCTTGCGGATCTTGGCCAGGGCGATCTCAGGCACCACCGTGTGATTGGCAAAGGTCGAGCAGCCCATGTAATGGTGGATCGGTGTCCCATCCAGCATCGAGAAACGGGTGGATCCGTCCGGCAGCAGGCCCTGACCTTGGGTAGAGCGGATCGCCTGACACAGATTTGTCTTTGGGTTGAGGCAATACTCGCATTCGCGGCACTCGGGGGTGTAAAGCGGAATGACGTGATCGCCCACTTCAAGGCTGGTGACGCCTTCGCCAACTTCGATCACGACGCCTGCGCCCTCGTGGCCCAGGATGGCCGGGAAGATCCCTTCTGGGTCATCCCCGGAGCGGGTGAATTCATCCGTGTGGCAGAGGCCGGTTGCCTTGATTTCGACCAGCACCTCGCCCTTTTTCGGGCCTTCGAGGTTCACTTCCATGATCTCAAGCGGTTTGCCCGGGGCAACGGCCACAGCGGCGCGAGTGCGTATCATTGCGAAATTCCTTTGTTCTGTCAGTGACGGCAGGCGCCAATTGCGCTGAGCGGCATATTGGCAGACCCATTGGGGGGGCGTAAACCATCGGCCGTCGCGGGATGTGTATTTCTTGCGCTACCACACTAGCGGCTTCGGCTGGCTGCGCCTCAGAAGAATACGACGAGGGCCTCTTCGTTCCCGTCACCTGCCGGTCCGGTGCGCGTAAGTATGGCCACATCATCTGTTCGAGAAACCTGCGCTATCTGCCCTTGACCTTCCCCTAACTGGAAGCCTCATATCTGCCGCAAAAGGGGATGATCAGATGTCGAAAGGGGCGAGCCATGGAACAGGCGCGTGTCAGAAAACTGAACGTTAAGGTGACCGGCCTCGGCAACAGCCTGGGCTTGCGTCGGATGAGTTCCGAAATAGATCCCTTAGGAAAGTTCCCAAACGCGCGAGGCGCGCAGCAATTGGCAGAGGTGCGACCATGAATATAGGCGATGTGGCGAACCGCTCCGGCCTACCGGCCAAGACCATTCGATACTATGAGGACATTGGGCTGATCAAACCGCGGCGCAGCGAAAACGGGTATCGCTGTTTTGCGGAGACCGACCTTCACAAGCTGGCGTTTCTGGGTCGTGCCCGCGCGCTTGGGTTTACGATCGAGGACTGCCGCACGCTTCTTGCGCTTTACGAGGATGAGAGCCGTGCCAGCGCAGATGTCAAACAACTGGCGCAGGAACATCTGGACAAGATCAACCTCAAGATCGCGGATCTGGAAGCGATGCGGGACACATTGTCGGAACTGGTCACCTGCTGTTCCGGCGATAATCGCCCGGACTGCCCGATATTGCGTGATCTGTCGCAGATCCCGGAGCAGCAAGACGTCGCGGATTGAGGAGGCTTGGCGCTATATCTCATGGCCAATGGGATGCGAGGGATGGTAACGCGCGGCGCATTCCAAGCCCTGTGCAACTCGGGAGGGTTAGGCAATCAGGCTACAGCAGCCGAGGGAGGAGCGGCTCTTGCTGCGAATGCGTCGCGCGCATTCTCGAGATAGGGTGCGATATGCGCGCAGACAAGGGGGTCAGGCTGGCTGACGCCGCGTCCGTTGGGATGGGCATGAAACAGCCGAAAGAGGTGTCTTGGGTCGGCCTATTGCTGCGCTGACAGGTGATAGCCGGTCGCCCCGTTTCAGCCGTTGGCTGCGCGAAGGCCCAGAATGCTGCGGGCCTGATGAGCGGTAGCAACGGGTCGCCCGTAGCGTTCGCACAGATCCGCCGTCCGGCGCACCAGTGCGGCATTGGAGGGGGCAAGCGTATGCCGGTCCAGTCGCAGATTATCTTCCAGCCCGGTACGGGTGTGCCCGCCTGCCGCGATGGCCCATTCGTTGACCTCGATCTGTCCGGCTCCGATCCCGGCCGCGCACCACTGCGCATCTGGGGCAAGGCGCTGCATAGTCTTGACGTAGTAGTCGAACACATCACGATCCACCGGCATTGCATTCTTCACGCCCAGTACAAACTGGACGTAGAGTGGGGCCTTCAACCGGCCGTCACGCGACATCGCCACTGCCTGATGAATATGGGAGAGGTCAAAGGCCTCAATTTCCGGTTTCACGTCGTAGGCCTGCATCTGCGCAGCCAGCCAATCGACCAGATCCGGCGGGTTCTCGTAGACGCGGGTTGGAAAATTATTGGAGCCCACCGAGAGCGAAGCCATATCGGGCCGTAGAGACAGCATTCCGCCGCGTTCGCGACCAGCGCCGGAGCGGCCGCCGGTAGAGAGTTGGACAATCATGTCGGGACAGTGCCGCCGGATCCCATCCATCAGTTCAGCAAACCTGTCAGGATCGGAAGTCGGTGTTTCGTCGTCCTGGCGGACGTGGCAATGGGCGATGCTGGCACCGGCTTCATAGGCTTCCTGTGTGCTCTCTACCTGTTCGGAAACAGTGATCGGCACGGCCGGGTTATGGGCCTTGCGCGGCACAGAGCCGGTTATCGCGACGCAGATGATACAGGGATTGGTCATGATCAGCCCTCAGATATCGAAGAACACGGTTTCGTCCGGCCCTTGCAGGTGAATGTCAAAGCGATAGGTCACGGGTGCCTGCGCATCGTCCGCCCTGCCGTGATCCTGGCGGCGGGCGATCAGGGTTTTTTGCCGCTCGGTCTGCTCGATCAGCGCCATGATGGGATCGCTGGCGTTGGCCTCCGGCTCATCGTCGAAGTAGAGCCGGGTATTCAGCCCGATGTTGATGCCACGCGCCACGATCCAGAGGTTGATATGTGGTGCCATGGTCTTCCCGTCACGCCCGCAGACACCTCCCGGTTTCACGGTATCGAACTGCCAGTCCCCGGTGTCGAAATCAGAAATCGCGCGGCCCCAGCCACGAAAGCCGGGTTCGACCGGCGCGCGCGTGTTATCGGATGTCGGAGTTTCCGGGTGCGGATAGCGCCCATCGGCATTGGCCTGCCAGACCTCGATCAAAACGTCCTTCAGAGCTGCGCCGGTGCCATCGAAGACCCGGCCTTGAACCCGAATGCGCTGGCCCCTGGCATTAGGCCCGGCGATATCCTGACCCAGCTCGGCCTCATAGATTTCAAACCCGGCGGCACCTGGCGCTAGGCCGATATGCACATAGGGGCCTGCGGTCTGAGACGGGGTTTCCTTCAGTGGCGGCACCATCAGTTCCCCTCCCGCCGGTTTTCAAACAGGGTAGAGCGACGCCCGCGCAGCACGATATCAAAGCGATAGGCAATCATGTCAAACGGCAGCGTCTCGTTCATGTCGAGCCGCGCAATCAGTTGCTGAACGGCGGCGGGATCGGGGATGGTGCTAACGATAGGGCAGCGGGCAATCAGCGGATCGCCCTCGAAGTAGAGCTGGGTGATCAGCCGCTGCGCAAAGGCGCGGCCAAACACCGAAAGGTGTATATGTGCAGGCCGCCAGTCGTTTATGCCATTGCGCCAGGGGTAGGCCCCTGGTTTCACTGTGCGAAAGGCATAGGCGCCCTGATCATCGGTCAGAACACGACCGCAGCCGCCAAAATTGGGGTCCAATGCACCCAGATAGCCGTCCTTTTTATGGCGGTAGCGGCCCGAGGCATTGGCTTGCCAGATCTCGACCAGTGTATTGGGAACGGGACGTGCGTTTTCGTCCAGAACACGCCCATGCAGCAATATGCGCTCGCCGATCGGACTGCCGCCATCGTGGGCGAAATTGGTCAGAAGGTCATTGTCTCCGGGCGCGATATCGCTGGGCGCAAACGTCGGGCCGGTGATTTCGCTGGCAGTGTTTTCGAGGCTGAGCAGCGGCAATCGGGGGGATCGGCTGACCGAGGTTTTGTAGTCCGGCGTGAAGGCAGGAGGGTGCCAGCGGCGGTCGCGGGTAAAATAATCAGGGGGCGTCACAGCTGTCTCCTGCGGGGGTGGCGTCGCCTCGTTCTTCGGCGGCCATTTCGGCATAGGTTCTCTTGGCGAGCTTCAGCGCATGATTGGCGCGCGGCACCCCCGCGTAGATGGCAACATGTTGGAAAACTTCAGCAATATCTTCGGGTGTTGCGCCGGTATTTGCGGTTGCACGGATGTGCATCGGGATCTCATCGAAATTGCCGAGCGCCGCAAGAAGGGCCAGCGTCAGCATCGAGCGTTCGCGTCGGCTGATCTGCTCAGAGGCCCAGACTGTCCCCCAGGCTGCTTCGGTAATCAGGGACTGGAAAGGCGCATCCAGCGCTGTTGTCGCAGCATCTGCGCGGGCCACATGGGCTTCGCCCAATACCTCGCGACGAACCTTCATCCCTGCGTCATACTGCGGCTTGTGCATATGCTCCTCCATGGATTATCCCTTATCTCATATCGTAAATGGTCTGTATAATCCCCTTGTGTGGATATTTTTATGTCGAAAATGATATGCGCCTTTCATCTCAGCTGAAGCTCCGCCATCTGGAGGTCTTTGTCGAGGTTGCCAGAAATATGAGCGTGACCCAAGCGGCGGAGCGCCTGGGCATGACCCAGCCGGCAGTGACGCGGGCGCTGCGCGAATTGGAAGCCGTCTGCGATAAACCTCTGGTCGAGAAACACGGTCGCGGCATTCGACTATCCAGCTATGGTGAGATGTTCAGGGACTATGCGGGGCGCAGTCTGGCCCTGACACGCGACGGTGTCGAATTGCTACGTGGGCTGGATGAGGCCGCGGGATCCAAGGTCGCGATTGGGGCTTTGCCGACGGTCTCGGCAACCGTTGTCCCGGAGGCGCTGGCCAATATCTGGACGCAGGGCGCGCGTAACCGGTTTTCCGTCATGTCGGGAGACAATCAGCATCTGCTGGATCTGTTGCGGCGCGGAGAGCTGGATGTGGTCGTAGGGCGACTACCGGCACCCGAAAATATGGTGGGCCTGGATTTCGATCCGCTGTTCCGTGAGCGGGTAACCGTGGTCGTCGCACCGGGCCATCCGCTGACGGAGCTGGCACCGCAGGATCTCCCCTATGCGCTGTTCGGCGCGTTTCCGGTTTTGATGCCGCCGCCGAAGTCAATTATTCGCCCTTCGGTTGAACGCATGTTCTTGGAACAGGGCATTTCGATGCCTGAGGCCGCCATTGAAACAGTCTCGTCGACGTTTGGGCGCCAGTTCACATTGGCACATCAGGCGGTCTGGATCATCAGCCATGGGGTGGTGAAATCTGACCTCGCCAGCGGCGCCCTGGTAGAGCTGCCGCTGGACACTGACAGCACCCTTGGGCCGGTCGGGCTCTGCCTGCGGAGTGAGCACCTCTTGTCGGCAGCGGCCGCGAGATTTTGCGCTGCGCTAAAGAGCGTCTGCGGCTGACTGGTCACCTCGCGCACCGGTTCGGCCCAAGATTGCGCCGCGAATGGTAGAGGCATTTTTCGAATGCGGTAGCCTGTTTTTCTGGCGCTGACGCAGTGTCGCGCGGATTGACAGGTGAATTTCAACCTCTCTACTCTGGGTTTAATCGCAGCGGCGTTTTGGCTTGAGGAGGTCTGAAACGCATAGGACCTGCGCAAAAGAAAAGCCGCCTTGAACGGGTGGGGGAGGACAATTTGGACGGAGTGCAGCTGCTGGTCAGCGGGCTCGCGAACGGCTGTGTTTACGGTCTGATCGCGCTTGGCTTCGTGTTGATCTACAAGGCGACCGAGGCGGTCAATTTCGCTCAGGGCGATTTCATGATGCTTGGCGCCTTCGTTACGCTGGGACTGACCAATGCTGAATATCTGGACTTACCCTTCTGGGTCGCGGCACCGCTGTCGATCGCAATCATGGCCGGGCTTGGGTATCTGCTTGACCTGCTGATCCTGCGTCATCTCTTTGGGCAGAACCAGACGGCGGTTGTCATCCTGACGATCGCGCTGGGCTTTGTCATTCGCTTCTTTGCCGGTGCGATCTGGGGCCATGAGCCACAGACGCTTGAGAGTCCGCTGGCGCTGGGAGATGTACAGCTTGCCGGCGTCGTTCTGGGGCTGGCCGATATAGCGGTGATTGTTGTCACGGTGCTGTTGACTTGGTCGCTCTACCAGTTCTTTCAGCGCACCAAGCTGGGTCTGGCCATGCAGGCGGCCAGCCAAAACCAGATGGCGGCCTATTTCATGGGCATTCCGGTCAGGCGGGTGCAGGGGCTCATCTGGGGGCTCTCGGGAGCGACGGCGGCTGTTGCGGGAATCCTCTTTGCGTCGAAGGGCGCGATTGATCCAAATGCCGGGCTGCTGGGCATCAAGGCCTTTGCTGCGGCGGTGATCGGTGGATTCGGCTCGCTTCCGGGTGCGTTGGCGGGCGGGTTGATCGTCGGCGTGATCGAACCTTTTGCCGCGCGTTACCTGGCGGCTGGCTATTCGCAGATTGCCCCTTACGTGCTGTTGCTGGCGGTGCTGGTCTTCCGTCCGCATGGTCTGTTCAGCCAAGTGCGCACAAAGAAGGTATAAGGCGATGCGGATTCAGTTCAAAACCAGCTACGACCACGACATCCGCCTGTTTCCTGACCGTCATAGCCTGCTGGTTTATGGTGCGTTGATTGTGCTGGCGCTGGCTTTGCCACTGCTGATCAACGAATTCTACATCGGCGAGGTCACCAATGTTCTGATCTGGGCGATTGCCGGGCTGGGGCTGATGCTGCTGACCGGCCAGACGGGACAGGCCAGCCTTGGCCATGCTGCGTTTCTGGCGATTGGCTGCTATGCCAATACCATCCTGATTGAACAGGGTGTGCCCTTTGTTCTGGCGTTCCCGCTGGCAGGGGTACTGACCGGGGTTGTTGGGGCCATCATCGCCATTCCGGCCCTGCGATTGCACGGGATCTATCTGGCGATTGCTACCATTGCCCTGTCGATCCTGGCCGATGACATCATCGTTCTGCTTGAACCCTGGACCGGTGGTGTGTCGGGCAAATTTCCTGACGTGATCCGTCTCTTTGGGATCGAGATTGAACGCTGGACCATGCCGGTGCGCTTTTACTATCTGGTTCTTGGTGTCACGGTGATTTCAACGCTGTTTTACCGCAATCTATTACGGTCACCGCTTGGCCGGGCCTTTGCAGCGGTGCGCGACAGTGAAGTCAGCGCCACCGCGATGGGCGTACATATCGCCCGGACCAAGGCAACCGCCTTTGGGTTAAGCTGCATGATCACCGGTTGGGCCGGGGCGCTGATGGGCTATTACGCCGGTGCCTTTAACAATGAGACCTTCTCTCTGGTGATCTCGATTACGCTGCTGATGATGATCGTGATTGGCGGGCTGGGATCAATACATGGCGCGTTTTTTGGCGCGGTGGTGGTCGCCTTTCTGCCGCAGGGGCTGTCGATCCTGAAAGACAGCGTGCTCGGCAGCGGGGTTGCCATTCCGGGTCTGGAAACCGGCGTCTTTGGCATGATCCTGATCCTGTTCATTCTGTTTGAGCCGATGGGCCTCTATGGACGCTGGCTGAAGATTCGCATCTGGTTCGAGCTGTTCCCCTTCGCACGCAAGGACATGTTCCGGCGTCAGAAATCCTATCTCAAGACGGAGCGCCTCAGATGAGCCTGTTGGAGATTGAACATGCCACGTTGAAATTCGGTGGCGTTGTGGCGGTGAATGATCTCAGCTTCTCGGTTGAGGAAGGTGAGGTCTATGCCATCGTCGGGCCAAATGGGGCGGGGAAGTCCACCGTATTCAACCTGATTTCCAGGTTCTACCAACCACATTCCGGCCAGTTCCGCTTTGATGGGCGTGACCTGTTGCAGTGCAACGCGGATGCGGTGGCGGATCTGGGCATTGCGCGGACGTTTCAGAATATCGAGTTGTTCGATCATGCGACGGTGCTGCAGAACCTGCTGGTCGGTCGGCATCGTCATCGGCGCACTACCCTGATCGAAGAGCTGTTTTTTGCGCCACGTGTCCGGCGCGAGGAACGGTTGCACCGGGCTGCTGTTGAGCAGGTCATCGATTTCCTGGATCTGCAAGCCTACCGCAACAAGATGATTGCCGGGTTGCCCTATGGCATCCGCAAGGTTGTCGAGCTTGGCCGTGCATTGGCCTCGGGGCCGCGGCTTTTGTTGTTGGATGAACCCGCCTCCGGCCTGTCGGTGGAGGAAACCCAGGATATGCGCTGGTGGATCGACGATATCCGCAAACAGATGGGGATCACTGTCCTGATGGTGGAACACGACATGGGTCTGGTGTCCAGCGTGTCGGACCGCGTTCTGGCCCTCGCCGATGGCGCGAAACTGGCCGAAGGCACCCCGGCTGAAGTGCAGGCCGACCCGGCTGTTATCGAAGCCTATCTGGGCGCGGGGGCGGTGTGATGGGCGCGGCCTTGCTGGACATTCGCAATCTTGAGAGTTTCTACGGGCCGATCATGGCCATTCGCGGTGTTTCGCTATCGGTTCAGGCCGGGCAGATCGTCACGGTTCTGGGCGCCAATGGCGCTGGAAAATCTACCCTGCTGAAGACGATTTCGGGTATCATGGATCCTGAGAAGGGCACGGTCAGCTTCGACGGCGAAGAAATCCAAGGTGAGGAACCGCATCGGATCGTCCGCCGGGGCATCGTACATGTGCCCGAGGGGCGCGAGGTCTTTCCGTTGCTCAGCGTTGACGAAAACCTGACCCTCGGGGCCTATACCCGCCGTGATCAGGCTGAGATCGAGCGCGACCGTCAGATGGTGTTTGACTATTTCCCCATCCTGGCTGAGCGGCGCCATCAGGAGGCTGGCACACTGTCAGGCGGTCAGCAGCAGATGCTGGCGATCGGGCGTGGGTTGATGCTCCGTCCGCGCATCATGCTTCTGGATGAACCAAGCCTTGGCCTGTCGCCACTGCTGGTACAGGAAATCTTTGGCATCCTGAAGCGGCTGAACCGCGATGAGGGGGTGACCATGATGCTGGTGGAACAGAACGCGCGGATCGCGCTGGAGTTGGCGCATGTCGGCTATGTCATGGAAATCGGGCGTATCGTCATGGATGGCAGCGCCGACCGGCTGATGGACAGCCAGGATATCAAAGCGTTTTACCTCGGCCATCAGGAGGCCGGGCAGCGCAGCGAGAAACGCTGGAAGCGCAAGAAGACATGGCGCTGATCGGCGCGACTGAGATCAACTAGGGACCTGAATGGATGCGAGGACAGCGGTGACACAGACAGCGTCGGCGGCAGACATAACAACACAGGCGGGCGGCGATGCGGCCCCGCTTCCTCAGGTTGAACTGAACGGCGCCAGCTACAATGCCACGCCGGGGCAGCGGCCCGTCATGGTCGATGGCTGCGATACCGTGGCAAAATTGTTTTCGCTGCGCTGTCATCAACTGGGCAAACGGACCGCTCATCGCGAAAAGGATATGGGCATCTGGAAGGCCTATTCCTGGCAGGACTACTGGGACCATGCGGAAAAGATCGGCCTGGGCCTGATGGCGCTGGGGCTTGAGCGAGGTGAAGTTGTTTCGATCCTGAGCGAAGACCGCAAGGAATGGCTCTATCTCGATATGGGCATCCAGGGCGCCGGGGCCATTGCGTCTGGCGTCTATACGACAGATTCCGCCCAGCAGCTGGCCTATTTGATCAATGACAGCGGCAGCCGGTTTCTGGTGGTAGAAAACGACGAGCAGCTGGACAAGTTCCTGGAGATCGAAGCCGAGGTCCCGCATCTGCGCTGGGTTATCATTCTGGAGCGCGACGGGCTGCATGATCTGGAGCATGACAGATGCCTGTTTCTCGATCAGCTTTATGATCAGGGCGCGGCCTTCAAGATGGCAAATCCAACCGCTTTCGAGGACGCGGTGGCCCGGTCGCGGCCAGATGAAACCGCGCTGCTGATCTATACGTCGGGCACCACTGGCCTGCCCAAGGGCGCCATGTTGAGTCACGAGAACATCCTCGCGACGATGGAGTCAGGCGCGCGTGCACTGGAATGCTACGCCACGGATGAGCAGCTCTGTTTCCTGCCGCTCTGCCATATCCTTGAGCGCAACGTCTCCGTCTACCTGCCAATGGCGGCCGGCAGTACGGTGAATTTCGCCGAAAGCCCGGAAACCGTTTTCGACAATATGCAGGAAGTGTCGCCGGCCACCTTCTTTGCGGTGCCGCGTGTCTGGGAAAAAGTCTATTCCCGCGTTCTGGTCCTGGCGCAGGAGGCGACCTGGCTGGGGCGCTGGGCCTTTGGTCGGGCGGTCGCTGCGGGGGCTGCGCGGGCCGAGTATGTACTGGCCGCAAAACCCGTCCCTGCGGGTATCGCCCTGCGCTATCGGATCTGGGATATGCTGGTTCTGCGTAATCTGCGCCGAATGCTCGGGCTGGACCGGCTGCGCCGGGGCGGCACCGGGGCGGCACCGATTTCCCCTGAATTGCTGCGTTGGTATTGGTCGATTGGCGTGCCGCTGATCGAGGGCTACGGGATGACCGAAAACGCAGGACTTACGGCGGCAAACCGGGTGTTGTCGCATCGGCCGGGCACTGTTGGCCAAGCCGTGCCGGGCGTTGATATTCGTATCGCGGCGGATGGGGAAATTCAGCTCTGGGGGCTCAACAATTTCCAGGGATATTGGCGCAAGCCTGAAAAAGCGGCTGAGACCTATACCGAGGATGGCTGGCTGCGCACTGGCGATGTCGGGCGGCTGGACGAAGATGGGTTCCTGACCATCACCGGGCGGATCAAGGACATCATTATCACCGCTGGCGGCAAGAATATTACACCGGCTGAAATCGAAAGCCGGTTAAAGTTCAGCCACTATATTTCAGACGCAGTGGTGATCGGTGACCGGCGCAAATTCCTGACCTGCCTGATCATGATTGATCAGGAAAACGTCGAGAAATTTGCGCAAGATCGGAAAATCCCGTTTAGTGATTTTGCCTCGCTCTGTGCTGCGGAACCGGTGGTTGATCTGATCCGGAGTGAGGTCGGTGCGGTCAACCGTGATTTCGCGCGTGTCGAGCAGATCAAGGATTTCCGTCTGATCAACGTTCTGCTCACGGCCGAGGATGACGAGCTGACCGCGACCATGAAGTTGAAACGTGGGCTGGTGGAGAAAAAGCACAAGAACCTGATCGACCAGATGTACTGACAAACAGGCGCATCCGCGCCGGGGGACACAAGGGAGTAAGCGCAGATGAAGAGATGGACAGCGGGCTTTATCGGGGCCGCACTGGCGGCGGGGCTTGCGCCTCAGGCGATGGCGCAGACCCAAGGAGTGAGCGACAGTGAAATTGTGCTCGGCTCGGTCAATGACCTGAGTGGAATATTTGCCGCTGTTGGTGTGCCGGCCGTAAATGGCGCCAATTTGCGGTTTGACGAGGCCAATGCCAATGGCGGCATTCACGGCCGCCAAATTCGTTTCGTGGTCGAAGACAATGGCTATCAGATTCCGCGGGCCATGCAGGGCTACAATAAGCTTCTGAATCGCGATCAGGTCTTTGCAATGCTCCTGTCGTTGGGAACACCCATGAATATCGCAGGGTTCAAATTGCTGGATCCGAAAGGCATTCCCAATATCAGCCCGCTGACCGCTGCGCGTCAGATGTTGCAGGAGCCGATCGACAATAAGTTCATCGGGTTTTCCAGCTATTACGATCAGGTCCGCGCCGGTGTGACCTATCTGGCGGAAGAATTCGATGCGAAAGAAGTCTGCTCGATGTATATCCCGTCGGATTTCGGCAAGGAGATCAAGGAGGGTAGCCAGGATGTTGCTGCCGAACTAGGGCTGAGTTTCGCTGCCGAGACGACCCATAAGCCGGATGAGCTGGACTTCGTCGGTTCGCTGACGAAGCTGAAGTCCGAAGGATGCGATATCATCACCATGGCTCTTGGCGTGCGGCAGGGGATTACCGTGGTTGGCACCGCCAAGAAGCTGGGCTGGACTGAGGCGAAATTCCTCAACACCTCCGCCGGTTTTCTTGAGGTGGTGGCGGCGGTGCCCGGCGGCGTAACGGAGGGTCTATATGCTGCGGCTGGCTGGGCTGACCTGATCGCGCGGGCTGAAGACGACGTTCCGGCGAAGTTTATGGCGGATTACGAAGCAAAGTTCGGCCAGCCCGCCGGTGGCTTTGCCATGCTCGGGTATAGTGCAGCCAATACCGTGGTGAATGCGCTGGAGGCCGCAGGCCCCGATCTGACTCATGAAAGCTTTATCAAGGGGATGGAAAGCCTCGATTTCTTTGATGCCTTGACCGATACCCAGATCACCTATGGGCCGGATGACCATAGGGGCGCCGATGTCATTGTCATCTCGGTGGTAGAGAATGGCGTCTGGAAAGAGCTGAGCCGGAAATAGGCGACCGCCTCGAAAACAAAAGGGAAAAAGCCGACAGGTTTCTATCTGTCGGTTTTTGCTATTCTTCGGTCAGGCCCTCTATCCGGCGTATTGGGCTTCATTTTATGCACATATTTGAATATTATTACTCTTGCGGAAGAGGGAGTTGAACCATGGCAGTAACAAGACGGCATTTTGTGCAGGGGTTGGGGGCCGGGCTCGCGCTGGTGCCCTTCGGGCGTGTTTGGGCGGAAACCAGAGTGTCGCTCGGCGCAGCGGAGCTGCTCAGCCTCTCAGATGGCCGAATGCAGTTGCCACCCTCTTTTCTGTATGGGGATCTGGAGCCATCTGCGCTTGCGCGTGTCCTTGCGGAGCATGGGATTTCTCCTGATGAGCCGCTCACACCGGAGGTGAATGTCACGCTGTTGCGCGACAAGGATCACATCATTCTGTTTGATACCGGTGCGGGGCCCGCCTTTCAGGATGGGACTGGACAGCTGCCCGATGCGCTAGCTGCCGTGGGGATCAGCCCGGAGGATGTCACGCATGTGGTGTTCACGCATTGCCATCCTGACCATCTCTGGGGCGTTCTGGATGATTTCGACGAACCGCTCTTTAGCAACGCTCAACATATGATGGGGCGCAAGGAATGGGACTACTGGTTTGATCCTGCAACCGTGGGGTCAATCGGCGCCGCGCGTGAGTCCATGGCGGTTGGCGCACGCCGACGTCTGGAGATCCTTGCCGATGGTATCACCCTGTTCGATGATGGCGCCGAGATCCTGCCAGGTGTTGCTGCACACGCGACCTTTGGCCATTCACCCGGCCATATGTCGTTTGAAATTTCAGGTGGGACGGATAACGCGATGGTGCTGGGTGATGCGATCACCAATGCACATGTCAGCTTCTCCGAGCCGGGCTGGGAAATCGCATCCGATCAACTCCCGGCCGCCGCGGCCAGGGTGCGGCAAAAGCTGTTGCAGCGGCTGTCATCTGAGCAGCTGATGGTTGTAGGGTATCACCTACCGAATGGTGGCGTGGGTCGTGTCGATACTGTCGGCAGCGGGTATCGGTTTATATCTGAAAATTAATCAAAACAATCATAGGGTGCATTATTTCGCATCCGTATCCGGTCTCCCGATCAATGACTGTTAGAGAACGGCGTCGGATGTGACGGCTATTCCGCCTGCGCGGCTCGGCTGTCCTGACACCGGATGTGCAGTTTCTCCATCTGGAGGAGACAATATATTGCGGCTGTCGTCTCATTCAGCCGTGGTCAATAGCTGGATTCCGATCAGTGGTTTGGATGCTGGAGGGAATACTCCACAAGTGTGCGTTATCCAAACATACTGAAATCCTTTAGGTTGTATTATTTGTGGTGACTTTTATTGATTCTTGTGAGATGGTTAATGGGTGGGTAATCAATTCGGTCGGAGTTGGGGTTTATAGGTTCCGGTTGTATTGCTAGAGGTAATGGGTTTGGGATATGGAAAATAAACTTAGAATTCGCCATTTTGGCGCGTTTGGAGTTTTTCTGCCCGACGGAGACAGTCTTCTCCTCGGCTCAAAGCACCAAGCACTGTTGGCACTTTTGTCTACTGCAGAAGGCGGTGTGCGAACACGAGCGTTTTTGGAGCGTACCCTGTGGAGTCTGGCCCAGCCAGAGCAGGCGAAGGCCAGTTTGCGAACCGCGCTCTCGACTCTCCGTCGGCATCTTGGAAGCGAATGTGCGTCCTTTCTGTCCGCCAATCGAGAGCGCGTGGTCCTGGATCTGTCGAAAATCGAAGTAGATGCAGACCCTGCCAAGGGCGATTTCATGGAAGGCTTTGAGCTGCCGCATGAAACGACATTTGCGGTCTGGTTGGAACAGCAGCGCAATGAGCTGACGCGCGCCGATGCCCGCAATCGGGCCGCCACGGGCATGCTGCGTGACTACAGCCGCGCCGTATTGGACAGCCTATTGCCGCCGATCGCCGTTCTGCCGTTTGTGCACCGCGCGCCGGGAGATGCAAAATCTCCGCTTGGGGCATTGCTCTCGGAGGAGTTGGTGCGCCACCTGTCGCGCAGCCATGCCTTTTGCGTCACGTCATATCTGGCGTCGCGGCAGTTCGATCCGCATCAGATCCGCCCTAGCGAAGTCTATTCGATGGCGGGTGCCAGCTATCTTGTATCGGGGACCGTCAATGTTACCGGCCAGACCTACCGTTTGCAGGTTGACCTGCATGACGCCGAGCGGGAGCGGGTTATCTGGTCGCGAGACTTCACCGAAACCCTCGCGATGCTAACCAATGGGTGCAGCATGGCCTTGCGAGATGTTACCGCACAGATCGGCTGGACCGTGGTCGGTGAAGCGGTGCGTTTGGTTGGCTTCAGGCCGCTGTCCAAACACGATAGTCATACCTTGCTGATGGCGGCGATCGCGCTGATGCAGGACATGCAGATGCCGCAGTTCAACCAGGCGCAGGAAATCCTCGCAGTCCTGCTGGAACGTGAAGTGCAGCACCCGGTTGCCCTGACGTGGATGGCGATGTGGCATGTGATGCGCGTGCAGAAAGGTTTCTCCACGGATCGTCAGCTTGACGCGCATCTCGCCAACCAGCTGGTGGCAGCGGCGCTCGCCCAGGATCCGACGTTCTCTCTGGCACTGACGGTACGGGGGCTGATCGCCAGCCACCTGATGTTCCGGTTCGATCTGGCGCAGGATTCCTATGATCTCGCACTGAAGGACAATCCGAACGAAGCATTGGCATTGCTGCTGAAGGGCACAACCCTTGCCTATCAGAACCAGCCGGAGGATGCGGTAAGGCTGACGGATGCCGCACGGCGGCTCTCTCCGCTGGGACCGCAGCGCTATTACTTCGATTCATATTCGGCGACAGCCAATCTGGGCGCGCAGAATTACGAGCGTGCAGTCAACCTGGCAGACCGGTCCTTGCAGGCCAACCCGACCTTCCCGGCAACGTTACGGACCAAAGCCATCGCCCTGCAGGCATTGGGGCAATCGGACAAGGCGCGGGATGTCGTGAAATCGCTACTCACCGTGCAGCCGGGGTTCAACATTGCACGTTACGAAAAAGATCACGCGGCATCCAATGCCCCCTTCGGCAAGGATTGGAGCAAGGCGCTGCGGTCCGCGGGTGTGCCTGCCTGAGCGGTAAAAATCCATCGGGCGGACCATCGACCCGGTGAGAGCGGTGGAGACGCGGGGGCTTGCAGGCCTGCCGTGTCTTCGCTCATTTACGGGGGCAGCAGAGGGTGTGCATCGCACTCGCCAGTACGAAGAGGTCCCTATCATGAAGGCAGTCACCTATCGCGCGTTTGGAGCGGCAGAAACCGTCCTGCAGCTGGAAGACCTGCCCGATATCGCACCGGGGCCAGGTGAGCTGCGTGTGGAACTGACCTATTCCGGCGTAAACCCCTCTGACGTGAAGGCGAGGGCTGGCGCCCGCGCCGGAGTGACTGAGCTGCCCTATCCGGTGATCATTCCCCATAGTGACGGGTCGGGCGTGATTGCAGAGGTCGGCGAGGGGGGCGACCCGGCCCGTATAGGGGAGGCCGTCTGGATCTGGAACGGTCAGTGGCAGCGGCCGTTCGGGACCGCCGCCACCTCCATAACGCTGCCGGCTGAGCAGGCTGTTCCGCTACCGGAAGGGCTTGACCTGAAACAGGGCGCGGCTCTGGGGATCCCGGCGCTAACGGCTGCTCATGCGGTGTTCTCGGGTGGGGATGTCACCGATCGAACAGTGCTCGTTCAGGGCGGTGCCGGCACCGTTGGTCTATTGGCCGTGCAGCTGGCCAGATGGGGCGGGGCGCGGGTGATCGCGACCTGCGCATCTCACGCGGCGGACCGGGTCCGGCAGGCCGGAGCTGACGCCACCCTGGCCTATGCCGACGGGGACCTGACAGAGCAGATCCTGGCGGCAAATGATGGTCGCCACGTCGACCGTATCGTCGAAGTTGAGTTTGGTGCGAACTGTGCCGTCGACACCGAGGTCATTGCACCAAATGGTCGGGTAACGGCCTATGGGTCGGCGCAGCAGATGACACCGCAGCTGCCGTTCTACCCGTTGATGTTCAAATCGGTGACGCTGGAGATGATGCTGGTCTATCTGCTGCCGCCCGTGGCCCGTCGTGCAGCGATCAAACGTATCGAACATGCCGCAGCCGCTGGGGCGTTGCATCTGCCCATCGCTGAGGTTTTCGATCTGGTCGACACCGCCAAGGCGCATCAAGCCGTCGAACGGGGGCATCGCGTCGGCTCCATCCTTGTAAGGACCGGAAGAGATTGAGAAACCCAGCACCAGAGCTGAGTATTTCCGGGTCAGAACAGACCAGCCAAAGGGAAGCATGAAAACTGCATTTTTTTCCAAAAATCCTCTTGCACCTGCTGAAATCTGGCATTAGACACCCGCTCACCGATGGGGTGTGGCCAAGTGGTAAGGCAACAGTTTTTGGTACTGAAGATCGTAGGTTCGAATCCTACCACCCCAGCCATTTTTCCACATATTATGATGCTTTTTAAGGGTCTGGCTCCTCTGGCCACAGTTGGCGTATCGGTGTGGCCAACTGATACCTCGCGGCATATTCGTCTCTAGGTGAAGACCGAGGGGAGGCGCGCTCTACGGTTGTAGTCTCGCTCTGTTCAGCTGCGATATCCGTGCTGAATGCCTCTGGTGCTCGTCAAATCAGAATGGATAAGAGGCAAATACTATATAAATTTTAATATATTTTACAAAGCAGTATCGATTTTCGAACCGTTGCAGGCCCTGTATTCATTTTGTTTCAACCATAACAGCCTAACCTGATGCACCCGTCGAGACGCGGCAGGCCCACCGGCGCGCACTCGAGGAACGGTAGACTCGGAGGCTGGCCATGACGGTTGGGTATCTTGTCACTCTTGGCGACGGCACACTGGATGCCGGCGACGGGATTTCTGCGAACCAATCCAACTTTACTTCAGCCGATGTCATCGGGACTGGCAGCTGGACCTGGAGCGGTGTCTATCAGGGCGACGGTCAGACCTACTCAAACATCAGTGACACTGGCACCTATCACTATGGAAGTGACGGGAATGTCTATTTTGTTCCAGATACTTGGTACACGACCAGCGGATCCGGCAGTGCGACGACGATCCCTGCCAATTCGATGTCGGGCACATCGGGTAATGACGCAATCAACGGCGACGCCAATGACAATGTTATCTACGGCGGTGATGGTGATGACTACCTGACCGGCTCCTCGGGCGATGACATTATCTTCGGCGGCGAGGGGAACGATAACTACGATACCGATACCGGCAATGACACCTTCTACGGTGAGGGCGGCGATGACTGGGTTGCAATCTATGACAACATGGATGGCGAATCGCTCTACGGTGGCGAAACCGGAGAGACCCTGGGCGATATGCTTGAGGTCTACGGCGATTATGCAGGTGTTGATGTCAACGTCACCTTTACCGGCGATGGGGACGGAACCGTCACATTTGAAGGGCAGACGGCCTATTTCTGGGAGTTTGAGCGGTTCTATCTCCATTCGGGAGACGACACGCTGGACGGCTCTGCGGCGACTTCGGCGCTCAACGTGCAAACTGGCAGCGGTGCCAACAGTGTTACGGGTGGGGCTGGTGATGACACGATATCGACCGGCGCGGGAGCGGATGTGGTCGACGGCGGCGCAGGCGACGATCTTGTCTGGGCCGGGGTAGGGGCCGACACGGTTGACGGCGGCGCCGGGGCCGACAGGCTCTTTGGTCAGGACGACAACGACCTCATCTACGGTGGCACAGGGTCTGACACCATCGATGGGGGTTTGGGCGACGACACGATCTACGGGGGTGAAAACCCGGCAACCTCGGTCGGCGGAAGCAATACCGCAGGGAACACCTACACGGTCATTCATCTTGGGACGGCGTCCGAGGTCGACAGCGTCGAGGGGAACGCCGCCAACGAAAACCCGAACGCTCTGCTGGGGACATACGGGAGCGCGGGGGCAGAGCTATATAACAACTTCCAGACTGCCATCGCGTCAGACGATAATGCGAATACGCGCATCGACTTCGATGACGAAGCCGCGCCGGAAACGATCAATATCAACGGTGTAGACAAGCTCGTCGACACCGGCATGGTCTATAACGCAACGGTAACGTTCACCGACGGCACCACCGGGACGTTCACGGCTGTGGTCATCCAGACCACGGACGGCCACGTCTACATGATGCCGGAAGCCTCGAACAACGCCGAGAACGTTCTTCTAACCAGCAAGACGATCGAGAGTATTTCGCTTGATAGTGTTGTTGTCGGCTACTCAAACGTCACCGCAACCCGGGTAGATGCCGACTATGCTCTGCCGGGTGACACGGATACCTCGGGCGACAGCATCATTGGCGGTGCCGGCGCAGACGTCATCTATGGCGGTGCCGGGAATGACACCATTGCGGGCGGAACCGGCGCTGACAGCATAGATGCCGGGGACGACGCGGACCTCATCCTTCTCCAGGATGGCTTCGGCAACGACACCATTGTTGGTGGTGAAGGGGGCAACGACAGCGATACGCTTTCCATGTCGAGCCTGACCGGGCCAGTGACTGTGACCTATACCGGCGACGAGATGGGGACGATCACCAACGGAACCGATACGGTCAGTTTCTCGGAGATCGAGCGTCTGAACCTGACCGAGCAGGCCGATGTCGTGAATGCCAGCGCGGATAGTGCCGGGGTCGATATAGATGCTCGAGGCGGTGACGACACCATAACCGGCGGCGCGGGGGCCGATTCCATCAAGGGTGGCAGCGGCAGCGATTCCATCGTTGCCGGGGCTGGTGCTGATACGATTGTTGGCGGCATTGGCGACGACACCATTCGGCTGACTGCGGATGCAGATCGCGATCAGCTGGTGTTGGCCGATGGGGCGGGATCCGATCTGATCTATGATTTCGATCTGACGGACAGCGGTGACGGGACCACGGTTGATCAGCTGGATGTTTCAGGGCTCACCAATTTGGCTGGAGATCCAGTCAAAATCGGTGATGTCGTGGTGACCGATACCAATGGTGACGGGACCGGCGATGCGATCATGACCTTCCCCAATGGGGAGAGCATCACATTGGTCGGGGTGCAGCGGTCGCAGGTGGACAACGGGCCCGAAATGCACGCGATGGGCATACCCTGTTTTACGGCCGGGACGCTGATCCAGACGCCAACCGGGCGCGTCAAGGTCGAAGACCTCAGCCCCGGTGATTGCGTCAGCACAATGGGGGCGGGTGCCCAGCAAATCCTATGGGTTGGGGCATCGTCGTTCACCGCCACGCGCAAGCGCCTATCGGAGGCGCTGATGCCGGTGCGACTGGACCCGGACGCCTTTGGAGGTGAGCGGGCGCTGCTTGTTTCGCCTCAGCATTGCGTCCTGATGAAACAGCGCAGTAGCGGGCGCCCGGTGCATGTGCGCGCCAAGCATCTGGCACAGGTAACCGGATTTGCATCGTTCGCACGGGAGGTGACGCAGGTTACCTATGTTCATGTACTACTGAAAAAGCACGAGAATATCCTGTCGAACGGAATCCCCAGCGAGACGTTTTATCCCGGCCCTATGGCGGTCTCCACGCTTGGCCCGGCAGATCGCCTGGGACTGTTTAAATGCCTGCCGCAGCTGATCCTCCATCCGGTAGAGCAGGCTTATGGGCCTCGTGTTCTGCCCGTTCTGACACGCCGGGAGGTGCAATCACTGGCCCGCGCCGGAGACCTGGTGCCCTGGCTGATCGGTGACATATCTCGGCACCCGCCCGCGGAGCAGTGGGCCGAGACGGGCGGCTGGCAGGCAATGTATTCGCCGCGGTACAGCTTTCAATCCGGCGCCGCAGCAGGGTAGGCAGTCGTCTCAGCCTATCCGCTGTATGGACATGGTCAGTGGGTGTCGCGCAGGATCATTTCTGCGTCCAGCCTCACCGTTTCTTCGGGGGCCTGCGGGTAATCCAAGCGCCGCTCCAGGCAGCGCAATACGGCGGCAACCATGCCGTCAATCGGGTTTCGCAAAGTGGTCAGTCGTATGGTCGGCCAACGGGCCATTTCGATGTCATCAAAACCGATCACCGAGACGTCGTTGGGAACCACCCGACCGGCATCCCGCAGCGCACCGAGTGCGCCGATGGCCATGGCATCATTGGCACAGAATATCCCATCGAAATCCGTCTGTTCCAGCAGATTGCGGGTGGCGAAATATCCACTCTCGGTGGTGTAGGTTCCGGTGATCTCCCCTGCCAGCGTGATGCCTTTGGCCGTCAACCCGGCAAGCAGTCCGCTGCGGCGTTCAGCGGTCGCGCCGAATTCCCCCGGACCGCCCACCATCGCAACCCGGCGACGGCCGCGTTGCGCAAACAGATCCGCCGCCATCTGTGCGGCTTCGTGGTTGCGCAGACAGATGTTGTCGACGCCCTCTGCTGCGATGATTCGGCCAGAGGCGATGACCGGGATATGCAGTTTGCTACAGAGTTCGACGATTTCGGTCGCAAGACTGCCGCTACGCAGGATCATCGCATCCAGCGGATAGCGGAGCACCTGGGTCACCGCATCGCGGGCATGGTCGCCACCACCGGCGATCACCACCGGCCATTTGCCCGCGGCATTCAGGCCGGCGATCAGGGCAGAGGTCGCCTCCTTGTCGTATTCATTGCGCATCTCACCGGCGAAAACCGCAACCAGATTGGAGCGCGCCCCCTGCAGACTGGCGGCCAGCGCATTGGGCTGGTAGCCGAGTTCATGTGCCGCCAGCAGGATCCGTTCACGTTTTTCTTGATCCAGATAGGCGCCCTCGGTGAAAGCCCGAGAAACAGCCGAACGCGAAACGCCAGCGATTTCAGCCACATCTGCGGCTGTCACCCGGGGTTGGCGTTTGCCGCCAGCTGACCCTTGTCGCTTCATCTGTCGTCCCTTTCGGGCGTGATGTTTTTTTTGTGAGACACCGAAACCCTTGACACAACCGTTACATAGCGCCCCTATATGAACACGTGTGCAGTTCTGGTGCAACGGACAAGCTCCTGGCAAAAGACACAGGGCGGAAAGACGCAGCGAGCCGCACAGGCCCAGGGGAGGCCATTTCAAAAAACACCATCGGTGGCCGTTTTCGGCTGCCTTGGACAATTGGATCGTTGGCCCGATTGGGCAACGGCAGACCGGAGACTGATGATGAAGCGTATTACGTTTACGACCGCTGCGACGCTGGCTTTTGCTGCAAACGCTGCGTTTGCCGAAACCGAGATCACCTGGTGGCACGCAATGGGTGGAGCGCTGGGCGACACCGTCAACCAGATCGCATCCGACTTCAACGCGAGCCAGGATGAGTACAAGATCACCCCGGTCTTCAAGGGCACCTATGAAGAGACCCTGACCGCAGGTATCGCTGCCTTCCGCGCAGGCGAACAGCCGAATGTGATGCAGGTGTTTGATGCTGGCGCCGCAACCGTGATCGGCGCCAAGGGCGCGACCATTCCGGTTCAGGATCTGCTGGCCAACAATGGTGTTGAATTCGACATCAACGATTACATCGCCGGCGTGCGCTATTTCTACGCCGACAGCGATGGCAAGATGATCGGCATGCCGTTCAACTCCTCCACGCCGATCATGTATTACAACATCCAGGCGCTGGAAAAAGCGGGCGTTACCGCGCCCAAGACCTGGGAAGAGTTCCAGACCGTCACTGCACCAGCGCTGAAAGAGGCAGGCTATACCGCCCTGTCGCAGTCACATCTGCCCTGGATCTTCACCGAGAATTTCCACTCGCGCCACAACCTGCCGTTTGCCACCAACAACAATGGCTATGATGGGGTCGACACCCAGATCCTGGTGAACAACGACGCGATCAAGGCACATTTCACAGCTGTCACCGACTGGCAGAAAAACGG
The DNA here is from genome assembly GCF_048056275.1 of Phaeobacter sp. JH20_26. Taxonomy (NCBI): domain Bacteria; kingdom Pseudomonadati; phylum Pseudomonadota; class Alphaproteobacteria; order Rhodobacterales; family Roseobacteraceae; genus Phaeobacter; species Phaeobacter sp. JH20_26. The sequence goes on along the minus strand of NZ_JAYMWL010000013.1, from coordinate 1,712,489 downwards.
CTACTTCGAATGGTTCGGCACAGGTTGGGGCGACAACCAGACGCCGTTTGAAGAAGGCAAGGTTGCGATGTGGCTGGGCTCCTCCGGCTCCTTCGGTGGTCTGAGCAAGAAAGACCTGCCGTTTGATTTCTCCGCGACCATGCTGCCCTATTGGGAAGGCGTGACAACAGAGCCGACGCAAACCTTCATCGGTGGCGCCTCGCTGTTTGCCATGGCGGGCCATGATGCCGAAGAAAACAAGGCAACTGCTGCGTTCTTCGACTTCCTGACCTCCGCTGAGGTTCAGTATTTCTGGCATAAAGAAACCGGCTATGTGCCGATCACCGAAGCCGCATATGAGATGGCAAAGGCGGACGGCCATTATGACCGCGCCCCTGCGGCCGAGGTCGGCATCCAGCAGCTGTCGCTGGCGGCTGGTGACAACACCAAGGGCTATCGCATGGGCTTCTACGTACAGATCCGTGACGTGATGAACCGCGAATACGGTCGCATCCTGACTGGTGAAACCTCGGTTGAAGACGCCTTTAACGCGATTGAGTCCGAAGCCAACAACCTGCTGGCCCGTTTCGCCAAGACCCAAGGCTAATCGCGGGGAATTCCCCCTTACCTGTGACGGCCGCAGCCCCTGCGGCCGTCACGCATTACAACGAAGAGGCACACCGTGAAACGCGCCGGATTCTCGACCAAGTGGATGCCGATCCTGCTGCTGATGCCGCAGCTCGTCATTATCGCTATTTTCTTCTATTGGCCCGCCTGGCACGCAATCCAGTCGTCCTTTTACCTGCAGGATCCGTTCGGGTTTGGCTCTACCTTTGTCGGTCTGGAAAATTACACCGATCTTATGGGAAACAGTGAATATCGCCGCGTTGCGGTTTTCACGCTTGTATTTACGGTTTTGGTGACCTTCTTCTCGCTTGCGATTGCACTGTTGCTGGCGGTGAAGGCGGACAATGTCCTGCGCGGCGCACGCACCTATAGGACCCTTCTGATGTGGGTCTATGCGGTCGCCCCGCCGGTTGCCGGCTTCATTGGTCTGATCATGTTCGACCAGAGCTGGGGACCATTGACGCGGCTTGCCGGTTTCTTTGGCTGGGACTTTGTTCTGGGCGTGAACTTCAACGATACGGCAGCCGCCATGGTTCTGGTGTCGGTCTGGAAACAGATTCCGGTCAACTTCATCTTCTTCCTGTCCGGTTTGCAATCCATCCCGCGTTCCGTACGTGAGGCGGCTCTGATCGACAACGGATCGGCGACCAGCCGGTTCTGGGATGTGACGTTCCCGCTGCTTGCGCCGACGGGTTTCTTTCTCCTGATCATCAATATCACCTATGCCCTGTTCGACACCTTCGGCATTGTCGATACACTGGTGAAGGGCGAGCCGGGCAACAATCCGATGACCCTTGTTTACAAGGTTTATGTCGATGGTTTCCGTGGCAATGACCTTGGCGGTTCCTCGGCACAGTCGGTGATCCTGATGGTTCTTGTCCTCGCGCTTACGGTCTTCCAGTTCCGGCTGATTGACCGTCGGATCCACTATACCTGAGGGGGCTGACATGGCTGACCAAACACCCGTTCAAACGCCGCGCCGCTCCATCAACTGGGGGGCCGTTGGCGACCACACCGTTCTGATCCTCGGCTCGCTCTTCATGCTGGTGCCGCTGATCATGGTGGTGATGACCACAACCGTGCCGGATGTGGATATCATCAAATACGGACCGCAGCTGAAGATCGGCGACCAGTTCGACGAGAACTTCAAAAAGGCGATGTTCGAGGCCTCCGGCTTTTCCGGGGCCAACACCGGCACGCGGATGCTGTTCAACTCCTTTGTTCTCGGCATCGGCTTTGCGCTTGGGAAGATCCTGATTGCGATGATGGCGGCCTATGCCATCGTTTATTTCCGCCTGCGGTTTGCCACGCTGGCATTCTGGGTGATCTTCACCACGCTGCTGCTGCCGCTAGAGGTCCGTATTCTGCCGTCCTATGAGGTGGTGCAGCAGCTGGGCATGCTCAACACCTACCAGGGTCTGATCATCCCGTTGATTGCGTCTGCAACCGCAACCTTCTTCTTCCGCCAGTTTTTCCGGTCTGTGCCGGAAGAGCTGGTCGAGGCTGCGCGCATTGATGGGGCTGGGCCGGTGAAGTTCTTCATCGATATTCTGGTGCCGCTGTCGCGGACCATGATTGCGGCCATGTTCATCATCATGTTTGTCTTTGGCTGGAACCAGTATCTCTGGCCCACCATGATCACCACCGAAGAGGACATGTATACGCTGGTGCGGGGGATCAAACAGATCACCCAGACCCTCGAAGGCACCAATGTCCCCGAATTCGGTCGCGCAAATCTTCTCGCCGTGATCGCCATCCTGCCGCCCGTGGCAGTCGTCATTTTCTTCCAAAGCTGGTTCGTCAAGGGCCTGACGGAATCCGATAAGTAAGGACTTCAAATAATGGCTCAGGTTTCCCTGAATTCTGTACGCAAGGTCTACCCCAATGGGGTCGAGGCCGTCACTTCCTCCAGCTTCAAGATCGAGGATGGCGAATTCGTCGTCCTGGTCGGCCCATCGGGCTGCGGCAAATCCACGTTGCTGCGCATGATTGCCGGTCTGGAGGATATCACCGAAGGCACGCTGGAAATCGGCGACCGGGTGGTCAACAATGTCGATCCGGCGGATCGCGATATCGCGATGGTGTTTCAGAACTACGCGCTCTATCCGCATATGACGGTGCGCAAGAACATCGCCTATGGCCTGAAGAACCGCAAAACCCCCGAGGCTGAGATCAAGCAGAAGGTGGCCGAGGCCGCCAAGATGTTGAACCTTGAGGAATATCTGGACCGCAAACCCTCGCAGCTGTCCGGCGGCCAGCGCCAGCGGGTTGCCATGGGGCGCGCCATCGTGCGCGATCCGGCGCTGTTCCTGTTTGACGAACCTCTGTCGAACCTTGATGCCAAGCTGCGCAACCAGATGCGGATTGAGATCAAGGCCCTGCAACGCCGTCTGGGCGTCACCTCGATCTACGTGACCCACGATCAGGTTGAGGCGATGACCATGGCGGATCGCATCATTGTCCTGAACGGTGGCCGGATCGAACAGATTGGCACCCCGTCTGAGATCTATCACAATCCGGCGTCGGTCTTTGTCGCCTCCTTCATGGGCGCGCCACCGATGAACCTGGTTGATGCCACGATCTCCGATGGTCAGGTCACCCTGCCGGATGGTGTGGCGATGGGGGCACTGGATGGCGCCGCATCAGGTGCCGTCAAGCTCGGCATCCGCCCCGAGGATGTGCAGCTGGTCAGCGAAGGTGGTATTTCGATCAACGTTGAACTGATCGAAGAACTGGGCGCACATCGCCTGCTGCATGGCCAGCTCGGCGGGCAGCCGTTCACAATCCACGTCCTGAAGGACATTCCGGTTGATCCCGGACCCCATCAGATCTCGGTGGATCCGGCGGCGATCTGCCTGTTTGACGCAGAAAGCGGCAAACGCAGATGACCGAGGTTCTGGACAGTCTGCCGCCGGTTTCCCCCGAGATGCAGGCCCGGATCAAGGCAGCGCCGCGCACTGCAGCGGCGCACCGCGCGCTCATGGCAGAGGTGCCGGCGATGGCCGCCTTGCAAGGCGGTGGTAAGGGTCATCTGGAGGCGTTGGCCTCCTCGGTGTCGGTTGTGGCCTGGAACGTCGAGCGCTGCCTTTTTCCTGAGGATACCGCGGGCCACATCCGCCCGCTGGCGCCGCAGGTTGTCCTGCTGTCAGAAGTCGACCATGGCATGGCGCGTACCGGTCAGCGCCACACCACCGAGGAGATGGCTGCCGCACTCGACATGGCTTATGTCTTTGGTGTGGAATTTCACGAGCTGGATCTGGGTGGGCCTACCGAACAGGCGTTTTGCACCGATGATTTCAATCTGTTCGGCTGGCACGGCAATGCCATCCTGTCGGCGGTCCCGCCGGAACGGGTGACGCTGATCCGGCTGGATGATCACGGGCATTGGTTCGCCTCGGATGAGGTGCCGGCTGACCCGGACCAGCCGCGCCTTGGTGGCCGCATGGCGATTGCCGCGGTTCTACCGACTGAGGCTGGACCGATCTGCGTGGTTTCCACCCATCTGGAGAGCAACGCCGACGCAGCCCATAGGCATCAGCAGTTTGACAGGCTGCTCCGCGCCATCGACGCATTTGCGCCGGATATGCCGGTACTGATTGGCGGTGATCTGAATACAGGCAATCACCTGCCGCCTGATTTCGACTGGCAGCGCGAGACGCTGTTCGATCTGGCCCGTTTCCACGGCTACGACTGGAGCGCGACCCCGGATGGTGTCACCACCCGCCCCAGTCTCATCACGCCGCATCCTGATCGGCAGATGAAGCTGGACTGGTTCTGCACCCGCGATATGCGCGCGACCGAGAGCCGGCTGCTGTCTTCGGTTGATCAGAATGGTCGCCCGCTGTCTGATCATGATGCCGTCTGGTGCCGCGTCGCGCTCGATTGATGCCGGCACTGGCCTGATCCATTGACCGGGCGGCATGTGTCCGGCCGGTCAAGGCCCTGAGGTGCTATACGCCCGCGGTATTAAAATACACGCCTGATTATCGGCGGCAGGTCTGCGATCGCGTGATAAACAGGGCGCATGTTGTTTGATCTTCCTGACCACGAAGCGCTCTATCAGGCGCTGCTGAACCGCGATGACCGTTATGACGGGCAGGCCTATGTCTGCGTGGCCACGACCGGCATCTTCTGTCGCCTGACCTGTCCGGCACGCAAACCTAAGCGGGAGAACTGCCAGTTCTTCGGCAGCGTCGGCGAATGTATCGAAGCCGGGTTCCGGGCCTGCAAACGATGCCACCCGCTGCGCCCGATGGCAGAGGCCGATCCGGCAGTGGCCAGCCTGTTGGCCGCCTTGGATCAACGCCCGGAGCACCGCTGGAGCGAGGGTGATATCCTCCGCATGGGTCTTGATCTCTCGACGGTCAGGCGCAGCTTCAAGCGGCAGTTCGGCATGACCTTTCTTGAGATGGCGCGCCAGCGCCGTCTTCGCGAAGGCTTCACCGTGCTGTCAGACGGCGGCAAGGTCATTGAGGCGCAGTTGGATGCGCAATTCGACTCTCCCAGTGCGTTTCGTGCGGCCTTTGCCCGGTTGCTGGGCAGGGCGCCCGGCAGCCTGACCCGCGAAGGCCTTTTGTTGGCCGATTGGATCCCGACACCGCTCGGCGACATGATCGCAGTCAGCAGCCGGACTGAGTTGCACCTTCTGGAATTTGTGGAGCGCAAGGCGCTGAAGGGCGAGCTGGACAAGCTGCAAAAGGCGGTGAAGGGCGATCTTGGAATTGGTCCGACACCACCCGGAGAGCAGATCCGTGCGGAACTGGACGCGTTCTTTGCCGGGATCTCCGCCCGGTTTGAAACGCCGCTGGCCTATCACGGGACACCTTTCATGCAGCAGGTCTGGGATGCTCTGCGCCAGATCCCGCCCGGCGTGACGCGTAGCTACTCGGAGATCGCGCGCCAGATCGGACGTCCAGAGACGACCCGCGCTGTTGCACGCGCCAATGGTTCCAATCAGATCGCGCTGGTGGTGCCCTGTCACCGGGTGATCGGGGCTGATGGGTCGCTGACCGGTTACGGCGGCGGTCTTTGGCGCAAACAGCGCCTGCTGGATATCGAGCGGCAGTATCGCGCGCCCGTCCGGCATGCCGCCAGATCCTGCAAGTAACGGCGGGAAAGGGCGCCCGGATGCCCTGCAAAGGCCTATCGGCGGTTTCCCAAGCCCCGGCAAATCTGTAGAAGGCGGTAACGCCACTCAGAGCCGGAGCCTGAAACCATGTCGACGCCCAAACCTGTTGTTCTGTGTATCCTTGATGGCTGGGGTAGCGCCGATCCGGGAACCGCCAACGCGCCCTATCTGGCCAAGACGCCGACGCTGGACGAGATTGCGAAGACATGCCCGACAGCACGGTTGATCACGCATGGGCCGGACGTCGGCTTGCCGACCGGGCAGATGGGGAACTCCGAGGTGGGGCATACCAATATCGGTGCAGGTCGCGTGGTGGCGATGGATCTGGGCCAGATTGATCTCGCAATCGAGGATGGCTCATTCTTTGACAATGACGCGCTGCAAGCCTTCATTGCGAAGATGAAGCAGACCGGCGGCACGGCCCATCTGATGGGGCTGGTTTCGGACGGTGGCGTGCACGGCCATATCACCCATATCATTGCGGCGGTAAAGGCGATCCGCGATGCCGACGTCCCTGTCTGGCTGCATGTGATGACGGATGGCCGCGACGTGGCCCCGAAATCTGCTGCCGGTTTCGTCGCTGCCCTGCAATCGGAACTGGCGGCTGGCGCGCGCATCGCAACAGTGACAGGCCGTTACTACGCCATGGACCGCGACAATCGCTGGGAGCGGGTCAGCCAGGCTTATGACGCAATGATCCATGCCAAAGGCCAGCACCGGGCAGCGACAGCGGAGGCTGCTATTGAGGCCAGCTATACCCGCGAGGAGTTCGACGAGTTCATCAAGGCGACAGTGATCGAGGGCTATGATGGCGTGAAAGATGGCGATGGCCTGTTCTGCCTGAATTTCCGCGCCGACCGCGCCCGCGAGATCCTGCGTGCGATTGGCGAGCCGAGCTTTGATGCTTTTGACACCGGCGCACGCCCGGATCTTGCGGCGCTGCTTGGCATGGTGGAATACTCCGAAGGCCACAACAGCTATATGCAGACCGTGTTTCCCAAACGGGCCATCGTCAACACCCTGGGGGCATGGGTGGCAAAACAGGGCAAGCGCCAGTTCCGTCTGGCCGAGACCGAAAAATACCCGCATGTGACCTTCTTTCTCAACGGTGGCAAAGAGGATCCCGAGGACGGCGAAGATCGCGCGATGCCGAAATCGCCGCAGGTGGCGACCTATGATCTGCAGCCGGAGATGTCGGCGCCAGAGGTGACGGAGCGCTTTATCGAGGCTATCGAAGCGGGGTATGACCTGATTGTCACCAATTATGCGAACCCGGATATGGTGGGCCATACCGGTGATCTCGACGCTGCGATCAAGGCCTGTGAGGCCGTGGATCAGGGTCTTGGCAAGGTCGTGGCCGCGCTGACGGCGGCGGGCGGCGTCATGCTGGTCACCGCCGATCACGGCAATTGCGAGGTGATGGTGGACCCCGAAACAGGCGGGCCGCACACCGCTCATACCACCAATCTTGTGCCAGTCGCGCTGGTTGGTGGGCCGACAGGCGCAAAGCTGCGCAACGGTCGGCTCGCGGATCTGGCCCCAACCGTGCTGGAGCTGATGGACCTTGCGAAACCGGATGAAATGACTGGAGAGAGCCTGCTCGTATGAGGCCTGCGTTTGGCATCACTGGACTGTCGGTAATCCGGCGCGCTCTGCTGATATCGGCGGCGTCGCTTGTCCTGCCGATCCTGGCCGGGACTGCGGCGGCCGCGGATAATCCCGCCGCTGCCGCGCAGCAGGCCGCCAACCAGCTGGAAGCCGCGACGCTGGCCTTGCAGGACGCCGAAAGCGCGCGCGACCGGGTTGCCGCGCTGACCGAGACGGTGCGTGCCTATGAGGCGGGTCTTGCTGCGATGCGCGATGGGCTGCGTCGTGTGGCGCAGCGCGAGGGCCAGCTGGCGGCCCAGCTGAAGGCACGCGAGGACGATGTGGCGGATCTTCTCGGCGTGTTGCAGACCATTGAAACCTCGCCGCCGCCGGTGTTGATGCTGCACCCCTCAGGCCCGCTTGGCGCGGCGCGCTCCGCCATGACACTGGCAGAGGTGACACCGGCGCTTCAATCGCGCGCAACCGCACTGCGTCGCGACCTTGAGGAGGTCCAGACCTTGCGCCTGTTGCAGCAGAACGCGGCGAATACGTTGCAGGAGGGGCTTAACGGTGTGCAGGAGGCGAGGGCGCAATTGTCTGCCGCTATCGCCGACCGGACCGACCTGCCGCGCCGCTTTACCCAGGACCCGGTGCGGACGGCTATTTTGATTTCATCCACTGAAACCCTCAGCGGATTTGCCAGCGGGCTTGCTGAAATCGCCGAAGGCGAGATTGCAACGACTGACGCTGATATCAGCGCCCTGCGGGGTGAGTTGTCGATCCCGGTCGAAGGGCTGGTTCTGCGCGGCTACGGCGAGAAAGACGCCGCAGGCATCGCCCGGCCCGGCTGGCTTGTTGCGGCACGTCCGCGCGCGCTGGTGGTCTCTCCCACGGCGGCAACGATCCGCTATCAGGGGCCGCTTCTGGATCTTGGCAATGTGGTCATTCTTGAACCACAGCCGGAGACACTGTTTGTACTCTCCGGGTTGGCTGAGGTTTACGGCACCATGGGCGAGGTCATCCCGGCAGGAACCCCGGTTGGCCTGATGGGGGGCAAAAGCCCCGAAATCGGTGCCATTTTGTCACTAAGCGGTGAAGGGGCTGGAACTGACCGCACAGAAACGCTCTATATAGAAGTGAGAATGGACAACAGTCCGGTGGACCCCGAAACCTGGTTCCGCACCGACAAGGATGGAAATTAGTTCATGAGAAAATTTGCGATGGCCGCGGTGGGCGGCACGCTGGCAGGAATCCTTGCCACCACCTATGTAGCTGAGCCGCTTCTGGCTCAGGAAGGCAGCCGAGAGGCCAGCGTCTATGAACAGCTGGATCTTTTTGGCGACATCTTTGAACGCATCCGCGTGCAATATGTCGAAGACGTCGATGAGACCGAGCTGATCGAAGCCGCCATTGGCGGAATGCTGGCCTCGCTGGATCCGCATTCCAGCTATCTGTCGCCCGACGATGCCACCAAGATGCGGGTGCAGACCCGTGGTGAATTCGGCGGTCTCGGGATCGAGGTCACGCAGGAAGAGGGCTTTGTCAAAGTTGTCTCTCCGATCGATGGAACACCGGCGGATGAAGCCGGGATCGAGGCCGGTGATTTCATCACCCATGTGGATGGCGAAAGTGTTCTTGGCCTTTCGCTGGACGATGCGGTTGAGCTGATGCGGGGGCCGGTTGGTTCCGAAATCATCATCACCGTTGTGCGCGAAGGCGAGGCGGAGCCGTTTGACGTCTCGATCATCCGCGACACGATCAAGCTGACAGCGGTGCGGGCGCGGACCGAAGACGACACGGTCGTGCTGCGACTGACCACATTCAACGATCAGACCACGCCGAACCTGGAAGCCGGGCTGAAAAAACAGCTCGAAGAAGCCGGTGGTATGGATAACGTCAACGGGATCGTGCTGGACCTGCGCAACAACCCCGGTGGCCTTCTGACACAGGCGATCAAGGTGGCCGACAGCTTCCTCGACAGCGGTGAGATTGTCTCGACCCGCGGTCGTAACCCCGAGGACGGCGAGCGGTTCAACGCTACGCCGGGCGACCTTGTGGACGGCAAACCGATTGTGGTGCTGATCAACGGTGGATCGGCGTCTGCATCGGAAATCGTTGCAGGTGCCCTTCAGGACCATCGCCGCGCCATCGTGGTCGGCACCAAATCCTTTGGCAAAGGGTCTGTGCAGACCGTGATGCCGCTGAAAGGGGAGGGCGCAATGCGCTTGACCACGGCGCGCTATTACACACCCTCCGGGCGCTCCATTCAGGCCCTGGGTGTCTCACCCGATATCGTCGTGGAACAGCCCCGACGCACCCCGGATACCGAGGAGGAGGACGAGAAGGCCTCCGCAGCACGCCGGACCCGTTCGGAGGCCGACCTGCGCGGACGTCTGAACAATGACAGCCTTTCCGAGGATGAAATCCGCCAGATCGAAGAAGACCGCGCCAAGGCCGAGGCCGCTGCCGAACGTCGCGAAGAGGATTATCAGCTGGCCTATGCCATCGACATTCTGAAAGGTTTGTCGAAGCTGGGGCCGGAGCAGCAGTAGACACCACCTCGCAGATATGACCCATGATAACCGCCCCGGACCTGTTCCGGGGCGGTTTCAGTTTGACCAGCTCGGTCGCAAATGGGGTTTGGCCAGGGCGGGGCGGCTCACGCGCGGGGCGGTTTTCCCGCAATGATATCGCGACGAAACCGGCGTGGGGGCAGCCCGGTGCCCCGGGTAAAGACGCGGCTGAAATGTGCCGGGTCCGAATAGCCCAGCTCGTAGGCGATTTCTGCCGCACTCAGCGCGGTATAGATCAAAAGTCGCCGCGCCTCGCGCAGCATCCGCTCACTGATAAGTTGCGAGGCTGGCTGACCGGTAGCCTGATGGCAGATCCGATTGAGGTGTGTTGTCGAAACGGCAAGTTCGCGCGCATAGTCGCTCACTTGACGCCGTTTGCGGAAATCCCGGTTCACCAGTGTTTCGAACCGCGCAAACAGCTGGTGGGCCTTGGGGCTCGCGTTGCGATATCGCAAGGCGCCGATAGACTGCGCGACAGTGCCGGTAAGCGCGCCGACAAGCCCGCGCAGGATCTGGCGGCGTGCAAATCCATCGGTTTCATAGGCGTCCCGGATACTCTCGACAAGGCGCTCCAGAGGTGCATCCAGCGGGGTGATGGTTGCGCGGTCTAGCGTGGTCAGGACATCGGGAATGTCATCAAGTACCTGATCAATAAGGTCTGATGTCAGGGTCAACACCCAGCCGCAGGTGTCACTGTCAAAGCGGAAGCCATGCACCGCACCGCGTGGCACATTGATCACGCAAGGCGGTGTCAACTGTTGAGCGATGCCATCCAGGGTAGCCTCACCGCTGCCCCGCATCAGCACGATCAGTTGGTGAAGCCGCGCGTGGCGGTGTGGTTTCAAAGCCCAATCATGCAGCGAGGAACGCGCCTCAATGCTCTCGATATGCAGAAGGTCTGCCAGCTCCCCATGCTCTCCAAACAGGGAGTAGGTATTGATAGCGTATTCTTTGTTCATGTACGAAATATACAAGAAATCGGCGGTAGGGTCTATTCGCAACCCTGCCTTCTCCGGGCAAGATATGGATGCGAACAGGAGAGAACCGGAATGCCGAACCAGACAACACAGGTGGTCATTGTAGGGGGCGGCCCGTCTGGCTTGTTGCTCTCGCAACTGCTGCACCGGGCCGGTATCGATACGATTGTGCTTGAGCGTCAGACCCGCGACTATGTGCTTGGTCGCATTCGTGCCGGTGTGTTGGAACATGGGTTTGTGGACCTGATGCGCCGGGCAGGAGCCAATGCACGTATGGACCTCGAAGGCGTGGTTCATCACGGATTTCACATTGCTCATCAGGGTCGTCTGGACCGGATCGACCTTTCGGGCAGAACCGCCGGTCAAACCGTCATGGTCTATGGCCAGACCGAGGTCACGCGCGACCTCTACGACGCCCGCGATGCCATGGGCGGGCAGATCATTCACGAAGCGATGAATGTCGCCCTTCATGATATCCAGTCGGATCAACCCTATGTCACCTATGAGTTGCAGGGCGAAACCCGCCGGATCGATACCAAGTTCATCGTCGGGGCGGATGGGTTTCATGGCGTCAGCCGTCGCTCAATTCCAGCGGATGTGCTGCGTGAATATGAGAAGGTCTACCCTTTTGGCTGGCTTGGCGTGCTCTCACAGACGCCGCCCGCAACGGCTGAGCTGATCTATGCCCGCCATGAACGCGGATTAGCCCTGTGCTCGATGCGCAATGCACAGTTGAGCCGTTACTACATTCAGGTGCCGCTGACCGACCGTGTCGAGGATTGGAGCGATGCGCAATTCTGGGAGGAGTTGAAGAGGCGCTTGCCTGCGGATGTTGCGGACAGTCTGAAAACCGGCCCCTCGATTGAGAAATCCATCGCCCCGCTGCGCAGCTTCGTCGCAGAGCCGATGCGCTACGGCGCGCTGTTTCTGGCAGGCGATGCGGCGCATATCGTGCCACCCACCGGGGCCAAGGGGCTGAACCTCGCGGCATCTGATATCTACTATCTGTTCGAGGGGCTGTCGGATCATTTCCAGCGCGGCGATGACGGCGCGCTGGACAGCTATTCAGAGCGCGCACTGGCGCGGATCTGGAAGGCGGAGCGCTTCAGCTGGTGGATGACCAACCTGCTGCATCGGTTCCCCGACATGTCGCCGGCGGATGTACGATTGCAACAGGCCGATCTCGACTATCTGTTTTCCTCCGATGCGGCCCAGGCCTCTCTGGCGGAAAACTATGTCGGCCTGCCTTATTAGGCTCTACCCCAGGCCACTGTCAGCCGTTTATCCGGCCGGTGGTCCTGTTCCGCCAGATCCATAAGCGCACCGCCGAAATCGGCAAAGGAAATCTGTGACTGGCCTTCGTGATCGGTGACCAGAGTGTCGGTTCCCCAAGCGTACCGCCCCTTGCGCGGTCCCTCTTGCAGCATCGCTGGCGGGCGCAGGCAGGTCCAATCCACATCCGGTGTGGAATCCAGTAACTGATCCTGCGCAGCGCAGGCTTCCGCGATCGGGCGCACCGCTTCGGGCAGAAAACCAGGTGCGCTCAGCACGGTCTCGCCGCTGCCATCTGCAAGCTTCAACAGAGCGGCGCCACCGGTGATGAGGGCAGGGATGCCGGCGGAGCGGGCGGCATTCAGGACCGCCCTGGTCAGATCCACCAGCAATGCATCCTGCCCGGGCAGCGGGCGAAGGGCGCTGATAATGATCTGGTGTTGCCGGGCCAGCCCCGCCAGCTGGTCTGCACTGGACAGAACATCCAGCGCAACTGCGGTGACCCGGGCGTCGCCGCTATGGCCTGACCGTTCAGGATGACGGGCGACGGCGGTCACGGTATGGCCGCGTTCGATGGCCTGTTGCAGAGTCGCACTCCCGACATCGCCGGTCGCCCCAAAGAGAAGAATATCCATTTCAAACCTTTTATCTTGATATCGAGATAGTGGGTATTGATTATTTATCTTCACGTCAAGATATTTGGTGCAGTGCAAAAACGCACAAAATATTGCGCGCAGGCAAACATTTGGCCTGCATTCCACGCTGGCGATCCGATGACCTGGACGCTAACGTGCACTGAACTGATCAGTTTACTTTTAAGGGAGGCAGCAATGTCAGCCATCCTATCTATCCGTGATTTGGAAAAGACGTACGAAGGCGGGTTTCAGGCGCTCAAAGGGGTCTCGCTCGAGATCGAGAAGGGGGAGATCCTCGCCCTTCTGGGGCCGAATGGCGCAGGTAAGACGACGCTGATTTCGACCGTTTGCGGCATCACCACGCCCAGTTCCGGGAAGGTGTCGGTGGGCGGTCACGACATCATCGAAGACTTTCGGGCCGCGCGCAGCCTGATCGGGCTGGTGCCGCAGGAGATCAACCTTGAGCCGTTTGAGACGGTGTGGAATTCGATCAAGTTTTCGCGGGGGCTTTTTGGCAAGCCGCGCAATGATGCGCTGCTGGAGGATATTCTCCGCAAGCTGTCGCTCTGGGACAAACGCAAGAGCCAGATCAAGGAATTATCCGGCGGCATGAAGCGCCGTGTGCTGATCGCCAAGGCGCTCAGCCACGAGCCGCGCATCCTGTTTCTGGATGAACCGACTGCCGGGGTGGACGTGGAGTTGCGCAAGGATATGTGGGACGTCGTGGCAGAGCTAAAACGCGGCGGTGTCACCATCATCCTGACCACCCACTACATTGAAGAAGCCGAAGCCATCGCGGATCGGGTCGGAGTCATCACCAACGGAGAGATCCTGCTGGTCGAGGACAAGGACAAGCTGATGGCGCAGCTTGGCAAGAAGCAGCTGGAGGTGCAGCTGACAGAACCGCTAACAGCCGTGCCGGAAGGTCTCAGCGGCTATGGTGTGACTCTGACAGAAGATGGCCGAGGCCTGATCTATTCCTATGACACCAACGCCGAGCGGACCGGCATCACTGCCCTGCTGAACGACGTGGCCACCGCGGGTCTGACGCTGGCGGATGTGCAGACCCGGCAATCCAGCCTCGAGGACATATTCGTCGGGCTGGTCTCAGGAGAACCGACATGAATTGGACTGCTATCGCCTCCATTTACCGCTTTGAAATGGCGCGATTTTTTCGCACCCTGATGCAGAGCTTCCTGTCGCCGGTGCTGTCAACCTCGCTTTACTTCGTGGTGTTTGGTGCCGCCATCGGTAGCCGGATCGACCAGGTCGAAGGCGTGCCTTACGGTGCCTTCATCGTTCCGGGTCTGATCATGCTCAGCGTGATGACGCAAGCCACCTCCAATGCCTCTTTCGGGATCTATTTCCCAAAGTTCATCGGCACTATATACGAGCTGCTATCGGCGCCAGTGAACTTCCTTGAGATCGTGATCGGCTATGTCGGCGCCGCCGCCACCAAGGCCCTGTTTATCGGTGTGGTGATCCTGCTGACAGCCTCGCTGTTTGTCGATCTGACCATTGCGCATCCGCTCGCCATGGTGCTGTTCATGGTGCTGACCTGCGTCAGCTTTGCGCTGCTGGGATTCATTATCGGGGTCTGGGCGAAAAACTTTGAACAGCTGCAATTGGTGCCGCTGCTGATTGTCACGCCTCTGGTCTTCCTGGGCGGGTCTTTTTATTCGATTTCGATGCTGCCGCCGATCTGGCAGAAAATCACCCTGTTCAACCCGGTGGTCTATCTGATTTCCGGCTTTCGCTGGTCCTTCTTCGGAACCTCTGACGTGCCGGTCGGGCTCAGCCTTCTGGCCATCGGCGGCTTTACCGCGCTTTGCCTGGCGGTGATCTGGTGGATCTTCAAAACCGGCTGGCGGATCCGCGCCTGACCCTGAGTAACCGCGCGGCAGAATAGGGCCATAACCCGCCCGCCGCGCGGCTTTGGGGCAGCCGCAACATCGCTGCCCCAAGGGAAGGTAAGCCCGGTTAATTCCGCACGTATGTGGCGAACGTTGCAATTTTACCCAAGGTGCGCGGCTTTTTTGCTGCTGCTTTCGCCTCGTTCCGGTGCCATCCCTTGTTTCAGGGCAGTCGGCATTCTACATCGGCGCCATGAACCTGAGATTGCCTTTCTTGAACAAGCCTCCGCTGGTTGCTGTTGTGCGCCTCAATGGCGCCATTGGCATGGCCGGTCGCGGTGCGCTGAATGATGCCACTCTTGGACCGGTGTTGGAGCGCGCCTTTCGAAAGGGAAAGCCGGCAGCGGTCGCCTTTGAAATCAATTCGCCCGGCGGTTCGCCGGTGCAAAGCGCCCTGATTGGTGCCCGCATTCGTCGCCTCTCCGAAGAACTGAAGGTTCCCACTATCGCTTTCGTCGAAGATGTCGCCGCGTCCGGGGGCTATTGGCTGGCCGCCTCGGCGGATGAGATCTGGGCCGACGAAAGCTCGATCCTCGGATCGATTGGGGTGATATCGGCTGGCTTCGGCGCCCATGTCTTTCTGGCCCGCCAGGGTGTCGAACGGCGGGTCTATACCGCTGGCCGCAGCAAATCGATGCTCGATCCCTTCCGCCCGGAAAACGCTGAGGACGTGAAGCGTCTGAAGCAGCTTCTGGGGGACATCCACGACAATTTCATCGCCCATGTCAAAGATCGCCGCGGCGATAAACTGGACACCAGCGAAGATCTCTACACCGGTGAAATCTGGCTGGGACGACGTGCGGTCTCGCTGGGGCTGATTGATGGCATCGGCCATCTGCGCCCCAAGATGCAGGCCCGTTTCGGCGACAAGGTGCGGTTCCGCCGCTATGGTATCAAAAAACCCCTGTTGGGCCGGATCGGTATGCAGATGGCGCAGGATGCGCTGAACGGTATCGAGGAACGCGCTGAATATGCGCGGTTTGGCCTCTGACGTGATTTTCAAAATCGTTTCCCTGTTTCTTGTGGTGATGGCTGTGCTGGCGATGTTCGGCAAGCTGCGGATGCCCGGGCAAAAGCGCCTGGCCTCGCGGCGCTGCGCCAGCTGCGGACGCTTCAAGATCGGAAAAGGCCCCTGTGCCTGCAAAAAGAATGGAGGGCCTCGGCAATGATGCCATGGCTGTTATCTGGACTTGGGCTGGTCATCCTGCTGTTGGCAGGGGATGCGCTGGTACGGGGTGCGGTGAACCTCAGCCTGCGGATCGGCGTGCCTGCATTGATCGTCAGCCTGACCATCGTTGCCTTTGGCACCTCGGCGCCTGAGATGCTGATCTCCATCCGGGCTGTCGGAGACAATGCGGACGGCATCGCCCTTGGCAACGTCGTTGGCTCGAACACGGCAAATATCCTCATGGTTCTCGGCATCCCGGCGTTGATGCGATCGCTTCACACCAGCGAATGCGATACCCGCAAGAACTATGTGTTCATGTTGATCGCATCGGTTCTGTTCATCGCGCTGGCGTTTTACGGAACCTTCACGGTCTGGTCTGGCCTTATCCTGCTGGGCGCGCTGTCGGTTGTTCTGGGCGTGGCCTTCCGCGAGGCGCGCGCCCATCGCCGCAACGGCAAGGATAGTGACCTCGATGAGATTGATGAGGCGGATCCCGATATGCCCTATTGGCGGATCGGCATCTACCTGTTCCTCGGATTGGTCGGATTGCCGCTGGGGGCCGATCTGCTGGTCGACAACGCGTCGATCATCGCGCGGACCTATGGCGTTACCGAAACGGTGATCGGTCTCACGCTGGTGGCCATAGGCACCTCGTTGCCGGAGCTGGCAACCACCGTCATGGCTGCACTGCGTCGGCAGGCGGATGTGGCACTGGGCAATGTGATCGGCTCCAACATGTTCAACCTGCTGGCAATTGTCGGCGTTGCCACCTTTGTCGGCCCGATCAGCGTTGATCCCTCCTTCCTGCGGGTGGATCTCTGGGTGATGCTGGCCTCATCGCTGCTGCTGGTGCCGTTTGTTTTTCTCAAAATGGACATCACCCGCACCTGGGGTGTGATTTTATCGGCGGTTTATGTGGTCTACCTGGTGCAGCTGTTCTAACTCATTGCCAAACAGGCAGATGAGGAGAGAGCAAGATGCGGGCATTGGTAACCGGCGCGGGCAAGCGACTTGGCCGCGCGATGGCACTTGAATTGGCTGCGAGCGGCTATGACGTCGCCGTTCACTACGCCAGTTCCGCAGATGCGGCGGAACGCACGGCGGAAGAGATCCGCGCCATGGGGCGCATGGCTGTTACCCTGCAGGCCGATCTTCTGCAGGAGTCGGCGACAGCCGCCCTGCTGCCCGCCGCTGCCGAGGCTCTGGGCGGTCCGATCACCTGCCTTGTGAACAACGCGTCAATCTTTGAGCATGACAGCCTGGAGACGGCGACCCGCAGCAGCTGGGATCGTCACATGGACAGCAATCTGCGCGCGCCGTTCATTCTGACACAGCAGCTGGCCGCGCAGGACCTGCCCCAGCAGATGGACGATGAGGGGCGACCGCTGGCTTCTGCCGCTGTCATCAATCTGATCGATCAGCGTGTGCGCAAGCTTACACCGGAGTTCATGACATATACGCTGGCGAAATCCGCCCTCTGGACGTTGACGCGGACCAGCGCACAGGCGCTCGCCCCGCGCATCCGGGTAAACGGGATCGGTCCCGGCCCTACGCTGAAAGGCCCGCGTCAGAGCGAGAGCCAATTTGCCCGTCAATGTGCAAATACACCGTTGCAGCGCGGCGCTGACCCGGCCGATATCCGCGCGGCTCTGGCCTATCTCCTGCGCGCACCCTCGGTCACCGGGCAGCTGATCTGCATCGACAGCGGTCAGCATCTCAGCTGGGAAACACCCGACGTTGTGGGGTTGGAATAAGGGGCTCTGCGGCCTGGTTCAAAAGTGGTAGCGGCGAAGTTGTGCACGTAGCGTCAACGCGTCGTAAATCCGTTACAAAATTCCTTTTGGAATCATAAACTTGTCAGCAATTGGAAAATTTTACGATTGAAATCAATAACTTATGATAGTGCCTAATTATTAGGCAAACGCTGGAAATCAGCCGAATATAAGGAAAAATCGCGGATAGCCATAAGATACTACCAGACTTATCCACAGCATCGGTGGATTTGTTCGCTGTTGATCCCGATGCGCTAACATTGCAGACCAGCCCCGGGAATCATAGATCTCGAAACATGACAGACCATCAGCCCGACACCCCATCCGAAACGGCATCTTCCCCGGCATTGACGGGGTATGCCGTGATTCAGGAGTACCTGAAGACACTGGACCACTCGCCCGGTGTTTATCGGATGCTCGATAGCGAAAGCCGCGTGCTCTATGTCGGCAAGGCGCGCAATCTACGGGCGCGGGTGTCGAATTACTCTCGTCCCGGCCATTCGCCGCGGATTGAACGAATGATTGCGGCGACCGCTTCGATGATGTTCCTGACAACCCGGACCGAAACCGAGGCGCTGCTGCTGGAGCAGAACCTGATCAAGCAGCTGAAGCCAAAATACAATGTGCTGCTGCGTGACGACAAAAGCTTTCCGAATATTTTGGTGGCAAAGGATCATGCCTTTCCCCAGATCAAGAAACACCGTGGTGCCCGGCGTGAGAAAGGTAGCTACTTTGGACCTTTCGCCAGTGCGGGCGCCGTAAACCGGACGCTCAATCAGCTGCAAAAGGCATTTCTGCTGCGCAATTGCAGCAATGCCATGTTCGAAAGCCGCACCCGCCCGTGTCTGCAATATCAGATCAAGCGCTGTACTGCGCCCTGCACCGGTGAGATATCGGCCGAGGATTATGCCGCATCCGTACGGGACGCCGAACGTTTTCTGTCCGGTCGCTCGACCAAGATCCAGGAGGAACTCGCCGAGCAGATGACCGCCGCATCCGAGGCCATGGAGTTTGAACGCGCCGCTGCCCTGCGCGACCGGATCAAGGCGCTCACTCAGGTGCAGACGTCTCAGGGCATCAACCCCCGTGGTGTGGCAGAGGCCGATGTGCTCGGCCTGCATCTCGACAGCGGACAGGCCTGCGTGCAGGTGTTCTTCATCCGCGCCAATCAGAACTGGGGCAATCAGGATTTCTATCCCCGCACCAGCGGCGATGTCTCCCCGGCGGAGGTGATGGAAGCCTTTATCGGCCAGTTCTATGACAATAAGGAACCGCCCCGGCAGCTGATCCTGTCGGATGAGATCGAGAACTGCGACCTGATGGAACAGGCGCTCAGCGACAAGGCCGGGCGTCGCGTCGAAATTCTGGTGCCACAGCGCGGGGAAAAGACGGAACTGGTCGCTGGTGCTGTGCGCAATGCTCGCGAATCTCTGGCCCGCCGCATGGCCGAAAGCGCGACGCAGGCGAAACTGTTGCGCGGCGTGGCCGAAGCCTTCGGCCTTGATGGGCCACCCCAGCGGATCGAAGTCTACGACAACTCGCATATTCAGGGCAGCCATGCCGTCGGCGGCATGATCGTCGCAGGTCCCGAGGGTTTCATGAAAAACGCCTATCGCAAGTTCAACATCAGAGGTGACGAACTGACCCCCGGCGATGACTTCGGCATGATGAAAGAGGTGCTGAACCGACGTTTCTCACGCCTGCTGAAAGAAGATCCCGACCGTGACAAAGGTCTTTGGCCGGATCTATTGCTGATCGACGGTGGCGCCGGTCAGGTCAGCGCCGTTGCCGAGATCATGGCCCGCCACGGCGTCGAAGACATCCCGATGATCGGCGTCGCCAAGGGGGTTGATCGCGATCACGGCAAGGAAGAGTTTCACCGTCTCGGCGAAGCGCCCTTTGCTTTGCAGCGCAATGACCCCGTGCTTTATTTCGTGCAGCGGATGCGGGATGAGGCGCACCGCTTTGCCATCGGGACCCATCGTGCCAAACGGGCGAAAGCCATCGGCGCGACCCCACTGGATGAGGTGCCGGGGGTTGGTGCCGCGCGCAAACGCGCCTTGCTCACCCATTTTGGCAGCGCAAAGGCGGTGAGCCGGGCCAACTTGTCGGACCTGAAAGCGGTCGAGGGGGTCTCGGCAGCGCTGGCGCAGCGGATCTATGATTACTTTCACGGGCAGGGGTAGCCACGCAAACCGGCCGTCGGGTGCCATTGGCGCCTAACCATTGGTTGGGCCGGGCAAGGTCCTGACTTATTGGTCAAAAAACAGCCTCGTAGATGTGACCATTCGCGACGGAAAATTCATCTGTTCCGCTTTCCACCCGTGAAACTGCGGGCTAGTGTGCAGCCATGAAATGGACTGTTCCCAATATCCTCACCCTCCTGCGACTGGTGGCAGCCCCGGGGCTCGCGATCATGTTCCTCTATTTTTCGCGCCCCTATGCCGATTGGTTTGCGCTGATCCTATTTGTCAGCGCGGCCATCACCGACTGGTTTGATGGCTATCTGGCACGCTCCTGGGGGCAGGAGACCAAGATGGGCGCGATGCTGGACCCGATTGCCGACAAGGCAATGGTGGTGATCGCGCTGATGATCCTGGTTGGATATGCTGCCGAGCATTGGACACCCTGGCTGGTCCTGCCTGCAACGGTGATCCTGTTTCGCGAAGTCTTCGTCTCAGGCCTGCGCGAATTTCTTGGAGATACGGCCGGCACGCTCAAGGTGACGTCACTGGCGAAATGGAAAACCACGGCGCAGATGATCGCCATCGCCACCTTGTTTTCGCAAGGGATCTTTGAACACTATCTGGTCATGTCCTCCTTTGGCATGGATCAGTCGATTGTGGATCAGATCATGATGGGGGAGATCAGCGATGAATTCGGCCTGCGCTGGAAGTTCGAGGGCATGATCTGGACCGGCCGACTCGGGTTGTGGCTGCTTTGGATCGCGGCCGCGCTAACCCTGATCACCGGCGCTGACTACATGCGCAAGGCACTGCCACATCTGAAGGAGACCCGCTGATGGATATCCTCTATTTCGCCTGGGTGCGCGAACGTATCGGCCTGCCGAAGGAAAAGATCGAGACAACTGCCGGCACCGTGCGCGAGCTGGTGGGCGAGCTGAGCGCCCGGGATCCGCGCTATGCGGCCGCATTTGCCGACCTGTCGGCGCTTCGTGTGGCGCTGGATCAGGACCTCTCGGATTTCGATGCCCCGTTGGAGGGCGTGCGCGAAGTGGCGTTCTTCCCGCCGATGACCGGAGGCTGAGCCATGCGGATCGCAGTGCAGGAGGCCACTTTTGATCTGGGCGAGGAGAGCCAGCGCTTTGCGGCAGATGTTGCGACGTCCGGCGCCAATGCCGGCGCCATCGTGACGTTCACCGGCGTTGTGCGCGGGTTGGACAGCGGCGACATGGTGGCGATGGAGATCGAACATTACCCCGGCATGACCGAGCGTGCGATCGGGCAGATCACGGAGGAGGCGCTGCGGCGCTGGTCTTTGGCCGATGCGCTGGTGATCCACCGCCATGGACGTCTGGTCCCCGGCGAGCAGATCATGATGGTCGCCACTGCCGCACGCCACCGGTCCGATGCTTTTGAGGCGGCGGAATATCTGATGGATTACCTCAAGTCCCGCGCGCCCTTCTGGAAGAAAGAGCTGACACAGGACGGTTCGGGCAACTGGGTCGAGGCCAAAGACAGCGATGAAGATGCCCTGACCCGCTGGGACTGACCCGGCGTTCTGCGCCCGGTCAGCGGGCAGCCAGACTGGAACGTTTCTGATTCCGGTATTAACCGTGCAGCTGGCCGCGCAGTTCTTCCGCCTCGCGACGGGCATCGCGCAGCCCATCCATGGCAGCCCGCAACTCGGCTTCGGTCTGAACCAGTTGATTGGACAGCTCTGCCTCACGTTGTTGCAGGTAGGTGATCGCCTGATCGCGGGTTTCCTCCGCTTCGTGCAGCTCCTGGCTCATCCGATCCAGATCGGCGACATCGCTTTGCCGCACGCGGGTGAAACGATGCACCAGCCAATTGGCAAACCACCCCATCGCAAAGGCGACAAACAGGATAATGGCAGTGGTGATGATGAACTCTGTCCTGTTCATTGTCCGGAGGTCTCCTGTTCGCTGTCTGGGGCGGCTTCTTCGGCGGCGGCCTCATCAAGGGTCGTTTCGCTTGTCGGGTCATTGGCCGGGCGGATCAGCCGGAATTCGATACGGCGATTGGCCTCGCGCCCTTCCTCGGTATCATTGGTCGCAATTGGTGTGCTTTCGCCATAGCCCTTGGCGGTAAAGCTGCTGGTCACCAGCCGCCGTCCGCGCAGCTCGTTCAGAACCGATTGGGCCCGCGACTGGCTGAGCGACTGGTTCATTTCCTCGCGCCCCTGACTGTCAGTATGGCCCTGGATCTCCAGCCGCACACCGTTACAGCGCGACAGGATATCGGCGATCTGATCCAGCGTATCGCGGCTGCCCGCGGCGACGGTTGCCGACCCCGGCTCAAAGGTGATTTTCGAAACGGTCTGCACCGCTGCCAGTTCGGCTTCGCAGAGTTCCGGCGACATCGGTTTGTCCGCAGGCTCTGGCGGCTCCTCATAGGAGACGTTCAGCTCATAGCTCTCCGCCTCGCCCAGCTTGGCCGACAGCAGCTTGGCAATTTCAGCCGGGGCGTCTTCGCGGTGGCTCATCCCGCTCAGTGTGAGACTATCCGGCGTCACGGAGACCGCACCGCGTTGCAGAAAGGACAGCGCCTCCAGCCCGGCCAGCACCCGCACAGGCCAGTCGGCAGGCAGGTCTTCGACAACGCGGGTGGCGCTGTGAACATTGTCGGAACCAAACCGGGCCTTGGCATAGCTGCTGCTGATCTGACGCAGCGCCTCATCCGAAATGCGCCCGCGCAGCTGGACCTGGCCCTCCGGGCTCAGGGTTGCGGTGAACTCAGGCGGCCCATTGCCCGCGTTGGCTTCGGGTTGCGGCAGGACCGCGTGAACCGCAAAGACCTGCGGCAGGGCGCTTTCCAGCTCTCCCACGACATGGTCAAACAGCGCCGCTGCGGTGCCTTCGGCGGCGACCAGCGTCATATCGGCATTGGCCAGTGTCATGGATCCAGCGCCCAGCTCGGCCAGTGCCGCGATCCCCAGCTCTGCGGCGCGCGCCCAATTGGGCGAGGGAACGCCCATGCCGATCACGCAGTCAACCTTGCCGTCAAACCCGGCCTTCTCGGCGGCCCGCAGGATGCGGTCGCGGCTCAGCTCGCTTTCGGCGGAACAGGCATCAAAGCGCCCGCCAGAGCCATCAATGCTGTAGCGCAGTGTAAATGGAGTAATGACCGGACGCGGGGCCGCGATATCCAGCGATAGGCGCAGACCGGCCGGCGCCATCCGTGTCAGGCGTTTCTCGATCTGTTCCTTGGCTTCGATACTGTCCGAGATCGCGGTGATCGAAACTTCCTCGGCCTCAACCGAAATCTTGGACCGGGGCAGCAGGCTCAGCGCGTCCAGCGCGTAATCCATCGCAGACATCCAGCCCTTCGGAGCGGCGTAATTGGCGGTCTCCAGCAGATCGGCGACCTGATCGGCGCCCGCAATCGTATTCAGCCGCGTGATCACCGTGTCACGGTCCGTGACGCGGGGGATCAGTCCGATGATCGAAATGCCGCTGTCATTGCGCAGGATCTCAGCCGAAAATCGCGGAGGGGCGATCCCTTCGGACGGGGTGATCTGCATGTCGTCGATCACGCGCGCCGCATCGACCACGCCACCCACCAGCGAAATCGCGCCAAAGCGTGTGGCCTCATCGGGGGCGGTGCCGTTCAGGATCACCCGCAGCCCGTCGGCGGTCACCTCGGCCCAGGTGTAGCCTGCCTTGTCCAACGCGCGCCGCACGGCGGTTTCGCTGCCTGCTTCGATCCCCGTCACTGCAAACCCGGCCACAACCAGACTGAGCGCGGCAGCCGCGACAAAGGTCAGGCCAGAGATCAAAAGCGAGGACAGGCGCATGGGCAGACTGGTCTCCGTTGGGGCATCCGTCCGAGACGGCTTTTGTCTGTCTTACAGGGGCGCGGCGGCGGGTTCAATCATGCGAACAGAGCTGCGGCAAAGAAGATCAGCGGAATCAAGCCCGTATCCCGATTGAGCCGAAACAGCTGCAACAGGCGCTCGCCGTTTTCGGCATCAAACACCCTGAGTTGCCAGGTCATGTGCCAGCCCATCGCCCAAGGAGCCACCAGCGCCAGCACCAGCGCCAGCACCGATCCCTGCGGCTGCACCGCAAGAATGATCGCGATCCCCATCAGGCTGACCGTTGCCACGATGAAGCGGCGCAGCCACATCGGCGTTTGCGTGCCAAACAGCCGGGCGGTTGATTTCACGCCGATCAGCGCGTCATCCTCGGTATCCTGATGGGCGTAGATCGTGTCATAGAACAGCGTCCAGGCAATGCCCGCCAGATACAGGATGACCGCAGGCCAGTTCAGCGTGCCGGTATGGGCAACCCAGGCCAGCATCGCACCCCAGTTGAAGGCAAGGCCAAGAAAAACCTGCGGCCACCAGGTGAACCGCTTGGCAAAGGGATAGATGGCCACCGGAAACAGCGCGAGGATTCCCATGGCAATGGCCGCCTGATTGAACGTCAGCAGGATGCCAAGGGAGACAAGCGCCTGAAGCCCCATCCAGATCACCGCACCGCGAACGGTCACCTGACCGGATGGAATGGGGCGCGAGCGGGTGCGTTCGACCTGACCGTCAAAATTGCGGTCGGTGATATCGTTCCAGGTACAGCCTGCGCCGCGCATCAGCCAGGCACCGGCACCGCAGGCCACAAAGATCCACAGATCACCCCAGCGCGGGCTTTGATCCCAGAGGATCGCCAGCATCAGGCCCCACCAGCAGGGGATCAGCAGCAACCAGGTTCCGATGGGGCGATCGGCGCGGCTCAGCCGCAGATAGGGACGGCTCCATGCCGGGGCGTAGTGATCGACCCAATTGCCTTTGACCGCATCTGCGACCTGTCCATCTGGTGTTGGCGTCCCGCCTTGCATATGTATGCCTCATGAGTGCAAAGATCAGACTGTATGTAGAGCACCCGCTGGGGGCAGGGCAATCGGTTCCTCTGGACCGCGATCAGGCGCATTACCTGTTTGGGGTCATGCGGCAGACGGTGGGGGCGCAGCTGTTGCTGTTCAACGGACGGGACGGCGAATGGCGCGTCGAGGTGGCCGAGGCCAGCAAGCGCAGCGGTGTCCTTATCTGCCAGGAGCAGACCCGGCCATTGGTGCTGCCGCCGGATTTGTGGCTGCTGTTCGCCCCGATCAAGAAGGCGCGAACCGATTTCATCGTGGAGAAGGCCGCTGAAATGGGCGCGGCGCGGATCCTGCCGGTGCAGACCGATTTCACCAATTCCGACCGCATCCGGCAGGATCGACTTCAGGCCCATGCGGTGGAGGCCGCAGAGCAATGTGGCGGCACCTACGTGCCGGAGGTCGCGGATCTTCAGAAACTCTCGCGGCTGCTCGACTATTGGCCCGAAGAGCGCCAGCTGATGTTTTGTGACGAAGCAGAGGTCGGCAGCGCATTGGCACTGGCCAGCGAGGCACAGGCACAGGTACCTTGGGCCATCCTGATCGGTCCCGAGGGCGGGTTTTCCGAGGCAGAGCGCAAGCGTCTCCACGCGTTGCCGCAATCCCATGTCGTGAGCCTTGGTCCCCGCATCCTGCGCGCGGATACCGCAGCGGTGGCGGCGCTGACCGTTTGGCAGCAACGCTATGGGGATTGGTAATGACTTGGCGCCCGGCACAGGACAATGATCTCCCGGCGGTTCAGGATCTGCTGCATCGCCATATCGAAAGCTCCATGTTTCTGCTGATCAACCTGCGTGATCACGGGCTGGCTGGCACCGCGCCAAAGGCGGTGCAGCTCTGGGTGCGCGGTCGCGCAGAGGATGGTGTTGCCGGGCTCACCAATGATGGGAGTCTCTTGATCCAGGCGGGCGCCGCCACCGCAGAGGACTGGCGGCAGCTGCAACAGCTGGTGGATCACCGACTGGCGCAGACAGCGTCGCAACAGCAGGTCGGCGTGTTGGGGGAGACCGCCGAGCTGCGCCGCTACCTCGCCGCCACCGGCCTTGATCAGCGGCCCAAGCGCCTTGACCGCGATGAGCCGGGGCTGGCGCTGACCCTGTCCGATCTGGATCGGAGCAGCCTTGATCGTCCGCAGCTGCGGGGCGCGGTGTTGCATCCGCTATCTGCGGCACCCCGCCCGATGTTGGTACAGTGGCGGGCCGCCTACCATCAGGAAACTCTGGGCACTCCGGCATCAGAGGCCGTCGCCGTCGCGGTCGGCGATATCGACAGCTATCTGCTGCGCGACAGCCATAGGGTGCTTGAGGTGGCGGGCCATTGGGTTGCGATGACCGGCTTCAACGCCCAGCTGCCGAAGGTCGTACAGATTGGCGGGGTCTATACGCCACAAGAGCAACGCGGGCGCGGCTATGCCCGCTGCGCTCTGGCATTCCACCTGCAAGAGGTCCAGACCGCAGGGGTCGAGAAGGCGGTTCTCTTTGCAGCCGGAGACGCGGCAGTCCGGGCCTATCGTGCCATCGGGTTCCAACCCATCGGGGGCTATTCGCTTGTCCTGTTCGATCGGGAACCCGAGACCGTCGTGACCGCGGGAGAGCTGACAACATGAGCTTCATCCGACCCGAAGCCCGCCGGTCCCTCTGGCGCTGGCGCGAGATGATCGCGGCGGCCGTGCTGGGGGCTCTCGGCCTGTTCTGGGCTTTTGGTGGCTACGGGGTTCAGGCGCTGGTCGGTTGGGCTCTGCTGGGCCTTGGGGTGATCATTGCCGTCATCGGTATGCAGCGGATGCGGTTCCGTCTGGGTGGAGGTGGCCCCGGCGTGGTTCAGGTCGACGAAGGCCAGATCGCCTATTTCGGTCCGCTGACCGGTGGGGCCGTTGCGCTATCCGAACTGGAGCGGCTGACACTGGACCACGCCGCGAAACCACCCCATTGGCTGCTGGATCAGCCGGGGCAGGCAGCGCTGGCGATTCCGGTCAATGCGACCAACACGGATGCGCTCTTTGATGCCTTTGCGACCCTGCCGGGGTTGCGTATGGAGCGGATGCTGGCAGAATTGCATAAATCCGGCGCTCACCAGGTCGTGATCTGGGAGCGTGCACCAACACGTCAGACCGTGCACAGGCTGCATTGACACCACCGGAAATACCGACCACGACTTGCAACGCAAGACGGATCAACCTTACGGAGAGCCCCAGATGTCTATTCCTCAATCCGGCGGTGGGCCGATCGAACGTCACGAGCAGCTTGCGGAATATCTTGCCTCCGGCTGCAAGCCCCGTGACCAGTGGCGGATCGGTACGGAGCACGAGAAATTCGGCTACTGCAAGGACTCCCTGAAACCGCTGCCATTTGAGGGCACCCGCTCCATCGTTGCCGTGCTTGAGGGCTTGCGCGACCGCCATGGCTGGTCCGAGGTGCGCGAAGGGGGGCATCTGATCGGTCTGGAAAAGGATGGCGCCAATGTTTCGCTGGAACCCGGTGGTGCCTTGGAACTCTCTGGTGCGCCATTGGAGACCATCCACGAGACCTGCGACGAGGTGAACACCCACCTGCGCGAGGTGAAGGATATCGCCGACGAGATCGGCGTCGGGTTCATCGGTCTGGGCGCGGCTCCGATCTGGACCCATGAAGAAATGCCGCTGATGCCCAAGGGTCGCTACAAGCTGATGGACGCCTATATGGGCAAGGTCGGCACCATGGGGCGGACCATGATGCGGAGGACCTGTACCGTGCAGGTCAATCTCGACTTCGGATCGGAGGCCGACATGGTGCAGAAAATGCGGGTGGCCATCGCGCTGCAACCCGTTGCCACTGCGCTGTTCGCCAATTCTCCCTTCCTTGAGGGAAAACCGAACAACCACAAATCCTGGCGCTCGCGGGTCTGGCGCGATCTGGATGCAGATCGGACCGGCATGGTGCCTTTCGTGTTCGAAGAGGGCTTCGGCTTTGAACGTTGGGTGCAATATGCCCTCGATGTGCCGATGTACTTTGTCTACCGCGACGGCCAGTACATTGACGCGCTGGGCATGTCGTTCCGCGATTTTCTCAACGGGGAACTGCCCGCACTGCCGGGTGAAACCCCGACCCTCAGCGACTGGGCCGATCACCTGACGACGGCTTTCCCTGAGGCACGTATCAAGAAATACATGGAGATGCGGGGCGCCGACGGTGGCCCGTGGCGTCGCCTCTGTGCCCTGCCGGCCTTCTGGGTGGGGATGATGTACGATCAATCCAGCCTTGATGCCGCCTGGGATCTGGCCAAGGGCTGGGACGCGGAAACCCGTGAAACCCTGCGTGTCGCCGCTTCGGAGCAGGGGCTGCAGGCACAGGTGGGCAATATCAAGATGCACGATCTGGCGCGCGAAGTGGTGGCGATTTCCGAGGCGGGTCTCAAATCCCGCGGTCGCGCGGGCGCCGGTGGGCTGGTGCCGGATGAAACGCATTTCCTCAACGCGCTGAAGGACAGTATTGAAACCGGCAAGGTCCCGGCGGATGAGCTGCTCGACCGCTACAATGGCGACTGGAACGGCGATCTGAGCCGGATCTACGCGGAATACAGCTACTGAGGAACGCTCAAGATCGCCTCAGACCAATCTCAGGGGGTGCCTATCGGGGCGCCCCTTTTTTCATATGGCGGCCGGTTGATACCTGCTCGCTATGACTGGGTGTCGCAGGGGCGTTCACCGGTGGGTTCACTGGCGCTATCCAGCTGGTTTTCCCCCTAAATGACACCTTGCCCACTCATTTACTGGTCCCTAGAAGAGCGCGCATTCTATAGCTCTGAAAGGTGTTGAAATGGGCAATTTCTTTATCTCCGCATTTGAAAAACTTGTAGGCGTATTCATGGTTTTGTTGCTGATCGCCGTCGCAGGGGGTGCTGTGCTTGCCGCCCTGCAGCCCGGTGGCGGCGGTATCCTCGCAGCCCTCGGCGTGCTGGTGGTCGGCGGTCTCTACGTCGTACTGATTGGTGGCTCGCTGTATCTGGCGGTGGGGATCTACAACAACACCAAGCGGACGGCTGATGCGATCGAACGACTGGCTTCAAAGTAACTATTGTCGGCTGGGGCGATGCTCCCAGCATTGCGGTAATACAAATGGGCGGCAGGATACCTGCCGCCCATTATTCATGATCTAGCGTCGCGCGCTGGGAAGGTTACTGCAGAAGCTCGGCCGGTTCAGCGTCGGCGATTTCTTTCCAGTTCACATCAGCTTTTTCAATGAAGCCGGGAATGTCCTTGCTCCAGCGTTCCTGAATGTCCTTCGACAGGTTCAGGTAAAGCACATTGTCGACGATTTTCCACTCGTTCGGGTCGCCGTCGAATTTGAAGCCCATCGCGGCCCCAAAGGCGCAGTAGCCACCATAGGCCGGGACATAGGCCTCGGGGCTGGCTTCAAACAGTGCTTTGTTTTCCTCGGTGGCAAACCAGTAGGTGGCGTCATCGAATGTCGCGGTTACCTTGTAGGATCCTTTGGTCGGCTCTCCGGCGTTGAAATATGCGACCGGGTCGTAGCCCTGCATTGCCAGACCGGTGGAGGAGGCGTTGACATCCACGCCGGCTGCCAGTGCCGAGGTTGCCAGTGTCACGGAAAGGGCGATCCCGCCCAGAAGGGATTTTACGGTGTTCATCGGTGTGAACCTTTCGATTTGTCGGATGCCGTGGCACCCGGAGTTGGAATGATAAAAGGCGTGCGTCATCAAAATGTCGGCGTTCGAAATTGGACCGTCCTGGTCACGACACCGATATGAGGGCTCTACCGATCACGTTCAAAACAACTCCTTTTGTATGTGTGTTGATGCACAATCACTCTGCACCGGAGCGCTGGCACATTCGCGTGATGAAAAAAGCCCTCATCCGATGTGGATGAGGGCTTTTCTTTGAAAACAAGTGCTTATCTGGCGATGGCCGCTATTTCTGGCCGATCCTCGGTTCGGTGCCCATGCGCAGCCGGGCGATGTTTTCCTTGTGCCGCCAGAGGATGATCAGCGCCAGAAGCGCGGCCAGTGCCGTGATCATCGGGACACCCAGCAGCAGGCACCACAGCGGTGCGGCCACGGCTGAGACCAGAGCGCCCATCGAGGAAATCTTGCTCAGATAGGCTGCCGCCAGCCAGGTGAGACAGCAGGCGATGCCCACCGGCCAGGCCAATGCCAGCATCAGGCCGAGGAAGGTCGCGACGCCTTTGCCGCCTTTGAACTTCAGCCAGATCGGGAAGCAGTGACCCAGAAACGCGGTGAGACCGGCCAGCTGCGCTGCATCCTCACCGGCCAGAACACGGGCCAGCAGGACCGCCGCCGCGCCCTTACCGCCGTCCAGCAGCAGCGTCAGCGCTGCGGCCTTTTTCGATCCGGTGCGCAGCACATTGGTGGTGCCGATATTGCCGGATCCAATGGCGCGAAGATTGCCTAGGCCCATGATCCGGGTCAGCAACAGGCCAAAGGGGATGGACCCCAGACCATAACCGATCACGGCCCAAAGCAGCAGAAATGGGGCGGCAGTCTCAATTGGCGGCATCAGTCTCTCCGATAGACCGGTTCGCCGGCCACATAAGTTGCCAGCACCCTACCTTGCATGCGCTGCCCGTCAAAGGGGGTGTTCTGCGATTTCGAGTGCAGCGAAAAACGGTCCATTACAAAGGGCTGGTCGGCGTCAAACAGCACCAGATCAGCCGGTGCGCCTTCGGCCAGGCGACCGCAGTCGAGCCCCAGTCGTTTGGCCGGGTTGAGGGCCATCGCCCGAAACAGCGTTGGCAGGTCCAGCTGTTCGGCATGATAAAGCCGCAAGGCCGCGGGCAGCAGTGTTTCCAGTGCGACAGCCCCGGCGGCGGCTTCCTCAAACGGCAGGCGCTTGCTTTCTTCATCCTGCGGTGTGTGCATCGAGGAGATCGTGTCGATCAGCCCCTCGCGCAGCGCGTCGATCAATGCCAGCCTGTCCTCCTCGGATCGCAGCGGCGGTTTGACCTTGAAGAAGGTGCGGTAGTCGGCAACGTCCAGCTCGTTCAGGGTCAGGTGGTGGATCGAGGTTCCGGCAGTGATGTCCAGCCCGTTGGCTTTGGCCCGCTGAAGGGCGGGCAGGGCGCGCGCGGTGGTGATCTGATCTGCGTGATACCGCGCTCCGGTCATTTCCAGCAGGGCGATATCGCGATCCAGTCCCATCCGCTCGGCCATCGGGGTGACGGCGGGCAGCCCACGCAGCGTGGCGAATTTACCCGAGGTTGCGGCGGCCCCTTTGCTCAATCCCGGCTCCTGGGGGTGGGCGATGACCAGCGCGCCGCAGCTGCGCGCATAAGACAGGGCGCGGGAGAACACCTTGGTGTCGGCGACGACATGATCGCAATCGGAAAAGGCAACCGCACCTGCATCCATGAGAAAGCCGATCTCGGTCATTTCTCGGCCCTCGCGCCCCTTGGTCAGGGCGGCCATTGGCAGCACGTTCACCGGTGCATCGGCCTGCGCGCGGCGGGTCACGAATTCCAGTGTCTCGGGGCTGTCGATGGCAGGCGTCGTATCCGGCCGCGTCACCATGGTGGTAACCCCCCCTGCCGCTGCTGCAAGGCCTGCGGATTTATAGCTTTCCTTGTGACGTTCCCCGGGTTCGCAGACCTTGACCCCGATGTCGACGATACCCGGCGCAAGACATTTTCCGTGGCAGTCAATAAGGGTCGCATCCTCTGCCCCAATGTTTCGCGTGCGAAACAATTGGTCAGGGTCGGTGCCATTCTTTTCAACCGCTGCAATGCGCCCCGAGTGTACCAGAACCGCACCTAGGCTGTCGGTGCCGACTTCGGGGTCGATCAGTCGGGCGTTGGTGAACAAGAGGGTCATGCGCGTGGACTTTCCGGGTGGTCAGAGAGGGCGGTTTCGATGGCGGTGCGGGTCGCAGCCGGGTCGGGCTGGTATTTGATCAGGTATTTGTGGCCGTCGCGGGTGACGATCTGCACAGTGCTGCCGAGCTGGTTCACCTGGGCAATATTGGCCAGCGGAATCTGTTGGTGATCCGGGCCGATCACCGATGTGTCGCCAAGGGCCCAGACCCGGGTCAGCTCATCCGACATCAGATAGCCACCACGCAGGCCGATCGCGGCGAGCCCGCCAATGGCGCCAGTCCAGACATATGGGTTCCCCATCACCCAGAGAATGCCCATCGCGCCAACCATGGCGATGACCGCGAGCCAGGCGTGGCTGCGCCAGTAGGCCATGCGGTCCGGGGAAAAGCGGGTCTCGGCCATGATGTCAGCTCGCCAGCAACAGCACGACGAGGAGGATCAGTGCCATCACGATGGCAAAGATGGTCGCGCCGATGCGTCGGGCGCGTGAGCGTGCCGCGCGCGGGGAGGGGCGTGGAGCCGAATAGGGTTTGGCGCTGTCAGGGGTTTCGTCGGGATTGCTCGGCAGGCTGGCCCAATCCGCACCAAGTTCGCTGTAATCGCCGATATGGCGGATCTGATGCGCCGGGATCAGGCGGGTTTCCTCGCCCCGAAATGCGCGCGACCGCAGCAGCAGCACATAGCCGTCGATTGCCATCAGCCTCTGGGCATCGGCTTGCAGCTGCTCGGCGGGAATGCCGCAGCCGTCGCGCAGGTAACCGATCAGCCCCAGATCCTCCAGATCGCTTACCGGAAAGATTTCGACGTGATCGAGGTCGACATACTCAATCCCCAGAACCTGTGCCAATGCGCCGGGCTCTCGCAGGAAACGGGCCTGTTCCGACCGCATGTCGAGATCAAAGACATGGATCATCCGCTGCTCGCCTGCGGGGATGGTCAGGGGCTGCGTTACCGGCTCGGTCATTGATCAGACCACGCCCGGTTGCGCCATGGCAGTCTGACGGCTGGCGCGCAGATTGCGGGCCAGAAGATCCATCACCGCCATGCGAACGGCGACACCCATTTCGACCTGCTCCTGAATGACCGAACGATTGATATCGTCCGCCAGCGTACCGTCGATTTCAACGCCCCGGTTCATCGGGCCGGGGTGCATAACGATGGCGTCGGGTTTGGCCAGCGCCAGCTTCTCGGCATCCAGCCCGTAGCGGTGGTAATACTCGCGTTCTGAGGGGATAAAGCCACCGTCCATCCGCTCCCTTTGCAGGCGCAGCATCATGACCACATCCACGTCTTTCAGCCCTTCGCGCATGTCGTCGTAGATTTCGGCACCGAACTCTGCGAAATGGTCGGGCACCAGGGTTGGCGGGCCGATCAGCCGGATGCGGTTTTCCATCTTGCCCAGAAGGATCAGATTGGAGCGGGCTACCCGGGAATGCGCGACATCGCCACAGATCGCAATGTTCAGACGGTGCAGGCGCCCTTTTGCACGGCGGATGGTCAGCGCATCCAGCAGCGCCTGTGTAGGGTGCTCATGCCGCCCGTCACCTGCGTTGAGCACGGCGCAGTTCACCTTTTGCGCCAGAAGATCCACGGCACCTGAGTGCGGGTGGCGCACCACCAGCAGATCGGGGTGCATCGCGTTCAGTGTCATCGCGGTGTCGATCAGGGTCTCGCCCTTTTTGATCGAGCTGGCCTGCATCGCCATGTTCATGACATCTGCCCCCAGCCGTTTGCCTGCGATTTCAAAACTGGCCTGAGTGCGGGTGGAGTTCTCAAAGAACATGTTGACCTGGGTCAGCCCGGACAGCGCATCGGCGTGTTTGTCAGGGCGTCGGTTCAGCTCGGCATAGCTGTCGGCCAGATCCAGGATGGCGGTAATTTCATGCGGCTTCAGCGGCTCAATACCCAGAAGATGCCGTTGGTTGAAGGACATCGGATCAATCGACGTGGGGGCATTGGGCATGGGCTGGCTCCGTGCTGTTTGGCGCTCTTATAGCAGGGCTGTGGCGTCCGGCAAGACAGCCGGGGCGTGTTCTGGGCCGGGGTGAAGGCTGCGGTGAAGTCAGGTGTTTTGCTTGGCTCCCGAGCAGAGTAGCTTGGGGCCATGGAATCGGCATTGGATTATCACAGCGCGCGGGCGCTCTTGGCGTGGCAGATTGAACTGGGGGCGACCGATGCAATCGGCGATGCGCCGGTTAATCGCTATGAGCTGCAGGCGCGGCTGCCCAAGGCGGCTGCGACGGCTGCGGATGCCGCGCCGATCAAACCTCTCGAAATCGACCCGGTTGCGGTGGCGCGACAGATGGCAGGGGCGGCTGGTTCGCTGGCGGCGCTGCGCGATGCGCTGGATCAGTTTGAACATTGCGAGCTGAAAAAGGGCGCGCGTAACCTGGTGTTTGCCGATGGCCACCCCGGTGCCCGCGTGATGGTGGTTGGCGAAGCCCCCGGTCGGGATGAGGATATGGCCGGAAAGCCTTTTGTGGGCCGCGCCGGGCAGCTGCTGGACCGGATGCTGGCAGCCATTGGCCTGTCGCGTGAGGACAGCGTTTATATTGCCAATGTGTTACCGTGGCGACCGCCGCAGAACCGGGATCCGCTGCCTGCGGAAATCGCCATGATGACTCCGTTTCTGGAGCGCCACATTGCCCTTGTGCAGCCGGATATCCTGATTGCCATGGGCAATATCAGCTGTGATGCCCTGCTCGGAAAACGCGGTATCACCCGGATGCGTGGCACTTGGCATGAGGCGCAGGGCAAACCGGTGATGCCGATGTTTCACCCGGCCTATCTGCTGCGTCAACCGGTGCAGAAACGCGCCGCCTGGGCGGACCTGCTCGAGGTGAAGATGCGGCTGACCGCCGGGTGATACGCAACCACTAACGGGGCGGGCCGGAAACGGGCGCGACCCAAGGCAGCTGATATTTCAGATGGGGGCCGGAAACATGGCACAACTCGACGACAGCAAGGATTTTATTCCCGTCCGCATTGCAGTGCTGACGGTCTCGGACAGCCGGTCGCTGGCGGAGGATCGTTCCGGTCAGGTTCTTGTCGATCGGCTGGAGGCGGCGGGGCATGTGCTGGCCGATCGCAAGATCCTGCCGGACGAGCAGGCCGAGATCGCAGGCCAGCTGCGTGACTGGATCGCCGACCCAGAGGTCGATGTGGTGATATCGACCGGCGGCACCGGGCTGACCGGCCGCGATGTCACGGTCGAGGCACACCGGGATGTCTATGAAAAGGAAATCGATGCCTTTGGCACGGTTTTCACCATCATTTCCATGCAGAAGATCGGCACATCAGCGGTGCAATCAAGGGCCACTGGCGGCGTCTCTGGCGGCACCTATCTCTTTGCGCTGCCCGGAAGCCCGGGCGCCTGCAAGGATGCCTGGGATGAAATTCTGGTGAAGCAGCTGGATTACCGGCATCGTCCCTGCAATTTTGTGGAAATCATGCCGCGGCTTGACGAACATTTGCGTCGCAAGTGAGACGGAATTGATCCGTGACTGCGTGTAACCTCGTATAGTTTGTACAAACTGGTATTCTTGCGGCTTAAGGTGTTCATTTTGAACGCTGCGGTGGTGGTGTGGCCGGTTCGTTTAGCCGATTGAAGGATAAAGAATGCACTTTTTGCGGCAAACGGTGATTGGGGTCTTTCTTGCGGCGCTGACAGCGGCGCTGCTGCTTCTGGCGGTGCAGATGGTGGTGTCTGCCATTCAGACCCGTATGGCGGACGAACGTGGCGCGCCGCCGGATCGTGAACGGGTGTTTGCGGTGAATGTCGAGCGGGCTGAGCTGGGTACGGTGCAGCCGCGGCTGACCGCCTTTGGCCGGATCGAGAGCCGCCGCAGGCTGGAGCTGCGTACGGCGGCTGCCGGCCGGGTGGTCGAGCTGGCGCCGGGTTTCGAGGATGGCGGTGACGTGAAGGCCGGGGCGCTTCTGGTGCAGATCGACCCGGCAGATGCGCAGGCCGCCCTGCGACGCGCAGAGGCGGACATGCTGGACGCAGAGGCCGAGACCCGAGAGGCCCGGCGCGGGCTGGCGCTGGCGCAGGATGAACTGGCCGCTGCCGAGGATCAGGCAGAGCTGCGCACGCGGGCGCTGGAGCGGCAGCGCAACCTGGAAACGCGGGGCGTCGGATCGGCGGCAACGGTTGAGGTGGTGGAACTGGCGGCGGCACAGGCCCGGCAGGCGGTGATTTCTCGCAGGCAGGCGGTGTCGCTGGCCGAGGCCCGCATTGATCAGAGCGTCACGCGACTGGCCCGGGCCGAGATCGCACTGGAGGATGCCCGCCGCAACCTGGCCGACACCACGATCACCGCCGCGTTTGACGGGACGCTGCAATCGGTGAACCTGGTGGAAGGGCGGTTGGTTTCGGCCAATGAAAAGCTGGCCGATCTGGTGGATCCGGCGCAGCTGGATGTGGCGTTCCGGGTGTCGACGGTTCAATACGCCCGTCTGCTGGATGCCGATGGGCAGCTGCTTGCGGCCCCGGTTGAGGTCACGCTGGATGCCACCGGCGCCGCATTGAAGGCAAGGGGTGTCGCGGTGCGGGTCAGCGGTGATGCAGGCGAAGGGCTGGCAGGGCGGTTGATCTACGCGCGGCTTGATCCGGCACTTGGCTTCAAGCCCGGCGATTTTGTCACCGTTCACGTGCAGGAACCGGAGCTGGCAGAGGTGGCGCGGCTGCCGGCCTCGGCGCTGGGGGCGGATGGGACGGTTCTGGTGCTGGGGGAGGACGACCGCCTTGAGGCGCTTCCTGTAACGCTGGTGCGTCGCCAGGGTGATGACGTGCTGCTGCGCGGCGCAGGTCTGGAAGGCCGCGACGTCGTCACCGGGCGCACGCCGCTGCTGGGGGCGGGGATCAAGGTGCGCCCGCTCCGTCAGGGGGCGGAGGCCAGCGGCGCAGGGGATAGCGCCGCCGCGGAGGCGGATCTGGTTGAGCTGACCGAGGATCGTCGAGCCAAGCTCGTCGCCATGGTCGAAGGCAACAGCAGGATGCCGCAGGCGGTGAAGGCGCGGATGCTGGAACAGCTGGCTGCGGCCAAGGTGCCCGCTGGGCTGATCAACCGGATCGAAACGCGGATGGGAGGGTAGCGACGATGCTGCGCAATCTCCCCCGATCGGCTGGCGGTGTTCTGAGTTATTTCACTCGCCACCGGACCTTGTCGAACCTGCTGCTGGTCCTGCTCCTGGTGCTGGGTGCGGCGGCGATCCCCAATATGCGGGCGCAGTTCTTTCCCGATGTGATCGTGGACCAGGTGTCGGTGGGAATCGAATGGGAGGGGGCTGGCCCGGAAGATATCGACAACGCGATCGTGCAGGCGCTGGAACCGGCGCTGCTGGCGGTTGATGGGGTCGAGAGTTCAAGCGCGACGTCGCGCGAAGGCTGGGCCAGCATCTCCTTGGAATTCGAACCCGGCTGGGACATGGCGCGGGCTGCCGATGACGTGCAAACCGCCGTCGACGGCGTCACCACCCTGCCGGAGGAGGCAGAGGAGCCCAGCGTGCTTCGCGGGGCCTGGCGTGACAGGGTCACGGATGTGGTGATCACAGGCCCGATCGCGCCGCGCCAGCTGGGGCTGTTTGCGGATGAGCTGATCGCGCGCCTGTTCGAGGTCGGGGTGACGCGAACCACGATCCGTGGCATCGCCGCACCGCAGACCATGGTCGAAGTGCCCTCGGCCAGTCTGATTGCTCATGATATCGCGATGACGGATATCGCCGCCGCAATCGCCGCAGAGGTTGATGCCAATCCCGCGGGCGATGTGAGTGGCGCAAATGCCCGGATCCGCACCGGCAGCGAAAAGCGCAGCCCGGAGGAATTGGCAGGCATCGTGCTGCGTACCAACCCCGATGGGTCCGCGCTGACCGTGGGAGATGTCGCCACAATCCGTGTGGAGGGTGTGGATCGCAATCGTTCTTATTTCGTCGGCGACGATCCGGCGATGTCGATCCGGGTGGACCGATCGGATCAGGGCGATGCGATTAAGATTCAGCATCAGGTCGAAGGGGTGGTTGAGGCTTTGCAGGCCAGCCTGCCGGATGGTGTCAGCGCCAGTCTGATCCGAACCCGGGCCGAGGCGAT
Source organism: Phaeobacter sp. JH20_26 (assembly GCF_048056275.1). Lineage (NCBI taxonomy): Bacteria > Pseudomonadati > Pseudomonadota > Alphaproteobacteria > Rhodobacterales > Roseobacteraceae > Phaeobacter > Phaeobacter sp. JH20_26. The sequence continues at coordinate 1,674,873 of NZ_JAYMWL010000013.1, read as the reverse complement.
CACCGGTCGTCTGGATATCCTGCTGGACAACGGGCTGATGGGTCTGGGTCTGGTGTTGGCATTGCTGTTCCTGTTTCTGAACGCACGCATTGCCTTCTGGGTCGCGGCAGGGATCCCGGCGGCGATGTTTGCCGCAGTGGCCTTCATGTATATGGCTGGTCTGACGATCAATATGATCAGCCTGTTTGGCCTGATCATCACGCTGGGCATTGTGGTGGATGATGCGATCGTGGTGGGTGAACATGCCGATTTCCGTGCGCGGCGTCTGGGCGAGCATCCGGTTGCGGCGGCAGAGAACGCCGCGCGCCGCATGGCCATGCCGGTTTTCGCGGCCACATTGACCACGGTGATCGCATTTTTCGGATTGGTGTCGATTGGCGGGCGGTTCGGCGAGCTGATCCGCGATATCCCCCTGACGGTGATTGCCGTGCTTGCGGGGTCACTGATCGAGTGTTTCCTGATCCTGCCCAATCACCTGGCCCATGCCCTGGCCCATAGCGCCAAGGAACATTGGTATGATCTGCCGAGCCGGGTGGTCAATCGCGGGTTTCGCAGGCTGCGCGATGGTCTGTTCCGACCGCTGATGGCGCTGGTCGTACGCGGACGCTACGTAGTGCTCGCGGGTGCTTTGGTGATCCTGGCCAGTCAACTGGCGCTGTTCATCGGCGGCGATGTCAAATGGCGGTTCTTCAATGCGCCGGAGCGTGGCTCGGTCACCGGTAATTTCGCGATGGCCGAAGGTGCGACGCGGGCCGATACGCTGGCGATGATGCGCGAGATGCAGCGTGCGGTGGATGAGCTGGGTGCGGAGTATGAGGACCGCTATGGCCGCAACCCCATCGAATTTGTTATGGCTGAGATCGGCGGCAACGCCGGGCGCGGTCTGGCCGGTGTCGATGCCAAGGATAGTGATCTTCTGGGCGGGATTTCGATTGAGCTGATTGATGCGGATCTGCGGCCCTATTCCAGCTTTGCCTTTGTTGCGGAGATCCAGGAGAGGGTGCGCCGTCATCCGATGACGGAGACGCTGTCTTTCCGTGGCTGGCGGTCCGGCCCGGGTGGGGATGCGCTGAATGTGCAGTTCAGCGGTGCGGCGGTCGAGGTTCTGAAAGCCGCATCGGAGGATCTGAAGACGGCACTGCTGCGCTATCCTGAGGTCTCCGCTGTTGAGGACAATCTTGCCTATGACAAGGAAGAGCTGGTGCTGGAGCTGACGCCGCAGGGGCGCGCGCTGGCGTTCACGGTTGAGACGCTTGGCCGGGCGCTGCGTGCGCGGCTCAATGGGATCGAGGCGGCAACCTACCCGGAGGGCCCGCGTAGTGCCACGATCCGGGTGGAACTGCCGAAGGACGAGCTGACGGCCGATTTCCTGGAGCGCACGCTGATGCGTAGCCCGGCGGGTGTCTATCTGCCGCTTGCGGATATCGTCTCTGTCAGCCAGCGCACCGGTTTTTCGACAGTGCGGCGGGAAAACGGGGTACGCGTGATCAGTGTCACGGGCGATATCTCCGAGGACGATCCGGCCAGAGCTCAGGCCATAGCAACCGCGCTGGAAGAGGAAATCCTGCCGAGCATCGCCAGCGAACGGCAGGTCGATTGGCAGCTCGCCGGGTTGAGCGAACAGGAGAACGAGTTCCTGAATGACGCGCGAACCGGACTGATACTCTGCCTAACCGGTATCTATCTGGTGCTTTCGTGGATATTCGCCAGCTGGACGCGGCCCTTGGTGGTAATGGCGATTATTCCCTTTGGTCTGGTTGGCACGATCTGGGGCCACTACCTGTGGGACGTGCCGCTGTCGATGTTCACGGTGGTGGGGCTGTTGGGAATGACCGGCATCATTATCAACGATTCGATCGTGTTGGTGACCACGATCGATGAATATGCGCAGGAACGTGGCTTGATACCGTCGATCATTGACGGGGCCGCTGACCGGCTGCGGCCGGTGATGCTGACGACGCTGACAACGGTGCTGGGGCTGGCGCCCTTGATGTACGAGGGTTCGCAGCAGGCGCAGTTTCTGAAGCCGACCGTGATTACGCTGGTCTATGGTCTTGGTTTCGGGATGTTCCTGGTGCTGCTGGTGGTACCGGCGCTGATCGCGGTTCAGGCCGATGTGGCGCGCCCCTTTGCGGCGCTGCGGCGCGGGCTGACATCGCGGGCGGGCGAACTGCGCTGGCTGACGCTGGGGCTGGGAGCGGCGCAGCTGCTGTGGCTCGCGGTAACACTTGGCTATGCGATGGCGGTTGGGCTACTGCATCCGCTGCTGCGAACGTTTGTGCCGGTGCTGGCGGCGATGGATCCGGTGCGGGCAGCCACGCTGCTGTTCATCGTTGGTGCTGCGCTTCTGAGCCTGTTTGGCTACCTCTGCGCCCGCGCGGTGGGCGCACGCCGCGCCAGGGTCTGAGCGCGCAACAGTTCTGAGCGTCGACCCGGGCTTTATGGATGCAGTGTGAGCGGGAGTCCCAAGGCTAACCCGTCATCCGGCGGCGCTGTTGCTGGGCGAGGGCGGCGACCTCCGCCACCTGGTCAATCAGCATCCTGTCAGGAGACTGGTCGAAGCCAGTGGTCAGATCGGAGACCTGCACCCATTGTGCCTGCAGGGCGTCATCATTGGGGGCGGGCTGGCCTGAGACGTAGTCGCAGAGCACGGCGACGAGAAGATATTGCCGCTGCACCTCACCTGCGTCATCCCTCAGCATAACGTCGATATGGGTCAGCACTTCGCGGGGGCTGGCGATGACGCCGGTTTCTTCCAGCAGTTCGCGGGCGGCAGCCTGCATCGCGGTCTCGCCGAGTTCGACATGGCCGCCGGGAAAGCCCCACCAACCTGCATTTGGCGGCGATCTGCGCTGGATGAGGATCACCTGATCACCATCCTGCCGGGGATGGCAGACCACGGCCAACGCCCCTAGGACCGGGCGGCGAGGGGCTTCGTCGGAGGCGGGATTGGCGGGCATGGCTGGATCCGGTCGGGCAGATGATCCCTTGTTAGTGCCGGGTGCAGCCCTGAATGTCTACCGCCCGGTTCTGCCCAAGTACGGTGATACGCATCTGCGAGCGATCCACAGCGAAGGGACCGCCATCGGCGGAGATGATTTCGGTTTTCGCCGTCAGCTTGTGGCCCTGTCGGCTGGTCGTCGTTTCGGTTGTGACCAGCGAGGGGACGCCGGGTTCGACAACCACGACCTCCTCACCGCCTGCGCTGGGCATGGTGATCCGGGCAACCAGCTCCATCCCATAGCGGCTGGGGGACAGCGCACAGGTCGCGGCCTGCACCCCTGCCTCCTTTGCGGACCAGGGACGGTCAGCCAGTGCTGCGACAATTGCCGGGTTGCGCGGGCTGTCCGGTTTCAGCGCCTGATCGAAACGCAGTTCCGAGGGTATGCAGACATCCTTGCAGATGCCGAGCTCCATGCGGCCCTTCAGCCGCAGCGGCTGCCCGGGTTTGGCCGGGGTGATCTCGACCGGAAGCACCAGCTGATCATGATAGCCGATGGTGCGAAATCCTGAGGTGAGGAACACTTCGGGCGTGGGCCAGCGGATTGCGACGGCCCCGACATTGCGCGAGCCTTGCCAGCTGAAGCGGGGCGGAATGCCGGCATCGCCGGGCGCGCGCCAGTAGGTTTTCCAGCCTTCGGAAAGCGTCAGCCGCAACGCTCCCATATGGGTGCCGCGTCGCGTGGTGCCGCCGTCCAGCACCTCGATACGGACAATATCGGACATCTGCTCGGCGGGGGCCGTGGCAGGCAGGGCCAGAAACGACAGCGCCAGCGGTGCGCAGAGGCATTTCGCCAAGGTCTTGGCCGTCGTGGTGCGGGCCGTCAGGGGCGTCGCAAGCGCCGAGAGAAGGGAGAACATAACCATGCCCATTTACATGCGCATTCCAGTAAGAAAAGCCAAGTCACGTTCCGGTCAACGGCGTTGAGCATTGGCTAAGGCGCGGGTTGGTCTTGAACCTCTGCCTGCGGGTGGCCATTGTGACAGGGCAGGCAGGTTGCCCGGTCATGGGTGGCGGCGATTTGAAAAAAGGACGACAGATTCATATGGATCTTACCGGCGAACTGCTGATTGCGATGCCCGGCATCGGTGACCCGAGGTTCGAGCATTCGCTGATCTTGCTATGCTCGCATGAGGACGATGGTGCGATGGGCTTGATCGTGAATAAACCGGCCACCGGCGTTGATTTGTCCAACCTGTTGGAACAGCTGGATATTACTCCGCGCAGTGCAGAAGAGGCCGCGCTACCGGTGCGGTTTGGCGGGCCGGTCGAGACGCAGCGCGGCTTTGTCCTGCATTCACCGGAGTACAAATCCAACGTCAGTTCGTTGCGGGTTTCCGAGGCGTTTTCGATGACCGCGACCGTTGACGTGCTCGAAGACATCGCGATGGGGCGGGGACCTGAGCAGGTGATGGTCATGCTCGGCTATGCCGGCTGGGGGCCGGGGCAGCTTGAGACCGAGATTGCCAATAATGGCTGGCTGACCGCAACAGCAACGCCGGAGGTGGTGTTCGAGCTGGACGATTTCGCCAAATGGGAGGCGGCGCTGCGCTCCCTCGGCGTCGATCCGCTGACTCTGTCCACCAGCGCCGGTCACGCGTGACCGGCGGCTTACGATGCCCTGAGCAGGCTGCTAGCGTGGCGCGGCGGCGCGGCGCAGCCGGTCGTTGATGGCGACACCCAGCCCGATTTCCGGGATTGGGGCGACAGCGATAGGGCGGGCGTTGGCGTCAAGCTGGTGGAGATGTCCAAACAGCTGCGCCGCAGCCTCGCGCAGATCGCCGCTGGCCGAGAGGTTGAGATCACAGTCCATTTTGCCAAATCCGAGATAGAGTTCGCCCTCTGCTGGGTTTGTGACATTCAGCCTGACGCTGGCGCGCGGGGCGTAGTGCGACAGCAGCTGCCCCGGAGCGGTCAGTGGATCGCCGACATCGCGCTGCTGCAGCGGGTGTCCCAGAACGGCCTCGATTTCCTCGGCGGCCAGCCCGCCGGGACGCAGCAGCAATGGCGTGCCGGTTGCAAGGCCGACAATGGTGGATTCCACGCCGACGCCGCAGGGACCGTCATCGACCACGGCCGCGATGCGGCCGTCCAGTCCGGCGATGACATGGGCGGCGGTTGTCGGGCTGATCCGGCCCGATGGGTTTGCGGAGGGGGCCGCCACCGGGCCATCCAGAACCGACAAAAGCGCCCGGGCCGCAGGATGGGCCGGGATACGGACGCCGAGGGTGGTCAGCCCGGCGGTGACCAGAGGCGAGATACCGTGGTCCTCACGCAGCGGCAGGACCAGCGTCAGCGGGCCCGGCCAGAAGGCCTCGGCGAGTTTGCTGGCGGTGTCGGACCAGACCACATAGCGCTGGGCGGTCTCCACCGCGTGGACGTGGGCAATCAGCGGGTTGAAACTGGGGCGGCCCTTGGCGGCATAGAGGGCCTCAACCGCGTCGGTCTGGCGCGCATCAGCCCCGAGCCCGTAGACGGTTTCGGTTGGAAATGCGACCAGCCGGCCCTCTTTTAACAGGTCCGCAGCTGTGCTGATCTCCTGTGGTTGCGCGGTCAGGAGGCGGGTTGTGGGGCTGGACATGGCTGGTGACGCGGCGTTTTGGTTGCTTGATTAAAGGGCCCGGTTAGGTAATCGGACAAGACATTCAACATAAAGGTTTGGGGCAATGATGCCAAGGCTGCCCCAACCAGCTCTCTGAAAGAGGCCAGACATGACCTTCCGTGCCCCGGTTCCCGAGTATCAGTTTCTTCTCGAACATATCATCGGTTTTCATGAAATCGCCGCTACCGAGCGCTTTGGCGAGGCCAGCGATGATGTGGTTACGGCGATCCTGACCGAGGCGGGGAAGTTCTGCGATGAAGTTATGGCCCCCTTGAATCGTGGCGGCGATCTGCAACCGGCGCGTCTGGAAAACGGGGTGCTGCGCAGCTCTCCCGGTTATGCCCAAGGCTGGCAGGCGATTTCCGAAGGCGGCTGGATCGGGATGAGCGCGGCAGAGGAATTTGGCGGCATGGGGCTGCCGATGACCCTGACCACCGCGGTCAATGAGATGATGTCGGGCGCCTGCCTGTCGCTGCAACTGGCCCCGCTGATGAGCCAGGGTCAGATCGAGGCGTTGGAACATCACGCCAGCGATGAGCTGAAGTCGCTCTACCTGCCCAAGCTGATTTCGGGGGAATGGTCGGGCACCATGAACCTGACCGAGCCGCAGGCCGGATCGGATGTGGGGGCGCTTAGCTCGAAGGCAGAGCCTCTGGACGACGGCACCTATGCGATCAGCGGTCAGAAGATCTATATCTCCTGGGGCGACAATGATTTTGCGGGCAATATCTGCCATCTGGTTCTGGCCCGCCTGCCTGATGCGGCACCCGGAACCAAGGGGATTTCGCTGTTCCTCGTCCCCAAGTACCTGCCGGACGCCGAGGGTAACCCCGGCAAGGCCAACACGCTGAAGGTGGTGAGCCTTGAGCATAAGATGGGCCTGCACGGTTCGCCGACCTGCGTCATGCAATATGACGGCGCAATCGGCTGGATGGTCGGCAAACCGGGGGGCGGTCTGGCAGCAATGTTCACCATGATGAACAATGCCCGGCTGGGCGTTGGTGGTCAGGGCGTCGGTGTCGCTGGTGCGGCCTATCAAAAGGCGCTGGCCTACGCGCTGGAGCGCAAGCAGGGCAAATCCGCCTCCGGCACCATCGTGGACCATGCGGATGTGCGCCGGATGCTGATGGAAATGAAGGCCGATCTCTTTGCAGCGCGCGCGATCCTGCTGGCCTGTTCGCAGGCCATCGACATGCAGACCGCAACCGGCGCACAGGAATGGACCGCGCGGGCAGCGTTTCTGACGCCCATCGCCAAGACCTTTGGCACGGAAACCGGGATGCGTGTTTCGGAAACCGGTGTGCAGGTGCATGGCGGTATGGGGTTCATTGAGGAAACCGGTGCAGCGCAGTTTTATCGCGATGTGCGGGTGACGGCGATCTACGAAGGCACCAACGGCATTCAGGCGATGGATCTGGTTGGGCGCAAGATGATGGACGGCGGCGATATGGCCAACCGTCTGATCGACGAGATCGAGGAGCAGGCCGAGCGCGCCCGAACCACTCATCCGAATATGGCCGAGGCCGTCTGGCAGGCCTGTGAATCCCTGCGCGAAGCGACCGAGTGGTTGACCGCACAGAGCGACATGGATGAGCGTTTCGCAGGAGCGGTTCCCTATCTGCATGCCTTTGCGCGGGTTCTTGGCGGGCATTACCACCTGGCGGCTGCGATGGCCGACATCGGTGGCCCGCGCGAAAAGCTGGCGCGGTTCTACATCAACCGGATGTTGCCGGAACACGCCGCGCTCTTGGCTCATGCGCAGGCGGGTGCGGACGGCGCGCGCGCTCTGACGCTGGATGAATTGGCTGACGGATGACCAGCCCGCGACCCGACGGTCCATGGAACACGCCGCCTGCGGAGGGTGAGGCGATCGAGGTGGCGGAGGGCGTCCTCTGGATGCGGCTGCCGCTGCCGATGAAGCTGGATCATGTGAACGTCTATGCGCTGGATGAAGGCGATGGCTGGACCATCGTCGATACTGGCATGTCCTCAAACAAGACCCGCCGCATCTGGGAGCGGCTGATGGCGGGGCCGCTGGAGGGCAAGCCGATCCGGCGCGTGGTGGTCACGCATCATCACCCCGATCACATCGGCAATGCCGGCTGGTTCCAGTCTGAGCATGGGGCTGAGCTGGTGACCACGCGAACGGCCTGGCTGTTTGCTCGAATGCTGACGCTGGACGTGCAGGAAAGCTGGCCTGAGGAAACGCTGGCGTTTTACCGCAGCTCGGGCATGGATCCCGCGATCTATGACGCACGGTTGGCGGAGCGGCCGTTCAATTTCGCCGATACGGTCTATCCGATGCCGCTGGGCTTTACCCGGATCGAACAGGGCGACGTGTTTCGCATGGGCGGGCGCAACTGGGACGTCCACATGGGTAATGGTCACTCACCAGAGCACGCAACCTTCTGGAGCCGCGATGACAATCTGGTGATCACCGGCGATCAGATCCTGTCCTCGATCAGTCCCAATATTGGCGTCTATGCGACCGAGCCGATGGCGGATCCCGTGGCCGAATGGCTGGAGGCCTGCGAGCGTCTGGCACCGCTGACACGGGGTGATCAGCTGGCTTTGGGCGGGCATAAGTTGCCATTTCGCGGTCTGCCGCATCGGATGGCCCAGTTGATCGACAACCATCACGGGGCGCTGGCGCGGCTTCTTCAGCATCTCGACGAACCGCGCAGCGCGGCCGAATGTTTTGCGCCGCTGTTCAAACGCAAGATCGGCTCCGGGGAATATGGCCTTGCTTTGGTCGAGGCGGTGGCCCATTTAAATCATCTGTACCATCTGGGTCAGGTTGACCGCAGCCGTCGTGCGGACGGGGCTTGGCTTTACCAGCGCAAGGGGTGATCGACCCCTGGAAAGGGAGAGATCATGACCGATGAGATCGCAACCAGCGCCGAGGCAGCAGAGGCGGCCGTTCTGCCCTGCGTTCACGAGGTCCACGCGGATCCCGACGCCTGCACCGGTATCGAAAAAGTGCAGATGCCGTTGCAAAAATCCGTTGCCGAGAAAAGCGCCGCACGCTGGGCCTATGAACGGTTGATCCTTTATATCAAGAACTTCGAGGAGCAGCTGGATAGCGAGCATGAGGTCGCGATGGGGTTTGCCGGCGGCGATGCCGGTGTGATGCGGATCGAGGGTATGGGCTACTTCGACCCCGATATCATCACCTATTACGGCAGCGATTCCAGCGGCGCGCGCACGCAGCTGGTCCAACACGTCAGCCAGCTCAATGTGATGTTGCGGGCCCTGCCGAAGCGGAATGAGGCGGCACCTGCCAATCGGATCGGTTTTCGTTTGGTGTCCGACCTTGAGAGTGATCCGGCTGAGACCTGACGTCCGGGCAGCCTGTTGCGCTGGGGGTGTTACCACACTTCTGTTCGGCGCGTTCAGCAGCGTTGCGGCCGCCGAAGACGCGGTTGCGGCGGGCTATTGGGCAATGTTGGAGCGTGCAGCTCATCGCGGCCTCATGCAGGAGGTCGCGGCAGCAGATGGCAGGCCAGCCCCCTTTGCCACCGATGGCTGTAGCGGTGGGTTGTCTGCGATCTGGCGCCAGTTCAGTGGCAGGGAAGAGACAGCCGACGGTCCGCCGTTTGAGGCCTGTTGCGTGGCTCATGACCTGCTCTATCACGATGCCGACGGGATCGGATCATCTGGCCGAATCCTTGATGGTCGCGACGAAGATCTGGCCACCGCCAGCCAGCAGGCAAGACTGGCCGCGGATCAGGCTCTGCGCCGCTGTGTAGAGACGCAACTCAGCAGCCGCGAGTCCCCAACAGCGGCCATCGCCGCACCGGTCGCAACCGCCATGTATGCTGCGGTGCGATTCGGTGGCGCGCCTTGCAGCGGGCTGAGCTGGCGCTGGGGCTACGGCTATGGTCACTGCCAAGCGGTGTTTGGCCGGTGAATTGCCCGGTGATTTGCCCTGGCTGCGCCCGATTGACGTGGTGACAGGGTCTGTGAAATCCAGTATTCAGCGGAAAACAGACGCGAATAGGAATGGACACATGGCTGACCATAAGCACGGTTCGATGGATATCACCGTTCAGGAAAAGACCTACAACGGCTTCATCAAGTTCACGACACGGTTCTGCATCGCAGCGCTGCTCTTTGCAGTGTTCCTCGCGATTTTTGCAACCTGATCACCCTCGTGAATGGTTCTGATCTGAGCGGGCGTTGTGGCGCCCGGCACCTTGCGAGCGGGCTAAGGCTTGCGCTTGTGTGCGCCGGTGTGGCGCTGCTCTCGGCCTGTGCCGCCCAGCAGCAGCCCAACGCGGATGACGCCACGCTGGAACGGGTTGCCTATCGGCATAATGGTCCGCCTGCGCTGACGCTTTATACGATGATCAACAATCGTACCGGGCAGGGCGCGCATACCTCGCTGATGATCAATGCCTCGGAACGGGTGATCTTTGATCCTGCCGGGTCATTCTATGCCGATGTGGTGCCGGAGCGGGATGATGTGCTCTTTGGCATCACGCCGGGGGTGGAGAAAGCCTATCGCGGATCACATGCGCGCAGCACCCATCATGTGGTGGTGCAGCGGATCGAAGTGACGCCCGAGCAGGCGCAGCGCGCCTATCAGCTGGTACGGGCAAACGGTCGGGTTCCGGGCGCGTTCTGTGCCAATGCCACGGCCTCGATCCTGAAGCAGGTACCTGGGTTTGAGACGCTGGATGTGACTTTCTACCCTGGCAATCTCTCGGAACAATTTGGCGCCTTGCCGGGGGTGACGACCGAACGCTACCGTGAAAACGACAGCGCAGACTTGCAAGAGGGGCTGGCAAAGAACAATGCGGCGTTGAACGCAGGCGGGTGATGCTGCCGCGTTCAGGCAGAGCTATAGATGGGAAAAGCCGCAGCATCGTCTGCGGCTTTTGTCTGTTCGTGTGGATGAATCAGCCTGCCAACAGAAAGAGCAGCAGGAAGCCAACAGCGCCGCTGCCCATGGCGATCAGGACATTGCGTGTCCAGTACCCGAGCGCGAAGACCGCCGCGGCGACGGCGAGATGGGGCAGGCTGGGGGTGCCACCGGTCGGCGTCGGCCAGACCACCAGCGGCGCCACCAGCGCAGGAATGATCGCCACCGCAGTATAGCGCAGATGGCGCATCAGCCAAACGGGCATGGTCCTGCCGCCCATCAGCCCGATAAAGGCAAAGCGCAGGGCGAAGCTGCCAATGGCAAGGCCGATGATGATCGTCCATAGCAACGTCGGATCGGGGGGCTGGGTCATGACGGATCCTTTGCAATGCTGCGGCGCTCCAGCCAGAGCTCGGCCTGGGCGCCAGCCATCATGCCGATAAGACCGGCAACAATCAGGCCAAGATTGTACGGCAGCGCGGTGGCCGGCAGCGCGGTGGCGACAGCGGCGAAACAGGCAATGACATGGGCCGGTGTGCGCAGCATTGGGCCGATCATGGCCAGGAACGCCAGCGGCAGGACAAAGTCGAGGCCCCAGCTGGCCGGGATCTGGGTGCCGACCAACGCCCCGATATAGGTTGCGAGCATCCAACCGGGGGCAACGCAGCCATTTGTGCCGAAGAAATAGGCCATGCGCTGTGATAGGGTCATCTGCGGATGGGTTTCGAACTGGACGATCGAGAGCGCATAGGATTGGTCGACGGTGAGATAGGCCGCACAGGCGCGTTGCCACAACGGAGCGCCGCCAAGGTACGGCGTCAGAGATGCCGAATACATCGCCACCCGCAGGTTCACCGCAAGCGCTGAAATCAGGATGATCAGAACCGGCGTGTTCTCTTGCATCAGCTGCAGCGCTGTAAACTGGGCCGAACCGGCAAAGACCGACAGGGAGAAGATCATGGCCTCAGGGACAATCAGTCCCGCTTCGGCAGCAAGAACGCCAAACAGCAGCCCAAATGGTCCCGAGACCAGAAGGAAAGGCGCGCCGTCGCGAAACCCCTTCCAAAAGGCCGATTTCGTGGTGGTGATTGCCATGATCAGGTCCTAGGTTATTGCTGAAACGGCATAGGCCTGCTGGCGGAGGTTTGCAATTGATGATGGTTGAGAACAGCTCCGACCTGGCGTCGATACTGGCTGAATATGTGATTGCACCTGCGCCGAACGATGCACGGCTGACACGGGTGGTTCAGGGGTTTGATCACACGGGGACCGCGACGGAGATCTCTGTCGTGGAGGAACGACCGCTGACGATTTACCTCAACCGTCAGGAAATCGTCACCGCCATGACCATTGGCGATTACCCCGAATATCTGGCGCTGGGGTTTCTGCGCAATCAGGGGATGTTGAATCCTGGTGATGAGGTCACCGCCATCGATTATGATGAAGAGCTGGATACCGTGGTCGTAAGGACAGCTGTTGAGACCTCATACGAAGACAAGCTGCAAAAGAAGACCCGCACGTCAGGCTGTGCGGTGGGCACTGTGTTTGGTGACATGATGGAGGGGCTGGAAGGGGTGAGCTTGCCGCAGACAGCGGTGCGCAGCTCCTGGCTTTATGCGTTGGCGCATAAGATCAACCGCACCCCCTCGCTCTATCTTGAGGCTGGCGCCATTCATGGCACGGTTCTGTGCCAAGAAGATCGCCCATTGGTCTATATGGAGGACGTGGGGCGGCACAATGCGGTGGACAAGATCGCCGGCTGGATCCAGAGCACCGGCGCGGAGGTCTCCGACAAAATCCTCTATACCACCGGGCGGCTCACCTCGGAGATGGTGATCAAAACCGCGATGATGGGGATTCCGGTGCTGGTGTCTAGATCCGGCTTTACCGCATGGGGGGTGGAGATCGCACAGGAGCTGGGTCTCACTTTGATCGGGCGGATGCGGGGGCAGCGGTTTATCTGCCTGTCGGGAGAGGATCGGCTGATCCGGGATGTGGATCCGGCAAAGGTGCCGGTTGAGGCAAAAGCGCATCGGCGCAAGAGTGCGGACCACTAGGCGCAGACCGCCCGCGATATGGTCCGCAGACGATGTGGCATCAGGCGCAGAGAGGAGATGTCGTGAGACAAAGCAAACCATTGGGCATCATCCTTGCTGGCGGGTTGGCCACAAGGATGGGTGGCGGTGACAAGGGACGCTTGCGGATTGGGGGACGCAGTCTGATTTCCCATGTGATCGACCGTCTGTCGCCGCAGGTCGAGCGTATCGCGCTGAATGCCAATGGTGATCCTGCGCGCTTTGCCGATCTTGCGTTGCCGGTGATCGCCGACAGTATCGACGGCTTCGCAGGTCCTCTGGCGGGGGTGCTTGCCGGGTTGGACTGGGCGGCAGCGCAGGGAGTCGAGAGCATTGTCACGGTGGCTGCCGACACGCCGTTCTTCCCCAAGGATCTGGTTCAGCGGCTAAAGGAGAGCGCCGCCGGGCAGCAATATCCGCTGGTGCTGGCGACAACGCCAAAGTCCGGCGAGGAACATCTGAAATCCGGTGGCGGCGGCCGGGTGAACCGGCATCCGACCTTTGGTCTTTGGCCTGTTGCCCTGCGCGATGACCTGCGCGCTGCGCTGGAGGGCGGCCTGCGCAAGGTGGTTTTGTGGACAGACCGTCACGGCGGCCAGGAGGCCCTGTTTGAGGCGGATCCGTTTGATCCGTTTTTCAACGTCAATACGCCTGAGGACTTGGCCCGGGCAGAGGCCTTGCTGCGATGAAAATATATGGCGTCACCGGCTGGAAGAACTGTGGCAAGACCGGGCTGATGGAGCGGTTGGTGGCTGAGTTCTGCAGACGGGGTCTTACCGTGTCGACCTTGAAACATGCCCACCACAGCACTGATGTGGATCAACCCGGTACTGACAGCCATCGCCACCGGATGGCGGGTGCCGCCGAGGTGATCCTTGCCTCGCCCAATCGGGTGGCGATCATGCAGGAGCTGCGTGGCATGGCCGAACCCAGCTTTACCGAGCTGCTGGCCCGTCTGCGGCCTGTGGATCTGGTGCTGGTCGAGGGGTTCAAACGCGAGGTGCATCCGAAGATCGAGGCCTATCGCACAGCGGCGGGCCAGCCGCTCATCGCGCCTGAGGACCGGTCCATTCGTGCCGTTGCCAGTGACATTCCGCTGCATCTGGACAGGCCGGTTTTCGATCTGGACGACACGGTGGCGATTGCCGATTTCATCGCCGGGGAGATTTCCCTTTGAGCGGATGGCAGAGCTTTGCCATGGTGGATTGGTCTGGCGGCAACGACCGCGGGCCAAGCCCCTGCAAGGATTCCATCTGGGCCAGCGTCAGCCGCGATGAATCAGCGGATGAACCGGTATATCTGCGCAATCGGCAGCTGGCGGAGCTGTGGCTCACCGAGCTGGTCGAGGCAGAACTGGCCGCCGGGCGCCGCCTTATGCTTGGGTTTGATTTCCCCTTTGGCTATCCGGCGGGGTTTTGCGATGCAATCACGGGTTCGGATGATCCTCTTGGCCTGTGGGACTGGTTTGAGACACATATTGAGGATGCGCCAAAGTCTAACAACCGCTTTGATCTGGCGGGGGCGATCAATCGCCGCTTTGGTGGGCAAGGGCCATTCTGGGCCAATGGGCTAGCCCGCGACATCGACGGTTTGCCGCGTCGCAAGGACCGCTATCGCAACCCGTTCCCGGACCGCCGCGCGGTTGAGCATCGGGCCAAGGGCAGCTTTACCTGCTGGCAGATGGCCGGGGCAGGTGCCGTGGGCAGCCAGGTGATGATGGGCCTGCCGGTTCTGTCACGCCTGCGAAAGCGTTTTGCCGGGCAGGTCGCTGTCTGGCCGTTTGAATCCCTGGACACGCCGGTGGCTCTGGTGGAGATCTGGCCGACCCTTCTGGCAGGCCCCGCGCCGGATCACTGGATCAAGGATGCCTGGCAGGTGCATAAGGTGTCCCTAGAATTGTCGGGCCTGCACATGGCAGAGTTGGACCAGTTATTGACCGTCACAGCGCCCGAAGAGGGCTGGATCCTGGGAGTGGACCAGATATGAGCCTTGCCCCGCCACCCCTGCGTAATGATTGCTTTGCTCTTCCAGCAGGCGTCGATTGGACACCGGTGGATGACGCGCTGGATCACTTACGGCGAAATCTCACGGCAGTGACGGCGGCAGAGGTTCTGCCATTGGGGCAGGCTTTGGGGCGGGTTCTGGCTGAGGATGTTTTTGCCGCGCGCAGCAACCCGCCGCAGGCGAACACGGCCGTGGATGGCTACGGGTTTGCGGGTGCCGCCGGAGAGGGGCCGCAGGTCATGCCGCTGAGCGAGGGACGTGCGGCGGCGGGGCTGGCCCATGAAGGCGCGGTTGCTCCGGGGCAGGCCATCCGCATTCTGACAGGGGCGGCGTTGCCTAGGGGGGTTGATACCGTCATTCTTGAAGAGGACGTAACCTGCGATGGTGCGCAGATTGCTTTTCACGGACCACTTAAACTGGGCGCCAATACTCGCCGGGCTGGCGAAGATGCCGCCGTCGGCGATCGGATCCTAACCAAGGGTCGCGTGGTGACCCCGGCGGATCTGGCGCTGGCCTCCGCCACGGGATTGTCTGAGCTACCGGTGCGGCAAATGCTGAGGGTGGGTGTGCTGTCGACGGGAGATGAACTGATCGAGCCGGGTGAGACGGCTGCGGCAGGGCAGATTTACGATGCCAATCGCCCGATGCTGCTCGCGCTGCTGGCAAAGATGGGGTTCGACGCTGTGGATCTGGGCAAAGCTGCCGACGATCGCGCCGCTCTGCGACGTCGCCTGGACGCTGCGGCTGAGGCGGTGGATGTGATCCTGACAAGTGGTGGTGCCTCTGCCGGGGATGAGGATCATATGTCGGCGCTGCTGCGCGAAAGCGGGGCCATGCAGCAATGGCGGATTGCCCTGAAACCGGGCCGACCGCTGGCGCTGGGGGTTTGGCAGGGAACGCCGGTGTTCGGTCTGCCGGGCAATCCGGTGGCCGCGATGGTCTGCACGTTGATCTTTGCCCGCCCTGCGATGGGGCTGATGGCGGGCGCAAGCTGGGCTGAGCCGCAGGGGTTTGATTTGCCAGCCGCCTTTGAGAAACGCAAAAAGCCGGGACGGCGAGAATATTTGCGCGCCCGTGTACGCAACGGTCAGGTCGAGGTCTTCAAATCAGAAGGGTCGGGCCGTGTCAGTTCGCTGAGTTGGGCCGAAGGTCTGGTGGAACTGGCGGATGGCGCTGCGGTGATTCAGCCGGGGGATCCCGTCCGTTTTATTCCCTACGCCAGTTTTGGCATGTAACCGGAGCGCGGTCGGAAACCGTCAGTCAAAGGTGCCAGCGACCCGCCCCAGCAGCATGAAGGCGCGGGCGGTGCGGGTTTCGCCAAGCGATGATATCTCGGCGTCGCTGGCCTCTTGTTCAAATTCCGCCAGCATCTGGTCAAAGCGGCGCAGGAAATGATGTGCGGCATCGCGAAAGATCGGATCCTGTTTCATCCGCGCATTTGTCAGGGCAAGTGAGCTGCGATCCCTCACGCCGCCCAATGCGGCAACGGCGCGACCGCGTGTGCCCTGGGCGAACTGTCGCCAGATCTCTGGTCGGGCCATATCGGGGCGCAGGTCATCCATGTAGATGCCATCCTGACTGAGCAGGGTGAGCACATCCTGCGCGGCCTGAATGATCTGGGCGGCTTTGCGGTCCCGCAAGGCAAGGCGCAGGGCGGCAAAGCCTTCCTCGTCTTCGGCGGTTTCAGGAAAATTCAGGGCCCGGATCAATTGCGGAGCAGGCAGCGGGGCTGCAAAATCCTCGGCGGGCGTGCCAAGCGCCAGCAGTCCCTGATCGGTCGCGTCGCCGTCCGTCCCCACGGTGGTGGATATGCCCGGCATGGGTCGATCACGGCGGCTGGTGTGAAATGTCGCGAGGGCGGTTTCCGTCTTGCGGGTCGCGGCGGCAATCTCGTCCAACTTGCGTGTGACGGAGGGTTCGGAGACCGAAGCCGCCTGCTGCGCATGGGCGATATAGGCGTTGCGCATTCCGTCGATGGCAGCGTGCAGGCGCTGCGATTCATCCCGCATCACCTGGGCGGATCGCAGGGCGATAGCACCGACCCAGATCAGGAGGACAGGCAGGACCACAGCGACGATCCGCAGCAGGATATCCGACCATCCCGCCGCAGGCGTCGCGTCAGGCGTACCACCCAGCACGAAAACTGCGACAACCACGAGCAGCCACAACGCGCTCAACGCAAGCGCCGCAGCCTCGATCAGGCCAAAGACCGGTCGTTCCGGCGGCGCGTCGAGGGCGCTGGTGGGCGGCTTTGCAGCGGTGGAACTGGTGCGGGTCATACTGTTGCTCGAAACAGAGGGTGGCGAGAGAGGTTGGCATATGCCGCATGGCGCGGCGGCGAGATGGACATGGCGGGGCGCCGGTGACTGGCGCCGAGCCGGTAATGCGTATCAGGAAAAGACGATCTTGAGGATTTCATAGGCGCGGTCGCCGCCTGGGGTGCGGACCTCGACGCTGTCGCCTTCTTCCTTGCCAATCAGAGCGCGGGCGATCGGGGATTTGATGTTCAGAAGGCCAGCTTCGATATTGGCCTCATGCTCGCCGACGATCTGCCAGGTCTTTTCCTCATCGGTGTCTTCGTCGACGACGGTGACCTTGGCGCCGAATTTGATCGCGCCGGACAGTTTTGCCGGGTTGATCACATCGGCGAGCGACAGGATGCCCTCCAGCTCTTTGATGCGGCCTTCGATGAAGGACTGTTTTTCGCGCGCGGAATGATATTCGGCGTTTTCCGAAAGATCGCCGAGTTCGCGGGCTTCGGCAATGGCCTTGATGATGGCCGGGCGTTCGACCGACTTCAGGGTCTTCAATTCAGCTTCTAGGGCGGCGTGACCCGCGGGGGTCATCGGGATCTTTTCCATGTCTGTGTCCAGATATCGTGTCAGGTTTGGCCACCGGCCGTGGCGGTTCGCGTCTATAGGAAAACCGGTTTGTCCCACTGCCAGACTGACAGCGGGACAAACCGGTTATGTCTCATTTACCTGACCCAATCCTGCCGCCGAATGCAAGAGGGCGGCAGGGGCTGTCCACAGCGATTTCATGCCAACAGGCGGAAAACTCCGCTTTTTTACGCCTGTCCGCTTTGCGCCTGTCCGGGCGCGGTGTGGCGGCAAACGCGTCACTGACAGGCGGGACGACGGGTCGGCGCCTCGCAGTCCTGCCGTTACGGAGTAAGGTCAGCGAACCTGCGCCGTGGAGGACGTCTTGCCGGTGATGCTGTGGCGGGGCACCCGCGGGCGCGGATCCAGTTGCCGCAGCAGCTTTAGCAGACGGCTGTACCCGAGCAGGGTTTCTTCCCGCCCGAAGCATGGCTGTATCACAGGTTGCCGCTTCGAGCGTTCGGCGTCAGGCGTGATGAGGCGCGGAGGCAGGATCGCGCGCGGGCGGCTGGTGTGCCAGAGCAGATCAAGCATCATATTGAACCACCTCGAATTCGATATTGTCGCGGTCGCGGAAGTAGAACCTGCGACCCGGCTCGTAGTCGTGATGCTCACCTGGGGTGAAGCCGGCATCCCGAACACGGGTCTCGACCGTGCTCAGATCATCAACGACGACGGCAATGTGATTGAGCCCTCCGGTGATGCCGTAGCTGATCGGGGCTTTGGCCAGCGGTTCCGGGGGGCAGTAGAGCGCAAGATAACTGTCAGAACCACCGATATGCAGGCTGTAGCCGCCGTTGATAGCCTCACCCTGCCAGCGAATGCGCCAGCCGAACACATCCTGCATCCAGGCGGCGGTGGCTTCAGGGGAAGAAACGGTGATGTTTGCATGTTCAAGACGTACAGTCATATCAGGCTCCGATGCTTGTCATTTTGGATCGATTACCTGTAGGCTAACTTCTCAACCTAACTTTAGATCAAGGTTTTTCTTTACCTTGAAGGTGAATCTGTAAACCTATTATTTTTCAGTTGTTTATCAGAATGATGGAGGGGTTATGGCAAAGTCAGCTGGCGTGTCGATCGGATATCTTGCGGAGCGAACCGGGCTCGCCGTGTCTGCTATCCGCTATTATGAGTCGCAGGGTCTGGTTGAGCCCTGGCGGAATGCGGGAGGACAACGGCGGTTCCACCGGGCGGACCTGCGGCGGCTGAGTTTTGTGATGATCGCGCAGAGGTTTGGGTTTTCCCTGCCTGAGATCCAGGGGTTTCTGAAGAGCCTGCCGGGTGGGCGCACCCCGACCAAGGCTGACTGGACGCGGCTTTCATCGCAGTTCCGCGAGCACCTGAACGCCCGAATCGAAACGCTGGAGCGGCTTCGTGACAATCTGGATGGCTGCATCGGCTGTGGCTGCCTGTCGCTGCCCAATTGCAAGTTGTACAATCCGGATGATGCTGCCGCTTCCAAGGGGCAGGGGCCGCGCTATCTGATGGGGGACCGGCCAGCGGATCTGGCCAAAGACGGGAACAGCGCGCCAAATGACGATATTTGACGCACCATTTGTCGCAATTGAGGGTTCTAGATCATCGTAACGTAGAGTTTGGATTGACCAGAGCCTCTGGCACCCGCTAAGCAACCGCGAAAGAAAATTGCGCCAAGGACGCACAGCCTGCACGGGCTGGTCCTGAGCCATAGCCTAAGGAGCCTTCGATGGCCGAGATTGAACGCGAAGCAATGGAATACGACGTTGTGATCGTTGGGGCAGGCCCGGCTGGTCTGTCTGCGGCGATCCGTTTGAAACAGCTGGACAGCGACCTGCAGGTCGTGGTGCTGGAAAAAGGCTCTGAAGTGGGTGCGCATATCCTGTCCGGCGCGGTGCTGGACCCCTGCGGGCTGGATGCACTGATTCCCGACTGGAAAGAAAAAGGCGCGCCACTGAACGTTCCGGTCAAGGACGACAATTTCTACATGCTGGGTGATGCGGGGCAGATCCGCATCCCGAACTTCCCGATGCCGCCGCTGATGAACAACCATGGCAACTACATTGTCTCGATGGGCAATGTCTGCCGCTGGATGGCTGAGCAGGCAGAAGAGCTGGGCGTCGAGATCTTCCCGGGTATGGCCTGTTCCGAATTGGTCTATGGTGACAATGGTGAGGTCAAAGGCGTGGTTGCCGGTGTCTTTGGTCTGGAATCCGACGGTACCTATGGTCCGAACACCGAGCCGGGGATGGAACTGCACGGCAAATATGTCTTCCTCTCCGAAGGTGTGCGCGGCTCGCTTTCCAAAGAAGTGATTGCCAAATATGGCCTGTCTGACGGCAAGGAGCCGCAGAAATACGGCGTTGGCATGAAAGAGATCTGGGAAATTGATCCTGCCAAGCACAAAGAGGGCTCTGTCACCCACACCATGGGCTGGCCGCTGGGGTCCAACGCGGGTGGCGGATCCTTTATCTATCACCTCGACAACAATCAGGTTTACGTCGGTTTCGTGGTTCACCTGAACTACAAGAACCCGCATCTGTACCCCTACATGGAATTCCAGCGCTTCAAGCACCATCCGATGGTGGCTGAGCTGCTGAAAGGCGGTAAGCGCGTGGCCTATGGCGCCCGTGCGATCACCGAAGGTGGCTATCAGTCGATGCCGAAGCTGGTCGCCCCCGGCGTGGCGCTCTTGGGTTGCTCGGCTGGCATGGTCAACGTGCCGCGCATCAAGGGCAACCACAACGCCATGCTGTCGGGCAAGGCAGCCGCCGAAGCCGCCTATGACGCGATCAAGGCTGAGCGTTCGGGCGACGAACTTGCCGACTATGAGGTCAGTGTCCGCGACGGCGCGATCGGTGCCGACCTGAAGAAAGTGCGCAACGTCAAACCGATGTGGTCGAAGTGGGGCCTCACCGCCTCGCTGATGCTGGGTGGTCTGGATATGTGGACCAATACGTTGGGCTTTTCGCTGTTTGGCACTTTGGGTCACGGTAAAAATGACGCAGAGGCAACCGAGGAAGCCTCCAAGCACAAACCCATCGACTATCCCAAACCCGATGGTGTGCTGTCGTTTGACCGCCTGACCAACGTTGCCTTTGCGGCGACCAACCACGAAGAGAGCCAGCCCTGTCACCTGCGTCTGGGCAATCTGGACACGCCGATCAGCGTCAACCTGCCAAAGTTCGCGGAGCCTGCGCAGCGCTATTGCCCTGCGGGTGTCTATGAGGTGGTGGAGAAGGACGGCAAGCCGGAGTTCGTGATCAACTTCCAGAACTGCGTCCACTGCAAGACCTGTGACATCAAGGATCCGAGCCAGAATATCACCTGGACCACGCCGCAGGGCGGTGACGGGCCGAACTACCCGAATATGTGATCGGTTTCGGCAGGTATTTGCCGGAATAATTGGGGCAGCCTGCGGGCTGCCCCATTGCGTGTTAAGGGGCGGCGTTCTACGCTTTGTGGCGAGGCAGTATTTGACCAGTCACCAACGAGGAGGCCCCCCGTGCCCGTCCCATTCTTTCGCAGCCTGACAAGCGCAGCGGCTCTTGCCGTGGCGACCACCCTGCCGATACTGGTGCAGGCCGATGCGGTGCGTGCAGATGGGCTGGCGGGTGCGTATCTGGCGGCACGGGCTGCTACCCTGGATAGTGATTTCCGCGCCTCCGCGGATTATTACAACCGCGCGCTGGTGCGCGACCCGAAGAACCCGCTGCTCATGGAGCATGTCGTGTTTTCCCGGCTTGCGCTGGGTGATATCAAAGGGGCCGCGCCGGTCGCGACCCGCCTGTCGGAGATGGGCGCGCGCAGTCAGGTCGCCAATATCGTTACCACTGCCAACCTGGTCCTGACCGAGGACTATCAGACCATCATCGAACGCGTGACCTCTCAGCAAGAGGGGCAGTATGAGATCAATGCCCTGGTGGATGGCTTGCTGTTGGGCTGGGCACATCTGGGCGCCGGTTCAGTGTCCGATGCGCTGACACAGTTTGACGTCTTGGGTGAAAAAGAGGGGCTTGGCCTTTTCGCGCGCTATCACCGGGCGCTGGCGCTGGCCTCTGTCGGGGATTACGAGGGGGCGGAGGCCCTGTTTGCTGCCGAGGAGGGCCAGCTGACCAATACCTCGCGTCGGGCGGTGATCGCGCGGCTTGAGATTCTGTCGCAGCTGGGGCGCAATGAACAGGCGCTCGATGTGCTGTCCGACGCCTTCAATGGGCAGCTGGATCCGGGGCTTGCAGCGCTGTCCGCACGGCTGAAGGACGGCGAAACCCTTCCCTATACGCTGGCGGCCACGCCGACACAGGGCATTGCCGAAGTGTTCTTCACCATGGGGGCTGCCCTGAATGGTGAAATGGCCGATGACTATGTGCTGATGTATGCCCGTGTCGCAGCTGCCTTGCGCGAAGATCACGTGGACGCATTGTTGCTGGCTGCGGAGCTCTTTGACCAGCTGGGCCGCTACGCCCTGTCGATCGAGCTTTACAAGCAGGTGCCGCGCGAGCATCCGGATTACCACGCCGCAGAACTGGGACGCGCCGAAGCATTGCGTCGCGCCGCCAAACCTGATGCGGCCGCCGAGGTCCTGCAGCAGCTGGCGCGTGATTTCCCGAAAGAGGCACCGGTCCATACTAATCTGGGTGATCTGTTGCGGCAGCAGGAGGACTACAGCGGCGCCGTCGCTGCCTATGACACCGCGCTAGGGCTGATGGATGAAAGCGTGGAGGGACGTTGGTTCCTGCTGTATGCCCGTGGCATCTGCCACGAGCGGCTGAAAAATTGGGAGCAGGCAGAGGCGGATTTCCGCGCCGCACTCGAAATTCGCCCTGATCAGCCGCAGGTTCTGAATTATCTCGGCTATTCTCTGGTGGAGAAGCAGATCAAACTGGACGAGGCGCTGTCGATGATCGAACGCGCTGTCGCCGCGCGCCCTGACGCGGGCTATATCGTCGACAGCCTCGGCTGGGTACTCTATCGGCTGGGTCGCTATGAAGAGGCGGTTGGCCATATGGAAACCGCGGTTGAATTAATGCCGGTCGACCCTGTGGTCAACGACCACCTCGGGGATGTTTACTGGGCTGTCGGGCGGGCGCGGGAAGCTGAGTTCCAGTGGAAGCGCGCGCTGTCGTTCATCGACCCCGAAGATACCGACAGTGAAGCCGACCCTGAGCGCATTCGCCGCAAGCTGGAAAGCGGGCTTGATGCCGTTCTTGCCGAAGAGGGTGCGGCGCCGTTGAACGTGGCACATGACGGTTGAGGGATTTGCCCCGGCCAAGATCAATCTGACCCTGCATGTGACCGGCCAGCGCACAGATGGCTATCATCTGCTGGATTCGCTTGTGGTCTTTGCTGACATCGGGGACCGGATCACGGCTGTATCTGCCGACACCCTGAGCCTGCGGGTGGGGGGCGCGATGGCAAGGGGTGTACCGACCGACAGCTCCAACCTGATGATGAAAGCGGCTGAGCTGTTAGAGGTCGAGCGGGGGGCGGAGCTGAGGTTGGATAAGCAGCTGCCACCGGCCTCTGGCATCGGGGGCGGGTCCTCCGATGCGGCGGCGACGTTGCGGGTCCTGTGCGAGCTGTGGCAGGTACCTCTTCCCGGAGTTGCAGAGGTTCTCCCCCTGGGAGCGGATCTGCCGGTTTGCATGGAGCCGGGCGCCCAGCGGATGCGTGGTATCGGTGAGCAGCTGGAGCGGCTGCCAGCCTTGCCTGACTGCGCGATTGTTCTGGCAAATCCGGGGGTGTCAGTCGCCACGCCCGCGATTTTTCGCGCGATGGAGAAACGTGACAACCCACCGATGCCCGACAGGCTACCCGTTTGGCAGAGCGCAGAGGAGCTGGCGGCCTGGCTTTCGGGTCAGCGCAACGATCTGCAGGGGGCGGCAATTATGCTCGAGCCTCTGATCGGAGCGGTTCTCGACGCGCTGTCGGGTTTGGCCCCGCTGTTTCACGCGATGTCGGGGTCAGGTGCGACCTGCTACGCGTTATTTGCCGACGAGGCGACGGCAGAGGCGGCGGCTGCCACCTTGCGGGCGGCACATCCTGACTGGTGGGTGCGCGCGGGCCGGTTGCTGGCATGACCGGCGCACAGCCAAAAAAGCCTGCGCAGCGGTGCGGGCCTCCCAGGCGTTAATCCGGTTATTCTTTAGGCCTAGGCAAGGCGGGCGACAACATAGTCGGCCAGATCATGCAGCATCTGGCGGATCGGATCCTCTGGCAGGGATGTCAAGGCGTCCTGTGCCTTGGAAACCCATTGCATCGCATCGCGGCGGGTCGCGGCCAACGTGTCGTATTTGTCCATCAGGGACAGCGCATGGTCGAGGTCGCCCTCATCCTGACGTCCCTTTTCAATGGTGCGAACCCAGAAGGCGCGCTCTTCTGCGGTGGCCTGTGCAACGGCCTTGATCACCGGCAGGGTCAGCTTGCGTTCGCGGAAATCATCGCCGACGTTTTTTCCCGTCGCGGAGCTATCACCCTGGTAATCCAATAGATCGTCGGCAATCTGGAAGGCGATACCAAGCGCATCGCCATAGGCAAACAGCGCGTTTACCTGCGCTTCGGGTGCGCCGGCGACGACGCCACCGGCCTGAGTTGCGGCGGAGAACAGCGCTGCTGTCTTGCCGCGCACAACCTGCAGGTACACGGCCTCATCGGTGGCAAGATCGCTGGCCGCAGTCATTTGCAGAACTTCACCCTCGGCAATGGTCGCCGAGGCGTTGGCCAAGATATCGAGCACCCGCAGAGAGCCGGTTTCCACCATCAACTGGAAACTGCGCGCAAAGAGATAGTCGCCGACTAGAACCGAGCTTTTGTTGTCCCACAAGAGATTGGCTGTCGGACGACCGCGGCGCTGTCCGCTTTCGTCAACCACGTCATCATGCAGCAGGGTGGCGGTGTGAATGAATTCAACGGTTGCTGCCAGTTTCACGTGGTTTTCACCGCTGTAGCCACATAGGCGCGCTGCCGCGAGGGTCAGCATCGGGCGCAAACGCTTGCCGCCGGCCTCGACAAGATGGGCCGTCACCTCGGGAATGCGCGGCGCATGTTTCGAGGCCATGCGTGTCTGGATCAGCGTATTGACCGCTGCCATTTCGTCGCTGAGTGTCGCGGCCAGCATGTCATGCGGCTTTTGCGTCAGGATTTGATTCATCGTTTTCCCGCTTGCAAGGCTCGACAAGGCGCAGCCCTTGCCCTTAGATCCATCCCTATGAAGGAACTTTTGCGCAGCACCGACCCAACTGTCATGGCCTTTGCCACCGCCCTTCTTGAGGGTGAGGATATAGACTGCTTTCAAATGGACGTAAATATGAGCATCCTTGAAGGTGGTATCGGGATATTCCCGCGCAGATTGATGGTGCGCAGCGATGATCATGCCGCTGCCGAGCGCGTGATGCGTGACAATGATATTCCGCTGCGCTGATGTCGGGATTTGAGGACAGCGCTCTTAGCCAGGACGCGTTTCTGGGTGGGCGGGTACAGTTGTTGCAACCAAAGCAGGGGTATCGCGCCGGGGTCGACCCTGTCCTGCTGGCCGCAGCCGTTCCCGCACAGCCTGGTGATCGGGTGCTGGAGCTGGGCTGCGGAGGCGGTCCGGCTCTGTTATGTCTGGCTGCACGGGTCCCGGATCTGGACCTGACCGGGGTCGAGCTTCAGGCCGATTATGCCGATCTGGCGCGACGCAATGCCGCGCTGAACGCAGTCGATATCACGATCGTCGAGGCTGATCTGGCAGCACTGCCGGTGGATCTGCGCCAGATCCAGTTTGACCATGTCATCGCCAACCCGCCCTATTATCGCGCCGGTGCGCACAGTCCGGCGCAGGACGTGGGGCGGCAGATTGCACTCGGCGGGGCGACGGAGTTGACCGTCTGGTTCGATACCGCAGCGCGACGCCTCACCCATAAGGGATATCTGCACATGATCCAGCGGGCCGATCGCCTGCCGGAAATGCTTGGGGCCTGTTTTGGACGTCTGGGCTCACTTGAGGTGTTGCCATTGGCCGCCCGTGTCGGTCGTGGCGCCGAATTGGTTCTGCTGCGGGCGCGCAAGGGTGGCCGTGCAGGGTTCAGGCTGCATGCGCCGCTGATCCTGCACAACGGTGAAGCACATTTGCGTGACGCCGAAAACTACCAGGCGGAGATCCGGGCTGTTCTTCGTGATGGCCATGGGTTGCCCTGGCCAAGCTGATATTTGCGGGAGACTCGCGGAGAATCGGCTCTCATTCGGCGAGGACATGCCGAAATGACGGTTTCATGACAAAATATATGCTTCTGCAGCGTGACAGAGCAATAATCTTGTGTTCCACTCACTTTGTACGCAACACGCTCAAAGAAGGAGGAATGACATGAGCCTCAGCTCGCATCTGACCGAACTAAAGAAGAAGCACGAGCATCTGAGCATGGAAGTCGAACACGCCCAACGCTCACCCGCGACCGACGGGCTGCGTATCGCGTCGATGAAGAAACAGAAACTGAAACTCAAAGAAGAAATTAAACGTCTCTCGACGGAGGAACTTGCCGTCTGAGAGAGTGGTCTGATCTGAGGTGACCGCAGTCCCGTCGCTGCGGTGCCTGAGGCAGAACCGATTGGTTGTTAGGGGTCATCAGCACGGCTGGTGACCCCTTCTTGTTTCTGCGTCTGGCGCGGGATTTTCTGTTGCGGCCCTTGGGAAGGGATGCGCCGGTAGATGGATGCTTCAGGGCGTCGCATTGGCCCGCGCGGCCAGCAGCGCCCCGCCTGTTATCAGGCAGGCTGCAATCGCCAGCGTCCATGACGCAGGCGCAATTCCTGCAACAACAAGGATCAGTGTTGAAAGCAAAGGTGCTGCATAAGAGCTGGTGCCGAGCAGTTGGATGTCACCCTGTTTCACTCCGATGTCCCAGACATAGAACGCAAGGCCGACCGGCCCCAAACCCAGCGCGACTGTCGCTCCCCAACCGCTGATGCCGATGGGCCAATGGCTTTCTTCCAGCGCGAAATGAAGGCCCCAGGATGCTGCTGCAGTGATCAGGCAGAATACGGCAACCGTGCTGGTGGGGGCTGTCCCCAGGCGTCGCGCAAGCACGGAATATCCCGACCACGTCAGTGCGCAGAGTAGCGCAAGCCCATAGCCGGGCAGTGCCGCGGCATCAAACTCGGCTCCGCCACCGGTGATGATCGTTGCAGCACCGGCGAAGCCGAGGAGGGCCCCCAGCAAATGCCCCGCGCGCAGTGTTTCCCCTGGCAGCAGGCCGGACAACAGCACAATCAGCAATGGCCAGAGATAGGCAATGAGCCCTGCTTCGGCTGCGGGGGCCATCCTCAGCGCGGAGAAGTAAAGCGCATGATAGCCAAAGAGACCGAGGCTGCCGAAGAGATAGACCCGCCATGACACTTGTCGCAGTGCCGTGAGGCCACCACTGCGCCAACACCATATGAGGCCCAATGAGCCGCCGATTGTGAAACACAAGGCGTTCAACAGGAGCGGTGGGGTCGGCGCAGTGCCAACGGTGAGAACAGCCAGTAGCGACCAAAGCAATACCGCGACAAAGCCGGTCGCCGTTGCGCGGTTCCTGGTCATGTGAGACTGTCTACCGACACGATTTTCAGCCCATCTGACACAGCGGCGGTCTTTTCGATTTCGGCCAGGATCCAGTCGCGGAATGCCACGATCTGCGGGCGCGTTTCAGCGCCTTTCTGACAGAGGAAACTAAATCGGGCCTTGCCGGTTAGCGCCGTTTTGAAGGGGGCAACCAGACGCCCTTCGGCAAGATCCTTTACCACCAGCGCGCGCCGCCCTAAAACCACCCCGGCCCCTGCCAAAGCGGCATCCACCGCGTGGTCGGCGTTGCTGAAGCGGGCGCCATGGGTGGGGTTGAACTCCTCACCCATCAACTTGAACCAGGCGGTCCAGTCGAGCTGCGGTGACATAAAGTTCAGTGAATCGTCGTGGATTAGCGGCGCGTCTTTCAGCGCGGCGACGGTGGGGTAACGCTGCGCGATATCAGGTGTCATGACCGGCATCACCCACTCCACAGGCAGCGGCATTGAATAGACGTCTGGGTATGGGCCGTAGCCAAAACGGATCGCCACATCAACGTCGTCGCGCATCAGATCGACACGGCGCAGGCTGGCCGAGAACCGAAGGTCGATTTCAGGGTGGGCGCGCGCAAACTCGTAAAAGCGCGGCGCCAGCCATTTCGCGGTAAAGGCAGGGCCGGCCGTGACCGTCAGGACCCCATCGTCCTGTAGCCGGATTGCCGCGCGCCAGGCTGCCGTCAGTGCCTGAAACCCATCAGACGTCCCGGGCGCCAGGGCAGCCCCTGCTTCCGTCAGCTCGACGGCGCGGTTCAGGCGGCGGAATACCGGTGTTCCCAAATGCTCTTCCAGGGATTTGATCTGAAATGACAGCGCTGCCGGGGTCACGTTCAACTCCTGTGCCGCACGGGCAAAGGACATATGGCGGGCGGCGGCTTCAAAGGCGCGCAGGGCGGTCAGTGGTGGCAGGCGATCAGACATATGAGATAAGTAATACTTAAGTGAAGTGCTGAAAAGTCTCGTTTGTCTGTTGTCACGAAAAGGTGCATATCTAGGTCAAGTTAGCAACACTGATCTGAATGGAGGCCGAAACGATGGAATATTCTGCCAGTGCTACCGTAAAACTCGCCCTGCAACGCGCACATGAGGAGCGCGGCCAGGTCGTACGTGCGCTGTGGGCGCGTATATTTGCACCGCGTCGCGCCACGCGGCTGCGTGCTGGGGTTTCCCGCTGGGCATAGCGCGCATGTCCTTACGGGATTGGAAAAGGGCCGGCCCAGTGGACCGGCCCTTGCCATGTGTGCTTGGTGCGGTCTTACACGAAGAACTGCGCGCCATTGGCCGAAATGGTGGAGCCGTTGATAAAGCCCGAGTCCTCTGATGCGAGGAAGGTCACGCAGCGAGCAATCTCTTCCGGCTCACCCAGGCGGCCAGCTGGGATCTGGCCAATGATCGACTCGCGGACCTTCTCAGGAACGGCCATCACCATCTCGGTCGCAATATAGCCTGGGCAGATCGCGTTGGCGGTGATGCCCGCCCGCGCCCCTTCCTGGGCCAGAGATTTCACGATGCCGAGGTCGCCTGCTTTGGTCGCGGCATAGTTTACCTGAGCGAACTGCCCTTTCTGACCATTGATCGAGGAGATCACGATCACACGGCCGAACTTGCGTTCGCGCATGCCGGGCCAGATCGGGTGCACGGTGTTGAAGACACCAGTGAGGTTGGTGTCGATCACCTGCTGCCATTGCTCCGGTGTCATCTTGTGGAACGGAGCATCGCGGGTGATGCCTGCATTGGCGACGACGATATCGATCGGGCCGATATCCGCTTCAACCTTGGCGATGCCAGCGGCGCTGTCTTCGTAGCTGGCTACGTCCCACTTGTACGTCTTGATGCCGGTTTCATCGGTAAACTTCGCCGCTGCCTCATCATTACCGGCATAGGTCGCCGCCACAGTATAGCCTTCCGCTTTCAACGCCTGTGAGATTGCAGCGCCGATGCCGCGAGAGCCGCCGGTGACGAGTGCGTTACGTGCCATGGAAAAGTCCTCCGTTATTTGACTTGGTAATCTTGCTACTATTTTGTTTTTGATTGCGCAATTATATTACTCCGTGAATTCGGGCGCTGGAGCCGATACGGAGTGCGACGCTGCGTCGCTCTCTTCGACAAAGCTATCGTAAAATGCGCTCCATATAGAAAAGGGCGCCAATCGGGCGCCCTTGATATGGTCAGAATAATGCGCCTCAGGGACGCTCCACGCACATGGCAACGCCCATACCGCCGCCGATGCAAAGCGTGGCGAGGCCTTTCTTGGCACCCCGCCGCTTCATTTCAAACAGCAGCGTATTGAGGACGCGGCAGCCGGAGGCACCAATCGGGTGACCAATTGCGATTGCGCCACCGTTGACGTTGACGATTGCCGGATCCCAGCCCATGTCCTTGTTCACGGCGCAGGCCTGCGCTGCGAAGGCTTCGTTGGCCTCAACCAGATCGAGGTCATCCACGGACCAGCCGGCTTTCTCCAGTGCCTTGCGCGAGGCGTAGATCGGACCAACGCCCATGATGGAGGGGTCCAGACCTGCGGTGGCATAGGAGGCGATCCGGGCCAGCGGTTCGATACCCCGCTTTTCGGCGTCATCGGCACTCATCAACAGGGTGGCCGCGGCGCCGTCGTTCAGGCCTGAGGCATTGGCGGCTGTGACCGAACCGTCCTTGGTGAAGGCGGGGCGCAGCTTCTGCATGGCCTCGATGGTGGCACCGTGGCGGATGTATTCGTCCTGATCCACAATGATGTCGCCCTTGCGGGTCTTGACGGTGAAGGCTGCGATTTCATCGGCGAATTTGCCTGCCTTCTGTGCCGCTTCGGCCTTGTTCTGGCTTGCAACGGCAAATTCATCCTGCATGTCACGGGAGATCTGCCATTTCTCGGCAACATTCTCCGCAGTCTGGCCCATGTGGTAGCCGTTGAAGGCATCCCAAAGGCCATCGCGGATCATGGTATCAATATAGCTCATATCGCCCATTTTGTGCCCGGCGCGCAGATTGGCGGCATGGGGCGAGAGGGTCATGTTTTCCTGACCGCCCGCACAGACGATGGCCGCGTCACCGAGTTGGATGTGCTGGGCGCCAAGTGCCACGGCACGCAGACCGGAACCGCAGACCTGATTGATCCCCCAGGCTGCCGATTCCTGTGGCAGGCCGGCATTGATATGGGCCTGGCGAGCAGGATTCTGACCCTGTGCCGCCGTCAGCACCTGACCCAGAATGGTTTCGGAAACTTCGGATTTGTCTATCCCGGCACGTTCAACTACAGCCTCCAGCACTGCGGCGCCAAGATCATGGGCGGGGGTATTGGCGAATGCGCCACCAAAGCTGCCGACGGCGGTGCGTGCGGCGGATGCAATTACTACATTGGTCATCAGTTAGGGTCCTCTGCCATTCATAGTCCCGGGAGGCCAACCGCGCAGTCCGCATTTCGCAGCCGCAGCAACCGGGATCCCCCTGCCTTTTTTTAAAGGCCGTGTGTTTCGCTGCAATTGCAGCACGTGCAAGGTGTCCCACAGGGAGAGCCTGTGTCAATCAATACTATGGCACATATTCTGAGGCAGGTCCGGTCGTTTGCCAAGCGATCATTCCCGACAGGAATTCGCCCTTACGTTGCGCGGCAGGTATCTGGCGCAAAGATGCGCGAATTCACCCATAAGGCAACGTGCTGTGAGGTCAGGATGCGCGACTGTTCCTGCGCAGCTCTTCCAGCCATGGCGGGCTGACCGAGGGGGCGCCGAACAAATAGCCCTGCAGGCAGTCCACACCGATGGAGATCAGGAACTCGGCGTCAGCTGGGCTTTCGACGGATTCCGCAACCACCAGCATATCGAATTGCTTGGCGATCCCTACCAGCGCGCGGACAACAGCCTGATTGTCATGGTTGGCATGAATGTTACGGATGTACTGCCCGTCAATTTTCACCGCATCAAAGAAGAACTGCCGGAAATAGCTGACGGCCGTTGCCCCGGCGCCGAAGTTATCAAGCGCAAAGGCGATACCGTGTTTCTGCATCCGGTCCATGAAGTCGATGACCAACTCGGGCGCAGCCATGGCAGAGGCCTCAGTGATTTCCAGCACCAGCCTTTCGCCTGCGGCGGCATCTTTCTTCAGATGTTTCTCCAGGACACGCATCCAGCGCTGATAGCCGATCGAGCGCGCGGACATATTGACGGAAAGGCGGATATTGGGGCTGCGGGCAAGTGCCTTCAGGCCATGTTCGAGGGCAAGACAGTCCAGTTCACGCCCGGTTTCCTTATCCTCGACCAGCGGCATGAATTCGCGCGCAGGTATCACGCGACCCGTTGAATCGAGAACCCGGATATACCCCTCGTAAAACGCAACCCCCTGTGGCGGCATAGCCTGTATGATGGGCTGATAGGCAAGCATCGTCTGGTTGTGGCGAATCGCGTCGCTGACCATGTCGAGAGTCGACCGATCACGCGATACAACCGCAGAGGTCAGCGGGTTATCGCCGCCTTCTGGCATGTCGGCCATGACCTTTTGCTTCTTCTTCACGGGTATATCCCTTGGCGCTGGGGTGGTCTGATCAATATGGATCAGACCGGACCTTGGCGCAAAAGCGTTGAGCTAGGATTAAGGTGACAATTTTACCCAAATTGAGAGCTGCACTCAGGTCTTGTCAAAGCCAGCGCTGCCGATGTCCTCAGGATGACGTTGCAAATGCTTTGCGCGGATTGTGTCGGAGCTGTCGCGGCTGCCGTCATGGCTGTAGCCCGGCGGGGCAACCGCATATAGCAACCGCTGCCGGAACGTCAGCCCGGGTTGGGTCGCATCCTTGAAGATGCTGACCCATTCGTGGAAGGCGACACGCAGTGGGTTGAAGGTGCCGATGTTGTGAACCAGGCCGTAATCCGGGCGGTCGTGATCCTGTTCGGGTACGAATGTGCCGAACATCTTGTCCCAGATGATAAAGACGCCAGCATAGTTGCAATCAAGATAGCGCGGATTGCGGCCGTGGTGGGCGCGGTGATGGCTGGGTGTGTTCATCACGGCCTCAAACCAGCGCGGCATCCGGCCGATGGCCTCGGTGTGGATCCAGAACTGGTAGACCAGATTGATGCCTCCGACAAACAGCACCATGGCAGGATGGAAGCCCAAGAGAACCAGCGGCGCGCGCACCACCATCATAAAGGTGAATGTGCCCGTCCAGGTCTGCCGCAGAGCGGTGGTGAGGTTGTAGTGCTGGCTTGAGTGATGATTGACATGGCTGGCCCAGACCCAGCGCACCCGGTGGCCAAAGCGATGCACCCAGTAGTAGCGCAGGTCGTCCAGGACGAAGCACAGAACGATCACCCAGACCGATGTGCCCAGGTCCAACGGCGTGATCTGCCACAAAAGCATGAAGAAGGCCCAGGCGATGAAGCCAAGCGCAATGCCTGACGCCACGCTACCGGCGCCCATAACAAGAGATGTGACGGCGTCGCGGGTTTCATATCGCCCGCCACGTCCCTTGATGGCGATCCAGAGGAACTCAGCCAGAATCGCGGCGATGAAGAAAGGGACCGCCCACTGGGTGACATCAGGGTACGAAATCGTATCAGGCATGTGTCTGTCCTTCTGTCTGCGCTGTCACGGTCGGTGTGATTGGTGCGCTGTGGTCGCCCATGATGCGCCGTCGCCAATCTTTTCGCTCGGCATCCGACAGGTGGAGCACCACGGAGGGGGTAGCAAAATCGGCGAACCGCAGCTTCAGGCCCTTGGGGTGATCCAATAGTCGCACCCCGGCAAGTGGCCGGGCAATGGTATCGGCGCCAAAACACCAGACCAGACCAAGCCCGAGATCGGTTTCAATCAGGGCCGCCTGACCAAGAGTGCTTGGCCATGTGTTCAGGATTTGAGTATCGGGATCATGACGAGACCAGGCCTTGGCGGCGGTGTCTCGCGTCATCAGAACCGGAGCGGACCGCCCGGTGACATGAAGCAGTATAGCTATGACAACAATGCCGATCAGCACCATCGCCACCAAGATTTCCAGCGGCATCACGTCCTCCCTGCCGCTCAGATTGGCGGCAGGGTGACGGCTCTGTCAAAGGTGGCGTTGGGTCAAGCTCCGAAAGATGCCAGCTATCTGGCCACCGCCCGCGCACGCCCGGGAAAGCTGCTGCACTGCGGTACGGCCGCGGGTCTTCTTAATGAGCGTCAATCAGTCATTCTGCGTCGATCAGAGTTTGCAGGATTGCCTTGGCACTGTCGGAGTTCCACTCTGCATCGCCACGCAGGCGGCCGATTTCATTGCCGTCGCGATCGAGGATCATTGTCATCGGTAGGCCAAACACGGCCATTTCCTTGGCCAGCGCACCCTTTGGATCCTGATGGCGGGGCAGATTGGTGATGCCCGTTTCATCAAAGAACTTCTGAATCCCGGCGGGCGAGTTGCGACCGGTGGCTAGGGTCAGGACCTCAAAATCCTCACCGCCAAATTCACTTTGAAGTTCGGACAGCATCGGCATTTCTTTCCGGCAGGGAGCGCACCAGGTGGCCCAGAAGTTCAGCAGGACGACCTTACCCTCATAATCGGCAAGCGAGGCGCTGCCCTTGCCGTCTTCCAGTTCAAAGCTGTTGCTGGAGGTCGGTTTTGCTTCCGGGTGGAGGATCAGACGGCGCATGTCACCTTCGCGGAGCTCGGAAAGGGCTGCGGGGTCCGCGGCAAAGGCGGCA
Source organism: Phaeobacter sp. JH20_26 (assembly GCF_048056275.1). NCBI lineage: Bacteria > Pseudomonadati > Pseudomonadota > Alphaproteobacteria > Rhodobacterales > Roseobacteraceae > Phaeobacter > Phaeobacter sp. JH20_26. The sequence continues at coordinate 1,641,227 of NZ_JAYMWL010000013.1, read as the reverse complement.
TTTGCACCGAGGGCAAGGGCCATATAAAGGGTTAGCTGACGAAACAGACGCATATTATCTCCGGGGTTCCACACCATGACAGATCAATCCTCGAACCAGATGTGGGGCGGCCGCTTTGCCGCTGGCCCGGACGCGATCATGGAGGCGATCAATGCCTCGATCGGGTTCGACAAGCGGATGGCAGCGCAGGACATTGCCGGCTCCAGGGCCCATGCGGCGATGCTGGCCGCGACAGGTGTCATTACGGATAATGATGCCGAGGCCATTCGGGAAGGGCTGCTCACCGTATTGTCAGAGATCGAGGGCGGAACCTTCCAGTATTCCACCGCACTGGAAGACATCCATATGAACGTGGAGGCCCGCCTGAAAGAGATCATCGGTGAGCCTGCGGGCCGCCTGCACACGGGCCGGAGCCGCAACGACCAGGTGGCAACCGACTTTAAACTCTGGGTGCGCGACCAGCTGGACGCCGCCGAAAGCGGCCTCTTGGCGCTGATCCGCGCGCTTCTGTCGCAGGCGGAGGCTGGTGCCGATTGGGTGATGCCGGGCTTTACCCATCTGCAGACCGCGCAGCCGGTGACCTGGGGCCACCACATGATGGCCTATGTCGAGATGTTCGGCCGCGACCTCAGCCGCGTGCGCGACGCCCGCGCGCGGATGAACGAATCGCCGCTGGGCGCGGCAGCGCTGGCCGGGACCTCCTTCCCGATTGACCGGGAAATGACCGCCAAGGCGCTGGGCTTTGACCGCCCGGCGGCAAATTCGCTCGATGCCGTCTCTGACCGCGATTTCGCGCTGGAGTTCCTGTCCTGCGCCTCGATCAGCGCCATGCACCTCTCCCGCTTTGCCGAGGAGCTGGTGATCTGGTCTTCTGCCCAGTTCCGTTTCGTGACGCTCTCCGACCGCTTCTCCACCGGCTCGTCGATCATGCCGCAGAAGAAGAACCCGGACGCGGCTGAGCTGATCCGCGCCAAGGTGGGCCGGATTTTTGGCGCCAACACCGCGCTGATGATGGTGATGAAGGGGCTGCCGCTCACCTATTCCAAGGACATGCAGGAAGACAAGGAACAGGTCTTTGACGCTGCCGACAACTGGATGCTGGCGCTGGCGGCGATGGAAGGCATGGTGAAGGACATGACCGGCAACCGCGAGAGCCTGGCGGCGGCCGCGGGTTCCGGCTTCTCCACCGCCACAGACCTGGCCGACTGGCTGGTTAGGGTGCTGAAGGTGCCGTTCCGCGATGCGCACCACGTGACCGGCACCTTGGTGGCGATGGCCGAAAAGCGCGGCTGCGACCTGCCGGACCTCGCGCTCGCGGATATGCAGGGCGTGCACGCAGGCATCACCGAGGACATCTTCACTGTGCTTGGCGTCGAAAACTCGGTAAACTCGCGCATGTCTTATGGCGGCACCGCACCCGCCCAGGTGCGCGCGCAGGTGGCCCGCTGGCAGAGCCTCCTGGCGGACTGATAGCAGGGCGGTTGCGGTTAAGCGGTGATGTGCCGGTTCAATCGCAACCGCCCAGATCGAAAGGGATCAATATGCAGAAAACCGTTCTGATCCTGGGCATTCTGGTGGCCTGCGTGGGTCTTGCGGCCTGCGGGGTCGACGGAGAGCCGGTACGACCCTCGCTCAATGCCGGAGTTGGCGTGTCCAGCAGCGGCGTCCACGCGGGCGGCAGCCTTGGCCTGCACAAAGGGCCACTCAGCGTCTATCTGGGCGTCTGACCCTGAGCGGAATCATTTGATCCGCGCCCCGGTTCTGGTCTAAGCGCGATCTATGGATCATTTTCTCTATCGTGACGGCGCTCTCTACGCCGAAGATGTGCCGGTGGCCGAGATCGCGGCTGCTGTGGGCACTCCGTTTTACCTGTATTCAACGGCGACACTGCTGCGCCATTTCCACCTCTTTGATGATGCGCTGAAGGAGATGGATCATCTGGTCTGCTACGCAATGAAGGCAGCCAGCAATCAGGCGATCCTGAAAACGCTGGCACAGGCCGGCGCCGGCATGGATGTGGTCAGCAAGGGCGAATATCTGCGCGCCAAGGCGGCCGGGGTTCCCGGTGACAAGATTGTGTTTTCGGGCGTCGGCAAGACCGAGGACGAGATCCGAACCGCCCTGAGCGGTGGTATCCGTCAGTTCAATGTGGAATCCGAGCCGGAAATGGACGTGATCAACGCGGTTGCGCAGGAACTGGGCGTTGTGGCGCCGATCACCGTACGCGTGAACCCGGATGTCGATGCAAAGACTCACGCCAAGATCGCGACGGGCAAATCTGAGAATAAATTCGGCATTCCGATTGCGCGGGCGCGGGAAGTCTATGCCCGTGCCGCCAGCCTGCCAGGGCTGAAGGTGATCGGCATTGACGTACATATCGGCTCGCAGCTGACCGAACTGGCCCCGTTCGAGCTGGCCTATCAGAAAGTGGCGGAACTGACCGAGCAGCTGCGCGCTGATGGTCATGAGATTCACCGTCTCGACCTTGGCGGTGGTCTTGGTATTCCCTACACCCGCTCGAACGATACGCCACCGTTGCCGGTTGAATACGGCGCTATGGTACAGCGCACCTTGGGGCATCTTGGGTGTGAGATCGAAATCGAACCGGGGCGTCTGATTGCCGGCAATGCCGGCATCATGGTGAGCAAGGTGATCTATGTGAAATCCGGCGAGGACCGGGATTTCCTGATCATCGACGGCGCCATGAATGATCTGATCCGCCCCGCCATGTATGAGGCGCATCACGAGATTGTTCCGGTGATCGAAGCCGACGCCGGAGTGGAGCAGCGTCCATATGATATCGTTGGACCGGTCTGCGAAACTGGCGATACCTTTGCGCGCCATCGCGATATGCCGCCCCTGGAAGCGGGGGATCTGGTGGCTTTCCGCAGTGCCGGCGCCTATGGCGCAGTGATGTCGAGCGAATATAACTCGCGCCCGTTGATCCCTGAAGTTCTGGTCAATGGGGATCAATTCGCGGTTATCCGCCGACGTCCGGACTTTGACGAAATGATAAACCGCGATACCATCCCCGAGTGGCTCTGACGGGTACCGCGACATCTGACGCGGCGCAGGGCTGATCGGAGGCGCCGCCCGCATGGTCAACGACCCCAAGTTTCGCCGCAAGGCTGACGCGACATCTGCCGCCGCGCCGGGTTCACCGGCGCGCCCGCAGGCGGAGGGTGGGTACTCGCGGAAAGACGGCGGTTCCGATCTGCCGTCCGATCCGATCCCAACAGGTCGCTGCTCAGGCCCGAGGCTCTCAGATCCGCGCCTGGTGCGGCTTCGCTGGCCGTTGCGGCTGACCTGGGTGGGGCTGTTGTCGGAACGTCTGGTGCGCGCCTTCTGGCCGTTGGTTTCGCTACTGATGCTGGCGCTTGCCGCTGTGATGTTGGGCCTGCACGAGCAGTTGCCGATCGAACTGGTCTGGGTGGGGGCCGTGCTGCTGGTGTTGGCTGCGGCAGTCGCGATTGGCTTTGGGGGCTGGCGGTTCAGAATGCCCAGTCTGTCCGACGCCCTGGCTCGTCTGGATATGACGCTGCCCGGACATCCTATTGCGGCGCTGCTGGACGCGCAGGCCATCGGGTCGGATGATCCGGCGTCGCAAGCCCTGTGGCAGGCGCATCAGCGGCGGATGCAGGCGCGCGCCGCCACCGCAGTTGCCCCTAAACCCAATCTGTCAGTCGCGCGCGCTGACCCCTTTGCGCTGCGCTATCTGGCACTTCTGGCGCTATCGGTTGCCATGCTCTTCGGCTCCATCTGGCGGGTTGGTAGCCTTGGCGAGATGGCCCCCGGCGCGGTGAATGCGGCAGCAGGGCCGACATGGGAGGGCTGGATCGAACCGCCGCGCTACACCGGTCTGCCGGTGCTTTATCTCAATGATCAGTCCGAGCCGGTTCTGACCCTGCCCGAAAACAGCCGCCTGACCCTGCGGTTTTACGGTGAGGTCGGAGATCTTACACTGGATGAAACCCTCTCGGGACGCACCGGAGACGTGCCCTCTGCCGCCGCGGCTGAGCAGAGTTTCGTGATCACCCGCGACGGGACATTGACCATCAATGGCACCGGTGGCCGCAGCTGGGATGTGACGCTGATTGAGGACCTGCCTCCGACGATTGCCATTGTGGGAGAGCCGACGCTGGAGTCCGATGATACGACCTCGCTTGCCTATACCGCCAGTGACGATTACGGCGTGGCGGCTGGTCAGGTCGAAATCTCGCTGGATATGGCCGAGATTGATCGGAGCCATGGGCTGGCAGCCGAACCAGATACGCGGGAGCCGATTGTTCTGGACCTGCCACTGCCGCTGACCGGTGATCGCCACAGCTTCGACGAGCAGGTGATCGAGGCCTTCGCCAAACACCCCTGGGCCAACATGCCTGTCAGCTACCGTATGGTCGCACAGGACGCCAAGGGGCAGGAGACCGAGGCAGAGGTGCTCAGGGCGCCGTTGGTGACCCGGCGTTTCTTTGATCCGATGGCCGCAGCGGTGGCAGAGCAGCGGCGCGATCTGCTCTGGGCGCGTGCCAATGCGCCACGGGTGGCCCAGGTCCTGCGCGCCCTGTCGACCTATCCGGCCGAAGTGTTCCACGACCATGGGGATTATCTGCGTCTGCGCACTATCCTGCGTCGTCTGGAACAGCACAGCAACGCAGGAACGCTTGGGCCAGAGCAGCAGGACGCGTTGGCTGAAGCGCTCTGGGATTTGGCAATCCAGCTGGAGGAAGGCGATGTCGGCGACGCTCTTGCCCGCATGCAGCGCGCTCAGGAGCAGCTGAGCCAAGCGATGCGCGATGGTGCCAGCGATGAAGAGATTGCCCGTCTGATGCAACAGCTGCGCGATGCCACGCAGGACTATCTGCGTCAGTTGCAGCGACAGGCGCAGGAGCAGGGCAATGACGGGCAGCCGCAAGGCGCTCCGGATGAGAACGCCATGCAGCTCACTCAGCAGGATCTTCAGGCGATGATGGATCGTATTCAGGAGCTGATGGAACAGGGCCGGATGGCCGAGGCCGAGCAGGCGCTGCGCGAGTTCCAGCAGATGATGGAAAACATGCGTGTCACCCAAGGGCAGGAAGGTCAGGATGGCAGCCCCGGAGAGCAGAGCATGGAGGGGTTGGCCGAAACCCTGCGTGAGCAGCAGGGCTTGTCGGATCAGGCATTTCGGGATTTGCAGGAGCAGTTCAATCCCGGTGCACGCCGCGGCGAAAGTCAGGGAAATGAAGGGCGCAATGGCGGCCTGGGACGTGGGGAGTCCCACGAGGGCGGTCAGGGCAATCAGGGTGGCCAAGGCGACAGGCCCGGCTCCGGCGACCCCAGCGGTGACCGGCAGCCCGGTCAGGGTGGTCAGGGACAGCGCGCGCCTGATAATGATGGGACCGGGCAGGGTGGCGGCGCCAACACTCCGCAGGGCGGCACACAGGGTCCTGCCGGGTCGCTGGCTGATCGCCAGCAAGCTCTTCGCGATCAGTTGCGGGCGCAGCGGGATGGCCTCCCGCTTGGCAATGGCGAAGGCGGTCAGGCGACGCGTGATGCGCTTGATGATGCCGGACGGGCCATGGATGGGGCGGAGGAGGCTTTGCGGCAGGGTGACCTCGCCGAGGCCATCGACCGCCAGTCCGACGCGATGGAAGCTCTGCGAGAGGGAATGCGCGCGCTGGGAGAGGCAATGGCCGAACAGCAGCAACCGGGTCAGGGACAGGGGCAGGGGCGCACCAGCAGCTCAAGCCAAGGCAACCAAATGGATCCGCTTGGCCGACGCAATGGGGAACAGGGTGATGGTGGTGTTTCCGACGGGCAGTTCAGCGAAGGGCAGGCCTATCGCCGCGCCTGGGATCTTCTTGAAGAGATCCGCCGCCGCGCCGGAGAGCGCAGCCGTAGCGAGACTGAGCGAAGCTATCTTGAGCGTCTTCTGGATCGCTTCTGACGACGGCGGTGGACCTGCGGGACGACCGTTCGTGTCCGATCGGTCGCCGGTACCGTCTGGTTGCGGTTCTACTGCTGCACGGTGAATGCACGCACCTGCGTATCTAGCCACAGCCGCGCCGCGTCCACCTTGGCGACATAGGTGCTGAGGTAGGGATCCGCCTGTGGCAGCTTCTGGGCGATCAGGGGCGCGTTGTCATAGGCCATGGCAAGACCCAGCGCGATCAACAGTGCAAAGGCAAAGCCCCGTGCAAAGTTCCGCTTTTTCCTTGGGGTCGGTGCATCGACTGGTGGTGCGATCGGGGCCGCAGGCCCTTCACCGGATCGCAGGGTGGAGTTGATTTCGTCGATATTGGGCAGCAATCCGCGACGAGATTCGGTTTCCGAGGTGGAGAGCTGCTGGGGATCTTCGCCACGCATCCGGGCCATCTGCTCGCGGGCTTCGCGGGCACGGCGGGCGGATTCTTCTTCCGGCAGAGAATCCAGTCCCAAATCCGTCTGTGTTTGCAGGCTGTTGCTTTCAGCGGCGCGCAGCCGGGCTTCACGCTCAGCCTCCTCGCGCAGAATATCGCTGATCGTCGGGTCAAGACCTCGCGACGTGGCTGTGATCTCTGGCGGCTGATTCTGGATTTCATCCTGCTGATCAGGCTCTGCGGTCTCCTCCTCCGGCGCGTCTTCCACGATGTCATCGTCTTGTGTCGCCGTAAGGGAAGCGGGATCAGGGGTGCCGATTTCGTCCTCAACCGGGGCTATATCGTCGCCGGGTTCCGCAGCGGGGGAAATGCTCGGGTCATCCTCCGCCTCAATCGCACGGCCAGCCTGAAACCACGTTTGCCCGCAATTGGAACATTGCACGTCGCGCCCCTCATCGGGGATCACATCATCCGGCACCTCATATTGGGCGGCACAGTTCGGACATGTCAGTCGCATGGGTCACTCCTTGGGACCTGAGGTGGCTCCCGGGGGGGCCGGGCGGCTGTCGGCGGGTGATTGTTGAATAATCATAGGCAGTTCCGTCTTTCCACGAAAGAGCCAATCGCTCTCATCTGAACGGACTGTTTCAGCCAGGGTGGCGTGGCAACAGCGCGGACCATTGAAACTGGGCGCACAGTCGGGCAAAACACCGGTGACCAAAAGGGGACCGCCGTGATCGAGCTGGACAATGTGGGGTACAACTACGGTGGCGGGGAACTGCTGAGCGACGTGTCGGTGCAGCTGGCACCGGGGTCGTTCCATTTCCTGACAGGCCCATCGGGCGCGGGCAAGACCACCCTGTTGAAACTTTGTTACGGCGCGCTGACACCAACGTCAGGCCGCGCACGTGCTTTCAACATGGATATCAAGGGGCTGGATCGTGACCAGATGGCCTATCTGCGCCGCCGCATCGGGGTGGTCCACCAGGATTGCCGGTTCCTCGATCACCTGCCGGTGCTGGAGAATATCGCGTTGCCGTTGACGGTCTCCGGGCGGGATATCACCCAGGAAGAGGCTAATCTGCGCGAGCTGTTGAACTGGGTTGGCCTGTCGGAGCGCGCCCATGCCACCCCACCGGAGCTCTCTGGTGGTGAGCGGCAGCGCGCGGCGCTGGCCAGATCGGTGATCCTCTCGCCTGAGGTGATCATCGCCGATGAACCAACTGGCAACGTGGATTGGGACATGTCGCAGCGGCTGCTGCAATTGTTGGTGGAATTGAATCACATGGGCAAAACCGTTCTGGTCGCGACACATGATCTGTCGTTGATCCGGGCCGCCAAGAAGCAGGTTCAGGCACGAGTCCTGCGGATTTCGAACCGCCAGCTTCAGCAGGCCGGAGCGGACCTATGAAACTGACCCGTTTGCGCAACCTGATTGTCGGGGATGCCCAGGCTGACCGTGTTGTTCCGCCCAGTGGATTTACCGCCCAGCTGACTTTGTTTGTCTCTGGTGCGATGGCGTTTCTGGCGGTTTTTGCCTTGGCGCTGTCGCTGGCCTCCGGCCGTTTGGCAGATCGCTGGGCAGAGGAACTGGCGCGCGCGGCCACGCTACGGATCAATGCACCGGCGGAGCAGCGTGCTGCCCAGACCGAGGCGGCAATGACCATTCTGGAACAGACGCCGGGTGTCGCCTCTGCTCGTGCGCTGAGCCGCGAGGAACAGGCGGCTCTGTTGGCGCCATGGTTTGGCACCAAACTGCCGCTGGATACGCTGCCGATCCCACAGCTGATCGAAGTGATCGAGGGCGATCCGGGCTATGATGAGACCGGTCTGCGCTTGCGCCTTCAGGCTGAGGTTCCGGGCGCGATCTTGGATGATCACACGCGCTGGCGGGCGCCGCTGGTGGATGCTGCCCAGGCGCTTCGGCGGTTGGCCTGGGTGTCCATCCTGTTGATCGGCGGGGCCACCGCGGCGATGATCACCCTTGCTGCGAATGCAGCGCTTGCGGCCAATGCCCAGGTGATTGAGGTGCTGCGTCTCGTCGGCGCGCTGGACACCTATATCGCTCAGGCCTTTATCCGGCGTTTCACCCTGCGCGCGCTATTTGGTGCCAGCGTTGGCATGGCGCTGGGAATGCTCGGGGTCTGGCTGATGCCCGAAGCCTCCCGCGAGGGCGGGTTCCTGACCGGGCTTGGCTTTCAAGGCTGGAGCTGGCTCCTGCCACTCTGCATCCCTCTGCTTGGTGCGCTTGTCGCCTTTGCCGCGACCACCCGTGCGGCCAACAAACGTCTTGGAGATTTGGCGTGAAAACTGCGTTTAGATGGCTGCTCTCGGCCGTGTTCATGATTCAGATCTATGTGATGATGCTGATCTTCGGTCTGGTCTTTGCGCCATGGGCCCTGGTCTCGCCGCGCGGTGCCCGAGTGGCCTGTCGCAGCTATGCCGGTTATGTGCTGTGGTGCGCGCGTTGGATGCTGGGCCTGCGTACGGAGGTGCGTGGCGAGGTCCCGACCGATGAGGTGATCATTGCGGCCAAACATCAGAGTTTTCTGGATATTCTGATCATCTTTCACGCCACGCCAGCAGCCAAGTTCATTATGAAACGTGAGCTGTTGTGGACGCCGATTATCGGCATTTATGCCAAGCGCCTGGGCTGTGTGCCGGTCAACCGTGGCAAGAAGGGCAATGCCATTGCCCGCATGGTCAAGGACGTGGCAGCAGAATTCGCAGAACCCGGCCAGCTGGTGATCTATCCGCAAGGCACGCGGGTCGCGCCCGGGGTTGACCGGCCCTACAAGATCGGCACTGGCGTCCTTTATGCCGCGCTGGAGCAGCCCTGTGTGCCTGCGGCGACCAATGTGGGGTTGTTCTGGCCACGCACAGGTATCATGCGCAAACCGGGTTTGGGCGTTGTGGAATTTCTGCCTGCTATCGCCCCGGGACTGGACCGCGATGCCTTCATGGCCACGCTGGAGCGCGAAGTGGAGACACATTCAGACAAGTTGATGCGGGAAGCGGGGTTCAAGGTCGATGGAATTTCTCAGCACAGTTGATGAGTTGGAGGCGCTTTATGGCGCTCCGGGAACACCGTCCCTGCGCAAGGTGGCACGGCAGATGACGCCGCTGTACCGGCAGTGGATCATGGCATCGCGACTGTGCATGTTGGCCACCGTTGGGCCGGAGGGGACCGATGACAGCCCGCGCGGTGATGATGGTCCGGTGGTGCTGGAGCTGGATCCCGGAACGCTCGCGCTGCCGGATTGGCGCGGTAACAACCGTATCGACAGTTTGCGAAACATCCTGCGGGACCCCCGGGTTTCGCTGATGTTTCTGGTACCGGGGTCAAACAATGTGGTGCGGGTCAACGGGCGGGCACGGGTCACTGCAGATGCGGCGATGTTGGCCCGGTTCGACAAGAACGGCAAGCAGCCGCGCACAGTGATTGTGATCGAGATTGGCGAGATCTACAGCCAGTGCGCCCGCGCGCTGATGCGGGCTCGGACCTGGACCTCAGGCGACGAAAGCGCGGGGCTTCCTTCTATGGGCGAGATCCTGGCCGAGCAGACCGCAGGGCAAGAGGGCGGTGTCGCCTATGACGAGGCCTGGGCGCCCCGTGCAGCCAAGACCCTCTGGTAACCGGGAGCGGCTGTGAATGCCCCATCCGGGCTTTCACAGCAGGGTTCGCCCGGGTGGCAGAGCAGGGTCAGCTCATAAAGACCTCACCGACAAGGATCTGCGGACGCACATTGGTGAAATTGGCGACGTCGTCGATGATTGGTCCGCTTTTTTCGCCCATCGCGCGGTCCAATGTGTCCATATCTGGAAAGGTGATCGTGGCGATCAGCAGATAGGCCGGCGGAATATCCGGGCCGCTTGCAATCCCGCGCGATGCCTCGACGGTTTCCATCAGATCGCCAAAATGTTCTTCGACCAGCGGCAGGTGGGTGGTCTCATAATAATCATAGTCAAACGTCGCGTCGGCGGAGGCGGGGTAGATCACTTGCAGGCTGACAGTCATGGCAGAGGCTCCGGTTCATGAGAAAGCGGCCCACCATGGATGGGCCGCTCTGGTGTGGGTTAGATATCTAGCAGGCGGAGCCCGGGTAGGGCACCCGGTTTCCTGCGCTGCTCCATTTAACTGTGGATCGGACCGTCACCGCAGGCCAGCGCCGCTTCGCGGACAGCTTCGGAATAGGTCGGATGTGCGTGGCAGGTCAGCGCCAGATCCTCGGCGGAGGCGCCGAACTCCATTGCTACACAGATTTCGTGGATCAGGTCACCGGCTGCCGGGCCAATGATCGAAGCGCCCAGGATGCGGTCGGTTTCCTTATCGGCGATCAACTTGACGAAGCCGCCTTCTGCCTGATGCACCGCTTTGGCGCGGGCGTTGCCCATGAACATGAACTTACCCACCTTGATCTTGCGACCTTCGGCTTTCAGCGCATCTTCGGTCTGGCCGACGGTGGCCACCTCCGGTGTGGTGTAGACCACGCCAGGGATCACGCCGTAGTTGACGTGGCCATGTTTGCCCGCAATCACCTCGGCAACGGCCATGCCTTCGTCTTCGGCTTTATGGGCCAGCATAGGACCTTCGATGACGTCACCGATGGCATAGACGCCTTTGACATTGGTCGCCCAATGGGCGTCGGTGGCGATCTGACCCCGTTCGGTCATCTTGACGCCGAGGGCGTCCAGCCCCAGCCCCTCCGCAAAGGGTTTGCGACCCGTCGCTACCAGCACCACATCTGCGTCGATCACCTCTTCGTCGCCGCCTTTTTTCGGCTGGTACTTCACCTTTGCCTTGGTCTTGGCGGCGTCGACCCCTTGGACGGCCGCGCCCATCACAAAGGTCAGGCCCTGTTTTTCAAGGATCCGCTTGAAGCTGCGCTGAACGTCCTTGTCCATACCGGGGCAGACGGCGTCCATATATTCCACCACGGTGACTTCGCTGCCCAGGCGGGCATAGACCGAGCCCAGCTCCAGACCGATGACGCCAGCGCCGATTACCACCATTTTCTTTGGGATCTTCGGCAGGTCTAGTGCGCCGGTGGAATCCACCACGATGCCCTTGTCATTGTCGACCTCGACGCCCGGCAGAGCCGAGGGAACGGAGCCGGAGGCAATCACGATGTTCTTTGCCTCATGGGTGTCATCGCCCACCTTGACCTTGCCAGCCTCCGGGATGGAAGCCCAGCCCTTGATCCAGTCGATCTTGTTCTTCTTGAAGAGGAATTCGATGCCACCGGTGTTCTGGCCGATGACCTCTTTCTTGTAGGATTTCATCTGTGCCCAGTCGACCGAGGGGCTTTTGCCCTTGAGACCCATATGGGCGAAGTTGTGCTCGGCCTCATGCAGCAGATGGGTGGAGTGCAAGAGCGCCTTTGACGGGATACAGCCGACATTGAGGCAGGTGCCGCCGAGGGTTTCGCGGCCCTCGACCACTGCGGTCTTGAGGCCCAGCTGGGCGCAGCGGATAGCGCAGACATAGCCACCGGGGCCGGCGCCGATTACGATCACGTCATAGGATGCCATATTGATGTGCTCCTTGAGGGGTTAGCGATGAAGATCATGGGGAAAGGGGGCGCTGCCCCCGGCCCCTGGCGGGGCCTCCCCCGGAGTATTTTGGGAAAGATGACGGCTCATGTCAGGGCCGCAATCAGCATGAGGGTGGTTGCGAGGTAGCCCACAGACCAGATCAGCGAGCGCCACGGGACCCAGCCAAAGGCATAGGCGGGAATGTAGAGGACGCGCGCGCCGAGGTAGGCATAGGCGCAGGCCGCGGTGAACCCGGTTGACTTGCCCGCCAGTGACACCACCAGGCAGGCGATCCCGAAGAGGATCAGCCCCTCAAAGTGGTTTGACATCGCCCTGTGTAGACGCGCGGTGCGGGTCGAGAGCTGATCGCGCAGATCACCGCCGAGACGATCCCGGTCGCGCGGGCCAAGCGTTTTGCCCTGACCCAGCTCAAGGTTCGCAGGCACCGCCATCAGGGCGATCTGAAACACCTGCAGAAGGGCGGCGAGGGTGAGGGCGGTGAGTTCAGGGGGCATCTAGACCTTACACAATGCTTGTAGAGGTTGCAGATCGGTTTCGCAGCCAGATCACGATGCCGCACAGAGCCACGAAGTTCAGGATACTGGAAACGATGGTGCCAAGAGCGTAAAGCAAGCCCAACCCGATAAGATTGCTGCCAACAAAAAATCCTAGCAGAAGGTATCCACCGTAAAGAATGCCCACTACCGCCCAATCGCGGGCGAGAGCATAGAGAAAAAAGATATAGAATATGCAAACCGCTACCATCGCTTGCGAGTAGGGCGCAATCTCATTCCCAGCAGCAATCTCCAGCGTGCCAATAACGGCGAACAGCCCCCAGACAACGGCGAGCTGAACAAGAGTTGCGCGCGCTGCGAGGCGGCGACCGTCAGCCGCCCGGCCCTTCTCCGTAATCTGGAACAGCGCGCGCATGCTATCCTACAGATCCATCAACAACCGGCGGGGATCTTCCAGCGCTTCCTTGACGCGCACGAGGAAGGTCACGGCACCTTTGCCGTCGACGATGCGGTGGTCGTAGGATAGCGCCAGATACATCATCGGGCGGATTTCCACCTTGCCGTTGATCGCCATCGGGCGGTCCTGGATCTTGTGCATGCCGAGGATACCGGACTGCGGCGGGTTCAGGATCGGCGAGGACATCAGCGAGCCATAGACACCACCGTTGGAGATGGTGAAGGTGCCGCCCTGCATTTCCGCCATCGACAGCTTGCCGTCGCGGGCGCGCGCGCCTTTTTCGGCAATCGCTTTTTCGATGTCAGCAAAGGACATTGCATCGGCGTCGCGGATGACCGGAACCACCAGTCCCGTGGGCGTGCCTGCGGCGATGCCCATGTGGACAAAGTTCTTGTAGACGATGTCGGTGCCGTCGATCTCGGCATTGACCTCGGGCACTTCCTTCAGCGCGTGGCAGCAGGCCTTGGTGAAGAAGGACATGAAGCCCAGTTTCACACCGTGCTTCTTCAGGAACAGATCCTTGTACTCGTTACGCAGGGCCATCACCTCGGTCATGTCGACCTCGTTGTAGGTGGTGAGCATGGCCGCGGTGTTCTGGCTGTCCTTCAGACGCTTGGCGATGGTCTGGCGCAGGCGGGTCATTTTCACCCGTTCTTCGCGCGCGGCGTCGTCGGCTGCCACAGGTGCGCGCACCGGAGCGGCAGCTGCGGGCGCTGAGGCAGTAGCCGCCGGTGCCGCTGCGGCCGCAGCCACAGCGCGGGCGACATCGTCCTTCATGATGCGGCCATCGCGACCGGTGCCCTGGACCTGATCTGCGGACAGACCGGCCTCGGCCATGGCTTTCTCTGCGGAGGGCGCATTGGCGACATCCTTTGCGGGACCGCCCTGACCTGCAGGAGGTGTGGTGTATTGCGCACCACCGGCGGTTTCTGCCTTTGTCGGCTCGGGGGTGACGGCGCCGGCGTCGCCACCGGAGATCACACCAAGTTTGGCCGTTGCATCCACAGTGCTGCCTTCTGCGGCGGTGATTTCGGTCAGAACGCCGGAGACCGGCGCGGGCACTTCGACCGAGACCTTGTCGGTTTCCAGCTCACAGAGCATTTCATCCTGCGCGACGGTATCGCCGACCTTCTTGAACCAAGTCGAGACGGTGGCTTCGCTGACCGATTCACCGAGAGTGGGGACCATCACATCGGTGCTGGCCCCCGCCTTGTCACCGGTGTCTGCGGCTGGCGTGGTATCGCTCTTGGGCGCACCCGAGGTTGCGGCGCCGGAGGACGCACCTTTGGAGATGGTGGCCAGAAGGGCGTCGACCCCTACGGTCTCGCCTTCGGCGGCGACGATTTCACCCAGGGTGCCTGCGGCAGGGGCGGGGACTTCGACGGTGACCTTGTCAGTCTCCAGCTCACAGAGCATTTCATCAGCCGCTACGGCATCACCGGGTTTCTTGAACCAGGTGGCAACGGTGGCTTCGGTCACGGATTCGCCCAGGGTGGGCACGCGAACTTCGGTGGTCATAGGGTGTTATCCTTCGATGCTCAGCGCTTCGTTGACGAGCGCAGCTTGTTGGGCTTTGTGTTCGCTGGCCAGACCCGTCGCGGGTGAGGCCGATGTGGCGCGACCGACATAGATCGGGCGGCTGTTCTTGGCGCCGATACGGGTCAGCACCCATTCGATATTCGGCTCGATGAACGTCCAGGCACCCTGGTTCTTGGGCTCTTCCTGGCACCAGACCATCTCGGCGCCCTTAAAGCGCTCCAGCTCTTTTACGAGGGAGATGGCAGGGAAGGGATAATACTGTTCGATCCGCATCAGGTAGATGTCGTCGATGCCGCGCGCGTCACGTTCTTCCAGCAAGTCATAGTAGACCTTGCCAGAGCAGAGCACCACGCGCTTGATCTTGTCGTCGGCCACCAGATTGGTGTCGGAGTTGCCGTGCTGTGCATCATCCCACAGCACCCGGTGGAAGCTTGAGCCGGTGGTGAACTCCTCGGCCTTGCTGACCGCCAGCTTGTGACGCAGCAGCGATTTCGGCGTCATCATGATCAGCGGCTTGCGGAAGGTGCGGTGCAGCTGACGACGCAGAATGTGGAAGTAGTTTGCCGGTGTCGTGCAATTCGCCACAATCCAGTTGTCCTGGCCGCACATCTGCAGGAAGCGTTCCAGACGGGCGGAGGAATGCTCCGGGCCCTGACCTTCGAACCCGTGCGGCAGCAGGCAGACGAGGCCTGACATACGCAGCCATTTGGATTCGCCGGAGGAGATGAACTGGTCGAACATGATCTGGGCGCCGTTGGCGAAATCGCCGAACTGGGCCTCCCACAGGGTCAGCGCATTGGGTTCCGCCAGCGAGTAGCCATACTCGAACCCGAGGACAGCATATTCCGACAGGGCGGAATCGATCACCTCATACTGCGACTGGCCGCTGCGGATGTTGTTCAGCGGATAGTAGCGCTCTTCGGTCTCCTGGTTCACGATGCCGGAATGGCGCTGCGAGAAGGTGCCGCGCGTGGCATCCTGACCGGCGAGGCGGACAGGGTAGCCTTCAGTCAGCAGCGAGCCAAAGGCGAGTGCTTCACCGGTCGCCCAGTCGATGCCTTCACCGGTCTCGAACATCTTGCCACGGGCTTCGAGGAAACGGCCGATGGTCTTGTGGATCGGGAAGCCCTCCGGCACGCGTGAAAGTGCGGTGCCGATTTCGTTCAGGGTGTCCGGCTTGATGGCGGTACGGCCGCGCTGATACTTGGCGCCGTGTTTGTCGAGGTGCGACCAGCGTCCGTCCAGCCAGTCCGCCTTGTTCGGCTTATAGTTCTTTCCGGCTTCGAATTCCTCGTTCAGGCGAGCCTGGAACGAGGCTTTCATATCCTCAATCTCGCCCTCGGGGATCAGCCCGTCCTTCACCAGACGTTCGGTATAAAGCGACAGCGTGGTCTTGTGGCCCTTGATCTTCTTGTACATCAGAGGGTTGGTGAACATGGGCTCGTCGCCCTCGTTGTGACCAAACCGGCGGTAGCAGAAGATATCCAGAACCACGTCCTTGTGGAACTTCTGCCGGAACTCGGTCGCGACCTTCGCGGCATGGACCACCGCTTCCGGGTCATCGCCGTTGACGTGGAAGATCGGCGCCTCAACCACCAGCGCGTTGTCGGTGGGATACGGAGAGGAGCGAGAGAAATGCGGTGCGGTGGTAAAGCCGATCTGGTTGTTCACCACGATATGCATGGTGCCGCCTGCCTTGTGGCCGCGCAGCCCTGACAGGGCGAAGCATTCCGCCACGACCCCCTGGCCGGCAAAGGCCGCATCACCGTGCAACAGGATCGGCAGAACCTTGCTGCGATCGCGGTCTTTCAGCTGATCCTGCTTGGCGCGCACCTTGCCCAGAACCACCGGATTTACCGCTTCGAGGTGAGAGGGGTTCGCGGTCAGCGACAGGTGGACGGAATTGCCATCGAATTCACGATCTGACGACGCGCCAAGATGATATTTCACATCGCCCGATCCATCCACGTCTTCGGGTTTGAAGCTGCCACCCTGAAATTCGTTGAAGATCGCCTTGTAGGGTTTCTGCATCACATTGGCGAGCACCGACAGGCGGCCCCGGTGCGGCATCCCGATCACGATGTCTCTGATCCCCAGCGCGCCACCGCGCTTGATGATCTGTTCCATCGCCGGGATCAGGCTCTCGCCGCCATCAAGGCCAAAGCGTTTGGTGCCCATGTACTTGACGTGCAGGAATTTCTCGAAGCCCTCGGCCTCCACCATCTTGTTTAGGATCGCCTTGCGCCCTTCGCGGGTGAAGGTGATTTCCTTGTCGTAGCCCTCAATCCGCTCCTTCAGCCAGCTGGCCTGCTCGGGGTCTGAGATGTGCATGTACTGCAGGGCAAAGGTGCCGCAGTAAGTGCGTTTCACGATGTTCACGATCTGGCGCATCGAGGCGACCTGAAGACCCAGAACATTGTCTATGAAAATCGGGCGATCCATGTCGGCTTCGCTGAAGCCGTAGGTGCGCGGATCCAGCTCGGGGTGCTGGGCGTCCTCGCGCATACCGAGCGGATCAAGATTTGCTGCCAGATGGCCGCGGATCCGGTAGGCGCGAATCAGCATCAGTGCGCGGATCGAATCCAGCACGGCGCGCTGGACCTGATCGTCGGTCACTTCGACACCCTTGGCGGCAGCCTGCTCCTTGATCTTCTTGCCGGCGCTCTTGCTCTCTTCCGGGGCGGGCCATTCGCCGGTCAGCGCGGCCGTCAGGTCGTCATTGGGAGCAGGCGGCCAGTCGGAGCGCGCCCAGGAGGGGCCTGCGGCCTCGGCCTTCACGTCGAGCTCTGCGTCCCCCATCTGCCGGAAAAACTCCGCCCAGGCGGCATCCACCGCATTGGGGTCATTGGCATATTGGGCATAGAGCTGCTCCAGATACTCCGCGTTGTGCCCCTGCATGAAGGAGGAGGCATGGAAGAGATCGTTAGGGCTCTGGTCGGTCATGAGAGTACCTCTTGCGGGTTGGGACCGGTTTTGGTGCGACCTTGGGTCAATGCGTTGCAGCCTGATCAGAAGGCGTTTCGGAAGAGTAAAACGCCCTCGGAATCCTGCAGCAGATAAGAACGGCCTCTGGAGGTAACAATCTTATCTGCAAAAGGATCCCCGAAACGGGAAGACGAGCGGCCCGGACAGCCGCTCGGTTCCCGGACAGACAGGGTATGCCCGTCCGGGATTTGGTCCTTGATGCCATATGAGGCAGCCTTCGGCATTATTTGCCGATAGCTTTCAGAACGGCCTCGCCCAGGGTGGCCGGGCTGTCAGCCACAACGATACCAGCGGATTTCATCGCTTCGATCTTGTCCTCTGCGCCACCTTTGCCGCCTGCGACGATCGCGCCGGCGTGGCCCATGCGACGGCCCGGAGGGGCAGTACGGCCTGCGATGAAGCCAGCGACCGGCTTCCAGCGACCTTTTTTCTTCTGCTCGGCGATGAATTCTGCCGCTTCTTCTTCAGCGGAGCCACCGATCTCACCGATCATGATGATGGATTCGGTTTCCGGATCGTCCAGGAACATATCCAGCACGTCGATGTGCTCGGTGCCCTTGATCGG
This sequence comes from Phaeobacter sp. JH20_26, assembly GCF_048056275.1. NCBI lineage: Bacteria > Pseudomonadati > Pseudomonadota > Alphaproteobacteria > Rhodobacterales > Roseobacteraceae > Phaeobacter > Phaeobacter sp. JH20_26. The sequence continues at coordinate 1,623,293 of NZ_JAYMWL010000013.1, read as the reverse complement.
GTCGCCGCCGATGCCCACAGCGGTGGACTGGCCGAGACCGATATCGGCGGTCTGCTTAACAGCTTCATAGGTCAGGGTACCCGAGCGGGACACAACGCCGACCGAGCCACGCTTGTGGATGTGGCCGGGCATGATGCCGATCTTGCAGGCATCTGGAGTGATGACGCCGGGGCAGTTCGGGCCGATCAGACGCGATTTGCTGTCTTCCAGCGCGCGCTTCACCTTCATCATGTCCAGAACCGGGATGCCTTCGGTGATGCAGACAATCAGCTCCATTTCGGCGTCGATGGCCTCAAGGATGGAGTCAGCCGCGAAGGGCGGTGGCACGTAGATCACGGAGGCATTCGCCTCGGTGACGTGCTTGGCTTCGTGCACGGAGTTGAACACCGGCAGGTTCAGGTGGGTCTGGCCACCTTTGCCGGGGGTCACGCCGCCGACCATCTTGGTGCCATAGGCGATGGCCTGTTCGGAGTGGAATGTGCCCTGCGAGCCAGTGAAGCCCTGACAGATGACCTTGGTGTTTTCGTCGATGAGGACTGCCATTTTAGGAGTCTCCTGTAAATTCTGTGGGGGTTTGCCACACGAGCATCGAGCTACCTGTAGTATAGGGACTCGCGTTTCGACCGCCTTTGAGTGCTGGATTGAACTGGAATGAGATCTCGATGATTTCTTCTTTTTCGGTAGAAACCATGCAAAGCACCTCGACCGCCACGTCTCCGTGCTCCGACGAAAGTCGACTGTCTGGGAATGCATAATTCTCAATGCCGACAATAGTAGAAGTCCAGTAGTTCGAAGCTGTAATGGTGAGACTATTGATCCCTTCAAAACGTTTGCCCAACGCTTTCAAAGCTTCGGTCTGGCAAGCCTTATCGCGTTTCGACACCTTTGACTCAAAGTACTGATGCTGGCTCTCGAGAATGAGTTCTTGAGCCACGACAGGGGTTGCACCAACGAGAGCCAGCGCAGCGACCAGAAGGGATTTGAAGCCTTGCATCGGGTTTACCCCTTAACCGCTTTCACGATCTTCTCGGCGCCGTCGGACAGGTTGTCGGCTGCGATGACATCAAGACCGGAGTTGTTGATGATGTCTTTGCCGGCTTCCACGTTGGTGCCTTCGAGGCGAACAACCAGCGGAACCTTCAGGCCGACTTCTTTCACCGCGGCGACCACGCCTTCGGCGATGACGTCGCAGCGCATGATGCCGCCGAAGATGTTGACCAGGATGCCTTTGACGTTCGGGTCAGAGGTGATGATTTTGAACGCTTCGGTCACTTTCTCTTTGGTGGCGCCGCCGCCAACATCGAGGAAGTTCGCAGGCTCAGCGCCGTAGAGTTTGATGATGTCCATGGTGGCCATCGCCAGACCCGCACCGTTCACCATGCAGCCGATCTCACCGTCCAGAGCGATGTAGTTCAGATCGTATTTGGAGGCTTCCAGTTCCTTGGGGTCTTCCTCGGTGGTGTCGCGCAGCTCGGAGATATCGGCGTGGCGGTAAACCGCGTTGCCGTCGAAACCGACCTTGGCGTCCAGGACCTTCAGATCGCCACTGTCGGAGACGATCAGCGGGTTGATCTCCAGCATTTCCATGTCTTTTTCGACAAATGCCTTGTAGAGTTGGCCCATCAGTTTGACGCATTGCTTGATCTGTTGGCCCTCAAGACCCAGCGAGAAGGCGATGCGGCGGCCGTGGAACGGCTGGTAGCCGGTTGCCGGATCAACGGAGAAGGACAGGATCTTCTCGGGGGTGGCTTCCGCCACTTCCTCGATGTCCATGCCGCCCTCGGTGGAGCAGACAAAGGAAATGCGCGAGGTCTGGCGGTCCACCAGCAGCGCGAGGTAAAGTTCGGTCTGAATGCCGGAGCCTGCCTCGATGTAGATGCGGTTCACCTGTTTGCCGGCCGGGCCGGTCTGGTGGGTCACAAGCGTGCGACCCAGCATTTTTTTGGCTTCGTCAGCGGCTTCTTCGACCGACTTGGTCAAGCGCACGCCGCCTTTTTCGCCCGCGTCGGCTTCCTTGAAGGAGCCTTTGCCGCGGCCACCTGCGTGGATCTGAGCTTTAACCACCCAGAGCGGGCCGTCCAGCTCACCAGCTGCGGTTTTGGCATCTTCTGCCTTGAGAACCACACGCCCGTCCGAAACCGGCGCGCCGTAGCTGCGGAGGAGGGCCTTGGCCTGATATTCGTGGATGTTCATCTGAAACTGTCCCGTCTGGCTGCAATTGTCTTGTCTAATACGCCGTCATGGCGCCAATGTTTAAAGGGTTTTCTCACAGCTGGTAAAGAATTCCCGAAGATTTATCGAATTTGTGATCACAGTTTTCCAGCGTGTGATCACAAATTTACGGAATGTGAATGCAGTTGATTCGATGGGAGGGGTTTGGATCCTGACCGACCGTAAGATGCCCGGATGCGGCATTCGACCGCCCGGACGCCGCGCGTGTGGCACGAACTGGGCATGTGGGGTCGCCGTCTCAGCGGGGCACGGCAGAGATTTCCAACACCCGAGCGCTGAGGCGACGGGCAGTTTCCATGATGCAAAAGGGGGGGGGCTTCATGACCGAGGGGACAGCGCGGCATGTCATTCTTTCGGGATGTTCAGGGGGTGGAAAATCCACTCTACTGACTGAGTTGGGATGGCGCGGGTTTGCGACTGTGGCCGAGCCGGGGCGTCGGATCGTCGCCGAGGAAAAGCTGGGGAGCGGCGCTGCGCTGCCATGGGTGAATATGGAAGCGTTTTCGCGACGGGCGATGGATCTTGCGCGCGAAGATCGCCGCTGCGTTTCTTCTACCCGGGGATGGGTGTTCTTTGACCGGGGGATGGTGGATGCGGCGGTCGCGTTGTCGCATGTCACCGGACGGCCTGTTGGCGATATTCTGGCCAAATCCGAACGCTACCACGATCTGGTGGTCCTAACGCCGCCCTGGGCGGAGATCTATTGCCAGGACGCCGAGCGGCAGCATGGTTTCGGACAGGCTGTTGAGGAGTATGACCGCCTGGTAATGGCTTATCGACGGCTCGGCTATCGTGTCGTTGTCCTGCCTAAAACGACTGTTGCGGCTCGAGCCGATATCGTGCTGCGCCTTCTTGGGATCTAACTGGGTACAGGCGGGGGCGGCTTCCTGCTGGAGGCCGTGCGGCAAGAAAAAGGCCCGCCAAGATGGCGGGCCTTCTAAAATGACGTGTTTCTTGCCGTCGAATTCAAGCCAATGAGCCGTCGATACCTTTGCAGGCTTCGACCAGGCCTTTGACTGCGTTGACTGAATTGTCGAACATTGCCTGCTCGTCTGCGGTCATCTTGATGTCGATGACGCGTTCGATACCTCCGGCACCAATCACCGTGGGCACGCCAACATACATGCCTTTGAGGCCCAGAGCACCATCAACATAAGCCGCGCAGGGCAGGACGCGCTTTTGATCTTTGAGGTAGGCTTCTGCCATTTCAATCGCCGAGGTGGCGGGCGCGTAGAAGGCCGACCCGGTTTTCAGAAGGCCGACAATCTCGGCGCCACCGTCACGGGTGCGCTGAACGATCGCGTCGAGTTTCTCCTGGCTGGTCCAACCCATTTTCACCAGGTCCGGCAGCGGGATGCCCGCGACGGTGGAGTAGCGTGTCAGCGGAACCATCGTGTCGCCATGTCCACCCAGCACAAAGGCGGTGACATCTCTCATGGAGACGTTGAACTCTTCAGCCAGGAAGTGACGGAAGCGGGCGCTGTCCAGAACACCGGCCATGCCGCAGACCTTTTCGTGGGGCAGGCCCGAGAACTCGCGCAGGGCCCAGACCATTGCGTCCAGCGGGTTGGTGATACAGATCACAAATGCGTCCGGCGCGTGGTCACGGATGCCTTCACCGACGGATTTCATAACTTTGAGGTTGATGCCCAAGAGGTCATCGCGGCTCATGCCGGGCTTGCGCGGGACACCGGCCGTGACGATGCAGACGTCGGCGCCTGCAATGTCCTCATAGGACTGGGTGCCCTTCATTTTGGCATCGAAGCCCTCCGAAGGACCGGATTCTGCGATGTCGAGCGCCTTGCCTTCAGGGGTGCCTTCGGCAATGTCGAACAGGACGACGTCGCCGAGTTCTTTCAGTGCTGCGAGGTGGGCAAGTGTGCCGCCGATCTGGCCTGCGCCGATCAGGGCGATTTTGGGTCGAGCCATTGGAATATCTCTCCGGTCCGGTTGTGATTGCCGGGAGGACTAAGCCCTTCTGTGTCTTGGCGCAAGATCCCTGCGTGGCTACGGCTGATCTGCCGCAGACTGTTCATTTCGGACGGATCTGTTTAAAAAATCGACATATGAGGCACTTAGAGGGATTTCTCAGATGCCCGAGATCACGGTTATGTTTTTTCTGGTGGCGGTTCTGGCAGTTACCTTCGCGGGTGTTTCCAAGGCGGGCTTTGGCTCTGGCGCTGCCTTTGCCTCATCCTCGATTCTTGCTCTGATTGTGGAGCCTGGTGTGGCACTAGCCTTTATGTTGCCGTTGCTGATGCTGATTGATGTGGCATCACTCCGACCGTACTGGGGGCGCTGGCGGATGCGCGAGTCGCTTTTGCTGATTGTCGGCGGTTTGCCCGGTGTGCTGTTGGGGGCTGTCTTCTACCGATCTGTCGACGCAGATGCCATGCGGATCCTCATCGGTGTCATCTCGGTGGGGTTTGTGGCTTGGCAGCTGTCGGGGCATCTGCGGGCGCGATTGGCAGAGCCGCGTGAGAACGCTGATGTGACCGGGCTGTTGGCCGGACTGGTTGCGGGGTTCACCAGCTTTGTAAGCCATGCCGGCGGGCCGCCGGCGGCGGTCTATCTGCTGGGGCGCAACATGACCAAGACGGAATATCAGGCCTCTACCGTATTGGTGTTTGGCGTTCTGAATATGGCGAAGTTCGTGCCCTATGCGATGCTTGGGTTGGTGACCCCGGCATCGTTGACACTTGATCTGATGTTGGCGCCCTTTGCCTTGCTGGGGGCCTGGATCGGGGTGCGGCTGCACCACCGGGTATCTGAGCCGCTATTTTTTGGACTGACCTATGTTTTATTGCTGGCCACGGGGACCAAGCTGATCTGGGATGGGTTGACCTAATGATCGACCCCGCCCCAAAGGTTTAAAATGCCGGAGCCAGAGAAATCCAGGTGTCTTTATCCGTGCCCGTAGTCCCGGTCAGCCAGATTGGCAGAGGGCCGTTTGCTGCTCCCCTCCGCCGCTAGACGAACCGACCAATTGGGCAGGTGGTCTTCTGTCTTCGGGTGGGCCGTCTGTCAGGCGTCACTGTCGACAGCCGGGAGCGCCTCAGCCAGGAACTCAAAGGATTGGCCCGAGGCAACAAGGCATGTCACCCCACCCGGCGTTGTGATCGTGATTGTCCAGCTGCCAGTGTCGGCCGAGGCGAATGTTTCCATCACGACACCACGTTGGCCAATCCCAATGCTTTGGCGGCTTTCACCGTAGCGCTCAGCCAGCCGTTTCACGACCTGATCGCGGGGCGCGCAGTTATTGCTGGTTTGTGCCGTCGCCGGCAGGGCCATAAGACCAAGTGCCGCCAGCGTGGCGCCTTTGAGAACTGCAACTTCAAACGTCTTCTTCAACATGGGTTTTACCCTTTCCGGAAGATCCGGCAGCGGGGCGGTCCCTCGGGTCGTGTGATCCGACCCGGGCGGGTCATGCATCGCGCCGGTATCGCGTCATCGTCTGTGCGGATCTGTTTGCCCGCTCCCGGAAGGGTCGTGCCGTTTTGGTTCGGTCCTCATCCGGTCTGAAAAGTGTTGCAAATAGATGCTGACATCCCATTAACGCAGAGTTCTCCTTGATTTTTCTTTAAAATAATAAATCGTTCCAAGTGTTTAGGTTTTCACGGTGACTCGCTTCCAACCGGTGTGATGTCGGGAATTCTGCGCTGCGGCGTAATTTCACTTGAAAGCTTCCTTTCACTTGGATACCCGTTTGCGCAACAAAATGTCTCAGGAGGTCGCTCATGGATCCGCGCACACGTCCCTATCGTTCGGTACTTTACATCCCCGGTTCCAAGCCTCGCGCGCTCGACAAAGCGCGCAGCCTGCCTGTGGATGCGATTATCTTTGACCTCGAGGATGCCGTTTCTGCCGATGAGAAGGAAAACGCCCGGGCGACGCTGGCGGCGGCACTGGACGAAGGGGGGTATGGCGGTCGGATGAAAATCGTTCGGATCAACGGTCTGGACAGCCCCTGGGGCGCCGCGGATGCAGAGGCGGCGGCCGAGATGGATTGCGATGCAATACTGCTGCCCAAGGTGTCCTCTGCCGCTGACCTGGATCAGCTGTCCAAGGTCACAGGCGATACGCCGCTCTGGGCAATGATGGAAACGCCTCGCGGCATGTTGAACGCAGCAGAAATCGCCGCACACCCGCTGCTTCAGGGCATGGTGATGGGCACAAATGATCTCGCCAAGGAGCTACAGGTCCGTTTCCGCGCGGATCGGCTGCCGTTGATGGCCGGGCTCGGTCAATGTCTGCTCGCGGCAAAGGCGGAAGGGATCATTATTGTGGACGGGGTCTATAATGCCTTCAAGGATGGCGAGGGCCTTGCAGTGGAGTGTGCCCAGGGCCGCGACATGGGGTTCGACGGCAAGACGCTGATCCATCCGGCGCAGGTCGATGTGGCGAATACGGCCTTTGCTCCGTCAGAGGATGAGATTGACCTCGCCCGTCGTCAGATCGCGGCCTTCGATGCAGCCGAAGCAGAGGGGCAGGGGGTCGCGGTGGTCGATGGCAAGATCGTCGAAAACCTGCATGTCGCCACGGCCCGCGAAATTCTCGCAAAAGCGGATGCAATTGCGGCGTTTTCCGCCTAGGCGTTGGGTCAGTCATATTTCTTGGGGAGACTGACATGGCATTGTTGCTTCTAGGCATCCTGATCTGGTGGGGCGCGCATTTCTTCAAAAGGCTGGCGCCGGATGCGCGCGCCGCAATGGGGGGGCGTGGCAAGGGGATGATGGCGCTTGCGCTGCTTGCAAGCGTTGTCTTGATGGTGATTGGCTACCGCAGCGCCGAATCCTTCGATCTGGCGCTGCCGCCCCCGTTTCTTACCCATATCAACAACACTCTGGTGTTGCTTGGCCTCTACTTTACCAGTCCTGGCCCCAGCAAGGGGGCGCTGTTTTACAAGCTGCGTCACCCCATGCTGCTCGGCTTTGCGATGTGGGCCGTGGCGCATCTTCTGGTGAACTGGGATCCGGCCTCTTTTGTGCTCTTTGGCAGTATGCTCGTCTGGGCGCTGGCTGAAATGGTTGTGATCAACCGGTCCGAGCCGAACTGGACCCCGAACCCTAAAGGCAGCATCGCAAAAGATGGGATGTTCCTTGTCGCGTCGATCGTGCTGCTGGGGGTGATCGGCTATATCCACGGGCTGGTTGGCCCTTCGCCGTTTCCGGGGTGATCGCTGATGAAACTCTATCGTTTTCTGTCCGAGGACGACACCTCGGCCTTCTGCCACAAGGTGACCGATGCACTGAACAAAGGGTGGGAGCTTTATGGCAGCCCCACCCAGACCTTCGATCCGGTGAAGGGTATCATGCGCTGTGGTCAATCTGTGGTGAAAGAGGTGCCCGGCACCTATACCCCTGACACCAAATTGGGAGATCACTAATGGCCAAGACCAATCCGGGCCGGTTCTTTGAGGACTATGCCGTCGGCGACGTGCTGCATCATGCGGTGCCGCGGACGGTTTCAGGTGGGGAGCGCGCATTGTATCATGCGCTCTACCCGGCGCGACATGCGCTCTATTCCTCGGATGAATTTGCGCGCGGGTGTGGTCTGGCTCAATCGCCGCTGGAGGATCTGGCGGCGTTTCACATGGTTTTTGGCAAAACCGTGCCGGATGTTTCGCTGAATGCGGTGGCGAACCTCGGTTATGCGGAGGGGCGCTGGCACCTGCCTGTTTACCCGGGCGACACCCTGCGCGCCGAGAGTGAGGTGATTGGGGTCAAGCAGAACTCAAACGGAAAGTCCGGCGTGGTCTACGTGCGGACGCGTGGCCTCAACCAACATGATGATTGCGTGCTTGACTATGTTCGCTGGGTGATGGTGCGCAAAGGCGATCTGGACGTCCCTGCGCCGGAGACCTGCATTCCGGACCTGGCCAGGGTGATCTCTGCTGAGGAGCTGGTCATTCCGGCCGGGCTGGATTTTTCCAACTATGATTTCACGCTGGCAGGCGAGACGCATCGCTGGGGCGACTATGAGGTTGGCGAGCAGATAGACCATATTGACGGGGTCACTGTTGAAGAGGCTGAGCACATGCTGGCCACGCGCCTGTGGCAGAACACGGCCAAAGTGCATTTCGACACCACCGCGCGGCCCGATGGCTCACGATTGATTTATGGTGGTCATGTGATTTCCATGGCGCGGGCGCTGTCGTTCAACGGCCTTGCCAATGCACAGATGATCGTGGGGCTGAATGGAGGCGCCCACGCAAACCCCTGCACATCCGGCATGACCATTCGCGCCTGGTCGGAGGTTCTGGACAAGGCGGAAACCGCGGCTCCCGGGGTTGGGGCAATCCGGTTACGTCTGGTTGCGACGAGTGGCGGTGCTCCGTTCCAGCTGAAGGGGGATGACAACAAATATCGGCCCGAGGTCCTGCTGGATCTGGACTATTGGGCCCTGATGCCACGATGACCTACGCGGGATCAATGGGTGTGAAATGATCGAACTTGATCCCGCCACTGTTCTTTACATCACGCATCCGCAGGTGGAGATAGACGCGGCTGTCGCCCCGCCTGATTGGGGGCTGTCCGCGATCGGCTCAGCGCGGGTGGCGCACCTGGCGCAGCGTCTGACGATATTGAAGCCGACAGGCAAGGCGGCGGTGATCGCCAGCGCCGAACGCAAAGCGGTCGAGACCGCCGCGCCGCTGGCCGCCGCGCTTGGGGCGCTGGTCAGCTGTCGACCGAACACGCATGAGAACGATCGCTCCAGCACAGGGTATCTTTTGCCTGAGGCCTTTGAGGTGCAGGCTGATGCCTTCTTTGCGAAGCCGTCGCAGTCGGTACGCGGCTGGGAGAGAGCTATGGATGCGCAGGCGCGGATCCAGCGGGAGGTTCAGGCGGTGGAGCAGGATTACCCGGATTCAGCGCTAGTTTTCTGTGGTCACGGGGCGGTCGGCACACTGCTATACTGCGCCTTGAGGGGCGTGGCGATTGATCGGCGCTGGGATCAGCCCGCTGGTGGCGGCAATTGGTTCGCCTATGATCGGCACAGCCGCCAGGTGCTGGGTCACTGGGCGCCGATCGAGACCCTGTTTGCGGGACAGCGGGCGGGCTGCGAAAAACGATAGGGCAACCGCCCGGTTTTCGCTAAGCTTGGAATATGCGGATCCTTCGACTGTGCGTTTTTATGCTTGTGACACTGGCGCCGATGCAGACGCGGGCGTGCGATCTTGCCTTGGTTCTGGCGGTTGACGTCTCCGGCAGCGTCGATGTCGAGGAATACCGCACGCAGATGGAGGGATTGGCTGCGGCGCTGCGCGATGGGATCGTCGCCGAGGCTCTGGTGCGGGCACAGGCGCGGGTAGCGCTAATTCAATGGTCGGGCAGCGGGCGCCAGGACCTGACGCTCAGCTGGCGCAGCGTCACAGATTTCCCGGCGGTCGACCGGCTGGCTGCGGAGATTGCCAGTGCTCCGCGCCCCTGGCGCAACTACGCAACCGGCATCGGTGAGGCACTGCAGCTGGCGTTGGAGCAGTTCCAGCTGGTGCCGAGCTGTCGCCGCCGGGTGATCGATGTTTCTGGTGACGGGCCGTCGAATGAGGGGATCGAGCCGACGGCGATGCGCGGTGCTCTCAGCGCGGCAGGGGTGACTGTCAATGCGCTTGCAATTGAGGAGAGCGAGCCGGATCTGACGGCGTATTTCTTTGAACAGCTCATTCACGGACCCGGCGCCTTTGTTCAGACTGCGGCCAGATTCGACGACTATCCAGATGCGATCCGCAAAAAACTGTTGCGGGAAGTGGCACAGCAAAATGCAGATTTGGGCAGCTTTGTCCCGTCAGTCCATTAAATTCGCGAACACCATGTGATTCTGTAAGGATTCACCTATATGCTGTTTTGTGATCACTTACCGGAACCGTGTGATCACATATTGTTGTTTTCGTAGCATTCCCAAAAATAACTGCGCATTTTTACCGCTCGTTTGCGTGACAGGACGCAAAAAACCGCTAAAACGTCGTCAGCTAACCGGAAAGGAGCCAACATGGCCGATGTAAATCGGGGCAACCGCCCGCTTTCGCCACATTTGCAGGTCTACCGCCCGCAGATCACTTCGATCACCTCGATCCTGACGCGGATTACGGGCAATGCCTTGCTTGTGAGCGCGCTATTGATCGCCTGGTGGTTTCTGGCGGCGGCAACTTCTGAAGATTATTTCCGCACCGCAAATGCGGTGATGACCAGCTGGCTCGGCGACATCGTGATGAGCCTGTCGGTGCTGGGCCTCTGGTACCACACGCTGGCCGGTGTGCGTCACCTGATTTGGGACAACGGCAAGATGTTGGATCTGGAACCCGCGCAGAAACTGGGCTGGGCCGTCATTATCGGATCGGTTGTTCTGACCGTCCTCACCCTTGTTATCGTCTGAGCTGAAGGAGTTGTCGCAATGCGCTATTTGACAGATCGCAAGCGTGCCGTTGGCATGGGTGCAGCAAAATCCGGTACAGCACATCACTGGTCGATGCAGGTCAGCTCCATTGGATTGCTGATCCTGGTTCCGCTGTTTGTCTTCACCTTTGGCTCCGCGCTGGGGGGATCCTACGAAGAGATCACAGCCTATTACGCGCGCCCGTTCCCGGCGCTGGTTGCTCTGCTGACCATCTGGGTGGGCATGATGCACTTCAAATCCGGCGCGCAGATTATGATCGAAGACTATGTTCACGGTTTTGCAGGTCGTCTGACGATTATTCTGATCACCTGCCTGTCCTATGCCGTGGCCGCTGTCAGCGCCTATGCGCTGATCCGCCTGGCCCTGTAAACTCCGAGGTTCTCAATGGCTGCTTACGAATACGAAACACATGATTATGACGTGGTCGTGGTTGGCGCCGGTGGTGCTGGCCTCCGTGCGACCCTCGGCATGGCAGAACAGGGCCTGCGCACAGCCTGTGTGACCAAGGTGTTCCCGACCCGCTCCCACACCGTCGCGGCGCAGGGCGGCATCGCGGCATCGCTGTCAAATATGGGGCCTGATCACTGGCAATGGCATATGTATGACACCGTCAAGGGGTCTGACTGGCTGGGTGACACCGACGCGATGGAATATCTGGCCCGTGAAGCGCCCAAGGCGGTTTATGAGCTGGAGCATTACGGCGTGCCGTTCTCGCGTACCGAGGAAGGCAAGATCTATCAGCGTCCCTTTGGCGGTCACACCACAGAGTTCGGCGAGGGTCCCGCCGTGCAGCGGACCTGCGCCGCTGCGGACCGGACCGGCCACGCCATTCTGCACACACTCTATGGTCAGTCGCTGAAGAACAATGCTGAGTTCTATGTCGAGTATTTCGCCATCGACCTGATCATGTCCGAGGACGGGCAGTGTCAGGGCGTTGTCTGCTGGAAGCTGGACGACGGCACCATGCATGTTTTCAACGCCAAGATGGTTGTGCTGGCGACCGGCGGTTACGGCCGGGCCTACTTCTCTGCCACCTCGGCGCATACCTGCACCGGCGACGGGGGCGGCATGGTGGCGCGCGCAGGCCTGGCGCTGCAGGACATGGAGTTCGTGCAGTTCCATCCGACCGGCATCTACGGCTCCGGCTGTCTGATCACCGAGGGCGCGCGTGGCGAGGGTGGCTATCTTACCAACTCCGAAGGCGAGCGGTTCATGGAGCGCTATGCGCCCCAGTATAAGGACCTCGCGCCGCGTGACTATGTTTCGCGTTCGATGACCATGGAAATCCGCGAAGGTCGCGGTGTTGGCGAGCATGGCGACCACATTCACCTGAACCTCAGCCACCTGCCGGCCGAGGCGCTCGCCGAGCGGCTGCCGGGCATTTCCGAAAGCGCCAAGATCTTTGCCGGTGTTGACGTGACCAAGGAACCGATCCCGGTTCTGCCCACGGTGCACTACAACATGGGCGGTATCCCGACCAACTATTGGGGCGAGGTGCTGAACCCGACCGCAGATAACCCGACCGCCGTTGTGCCGGGCCTCATGGCCGTGGGCGAGGCGGGCTGCGCCTCGGTGCATGGTGCCAACCGTTTGGGGTCGAACTCGCTGATCGACCTCGTGGTCTTTGGCCGCGCCGCAGCGATCCGTGCGGGCAAGGTTGTCGATGCGGATGCCCCGAACCCGGTGCTGAACCAGGCACAGGTTGACAAGGCCTTTGATCGGTTTGATGGTCTGCGCCACGCGAAGGGCGGTATACCGACCGCTGATCTGCGTCTTGAGATGCAGCGCACCATGCAAAGCGACGCTGCCGTGTTCCGCACCTCGGAGACCATGTCCGAAGGCGTAACCAAGATGACAGCGATCGCTGCTAAGCTTGATGATCTGGCTGTGACCGATCGGTCTCTGGTGTGGAACTCGGACCTGATGGAAACGCTGGAGCTGACCAACCTGATGCCAAACGCGCTGGCCACTATCGTTGGCGCCGAGGCGCGCAAGGAAAGCCGTGGCGCCCACGCGCATGAGGATTTCACCAACCGAGACGACGAAAACTGGCGGGTTCATACCGTCAGCCGCGTCGATGGCAACAAGGTGGATCTGTCCTATCGCCCGGTGATCGTCGAGCCGCTCACCACTGAGGCCGAAGGTGGCATCAGCGAGGCGAAGATCGCGCCCAAAGCACGGACCTTCTAAGAGCGTGATGCAGGCAGCCCCAGCATATCAGATTGCAACATTTCCCCGCATACGCGGGGGAGTGGCGACATCTGTGCAGGTGGTCGCGTGATGGCGACAGGTCGGACATCATCGGTGATGCCGGTTGCAGGCGTTGTTGGCAATGCGGGCTGTTGGCCAGAACTCGGCTGGCGGCCCGATGCTGCGCTGCGGATGTTCGGGATGCGTCGTTCCGGCAATCATGCGGTAGCCAATTGGTTGCAGCGCAATGCGCCGCACGGACAGGCGTTGTTCTTCAACAATTGCAAATCGGGCCGGGGGCCGCTGGCGCATCATCAGGGGCTGGAGCGCAACGCTGTGCAGCTGGCGCGCCATGATACGCGCGATCTGGCAGGGTTGGGGGCAACGCTGGGGGCCGGTGGCCTTTTGCTCATCTCATATGAGGATACGGTGCCGTCGGACTTCGGTCTGGAACGGCCAGTTTCCGGTGATCTGGATGAGACTCTTCTGAGCGATGATATCCTGTTGCTGCGTGGGTTTCTGAACTGGTCGGCCTCGCTTTTGAAGAAGCTACAACGGAACCCGGATTTCACGGTAGCGCATCGTAGCGCTTCGGTGCTGCGGGCGATCGACAGCTACCGCAAGATGCTGGAGTTGGTCGCGCGGGCGGATGATCTCGCTCTGACCGTGATTGACTATGATGTCTGGATACATGACGCGGAATACCGCTCCGCTCTGCTGGATCGACTGGGGCTGCCCTGCGTTGACAATACCCTTGGCAAGGTTCAGCGCTATGGTGGTGGTTCGTCCTTTGATACGCCAGAGGCTGGCGCCGATTTTGATTTGCGGACGGATCAGCGCTGGCAGCGCATGTCGGGTGACGCTGAGTATCAGGCGATACTGCATATCGCAGCGCGTGACACGGCACTGCTTGCCGCGCTGAGCCGACACTACCCTGACGATGCCAAAAGGCTTGCGTCGCTTGCAGATCAGACGCCGATAGCGGCGGGAGGGCTGCGCTGATGCTGCCCTGCGCCTACCAGATTGCGACCGACCGGGTCGCTACACCGACAGATCTTCGTTCCGGCCCTGCCGGAGCGCGGACACCGATCTCCTGCCAGCGCAGCGCTTTGTGCCTGTGGCTGGCGGGCAGCTAAGCAAGGAGAACGATCTATGGTCGAATTCGCACTTCCGAAAAATTCCAAGATCACCACGGGTAAAACCTGGCCCAAGCCCGAAGGCGCAACCAATGTGCGCAAATTCAGCATCTACCGCTGGAATCCGGATGACGGCAAGAACCCGCAGGTGGATACCTATTTTGTCGATATGGACAAATGCGGTCCGATGGTTCTGGACGCGCTCATCAAGATCAAGAATGAGATCGATCCGACCCTGACATTCCGCCGGTCCTGCCGCGAAGGGATCTGCGGCTCCTGTGCGATGAACATCGATGGGATCAACACCCTGGCCTGTATCTACGGCCTCGATGAGATCAAGGGCGACGTAAAGATCTACCCGCTGCCGCATATGCCGGTGGTGAAGGATCTAATCCCAGATCTGACCCATTTCTACGCCCAGCATGCCTCGATCATGCCATGGCTGGAAACCAAGACCAACCGCCCCGCGAAAGAGTGGAAGCAGTCCATCGAGGATCGCAAGAAGCTGGACGGGCTGTATGAATGCGTCATGTGCGCCAGCTGCTCGACATCCTGCCCGAGCTACTGGTGGAACGGGGATCGTTACCTTGGGCCGGCCGCGCTGCTGCACGCCTACCGCTGGATCATCGACAGCCGCGATGAGGCAACCCCTGAGCGTCTGGATGAGCTGGAGGATCCGTTTAAGCTCTATCGCTGCCACACCATCATGAACTGTGCGAAGACCTGCCCGAAGGGCTTGAACCCGGCCAAGGCAATTTCGCATATCAAGCAGATGATGGTTGAACGCGCGGTTTAAGCCCTGCCAAGCTTTGATTAGGGAGAACGCCGCTCACCTGCTGTGGGTGGCGTTCTGCGTTGTCGAGCAGCGACTGCGCCCCGAAGTTGCGGCTGACAGTGGGGATCGGTAAACAGGCGATATGCCAGTGTTGATCCTCTTTCTGTTGCTCGGTGTCCTTGGATATTTCCTTTGGCGCCACAATACATCCACCCTCAGCCGGGATTGTCGCTGGCGTCAGGAAAAGTCGGCGAGCCAGTGGCGCTGTGCATCCTGTGGTGCCGTCCAACCAGGAGACGGGGTGCCGCGTGCATGCCTCAGACCCCGAAATACCGGGTAAGTGTTGCAATAGGCGCATGGCTGAAATCTGATCAAATTCCCCATGAAAATAAGGGCTTCAGTGGCCCAGAAAACTCTTGATCGACTCGTGTGTTTGGTAGATATGGCGGACAGACGCCAACGCACGCGCCTCTGTCCCAAGGGTTATCCCCCATGGTTACGTAGCGACGGTAACGTCTCTGATTGAAGTGAGCGGTCATAGATGGCCGGGTCTTTTGGAGATGACCATGAACGCAAACGTAACCGGGCAACTTGCCCGTCAAGATGCTATTGTCCCCGTTTCTCGCCACCTGTCCTATATCGCACAGACCGCGTTTGACCGCCCGACACTGGTGATTGACAGCCAAGCTGTTGCCCGGCAATACGCCGCCCTGGCCCAAGGCCTTGGGCGTGCCCGAATCCACTATGCGGTAAAAGCCAATCCAGAAGCGCAGATTCTGCGTCGGCTCACCACTATGGGGGCAAATTTCGATGCGGCCAGCCGCGCCGAGATTGAAATGTGTCTGGCTGCTGGCGCAAGGCCTGGCCAGATTTCCTTCGGCAACACCATCAAACGGCCGAGCGATATCGCCTTTGCTCATGAGATCGGGATCACCCATTTCGCGGTTGATGCCTTGGCCGAGCTGGACAAGCTGGCCGCCCATGCGCCTGGTGCCCATGTCTGCATCCGCCTGCTGGTCGAAGCCACCGGGGCGGATTGGCCGCTCAGCCGCAAGTTCGGCTGCTCCAGTGCGATGGCGCTTAGCCTGATGGACCGCGCCCGCGAGCTTGGGTTGATTGTCTCCGGCGTATCCTTCCACGTTGGCTCGCAAACCCGCGAGCCGCAGATGTGGGCTGGCACGCTTGATCAGGTCGCCCAGGTTTGGCAGGCCGCAAAATCCGCCGGTCATGAGCTGACCCTGCTGAACATCGGTGGCGGTTTCCCGGCGAGCTACGGCACCGAGGTGATGGCCCCTAATCGCTATGCGCAGGAGGTCATGGCGCTCGTGGAGGCACGTTTCCCCGACGCAACCGAGATCATGGCGGAACCCGGTCGTGGCCTGGTGGCTGAGGCTGGCGCGATCGCGGCCGAAGTGTTGCTGGTCTCGCGCAAGGATGCGCACGATCTGCACCGCTGGGTCTATCTGGATATCGGCAAATTTTCAGGCCTGGCGGAAACCATGGACGAGGCTATCCGCTACCGGATCACAACCGATTATGGGGATGAGCAGACCGGCCCCTGCATTCTGGCGGGCCCGTCCTGTGACAGTGCTGATGTGCTCTATGAAAAGCAGCTTTACCAGCTGCCGCTTGATCTGAAAGCAGGGGATCGCGTTGTGATCCATTCCTGTGGAGCCTATACGACGACCTACGCCTCCGTTGGCTTCAACGGCTTTCCACCGCTCGATGTGGTGGTGATCTGATCTCGGATCTTTGATCAGCAGGGCCTGAGCACCCTGCAATGTCGGCTTGTTTCCGGCGGCTGCATTGGATTTCATGGCGCAAACAACAGAGAGGTTTGCGCCATGTCCGCTACTGATTTTCCCGGCACCGAGGCACAGCCTCCCGAAGATGCAGAGCAAAGGCGTGCCGTGGCGCCAGTCATCTGCTACCCGAACGAGACATTGCCCAAGCCGGATCTGTCGCGATATCGGACTGCTCGTGAGACGGCGCAGAAAACCGCCGAAGTATTGGTCTCGCCGCGGGAGGCGGCCTGTTTCAGCGTCTCTGCTGGAAGCTTCTTTCGTATCACCTCGGTCGAGGGGCCGCAGGTCGGGGACCTAAATCTCTGGAACAGTGCTGATCTGACCGAGCGCTTTTTCTCCGGCAAAACGCGTGCGCTGCATGGAACTCATGTAACCACGGGGGAGAGGCTGTGGAGCAGCCTGCCGCATCTGCGTCCGATGGCGACCATTGTTGCGGATAGCCTGGGCTGGTACGGGATCGACGGCTATGGCGGCTCGGTTCATGACGTGATCGGCACCCGCTGCGACCCCTACACCGGTAATCTGCTGTCTGGCGGTCACTATCATCATTGCTGCCATTCCAACCTGACCCGGGCGCTGGCAGATCATCTGGATATGCCACTGGACGCAGCCGAGCCGCATATTCACGATGTCCTGAACGTATTCATGTGTACCGGATTTACTCGTGACACCGGGCAGTACTTCATGAAAGCGAGCCCAGTGCGCCCAGGCGACTATCTTGAGTTTTTTGCGGAAATTGACCTCTTGGGCGCATTGAGCGCCTGTCCGGGAGGCGATTGTGGTGACGAACACACCAGTGACACCGCGTCCTGTCATCCGTTGTTGATTGAGCTCTTCACCCCCGAAAGCGGTGCGTTGGGAGATTGGCGGCCACCTGCGCGCAACGGGTATGACCGTAGTCACGGGCGCGGTTGAGCCTGGCTGCTGGCAGAACGAAAAAGGCAGCGCGATCGGCGCTGCCTTTTCTATGGGTCTTTGCGATTTCTCAGTTCAGGCAAAGGCCGCTTCGAGAGCGATTTCCACCATGTCGCCGAAACTCCGCTCACGCTGATCGGACGGCAGCGCCTCGCCTGTCCCGAGGTGATCGGATACCGTCAGCACCGCTAGCGCGCGGCGTCTGTAGCGGGCCGCCAGGGTATAAAGCTCGGCTGCCTCCATCTCGACGCCCAGAATGCCATGACGCACCATCTGCTCGTTCAGGTCCGGTCGCTCGTCATAGAAAACATCGGATGAGTAGATGCCACCGATATGCGGCGTGAGCTTATGCGCCTCTGCGGCCTTCGCGGCAGCCTGAAGCAGGGACCAGTCGGCACAGGGGGCAAAATTGACCTCTTTGAAAATCCCACGCGAAGGGGAGCTGACAGTGGTTGCCGTCATGGCGAGGATCACGTCACGGATTTTCACCTTGTCCTGCATTCCGCCACAGGACCCAATGCGGATCAAGGTTTTGGCGTCGTAGTCACGGATCAGCTCATTCACATAAATAGACAGGGAAGGCATGCCCATTCCGCTGCCTTGAATGGTGACCGGATGCCCATTCCAGGTGCCGGTGAAGCCCAGCATTCCGCGCACTTCATTCACGAGGCGGGCATCTTTCAAAAATGTTTCGGCGGCCCATTTCGCGCGATAGGGATCGCCGGGCAGCAATACCGTTTCGGCAATCTCGCCCTTGGCGGCTCCGATATGAACAGTCATACTTTGTCCTCAACTTCTGGAAATCAGATTTCCAGATCGGAAATATCAACGCCCGATGTCAGCGCTGCATGGACCCAATGAGGTTTGCGACCGCGACCGGTCCAGGTTTCTTCCGGGTTCTGCGGGTTGCGGTATTTCGGAGCTGCCTTGGTTTTCTTGGCGGTGCCCCGGTTGTTGCCTGCAATCTCGTCAAGCGAGAAACCATATTTTGCGGCAGCTTCTTCAGCGGCTTTCAATGCTTCGATGCGCTCGCGCTGCTCGGCTTCTTTCAGTGCCTTTTCGACATTCGCCTGCAATTCCAAAAGCTCTTTTCGTGACATCGTTGTGAGGTCAACGGCCATTTTCTTCTCCATAAATGAATGCGCGTCGTGATGCTACGAGGCGCATTCATTTATGACCTTATTCCCATGGTGATTTCACCAAGAAAATTGTGTCGATTAAATTGATTTGCGAAAATCCGCTAATGTGAAGTCGTTTGCGGTTGTTTTGCAAGTTCAACAATATCACCCATGATTGCGTTGAGTTCGAAATCCTTGGGGGTATAAACACGGGCCACACCCATCTTTTTAAGGCGGGCAGCGTCGTCGTCGGGAATGATTCCACCAACGACAACCGGAATATGCGACAGGCCCGCGTCATTCATCCGACCCATCAGCTCCTCAATCAGGGGCAGATGGCTGCCGGAGAGGATGGACATGCCGACCACATGTGCATCGTCCGCCAGTGCCGATGCTACCAGTTCTTCGGGTGTCATGCGGATCCCATCGTAGGTGATATCCATACCGCAGTCGCGTGCGCGAAAGGCGATTTGTTCGGCGCCGTTGGAGTGGCCGTCTAGGCCGGGCTTGCCGACGAGGAATTTCAGGCGGCGTCCCAGTTGGTCGCTTACGGCATTGACCTTTTCGCGCAGCTCATCCAGCCCCTCTGTCTTGTTGGAGGCGGACCCTGACACGCCGGTCGGGCCGCGATATGTGCCGTAGACCTTGCGCATTTCCTCGGCCCATTCGCCGGTGGTGACGCCGACCTTGGCCGCGGCAATCGACGGCTCCATGACATTGGCGCCGCTTTGCGCTGCTGCGCGCAGCGCGGCCAGGGCCGATTGCACAGCGTCATTGTCACGCTCACCGCGCCAGTGGTTCAGGCGGCTGATCTGCTCCTGCTCCACCGCGGGGTCGACCACCATAATGCCGCCGTCCTCGGTCTGCAGCGGCGATGGCTCGCCCTCGGTCCATTTGTTGACGCCCACTACGATGGTTTCATTCTTCTCGATCCGGTTCAGCCGGTCGGCATTGGACTCGACCAGCCGGCCCTTCATGTATTCGATCGAGGCGACAGCGCCGCCCATGGATTCGAGGTTGGCCAGCTCGGCGCGAGCGCCTGCCTTCAGTTCCTCGACCTTGGCATCGACCGTCGGGTTGCCGTCGAACAGGTCGCCGTATTCCAGCAGGTCGGTCTCATAGGCCAGGATCTGCTGCATCCGCATCGACCATTGCTGATCCCAGGGGCGGGGCAGGCCAAGCGCTTCGTTCCAGGCGGGCAGCTGCACCGCGCGGGCGCGGGCTTTCTTGGAGAGCGTCACTGCCAGCATCTCGATCAGGATGCGGTAGACGTTGTTTTCCGGCTGCTGTTCGGTCAGGCCGAGCGAGTTCACCTGCACGCCATAGCGGAAGCGGCGGAACTTGGGGTCCTCGACGCCATAGCGGTCGCGGCAGATCTCGTCCCACAGATCGACAAAGGCGCGCATCTTGCACATCTCGGTCACGAACCGGATGCCCGCGTTCACGAAGAAGGAGATGCGTCCGACCATGGCCGGGAAATCCTCCGGCGCGATGCGCGGTTTCAGCTCGTCCAGCACCGCCTGCGCGGTCGCCAGGGCAAAGGCCAGCTCCTGCTCCGGTGTCGCGCCGGCCTCCTGCAAGTGATAAGAACACACGTTCATGGGGTTCCACTTGGGCACGTTGGTGTAGCAGTACTCCGCCACATCCGCGATCATCTTGAGGCTGGGTTTAGGCGGGCAGACATAGGTGCCGCGGCTGAGGTATTCCTTGATCAGGTCGTTCTGAACCGTGCCCTGCAGCTTGGACACATCCGCGCCCTGTTCCTCTGCCACCGCGATATACAGCGCCAAGAGCCACGGCGCTGTTGCGTTGATGGTCATCGAGGTGTTCATCTGCTCCAGCGGGATCTCATTGAACAGGGTCCGCATGTCACCCAGATGGCAAATGGGTACTCCGACTTTGCCCACTTCGCCGCGGGCCAGCACGTGGTCGCTGTCATAGCCAGTCTGGGTCGGCAGGTCGAAGGCGACCGAGAGGCCGGTCTGCCCCTTGGCCAGGTTGGCGCGGTACAGCGCGTTGGATGCCGATGCCGTGGAATGGCCGGCATAGGTGCGGATCAGCCAGGGGCGGTCTTTTTGCATCTGCGGCATGTCGGGCCTCGCGAGTCAGTGTGATGGTAATTTTATTTCGCCACGATGATGTAGACTGCAATTTTAAACCCATGTCAATTCGCTGCGTTGCGGCATTTCATGCCAACTGCTAATTATGGGTGCCTCTGCCGATCCGGCAAAGTGCTTGTAATGACAGCAAGCATGGGGAAGGGTCTCAGGATGACGCAGACCGTGGAACTCCCGCTTTGGCTTTTTGTGCTTATCGTGCTGTTTGCCGCGATCACCTTTGCCTCGCATTTCCTGTTTCCGTCGGTGCGGTGGTTCTTCCGTCGTCGTTTGGAGCGGGCTGTGGCGCGGTTGAACCGCCGCCTGGAACGACCAATTCAACCGTTCAAACTGGCACGCCGTTACGACATGATACAGCGGCTGATCTATGACCCGCAGGTGGCCCAGGCGATTGCAGACCATGCACGTGCGCAGGGCATTCCCGAAAACGTCGCCTTCGAGGAGGCCCGGCGTTATGCCCGCGAGATCGTCCCGTCGTTTTCCGCAGTTGCCTATTTCAGCATCGCGATCCGTCTCGCGCGGTTTTTGTCCAATGCGATCTATCGTGTTCGCCTCGGTCATCTGGATGAAGCTGCAGTGAAGGCAATAGACCCTGAGGCGACGGTGGTTTTTGTCATGAATCATCGCTCGAACATGGATTATGTCCTGATCACCTATCTGGTGGCGGACCGGTCGGCCTTGTCCTATGCGGTGGGTGAATGGGCGCGGGTATGGCCGTTGTCGCGATTGATCCGGGCCATGGGTGCCTATTTTATCCGCCGTAAGTCACGCAATGACCTCTATCGTCGCGTTCTGGCGACCTATGTGAGGCTGGCGACGCAGGGCGGGGTGACCCAGGCGATTTTTCCCGAAGGCGGGTTGAGCCTAGATGGCGCTCTGGCACAGCCGAAGGTGGGGCTGCTGAAATACATCGTTGACGGTCAGGCGGCACAGGGCGAGGGCGGGCGTGATGTGGTGTTTGTGCCTGTTGCGCTGAACTACGACCGCGTGCTGGAAGACAAGATCCTGACATCGGCTGCGAAATCCGGTGATCGACGATTCCGCGCACGCATCCATGTGGTGGCGGTTCGTATGCTGCGTCAGCTGTGGCTATGGGCGACGAGGCGCTACCAGCGATCCGGCTATGCGGCAGTCAGTTTTGGGCGCCCTCTCAGCCTGCGCGACTTTGTTCTTTGCAGCGGGGGAGAGGACACGCCGACGAGTCTTGCGCAGGAGCTGATGGGTCGTATCGGCGAATGTGTTCCGGTATTGCCTGTGGCCTTGGTCGCCGCCACTGTGGAGTACCTCCCGAAGGGTAAACAGCCGCTCAGCCGTACGGATATTGAAGCTGGGATGGACGCGCTGCTGTCGCGATTGCCCTATGCTTATATCCATACATCGCGCAACGACCGCGGTTCCGCCGCCGAGTTGGGGCTACGTCAACTGACGATGAGAGGCATCCTGCGACAGACAGCGGGCGGCTACGAGGTGGTGGCCGACCAACACGATCTGCTTGTCTACTACGCAAATTCAATCCGTCATCTGATCCCGGAGCCTGACACTGACGGGCCAAAAGAGGCTGGTATTGCTGCAGGTGCAAAGGGTTATTCTGCATCCGCTGGGTCATAAAATTACCCAAATCAAATAAATGATGTTGCATTGTTGCTTGGCGGATCTTATTCCCTAGGTAGCAGCTGCGATTCTGCATTGCGGCAAACAGCGGAAAAAAGGAGGCCAGCATGGCTTTGGACACGCAGAACGGCGCCCTCTCCTACGAGGCCCCTGAAAAAGAGCTTTATGAGATCGGTGAACTGCCGCCGATGGGCTATGTGCCACAGAAGATGTATGCTTGGACCATCCGCAAAGAGCGCCATGGCACCCCTGATACTGCGATGGTGCAAGAAGTGGTCGATGTGCCCGAACTGGACAGCCACGACGTGCTTGTGCTCGTGATGGCGGCGGGTGTGAACTATAACGGTGTGTGGGCGGCTCTCGGCACACCCATCAGCCCCTTTGATGGTCACGGTGCGCCGTTCCATATTGCCGGTTCCGACGCCTCGGGCATCGTTTGGGCCGTGGGCGACAAGGTTAAGCGCTGGAAAGTCGGCGACGAGGTGGTCATTCACTGCAATCAGGATGATGGCGACGACGAAGAATGCAACGGTGGCGATCCGATGTACTCTCCCAGCCAGCGCATCTGGGGGTATGAGACGCCCGACGGCTCCTTTGCGCAGTTCACCAATGTTCAGTCGCAGCAGCTTATGCCCCGCCCCAAGCACCTGACCTGGGAAGAAAGCGCCTGCTATACGCTGACCCTTGCGACCGCCTACCGGATGCTGTTCGGCCACGAGCCGCACGATCTGAAGCCGGGCCAGAACGTGCTGGTCTGGGGCGCTTCGGGCGGCCTCGGCTCCTACGCGATCCAGTTGATCAATACGGCTGGTGCAAATGCCATCGGCGTGATCTCGGACGAAAGCAAACGTGATTTTGTCATGGGGCTGGGCGCCAAGGGTGTGATCAACCGCAAAGACTTTGATTGCTGGGGGCAGTTGCCGACAGTGAACACGCCCGAATATGCCAATTGGTTCAAGGAAGCCCGTAAGTTCGGCAAGGCTATCTGGGACATCACCGGCAAAGGCGTGAATGTCGACATGGTGTTTGAACATCCGGGCGAAAGCACGTTCCCGGTTTCGACCTTTGTCTGTAAAAAAGGCGGCATGGTTGTGATCTGCGCAGGCACCACTGGCTATAACCTGACGTTCGATGTGCGTTACATGTGGATGCACCAGAAGCGTTTGCAGGGCTCGCACTTTGCGCATCTGAAGCAGGCCGCCGCTGCCAACAAGCTGATGGTCGAGCGCCGCCTAGACCCCTGCATGTCGGAGGTGTTCTCCTGGAACGATCTGCCGGAGGCGCATATGAAGATGCTCCGCAACGAGCACAAGCCGGGTAATATGTCTGTTCTGGTTCAGGCGCCCCGGACCGGTCTGCGCACACTGGAGGATGTTCTGGCAGGGTAAACACCCTCGAGAGACACATTATTTCACCCGTCAGTCGCTCCTGTGACTGGCGGGTTATTGTTTTGCTGGTGCGAACGTGGTTGTCGAACATTTGTGCGGAATGACCAGCGGTCATGTGCTGATGGTGAAGACATTTTGTGGCCGCGCCCTAGATAATCGCTTATGAAATAAAAACCTGATCATTATGCGGGCTTACCGTTGACGCTGCATCGATGATCGCGGCACAAAGGCCAGAGCTGCGGCAATTTGGATCTGCCGACAGCCAAATAGGTGCAGAGGTTCTGCGCTGAGACCAAGTGAGAATTCAGGCATTTCATGGCAACCAAAGTTAATCTTGATCTTATCCTTGAGGTTTTGGACGCCACGACAACGGTCGATGGTCTGCAAGAGATCATTGAGCGGGTCTGTGAGACCTTTGAGGTTGATCACGCCATGTATCACTGGGTCGACAGCGCTGGCGATCACTATCACTTTGGCACCTATTCGCGGGAATGGGTCGAGCGCTATCAGGAAAAAGCCTATGTTCGTGTCGATCCGGTCATTATCGGTTGCTATCAGCGGTTTCACCCGGTTGACTGGCGCCGCCTTGATTGGTCGTCCAAGCCTGCGCGCGAGTTTCTGCAGGACGCCCTTGCCCATGACGTAGGCAATCAGGGGTACTCAATCCCGATCCGTGGGCCAAACGGGCAATTCGCTTTGTTCACGGTCAGCCACAACTGCAACGATGAGACCTGGACGAAATTCACGGACAGACACAGCCGTGACCTGATCCTGATCGGGCATTACTTCAACCGCAAGGCGCTGGAATTTGAACCGGATCGCAGCCCGGAGCATGTCCAACCCCTGTCCCCACGTGAGATTGACGCGTTAACCTTGCTCGCGATGGGCTACAGCAGAGCCCAGGTGGCCAAGACGCTGACCATTTCGGAGCATACATTGCGGGTCTATATTGAGAGCGCGCGATTCAAACTGGGGGCGATCAACACCACGCATGCCATCGCACGGGCACTGAGTCTCGGGTTGATCATCATCTAAGACGTTGAAGCTGTTGATGTTCATTAACCCTATAGTTGAAAATATCTTCTGATCGTAATCTGGTCTCACTTTTCTATCTAAAGGGGACTAAGTTATGCTTCGTTACGTATATGCACACGACCTGTATAAGCACCGTGAGCTTGCCCATTCGATGTTCGTGGATCGCGCGGATCAGTTCAAGACGCGGCTGGGTTGGGAGGTCTCGGTAGATGCCTGCGGGGAAGAACGCGATGAATACGATGCGCTTGATCCGCTATATGTGATCTGGCAGCAGCCCGATGGCAGCCACGGTGGGTCAATGCGTTTTCTGCCCTCCACGGGTCCAATCATGGTAAATGATGTTTTTCCCGAGCTGACCGGCGGGGAGGCGATCCGCAGCCCTCTGATCTGGGAATGCACCCGGTTCTGCCTGTCCCGACATGTCAGCGGCAATGTGGCCGGGGCACTGACCCTGGCCGGGCTTGAGATAATGCGGAACTTCAATATCGCGCATTTTGCCGGGGTGTTTGATCGGCGGATGGTGCGGATCTACCGCTCTCTTGGGTTTAGCCCGGAAATTGTCGGCACCATGGGCGCGGGGCGGGACCGGATCTGCCTTGGCCTGTGGGACTATTCTACCGAGGCGTATCACCGGGTCGCGCAGAAGGCAGGCATTCAGCCGGAATTGTCGACACTCTGGTTCGACCGCTCCTTTGGCGGTGCAGGCGCGCCAGGACCCGTTGCGCTGACGGGGTGAACAGGGTGTCGATGGGCATAGCGCTGAAGGAGGGCGAGCTGCGCTGAAACGATATGATGTGGGGCCGTCTGCTCTGGTGCAGCCGGCCCGGCGGCTGTAGTGTCGCCGAATGAGCGCAGCACCCATTAAATTCTCCGACGATCAGGCCGTCGCTTTTGATCGTGTCAGCAGTCTTCTTCGTGACGCAGGGGTCGATCTCGAAGACGATCTGCTTCACCCGCCCCGCGGTGACGGTGGCGCAATGGCGGTTATTGGCAAGGCCGGATCTGGTAAGACGCTGTTGTTGGCGGAGCTCTATAAGGCGTTGGAAAAGGCCGGTGTCGAGGTTGTTTCCGGCGACTATGAGAGCCGCAAGAAGAATGAGGACCGGCGCACACTCGCAATCCTCGCGCCCACAAACAAGGCCGCCAGCGTGCTGCGCCTTCGTGGTGTTCCCGCAACTACGATCCACCGGATCCTCTATACGCCTGTCTATGATCCGGAATATGAGCGGATAGCGGAATGGCTGGCGGGTAGTGGCGATGAACCCGAAATCGAGGGGTTAACCGAAGAAGCCCTGGCGCGGGCGAAGGCGTTTTATGAACGCAACAAGTCGATCCCTGGTGCGTTGGCTGCTGCCGGTCTGCGCGGATCTGACTTCATCACCGGTTGGAAACGGCGGGAGGAGCCGCTGGATATCGGCTTTATCGATGAAGCTTCGATGCTGGATGACCGCCAGTTCCAGGACCTTCAGGAAATTTTCCCGACATTATTGCTGTTTGGCGATCCCGCACAGCTCGCCCCGGTGAACCAATCCGGAGCCATGGTTTTTGAAACGCTGCCAGAAGAGCGCAAACTGATCCTCAACCGCATTCACCGCCAAGAGGCAGGCAATCCCATTCTGGACCTCGCTCATGCTCTGGCTGATCCGAACATCGGGTTTGAGGATTTTGAGCGCATGGTTGAGGACCTCTCTCGCCAGGATGATCGCGTCGTCTGGGGGCAACGGGTCGAGGTGGATCTGATGGCACGTTCTCCGGTTCTGGTCTGGCGCAACAACACCCGGATTCGGCTGATCAATGCGTTTCGTAACGTGCACGGTGCGCCGGAGGACAGTTTGCTGGCTGGCGAGCCGCTGATCTGCGACGGAATCGAATTGCCGATGAAACATCGCAAGAAAAGGCTGGATCTGGAAGCCCGCGGCCTGATCAAGGGGGCCCAGGTCATCTACCTCGGACCGGGTCGCAAGCCTGGATTCTCGCGCCTTCATGTCATGGGAGCCGAGGACCCGCAGGTCTCCGCGGCCTCTATCGTGAAGATCGAAAAACCGGATGAAGAAGAACCCTTCATTCCATTTGCTGCGCGTATGGGGGCGGCGTTTCTGCACGGGGCGGCCGTCACTATTCACAAGGCGCAGGGCTCGCAATGGCCCACGGCGCAGGTTTTTGCGCCTGATATCTATGCCGCGGCGCGCATGGGCCGGGTGGAGGCCGGGCAACCGCTCTGGAAGCGGCTTGCTTATGTGGCCATTACGCGGGCGCAGGAGCGCCTGATCTGGGTGGTGCGCAATCGTCTGGCAAAGCCGACAGGCCCTCTGCAGGTGGACGACCTGCGGGCCGCGCCGGTAGGCGCCCTGACCCTGGAACTGCAAGAGGACAGCCCACTATGACGATCCAAGCTCCAGATTCTAGACGCACGATCCTGATCACCGGAGCCAGCTCCGGTATCGGCCGTGCCGTGGCGGAGCTGTTTCTGGATGAAGGCTGGCAGGTGGGTCTGCTTGCCCGCCGCGCAGAGGCGCTGGAGGCCGTGGCGCAGGGGCGCGACACGGCTCATGTCGTGCCGGCGGATGTCACCGATGCCGAGGCTGTCGATCGTGCCGTGGAGACCTTTGCAAAGCGGGCCGGACGGTTAGATGTGTTGTTCAACAATGCAGGCATCTTTACCCCTTCCGGCACGATTGATGAGATTGCGCTGGAGGATTGGTTTGCAGCCGTCAATGTGAACTTGAACGGCATGTTCCTTTCGGCCCGAGCGGCCTTTCGCCAAATGCGCCAGCAGGCCCCGCAGGGCGGGCGGATCATCAATAACGGATCAATTGCGGCCCATGTTCCGCGCCCACATTCGGTACCCTATGCAGCGACCAAAGCCGCGATCACCGGGCTGACCCGTAGCCTGTCGCTGGATGGGCGCCCGTTTGATATTGCCTGCGGGCAAATTGACATCGGCAACGCACGCACGCCGATGGTTGCGGATTTGAGCGCCCGGCAGGCCGAGACGGATCCGGCAGCGGGCGCGATGGAGACCTTCGCCGTTGAGGATGCTGCACGGTCGGTGCTGCATATGGCAAATCTTCCGCCTGAGGCAAATGTGCAATTCATGACCGTGATGGCAACCAAGATGCCTTACATCGGGCGTGGATAGTCACTGCAGAGGTCTCCCGCCCGTTGTGACACCAGCAAGCTGGCACCACGCCCGTTGGGCGTAGCGCCGCGCTTTGCGCGGCGGTCTGGGTCTGGATCTGGTTCGTGGTCGTCAGCTGTTGCGCAGCAGGCGGAAGGCGGCAGAGGCACCCCAACCTGCGGCAATTGCAATGGCCAGTGACATAAGGCCGTAGAGAAACGGCTGTTCGCGTGAAAGTGTGTAAAGAAACCGTTCCAGCCCGACTTTGCGCACGTCGATGCTGGTTTCGTACTGCGCGACAACCGACCCGCCTCGTGTGAGCAGGATGCGGGTCCGATAGGCCCCTTCGGTCAGGTCAGCGGGCATCTCGATCGCAGTGCGAAACAGCGTTTGCTGATCGACGGCGACAGTGTTCTCCCGCAGAGAATAGAGATTGTTCTCGGACCGGATGCGGATCACGGCTTCGGCGAATTTCTGTGCCCCGCGGATGTGCATTCCGGCACCGACCGAGCGGATGGCCCGCCCCACGGAGACTCGATACCGCAGGTCCTCAGTATCGCTCAGCACCTGAGAGAGCGGCGCGCTTGTCGCAACTGCGTAGAAGCTCGGTGCCGAGTCTACCAGCACGCTGTCGGTGTTGACCCAGATCCCAAGCTTTTTCTCCTTGCGGCGTACCATCACGGGCGAGGCCGGACCGGATACGGCGACGATCACCTGAAGAGGGTCGTCCTGCGGGATAGGGGCTTCCCGCTTCACGGCCCCAAAGACGAGGATTTCCGATCCATCGAAGTCGGCGGTGATGGCAACACGGTCTTGGCTCAGACCGAGCACGACTTCCTCGCGCGGGCCAGCGGGAGGGTCGCTATCTGCCGGATCGGTGGAGGTCTGAGCGGTGGCCATCGACCCGAGTGGCAGGACCAGGAGGAATGCAATCCAGAGCCGCGCGGAGCCGCGGGCCGGCTGGGATTGCGGCGCGCGGCGGAGGCGTTGCCTGATGACGCGATGGAGCATCTCAGTGCCCTCCATCGCTGCCGAGCGAGTAAAGCTCAGACGGCATCAGCAACAGGTCCAGCCCGAGTTTGACGCAGACAATAATTACCATCAGCGCCAACAGGATGCGGAGCTGTTCAGCCTTGAGATAGACGCCGATCCGGGTGCCGATCTGGGCACCGATCACCCCGCCGATCAGCAATAGAACCGCCAGAACAATATCCACGGTATAGTTCGTGGTGGCGTGCAGCATCGTGGTAAAGGCGGTGACCAGAATGATCTGAAACAGCGATGTACCAACCACAACCTTGGTTGGCATCCCGAGGATGTAGATCATGGCTGGCACCATGATGAAGCCACCACCAACACCCATGATTGCCGCGAGGATGCCGACGACGACACCGACCAGCAAGGGAGGAATCACGGAGATATAGAGGCCGGATGTGCGGAACCGCATCTTGAAGGGCAGGGCATGGACCCAGCCACGCTGCCGACGCGGCGCGGGGGCGCCACCTGCGGAGGCTTTGGATTTGCGGATCGCATTCAGGCTTTCGATGAACATCAGCCCGCCGACAACGCCAAGAAAGACGACGTAACAGAGTTTTACCAGCAGATCGACCTGGCCCAATGCTTTGAGATAGTTGAAGACCACAACCCCAAGCGCCGCACCGAAAAGACCGCCCGCTTGAAGAACCAGGCCCATCTTGATGTCGACGGTTCGGCGCCTGAAATGAGCAAGCACACCGGAGAATGAGGAGGCCACGATCTGATTGGCTTCGGTGGCAACGGCCACTGCCGGCGGGATGCCGATGAAGAACAGGAGCGGTGTCATCAGGAAGCCGCCACCGACACCAAACATGCCGGACAGGATACCGACCATACCGCCAAGCCCCAGCAGCAGGAATGCGTTGACCGAGACTTCGGCGATGGGAAGATAAATCTGCATATCAGTGTTAGAGCGCAGCAATTGGCTAAAATCAACTGCCGATGCCGCTCCGCAGAAAACAGGACTGACGCTAGGGCGAAAACTGGACCTATGAAAGTTGGCCGGAACTCGGATGGGGAGAACTGGTTTCCGAAAAGTCTGACTCTGGCTGTGTCAAAACGGCAAGCGCCCGGCCGGAGCCGGGCGCTTGCAGATGCCTTTGGTACAGCCCCTGCGGGCTGTACCAAATTGATGGCTCTATCAGCGCTCCTTGACGTAGGGCTCTCCACCTGCCTTGGGCGGAACCGCCTTGCCGACGAAGCCTGCCAGGATCACCACGGTCAGGATGTAGGGCAGGGCGTCCATCATCTGCACCGGAATCACAAAGTTGCCGATTTCGATGTTCTGAAAACGCAGGGCCACCGCTTGAAGCAGGCCGAACAGAAGGCAGGCACCAAGCGCGTGCCAGGGGCGCCATTTCGCGAAAATCAGCGCTGCCAGAGCGATAAAGCCGCGACCGGCTGTCATGTCCTTTACGAACCCGGCCTGTAGTGCTGTTGCAAGATAGGCGCCGGCAATGCCGCAGAGCAGGCCACAGATCATTACCGCCGCATAGCGCAGACCGACCACGGACACACCGGCGGTATCGACAGCTGCAGGGTTTTCCCCGACCGCGCGCAGGCGTAGGCCAAAGCGCGTACCAAAGAGGATCCAGGCGGTAGCAGGCACCGCGAGGAACGCCAGGTAGACCAGCACGGAGTGACCGGAAAGCAGCTCGCTATAGATCGGGCCCAACACAGGGACATCCGCCAGCGCATCTGCAAACGGCAGGCTGAGAGGCTCAAACCGACCGCCCGAGAACAGCGAGGGTGTGCGTCCACCCTGCTGGAACCAGTCCTGCGCGATCAGTACGGTCATACCTGCGGCCAGGAAGTTGATCGCCACACCGGAGATCAGCTGGTTGCCTCGGAAGGTGATCGAGGCAAGCCCGTGCAGGCCGCTGAGAACCAGCGATGATGCGATACCGGCCAGGAGGCCCAGCCAGACATTGCCAGTGGTCGCAGCCACCGCCGCCGAGAAGAAAGCGGCCATCAGCATTTTGCCTTCAAGGCCGATATCGAAGATCCCCGCCCGTTCGGAAAACAGTCCAGCCAGACAGGCCAGCAGCAGCGGTGTTGCGAGGCGAACGGTGCTGTCGAGCACCTGGATCAGAGTCAGAAAATCCATCACGCTTTCCCCCGGCGCAGAGCAAGGAAGATCCGTTCAAGCGGTCCTCGTACCATATTGTCCAGCGCGCCTGTGAACAGGATCACCAGTGCCTGAATGACGACGATCAGTTCCCGCGGGATGCTGGTCCATAGCGCCAGTTCCGCGCCGCCCTGATAGAGGAACCCGAACAGGATCGCGGCCAGAAACACGCCAAAGGGATGGCTGCGCCCCATGAGTGCCACGGCGATGCCGATGAAACCGGCGCCCTCGGTTGAGTTCAATACCAGGCGCTCGGCCTCGCCCATCACATTGTTGGTGGCCATCATGCCCGCCAGACCGCCAGAGATCAGCATCGCAATCATGGTGATCTTGACCGGCGAGATTCCGGCGTAAAGTGCGCCATATTCGGAGTTGCCATAGGCCCGGATCTCGTAGCCCAGTTTGGTACGCCAGATCAGCAACCATACCGCAACGCAAGCAGCAAGCGCGACGAGGAAGCTCACATTGGCAGGTGCCGCCTTGGAAAACTCGATCCCGATAGGTGCGAGGAGCTCATGCAAGGACGGCAGGTGGACAGCTTCGGCAAAACGGGCTGTCGCCGGGTCCATCGAGCCTTCTGGACGCAGGAGATTGACCAGCACGTAGTTCAGAACGGCCGCCGCAATAAAGTTGAACATGATTGTGGTGATCACGATATGGCTGCCGCGCTTCGCCTGAAGATAGGCGGGGATCGCGGCCCAGGCCGCACCAAAAAGGGCAGCACCCAGGCTGGCAAAGATCAGTGCCAGCGACCAATGCGGCCAGGGAATATAAAGGCATACGAGGGCCACACCCAAACCACCGAGCATCGCCTGACCTTCACCACCGATGTTGAAAAGCCGGGCGTGGAAGGCCACGGAAACGGCCAGACCCGTGAACAGGAAGTTGGTGGCATAATAGAGCGTATAGCCCCAGCCATAAGTGGATCCAAGCGCGCCCGAAACCATCAGCTTCACGGCGGCAATCGGGTCTTCGCCAATGCCAAGAATCACCAAGGCAGACAGAATAGCGGCCAATACGAGGCTGATCAGCGGGATCAGTACGACATCGGCCCATTTAGGCATTTTATCCATTTACGCGGCCTCCCCCGCGACACCGGCCATCAACAGGCCCAGCTCTTTCTCATCGGTCTGATCGGCCGGGCGCTCGCCCATGATCATTCCGTCAAACATCACTGCAACACGGTCGGCGAGTGACAGGATTTCCTCCAATTCAACCGAGACCAGCAGGATCGCCTTGCCCTGATCGCGCAATTCGACGATTTGCTTGTGAATAAACTCAATGGCGCCGATATCGACGCCCCGTGTCGGCTG
This sequence comes from Phaeobacter sp. JH20_26, assembly GCF_048056275.1. NCBI lineage: Bacteria > Pseudomonadati > Pseudomonadota > Alphaproteobacteria > Rhodobacterales > Roseobacteraceae > Phaeobacter > Phaeobacter sp. JH20_26. The sequence continues at coordinate 1,590,983 of NZ_JAYMWL010000013.1, read as the reverse complement.
CCCAATCAGCAACAGGTCAGGGTTGCGCTCGATTTCGCGGGCAACAACGATTTTCTGCTGATTGCCGCCGGAGAAATTCTTGGCCGCAAGCCAGGGGTCCGGGGGGCGTACGTCAAACTTGGCCATCTTGGCCTCGGTATCGGCGCGCAGCGCAGCATTGTTCATTAACAGGCCGCGTTGGTATTCGGGCGCGTGATGATAGCCGAACGCCACGTTTTCCCAAGCGTGGAAGTCCATGATCAGACCTTCGCGCTGACGGTCTTCGGGAACGTGGGCCACATGTGCTGCGCGACGGGCGCGGGCATCGGATCCGGCACCTGACAGGGGCAGCGGCGATCCATTTAGACGAATGGTGCCCTGACCTTCGCGCATGCCACCGAGCACCTCCATCAGTTCGGACTGACCGTTGCCGGCCACCCCGGCGATGCCAAGGATCTCTCCCGCACGCACGGTCAGGTCGATATTCTTCACCCGCGCAACGCCCGCCTCATCGACGACACTGAGGTTCTCGATCTCAAGGATCGGCTTGCCGGGAGTGGCGGGAACCTTGTCCACCCGCAGCAGCACCTTGCGTCCCACCATCAGTTCGGCCAGATGTTCGGGGCTGGTTTCAGCGGTTTTCACGGTCGCGGTCATCTGGCCGCGGCGCATCACCGACACCGTATCGGTATACTCCATGATTTCGCGCAGTTTGTGAGTGATCAGGATGATCGTTTTGCCCTCGGCACGCAGCCTGTCCAGAATGCGGAACAGCTGGTCGGCCTCTGCGGGGGTCAGAACCCCTGTCGGCTCGTCCAGAATCAGAATGTCGGCCTGGCGGTATAGCGCCTTCAGGATCTCGACACGCTGCTGCATGCCGACACCGATTTCGTCGATACGGGCATCGGGATCAACGTTCAGCTCATATTCTGCTGCCAGGTCTTTCAGCGAATTTCGGGCCTTGCTGAGAGAGGGCTTCAACAGTTTGCCATCCTCGGCGCCGAGGATGATGTTCTCCAGTACCGTGAAATTCTCAACCAGCTTGAAGTGCTGGAACACCATGCCGATCCCTGCCGAGATCGCCGCCTGGCTGTCGGGAATCTCGGTACGTTTCCCGTGAATCCAGACCTCACCCTTATCGGCTTTGTAAAAACCGTACAGGATACTCATCAGCGTTGATTTGCCTGCGCCATTCTCGCCGATGATCCCATGGATCGTGCCGGGGGAAACACGGATTGAGATATCCTTATTGGCCTGAACGGGGCCAAAGGCCTTGGAGATGCCTTTTAGTTCAATTGCTGGTGCCGTCATTCGGGCTCCCCTTATTCATCCTGGATCGGTTGGCACAGATCCACGCCGAAGCGAGCGGCGGTTAACATGTGCAATTTGGCCAACCTAGGAAAAACCAAACCCGGAGGCGGCAAAGGCGCAGCCTCCGGGCAATATGAAACCCCCGGTCACCACCATAATCATCAAGAGGATCACGGTGGGCCGGGGGGCAGTTCAGTACTTAGAAGGACAGAGCCGGGCAGCTGTCATCCGACATATAGTCATGCACGGTGATTTCGCCGGTTGCGATCTTGGCTGCGGCTTCATCAGCGGCGGCCTGCATCTCTTCGGTGATCAGCGATGCGTTGTTATCGTCAACCGCAAAGCCGACGCCGCCGTTCGACAGGCCCATGACGGAGAAGCCGGTTTCCAGGTCAGGACCGTCGGAGAAGGCTTCGAACACAGCGTTGTCGACGCGCTTCATCATGGACGTCAGAACTTTGCCCGGGTGCAGGTGGTTCTGGTTGCTGTCCACACCGATTGACAGGATGCCTTCGTCGGCGGCGGTCTGCAGTACGCCAACACCAGTGCCGCCCGCAGCTGCATAGACAACATCAGCGCCCTGGCTGATCTGCGCCTTCGTCAGTTCGGAGCCCTTGACCGGGTCATTCCAGGCCGCAGGGGTGGTGCCGGTCATATTGGCGATCACAGTTGCGTCCGGGTTTGCGGCCTTCACGCCCTCGGCGTAGCCGCAGGCAAATTTGCGGATCAGCGGGATATCCATACCGCCGATGAAGCCTACTGTGCCCGATTTGGACGCTTTGGCCGCCAGCATACCGACAAGGTAGGAGCCTTCATGTTCGTTGAAGACAACAGAACGTACATTCGGCGCATCAACAACCATGTCGATGATCACGAATTTGGTGTCGGGGTAGTCGGCTGCAACCTGGCCCAGAGCGTCGGCAAAAGCAAAACCGGCCATGACGATCGGGTTCGCGCCCGCTTCGGCAAAGCGACGCAGGGCCTGCTCACGCTGAGCTTCGGATTGCAGTTCGATTTCGCGGAAGCTTTCGCCGGTTTCCTCAGCCCAACGCTGCGCGCCGGTGAAGGCGGCTTCGTTGAACGATTTGTCGAACTTGCCGCCCAGATCAAAGATCAGTGCAGGCTCTGCCAATGCGGCACCCGCTGTCAGCGCCACGGCCGCCGCGGCGCTCATCAGGGATTTCATCAGGGTCATAGGGGTACTCCCAATTTGTTGTTCTTGTTGCGGCCAGTTTGACCGCCCCAACCCATGTGTTTTTAAAAAGGTGCGACAATTTAGGCCGTAGCCTGCGGAAAGGGTCAACCGTTTTTTGACCTTTTGGTGTTATTCTGCGGTTTCGGCCTTGCGTAAACTGACGCACATGAGCACTGCGTCCACTGAAGACGCGCCTTCGCGCGGGTAGTAGCCGACCCGCCGCCCGGTTTCGGCGAATCCATAGGAGTGATACAGGGCACGCGCCGATCGGTTGTCTGCGGCAACTTCCAGAAAGCCATCGGTTGCATCTCTGGCCAGCGCGGCTTCCTGCCAGCTGTCCAAGACCATACGCGCAAACCCTTGACGCCGGTAGTCAGGGTGGGTCGCTATGGTCAGCAGTTCGGCCTCTCCAGCGACAACGCGTCCCAAGGCAAAGCATCGTGTATCGCCGACAGCATAGCTGAACGGGCTGTCGAGCAGGGCAGAAAATTCATCCGAAGACCACGGGCGCCCCTGCACAAAGGCAGCCCGATGGGTGTGGGCCATGTCCTGTGGTGTCAGATTTGAGGGACAGTTTCGTAGCATGGTCGACCGAAGGTATCAGCCATCAATCAGCGTTGGTGGGGCGTCTCTTGCCGGCGCGGCATCAGCAGCCCGCAGGTACAGCGGGGCAGGGGCAACTGCTTCTGTTTGGTAACGGTCGACGGCGTTGCGGGCGATGGCTTCGGCGATATTCGGCGGAGTTGCCTCGGCCAGCAACTCTAGATCATGCGCGGCGGCAACCGCCTGCGCTTCAACAAGTGGCATCAGCCGGGGCTCGCCTCCGGGAGGCAGTGCATAGACATGATCGCGAGGTGCGGGCACCGCAGCGAGAGTGCCGGGGTGATGGCGTGCGTCAAATCCGTTTACACCGACTGCCGGAATATCCAGCCCCAGCGCCAAACCGCGTGCAGCGGACACGGCGATGCGAATGCCTGTGAAGTTTCCGGGTCCGATACCGACACCAATGGCATCAAGATCCGCCCAAGCTGCGCCACCTTCGGCGAGCACCTCGTCCAGCAACGGCATCAATCGTTCGGCCTGGCCGCGAGTCATCTCCTCCAATCGGGAGGCCAGCACCGTGTCCCCACGCAACAAAGCGGCCGCGCAATGCGCGGCCGATGTATCAAAGCCAAGGACGAGAGCGTCAGACGGCAACGGGGCGAACCTCGGTCACTTCGGGGATGTAGTGGCGCAGCAGGTTTTCGATGCCCATCTTCAGCGTCAGTGTCGACGAAGGGCAGCCTGCGCAGGCGCCCTGCATATGCAGGTAGACCACTCCACGGTCAAAGCCGTGGAAGGTGATATCGCCGCCATCCTGAGCCACAGCAGGGCGCACGCGGCTGTCCAGAAGCTCTTTGATCTGGTTGACGATTTCGCCATCCTCACCGGTGTGTTCCGCATGGCCAGAGGTCTGTTCGCCACCTTCGGAAATCACCGGCTGACCGGACTGGAAATGTTCCATCACCGCGCCGAGGATGGCCGGTTTGATGTGGTCCCATTCAACCGTCTCTGCCTTGGTCACGGTTACGAAATCGTTGCCGAAGAACACGCCAGTCACGCCTGCAACAGCAAAAATGCGCTGCGCCAAAGGCGATGAGCCTGCGGCCTCTGCGCTGGGAAAATCAGCTGTGCCCATTTCCAGTACGGTCTGGCCCGGCAGGAATTTCAGCGTCGCCGGGTTGGGCGTGGATTCTGTCTGAATGAACATGTCGGGCCTCCTTAAAGCGTGGCAGAGATATGCGCCTCCGGTCGGCTTAAGTCAAGATTTGGAACGGTTCTAAAGTTGCGGAACCTTGTGGCGCGCGCTGGGGCCTTTCGCTTCGGATCCACTCGCGGCGAGTTCGTGCAACCCGCAGATCGGTCAGCTTGGCAGCGATCAGGTGATCGCTTCCAGTTTTTCTTTAGACAGATCGCCGGGTACGATTGTGATCGGCACCGGCAGGCTGCCGGATGAGCGACTTAACTGGGTGACGAGAGGACCAGGGCCTTTGCGGTCGTCACCGGCGCCCAGTACCAATACGCCGATTTCGGGATCAGATTCGATCTGGGCGATAATCTCTGGCACCGCTTCGCCTTCGCGGATCACGAGTTTGGGTTCGATACCTTGCCGGTCGCGCATCCACTTCGCGAATACTTCAAAATGGGCGTGTATGCGTTCGCGGGCCTCTTCGCGCATCACTTCGCCGACGCCAATCCAATGATTGAATTCGTCGGGTGGAATCACCGAAAGGATTTCTACTCCGCCGCCAGTCTTGGCGGCACGCATGGCGGCGAACCGCATGGCGTTCAGGCATTCGCGGCTGTCATCCAATACCACAAGAAATTTGCGCATATTGATCCTCTGGTTGTTCCGTCTGGATCATGGCGCAAGCCATCCCCCGGCGCAATAGATGAGCACAAAGGCTAGTCGCACGCAGCTATCCACGGCTGCTTGTTGCCCAATCCCAATAGAGATCCCGTGTGCGCTTGGCGATTGGTCCGATCTGGTATTGCCGATCGTCAAAGGCGGCAACTGGCGTGACCTTGCTCATATTGCCGGACATGAACACTTCGTCGGCGTCTTCAAAGTCTTTATAGCCAAGCACCGTTTCATGAACGGTGACACCATCTGAGCGCAGGTTTGCGATGTGACGGGCACGGGTGATCCCTGCAAGGAAGGTGCCATTTGCAATCGGAGTAAAGACCTCTCCGTCACGCACCATGAAAATATTGGCCGTGGCGGTCTCAGCGACATTCCCCATGGCATCGAGGGCGAGCGCGTTGCTGAATCCTTTTGCGCGCGCTTCACGCAGCATGCGGGCGTTGTTCGGATAGAGGCAACCGGCCTTTGCATTGACCACAGAACTCTCCAGCACGGGCCGGCGGAAGGAGGTGCGTGTCAGAGTCGCTACAGCTGTCGGGGCAGCCATAGGGATTTCTTCCAGACAAAGAGCAAACTGGGTGCTTGCGGGTTCCGGCGCGATCATCGTGGAATCGCCCTCGGTCGCCCAGTACATAGGGCGGATGTAGACCGCGGCATCTGGTGCAAAGAGAGCGAGACCCTCTTTGGCGATGGCGACCATATCGTCGACGCTGACGGTTGGAGCCATCATCAGCGCGTGGGCCGATGCGTTGGCTCTGGCGCAGTGCAGATCAAGGTCGGGCGTGACACCATCGAACAGCCGTGCACCGTCGAAAACCGACGATCCAAGCCAGGCCGCATGGTCAGCGGCCTTCATGATTGCCACATCGCCCTCATGCCAGCTGCCGTTGAAATAGGTGCGAATGGTCTTGCTGATCGCCATGTCGGGCCTCGTTTTTGGTGTGCTGGAACAGGCTGACCCTAGGATGCGATGGGTCAGTCGTCCAGACCTTTTCCGCTGGGTTCTTCCGCCATATGGGTGGGTGTCGGGCGGTGCCTTGATGTCGCCGCTTCAGGCCGGTTCGGGGGCCTCCAGCCCCAGCTCTCGCAACACGCCACGCATCTCGCTTTGCCACCGTGCGCGCAGCTCTGCGTTGCTGCGATGGCGCAACCCCAGTGTGCGAAGGGCTTCGAATTTGTCGGAGTCATCGACCCCAAAGCTGATGGCGACACGTGGCCACCAGTAACCGATGGACTCCTGCAACATACCGATGTCGCCTTCCTGGACGAGACGCGACAGGCCTTCATGGGCAAGCCGCGCGTGATGCGCCTCAATCGGTTGAATGGCGCGGAAGGCCTCGGCCAAGGGCTGGTAGGAGATCATGGACAGTTCTGCCAATTGCACGGCAACGGCGCGTCCCATCAAAAGGTTCATCACCACTGCATCGGCCCAGCCTTCGAGCGGGTAATTGAACACAGCAAGGCGCCGGTCATGTTTGGATCTGGCCTGATCCAGTCCAGCCTCGCGGTCCAGTCGGGCTGTCCAGGGGTGGTGGTCGACATAGCGCTCCGTGTCGGCCCCGAAATCGCCCATGACCTGCAAGACCCGGTCTGCATTGGCGGTTTTTTCCAATACGATCCGGGCGGCAGCCATGCGCGATTTGATCCCCGGGCCTTCGTTTATGATATCGACAAACCCCGCCGCTCCCGCCAGCGCGCTATCCACGAAACTGGCCATGATGGTCATCAGCTCAGCGCGATAGCGTGGCGGTACGTTGGAAGGATTGCTGAGGACGCCACCGGCCGCCAGATAGCTCTCAATGCTCATCTCGTCACTCATGCGATTGTCCTCTTGAGTCTGTTGCTGTGTGTTTCGTCCTGATCGCTCGGGCTCTAACCTAGTGGGCTATTGATCGTAGTCCACCACCACCTGATCACTCAGCGGATAGGCCTGACAGGACAGCACATAGCCTTTTTCGACCTCGTAATCCTCCAGCGCGTGGTTGGCGACCATTTCGACCTCGCCCTCCAGCACCTTGCAGCGGCAGGTGGAGCATACACCTGCCTTGCAGGCATAGGGCGCGTCCATGGCGTTCTCGAGCGCCGCGTCCAGCAGGGTCATGTCCTTGCCCATCTCGATGGTCTGGGTGGCGCCGTCCAGCGTAATCGCGGCCTTGGTCTGGTTGGCGCTGCTGGCCGCATCCGTTGCGGTGGCATTGCGCTTGGCGCGGCCTGGCTGAGCAGAGGCGAACAGTTCGAACTTGATCTGGCTATCGCCTAGACCGGCGGTGCGCAGTGCCGCAGCGATGCCCAGCATCATCGGCTCCGGGCCGCAGATAAAGGCGGTGTCGACCGACTGGATGTCGATCCAGTGCTCGAACAGCTGGGCGCACTTCCCCTCTGTCACCAGACCGGTGAACAAGTCGATTTCCTGAGCGTCGGATTCCAGTACATGGATCACATTGAAGCGGCCCATGTAGAGGTTTTTCAGATCCTCCAGTTCCTCGCGGAACATGATCGTGTTCACGCCCTTGTTGGCGTAGACCAGCGTGAAGGAGGATTTGGGCTCCGCCGCCAGCGTGGTCTTGAGGATCGACAGCACAGGGGTAATGCCGGAGCCGCCGGCAAAGCCCAGGTAGTGCTTTTCGGCGGTACCATCGAGCGGGGTGAAGAAGGTCCCCATCGGCGCCATCGCCTGCAGGGTATCACCCGCCTTCAGCTCGGTGTTAGCCCAGGTTGAAAAGGCGCCGCCGTTGACGCGCTTGATGCCGACCTGCAGGATGCCTTCGTCCTTGCCGGCGCAGATCGAGTAGCTGCGGCGCAGTTCCTCGCCGTCGAAGTCGCGGCGGAAGGTCAGGTACTGGCCTTGGGTGAAATCGAATTCCTCAGCCGCGCCACCCGCGGGCTTCAGGGTGACAACCACCGCATCGCGGATGGTCTTGCGGACGTCGGTGACTTCAAGGTCGTGAAAGCGCGCCATCAGGGTCTCCTCAGATGCACTTGAAATAATCAAAGGGTTCGAGGCAGTCCTGGCAGCGCCAGTGGGCCTTGCAGGGGGTCGAGCCGAACTGGCTGACCTTGGTGACATGTGTGCTGCCGCAGTGCGGGCATTTCTCGGGGCCGCCTGCGGGCTGGGGCGGGGCGATGCCGTAAGCCTCCAGCTTGGTGCGGCCTTTTTCCGACAGCCAATCGGTGGTCCAGGCCGGCGAAATCTGCGTTTTGAGCCGCAGATCAGTGATGCCGCGGCCGCGCAGGGCGGTCTCAATATCCATGGCGATCACCGCTGTGGCCGGGCAGCCGGAGTAGGTCGGGGTTACGGTGACCACCAAAGTCTTCCCTTCCCAGGCCACATCGCGGATGATGCCGAGATCCACCAGCGAGATCACCGGGATCTCCGGGTCCGGCACGGCGTCGAGCCAGTCCCAGACTTGGGTGATGCTTGGCTGAGTTGTCACTTGGCTCATGCGGTTACCCTCATTGGCTGTTCCGCCCGGACTTCCCAGCGGAAGCGGGCCTCACCCCCGTTTGACGCCGGGGATGCCCTCAGTTCCTTGGCCGAGGCCTTACCACTTGGCGCCGGGATAGGCGCGCTGCAGCCATTGCATCTGGGTCAGCAGGTGGCCCAGATGCTCTGTGTGCATCGCACCGGTGCGCCCGCCTTTGTGGGCAAAGCGGCTTTCGGGAATGGTCAGCGTCGCGTCACCCAGGATGCGGGACACCAGCGCGTCGTATTCTTCGCGCAGGGCCGCCGGATCGGGGGCGATGCCAGCCTTCACCATTTCGGCGTCCACATCGTCGGACTGGAACATCTCGCCCACATAGGGCCAGAGGTAATCCAGCGCCTCCTGCATCCGGCGGTGGCTTTCCCCGGTGCCGTCGCCCAGGCCCACCACCGTGTCGGCAGAGCGTTCCAAGTGATAGGCCACCTCTTTCGAAGCTTTTTCGGCGATTGCTGCAACGCGTTCGTCCGACGACTTCATCAGCCGGCCCAGCTGGATCGAATGCCAGGCGTCAAACAAGAACTGGCGCATCAGGGTGCGGCCGAAATCGCCGTTCGGCACCTCGCACAAGAGCACGTTGCGGAAATCCCAGGCGTCGCGCAGGAAGGCGAGATCGTCGGCGGATTTGCCGTCGCCTTCAACTTCGGCGGCAAGGCCGAGCCACATCTGGGTCTGGCCGATCATGTCCAGCGCAGTGTTGGCCAGCGCGATGTCCTCTTCCAGTACCGGCGCGTGGCCGCACCATTCGCTGACCCGGTGGCCGAGGATCAGGGTGTTGTCCCCCATCCGCAGCAGGAACTGGAAAAATGCGTCTTCGCGGGCCATTACATCGCCCCCACTTCTTCGGGGATGTCAAAGAAGGTCGGGTGGCGGTAGACCTTGCTCTCCGACGGCTCATAAAGCGGGCCCTTGTCGCTGGGCGAGGAGGCGGAAATGTGGTTCGCCTCGACCACCCAGATCGACACGCCTTCGTTGCGGCGGGTGTAGACGTCGCGGGCGTTCTTGATCGCCATTTCGGCGTCCGGCGCATGCAGCGAGCCGACGTGGCGGTGGCTCATGCCGTGCTGGCCGCGGATGAAGATTTCCCAGAGGGGCCATTCATTTTTCATGTCTCAAATCCTCCTGGCTGAGGGGGCGCTTGCGCGTCAGGGCGGAGCGCCGGAATGCTTGGGGTTACTCGGCGGCGTGCTGGCGCGCGGCTTTTTTCTTGGCGTGGGCAAGCAGGCCGTCGCGGACCCAGGCGCCGTCGTCCCAGGCCTTGTTGCGGGCGGCGAGGCGGTCAACGTTGCAGGGGCCATTGCCCTGGATCACGTCAAAGAACTCGCTCCAGTCCGGGTCGGTGTAATCGTAATGGCCGCGTTCCTCGTTCCATTTCAGGTCGGGATCGGGGATCGTCAGGCCCAGGTATTCGGCCTGCGGCACGGTCTGGTCGACGAACTTCTGGCGCAGCTCGTCGTTGGTGTTCATCTTGATCTTCCAGGCCATCGACTGGGCAGAGTGGACCGAGTCCTTGTCGGAAGGCCCGAACATCATCAGCGACGGGTACCAGAGGCGGTTCAGCGCATCCTGGGCCATCTTCTTCTGCTCCGGGGTTCCTTCCGCCATCTTGCGGATGGCATCGTAGCCCTGGCGCTGGTGGAAGCTTTCTTCCTTGCAGATGCGGATCATCGCGCGGGAGTAGGGGCCGAAGGAGGTCCGCTGCAGCGGCACCTGGTTCATGATCGCCGCGCCATCCACCAGCCAGCCGACCGCGCCGATGTCGGCCCAGTTCAGCGTCGGGTAGTTGAAGATCGACGAGTACTTCATGCGGCCGTCCAGCAGCATTTCGGTGATCTCGTCGCGGGAGACGCCCAGCGTCTCCGCCGCGCAGTAGAGGTAGAGGCCGTGGCCGGCCTCATCCTGCACCTTGGCGAGCAGGATCGCCTTACGCTCCAGCGTCGGCGCGCGGGTGATCCAGTTGCCCTCGGGCAGCTGGCCGACGATTTCGGAATGGGCGTGCTGGCCGATCTGGCGGATCAGCGTCTTGCGGTAGCCTTCGGGCATCCAGTCCTTGGGCTCGATCTTCTCGCCCGCGTCGATGCGGGCCTGGAAGGCCGCCAGCTTTTCCGGATCGTCCTGGGTCGCCTCGGATTTGATCATCTGAGCATACATGTCTGGGACCTCCCTAGAGTTCGTTACACGCGTTCGAGGATCAGGGCGGTGCCCTGTCCAACGCCGACGCACATGGTGCAGAGCGCATACCGCCCGCCGGTGCGCTGAAGCTGATAGGCAGCGGTCAGCACCAGCCGCGCCCCGGACATGCCGAGCGGGTGGCCCAGTGCAATCGCACCGCCGTTGGGATTAACATGGGGTGCTGCGTCCGCAACGCCAAGCTCGCGCAGGGTGGCAAGGCCCTGCGATGCAAAGGCCTCGTTCAGCTCGATCACGTCCATCTGTTCGATGGTCAGGCCGGTGCGGGCCAGAACCTTGCGGGTGGCGGGCACCGGGCCGATGCCCATGATGCGCGGCTCGACCCCGGCGGAGGCCATGCCGACAATGCGGGCCATCGGTGTCAGGCCGTTCTTTGCCGCAGTCGCTTCATTCGCCATCAGGATCGCCGCGGCGCCGTCGTTGACGCCGGAGGCATTGCCTGCGGTCACGGTCTTGTCCGGGCCGTTAACGCCCTTGAGGCCCGCCAGCTTCTCTGCCGAGGTGCCGGGGCGGGGGTGTTCATCGGTGTCCACCACCAGATCATAGCCCTTGCGCTGGGGGATTGTGACCGGGGTGATTTCGTCCTTGAAGATGCCGGCCTCATGCGCGGCAGCCCAGCGGGCCTGGCTGCGGGCGGCAAAGGCGTCCTGGTCCTCGCGGGAGACGCCGTAGTCCTCTGCCACATTATCGGCAGTCTGCGGCATCGAGTCGGTGCCGTACATCTCGTGCATCTTCTTGTTCACGAAGCGCCAGCCGATGGTGGTGTCGTAAACCGCATTGGCGCGGGTGAAGGCAGAGGTCGCCTTGGGCATCACGAAGGGCGCGCGCGACATGCTTTCGACGCCGCCGGCGATGGCCATGTCATAGTCGCCCGCCTTGATCCCGCGGGACGCCATACCGACCGCATCCATGCCGGAGGCGCAGAGACGGTTGATGGTGGTGCCGGGCACAGAGGTGGGCAGACCCGCCAGCAGCGCCGCCATGCGGGCCACGTTGCGGTTGCTTTCCCCGGCCTGGTTGGCATCGCCAAAGATCACATCGTCGAGGGAGCCCCAGTCCACGTCCGGGTTTCGCGCGGCGAGCGCGGCAATCGGCAGGGCGGCAAGATCATCGGTACGCACCTGGCTTAGCGCGCCGCCGTAGCGGCCGATCGGGGTGCGGGTGGCATCGCAGATGAAAGCATCCATGGGTGTTCGCGTCTCCTGTGGCGGCAGTAGATAAGCCGACCATTTAGTCGGTGATACGCGCAGAAGTGATTCTGGGCAAGAGAGATGTAACCAGATCGAACAAAGTGGTGGAATTCTGTAACGTATTAATGGTTCTCTTGCTGATCCTTCATATTTCGGTCGCTCTGCGCCTTCGCGCGTATGATCCATTCAGCGTCGCAGTGGCTGTCGAAAATAGTTTACATGTTGACTAATTGCGAGTGTCCGCTCTGATTGGAGAAGCGCGAGGTATCTGTTCGCTGCGATCTTTGCGGTGACCGGAATGGGGGGGTGAATGAATATTCTCTATATCATGTTTGACCAGCTGCGGTTTGACTACCTCAGCTGTGCTGGGCATCCACATCTACAGACGCCTCATTTGGATGGGCTGGCACGGCGCGGGGTCCGGTTCACCAGAGCCTATGTGCAGTCGCCCACCTGCGGTTCTTCCCGTATGTCGAGTTACACCGGGCGCTATCCCTCAAGCCACGGGGTGCAGTTCAACGGTTACCCGCTGCGGGTGGGCGAATGGACAATGGGTGACCACTTGCGCAAGACCGGGATGAGTTGCCACCTGATTGGCAAGACGCATATGGTTGCCGATGCCGAGGGGCTGGAGCGTCTGGGTCTTGCCCCTGACAGCATCATCGGTGTGCGCCAGACGGAATGCGGTTTTGACCCATTTGTCCGTGATGACGGGCTGTGGGCTGAGGGGCCGGACGGTTTTTATGACAGTAAGCGAAGCCCCTATAATGAGTATCTCAAATCGCAGGGCTACCCCGGCGACAACCCCTGGAGCGATTTTGCAAACGCCGGCGTGGATGGTGACGATATCGCCTCTGGCTGGTTCATGGTCAACGCAGACAAGCCCGCCAATATCGCGGAGGAGGACAGTGAGACGCCTTGGCTCACCCGTGAAGCCATGCGGTTTATCGAAACTGCGGAGAGGGAGGGCGATCAGCCGTGGTGTGCGCATCTGAGTTACATCAAGCCGCATTGGCCATATATTGTGCCTGCGCCTTACCACGATATGTATGGTCCTGAGCATGTTCTGCCCGCAGTTCGTTCGAGCGCCGAGCGCGAGAATGCGCATCCGGTATTTGCCGGTATGATGAACAATCAGATTGGTCAGGCCTTCTCCCGTGAGGAAGTGCGTCAGAAGGTGATCCCCGCCTATATGGGGCTGATCAAACAGGCTGACGATCAGATGGGTCGACTGTTCTCCTGGCTTGAGGCAACCGGGCGAATGAAGGATACGATGATCGTGGTGACCTCGGACCATGGCGACTACCTCGGCGATCACTGGCTGGGCGAGAAGAACCTTTTCCATGAACCGTCGATCAAGGTGCCGCTGATCATCTACGATCCGCGGCCCGAGGCCGACGCCACCCGCGGCACCACCTGCGATGCACTGGTCGAGTCGATTGATCTGCTTCCGACCTTTCTGGAGGCAGCGGGCGGCGCGGCGGCACCTCATATCCTGGAAGGGCGCTCATTGATGCCCTTGTTGCGCGGCGAGACTTCAGAGTGGCGCGACTACGCGGTGGCCGAGTTTGATTATGCGACGCTCCCCCTGTCCGAAACACTTGGCCTGGCTCCGAAAGATGCGAGGCTGTTCATGATCGTGGATGCGCGCTGGAAGTTCATGCACGCTGAGGGCGGGCTTCGGCCCATGCTGTTCGATTTGCAGGAGGATCCAGATGAGCTCGTGGATCTTGCCAAAACGAAGGCGCATCAGGAGGTGATCGACCTCATGTACGATCGACTGCTCGAGTGGGGGCTGCGGATGTCGCAACGCATTACCCTTTCTGACGAGCAGATTGCCAAGCGCCGAGGGAAATCGGCGCGCAAAGGGATCCTGTTAGGCGTCTATGAGCCGTCGGAGGTGGATGCAACCCTGACCGAGGCCTATCGTCGACCGGTTCCGAAAGCTGAGAGCTGACCGTCTAGCGCCCAAATACCGCGAGACGCACCGTCACGACCCGCAGGCAAATCGTGATGCTTGGCAAGCGGCGCAGACGCGCGGCATGATATCTCTTGTCAGGTCACGAAGCCGGATTTAGGGTCGGCATCAAGTTTGCGGAATGATGTTCCGCATGGCGAAATGTGCGGGGGTGACGTCTGCGTCCTGATCCGTGCCTGCCGCAAGGCAGCTGCGTTCCCGCGGTTGGAGCCTGTCGAAGTTTTGATCGGCATCGCTCGCAATAAGAGGAAAGATCCATGACTGAAGCCGTTGTTTATGAGCGTATTGGCGATATTGCAGTGCTGGGCGCGCAGAACCCGCCAGTGAACGCTCTTGGCGTTGACGTGCGCCGTGGGCTTCTTGCCGGGATTGAGCGCGCCGAGGAAGAAGGCGCACGTGCCGTACTGATCTACGGCGAGGGGCGAACCTATTTCGCTGGCGCCGATATCCGCGAGTTCGGCAAGCCTATGCAAGAGCCCGGATTGCCTGACCTGTGCAACCGCATCGAAGCCGCCAAGCTCATCGTGGTTTCTGCCCTCCACGGCACCGCGCTGGGCGGTGGGTTGGAAGTGGCGCTGTCGTCGCACTACCGGATTGCAGTGCCAAGCGCCAAGATGGGCTTGCCTGAGGTGCATCTCGGCATCATCCCGGGCGCTGGGGGGACGCAGCGGCTGCCGCGCGTCACCGGAATCGAGGCGGCACTGGAGATCATCACCACCGGCCGCCATGTGTCGGCGGCAGAAGCCTTCGACAAGGGGGTCGTTGACCGTATTGCGGAGGGCAGTCCCCGCGAAGTCGGTCTGGCTTACACCCGTGAATTGCTGGACCAGGATGCGCCGCGTCGACCGGTCTGTGATATGCCGCCACCGGAACCCATCGATTTCGATGAGGCCTATGAACGGGTGCTCGCCCGGGGCCGCGGTCAGCTGTCCCCGGCCGTCGCGGTGCGTGCCGTTCAGGCTGCATGTGAAGCCAAGAGCTTTCTTGACGGGGTGCGCCAGGAGCGAGAGCTGTTTAAGAAGCTGATGGAGAGCGATCAGCGACAGGGTCTGATCCACGCATTCTTTTCGGAGCGCGCGGTCAGCAAGCTGCCAGAGCTGGCCGATGTGACCCCGCGCGACGTCGCCTCGATGGGGGTGATTGGTGGCGGCACGATGGGCGCAGGCATTGCAACCGCCGCCCTGTTGTCGGGGCTGCCCGTAGTACTGATCGAACGTGATGATGCGGCGACGGTCGCAGCTCATGAACGGATCGAAGGCAATCTGAAAGGGGCGCTTAAACGCGGCAAGATCGATCAGTCGCAGTTTGATACCATGATGAACGAGGCGCTGCAGCTGGCGACGGATTATGCAGCGCTGTCGCAGGTCGATCTGGTGGTCGAAGCCGTGTTTGAAGACATGGACGTCAAACGCGACGTTTTCTCGGCGCTGGATACGCATTGCAAACCCGGCGCAATTCTCGCCAGCAACACGTCATATCTCGATATCAATGAAATCGCTGCTGCGACGCGCCGACCGGCGGATGTGATCGGGTTGCACTTCTTCTCCCCGGCGCATGTGATGAAACTGCTTGAGGTCGTGGTTGCAGATCAGACCGCGCCTGATGTGGTCGCCACCGGAATTGCCCTTGGCAAACGGCTGAAGAAGATCTCTGTGCGTTCAGGTGTCTGCGATGGTTTCATCGGCAACCGGATCATGAACAGCTACCGCAAGGCTGCCGATTACATGGTGCTGGACGGAGCCTCACCCTACCAGATTGACAAGGTGATGACCGGGTTCGGATTTGCGATGGGGCCATTTGCGGTGGCGGATCTGGCAGGGCTTGATATCGGCTGGGCAGCCCGCAAACGGCGGGCGCCGACACGCGATCCCCGTGAGCGGGTTGTGCATTTTTCCGATATGCTCTGCGAAGCTGGAGACTTCGGGCAGAAGACCGGCCGGGGTTTTTATGTCTACGAAGAGGGCAAGCGCGGCGGGACCCCAAATCCACAGGTATCCGAGTATATCGAACGCGATCAGCGGGATCAGGGCGTGACGCCGCAGGTCTTGGCCAATGACGAGGTCCTGCGGCGCTACATGTGCGCGATGGTTAATGAGGCGGCGAAGGTTGTCGGCGAGGGAATCGCCCGGCGTCCGCTGGATGTGGATATGGTATTGCTGTTCGGCTATGGCTTTCCGCGGTTTTGGGGCGGCCCGCTGAAATGGGCTGACCTGCAAGGTTTGGATAGCATCCTCAAGGACATCAAACGCTATGCCAAGGAAGATGCGTTTTTCTGGCAGCCGGCGCCCTTGCTGGAAGAGCTTGTCGCCGAGGGCCGCAGCTTTGACGATCTCAACAAGGAGGCCCGGTGAGATGAAACAGGCTGTCATCGTTTCCGCTGCCCGCACTGGGTTGGCCAAGTCTTTTCGCGGATCGTTCAACCAGACCCATGGCGCGACTTTGGGCGGCCATGCCGTAGCTGCAGCCGTCGAGCGGGCTGGCCTAGATGGTGGAGAGATCGAGGATTGCATTATCGGCTGCGGGTTCCCCGAACAGGCTACGGGTCACAATATCGGACGTCAGATTGCGCTGCGCGCGGGATTGCCGCAGACCGCAGCAGGCATGACTGTGAACCGGTTCTGCGCCTCGGGTCTTCAGACCATCGCGCTTGCGGCCCAGCAGATTACAGCCGAAGGGGCTGGCCCGATGGTTGCAGGTGGGGTCGAGAGCATCTCCATGGTGCAGCCCAATGTGAAGCAGGTGCAGGACCCCTGGTTGCAGGCGCACAAGCCAGACGTTTATTTGGCCATGATCGATACCGCAGATATCGTTGCCGAGCGTTACGGGATCAGCCGGGAAGCGCAGGATGCCTACGGGCTGCGCAGCCAGCAGCGGATAGCAGCGGCGCAGGGTGCAGGGCTGTTTGACGACGAAATCGTGCCCATGCAGACCGTTATGGCTTTAAAAGATAAGGAAACCGGTGAGGTTGGCACCCGCGAGGTGACTGTGGATCGCGACGAATGTAATCGCCCGCAAACCACTTTGGACGGGCTTGCCGGATTGGACCCGGTGCGTGGCGAGGGCAAGTTCATCACCGCAGGAAACGCCAGCCAGCTTTCCGATGGTTCGGCGGCGGTCGTGATGATGGAGGCCACCGAGGCAAGCCGTCGAGGGCTGAACCCGATGGGGGCGTTTCGCGGGTTCTGCGTTGCCGGCTGTGCGCCTGACGAAATGGGCATCGGCCCGGTACATGCGGTGCCGCGCCTGCTGGAGCGGCACGGGCTGACAGTCGCGGATATCGATCTGTGGGAGCTGAATGAGGCTTTTGCCAGCCAGGCGCTCTATTGCCGTGACCAGCTCCGTATCCCAGATGAAATCTGCAACGTGAACGGCGGATCAATTGCCATCGGCCATCCCTTTGGCATGACAGGCGCACGAATGGTCGGGCATCTGCTGCGTGAGGGCCGTCGACGTGGGGCCAAGCTGGGTGTTGCAACCATGTGCATCGGCGGCGGCATGGGGGCTGCGGGCCTGTTCGAGATCTACTGACTATCTGGGTACGGCTTCGCCGGTAGGTGCGGTCCAAGTAGATCCCGGATGAGAGCAGCGGGCACTATCGAAATAGCGCGGGGAGGTACGCGGAGATGGATCTGAATTACTCGACCGAAGAGTTGGCCTTTCGCGCGGAAGTGCGCGCCTTTCTGGAGGCGAAGCTGCCTCAGGATCTGTCGGACGCTGTGCGCCTGGGGCGGGGTATCGGCAAAGAGGGGCATGATCGCTGGCACCAGATCCTGAACGATCAGGGGTGGCTGGCACCGACCTGGCCGCAGGAGTATGGCGGCTGCGGCTGGAATGCGGTCCAGCGCCACATCTTCGAAGAAGAATGTTGTCGCGCCCACGCGCCGCGCATCGTTCCGTTTGGTTTGACCATGCTTGCGCCGGTTCTGCAAAAATTCGGATCCGATGCGCAGCGCGCGTATTTCCTGCCCAAAGTTCTGTCCGGTGAACACTGGTGGTGTCAGGGATATTCCGAGCCGGGCGCAGGGTCCGATTTGGCCAGCCTGAGCACGCGCGCAGTTCGCGATGGTGACCATTATATCGTCAACGGACAAAAAACTTGGACCACGCTTGGCCAATTCGCCAACTGGATTTTCTGTCTCGTCCGCACTGATCCTCAGGCCAAGCAGCAGGAGGGGATTTCCTTTCTGCTGATTGACATGGCGACACCAGGCATCGAAGTGCGGCCGATCATCCTTCTTGATGGCACCCATGAGGTCAACGAAGTCTGGTTCAATGATGTGCGCGTGCCTGCTGAAAATCTGGTTGGTGAGGAAAACAAAGGCTGGACCTATGCCAAATATCTGCTGACCCATGAACGCACCAATATTGCAGGTGTCGGGTTCAGCCAAGCAGGGCTGGAGGCGGTGAAACGTCTCGCGCGTCACCAGCTTCATCGCGGTCGCCCGCTGATCGAAAATCCACATTTCGCCGCGCGACTCGCCCGCGCGGAAATCGATCTGATGGCCATGTCCACCACCAATCTGCGCATCATCTCAGCTGCGGCCCAAGGGCAGGCGCCCGGCGTCGAAAGCTCCATGCTCAAGGTGAAAGGCACCGAAATACGTCAGGAGATCAACGATCTCGCACGGCGCGCAGCGGGCGTTTATGCCCTGCCGTTTGCGTCGGAGGCGGTAGCCGGTGACAACAACGCGCTTTCTCCACCAGAGGGGAGCGAAGCTGTCGCGGCCCAGTATTTCAACAATCGAAAACTGTCGATCTTCGGTGGATCGAACGAGATCCAGAAGAATATCATTGCCAAGGTTTCTCTGGGAGGCAGGACATGAACTTTCAGCTGACAGAAGAGCGCCAGATGCTTCAGGACAGTTTGCGCCGGTTTCTTCGCGATCGGTATTCTGTCGCCGCCCGAAACCAGGCGCTTGCCGATCCTTCGGGGTACTCTCCGGAAATTTGGGGACAGCTTGCTGACCTCGGGCTGATTGGCGCGCTGCTGCCCGAGGCCGCTGGTGGATATGGCGGGGCCGGATTCGACATTGCGACGGTGTTTGAGGAATTGGGCCGGGCCGGCGTTGTTGAACCGGTGCTTGACAGCGCCGTTCTTTGTGGCGTGCTGCTGTGTGGCTCTGGCACAGATCCGATTTCGCCGCGTGATCAGAAAATGATTGATCGGCTGATCGCTGGAGATCTGCAGCTGGCCTTTGCCCACGGCGAGCCTGCCAGCCGGTATGAGCGTACCTGGATCGAAACCAAGGCTGTCGACGAGGGGGATGACATTCTGCTCACCGGGCGGAAATCCGTGGTAGTGAATGCAGAGGCGGCCGACTTGCTGATTGTTGCCGCGCGCGAAGCGGGGTCACCCGGAGATCGTGACGGCCTGTCCCTATTTTGTGTTCGCCCCGATGCACCCGGTCTGCGAATGCGGGGTAGCGCATTGCTGGCAGGCGGCAGAGCCGCCGAGATGGAACTGGATTGTGTTCGGCTGTCGAAATCAGCGCGGATCGGCGCAGCTGGCCATGCTGCGGACCGTATCGAAGGCGCCATTGCCGCGGCGGAGGTTGCGCTCGCCGCAGAGACGCTTGGCGCGATGGAAACAGCCGTACGGCTGACGATGGATTACCTGACTACACGGCAGCAATTTGGACGTCCAATCGGCACGTTTCAGGCCTTGCAGCATCGCGTTGCAGAGATGTTGATCGAGCTCGAACAGGCGCGTTCTGCCGTGATCAATGCAGCAGGCCACCTGGAGGATCTGCCACTGGTGCGGGATCGTCATATCGCCGCCGCGCGCAATCTCATCGGGCGGACGGGGCGCCATATCGCGGAAGAGGCGATCCAGCTTCACGGAGGCATCGCGATGACTGCCGAATATGAGTTGGCCCATATCGCCAAACGCATCGTCTTGGCGGAACACCGCTTTGGTGATGCTGATACCCAGTTGGAGCGGTTCATTGACCTCACGGCGGCCTGATCCGATATCGCAGGCCACCGAGGCTGCGGCAGCATATGGGTCCGGGGGCACCAAGCGCATCATTGACGATCCAGGTTGTCAGCAGATGGTCGGGTATCGCACCGAGATCGATACGCAAACCGGGGCATGCCTTGTGATGCTGGAGCTTGCTCCACAGCACCTTAACCGCAATGGCCTCCTGCATGGTGGCATCGTTGCGACCCTGATGGATGTGGTCTGTGGCAATACGGCATCTCAGCATTTTGACGCAGCCTTGCACCCGCCGGTGGTGACCGTCTCACTGACCTTGTCCTATATCGCGGCTGCACGGTCCGGGCAGGTTGTGGCATCGGCAACGGCAACAGGCGGTGGTGCCTCCCTGGCCTATGTGGCGGGAGAGCTGGTGGATGGTCGCGGGCAGATCTTGGCCACTGCGAGCGGGGTCTTCAAAAGGATACGGGGCTGAGGCCCCCGCGGCGCAGCTTTGTCTGCGGGGGGGGACAGATATCAACACGACCACGGGGAATCGAACATGACGCTTTGGCACGAGTATCTTGAGCAACATGCGCGCCATCGTCCGGAGTCTCCGGCCTTCAGCGACAGCGGCGGGACGAAGTGGACCTATGGTGAGCTTGCCCGCGTCTGCGACGAACTGCGATCTCATCTGGTGGCCGCTGGAGTGGGGCCGGGTGACCGGGTCATGTTACTCTGCGAGAACTGCTGCGTCGCCGTTGCAGCCCTGTTTGCTACCTCACAATTGGGCGGTGTTGCAGTTCCCGTGAATGCCCGGATGCGGGCGCCCGAGGTCGAGCGTATCCGCGCCCATGCCGAGCCGACAGTGATCCTGCTGACGGTGGCCGCTTCGCCGGATGCTGCGGCCCACGCGGCCCGATTGGGCGCACACCCGATGCCGGGCGATCTGGGCAGCTTGCAGATCGTCATGTCAGCCCCCGGAGAGGGTGTTGCGGCGGGCGATCGAGGCGATGAAACGATACCGTCCGATCTGGCCGTGCTGCTCTACACAACCGGTACGACCGGTGATCCAAAGGGGGTGATGCTCAGCCATGGAAACCTGAGTTTCGGCGGCGGTGCCTCGGCTCGCTTGCGCGATATGACCGTAAGAGATGTGATCTATGGCGTTTTGCCACTTAGCCACGTGTTTGGCCTTGCGTCCGTTCTGACCGCCTCCGTGATGATCGGGGCCGAGGTTCGTCTTGAGGCGCGCTTTAGCGCGGCGCGGTTTTATCAGGCGTTGCGGAGCGGCGTCACCTTGGTTTCCGCCGTACCGCAGATGCACGCGCTGGTGATGCAATACGCTAAGGAACAGGGGTTGGCGCATCTTGATAGTCCCGATCTGCGCTATGTCTCCTCTGGCGCGGCTCCGCTCGACCCGGATTGGAAACGGCGGGCGGAAGATTTTTACGGCGTTGCCCTGCAGAACGGCTATGGGATGACCGAGGCCACGGCAGGGATCTGCGCGACACGCAACTGCCTGGGTGACCCTGATACATCGGTTGGCCCACCGCTATCGGGGGTTGAGGTGCGTCTGGATGAAAATGTTCCGGGCGGCGGCGGCGGGCTGGGAGAGATCTGCCTGCGCGGAGACAACGTTATGCTCGGCTATTTCCGCAACCCGAACGCCACGCGGGCGGCTCTCGATCCCGAAGGTTGGCTGCGCAGCGGCGATATGGGGCGTTGGGACCAAAGCGGCAATCTGCACATCGACGGACGCGCCAAGGAGCTGATTATCCATGGCGGTTTCAATGTCTTCCCGCCGGAGGTCGAAGCAGCTCTGAATGCCCATCCGCAGGTGGTTCAATCCGCTGTTGTCGGCCGCCAGATGGACGGGGACGAACAGGTGGTCGCCTTTGTGCAGCTGGCCACTGCCGATGCGCCTCGGGTTGAGGACTTACGTCTCTTCGTGGCAGAGCGTCTGGCAGGCTATAAACGGCCCGGCCTTATTGTGCTCACAGAACAGCTGCCAGCGGCACCGACAGGCAAGATCCTGAAGCATCTTCTGCTGTCCCATTTCGCGGACCGGCTGGCGTGAAGCGCCCGCGCCGCGCAACGCGCGGCGCTTGGCTCAACGGCTTCAGCGCCTTTCTTGAAAGGCGTCGCAGCGGGCGGGAGTTCCTTGTGTCCGCCCTACTGAATGCGCGCTGCTGTGATGTCGCTCGCTCAGGCCCAGACGCCAGCAGCAGCGGCTCGGATGTTGCGGATATTCTCTCCGTAAACCTCCGGCGTATCGACGGAGCCGCCCTTGAACACTGCTGATCCGGCGACCAGCACGTCTGCCCCGGCTTCTGCCACCAGCGGTGCGGTCTTGGGGTCAACGCCGCCATCAATCTCGATATGCACCGGGCGATCACCGATCATGGACCGCAGGCTACGAATCTTGGCGGTCATATCGATGAACTTCTGACCGCCGAACCCGGGGTTCACCGTCATGACGCAGATCAGATCGGTCAGATCCAGCAGATGGGCAACCGCCTCGGCAGGGGTGCCGGGGTTCAGGGCCACACCGGCTTTCATACCTGCCCCACGGATCGCTTGCAGGGTGCGATGAATATGCGGCCCGGCCTCGACATGTGCGGTCAGCACGTCGGCCCCGGCATCTGCATAGGCATCGATATAGGGGTCGACCGGCGCAATCATCAGATGCACATCCATCACGGTTTTGACATGTGGGCGAAACGCCTTCACCGCCATCGGACCAAAAGTAAGGTTGGGTACAAAATGCCCGTCCATCACATCGATATGAACCCAATCGGCGCCTTGGGATTCGATGGCCTGAATCTCCTGACCAAAATTGGCAAAGTCGGCAGACAGGATCGAAGGTGCGATTTTGATGGAGCGGTCGAAAGACATGGCAGCAGTTCCTTGGTTTCGTGGGCAGCGTTTCGTCGCCGTATAGCGGCTTGTTGCCGGCGCGCCTAGGGGCGTGCTGGCTGTTGTCACGCCGGCCGTTACAAAAGCTTCACCGCGATGACACACAAGCTTTGATCTGGCAGCTTAGTCAGTCCCGCAAAGAGACGGGAGCCTCAGGTGCTGCGAATTGACAAACTGACCAAGAGATTCGGCGACAAGATCGCGGTGGATGCCGCGACGCTGGATATCGACAAGCCCTGCATGATCGGCATTATCGGCCGCTCGGGCGCGGGGAAATCCACGTTGCTGCGGATGATCAACCGGCTTGGGGACGCCAGTGAGGGGCGCATCCTTTTCGAAGGGCGCGATGTGACCCAGCTGCGCGGCAAGGAGAAACGCGCCTGGCAATCCGATTGTGCGATGATCTTTCAGCAGTTCAATCTGGTTCCGCGGATGGATGTCGTGTCCAACGTGCTGCACGGCACGCTCAACCGTCGCTCGAGCCTTGCGACGTTGTTCAATCTCTACCCGATGGACGACATCCATCGCGCGATTGATATCCTTGACCGGCTTGGTATCGCCGAACACGCCGCCAAACGGGCCGAGGCGCTCTCGGGTGGTCAACAACAGCGGGTCGCGATCGCACGGGCTCTGATGCAGGATCCGAGGATCATTCTGGCGGATGAGCCGATTGCCTCGCTTGATCCGATGAATGCCCAGACAGTCATGGAGGCACTGCGCCGCATCCACGAGGAGGACGGCCGCACGGTCATCGCCAATCTGCACACACTGGATACCGCACGTCGCTACTGCGACCGCGTTGTCGGCATGCGGGACGGGCGCATCGTGTTCGATGGGTTGCCGGAACAACTGACGACCGGTGTCGCCCGCGAAATCTACGGCGCGGGCGCGGACTTCTCCGAGGCCGCAACCTCTACCGAGATCGAGACATTGAACCGTATTCAGCCGCGCCGACAGCCTGTTCCGGCGAACTGACAGTTTTTTCCAAACCCGGCGGTTCGTTCGCCGACATGACCAACCAGAGAGATTGACTAATGAAAAACCTTATTGCTGCCATTCTGGCGACCACCGCGCTGACCGCACCGGTTCTTGCTGAGACCTCGGAAATTCAGGAATTCCGTATCGGTATTCTTGGTGGTGAAAACGCTCAGGATCGCCTGAACAACAACGAGTGCCTGCGTCAAAAGACCGAGGATCTTCTGGGGGTCGAAACCAAACTCTTTGCCCCGGCCGACTACAACGGGGTGATCCAGGGGCTGTTGGGCGGCACCATCGACATGGCGTGGCTGGGTGCATCCGGCTATGCCAAAACTTATCTCAGTGATCCGGCGGCGGTAGAGCCGATCCTGGTAAAGGTGAACAACGACGGTGGCTATGGCTACTATTCCATCGGTTTCACGCGTAAGGATAGCGGGATCACATCGCTCGATGACATGCAGGGCAAGACATTTGGTTTTGGTGATCCGAACTCCACCTCCGGTTTCCTGATCCCTTCGATCGAGATTCCACAGGCAACCGGCGCGACCATGACCTCCGGCGATTACTTTGGCGAGGTTAAATTCACCGGCGGGCATGAGCAGACAATCGTCGCTGTTGCGAATGGCGATGTGGACGCCGGCGTCAGCTGGGCTGACGGCCTGGGTGAGTGGGAAGATGGTTTCAACTCCGGCGCGCTGCGTCGCGCGGTTGATGCAGGTCTCGTCGATATGAACGATCTGGTGCAGATCTGGCAGTCCAAGCCTATTCCCGAGGGCCCGGTTGTTCTGCGCACCGAACTGCCCGAGGACGTGAAGCTGAAGATGACTGGCCTGATGGCCTCTCTGAAGTCGATGGATGCTGAATGTTTCTATGGTGTGGCCGCCGGTGAGGCGAAAGGCTTCATGCCGATCACCCACGAGGCCTACGAGGTTATCATCGAAGCGCGGAAATTGAAGTCCAACTAATTTCAGTACCTAAGCGCGCGGGGTTCGGAGAATTCGTACCGAACCCCGCCATTTTATCTGCCAACTGCCCTGGTTCGGAACTGACTGCGCGCAGTCTCCACCACGTGAAACATCGAAAGCCCAGCTGTTCGGCTGTTTTCGACGACACAGGATCCCATTCATGACAGATGCAACAGCCTCGGCCTCTTCGGTGTCCGACATTCAGGCCGATTACCAGGCGCTGATACAGCGCAAGCGCCTTTATGGCGGGATCCTTCTGGCCGTATTTGTGGCGATGATGGCCGCCGGTTTCAGGATCGCCGACGATCGCAACGCAGGGTCTTTCTGGAATGGGATTACCCATGTTTTTGACTACCCCTCTGAGGTGCTTTCGGAAGCAGTCGAGAAAGTGGCCCTATTGCCCGGGCATGTGTTACAGTTTTCACCGGCCCTGATCGAGACCTTGAACATCGCTGCCGCTGCCACGCTGATTGGGGCAATCTTCGGAACCATCCTGTCTTTGTTGGCAACACGGGGGCTGGCGCGCTGGCCGCGCCTTATCCCGCTGTTCCGCCGGATGCTGGATATCTTTCGTGCGATCCCGGAAATCGTCATCGCACTGGTGCTGATCTTTCTTTTGGGTGGTGGACCGGTGCCTGCGATGATCGCGATTGCGATCCATACTGCGGGCGCTCTGGGCAAGCTGTTTTCCGAGGTAAATGAGAACGCGTCGCTGAAGCCTGTCGAAGGACTGGCTTCTGTCGGGGCCGGCTGGGCACAGCGCATGGTGCTGGGCGTTTTTCCCCAGGTCGGTCCGAACTATGTGAGCTACGCACTTCTGCGGTTTGAGATCAATATCCGCGCCTCCGCCATTCTCGGCTTCGTCGGGGCAGGCGGTATCGGCTACGAGCTGCGTAACGCCATGTCCTGGGGGCAGGGGCGGTATGATGAAGCTGCGGCGATCTTTCTTTTGCTGTTTTTTACCATCGTCCTGGTGGATCAACTGTCGGGCCTGCTGCGCGACCGGCTGACCCACGGAGCCAAACAATGACGACCTTTGACACCACTGTTCCGCCGACCTTGCGCAAACTGGACATGGAGCGCCTGTTCATCCGCAAGCGCGTCCTGAGCCTTTCTCTGCCGCTCTTGGTACTGGTCTATCTCGCCTATGTCTTCGTCGCCTTCGACGTTGCGGGACTGGCCGCGCGGATGAATCCGCAGAATGCCCGCACGCTGGTGGCGGATAGTTACAGCTACAAAACCCACGTCACGCGCGACAATCGGACAGGTGACGTTAGCGTCGCCATCGAGGGAGAGCGCAAAGGGGCCTATCCCGATGGGCAAGCGCCGGAGTGGGTTTCCCTCGCGACGACACCGTCCGACGTTACCGTGATTGACCTCGAAGATGGTCATCAGGTTCGCTTCGGCCCCGAGAGCATTGTTTTTGATATCCCCGGCTATGGTAGGATCCGCGCAACCCCAAGTCGCAGCGCTGGCGTGCAGGCCGAATTTCCGGCAGGCGATCTGCCGGATTGGATCAATGTCTCAAAGAACCGGTTGGCGGTGACGACCGATGCCGGGCGTCTGACGGTGACCCGTAACCGTGCGGAGGTGTTTCGGTATTTTGCTGGTTGGGAGCTGTTCTTCTTCACCCTCGACAGCCGTTACCACGGTCTGGGGCCCGGTGAGCTGATGACCCGGGCCGCAACCGGTGAAGCGGGCGCGATCTTCCACGATTTCTGGACCAACAAGATGTGGCGGCATCAGGATGTGGCCTGGGCCATTTTCGAAACGCTGCTGATGGCGTTCCTTGGCACGATGGGCGCGGGGCTGATTGCGCTGCCGCTCGCATTTGCTGCTACCCGGAACTTCATGCCGCTGCGCGCGGTCCGCTTTGCAACCCGTCGCCTTTTTGACTTCGTGCGCGGCGTCGACTCTCTGATCTGGACCGTGGTCCTTGCCCGGGCCTTTGGACCCGGTCCGCTGACTGGCGCTTTGGCGATCCTGGTGACCGACACTGGTACCTTTGGCAAGATTTTCTCAGAGGCGCTGGAGAATGTGGACGAGAAACAGATCGAAGGCGTTGCCTCCACAGGCGCGAAGCCGGCGCAGCGCTATCGCTTCGGTGTCATTCCGCAGATCACGCCTGTCTTGCTGAGCCAGCTGCTCTATTTTCTGGAATCAAACACGCGCAGCGCAACGATCATTGGCGCCATCACCGGTGGCGGTATCGGCTTGCTGCTGACTCAGGCCATTATCACCCAGAAGGACTGGGAAGAGGTTGCCTATTACATCGTGCTGATCATTCTCATGGTGATGGTCATGGATTGGGTGTCCGGTTGGCTGCGCCGCCGCCTGATCAAGGGCGAGCCGGGCCGCAAGGCCCGCCGTCAGGGTGGCGCGATGCTGCTGCCGTGACCGTTGGCGGTGCTAAGAACCTGTCTCTTCAATATCTTCGAAAGCCACCCAATGCCCCGTCTCTCTGCCGATCAGCCGTATCTTCATTCCAACTGTTCGATCGCAAACAGCCAGTTTGGCGCCTTCGTCGAAATCGGGGCGGAAAGCCGGGTACTGAACAGCCGGTTCGGCGATTACAGCTACTGTGATCGCTACTGTGATATCGCCAATGCTGAGATCGGGAAGTTCTCGAATATCGCCAGCGCCACGCGTATTGGCGCCACCGATCATCCGCTGCAAAAGGCCTCGCTGCATCATTTCCTCTACCGCTCGTCGGCCTATTGGGACGACATCGAAGATGACGCGGACTGGTTTCAGCATCGTGCCAGTCGGCTGGCACATATCGGCCACGACACCTGGATCGGGCATGGTGTGCTGATCAAGCCCGAGGTGACCATTGGCCATGGTGCCGTGGTGGCGGCCGGGACTGTCGTCACCAAGGACGTTGCCCCCTATACGATCGTCGGGGGAAACACGGCGCGGCTCATCCGGCGTCGGTATACCGAAGCAGTCGCTGAGGCGATGATCGCCTTGGCCTGGTGGGACTGGGACAATGCCCGGTTGAAGGCGGCGGTCCCCGATTTCCGAGCGCTAAGCGCCGAAGCCTTCTTAGAGAAATACGCCTAGCACCTGCCTGCGGATCAGCCATCAACGAGGGCGTTATGCAGGCAGGTCACCCGTCGGCCAAACCCGCGTCATCCTGATCGCTGACGGTCAGGGTCACCCGGTCCCCGGCAAACCAAGTTCGGCCAAATTCGACAGGGGTCCCGTCTGACGCTGCGTTGATGCCGGTTGTCCGCAGGATCGGGCTGCCCTCGGAGATCCTGAGGTGCAGTGCCTGCGTGGCAGTTGCGAGTTTGGCCGTGATACGGGTCTCCACCCTCGTATAGTCGGTGACCCCGCAGATCTTCAGCGCCGCTGTTACCGATTGGGTCTCTTGCAACGCGGGGAGCAGATTAGGCAGGTCTTCGGCGGGGAACACGCTTTGGAAGAGGGCAATCGGCTGGCCATCCGCCAGTGACAACCCATCATAGACATGTACGGCTGTTCCTGATTCCAGCCCCAGTGCCTCGGCTTCTCGGCGGTCGGCAGCCCGGGTCTCTAGGCTGAGGATTTTCTTTGCTGGAATACGTCCCAGCCGAGCGACGTTCTGGTGAAAGCGGACTCTTTTGCCAATCGGGTAGTCTGTTGGCTGAGCCGCAACAAAGACACCGGCGCCCCTGCGGGCGTGAACCAGCCCCTGGTCTGCTATCTCCGACAAGGCGCGACGGACAGTGTGGCGGTTGACCCCAAATCGGCCTGCGAGCTGCACCTCTGGCGGAAGCTTGTCGCCGGTCTGATAGCGCCCCTGTGCGATGTCATCGGTGAGGCTGATGGCGATGGATTTCCAGACCGGGGTGCGGGGCATGTCACGAAACTTTCACAAGGTTGTCGTTGCGCCGCGTGGGGCGACTCAGGTAACATTTGTCTAGTTGTATAGATAAGCTAGACAAACAGGCCAAGAGGCTTCGACAAGATGAACAGAGAAAACAGCATGACAGCGGGTGGTACCGGCAGCGGGGTGGACCGCCAAGCATGGATGAGCCTTCTTGCCTCTGCAAATGCCGCGGCATTGCAGGAGCTCTGGCAGAGCTATGGGCAGAACCCCGATCACGCATGGCTGCGCCCGCCCGAAGTTGGCGGCGTGATGGTGCGGGGGCGTATGGGGGCCAGCGGAGCGGCCTTCAACCTAGGTGAAATGACGGTTACCCGCTGCGCGCTGACATTGGCCGATGGCGTTGTCGGCCACGGCTATGTTCAGGGCCGTAACAAGGTACAGGCTGAGATCGCCGCCAAGATTGATGCGCTGATGCAGACCGGGGCGGCGGCTGACGTGCAGCGTCAGATCCTGGCACCGCTGCGCGAGGCAAAGCAGGCGAAAAAGGCGGCTCGGGCTGCAAAAGCCGCCGCTACGAAAGTTGATTTCTTTACAATGGTGCGGGGGGAAGACTGATGTCGACGCAAGCCCAGGCTTCTCATTTCTCTGGTGGTTTTGCTTCTCCTGCGGTGCAGTCGGCGCATGCGTTTCGCGCTGCGATGACCGCCATGGCACGTCCTGGCCAGATCATGGACATCACTGGCGCAGCGACACCCGATGACCTGTCTGTCGCCGCTGGCTGCCTGTTGCTGACGCTGTGTGATCCCGACACGGGTCTCTACCTAGCGCCGGATGTTGACACGCTGGCGGTGCGGGAATGGGTCACGTTTCATACAGGCGCGCCGCTGGTGGCGGCTGATGTTGCAGATTTTGCGCTGGGCGGCTGGGCTGCGCTGGCACCAGTTGATGCCTATCGTATCGGCACGGCTGAATACCCGGATCGCTCAGCCACTCTGATCGTTGAAATGGACGAACTTGCACGACCCAACGCTGAATTGAGCGGCCCCGGCATTAAAGACACCGGCCAGATTCGCCTGCCTGATCTGGGCGCATTTCAGGATAACTCTGCGCTCTTCCCGCTGGGGTTCGACACTTATTTCACCGTCGGCAGCCAGCTTTGCGCGCTGCCACGTTCCAGCCGGATTGCTCCGCTGTCCAAGAAGGAGGGCTAAGACATGTATGTTGCCGTAAAAGGGGGCGAACGGGCGATTGACAACGCCCATGCGTGGCTGGCCGAAGAACGCCGGGGCGATACATCGGTGGCCGAGCTGAGCCTGGCCCAGATTCGCGAACAGCTGAGCCTGGCGGTGAACCGGGTGATGGCTGAGGGCTCGCTTTACGATCCTGACCTGGCGGCGCTGGCGATCAAACAGGCGCGTGGGGATCTGATTGAAGCGATTTTTCTGATCCGCGCCTATCGCACAACGCTGCCGCGCTTCGGCGCATCTGAGCCGGTTGAAACGAGCCGTATGGCCTGTGACCGACGGATCTCTGCGACCTTTAAGGATGCGCCTGGTGGTCAGGTGCTTGGACCGACCTTCGATTACACCCATCGCTTGCTGGATTTCAAACTGGCGGCGGAGAGTGATGCCGGAGATCTGCCGGAGGCCCAGACAGCTGAGGCGCGGAGCGAAGACACGCCACATATCCTGACTTTCCTCGATGGCGAGAACATTATTGAACAGGAGCCTCAGGACGATACCGAACCGGGCGACCTGACGCGCGAGCCGATGTCATTTCCGGCGGGGCGGGCGGTGCGTCTACAGTCGCTCACGCGCGGGGACGAAGGCTTCATCCTTGGCATGGCCTATTCGACCCAGCGTGGCTATGCGCGCAACCACGCCTTTGTGGGGGAGCTGCGCATCGGCACCGTACCAGTCGAAATGGAGATCCCAGAGCTGGGTTTCGCGATTGAGATCGGAGAGGTTGAGCTGACCGAATGCGAGACCGTGAACCAGTTCAAGGGGTCGAAAACCGTGCCACCGCAGTTCACCCGTGGCTATGGGCTGGTGTTTGGTCAGTCAGAACGCAAATCTATCGCCATGGCGCTGGTCGATCGCGCCCTGCGCTGGGAAGAACTCGGCGAAGACAACCTTGGCGCCCCGGCGCAGGACGAGGAATTTGTCCTAAGCCACGCCGACAATATTCAGGCCACCGGTTTCCTCGAGCACATCAAACTACCGCACTACGTGGATTTCCAATCCGAACTGGAACTGGTCCGCAAATTGCGCCGCGAGGCAGCGGAGCTGGCGGAAACGCTGGCGGCACGGGAGGCGGCAGAATGAGGCTAGTCTCCCCATCCATCAGTATTGCTCGTTTCGGCGTACCAGTCACCTCCTGGCCGATCAGGATGATTGGGCGATTTGTATTCAGAGCCGTCAAGGCCAATCCAAGTCCAAGTGCCATCAGGTTCTTTGCGGAGGCTATCCCTTCGACGTTTCTTTCGACGGTAGTCCCAAAGAGCGAACACCCCGAAGGCCAAAATCAAAATCCAGGAAATCAGGGGCGTTTGCATAAAACGGTTCCTGCAACGAATTGAGGCAACATGTCTGACTACAACTTTGCATATCTGGACGAACAGACCAAGCGGATGATCCGCCGGGCGATCCTGAAAGGGCTGGCGGTGCCGGGCTATCAGGTGCCCTTTGCCAGCCGCGAAATGCCGATGCCCTATGGCTGGGGTACAGGTGGCGTGCAGGTGTCGGCAGCGACGCTGACGCCGGATGATACGTTGAAAGTGATCGATCAGGGTGCCGATGACACCACCAACGCGGTCTCGATCCGGAAGTTCTTCGAAAACACCGCAGGCGTAGCCACCACTGAAGAAACTGCGAAGGCCAGTGTTATCCAGACCCGCCATCGTATCCCTGAGGCGGAGCTGAGCGAGGATCAGATCTTAGTCTATCAGGTGCCAATCCCGGAGCCCCTGCGCTTTCTCGAGCCGCGGGAGACCGAGACCCGCAAGATGCACAGCCTGCAGGAATATGGGCTGATGCACGTGAAACTTTATGAGGACATCAGCCAGCACGGCGCGATTGCGACCTCCTATGCCTATCCGGTGAAGGTCGCAGGCCGCTATGTGATGGACCCCTCGCCGATCCCGAAATTTGACAACCCGAAAATGAACATGGCAGCGATCCAGCTGTTTGGCGCAGGGCGCGAGCAACGCATCTACGCGGTGCCGCCTTATACCGAAGTGGTCTCGCTGGATTTTGAGGACTATCCGTTTGAAGCCAGCAAGGCGGATCACCCCTGCGATCTCTGCGCGGCCGAAGACAGCTATCTGGATGAGGTGATCCTCGACGACGCGGGCAACCGGATGTTTGTCTGCTCGGACACGGATTATTGCCGATCCCGGCGTGACGCTGGCCATATTGGCCGCCTGAGTGAGGAGGCCGCGTGATGACGCCGCTGCTGCAAGTAAAGAACCTGGCCAAGATGTATGGCGCGCGGATTGGCTGCACTGATGTCAGCTTTGATCTTTATCCGGGCGAAGTCATGGGCATTGTTGGTGAAAGCGGGTCGGGGAAATCGACTCTGTTGAACAGTATGGCGGGGCATCTGACGCCGGATCGTGGTGAAGTGATTTTCGACACCCGTGCAGACGGGCCGGTAGACACAGTCACCATGTCGGAACCGGCACGTCGTATGCTGGGGCGAACGGATTGGGCGTTTGTCCATCAGCACGCCCGCGATGGGCTGCGCATGTCTGTGTCAGCCGGTGGCAATATCGGTGAACGGCTGATGGCTGTGGGGGATCGTCACTACGGCAGCATCCGCGCCCGAGCGGCCGATTGGCTGTGCCGCGTCGAGATTGCCGAAAGCCGCATCGATGACCGGCCCACAGCTTTTTCCGGCGGGATGCAGCAGCGACTTCAGATTGCCCGCAATCTGGTCACCGGGCCGCGCCTTGTCTTCATGGACGAACCCACTGGCGGGCTTGATGTCTCGGTGCAGGCGCGGCTGTTGGATCTGTTGCGCGGGCTGGTGCGGGAAATGGGCCTGAGCGCCATTATCGTGACCCATGATCTCGCGGTGGTGCGTCTCCTGGCGGATCGGCTCATGGTCATGAAAGACGGTCATGTCGTCGAGGCTGGTCTGACCGATCAGGTGCTGGATGACCCGCAGCACGCCTATACCCAATTGCTGGTTTCCAGCGTTCTTCAGGTCTGAGGATCCGAGATGATTGAACTTCAAAACGTCAGCAAGAGCTTCACCCTGCATAATCAGGGCAGTGCGGTCATCCCGGTCATGGAAGGTGCAAATCTAAAGGTGGCCCCCGGAGAGTGCATTGGCCTGATAGGCGCATCCGGGGCGGGAAAATCCACCCTGATGCGGGTAATCTACGGGAACTATCTGGCGGCATCTGGCAGGGTTATGGTGGGCGGCGTGGATGTGGCGAAGGCGGCTCCGCGCGAGATCTTGGCGCTGCGCCGCGAAACGCTGGGCTATGTGAGCCAGTTCCTGAGGGTCGTGCCGCGAGTACCAACGCTCGATGTCGTGGCTGAGCCGCTTCTGTCGGTGGGCGTTGATACAGCTGCGGCGCGCGACCGGGCCGCGACCCTGCTTGCCGGATTGAACATACCGGAACGCCTGTGGCAGCTCAGCCCGACCACCTTCTCGGGTGGGGAACAGCAGCGGGTGAACATTGCTCGCGGTTTCGCCCATACCTACCCGGCGATGCTCTTGGACGAACCAACGGCGAGTCTCGATGCGCAAAACCGGGCGACCGTTCTGTCTCTGATCGAAGACGCCAAGGCGCGCGGCGCCGCCATTATCGGTATCTTCCACGATGAGGCCGCACGCGAGCAGGTCTGCGATCGTTTTGTCGATGTTTCAGCCTTTACCCCAAAGGCTGCTGCATGATCCTGGAGCCTTCGATAGCCCCTGTTATCGCTGTGGTTGGCCCCTCAGGGGTTGGCAAGGATAGCCTGATGGATGCGCTGATGGCCCGTCTGCCGGGCGTGCAGAAGCAGCGGCGCGTCATCACGCGGGCGCCGGAACTGGGTGGTGAAGACTATGAGGCTGTAAGCGAGGCCCGTTTTGCAGCGCTCCGTGCCGAGGAGCGGTTTGCGCTCCATTGGCAGGCGCACGGTCTGCACTATGCGATTCCACGAGAGATAGACGAGGCGCGTGGGATCGCATCGGGCGTCTTGGTGAACCTTTCGAGAAAGGTGCTCCTCGAAGCGCAGGATGTTTTTGGGGTCCTGATTGTTCTGTCTGTCACAGCCACCCCAGAGGCGTTGGCGGCGCGGTTGGCCGAGCGCGGGCGCGAGGATGGCGCTGAAGTCAGCCGCAGGCTTGCCCGCGCGGCAACGCCGTTACCGACCGGGCTCGAGCATGTAATCGACATCGACAACAGCGGTGAACTGGACGGGGCGATCAAGGCCGCAGAAGCAGCCCTGGCCCCCTGGCTTCAGCCAGTGAGGGCATGACGATGGATCAGCTGAAAACGACCGTCGCTGCCCTCGCCGACCAGAGCCAGATCTCCAAGAACAAAGGGCGCTGGCAGCAGCGGCCCAAGCCGGTCCTGCAACATGCTTTCGATGGCAGGCAGTTCCGCCTTAGGCCGTTTGCCGGTCAGCGTGATGTGGAACCGGAAGCTGTCGCCGACATAGGGGTAGCCCCAGGTGAGAAGCGCCTGTTCCTGAGCGGGCGTCAGACCTCCAGTGCGGCGCCGATCCAGTTCAGCTGCCGAAGGTGGAGAGCGGAAATCGTCCAGATCCCGCACGCAGTTAAACGCAAGGCGGTTCAGAGACAGCTGATCCCCGGTCGGACAAAGGGCGAGGAAACGGCCAAGCCGTGTGAGCGTCAGCCCGTCCAGCCTAACTGGTGCCATCTCAGTTGCGAACTGCGCAAACCGCTCAGCCAGAGCGTCCGCTGTCTTGCCCTCAGCGAGCCGAAACGGCGGCTTGATGGTCGCGTGAAGCCCGTATTTGCGCGGCACGTCAGTGATTGCAGCAACGTCCAGACCGGTGTTCGGGGGATGATCCAGCGGACGCCCTTCGCAAAGGTCCCAGCCCAGCCAACTGGATGCAAATCGGCTCCATTCCGCCTGCTTGGGCGGCACATAATAGATCGCGTATCGCGTGAATGTCACAATGGCCTCCTAGGTGTGGCCCGTTCTATAGCTCAAACCGTGTGAAACTCAGATGACAGAACCTATGATCCTTGCCAATGCCACGCTCGTTCTTCCCGGAGAAACCCGCACCGGTTCCGTCACCCTGAAAGATGGGCAGATCGTGGATATCGCCGATGGCGCATCCGTACCGAATGGGGCTATTGACCTAGAGGGAGACTTTCTGTGCCCCGGTCTGATTGAGCTGCACACCGACAACTTGGAGCGACATATTCAACCGCGACCGAAGGTCGACTGGCCCCATGCCGCGGCCATTATCGCCCATGATGCCGAGCTGGCGGGAACCGGGATTACCACAGTTTTTGATGCAATGCGCGTTGGCTCGATCAAGGCGGCTGAGTCCCGCTACGGCGCCTATGCCCGTAGTCTTGCATCTGAATTGCTTGAGCTTCGCGATCAGGCGGCGCTCAAGATCAGCCATTTTCTACATCTGCGCGCCGAGGTGTGTTCTGAAACCCTGGTACAGGAGCTGAACGAATTTGGGGAGGAGGATCGGGTCGGTCTGGTGTCCCTGATGGATCACACGCCGGGACAACGCCAGTTCCGCGACATGTCAAAGCTGGAAGCCTATGTGAAGGGCAAGCATGGCTTTGATGACGACGGCTTCCGAGCGCATGTAGCGGGACTGAAGCAAATGCGCGAGACCTATGGCGACCTGCACGAGGTCGAGGCGGTGAATGCTGCGCGCCGCTTTGGAGCGGTTCTGGCGAGCCATGATGATACAACTGCAGACCAGGTGGCGGTATCAGCCGGTCACGGCATCCATCTTGCTGAATTCCCCACCACCGTCGAGGCGGCACAGGCCTGCCATGCGCACGGCATCAAGGTGATGATGGGCGCGCCGAACCTGATCCGCGGGGGTTCGCATTCCGGCAACGTTGCGGCAAAGGAGCTTGCGGAACTAGAGCTTCTTGACGTGCTGTCCTCCGATTATGTGCCAGCGGCCCTGTTGCTGGCAGCTGCGCAGCTTGGCGATATCTGGGGTGACATGTCTCGAGGCCTCGCGACCGTCACTTCGGCACCGGCGGACGCGGTGAACCTGACGGATCGTGGACGTATCGACATCGGCAAGCGCGCAGATCTGATCCGCTTCCGAATGCGGGCAGGGGTGCCAGCGTTGTCTTCCGTCTGGTCACAAGGAAACCGCGTCGCCTAGTGCCTGCGCGGCAGGGCTGCGCCAGTCAGGCGCGATAGAACAGGTAGCGCCCCGGTGGAATATCCGCCGGGCCTTGCAACTCTTCAAATCCGACCAGCGGCTGACCTGAAACGATGACCCCGCCCGGCGTCATCACTGCCGCAATGGCCGGTGACAGAGCCGCAGCCTCGGCGATGTCCCGCTCCGGGACGCCGAAACCCAGATCATAATGGGCCAGCGCTATTGGGCTGTTCTCGCCGGCCAGCTGGTCCAGCATCGGGCGCGCCTCCCCTTGGAGGAAGTCTGCTTCTGGCGGCACGCAGGAGGGATGGCACTGCAGCACCCGGTCGATGACCCGCACCCTGCGGTCAGGCAATGTTTCGCGCAGGTGGTCATAGGTGCGGCCGTTGCCCAGCCCGATATCAAGAACATCACCGCTCAGGCCACGAATTTGGTCTGCGGCCCAGTTGAGCCCATCTCGCTGCGCGGTCAGCCGACGCAGCATGGAATCCAAGCGGCTCATTCAGTTAATCCTTTCATCAAAAACCCAAGCACGCCCCGGGCCGTCCAGCAGGCGGCGTATCACATCGCTGCAGAACGTCCATGTCACATCGTCCTGCACCAGATGATGGGTCAGGATGCCATAGGGTTCGGCGACATCGGCCTGCCCCTTGCGGCGCGCAGCGAGCTGCGTGACCAGCTGTGAAAGAAGCAACGCTGGCGGTACGAGTGAGCGCGTGCCCTTCCAGTCGATTGGGTCCAGATGCGTATTGATCTGCCATAGACCCGGGGCTGCCTTGGCCCGTCGCCGAGGAGCAAAGGTCGATAGCGCGCTATAGCCGAGTCCGGCCAGCCAGGGTTCAACTTCGGCGTCGATCCGGTTCCAGGGCGGGACGAACATCGGTCTTAGCCGATCGCCAAAAAGCTCACGCAGACGGGTCAGGGCGTTCTCTGCATCCTCCAGCACGTCATCTATCGGTCGATGGGTGCCGAACTCGGCCTTCTTTTCACCATACGGGGCATGGTTCTGATGCGCCCAGCCATGAACCACCGGCACCAGCGTGTCGACCTGAGCCAGCCGATTGGCAAGGGAGGAGGTTGCGTCACGTCCCACAACCGCGAGATGGGCAGGTAGCGCCAGTTGCTGCGATTGTTCGATTAGCCGGTCGAGCTGTGGTGTCGCCGCAATCGCGTCGTCATCGCGCCACCACAGCGGCAGGATCAGCCCATCCTCCTGCCACCTGGCAAGCTCCCGGTCCAAATTGGTCCAATCGGGTGTCATGAACGCTCCTTTGCCATTTCGCGGGCAATCTCTACCGTTCGGGAGGCGCCGTCAAACCGGAAGCCATCTGTTGGCCGTGCGGGTGCCGCCATAACCGCGTCAACGGCCCTGCAAAGCGCCTCCGGCGTCAGATCGGCCGAGGGTATCGCCGCGATGCCATCCAGCTGCGTGAGACTGCTGGCGCGCAGGGTCTGTTCGACCTCATTGCCCGCATCGAAGGGAACGATCACTGCGGGCACCCCTGTTTGCAACAGATCGAGCGCAGTATTGTAGCCACACATGCTGACCGAAGCGGCTGCGCCTTTTAGCATCTGCCTGAAATCTGGCCGTGCGGGTTCCAGATGTGCGAGTGTTTCGCCGTGCTCCGCCACCAGCTGGGCGATTTGCTCCGCTGCGGACGGGCCGCCCACCAGAATCCGCCAGCGTAGAGCGGGACGCAGCGCGGCGGCTTTGAGCGCGATCCGGTAAAGCGTTTCACCGACGGCGCCGCCACCGGCGCTGACAAGGATCTCGCCTTTGCCGGTTCCTTCTGGGTGCGGTGCTGGCGGGGGCGGTGCGACATATCCGGTATAGTGCAGCATTGACGAGATCGCCGGTGTGACAGGCCATGAGGCCTCTAACTGCGTGGCCTGGGGATCTGAATGAACCAGCACACCATCATAGCGTGTTGTCAGAATGGCCGCGGCGTCATCGGCCTTCTTGGGTTTCGAGGGTGGTGCCAGGATATCGCGCACGGATGCCAACACGACAGGTCGTTTCGGCAGGTCGTGAGCCGCATCGAGCAGTGCCAGAAATTCCTGCCGCAAGCTGCGCCGTCCAAAGGGGAACAACTCAGTGATGACAATATCCGGCTGGATCCGTTGAACCGTGTCGCACAGCATTTCGATCCGGCTGTCGAAATAGGCATCGTCGGTCACTTCACCGGTTGGTGTCAGCAGGCGCGAGAAACTGACGCCGTCTGATCGCAAAGGAGGCAGCTGCACGAGATCAACACCGCTATGATCAAGCTGACGCGCCGACCCGCCGCCGGAGACGACATAGGGCTGGTGTCCGGCAGCGCTGAACGCCCGGCCCAGTGTCAGGGCGCGTGACAGATGCCCAGTGCCCAACAGATGCGTGACGGCGATGAGGACTTTCATCACATGTCACGTTTGCTGAGACGCACTGGTCCAGCGACAGGTGTGAGCCTGACGTCAGCGTGTCGCTCCACCACGAACAACCGGTTGCGCTTGATCTGAAACGGGGCTGGCGAGTCAAAGTTCCAGCCATATGCCCGCGCGAGGATCATCCGCATGATCCCGATATGGCACACGGCCACGGTGTCCTCTGTCAACTGGGCGAGCCATGGCACGATCCTCTCCCAGACCTCCTGTGGGGTTTCGCCGCCAGGCGGGCGGTAGTCCCAGCCCCACTCCTCGATGTCGCGAAATCCGCTGGTCGGGTCGGCTCTTAGATCCTTGCCGTGCCGGCCTTCCCAGTCTCCCCAGTTCATTTCGATGAGCGCCGGGCTGGTCTGGGGGGTACGGTCTGCAACCAGCTTGGCGGTCTCGGCCGCGCGTTTCAACGGGCTCGACCAAAGCGAAGCTTGATCCCAAGGGGCAGGCAGGGCCTGCACGGCGAGTTCGGCACGTGCCGTGTCGTCCAACGGGATGTCGCTGCGACCTTGAATTCGGCCGGCACGGTTCCAGTCGGTGTGGCCGTGGCGCAGGAGGGCAAGCCTGATCATGATGAAATCTCCAGCAAGGGTGAGAGCGTGGCCCACAATTTTTGTGCCGCCACCGGTGCGAGGTGTCGCGTGGCAATCCGGTCGCGGGCGCGTTTGGCCTGCCGGTTCCGCAAGGCTCCATCATCCAGCGCCCGTTCGAGCGCCCGGGCGTAGCCCGCAGCGCCGCTGTCGGTCGTTGGATTAAGGTCTGGTTCCTCCCATTGGGTGACGACATCGCACAGGCCAGGGCGATCCTGCGCCACGACAGGCACGCCATGGGCCTGGGCTTCAAGATAGACCATTCCAAACGCTTCGTTGACACCGGGCCAGAGAAAAAGGGAGGCCTGTTGATAGAGCGCCTCCAATGCCTCCCGGTTCAACTCACCAAGAAATCGGACATGCTCGCCAAAGGGGCGCATCAGGGTTTCGACCTCGGGGCGGGCCGGGCCGTCGCCGACGATGTCCAACCGCCAGGGCTGGGATACCCTGGCCAGCGCATCCGCGAGCAAACGATAGGAGGCGAGCTTGTCGCCCGGTCGCATCATACCGACGCTCAACAGCGGGCCGGAGTGATCGCTGGCGGTTGGCAGCGTCTTCGCTGTCAAGAACGGGGGCAGGTGGACCAGCCTCTGGTCCGCGTATCTGTCGCGCAGCAAGGTCTCGTGGTCCTGTTCGGTCAGATAGAAGATGACCGCAGCCGCATCGGCCGCCTCATGGGCTGCCCTGGCGAAATCCGACCATGGACCTTCGAGCCTTTTGTTGGCGCGTGTCGATTCTACCTGAACATAGGGGATGCCGAGACGCTCCGCGACGGCAGGGCCGATCAGATCGGGGGCCTTGTAATAGTTGTGGTAGGTAAGCCAGAGCGCAGGCCGGTCGGCCTCGGGAGTGGCGTGAATCTCGGTACAGATGCGGTCGATCTCATGTGCTGCTTTGCCGCGCAGTGTGGCTTGGTGTTCGGTGTCACCGGATCTGTCATATACCCGAAGCTCGCTGGCCAGCGTGACGGTTGCCCCAGTCCCGGCGAGTAATCCCATCAGATTGCGGGCCATCTCTCGATCACCTGAAGGCACCGGGTGGCGCGGTGACTTCATCGGCGCATAAAAGGCAATCTTGTGGCCCCGGCTCATGTCTCGCGTATCATCGTCTTCAGCCGCTCCGACAGGCGGGCGATGCCGGGGTCCATGCCAAAATCATGACGCAGTCGAACGAGTGCCGCTTCTGCCATTCGGGCGGCTTGCTCGGGATTCCGGCTCAGGGTCAGGATGGCCTCCGCCAAGGCTTCGGGGGTATCTTGGCTGAGCACGCCGTGGGTGCCATTTTCGATGAACTCCGGGATCGCAGAGACCGCGGTGGACAGGATCGGCAGGCGCTGCGACGCGGCTTCCATCAGCACGTTAGGTAGCCCGTCCCGATCACCATCGCTGGCGATGCGGCTGGGCAGGACGAATATGTCACATGCGCGCATGGCCGAGATAACCTCGGGCTGATCGCAGGCGCCGCGCCAGGTGATCCGATCGACCACGCCTAGATCCTCTGCCATGCCTCGTAGCAGGTCTTTCAGGTCGCCGCCGCCGATGTGGGTCCAGTGCCAGTCAAGCGAACTGGGCAGGAGGGCGAGCGCGGCGATCAACCGGTCGAAGCCCTTCTTCTCGACCAATCGGCCGACCGACATCAGATGCAGCGGGTCGCCCGGAGCACGCCATCTGCGCTGGGGCGGAGAGGGGAAACGCGAGAGATCCAGACCGTGATAGATCAGGTCAACCCGGTCAGTTCTGTCCGAAAGCGCTTGCAGGTGTTTCGCCCCAAACCCGGTGCAAGTGGCGCCAAAGGCAGCGCCATGTGTCGCGGCGGCAAGTTTCTCTTTCAGTTCCCACTCGGGGGATGTCCAGATGTCCTTGGCATGGGCGGAAAAACTCCAGGGCAGACCGCGCATGATGGCGGCATAGCGCGCCACTGAAGACGGCGTGTGCAGGAAATGAGCATAAAGCCCGAGGACCTGCTCCGGCATTTCCGCAGCCAGGACGCAAGCCTGGCCAAATCGGCGGATCCGGTTGCGGGAGGGATCGCGGCGCAGGTCGTGCCGCCAGATCCGATAGGCGGTCTGATAGCCGGGCATGGCCTGTGCCTGTTGCCGCGCGCTCCAGACACGATCAGGTTCCTGATAAAGATACTCCGGCAGGTAGTGGACCGCAGCGCTCAGCTTCTCATGTAAGGGGTGACGTTTGATATCCGTGGGATGACGAAGGGACCAGATTTCAAAACTATGGCCTGCGGCCTCCAGCGCGACCAGTTCCTGCGCGATGAACGTTTCGGACAGGCGCGGCCAACCTTTGACGATCACGGCAAGAGGCGGGCGCGACGGCGTGGTCTTGCGAGAGTTCATTCGGCGGCCTTCCCGCTGGTCTTATGCAGAAGTGCATCGACCCGGTCGGTTACATAATCGAGACCGTCCAACAACCCGTCGGGGATCGCCGCCGAGGGCGGTGGTTGGTCGGCGAGCGCGCGGATCGCACGGATCATCGCCTCTGGTGTCCAGCCGTCTCGACTCTCATCCAGCATGGCCGTCAGCCCAAGTTCTTCGGCGCGGCTGGCGCGGATCCACTGCTCAAGCCTCGGGGTGGTGCGCGGTACAATGACGGCGGGTTTGTCAAAGGACAAAACCTCGCAGAACGTGTTGTAGCCGCCCATGCAGACAACGCCCTGCGCCCCGGCGAAGAGGGTTTCGATCTCGGATTCGAACCCCACTGCTGTGACGCGGCCGTTCAGAGCGGCAACACGGGTCTCGAACTCGGTTCGGGTTTCGCCCGACAGGAAGGGGCCGTAGACCAGCATGGCCCGGGGTGCCAGGTTCGGGTCGCGTTCATAGGCGGTCAGGACAAGGTCGACCATCATCGCGCCATCGCCGCCGCCGCCGGGGGTGATCAGGACATATGGCTGTTCTGGAGGGGTTCCCAGCTCGCCAAGATCGCGGCGCAGATACCCGGTCCAATGCATCCGCGCCTGTGCGTCCGCGCTGAGGGGAAGCCCGGCGGTGGGATCATAGACGGAGCGGATGCCATAGACCCAGATCTCGTCATAGAATTGTTCAGTGGCGGCAACGGCATCCTTGCGGGCCCACTCGGTGGCCAGCACCTCCGGCTCATCCAGAACATCGCGCAACCCGAGGATCAGGCGTGTTTTGCCCTTGCGCTGCAGCTCTTCCAGGGTGGGCAGCAATTCGCCGCGAAACCCGGTTGGTTCCTTATCGACGATCAGCACATCGGGGGCGTATTCCATCGCGGTAGATCGGATAAGACCTGCCCGCAGCGTGGTGGTCTCTTCAATCGACATTCCCATTGTCCGTGACGCATAGGAGCCGTCCGACCGCTTGATTACACCGGGTAGCCGCACATGGTCGACGCGTGAGGGAAAGGCGAAACGCCCGGCCACGGGAGAGCCGGTCAGGATCAGGGCCGAGGCCGACGGGTCCGCATCGGTAATCGCACCGGCCAGGGCCCTCGACCGTCGCAGATGACCCAGCCCGAAGGTATCGTGGCTGTAGAG
This sequence comes from Phaeobacter sp. JH20_26, assembly GCF_048056275.1. Classification (NCBI taxonomy): domain Bacteria; kingdom Pseudomonadati; phylum Pseudomonadota; class Alphaproteobacteria; order Rhodobacterales; family Roseobacteraceae; genus Phaeobacter; species Phaeobacter sp. JH20_26. Next base: position 1,548,821 of record NZ_JAYMWL010000013.1, on the reverse strand, counting down.
CATGACACGGGGGCCGCGAGGGGTGCTGGAGGGTGCGTTGACTGTCATCGCTGGGCCTGCGTCTGGTACAAGGATAGGAGAGATGAAACACCGGGAAACCCAAGTCGGGAGGACGTGCAGAGATGTTCTGGACACGGGTGCCCATCCTCCGCATCAGCGGCTGTGCGTAACAGCTCGGCCAGGGTCCGCCTCAGCATAGTATCGCCTCAGGTTGCTCAGCCTGACACGCTACGGGCCAAGGCACAGATCATCGTTGCGTCAGATCCAGAACGTCGAAGGTGGCATCCTGCGCCCGTCCGCGTGGTCTGCCCTCTTGCGCTCTGTGTGGTACGCTGAATTTTCTATAACGTGCAGAGGTATAAGTTGCAATCAAGCGCTTGCGAACCGCACTTTCACCACTGAAACGCCGTGCCAAGGTGCAAAGACTTGATATTTTCACCGTTTTGCGGCCTTGGTGAAGGGATGGTTCCAAAAAATCGGGTTGTTCTCATGTGGCGAATTGTATCGCAGTATCTTGTCTGTTTGACGCTGGCGCTGGTTGTGGCTGCCTTTGGTCCGGCAGCAACATGGGCGCAATCGACGTCACCTCAGGGTGGGGATGATCTAGCCAAGGCGATTGAGCAGGCAGCTGAGAGCGGCGTCGGCGTCATCATCGTTGATGGTCGCGGCCAGCTGGTTTCGCCCTCGGATGCGCAGGGTGGAACGATACCTGTTCCCGCCACGGATCAGATGGAAGGGGCCTCGGCGCTGATGAAAGCGCAATCGGAGGTGGAGCAATTCGGGGATGCCCTGAAAAGTCGTCTGGAGGCGATGCCCTATTCGATCTTTGAGGTGCAGTACATCCTGCGACAGACGAGCCCGGATGGCCGCATTATCACCTACGTGAAGGTGCTCGGCTGGAGCTTGTTTCTGCTGTTCATCGGTCGCTGGGTCTCGGTCGAGATTTACGGCAAGCGTATCGCCAAGAAACATGTGGTGTCGCGGATCAAGGAACAGCCCGAAGGCTATCAGGATAAAATGCCGTTCCTGGTCTTCCGTTTCATTATGGGGGTCGGCGGTACAATTGTAGCCATGGCGTTTGCGTTGCTGACGTCCTATCTCATCTTCGGAACTTCCGGCAATTCATCGGTGAAATTCACCGTCACCGCGATCTACACGGCGTTTTTCTTGTCGCGGACAGTTTCGGACCTGTGGCGCATGGTGCTGTCGCCTTACCTCAGCCAATACCGCATTCCTGTGTTCTCAGACCGGGACGCTCGGCGTCTGTATTTCTGGGCCTCCGGGCTGGCGACCTACGATATCTGTTCGGTGCTTTTTGCGACTTGGGTTGGCGATTTCGGGCTCAATTACAATGTATATGCGCTTGTCTATGGCGTGTTGGCATTGGTTGGCACGTTCGGCAATCTGTTGATGGTTGTGATCAATGCACGACCCATTTCCAACGCCATACGTGCAGGCCGCGCCCCGGAAACCTGCTCCTGGCTCGTCCGGCTTCTGTCTGTTGCCTGGGCACCTGTTCTGGTGGTCTACATCATATTTGGATGGCTGGAGCTGGCCTTCGATCTGGTGTTGGAGCGCGATATGTCGCTGCCGCTCATGGCGGGCAGCTATTCGGTGCTGACCTCTATTCTGGTTGTCTACGGCCTCATCAACTATGTGATCGAACGCTTCTTCAATCGGTCGCAGCGACGGGTGCTGGTCAACGCTGCCGATGGAAGCGACGAAGACAGTGACGCAGAGACCGACGACGATGCCGAGATGCTTCCGCAACAGCAGCGGCACCCGATAGCCACTTTCGAAGATCTCGCGCGCCGCATCGCCGGTATACTGGCCTTTACCGTCGGCTTTCTCGCCATGGTCACGATCTGGAACCCCGAAGCAGCCTGGATGGAAAACTCCCGTCTGGACCGGATGAGCGATATAATCGTGATCCTGTTCATCGGTTATATTGTCTACCACATCGCCCGGATCTGGATCGACAGCAAGATCGACGAAGAGGTTGGCGACATGCCGGTTGGCGAATTAGGGGACGAGGGCGGCGCGGGCGGTGCCAGCCGGTTGGCAACCCTGTTGCCGCTGTTCCGAGGCGCGATCTTGGCGGTTGTCGTGGTCTCCATCATCCTGATCGTTCTGCTGGAACTGGGGATCAACGTCAGCCCGTTGTTCGCCGGTGCCGGTGTAGTCGGTCTGGCGGTGGGTTTTGGGTCGCAGACCCTGGTCCGGGATATCTTTTCGGGTGCCTTCTTCCTCGTGGACGACGCCTTCCGCAAGGGCGAATACATAGATATCGGCGATGTCAAAGGCACGGTCGAACGTATTTCGGTGCGATCCTTTCAGTTGCGCCATCACCTGGGAGCGTTGCACACCATTCCCTTTGGTGAGATCCGCGTGCTGACCAATTATTCCCGCGACTGGGTCATGATGAAGCTGCCGCTACGGGTGACCTATGACACCGATGTGGAAAAGGTGCGCAAACTCATCAAGAAACTGGGACAAGAGCTGCTGGATGATCCGGTGATCGGAGACACCTTCATACAGCCGCTGAAGTCGCAGGGTGTGATCGAGATGCAGGATTCTGCAATGATCATTCGGGTCAAATTCATGACCAAGCCTGGCGACCAATGGCTGGTGCGCAAGAAGGTGTTTCAGGAAATCCGCGATCTCTTTGCGCGCGAAGGTATCAAATTTGCCCATCGCGAGGTTACCGTGCGTTTGGCTGGGGATCAGGTCGAGCAAACCCCCAAAGAGAAGCGCGATCTGGCTGTCGGGGCTGTTCAGGCGGCCATCGATGAGGATCTGATGGACGTGAACGATGGCGACGGTGACGATCGCTAGGAGATCAGCGAGGCCAGTCCGGCGCTGCTGTTCCTGATGCCGTCGCGGGCTGGACCCACTGCATCTGCGTCTTACCAACCGCCAGCGGCGCAAGCAGCCGCTGTCCGGGTCCCCAGCTTGTCTGCTCCACTTCCGGTGAGAAGTCGTGATCGACTGCGCCCGCCAGTTCCTGGCCGGGTGCGCTGTCATCGCCATGACAGTCGGTTAGGGATGTGAGCTCATGCGCGGTGCGGGCCAGCGACAGGCGCGCATCGGCAACAGGCTCGCCTCTGCTTGCCTTGCTCAATGCCTGTAGAACTGCTGCGGCCATCAGATAACCGGTCGCGTGGTCCAGTGCCTGTACAGGGAGCGGAACCGGTTTTGCCGCGGGGTCAGATGTCGATGGAAATCCGGCGACCCATTGGCGCCCACGTTCGGCGATCCCGCTGCTCATCTGCACAAGGCTGTCAAATCCCCTGCGCTGCGCCCACGGGCCGGTCCAGCCATAGGCATTCAGGCGCACATCAATGAGGTTCGGCGCGAGTTCCTGCAGCTTTGCGGTATCATATCCCAGCCCGTCCAGCGCGCCGGGACGAAAGCCATGCACCAGAACATCGGCGTCGGCTAACAGAGTTTCAAAGCGATCACGCCCGCTGGCGGAGCGCAGATCCAATGACGCCATATGTTTGCCCAGCGAGATATCCTGAAGCACGCCGGGTTCGTCCCAGTCCGGCGGATCAATTCTGAGGACAGTTGCACCGAAGGCGGCCAAGGTCCGGGTCGCTACGGGGCCTGCCAGCACCCGCGTGAGGTCCAGCACCCGCAGTCCCGCCAAAGGCCGAGCCCCGGTTGCCAATGGATGCTTTCGAAGGTTGATGTGACGGGGCCGCCCCCAGGCGATTAAGGGCTCGGAACCGACTGCCTGCCCCTGTTGATGGGCCTGCCAGTCTGCATGGCTGCGCATCGCTGCCGCGACACCGCCCGCACCAACGATGGCCTGCTCCAACGTATCCGCGGATCTGCTAGCAACAGCGTCGCGTACCGCCTCCGGGGTAGGTTGGCAGCCGAGGGTCGTCAGCGCCGCGTCGCGATGATGGGGAAGGTTGGTATGAAGCCGGATCCATCCGTCGGCTGTGCGATAATCGCCGGCCAAGGGGTCCCAGAGATTGGGCATCTCCCAGCCCATGGGACGGAAGCTGTAGCGAAACCAGAGCGCAGCCCGGCGCTGATCGACGGTAACGGCCAGATCTTCGGTGTCGAGGTTCATCGCGGTCATCAGTTCGGCTAGGGCGACCCCGACCGCAGCCAGCGAGCGGTTGGCCAGTTCCGAAACAGCATAGCAGCTGGGCCAGCGAGCACCTGCGATCACGGAGTAGGTTTCAGGGTCTGGTAGCGCCTGCATTGGGCTCTCCTTTCGCGGGTCAGTTGATCACCTGGGGGTTATTGCTGGTAGGGATCGAGGCTGTCGCGCAATCCGTCGCCGAGGAAATTGAATGCAAGCACAACAATGATGATCGGAAGCATGGGAATGGCGGTCCATGGGTAAATCTCGATCGAAGCAAGATTTTGCGCGTCGTTCAGCATGACGCCCCAACTAACGGCCGGGGCGCGTAACCCGAGGCCAAGGAACGAGAGCGCCGTTTCACCAAGGATCATCGCCGGGATCGACAGGGCAGCAGAGGCGATAAGATGTGACATGAAATTCGGCAGCAGGTGTTTGCGTATCACCCGCCCCGAGGACGCTCCCATCATTTCTGCAGCGCGGACGTATTCTTCTTCGCGCAGGGATAGGAACTTCGCTCTGACGGAGCGCGCCAGTCCGGGCCAGTCAAGAATGCCCAGAATGATTGAGATGACAAAGAACACCGCGACTGGCGACCAGTTGGATGGCACAGCGGCGGAGAGCGCCAGCCACAGTGGCAGTTCAGGCAGCGAGCGCAGGATTTCGATCATCCGGTTGATCATCCAGTCCAGCTTGCCGCCGAAGTATCCCGCGAGGGAGCCAAAGAATATCCCCAGCACAAAGGAGACAGTGATGCCAATCAGACCCACGGTGAGTGACAGCTGGGCGCCATAAAGAATACGGCTGAAGACATCCCGGCCCAGCCGGTCGGATCCCCAGATAAACAGAGTTGCGCCTTCGGGGGGGCAGAACAGATGGGTGTCGGACGGGAACAGCCCGGCAATCTTGTAGGTTGCACCCTCGCAGAAGTATCGCAGCGGTTGCGGGTTTTCCAGATCTGGCTTGAAGACCCATTGAAAGGTTTCGAGATCCGCCTCCGAGGTCATCGGATAGATAAACGGCGCGCGCAGCTTGCCCTCATGGAACAGGTTTATGGATTGAGGCGGCGAGTAGATATGCTCGCTGTCGCGCTCATTCGGGCCGTAGGGTGCTATGAAGCCGATGACAGGAAGAAGCAGGTAGCAGACCAGCAGGAAGATACCCGAGGTGAGGCCCAGTTTGTGCGTTTTGAACTTGCGCCAGATCAACACCCAATTGGGGGCGTCGAGATCCTTGCGCTCCAGCTCTTGCAGGGCCGTATTGGGATCATAGGGCGTGGTATCGACGTAGCGATTGTCGGGTTGGGTGCTCATCGCTTGCGCTCCTCATAGCGGATGCGGGGATCGAGCATCACCAGCAAGACATCGGAAATCATGGTCCCGATCAGGGTGAGCAGTGCGACGAACATCAAGACGAACCCGCTCAGGAACATATCTTGTGTTTTGAGTGCGGTGAGTAGGGTAGGCCCAATGGTCTGCAGGCCCAGAACAACGGAGACCAGAACCGAGCCGGAGATCATGGCTGGCAGCAGGTTGCCAATGTCCGCAACAAAGGGGTTGAAGGCCACACGCAGCGGATATTTTGTCAACATCCGGGCCGGTGCCATCCCCTTTGCTATCGCGGTTTCCACATAGGGTTTGCCGAGTTCATCCAGCATATTGGCCCGCAGCCGCTGCATCATGGCCGAGGCGCCGGAGGTTCCGATCACGAAGGTTGGCACAATCAGGTGGATCAGAATGGATTTCACCTTTTCCCATGTCATCGGCTCTCCCTCATAGGCGGGATCCATCAGGCCACCGATTGGCAGATCGAAATATTTATGCCCATAATAGAACAGGATAAGCGCCAGCAGAAAGTTCGGCGTTGCGAGCCCGAGGTATCCAACGAAGGCAGAGGTATAGTCGACCCAGGTGCGAGAGCGCGCTGCCGCCAGGACCCCCAGCGGAAGTGCAACGAGGTAGACAAACAGCACTGCTGCAACATTGACCAGAACGGTGAGCCAGAGGCTCTCACCGACGATCTCGGCAACCGGGCGGTCAAATTCGAAAGACCAGCCAAAATTGCCCTGTATCATCCCGGAGAACCCATGCGGGCCCGGCATGAACCCCATCCAGATCATGTATTGCTGCCACAGCGGGCGATCCAGCGCATATTCCTTGCGAAGGAATTCCGCCTTGTCCACGCCGGACGACTGGCCGGAGGCTCGCAGCTCCGCGATCTGGTTGGACAGGTAGTCACCGGGGGGCAGGTTGATGATGACGAAGATCAGCACTGATACCACAAGCAGCGTCAGCAACATGGTTCCAAAGCGATAGATGGCGTAGCGCAGGATCTCCATCTGGTCGTGGTCCCTCAGCCTTTGCCGTCTTCGAAGAAGAACTCATCCGGGCGGTAGATGCCAAAATGGGCGCCCGGATCCCAGGCCCAGGTGCCTTTTGTCGGCACATTGCGCAGACGATTGCTGACAACAACAGGTTGCGGGGCCGCAGCGACCAGACCGATTGCATAGACTTCATCAGCGTGGATCTTCAGCATTTCCTGCCAGACCTTGGTGCGGGTTTCGTCCGTTGTTGCGGCTTCCCAGGCGTGCCAGAGTTCCATCAGTCGCTGGGCGGGTTCGAGGTCCGGTGCCTCCCCAACGTCACCTCCGGTCTGATGGTATTGGCCCCATTTCGGCCAAGACAGAAACACCTGATCGGTCGGTGCCAGATAAGCAGGTGAGGTATAGGTTTGCGGCAGCCCGTTGTCCCAGCCATACCAGACCGAGGCCATTGTAGTGCCGGAAAACACCCGGTTGCGCAGGATGTCTCGATCAAGGGGCCGCATCACCAGTTTGACGCCAACATCGCGCCAGTCATCGGAGATGATCTGTAGCGCGTTTTCTACCTCCTGACGTTCGCCGGCGGTCTCCACGACAAGTTCCATGGGACGGCCATCGGGCAGTTTACGGATGCCATAGCTGTCACGCTCGCTCAGCCCGGCTTGGTCCAGAAGCTGGTTTGCCAGCTCGGGGTCATATTGAGCCCAGGCCTCGCGCAGGGCGGGATCAAAGAAGGGGCTGGCCTCAAGCACCGTCATCGCCCCCGGCTTTGCCAGTTTGAAATAGAGCGCCTTGTTGATGCCGGCCCGGTTGATCGCGACAGAGAGGGCCCGGCGTACGCGCGTGTCGCGCAGAACCTGGCGCCATTGGTCGTCGTTTACGTTGAGATTTGGATAGATGGCGATCTGAGAAGCAGTTCCATTGCCCCAGAGATAGGTCTTGTAGGCGGCGCCATCGCTCTCTCCCTTGCGCAGGATCGGAATATCGCGAAAGCCAAGTCCGCGGGCTTGCAGGTCCGCTTCGCCGGCATTGGTCTTGGCGGCGACCAGGCCGCCTGCCACGATTTCCATCTCGACCGTGTCGATATAGGGCAGCTGCACGCCCTTGCTGTCGACACGATGGTAATAAGGATTGCGCACGAAGAGATGCCGGATCTTCTTGCCCGAGGTTGCATTGATCCAAGGCTGCAAAGTCGGCAATTCGTGGTTGTCGAACTTATACATATTGTCGAGCTTGTTGTGCAGGGCGGCCCAGCTCTTGACCCGGGCATAGTCCACTTCCTCAGCGAGCTTTTCGGGGTCGGCGTAATCGGCATGAAACTGTTTCAGATAGGCCGATGGGCGATAGATGAAGGGCGGGCTGGCCTGCGCAAGACTGTGCAGGAAACTGGGATTGGGGGCAGCCCATTCGTAGATGATGGTTGTTTCATCAGGAAAACTGACGGTTGGCAGCGCCCCATCCACCCGCAGATAATCCGGGGCGCCAGTAGGGTTGAGCAGCAGGTTATTGGCGACGTCTTTCCACCAGTATTCAAAATCGGCAGAGGTGAAGGGATCACCATTTGACCAGCGGTGACCCGGACGCAGTTTCAAGGTGAAGCGGCGATTATCCTCAACCTCGAAATCCAGCAGGATGTCTGGCTGTAGCTGATAGGTCTCGTCATAGCCCGCCAGTCGGGCGTAGCCGTACACCACCATCTGCCGGATGTCCTTGGACCGCGTCACCATGGTGTTGAGCGTGCCGCCCTGGACCCCGAACTGACGGCCCTTGGCTTCCAGATCGACGATCAACGGGACCTCGGGCACTCGTTCGGCGACAGGCGGCAGGTCGCCGGATTGCACCTCCTGTTCCCAAAACCCGCTTTCGATCAGTTGTGCGGGCGTGGCGACGGCCGTCGAGGCCATTGCCAGACTGAGGGCATGGGCCAGAACCGCGCCAGTTGCGAGGGTCTTCAGGGATGAGCGCAGATTAAACATGACAACGTACCTTATGTCCGGGCTCCACTTGTACCAAAGGCGGTGCCGTGATGCCGGAGAATTTGAAACGGTCTGGCCAGCTGTCGGGCGATCCGGCGCCCTGTGCTACCAATTTGAGATTGATTGGGCGCTTGATGCTCGGTTCCGGCTGCGCAGCAATCAGTGCCTTGGTGTATGGATGCTGAGGATTGTAAAACAGCGTTTCAGGCGGCGCCTGTTCTACCACCATACCACGGCGCATTACAGCGACCTCATCGGCGATGCGTGCCACCACAGCGAGGTCGTGGCTGATAAAGAGATAGGACAGTTGCTGCTGATCGCGGATGTCCTCCAGCAGTCGCAGGATCTGTTCCTGGACCGAGACGTCCAGGGCCGATGTCGGCTCGTCGCAGACGATCAGCGATGGATCGAGCATCAGCGCGCGGGCGATCGACAGGCGTTGGCGCTGACCGCCCGAGAACGCATGTGGATAGCGAAGCAGCATTTCAGGTTGCAGGCCCACCAGCCGCAACATCTCTTCGGCGCGATCCCGGCGGCTGCTGCGATTGCCCAAACCGTGGATCTCCAGCGGTTCAGTCATGGCATCCTGAACACGCATCCGCGGCGACAGCGATGAATAGGGGTCCTGAAACACCATCTGGGCGGCTCGTTGAAACGCCGTCCGGCTGCTGCGGTCCATGTCATGAACAGAAATCGGTGCGGCATCTGCTGCGGGTCTGAACAAGACTTCCCCGCCGGGGTCGGGAGCTTCGGCGCCAAGCGCAATACGTGCGGCTGTTGTCTTTCCCGAACCACTTTCGCCGACGATTGCCAGCGTCTTGCCGCGCGGGAGCGCTAGATTCAGCTCTTTGCAGGCATGAATAAGGGTGGGCGCAGACCAGCCTTTGCCAGCCCGCAACGCGTATGTCTTGGAAATGTTGCGCAGTTCAAGGATCAGATCGTCCTGCGGCACAGGGGAGACGGGTTCTGGTGTCTCGGGGATCTGCGGGGCCGCCCTGAACAAAGCCTGAGTGTAGGGATGCGCGGGCGCGCCAAGGACAGCTTCGGCACTGCCGGATTCCATGACGCGGCCTTTGTGCATGACGACGACTTGCTCTGCCATATTGGCGACAACACCCAGATCGTGGGTCACCAGGATCATCGCCATGCCGGTATCGCGCTGGAGGTCTTTCATCAGGCCCAGTACCTGTGCCTGGGTGGTTACGTCCAGCGCCGTCGTCGGTTCGTCCGCGATCAAAAGATCAGGCTTGGCGACCATCGCCATCGCAATCATCGCGCGCTGACGCATCCCGCCGGACAGCTCGAAAGGATAGGATTTATAGGTGCGCTCAGGATCCGGGAAGCCCACCCGTTCAAAACAGGTCAAGACCTCGCGCTTGGCGGCGCTTTCGCTCTTGCCACCATGCAGCCAGAGTACTTCGGCAACCTGATTGCCGATCCTGTGCAGTGGCGAAAGAGAGCGCATCGGCTCCTGAAAGATCATTGCGATTTCATTGCCGCGAACGTCTCGCATCTGCCGCTCGCCCAGCGTGCGCAGATCCCGTTCGCCACCGCCGTTGGCGCCACGCCACAAGATCCGGCCCTGCCTGATCTGCGCGGCCTTCGGCAGGATCCGCAGGACAGCACGACAGGTCACGGTTTTGCCCGAGCCGCTTTCTCCGACAAGCGCAACGGTTTCACCTGCGGAGACGGAAAAATTCACGTCTCTCACAACCGGGTCACCCTGGCCAAATCCGATACTGAGGTTCTCGACAGACAGCAGAGGCGTCATTTAGCCTAAGCCGCCAAGCCGTTGCGGCGCTTGCATAGCGGTTCCATATCCCCTGTTTTTTTCGCCCACTGTCGCGCGCCACTGGGGCAATAGTCAAATCCCATTTCCATACCCTAAAGATTGATGCCAAAAAATTGAGTGCGCGCGAGCAGCCCAGGCTCGTGCAAAAGCGCAGAGACGCATAGCTTCCGGATGCTACACATTCGCGACAATCTCTGTCACAGCTGTCGCAACTTGCGGCCTTAGTGCTGCCACGGTCATCTAAGGGAGAATGTCATGAACGCGCAGAATACCACCACACGGCTTGATCTGTTTATCGACCGGATGGTGTCGCAGCGGGCCTGTCTGGATGCGGCTATTGCGCAGACCGCGGGCCGGACAGAGCCGGTGTTTGAACTGGGGTTAGGCAATGGCCGTACCTTTCACCACATGCGCGAACGCATTCGTGATCGTGACGTCTATGTATTCGAGCGCGCCGTCGCCTCGCATCCCGACAGCACGCCAGCGGAACATCTGACCATCCTTGGTGACGTTCGTGAAACACTGCCCGCAGCCGCAGACCGGTTTTCGGGAGGCGCCAGCCTGATCCACGCCGACCTGGGCGGGCATGACCGCGAAAAGAACGACGCCTTCGCGAGGATGATCTCGCCTCTGGTCGAGCCGCTTCTGGCGGTGGGCGGCCTTATGGTGTCCTCAGACCGGATGTATTTCGACTCGCTGGTGGAACAGCCTTTGCCAGCGGGGGCGGTTCCGGGGCGGTGTTTCATCTATTGCCGTGTGAGCTGATCCGCGCGTGTCAGCTGCGGTTGCGACGTCGGGTTTGACTGGCGCCGTGGCCTTCCGGCGACCTAGGCTGCTTGAGACGTTCCGAAACGCAGATGAGAGGCCGCACTATGATATTTTACGATTGCAGCACCGCCCCCAACCCCAGACGAGCGCGGATGTTCATCGCAGAAAAGGGGCTGGAGATCGAGACGCGCGACATTTCGATTGCAAAGGGCGAACAATTGTCTGAGGCGTTTCGGGCGGTCAATCCGCAGGCGACGCTGCCGGTTCTGGTGACGGATGACGGGCTGACCTTGACTGAGAACCTGGGGATTGCGGCCTATCTGGAGGCGCTCCACCCGGAACCGCCATTGATGGGGCGCACTCCGGCGGAAAAAGGGCAAGTCCTGATGTGGCATGCGATAGTAGAGGCGCAGTGCGGACTGCCGATCGCCGAAGCGCTGCGAAACAGCCACCCGGCCTTTGCCCACCGGGCCATTCCTGGCCCCGAAGATCATGCTCAGATTCCAGAGTTGGCAGAACGAGGTCTTGCCCGAACTGCGCGGTTTTTCGATTTGCTGGAGGCGCGCTTGCAGCAAAGCGTCTTTGTCGCTTTGGACGATCTGACCCTGGCCGATATTGCCGCCTTTGTTTTTGTCGACTTCGCCCGGGTCATCAAGATGCGTATCCCGGCAGACAATACTGCGACCCGCGCGTGGTACGATAGGATCGCCGAGCGCCCAAGCGCCCGATTGTGAGAACACTTGTAGGACCGGATGGACAGCCTGTACAAACAGCGGCAAGTTGTGCGGTCAGATCATTCGTGTCGTCTACGGCCCGCCCGCCGAGGTTTCAATCCAAGTATTCAGAGGTCAGCCATGGCTGAAAAACCGATCCTGCACCGCGATGATCCCGAAGCCATCCCATTGGTTGGCAACGTCAAGGTCACGCGTGCAGATTGGCTGAATGTGGCGATGGATGTGCTGATTACCGACGGGGTCGAGCAGGTCAAGGTGCTTGCGCTGGCGGAACGCATGGGGGTTTCTCGGTCTTCGTTCTATTGGTATTTCAAGTCACGGCAGGATCTGTTGGACGCACTGCTGACCAATTGGGAACAGACCAATACGGTTGGCCTGATGGGGCAGGCTGAAGCTGCGGCAGAGACCATTACCGCCGCTGTCCTGAATGTGTTTCGCTGTACGGCGAACCCGCAGTTGTTCAACACGGCTCTTGATTTCGCGATACGGGACTGGGCGCGCAGATCCGGCCATGTGCGCAATATTCTGGACATGTCGGATGCCCGCAGGATCGATGCGTTGACCTCGATGTTTCGGCGCTATGATTACCCTGAACGCGATGCAGAAACGCGGGCCAAAGTGCTCTATTACATGCAGCTGGGCTACGACATGGCGGGCCTTAATGAGCCGTACGAGCAGCGGCTCAGCATGACGGGGGCTTATCTGGAGGTCTTTACCGGCCAGTCGGCCAGCCCCGCAGAGCTGGCCGAATTTGCGGAATACGCCAAACAGTACTGGCGCCCCTGAGACGCGGTCTCACATCGCAGTGAGCAGATTGTCGACGTCGGCCCTGGTCTTTTCGGCGGCGGCCATGCGCACCGGTCCGTATCCACGGATATCCATCGGTGCAGTCAGCACGGACAGCCATTTGTCGTGATCCTCTGCTGTATAGCGTACGGCGGCCTGCTGGAGGATGCCCTGATACCAGCTGAGCAGATCGCGGTGCAGACGTGCCTCTTCGTGATGACCGAAGGGGTTCCAGCGATGGCCTCTCAGGCGGCGTCCCTTCGCCAGAAGGCGGAGTGCCGGACGCATCCAGCCGCCGAACTGGATTTTGCGGGGCCGGCCCCGCGCATCGGTTTTGCGGCTGAGGAGAGGCGGGGCAAGGTGATAGTTCACCTGAAAGTCGCCCTCAAATTCGGTTTCGAGCTGATGCGTAAAACGATCGTCGCTCAGAAGGCGGGCCACTTCGAATTCGTCCTTGTAGGCCATCAGTTTGAACAGCGATCTTGCGGCCGCCTTGACCAGCTCTTCAGACCGATCCGCAGGAAGGGCATCGCGCAGGGTTTCCAGCTGGGCAGTATAAGATTGTGCATAGGCAACATCCTGATAGCCGGTCAGAAACGTGGCACGGCGGTCAATCAGCTCGGCCAGGGTTTCTGTGCGCGCCTCCTCTTCGGAGTAGAGATCTAACAGGCGCGCCGGATCATGGGCGAAGGCCCGCCCGATGGCCAGGGCCAGGCGGTTCTTCTCGATCGCAACACCGTTCAAGACAATAGCCTGATCAAGGGCGACGAGGCTGACCGGAACCAGTCCCTTTTGCCAGGCAAAGCCCAGCATCATGACATTGGCCAGAACGGCATCGCCAAGCAGAGTTTCTGCCGCTTCATTCGCGTTGAAGCCCGACAGGTTGTCGGCACCGATAACATCGGCGATGGATTTTTCGCGCAGAGTGGCCATCAAGTCGGCATCACGGCGCAGGACCAGATCGCCTGTGGGCATTTCGGCGCGGTTCAGCACCATTTTCGTGCCCTCGCGATAGTGGGCTGACGCTTTCGGAGCGGAACTGACTACCACGTCGCAACCGATTACCGCATCTGCCGCACTTTGGTCGATACGCACCTGATGCAGCGCGTCCGGTGCATTTGAAAGGCGGATGTAGCCGAGTACGGTGCCGAACTTCTGTGCGAAGCCGGTAAAGTCCAGGACGCTGGCGCCTTTCCCTTCCAGATGCGCGGCCATAGTGATCACAGCACCTACCGTGACGACGCCCGTACCGCCGACGCCGGTCACCAGAAGATCGAACGGATCCTCCAGCGATGGCAAAGCAGGCATAGGTAGGCCAGCGGTCAGCGTACCAATGTCCAAAGCGGCAATTTCTTTCTTGCGCCGCGTTGCACCTTCCACGGTTACGAAGCTTGGGCAGAAACCATTCAGGCAGGAGAAATCCTTGTTGCAGCTTGAAAGGTTGATCTTGCGTTTTCGGCCAAAGGGGGTCTCTTTCGGCTCGACACTCAGGCAGTTGGATTCCACCGAACAATCGCCGCAGCCCTCACAAACCAGATCATTGATAAAGGCAAACCGCTTTGGATCCTCCATTGTGCCACGCTTGCGGCGGCGGCGTTTTTCGGTGGCGCAGGTCTGTTCGTAAATCAAGACGGTAACGCCGGGGATCTCCCGCAGCTCGCGTTGGACGGTGTCCATTTCGGCACGGTCGTGAAAACTGGTGCCCGCAGGGAAATCGGAGGGGGAGAACTTGCCGATCTCATCGGACACCAGCGCAATCCGGTCGACGCCTTCTGCGCGGCAGGTCTGGGCGATGCCTGAGACACTGACCGGTCCATCTACTGGCTGGCCGCCGGTCATCGCGACCGCATCATTATAAAGAATTTTATAAGTGATATTTGTGCCCGCAGCGACCGCCTGACGGATCGCCAGAGAGCCGGAGTGATACCAGGTGCCCTCGCCAAGGTTCTGGAACACATGCTTGCCGCCGTTGAATTTCGAGGCAACTGTCCAGGGCACCCCTTCGCCTCCCATCTGGGCATAACCGGCGGTGTCGCGGTCCATCCAGCTGGCCATGACATGGCAGCCAATTCCCGAGTTGGCATTGCTGCCTTCAGGCAGTTTAGTGGAGGTGTTATGAGGGCAGCCCGAGCAGAAATAGGGGGTGCGGGTGGCACCGGGGATATTCAGCAGCTGAGGGGGCTTGGCGGTCAGAATATCTGCCCGCTCCAACAGGTTTTCCTCTGGGAAAAACCGGTTCAGGCGTTCCGCCACGATCGGCACCAGCTGCAAAGGCGACAGCTCACCTGTCCAGGGGATCAGCGGGTTGCCCTGACTGTCATGTTTGCCGACCATCCGTTCCGGTTTGTCGCCTGGCCAGTCGTAGAAATATTCCTTGAACTGGCTCTCGATGATGCCGCGTTTTTCCTCGACTACCAGAACTTCCTGTTTGCCTTTTACAAAACGCAGCGCCTCGGTGCGGGCTAGGGGCCAAACCATCCCAACCTTGTAGATATCAATACCGAGACGTTTGCAGGCGGCGGCATCAAGTCCGAGCAGGCGCAGCGCCTCCATCAGGTCCAGATGTCCCTTGCCAGTGGTGACAAAGCCGAATTTTGCCTCCGGCAGATCGTAGATCCGCGTATCAATCGGATTTGCCTCGGCGAAGGCACGCACCGCACGCAGCTTGGCGTGGATCCGGGTCTCGATCTCCGGCGAGGGCAGGTCTGATCTGCGGATGTGCAGCCCGCCTGGATAATCGGGCAGTTCGGGGTAGGAGAAAGCGCGGTCCGGGCGCAGGTCCACGGAGCGTGCGCTTTCCACGGTTTCCGAGACGGCTTTGAACCCCACCCAGGTGCCCGAATAGCGCGACAGCGCAAAGCCGTATTCGCCAAACTGCAGGAATTCCCCGACATCGGCCGGGTTCAGGACCGGCATGAACCAGGACATGAAGGCCACGTCGGACTGATGTGGCATTGAGGAGCTGACGCAACCATGGTCATCGCCTGCAACGACCAGAACGCCGCCCTTCTCGGATGAGCCATAGGCGTTGCCGTGCTTCAGCGCATCGCCGGACCTGTCGACCCCCGGTCCCTTGCCATACCACATGGAGAACACGCCCTCGACCTCGCAGTGAGGGTCAAGAATGGCCTGCTGCGCGCCCAAGACGGCGGTTGCGCCCAGATCTTCGTTCACGGCGGGCATGAAGGTGATGTTATTGGCGTCCATGCGTGTGCGGCTGCGCCAGAATTCCAGATCAACGCCGCCCAGCGGAGAGCCGCGATAGCCGGATACAAAGCCTGCGGTATTCAATCCGGCCGATCTGTCGCGCCGTGCCTGATCCAGCATCACGCGCGCCAGTGCCTGGGTGCCGGTCAGAAAGACGCGGCCCGTCGTCATCTCATACCGGTCATCCAGCTGGTAACTGCGAAAATCGTGGCTGAGCTGGGTCATTGGAGTATCCCTTGCAATGATACGATCATATGCGCGAAATGATAATCCACATTGGCTGGATATTCTTGCCAGATTACCTCTGTTTTACTCCATTCATGAATGATATTTCCATGTGGTGTAAGAATTTGGATGATTTTACCATGGATGATGATCTCACCCTTGATGATCGGGACCGTCGGATCCTGACGCTGCTGCAACAGGATGCGCGGATGTCGAATGCGGATCTGGCAGAGGCGGTGGGGATGTCAGCTTCGGCGTTGTGGCGGCGGGTGCGCGCGCTGGAGGAGGCGGGTGTCATTGAGCGCTATGGCGCGGTGGTGAACGCGGCGGCGATGGGGCTGGGATTTCACGCGATTGTCCATGTGCAGCTGACCCGCCACGACCGCGAAAAGCTGTCGGACTTCATCAAGGCGGTTGAGACCAGCCGTCTGGTTCAGGAATGCTATGCCACCACGGGGCAGTCGGATTACCACCTGCGGGTATTGGCGCCTGATCTTGACGCTTACAATCGGTTTCTTGAGGAGTTTCTGTTCCGCCTGCCTGCGGTTGCCAGTGCGCAAACAAACGTGGTGCTGCGGACCATCAAGCGCGACGAACCTGTCACGCGCTGAGCTTTGTCCCGGGCGCCGACAGCTTAGGTCGCGCTGCTTCGGCTTTCAGCCGAAACTGACATGCGCCCAGGCAGCTGCCATCGCAAGATAGGTGAGTTGGTGTAAGGCCTGGTCGGTGCCCATCGCGCGCCAGTAGACAGCCATATTCGGTGCCAGTTCCTTGCGTTTGGAATAGCAGGCCTTGCAATAGTCGATGTTGAAATGTGCCACCCATTCCAGCGCGCAGATGATCAAGATGAAGCCAACCGGAGCCCCCATGATAACAAAGGCAATAATGGATCCCATCACATGCACCCCCGCATGTTGTGCCCGTCCGGCATGCAGATATTCACCACGACCCGAGAGCATCTTGGGTGTTTGCAGGTAGAAATCCGCAAACATGTGTTTGATCTGAAGCAGGCAAAGCAATCCCAAAAGGGATGCGAGGTGGTCTGTCAAAGCAATGGCCCCGTTTTGTGTCGCGCGCTGAAAGCTTACGTATTTTTTCGAAACAGGCAAATGGCCTGTGGCACTAATCGCCACGACGCTCCGTCATCTGGATAGGCTTTGGGCAAGGTCAGCTGGATTGAACCGGACGACACGGCGTGCGACGTCCGTCTTGCCATTGCCTGCAACTGGCAATCCGGGCTAGGCATATCGGGATCAGTTTCCGTAACATTTTCCATTTCGGAGCCGTCCCATAGAACGCACTCTTTTTCGGTTTATCTGGAACTACTCAAAGCGCGACCAACTGGTTCTGTTGGTGGTCACGGCCTGCTTGTTTCCACTTCTCTATCTCACTCTGGAACTGCCAAAACGCATCATCAACGATGCTATAGGGGCGCAGAGCTCCACGATTGACCTGCTTGGGTACGAGCTGAACCAGCTGCATTATCTCTGGCTTCTCTGCGGTGGATTTCTTCTGGCGGTTCTCGCGCATGGTCTGCTGAAAATGCGCATCAACACGATGAAGGGGGTTCTGGCCGAGCGGATGCTACGGCGGTTTCGCTATCGGTTGATCTCGCGTGTTGTGCGGTTCCCACAGCCGTATTTCGAACGGGTAAGCCAGGGCGAACTGGTGTCTATGATCACCTCGGAAAGTGAGCCGATGGGGGGGTTGATGGGGGATGCGGTCAGCCAGCCGGTGCTACAGGCCGGTCAGATGCTGACGATCCTCTATTTTCTGTTCATGCAGAGTGTCTGGTTCGGTCTGGCGGCGGTTGCGCTAATTCCCTTGCAGGGCTGGTTGATCCCGATGTTGCAGCGGCAAATCAACCTGTTGAACAAGAAGCGCATTCATCAGATCCGCGCTTTGGCCTCCGAGATCGGCGAAAGCGCTGCTGGCGCATCTACCCTACGTCTGAACGGCGGTTGGCGTTACCGGATGGCTGTCATCACGGATCGGCTCGGATGGCTCTATGACATCCGGTTTGCGATCTATCAGAAAAAATTCTTCATGAAGTTTCTCAACAACTTCATTACCCAGCTGACACCGTTTCTGTTCTATGCAGTTGGCGGCTATCTGGTGCTTGAAGGCAAGGTCTCGCTCGGTGCACTGGTTGCAGCCCTTGCCGCCTACAAGGACTTGGCATCGCCCTGGAAGGAACTGCTGGCCTATTACAACCAGACGCAGGATATGGCGTTGCGCTGGGATGTGATCCTGGAGCGATTTGACCCGCCCGGCATGGTCGATGAGGCCTTGATGACGGGCGCTCCCGAGGATCTGAAACGGCTTCGGGGCGATATCGTCGTGGAGGGGGTCAACGTCCGCGATGCGGATGGCAATCTTGTTCTGGAAGATCTCAATGCCCGCTTCCCGGCAGGCAAGGTGATCGGGGTTGCCGCGCCTTCAGAGGAGGATCGCCGTGCGTTGGCGGGATTGTTGACCCGCGAATTGCTGCCTTCGGCGGGCAAGGTCTGTATCGATGACCAGAACATGCGTGACATTCATCAGGCGGTGATCGCTGCCCGCATCGGTCATGCCACGTCCCGCCCGGTGCTGTTTCAAGGCTCTTTTGGCGACAATGTGATGATGCCGATCAGGCAGCGGCCGCTTGGTACCGCGCAGGACCTGCGGCGCTATGATGTGGCGCAGCGTGCGGGTAACAGCCCAGATCCACTGGACGCCTCCTGGCTGGACCCGAGCCTGGCCGGGTTCTCCAGCGAGGCGGAGCTGCGCGACTGGTGGCTGCGGTTGGTGTCGGGGATCGGGTCCGATACCGCCCTGTTCCGTCGTGGCGTCGAACAGCGTTTCGATGCCAAGAGTCATTCAGAATTGGCGCTTCAGCTGGTCGAACTGCGTCCAAAGGTGCAGCAGGCGGTTACCAAGGCGGGCCTGGAACAATACGTGCACTTTCTGGCGTCAGATCGGTACAATCCGGCCCTGCCGGTGGCGGAGAATCTTCTATATGCAACCACGCAAGCGCGGATCACCGAAGACGTCCTGAGGCAACAGAATGATTTTCTGGATCAACTCAGGGCACTCGATCTTGACGTCGATCTCGTCGCGCTCAGCCGTGACGTGGTGGAAATGCTGCGGCAGATCTTTGGCATTGACGGTACCGATCATCCGCTCTTCCGCAAGCTTGGGCTGGAGGCTTCGGCCTATGAGGGGGCGCTGGCGCTGGTCGACAAGACCCGGAACGATGGCGTCTCTACGCTGAGCCATGAAGAACTTGCGCGGTTACTTATCGTGCCTTTCAGCATCTCTGCCGAACAAATCGGTGCTGCGTTCAGCGATGAGATAGAAGAGCGCATTCTTGCGTTCCGCCAAAGCCACTCCAAGCAGTTGATGGCGACGCTGGGTGATATTTTCGAGCCGCTTGATGAGGGGGCCTTTGCTCCGGGTCTGACGGTGCTCGAGAATGCCCTGTTCGGCAAGATTTCCGATAGCGCCGGCGGGCGAGCCGAGGAGGTGCAGAAGCTGGTCTCAGAGGTTCTTGTCGAGAACGGCGTGCGTGATCGGGTTGTTGAGCTGATTTTTGATCTGCCGATTGCGATAGGCGGGCAGGGGCTTGCAGCCAGCTTTGCCGAGCCGCTTGCCTTCTCACGCGCTTCGATCAAGCGCCCGGATATCCTGATCCTAGACACTGCAATGGCGAGCTACGATCTGGATACACGCATCGCCATTCACAAGAACCTGCGCCATCTTTTGCCAGAGACGACGCTGATCTATCTGGGCAGCAGCTTTGAAAGCCCGGATGTCTTCGACAGTTATTATGAGCTTCGCCAGGGCCGGTTGGTGAGTGACACCCCCGCTGCGGATGCGGTCAGTGATGGTGCGGGCAGTGCTGATCTTGCACGGAAACTACGAGCGCTTGAGCAAACTGAGCTGTTCTCCGAGCTCAACCGTCGCCAGCTCCGGCTTCTTGCCTTTGGGGCGCGCTGGTATACCGCCAAGGCTGGTGACACGGTGTTTCTCAAGGACGATGAAGCGAGTGACGGCGCTTATATGATTCTGGAGGGCGAAGCGGGCCTATATCTGCCGCAGGCAGGTGATGACAGCCGTCTCGTAGCCAAGGTCGGTGCCGGTCGTCTGGTTGGCGAACTGGGATTGATCCGGAAGGAACCCAGGGCGCTGAGCATGATTGCCGAAAGCGAGCTGACGTGTTTGCGGATCGGTGAGGAGGAGTTCCTCGCAGTTGTCGAAAACGATGCCGCCACGGCTTTTAAACTGTTGCAGGTGGTTGCTGGCTACGTGTCGAGCTAGCGCGGCCGAGACTTGTGGCAGGGCAAGCGCAGGCCGGATGGTCAGACAGGCGGCGCGCATGCGCGACAGGTTCGAAATCCTACTGCGACGGGTAGTTCTGTTATTTGGTTTTGGGCGGCGCGCCGCCGACAAAACTGTTACCATCGGCGTAGTTGCAGGGGGCATCCTGCATATTGAGGTGCAAATCGTCTCCCTCGAATGGATGGGCGCGGGCGAGACCTTCGTCTACCTCGATACCAAGGCCGGGGGCGTCCGAGGGGATGACGCACCCAGCTTCGATCGTGATACTCTGCTTGATCAACGACATGTGGAACGGCGTTTCAATGGTCTCGATCATCAGAAGGTTGGGGATTGACGCCGCCAACTGGATATTGGCAGCCCATTCCACAGGACCGGCGTAGAGATGCGGTGCCATTTGGGCACCAAAAACCTCGGCGATGGCCGCAATCTTCTTGACCTCCCAGATGCCGCCTGCCCGCCCCAATGCCGGTTGCAGGATTTCGGCCGCGCCAGCGCGCAGCACAGCGGCAAACTCCGCCTTGGTGGTCAGTCGTTCTCCGGTGGCAACGGGAATGCGCACCCGTTCAGCGACACGGGCCATATCCGCGACCAAATCGGGGGGTGTCGGCTCCTCGAACCACAAGGGACTATAGGGTTCAAGAGCCTGCCCCAACCGAATGGCGCCGGCGGGCGTGAACTGGCCATGGGTTCCGAACAGTAGGTCGGCACGATCTCCCACAGCCTCACGGATCGCTCGGCAGAAGGCGACGGATTTCGTGATGTCAGATTGTGCCGGCATATGCCCGCCGCGCATCGTATAGGGACCGGCGGGGTCGAATTTGATCGCTGTATATCCGTTCTCCACAGCTGCAATGGCGGATTCAGCTGCCAGCTCGGAGCTGTTCCAGAACGCATCAATATCGTGATGGGGCTGCGGATAGAGATAAGTATAGGCGCGCAGCCGCTCGTTCATTCGCCCGCCGATAAGTGCGTGAACCGGACGATTGCGATCCTTTCCGAGAATGTCCCAACAGGCGATTTCCAGTCCTGAGAATGCGCCCATGACGCTGAGGTCGGGCCGCTGGGTGAAACCTGACGAGTACGCCCGTCGGAACATCCATTCGATGTTTTCTGGCGATTGTCCCAGCATGTGGCGGTCAAATACATCACGGATCACGTGGCTCATCGCGTCTGGGCCGATCGAGGCCGCGTAGCATTCGCCCCAGCCGATGATGCCGGTATCGGTGGTCAGTTTGACGAGGATCCAATAGCGCCCTCCCCAGCCGGGCGCGGGTGGGGCTGTGACGATGATGTCGAGGTCTTGCAGTTTCATGTCATTTCCCCGTGGCTACTGAACGGTTTATTGGTCGAAAACGATGATGTTGCGGCGCGCCGAGCCCGTCTTGGTGTCTGCGATCGCTGCATTGATCTCTTCAAGCCGCCACCGGCCGGAGATCAGCTCGTCCAGCTTCAAACGTCCTTGTTTGTAGAGGTCTACCATCCATGGAATATCGCGCTGGATAACGACGTCGCCCATTTTCGACCCGATCATGCCCTGACCGATAGCCGCCATGATCACGGGTTCGTAGCTGGCTTTCGCGCCGGAATGGGGCATGCCGATCATTACCATGCGCCCACCGACACCGAGATACCTTGTGGCCTGATCGTAGGCGGGGATCGCACCAACGGTGACCAGGACGACATCTGCACCGCGACCGCCAAGCGCTTTGTAGGCGGCCTTCCAAGGGGCATCCAGACTGCCGAGAACCGTATGGGTGGCCCCGAACTCTTCGGCAATGGCCAGCTTATCCTCGCTGAGGTCGACAGCGACGATGCGGCGGGCGCCGGCGATGCGGGCGCCCTGAATCGCATTGAGGCCGACACCGCCTGCACCAATCACCACAACATCCTGGCCTGCGCGCAGCTGGGCGGCGTTCACCGCAGCGCCGACACCGGTGATCACGCCGCAGGACAGAAGTGCGGCAACGTCTTTACCCAGATCTGCCGGAATTTTCACAATCTGGCGTTGGTCAACCACCACCCGTTCTGCAAATGCACCGCAGGCCATGGCCTGCATCAGGGGGGAACCTGCAAGGGTTTTCAGCGGGCCATTGATAGCATCATAGGGGGTCTCGCACAGCGTTGGAGCGCCCCCTGCACAGCTGGGACAGCTGCCGCAGGAGCGGATCAGGGTCACGACCACGCTATCGCCTTCGGCGAAGCCATGAACATGCTCGCCAACTGCGCTGATCACGCCGGCAGCCTCGTGACCATAGACAGCGGGCAGGAAACCACCCCAGGCACCCTCCGCATAGGAGATATCACTGTGGCAGATCGCGACGGCATCCAGTTTGACCTCCACTTCACCGCTACGCGGCGCGGCAAGCTGGACATCCTCGATCACAAGCGGGCTGCCGAACTGATGGCATACGGCTGCTTTAACGATAGGCATGTCGCGTCTCTCCCCTTTTAGTGGTCACGGTGGACCGGGGGAAGCGAGCCCGCAAGCCCGAAACCGTCTGTGACGCGTCGTATCTTGAAGACGAATTGGCGCAGGGGGCAGGGAAACGGTTGCGCCGATCACCGCCGGGTCAGGAGGGATTTCGTCTGGCTTGCAGGGCGGTGACGCTTTTCGCAAATTGCTGTGCCTCTTCCGGGGCAGAGCCAAGTTGCCGTGCTGCGTCAAAGATCGCGGTGTGATCAAGCTCTGGATAATGCGCGACCGTGATCTCCTGCAACGACTTTCCGTCTTGGGCGGCCTTGGCACAGAGCTCCTTGACCATCGCCTGCGCCTCACCGCGCCGCATATGCTCAGCCAGAGCAAAGCTCAACGCTTCGGCATGAATGGTACCGTTGGCAGCGTTCAGATTGTGCCGCATGCGGTCGACATCCGGTGTCAGCCCCCGGGTCATGGAATTGGCAATCCGCACGGCACTGGCGGCGCAGAAAATGGTCTGCGGCAGGCTAAACCATTCGCCGAGCCAGCTTGTCCCGTCCCGTTGGTGCTGATGGCCAGCAGAATGATGCAGGGCCGAGAGCTGGGCGTTTGCCTGCGACGTCAGCGCAACCAATGCGGAGGCGCCTACCGGGTTTTGCTTCTGTGGCATTGTGGATGAGGCGCCGCGACTGCTGATCGCAATCTCATCAATACCACTCTGACGGAGGGCGAGGCAGTCAGTACCCAGTTTGCCCAATGCAACGCAGACTCGGGTAAACCAATCGGCAATACGCAAGACCGGCGTGCGGTCGGTATGCCAGCTGCGACCCGGATCGGCGAGCGACAGACCGGCGGCCAGTTCTGCGCGCAGCTCCGCAACCCGGGGGCCAAGCGCGCCAGAGGTGCCCGCGGCGCCTGAAAGTGACACCAGCAGACAGCTGTCGCGCAACCTTGGCAATTCGTCCAACAGCCCAAGCAGGGGCTGTCCCCAGGCGGCCACGACAGCGCCAAAACTTGTTGGCGTGGCCAGCTGGCCGTAGGTGCGTGCGGCCATCGGCAGGCTGGCATGGGCTTCAGCCAAATCGGAGAGCTGGGCCAGCAGCGCCATCAGATCCCCTTCCACCGCCGCAAGCGCCTGTCGCAGGCGTAGCATCAGCGCGCTGTCCATGATGTCCTGCGAGGTTGCGCCCCAATGAACATACTGTGCATGTTCCGGCGCGCTCATCTCGCTCCGCAGCGCTGCGACCAGACCTGGAACCGGCACGCCGTTCTGCCCAGCCGCGGCAGCCAGTGCCCCAGGATCAAGAGCGACCTCCATCACGGCGCGTCCGATCGCGGCGGCGCTGTCTTCGGGGATAATGCCGACTTTGCCCTGCGCCTTCGCTAGCGCACCTTCGACCAGCAGCATGGCACGGATTTCAGCACTGTCTGAAAATAGCCGGGAGACATCTCCGGCAGGAAAAAGCGCGGCATAGAGCTGACTGTCAAAAAGAGAAGCGGCCATCAGAGATCTTTCACTATGGTTGCCATCACCGTTGCCAGTTGATCGGGCGCGGCAAAGAACGGCGAATGTGACGTGTCGAGATTTTTTATCCGATCAGTGGGCCAATCCGCCACCATTTCTGCCTGATATTCTGGCGGGATGACGCGATCTTGGGTGCATCGAATATAGGCTTTTGGTGTCGCGGCCCATTGTGGACCCAGTTTCACGGGCGTGTCTTGCGGCCTGATCGGCTGCGGTGCCAGTCGCGACAGCGCATAGTCCACCACTGACCTCGGGCAATCGTGGTATAGCAGATCCGGTGCGGCTTCGGGGTCGAAACAGTAGCTTTGCCCGTCCGCGGTTTTCAAAACCTTGCCGATGAGCGGTTGGCTTGGGCCGCGTTTGCGCATGTCGATCATCGACAGGCCATTCTGGGGGACATAGGCGCAAAGGTAAATCAATCCACGCAGCGGTGGGCCGATATCGGCTGCGGCTGACATCGGGTAGCCGGCCCAGGAATGGCCCACAACGATAGTCTCTGATCGCGCGGCGTCGCGGACAGCGGCTACGGTTTCCTCCAAAGTGACAGCGACTGGATCGCACCCCCGCGCGTTGCCGCCTATACGAGGGCCGGGAAGGTCGATGGTTCGCGCGTTGATCCCGCGTGCTTCCAGTTGAGGCAGGACGTCGCGCCAGCACCACGAACCGTGGCAGGAGCCGTGGACCAGCAGCAGATCAGTCAATATGCCCGAGCTCCTTCAGGAAGGTCACCAAACGGTCAGCAAAGATATCGGGCTGTTCGACACAGGGAAGATGTCCGGCTCGGCGGATCAGCTCGAACCTTGATCCGGGGATTAAATCCACCGTTTCGCGAACCAGATCTGCCGGCGTTGCACCATCATCCGATCCCGCGATGCCCAAGGTTGGCAGGCGCAGGCCGCTGGTTGGGGTGTAAAAATCAGTTCCGGCGATGGCCGCGCAGCAGCCGATATAGCCTTCGACCGATTGCCCAAGCAGCTGGGCGCGCCAATGGGCCAGCTCCGGGGACCTGTAGAAGGCCGGAGCAAACCAGTTCTGCATGATCGTGTCGGCGACCGCATCAAGCCCATCCTGCTTGATCGCATCAATGCGCTGTTGCCATTTGGCGGGGGTGCCAATCTTGGCCGCCGTATTCGAGAGCACCAGTCCGCGTATCAGATCCAGCCGCTTGACGGCCAGCCCCTGCGCGATCATCCCGCCGATCGATAAGCCAACAAAAATACAGTCCCGCACCCCCAGATGATCCAGCAGGCGCTCGGCATCGCGCACCAGAGCGCCCATCGAATAGGGAGCGGGCGTGGCCGACGTGCCGCCATGGCCGCGCAGGTCATAGCGAATGATGCGCAGCGACGGCGGCAAGCGCGCCACCACGTCGTCCCAGACATGCAGATCGGTGCCGAGGGAATTGGCGAACACCAGCGTCGGGCCGTCAGGCGTTCCATCCAATTGATAGTTCACCCGGATGTCACCCAGATCTGCAAGCGGCATGGAACTCCTCCTGAGCTTATTCGATGCGCTTCCCTAGCCTGCGTGTTTCAGGACGTAAACCCGATCCGAGCACCGCCATGCGGCTGGATCGCGGCTCTATTCGGCAGTCTCGAGCCGCATATGGGCCATGATTTGCCCATGGTCGGAGGCCAGCTTATTATAGGGCGCTTCGGGGTGGCTGCCATCAGTAAGGTGGTCGTTGAAGACGCTGAAATATTGCATTTCGCCGATGGCCCCTGTCCATTCGGGATCAAAATGGCGGGACATATAGATCTGATCGATGCTCTGGTGCACGCCTCCGAATGTGGTGGTGTATACCACGTCACGGAGAGATTTCTTGAGAAACAGCTTTTCCGCCGAACGCAGGCGAACCCGGTCGATCATCTCCCGGATCTGACGGTTTTCGTCTGGATTGTAGCGATCTCCCGAGTGGCGAGCGTCATGCCGCAGCATCCAGGAGTAGTTGCGAAACGGTGTCTCGCCGCTGATGATTTCAGAGCTGACGGCATCCTCGCCATCATTGAAGTCTCCCAGGACCATGACCGGCCGGTCCTGTTCCAGCTCGTCCAGGATGGCGCGGCGCAGAACCCAGGCCTCGGCCATACGCCGCAGAGCTGCCCGCAACGCGCCCATGGCCCGCCCACTGGCATCATAAGCCGTGAGCACGGTTTCGGGCGCATAAGGCGCCCCAAGTGGTGTTATGAACTCGCCCAGTTTCGATTTCAGGTGGCAGTTGAATACGCTGATGATCTGGTTCGCGACGGGAATGCGGGCCTTCATGATCGGTCGAGACAGCCGTCGCAGCGTGTAGTAGCCCGCGTCATCCTCGCCGCCCAGGCAGGCCATCGGGATATCCAGCGGCAGCGGCAGGTCCTGAATAATCTCGACCGGTTCCACAAAACCCGTACGTGACAGAATCGCGAGACCGGGGCGACGCTTGCCCGGAGTGTCGTGGTCATTCGTATTGGCAGCATAGGCCAGCTTGGCATCGGTATAGGGCGTGTAGACGAGTTTGCGGAATATGGCCTTGCGGTGATAGCGTTTGGAGCGATCGGGCAGGGTCGCGGCGTTTACCTGTTTGCCACGCCGATCGGTTTCGGCGACCACCTCGCGCAGCGTCGCCTCATCGAAGATTTCCTGAAACCCCACGATATCGGCATCGAGCGTCAGCAGCTGATCGGCCAACCAATCGGATTTCCAAGCATATTCCTCGGGCGTGTAGCTTTGAAACCTGTAGTATTCTTGATCGGGACCGATCAGGTTCTTCACATTGAAGGAGGCGATAGTGAACTCGGTCATAGGGGCACTCCAGGGGCGAAGGGCACCGGATCGACCGGTGCGAGTGTGAAGCCTATCCGAACTTTTGTAGCGCTTCGGCAAAAATGGCGGGGTCGACATTACCACCGGTCGCAATGGCAATCGCGCTCGATCCGTTGAGGTGGTCTGCGTGAAACAATGCTGCCGCCAGCGAGACAGCACCGCCAGGCTCCAGCACGATTTTGAGCCTCGAATAGGCCAGCGCCATGGCGTGCATGGCCTCGTCTTCGCTGACAGCAATTCCGGAACCGCAGAGCCGTGCCAGGATCGGGAAGGTGATTTCGCCGGGTGCAGGCGTGAGAATAGCGTCACAGAGTGAGCCGGCCGTGGTCTCATTGCGACAGATCCGCCCGGCGGCCAGTGACCTGGAAACGTCATCGAACCCCTGCGGTTCACAGGGGCGAACCCGCATTTTTGGCGCAGCGTGTTCCAGCGCCAGGGCAACACCCGAAGTCAAACCACCACCGCCGCAGCAGACCAGAACATCCGCCTCGGTCACGTCTTGTTCAGCAGCCTGTCGGGCGATTTCCAGACCAACCGTGCCCTGACCGGCGATGACGTCGTCGTCGTCGTAGGGCTTGATCAGGGTGAGGCCGCGAGTCTCTGCCAGCTCTGCCCCAATGGCATCACGATTATCGGTGGCGCGGTTGAACAGCACCACCTCTGCGCCGAGCGCACGGGTGTTGGCGATCTTAATTCTTGGGGCGTCCTGCGGCATCAGGATCACGGCGGGTGTGCCATGGGCGGCCGCCGCTGCGGCCACACCCTGCGCATGATTGCCACTTGAATAAGCAAGCACGCCTTTCTTGCGCTGATCCTGGCTGAGCGCAGACAGCGCGGCCCAGCCCCCCCGGAACTTGAACGATCCGGTATGTTGCAGGCACTCGGCCTTGACCAGTACCCGGCGACCCGCGATGTCGTCCAGAAAGGGGGAGGAGAGCAACGGCGTTTCGCGGGCGTGGCCCCGCAGGCGCTCCGCAGCGGCACTGATTGCGGCAAAGGATGTCATTGGGCGACCTCGAGAATTCGGTGGATAAGGGCAAGTGCTTTGGGTTCGTCCAGAAACGGGACATGGCCGCGATCCTGCACTTCCATGGCGATCAGGTCCGGCAGACGGCGCTGCATGTTCTCGTAGGTCTCAGCCGTCAGAATGTCGGAGTTCGCGCCTCGGATCACGCCGCAGGGCAGACCTTCAAGTGATTGAAACAATGGCCAGAGATCCGGCGCTGGCCCCGCTGCAGCCTGCGCCAAGAGAGCTTCACGCAACCGGGCGTCATAGCGCAGCGCCAAACCCGTCCGGGTCTGCGTGTAAAAAACCTCGGCTTCTTCGCGCCAGCGTGTCATCGGCACATCGGGAAACGCTGGCGCCATATGGGTCGCAAGCGCCGAGGCGGCTTCTTCGTGGGTTTTGGCTGCCGGACGATATCCGACATAGGCCATAATCCGGGTGATCCCATCTGCCGGAATTTCTGGCCCGACATCGTTCAGGATGACACCGGCCAATCGCTCCTTGTGTAGAGCGGCCAGTGCCATCGCCACCAACCCGCCGCGCGAGGTGCCGAGCAGCGTCACGCGATCAATGCCCAGATGGTCCAGCAGCTCGATCACATCCTGCGCCTCGCGCGGGACCGAATAGCTATGGATATCGTCTGCATATTGAGACCGGCCCCGACCCCGGGCGTCCAGGGTGATCAGGCGATGGCCATGAATATGCGGCCGCAGGTAGCGAAAGTCCTGCCCGTCGCGTGTGAGCCCTGCCAGGCACAATAGGGGTGGGCGGGAAATGGCTGTTGTCTGGGGGCCGAAGTCTGGATCGTCATAGGCCAGCTCCAGCCCGTCAGAGCTGGTAAAATATGAGAGTGCGCGTGGCGTGTTCAGCACGGGTTTATCCCCCCGCCAGGTCAGGGATACTGGCCAGATTCCTCAGCACGTGATGCGGCCTCCACGGCAGGCGATCCATAGGTTCACCACTTCGGTTCACCCAAGCCGTAGTAAACCCGTATCCCGCCGCACCGGCAGCGTCCCAGCCGTTGGAGGACACGAAAAGCACTTCATCGCGCTGGCAGCCAAAGCGTTTGCCGACAAGGTCATAGACCTGCGGGTCCGGTTTAAAGACACCAACGCTTTCGACAGAGAGCACATCGTCCAGCAGGTCGCCGACCCCTGCGGATTGAACGGCTCCGTCCAGCATCTCGGGTGATCCGTTGGAGAGGATTGCGGTCTGCAGGCCCGCAGTCTTGAGGGCGCGCAGCATCTGCGGAACCTCATCATAGGCCTGAAGCTGCCAGTAGAGATCCAGCAGGCGCTTTCGCAGCTGCGGGTCACCGCTCAGGCCGGTGGCCTCCATGGCCCAATCCAACCCGTCCTGTGTGACCTGCCAGAAATCGGCATGTGAGTTTGTGATTACACGCAGCCAAGTGTATTGTAGCTGCTTCAGCCGCCAGTGGTTGGCCAGCTCTGCCCAATGGTCGATCAGATGCGGAAACTCCGGCTCACCTGCAGCTTGCCGTGCGGCCGCTGTCACATCGAACAATGTGCCATAGGCATCAAAGATACAGGTGCTGATTGCCATGGGGCCTCCGGTTCGATGTCCTGCGGTTGTCCCAGCCTAGGCGCAAACGGGGCGCAAATTCCAGCCACAATCATTTCCCGCCGCTCTGCGGACGCCCGGGAACGGTGCGACCGGGGCTGCTTCGGATCATCGGGTTTACATCACGGTGGTGTCCTATACTGTGCGCGCCTTTGTAACGTGAAAGCAACTGGAGGTCCCATGACCGAGGTAAAAAGCGGCGATACCGTACGCATCCACTACACAGGCAAGCTGACAGACGGCAGTGTCTTTGACAGCTCTGAAGGGCGCGAGCCGCTTGAGTTCACCGTCGGCTCTGGTCAGGTTATCGAGGGTATGGACGCCGGTCTGCTCGGCATGGCCGCAGGCGAGACGAAAACGCTCAACATTCCCGCGGATCAGGCCTATGGCCCCAGCCATGACGAGGCGCGGCAGAGCATTCCGCGTGAAGGGATCCCTGATGACATCCCGCTTGAGGTTGGAACACAATTGCAGATGCAGGCTCCGACGGGCGAAGTGCTGCCGGTGACCGTGGTTGAGGTGAGCGAGGCGACTGTGACCCTTGACGCCAATCATCCCCTGGCAGGCAAAGACCTGATCTTTGATATCGAGCTGGTCTCGATCAACTGATCGCATCTGAGGCGGTGCCTCTTGCGCCGCCTCGTCAAACCGGCTCTTTTGCAGCGGGATATGCCGTGGTGAAAGAGGACGGAATGACTGATATTTCTACGTCAGCCGCATTGATGGAACTTCTGGGTATATCCGTGCCGATTCTCCAGTCTCCCATGGCCGGCGTCAGCACGCCCCAGATGGCGGCGGCTGTCAGCAATGCCGGTGGGCTGGGCGCCCTGGGTATCGGAGCGGCAAGCATCGACCAGGCTGAGGAGATGCTGCGTCAAACGGTGGCACTGACTGGCCGACCCTTTAACGTCAATGTGTTCTGCCACCGGCCAGCGCTTGAGGATTCCTCCCGCGAGGCGGCCTGGCTCAGCGCCTTGGCACCGGTGTTTCACAGCTACAATACGGCGCCGCCGGAGGCGCTGCGCGAAATCTACACCAGCTTCTGCGTTGATACCGATATGCAGGAGATGCTGATTGCGCAGCGCCCGGCAGTTGTCAGCTTCCACTTCGGTTTGCCGCCGCAGGGGGTGATCTCGGCTCTGAAGTCAGCCGGCATCATCTTGCTGGCCACAGCAACCTCACTTGCCGAGGCTGCTGTGTTGGCGAGCGCCGGGATCGACGCCATTGTTGCACAGGGGTGGGAGGCCGGAGGCCATAGGGGTATCTTTGATCCGCGCGGCGCGGATCCCAGGCTTGGAACTCTTGAACTGGTCCGTGAACTGGTTACCAACCTGAACCTGCCGGTGATTGCCGCAGGCGGGTTGATGACCGGTGCCGATATTGCAAAGGCGCTGGTAGCAGGTGCCGCTGCTGCGCAGTTGGGCACCGCGTTCATCGCCTGTCCCGAGAGCAGTGCCGATGCGGGCTATCGGGCCGCCTTGCTGGCCGCGGATCCGAAAACAGAGATGACGACGGTAATTTCAGGTCGCCCGGCCCGCTGTCTGAGAAACCGTTTCACCGACCTTGCGCAGAAGCTCGATCCGACGATCATTCCGGATTACCCCATTGCCTATGATGCCGGGAAAGCCCTGAACACTGCGGCGAAGCAGGCTGGCGAGCCCGGATATGGCGCGCAATGGGCCGGACAGGGCGCTGCCGGAGTTCGTGCTATGCCTGCGGCTGATCTCATGCAGCAGCTTCTTTCAGAACTGGCTGCGGAACAGTGATGTCAAGCGGAGACAGCAACAAGAAAGGGCACCCGCTGGGTGCCCTTGGTTCTTGTGACAGGGATTGGCAGCAGGTCAGAGATTGTCCTGCTGCGGCATGCCAAGGACATGAAAACCACCGTCGACGCGGATGATCTCGCCCGTCGTGCAGGCCCCTGCGTCGGAGGCGAGATAGACGGCTGTACCACCAACCGCTTCCAACGTGGCGTTATCGCGCAATGGGGCGTTCTGCGCCGTATGTTTAAACGTCTTGCGGGCACCACCGATGGCGGCCCCTGCCAGGGTTTTCATCGGGCCAGGGGAGATGGCGTTCACACGGATGCCTTCGGGGCCGAGATCATTGGCCAGGTAACGCGTGGCGCTTTCCAATGCCGCCTTTGCGACACCCATCACGTTGTAGTTGGGCACCACTCGGTTCGATCCCTGGTAGGTCAGGGTCAGCAACGTGCCGCCATTGGCCTTCATCAGCGGGTAGGCGCGGCGCGCCACCTCGACAAAGGAATAGGCGGAGATATCCATCGAATTCTTGAAGTTCTCGCGGCTGGTGTCGAGGAAGCGTCCGGTCAGCTCGGTCTTGTCCGAATAGGCGATGGCGTGCACCACGAAGTCGACACTGTCCCAGCGTGCCGCCAATTGCTCGAACGCGGTGTCGAGCGACGCATCATCGGTGACGTCCACATCGACCATAAAGTCGCTGCCAACGCTCTGGGCCAGCGGTTCCAACCGTTTACCAAAGGCTTCACCCTGATAGGTGAATGCCAGTTCGGCCCCCGCATCGGCCATGGCCTTGGCGATGCCCCAAGCGATCGAACGGTCGTTTGCGACCCCCATGATCAGGCCACGTTTGCCCGTCAATACTCCTGACATCCGCCGTTATCCTTTGTATTTGCTCAATACCATTGAGCCATTGGTGCCGCCAAAGCCGAAGCTGTTGGTCATTACGCTGTCAAGGCCCGCGTTTTCCACCAGCTGGGTTGCGACCTCTCCCGGCTCGATGCCCTCGGCAAGCGTGTCGACGTTGATCGACGGCGTGATGAAGTCATTGTCCAGCATCAGAAGGCAGAAGATCGCCTCCAGTGCGCCCGCCGCGCCCTGCGCATGACCGGTCATTGATTTGGTCGAAGAAATCGGCGGCACGTTGCCCGCGCCGAAAACCCGGCGGGCCGCTTCGATCTCGCCGACGTCGCCGACCGGGGTCGAGGTGCCGTGGGCGTTGATATAGTCCACCTTGCGGCCGTCCGGCAGGGATTGCAGGGCCAGACGCATGGCGCGCTCGCCGCCTTCGCCGGAGGGGGCGACCATATCGTGGCCATCGGAGGTGGCGGCAAAGCCGGTCACTTCGGCGTAGATCTTGGCACCGCGCGCCAGGGCGTGATCCAGATCCTCCAGCACGACGATACCGCCGCCACCAGAGATCACGAAACCGTCACGGTCCTGATCAAACGCGCGGGAGGCTTTCTCCGGCGTGTCGTTGTATTTGGACGACATCGCGCCCATCGCATCGAACAGGCACGACAGGGTCCAGTCCAGTTCCTCGCCACCACCGGCGAACATCACATCCTGCTTACCCATCATGATCTGCTCAGCCGCATTGCCGATACAGTGCAGCGAGGTCGAGCAGGCCGAGGTGATCGAGTAGTTGATACCTTTGATTTTGAAGGCTGTGGCCAGATTTGCCGAGATCGTGGAAGACATGCACTTGGGAACGGCAAACGGCCCGATCCGCTTCGTGGCCCCGGTTTTCAGCACGGTCTGATGGGCTGCCAGCATGGCCGATGTGGACGGCCCGCCCGAACCGGCCACCAGACCGGTCCGCTCATTCACCACTTGCTCTTCGGAGAGGCCGGCATCGGCAATTGCCTGGCTCATCGCGATATGGGCATAGGCCGCGCCAGCCCCCATAAAACGCAGGGTACGCTTGTCGACATGGTCAGCAACATTCAGCTTGAGCGTTCCCGCAATTTGGCTGCGAAAGCCATGCTCGACCATTTCGGGGCTGGCCTCGATGCCAGATTTTCCTGCTTTGAGAGAGGCAAGAACCTCTTCGGCATTGTTCCCGATGGACGAGACGATGCCCAGACCGGTGACGACGACGCGACGCATGATGCGTACTCCTATTTCTTGTTCAAGGGGCGGGGAGAGCTGCGGATCAGCTCTCGGAGAGGGCCACCTTCATGTCCTTGACCTGGTAGATAACTTCACCATCGGCTTCCACGATGCCGTCGGCAACCCCCATGGTCAGGCGACGGGTCTGGATAGCTTTGGTGAAATCGATCTTATAGGTCAGCATCTTGCGGTCGGGTCGCACCATTCCAGTCAGTTTCACCTCGCCTACACCCAGCGCATAGCCGCGACCCTGCCAGCCACGCCAGCCCAGGTTGAAGCCGGTGAGCTGCCAGAGGCCGTCAAGACCCAGACATCCGGGCATGATCGGGTTGCCGGGGAAATGACAGTCAAAGAACCACAGGTCAGGCGTGATATCGAACTCGGCCGTAATGTGACCCTTGCCGTGGGCGCCGCCATCGGCCGACACATCGGTGATGCGATCCATCATCAACATGGGAGGGGCGGGCAGCTGTGCGTTGCCAGGGCCGAACAGCTCGCCTCTGGCGCATTTCAGCAAATCGTCTTTGTCAAAGCTGCTGGGGTAATCGGCCATGCTGGCGCTTCTCCTGCCTATGTTATGATCGTGTATCTGGCTCCCTGTAGCACCCGTTTCGACTCTCCTGCAAGGGTTCCGGGTGCCGAGGGCACACCAGCATTCAGCCTGTGGCCTTCAGGTTTTTCAACTGTGACAGTCTACAGATACAGATCGGAGCTACGCAAATTGAATTGAATGCAAGGACCCTTTCGGCCTATAAATGCGGCCAGCAACGCTATGCAGGACCGCTACATGACGCCAACACCAGCAGATATCGCTACCAACTGGCTGGAAACAGCCGGATTGCGCCCGACCCGTCAGCGGGTGGCGCTGGCAGAGTTGTTGGTGGGCGACGGCAAGCATCGCCATGTGACCGCCGAGAGCCTGTTTGACGCGGCAAAGGACAAGGGTGCAGCTGTTTCACTGGCGACGGTCTACAACACGTTGCGCGCCTTTTGCGATGCTGGCGTCTTGCAGGAAATCACAGTCGATGGGTCCAAAAGCTATTTTGACACCAATACGCACGACCACCCCCATTTTTACTGGGAAGACGAGGGGCGTCTGTCGGATGCGCCATCCGATCAGCTGGTGATCAAGAGCCTGCCCGCGGCGCCGCAGGGCGTTGAAATCGCGTCCGTCGACGTTGTGATCCGACTGCGCAAGGTCTGATCGTAGGAACGCCGGGCGCTGCGCTCATGTGCGTGCTAGAGTATTTCCGTAACCGTTTTCGCCAGAATCTGCTGCGCGGTCTCTATCACGCTGCCTTTTGACGGCGGGCTGTGGCTGATCAGGACCAAGGGCTCCTCTGCCGATGTGTCGCTGATGGGTATCGCGACCAGTGGCTTGCCATCGTAGGAGCGTAAATCGGGGGGCCTGCTGTAGGTGATGCCGATCCCTTCGCCATGGGCGGCCAGGCTGCGCAGCAGCTCGACCGATGCCGCCCGGTGGGCAATTCGGGGCAGCGCGCCAATGGATTTGAACAGCCCAAGCATGTGGCGCACGGACAATCCTTCTTCGGACAGAATCAGGGGCTGTTCGGCCAGATCGGCCAAGGACAGGAGGTCACGATCTGCCAGCGGGTGACCATTGGGCATCAGCGCTACGGGGCCGCGCCGCAACACCTCCTGCCGGACGAAGCTTGCATCCACGCCCAGGTCATAGCTGATCGCCAAGTCGATATTCCCGGCGGTCATCGAGGCCAGCAGCGGTTTAAAGTGATCCGTCCTGTAGCGGATGGCCACACCGGGCAAGCCGATCCGAAGGCGCTGCAGCGCTGGGGCCAACAGAAAGGGAGCCAGATCGGTAAAACATCCCAAGGTCAGCTGCTGGCCGTCGGTTTGATCTGCGCCCCGACGTTCCAGCCGCGCGGCCTGATCCAGGAGCGCTTGCGCACGGTCTGCGAACCTGCGGCCTTGTGGGGTCAGGATCATGCCGGCCCCGCGACGCCTCAGGAACAGGGGCTCTCCCAGCTGCGCTTCAATCCGGGCAAGCGCTGTGGACAACGCGGGCTGGCTGACATGCACGGCGGCAGCCGCCGCCGACAGGCTGCCGTGCTGAGCGATCGCGCAGACATATTCGTAGTGGCGTAGAGTTAGGTATAACATCAGTTTATTTTCTGCATACTAAGATATTATTTGAGCACGCCGCCCCGCCGGGTGCAACATCGGCCCGAAACGGGTGACTGCAACCAGATGCTGTCACCAGTACTCCCGATACCAAGGATTGATCGATGCCCCATCCCCTCATCACCCGAGACCATATTGACGATTTCCAACGCGATGGCGTTGTGTTGATCCGCGGTCTCTTCGTCGATCAGGTCGATATTCTGCGCGACGGCGTCGAGGCGAATATGGCGCAGCCCGGCCCTTATGCTTCCAACAATGAAAAACCCGGGCAGACCGGGCGGTTCTTTGATGACTATTGCAATTGGACCCGGATCCCTCAGTTTCAGCAGGCAATCGAACAATCGCCCGTGGCGGAGGTGGCCGCAGATCTGATGCAGTCCAAACGGGTGCAGATGTTCCACGACCACGTGCTGGTGAAAGAGCCGGGCACCTCCATGGCGACGCCCTGGCATCAGGATGGGCCTTATTATTTCGTCGAAGGGCAGCAGACCATCAGCTTCTGGTCGCCGCTCGATCCTGTCACGAACGCCTCGCTGCGATGCGTTGCAGGCTCGCACCGCTGGGAGAGGGAGGTGTTGCCAACGCGCTGGGTCTCCGAGGAGGGCTTCTTTGCCGATGAGGGGCAGTACATGCCGGTGCCGGATCCCGATGCCGAAGGCATGACAATCCTGGAGTGGGAGATGCAGCCAGGTGACGCCGTCGCCTTTAATTACCGGACGCTGCACGGCGCCCGCGCCAATACCAGCGAAACCCGTCGCCGCGCCTTTTCGTTGCGTCTGGTCGGGGAGGACGCACGCTATATTGAACGCCCTGGCCCAACCTCGCCGCCCTATCCGGGCCATGACATGGTGTCGGGTCAGACCCTCCGCGAGGATTGGTTTCCCGTTCTATTGCAGCGCTAAGCTATGACAGGGTCGCGCTGCATTGGCGCTCGGACCCTAGAACCACTGTCCCGGCTCCATCAGGCCCAGATCAAGCAGCTGACGAGAATGCCAGTCAAAGGGTGCCGAGTTGTGCCATCGAAAACTGTCGATCTCAAAGGAGGATCCGGGGTTGCGTTTCAACGCCTTTGCGGTGCGAAAAGAGCAAATCGCGGCGGTCAGATTGTGGTGCCAGGGGCAGGCGTAGGTGTTGTACTCCGGTTCGTTGAACCGGTGATCCTCAAACAGCCGTAGTTCCGGTTTTGCACGGAACAGCGAAATCCGGTCGATCTTTCGGCTTGCTGCGGGGATATGTTCTTCATAGCGCCAGCGTATGCCGCCGTAGAAATCCAGCTGGCGATCAAGCGGATGGCCGGTCTGTGGATCAATGCGGGCCTGTGCATAGTAGCCGGATTTATCCAGATGCGCGGTTTCCAGCGATACGCCGTTTGGTGCTGCGTCCAGATCGGCGGCATAAAGATCAATGACATAGGTCAGCATGGCCGAGCGCCGCTCTTCGCCATGAAACCCCAAGAGTTCGACAACATTGCGGCTCTCACAGAAGGGGTAGAACAGGTACTCTGCATTATAGCAGTAATAGAGCCAGCAACCCGGTGCGGCTCTCGCGATCACCTTGTTGATGGCCTCAATCACCGCTTCACGCGCGCTACAGTCAAACGGCACACGGTGGATGCGCGTCTCCAGATCGTAGGGGATGTCGAAAGCGTCCGGCATAAAGGCCACAACGGTTGTAAAGGCGAGATCAAGATGGTGGCGCAGGGTGGTCGCAATCTCCACCTTATCCTCGACAAAGATCAGAGCGACGGGCCCTGTTGTCAGGATCTTGTCCCCGGCGCCAAGAAACCCTTCGAGTGATGAATGCATCATATCTGATTGCCTGCTGTTCTCTGCCGACTTCCCTGTCTGGCGATTGCTGCTAAAGTCGGGTAATCCGCGCGCCATTGCAAGCAGAGCCGTTTCCGGCTATGCCACGCCGCTGTTGCGACCCTCCGGTGAAAAGGTTGTCCCCATGAGCGCCCCGAAGAAGCTGTTTATCAAGACCTATGGCTGTCAGATGAATGTCTATGACAGTGAACGCATGGCCGAGGCGCTGGGCGGCGAAGGTTACGTTGAAACCAAATCGCCGGATGACGCCGACATGATCCTGCTGAACACCTGCCACATCCGGGAAAAGGCGGCGGAGAAGGTCTATTCCGAACTGGGGCGCTTCAAGGGGCTGAAAGCGCAGAAGCCGGACCTGAAGATTGGCGTCGCGGGCTGCGTCGCCCAGGCCGAGGGCGAGGAGATCATGCGCCGCCAGCCGCTGGTCGATCTGGTGGTCGGCCCGCAGAGTTATCACCGGCTGCCGGAGATGGAAGCGAAGGCCCGCAAGGGGGAGAAGGTGCTGGACACCGATTTCCCCGAGGAAGACAAATTCGAGAAGCTGAAGAACCGCCCCAAAGCCAAGCGCGGCCCGACGGCGTTTCTGACCGTGCAGGAGGGCTGCGACAAGTTCTGCGCCTTCTGCGTGGTGCCCTACACCCGCGGCGCCGAAGTGTCGCGCCCGGCGGACCGTATCCTGCGCGAGGCTCAGGAATTGGTGGAGCGTGGCGTGCGCGAAATCACGCTCCTCGGCCAGAACGTGAACGCTTATCACGGTGCTGGCGCCAACGGCGACCTGACCCTGGCCCAGCTTATCTGGGAGCTGGACAAGATCGACGGGCTGGAGCGCATTCGCTTCACCACCTCGCACCCCAATGACATGCAGGACGACCTGATCGAGGCGCATGGCACCTGTGCCAAGCTGATGCCCTATCTGCACCTGCCGGTACAGGCGGGTTCCGACAAGATCCTCAAGCGGATGAACCGCGCACATACCGCCGAGAGCTATATCCGCCTGATCGAGCGGATCCGCGCCGCGCGCCCAGACATTCTGATCTCAGGCGACTTCATTGTTGGCTTCCCGGAAGAAACCGAAGAAGATTTCCAGGCCACCATGGACCTGGTGGAAGAGGTGAAATACGGCACCGCCTATTCCTTCAAATACTCCACCCGGCCTGGCACCCCGGCGGCCGAGCGTCCCCAGGTTGACCCGGCTGCGGCTGACGACCGGCTTCAGCGCCTGCAGGCCCTGCTGACCAAGCAACAGCGCGAGGTTCAGGACAGCATGGTTGGCCGCGAGGTTGGTGTTCTGTTCGAAAAGGCGGGCCGCTTCGCGGGCCAGATGGTTGGCAAATCCGATTACCTGCATGCGGTGCATGTTGCGGATTGTGATCGCGCCATCGGTGATCTTGCCCGCGTGCGGATCCTGTCCTCTGGGGCCAACTCACTGGCGGGCGCTCTGATCGATTGATCATGGGCGGGGGCGGTCGCGCAGCCGATAGCGCCCCCAGCGCGACATGGCGTCGTGAAACTTCTGATTTCCTTAAGCAAATGATTGCAATTTGCGTTCTATACCTGCGAATATCACGGTAACGGCCGGCACAAAGCCTGCGTGGCCGCAAGAATGACGCCTGCGAATGACTGGTGTAAGGGGGATATTGGGTGTGTTGAAACCAATGAGGAAACAACTCTGCGGACTCGTGGCCACCGTTGTCGCGACTGTCGGCTTGAATGTGGGCGCTTTGCTGGCGCAGGACGCCGGTGTGATCGGTCAAAGCTATATTCCAACCATCTGGGTTGATCCCGACGGTTGCGAGCATTGGGTGATGGACGATGGCGCCGAAGGCTTTATGACACCCCATGTCACGCGAGACGGGAAACCGGTTTGCCGTCGGGGCAATATCTGCGGCGTGATGCCCAGCGATCAGTTCTTTGCCACCAACAGGCATCACATCAGCGCCGCCGGGCAACAGCGCCTGCGCGAGTTTTTCCAGTCCGCGAATGCCCGATCCTTCATCATCACGGGCCATACCGACAGTCGCGCATCAGATGAATATAACATGCGGCTGTCTCAGCGCCGTGCCGATGCGGTCGCAAAAGTCGGCCAATCGGTTGGCGCCCGCATCCTTGAGGCGCGGGGCTATGGCGAGCGTGATCCGCGCGTGCCGAACGACTCGGCCGTGAATATGGCGCAGAACCGTCGCGTCGAAATTATCTGCCTGCGCTGAGGAGCATCGTTATGTCATTCACCAGAACAGCGCTTCTTGCGTCCTTGGCGATCGGTCTGTCTGCCTGTGGCGACAAGGTCGACAAAACCGTGGATCGTGGTTTTGACAGCAAGGATCTGTCTCAGCTGAAGGCGGGGATTTGGGTTGATCCGACCGGCTGCGATCATTGGATCATTGACGACGGGGTCGAAGGTTACCTGTCGCAACGGCTGGCGCCGGATGGCCGCCCGGTCTGTTCCGGCGTCGCCCCTCCGAATACGGCGGTTGGTCCGTTCAAATCCGGGTCCAGCATCGAGGACCCGATTTGACGGGATTTCGTTACCACTGCAAACAACTGCCTATTGGCCGTCCTTTTCGGGCGGCCATTTTGTTTCAATCGCGTGAAATTGCCGACGCGTAGCTTGCGCAGGGGCGACCGGAGAGGCACACTGAAAGAGCAACGTCAAAGACAGGAGACCGGATTGGCCATTGGCACTTTGACCCCATCGCATGAGCAGGATTCCTCACATGAGGCGCTGCTCGAATTTCCTGATAACCGACTGCTGATTGATCTGTGCGGTGAATACGACCGCAATCTCGCGACGCTCGAGCAGACGCTTGGTGTTCAGATTGTCCGGCGCGGCAATCAACTCTCAGTACTGGGAGAAGAAGCCGCCCGCGATCAGGCCGCGGCGGTTCTGGCAGCGCTATATGACCGGTTGGAAACCGGCCGCAGTGTTGAGGCCGGCGATATTGATCGTGAATTGCGGATGGGACAGGAGCAGGTGGAAAATCCCGGCAGCCAGCTGGAGATGTTTCGGGGCGGCAAGGTCGAGATCAAGACGCGTAAGAAACTCGTCGAGCCACGTACCGACGCTCAGAAAGCCTATGTCCAGTCGCTTTTCGAACATGAGCTTGCCTTTGGGGTCGGTCCGGCTGGCACCGGCAAAACCTATCTTGCTGTTGCTGTTGGCGTGAGCATGTTCATTACCGGGCATGTCGACAAGATCATCCTCAGCCGCCCTGCGGTGGAGGCGGGCGAGAAGCTCGGCTATCTGCCCGGCGACATGAAAGATAAGGTCGATCCTTATATGCAGCCGCTCTATGACGCGCTGAATGATTTCCTACCCGGCAAACAGTTGGCGAAGCTGCTGGAAGAAAAACAGATCGAGATCGCGCCGCTGGCCTTTATGCGGGGGCGTACGCTATCCAATGCTTTTGTTGTTCTGGATGAGGCGCAGAATGCCACCACCATGCAGATGAAGATGTTCCTGACACGTTTGGGTGAGGGATCGCGCATGGTCATCACCGGCGACCGCAGCCAAGTTGACCTGCCGCGCGGCGTGGCGTCGGGGCTGGCGGATGCGGAACGTCTGCTGAGCAAAATCCCCAAGGTGAGCTTTAACTACTTCACATCTCGTGACGTGGTGCGACATCCGCTTGTGGCGGCCATCATCGAGGCCTATGAGGCGGATGAGAAATCCGTCTGAACCAGCCTTCGGTTGCTGAACGAGGGGGATGCAAATTCATATTGGGTTGGGGCCTTCATGGAAAACCACCCAAGAAACGCCCTCCCGGACCTGTCGGAACGGGCTGCCTTGGCATTGAGACTGGACTATGACTCTCGACATCTCCATTGAAGACGCCCGCTGGCAGGACATCGGCTTGTCAGCGCATGCCGAGCAGGCCGTTGATGCGGTGCTGTCGCATTTCAATCTCGATCCGGAAGACTGCGAACTATCCCTGCTGGCCTGCAATGATGCGCGGATCATGGAATTGAACACTGAGTTCCGTCAGAAGGCCAAGCCGACAAATGTGCTCAGCTGGCCAGCTGAGGAACTTGCCGCCG
The DNA here is from genome assembly GCF_048056275.1 of Phaeobacter sp. JH20_26. Taxonomy (NCBI): domain Bacteria; kingdom Pseudomonadati; phylum Pseudomonadota; class Alphaproteobacteria; order Rhodobacterales; family Roseobacteraceae; genus Phaeobacter; species Phaeobacter sp. JH20_26. The sequence goes on along the minus strand of NZ_JAYMWL010000013.1, from coordinate 1,507,374 downwards.
AGGAACCGGGGGGTGATCCGCTGCGACCCGAGGCGGATTTTACCGGCGAAATACCGCTCGGCGACATTGCGATTGCCTATGAGACCTGCGCAGGCGAGGCCGAGGCCGCTGGCAAGCCATTGGCCGACCATTTGCGTCATCTGATCGTTCACGGAGTGTTGCATCTTTTGGGTTACGATCACATTCGTGACCCGGACGCCACTTTGATGGAAGGTCTTGAGGTGGAGATACTTGGCAAAATGGGTATCGATGACCCATATACATTGGATGACAGCCCCAATCACGGGCGTATCGGATAGGAACGATGGACGATATAGACGGAAGTTCTAACGCAGCGCAGGGCGCGCTGGAGAACAAGGACAGCGCTGGCGACACCGCAGCGGCTGGACAATCGACGGGGTTTCTGGGGCGTATTTTCAGCTCCTTTACTCCGACCGAAAGCGAGGAAGACGTGGATTCCGGACCGGAAACACGCCTGGCGAACCAGCCGCACGGGATGATCAATCTGCGGCGTTTGCGGGTCGAGGACGTTGCCATTCCCGCAGCGGAAATCGTGGCAATCCCAGCCTCGACTCCGAAAGACGAACTTGTTCAGGTCTTCCGCGAAAGCGGTTTTACCCGTATCCCCGTCTACGAGGGCACGCTGGATACACCCATCGGCTTTGTCCACCTCAAGGACTTTGCCCTGATGCACGGTTTCAACGGCACCGATGCCGATTTCGCGCTGGACGCTATGGTGCGTCCTTTGCTGTTTGTCCCGCCGTCCATGACGATTGGCGTTCTGCTGACAAAAATGCAGGCAGAGCGCCGCCACATGGCGTTGGTGATTGATGAATATGGCGGCGTTGATGGTTTGCTGACCATCGAAGACCTGATCGAGCAGGTTGTTGGCGAAATTGAGGACGAGCATGACGCGGGCGAAGATCAGACCTGGTTCCGTGAGAAACAGGGCTGTTATGTCGCGCAGGCACGTACCCCGCTGGATGAGTTCGAGAATGAAATCGGTCGGTCGCTGACCAGTCACGATGACGTCGACGGCGAGGAGATCGATTCCCTTGGCGGTCTGGTCTTCATGCTGTCAGGACGCGTCCCTGCACGGGGTGAGGTCATCCAGCATCCCGACGGGCCTGAGTTCGAGGTTATGGATGCCGACCCGCGCCGGATCAAACGCCTGCGGGTGCGGTTGCCCGATTGTTCGGGATGATTGCTGCGGTCCGGCGGTATGTCGGGCTGCGGCCGGTCATTCTGCCATTGGTCACGGCGGTTGCTGCGGGTGGTCTTCTGGCCTTCGCGCTTGCACCGTTCCATATGCTCTGGCTGGCTCCGTTCTGCCTGGGCGCAGTGGGATATCAACTGCTTCAGCTTTCGGCCTCCCGGCAGGGCGCACTTTTCGGCTGGCTTCTGGGGACGGCCTATTTTTCCGTCGGCATGATCTGGATCTACGAGCCGTTTCAGATTGATGCAGAACGCTACGCCTGGATGGCGCCCTTTGCCGTCGTCGGTCTTGCCGCCGGATTGGCGCTGTTTTGGGCGCTGGCGTTCGGTTTGGCTGTTCGGCTCAGGCGCGGTGGCAACCGGATCGTCCTGCTGATTGCCGCGCTGTCGCTTGCCGAGTTTGCGCGGGCCTATGTCCTCACCGGGCTGCCCTGGGCAGCGTTCGGGCAATTCTGGATTGATACGCCTGCCGCAGGGCTGCTGCCCTGGATCGGGCCACATGGTCTAGCCTTCTTCACCCTCGTTGCGACTTTACCGCTAGGGCTGATATCGCGTCGTCCGGTCGTTGCGCTGCTGCCCATGCTGCTTGTCGGTGGGGCTATCCTGCTGATGCCGCAGCAGCCCTCTGCCATGCTGACGGGTAAGATTATTCGTCTCGTTCAGCCCAATGCGCCGCAGGACGAGAAATGGCACCCGGATCTGCGCTGGTCGTTTGTTGATCGCCAGCTGGACTATTCGCGCGCGCCAGCTCGCAGCGGACAGCCCGTCGATCTGATTGTCTGGCCTGAAACAGCCGTTCCGTTGATGCTGAATTATGCGGATGACGTGTTGAGCGAGATTGCGGATGCGGCTGGAACTACCCCAGTTCTGCTGGGCATTCAGCGCCGGGAAGAGGGCCGCTATTACAATTCAGCAATCGTACTGGATGGCGCTGGTAACGTTGGCCAGATCTACGACAAGGCGCATCTGGTTCCCTTTGGTGAGTATATTCCAGCTGGCAATCTGATGGCGCGTTTTGGCGTCCATGGGTTCGCCTCTCAGGCCGGGGCAGGTTACGCACCGGGGCCGGGACCGCGGCTGTTGGATCTGCCGGTCGGCAAAGCGCTGCCACTGATCTGCTACGAAGCGGTTTTCCCACAGGATGTGAACGGGGCACCGGACCGGGCTGATCTGCTGATTCAGATCACCAATGATGCCTGGTTTGGCACCTATTCCGGTCCGTATCAGCATCTGGTCCAGGCGCGGATGCGTGCTATTGAGCAGGGGCTGCCCATGGTGCGGGTTGCCAATACCGGCATCTCGGCAATGATTGATCCACATGGCCGCGTCCTGGATGCGCTGCCTTTGGGGGAGGCCGGCTATCTGGACGCAGCCCTGCCTGCGCCGCTGCCGCCTACGCTCTATTCGCGGACCGGTGACCTGCCAGTGTTTCTCGGCTGCATCCTCCTCGGCGGGTTGGCGCTGCGACGCAGAACCACAGTTGCGCGCGGGTCATAGCTGCTTAACCTCTCGGCTTTATAGATTGACGACACACGTCTCCCCGCGTACTGCGGATCGATTACTGCCACAACGGCTTCCTGGCGTGGCAGGCTAAACCCAACGGAGCACCTTTCATGACCCGCACGAACTATACCTTCACCTCGGAATCGGTTTCCGAGGGCCATCCGGATAAGGTCTGTGACCGTATCTCGGACGCTGTTCTTGACGCCTTTCTGAGCGAAGAGCCTGAGGCCCGCGTTGCGGCCGAAACCTTTGCTACCACCAATCGCGTGGTGATCGGGGGGGAAGTGGGTTTGTCGGATCAGGACAAACTGCACGACTACATGGGCCGGATCGACGAAATCGCCCGCGCCTGTATCAAGGACATCGGCTACGAGCAGGACAAGTTTCACCACGAAACCGTCGAAATCACCAATCTGCTGCACGAGCAGTCTGCCCATATCGCACAGGGTGTTGATGCGGCCGCCGACAAGGAAGAGGGTGCCGGCGATCAAGGCATCATGTTTGGTTTTGCCACGAATGAGACCCCAGCGCTGATGCCGGCCCCGATCCAGTACAGCCATGCGATCCTGCGCCGACTTGCGGAAGTGCGCAAGAATGGCTCCGAGCCGACGCTTGGCCCGGACGCAAAATCGCAGCTGTCGGTGGTCTATGAAAACGGCAAACCCACACGCGTCAGCTCTTTGGTTCTGTCGACACAGCATCTCGATGAAACGCTGACCTCCAACGATATCCGTGCCATCGTCGAGCCTTATATCCGCGAAACCCTGCCGGATGGCTGGCTGACGGATGAGACGGTATGGCACGTCAACCCGACGGGAAAATTCGTCATCGGCGGACCGGATGGGGATGCGGGGCTGACCGGTCGCAAGATTATCGTGGACACCTACGGTGGTGCGGCGCCTCATGGCGGCGGCGCGTTTTCCGGCAAGGATCCGACCAAGGTCGACCGTTCGGCCGCCTATGCCGCGCGCTATCTGGCCAAGAACGTCGTCGCTGCGGGCCTCGCCGATAAATGTACAATCCAGTTGTCCTATGCGATCGGCGTGGCCAAGCCGCTGTCGATCTATGCGGATACCCACGGCACCGGCGATGTTGATGCGGCCCGGATCGAGGCGGCCATTGATCAGATCATGGACCTCACGCCTCGTGGCATTCGTCATCACCTCGGCTTGAACAAACCGATCTACGAGCGAACAGCGGCTTATGGGCATTTTGGCCGTGAGCCTGACACAGATGGCGGGTTCAGCTGGGAGCGCACCGATCTGGTCGACGCGCTGACAAAAGCGATCTGACGCCATTAGGCGATAAGACAAGAACGACAAAGGCGGGGAAGTCCCCGCCTTTTTTTCATCCAGCCGTAGCCGCTCATAACGGCCTTGGCAAAAGACGTGGAAGATCGGGCGCTTTGCTGGCAATATAGCTGCGAACCCGGATCTACATGGAATTGCGTTTGCCCTGTCTTCGTCATGTTCTGTTATTTTCTCAACGCGCCCCTGCCAGGGCTGCGCAATGCGGCTTGCTTGGACTTGTCGCTCTGATGTCTGTCGGCCTCACCGGGCTTGGCCCCGCCATGGCCCGCGAGACGCTGCCCGCGAAGTTCAAGATAGACGGCAATACGCTGATCTATGACACCGACGCCCAGTTTGCTGACAACGGGGATGGCACATCTCAGGAGACAGCCGGTGAGATTACGGATGATGATATCGAACCCTTCCGTGAAATCCTTGATGCGAACCCGGCCATAACACGGCTGCAGCTCAATAGCGGCGGCGGCAGCGTCTACGCAGGTGAAACGATTGCCGACATTGTTCAGGGCCACGCGCTTGATACCTGGGTGGTCGGCGAATGTATCAGCGCCTGCGTCGATATCTTTCTGGCCGGTGATCGTCGCCAGATGACGCTGGGATCAAAGATCGGCTTTCATCAGCGTGATTGGGCGCCCAAAGCGGTGCAGAGCTATTATCGCCTGTGGCGCAAGGATGAGAACTGGGCGACGCCCTTTGAGTTCGGCACCTGGATCTATCGCGACACGCAGTCGGAGGTCTTTCGGCATCTGAAGTATATGATGCAGCGCGGTGTTGATCCGGCCTTTGCGATCGAAACGTTGAAGACCGAGCCCGAGGACGTCTGGTACCCGACCCGGTTGCGGCTGATGGCGGCCGGGGTGCTGCGCGAGAAGCCTTGATAGGGCCTGCCCCGAACCGCATCTATTGCCGGCTGACTTGACCCAGACGCAAGCATGGGGCAGAGGGGCGGCCAGGTTTTGAACGCGCGATAGGAAAGTCTCCCGATGTCTGATGACAGCAAACCCACCCAGGCGCCTACTGGCGACAGCCGGCCCAATGCGGTTGACAAACATCAGAGCGGTGCGCCCTGGCGGAACTTTTACGGGCGGCTCAAAGGCAAGCAGCTGAAAGACAGCCAGCAGCGCTACATCGACGAAGATCTCGCCTCACTCAGCCCAGGCGCTGTTGGCTGGGACGTGAACCCCGATCGCTCCGATCTTGATCTGGCGGCGATGTTCGGAGGGCGCGATGTCTGGCTGGAAGTTGGTTTCGGCGGCGGCGAACATCTGGTGCATCAGGCGAAGTCGAACCCGGATGTCGGGATCATCGGCGCAGAACCCTATATCAACGGTGTCGCTATGGTCTTGGGCAAGATCCGCCGCGCGGGGGTGGACAATATAAAGGTCCATCACGGCGATGCACGCGACCTGATGGATGTTCTGCCGGAACAGTCGATCTCCCGTGCCTTTTTGCTCTACCCCGACCCCTGGCCTAAGGCCCGCCATCACCGTCGCCGTTTCGTGACCCAAGAGCATCTCGAGCCGCTGGCAAAATGCCTGAAACCGGGCGCGATCTTCCGGGTGGCAACCGATATCCCCGATTATGTCCGCCAAACCATGGAAGAGGTGCCGCAGGCCGGATTCGAGTGGCTGGCAGAGGGGCCGGATGACTGGCGCGTGGCCTGGGATGACTGGATCTCGACCCGCTATGAGCAAAAGGCCCTGCGCGAAGGCCGTACGCCCCACTATATGACCTTCCGTCGCCTCTGATCTCATTCGCGCCCGCCCGACGAACACGATATTCTGCCGGGAATGGCGGCAGCGGGAAAACACGCTGGACCGAAACCGAGCGATTGGGTAGGTCCAAGTGTGAACGCTAGCATTTCGAAAGGTTCTTCATGTCCGGACACGGTACGCCCATCCCGATGACCTCGCACCGCGCCGATCCGCTGACCGGCATCGCTGAGGTTCCAGGCGACAAGTCGATTTCGCATCGCTCGCTGATCCTTGGGGCGCTGGCCGTTGGCGAGACCAAGATTTCGGGCTTGCTGGAAGGTGAGGATGTCCTGGATACAGCCAAGGCGATGCAGGCGATGGGGGCGGAGGTCATCAACCATGGTGGCGGAAACTGGTCGGTGCATGGCGTCGGCGTCGGTGGTCTGGCCGAGCCGGATCAGGTGATCGACTGCGGCAACTCCGGTACGGGCGTACGCCTGATCATGGGGGTTATGGCGACCTCTCCCATCACAGTGACATTTACCGGCGATGCCAGCCTCAACAAGCGGCCTATGGCGCGGGTGACCGATCCGCTGGCCCTGTTTGGTGCGCAGTCTGTTGGCCGCTCGGGCGGACGTCTGCCGATGACGATTGTCGGTGCCGCGGATCCAACCCCCGTGCGCTACACTGTTCCGGTGCCCTCGGCGCAGGTGAAATCCGCAGTCTTGCTGGCCGGTCTGAACGCACCCGGAAAGACGGTGGTGATCGAGAAAGAGGCGACCCGCGACCACTCTGAGCGCATGCTGGCAGGCTTCGGCGCCGAAATCACTGTCGAGGATACCGATGAGGGGCGCGTTATCACGCTGACAGGACAGCCCGAATTGAAGCCGCAGGTCATTGCGGTGCCGCGTGATCCTTCCAGCGCGGCTTTCCCGGTATGTGCTGCGTTGATCACTCCCGGATCTGATGTGCTGGTCCCCGGTATCGGCCTGAACCCGACGCGGGCAGGGCTGTTCTACACGCTTCAGGATATGGGCGCGGATCTCACCTTTGAAAACATGCGCGAAGAGGGTGGGGAGCCGGTGGCTGACCTGCGCGCACGCTATTCGCCCGAAATGAAGGGGATTGATGTTCCGCCAGAACGCGCCGCCTCGATGATCGACGAATATCCGGTTCTGTCTGTGGTGGCGTCTTTTGCCACCGGCAAAACGATGATGACCGGTGTGAAGGAGCTGCGTGTCAAGGAAAGCGACAGGATCGACGCGATGGCCCGTGGCCTGCGGGCCAACGGCGTGATGGTCGAGGAGGGTGACGACTGGTGGGCGGTCTCTGGTCTCGGTCCGGAAGGTGTGCCCGGTGGCGGCACCTGCGAGAGTTTTCTCGATCACCGCATTGCAATGTCCTTCATGGTCATGGGCATGGGCGCGCAGAAACCGGTGACGGTTGACGATGGCACGCCAATTGCCACCTCCTTTCCGATTTTCACGTCCCTGATGACCGGTTTGGGGGCACGGCTAGAGACCCCGTCATGAGCTTCACGGTCGCAGTTGATGGCCCCGCTGCTGCGGGTAAGGGCACGATATCGCGGGCGGTTGCGGCTCATTTCGGCTTTGGTCACCTGGACACCGGGCTGCTCTATCGTGCCGTTGGCGCGCGGATGCTCGCAGGTGGTAAGCCGATTGAGGCCGCGCTTGCGCTGCTGCCTGAGGATCTTGAGCGCCCTGAACTGCGTACGGCACAGGTGGCCCAGGCCGCCTCAAAGGTTGCTGTGATCCCTGAAGTGCGCGCGGCCCTGGTCGATTTTCAACGCGCCTTTGCCCGTCGGGCTGGGGGCGCGGTGCTGGACGGGCGGGACATCGGCACCGTGATCTGCCCGCGTGCGCAGGCAAAGCTTTTCGTGACGGCAAGCGCCGAAGTGCGCGCGCAGCGACGTTTGCAGGAGCTGATGGCTGCTGGAAACCCCACCAGCTTTGCCGAGGTGCTGGAAGATGTGAAGGCCCGCGATGCACGCGACACAAACCGTTCCGAGTCGCCTCTGAAACCTGCCAGCGATGCGGTGATCCTGGACACCAGCGCGTTGAGCATTGAGGAAGCTGTGGCGATGGCCATTGCAGCCATTGAGGCACGCCGCTAGCGGCCGTTGGCAATCCCTAGTCCGCAGTTTGCAGGGCAGATCAGATAGCCATCTCACGACGATAAGCCGCAGTTGCGTCCCATGGCAGAGCGAAACCTCGCGTGTTTTTGCTCGTTCCAGCGGTTAGTGTCGGTGTCGCGGCCCGTCCTTTGCGGAGATTTATGACGGTTTCCCTTGCGCCGAAGGGGGAATCCGCATACTAAGCGCGCTGTCACTATAGAGGCGGTTAACGCACGGGCGGCATTCTGAGCAGGGTCGGGGCATACCTCGGCCCTTTGTGTTTGTCTGATCAGACCGGCATGTGCTGCGCCTCATACGGACCAATCTTCAAGACCGGCGGAGACAACCGCCCGGCCAGATAAAACCGATTTGTAAAGGAAACCTGAGACCACATGGCTCAAGACACATCGATGGAGGAATTCGAAGCCCTCCTGAACGAAAGCTTCGAAATGGACACACCCGAAGAAGGGTCTGTCGTAAAAGGCAAGGTCATCGCAATCGAAGCGGGCCAGGCCATCATCGACGTCGGCTACAAAATGGAAGGCCGCGTTGAGCTCAAAGAATTCGCAAACCCTGGCGAAGCTCCCGAAATCTCTGTTGGCGACGAAGTCGAAGTCTTCCTGCGCGCCGCTGAGAACGCCCGTGGCGAAGCCGTTATCTCCCGCGAGATGGCCCGCCGCGAAGAAGCATGGGATCGCCTGGAAAAAGCATACGCAGACGACCAGCGCGTCGAAGGTGCGATCTTCGGTCGTGTCAAAGGCGGCTTCACCGTCGATCTGGGCGGCGCAGTTGCCTTCCTGCCCGGCTCGCAGGTTGACGTGCGCCCCGTGCGCGACGCTGGCCCGCTGATGGGTCTGAAGCAGCCGTTCCAGATCCTGAAGATGGACCGTCGTCGTGGCAACATCGTTGTGTCCCGTCGTGCGATCCTCGAAGAGTCCCGCGCCGAGCAGCGCGCCGAAGTTATCGGCAACCTGTCCGAAGGCCAGGCAGTGGACGGTGTCGTCAAGAACATCACCGAATACGGTGCGTTTGTTGACCTGGGCGGCGTTGACGGCCTGCTGCACGTCACCGACATGGCATGGCGCCGTGTGAACCACCCCTCCGAGATCCTGTCGATCGGCGAAACCGTCAAGGTTCAGGTCATCAAGATCAACAAAGACACCCACCGCATCAGCCTCGGCATGAAGCAGCTGCAGGAAGATCCGTGGGATCTGGTTGGCGCCAAATACCCGCTGTCCTCCGTGCACAAGGGTCGCGTCACCAACATCACCGATTACGGTGCATTTGTTGAGCTGGAGCCGGGTGTCGAGGGTCTGGTTCACGTCTCCGAGATGTCCTGGACCAAGAAGAACGTCCACCCGGGCAAAATCGTCTCCACTTCTCAGGAAGTCGACGTCATGGTTCTGGAAATCGACGGTGCCAAGCGCCGCGTGTCTCTGGGCCTCAAGCAGACCATGCGCAACCCGTGGGAAGTCTTTGCTGAGACTCACCCCGAGGGCACCCAGGTCGAAGGCGAAGTCAAGAACATCACCGAATTCGGTCTGTTCATTGGCCTCGACGGCGACATCGACGGCATGGTTCACCTCTCCGACCTCAGCTGGGACGAGCGCGGCGAAGACGCGATTCAGAACTACCGCAAAGGCGACATGGTTTCGGCCGTTGTTTCCGAAGTGGATGTCGAGAAAGAGCGTATCTCGCTGTCGATCAAAGCCCTGGGCGGCGACAAGTTCGCAGAAGCCGTGGGCGGCGTGAAGCGCGGCTCCATCGTGACCGTGAACGTCACCGCCATCGAAGAAGGCGGCATCGAAGTGGAATACGAAGGCATGAAGTCCTTCATCCGCCGCTCCGATCTGTCGCGTGACCGTGCCGAACAGCGCCCCGAGCGCTTCTCGGTTGGTGACAAGGTTGATGTGCGCGTGACCAACGTGGACAGCAAGACCCGCCGTCTGGGCCTGTCGATCAAAGCACGCGAAATCGCGGAAGAAAAAGAAGCTGTCGAACAGTACGGCTCCTCGGATTCCGGCGCATCGCTGGGCGATATCCTCGGCGCAGCGCTGAAAACAGGCGACTGATTTCAGCAGCCAGCCTAGGCTGACGAGTATGAACGGTCCTGCCCTGTTGGGTGGGGCCGTTTCTTTTTGTCGCAGGCCAATCCTCTCTGCCGTGGCGGCAGGCGGGGGGAAAACACCGCAGGGCCTGACTGCGAATCACAAAATCTGTCCCGACCCTTGCAGATGAATCCGGCGAGCCCCATCTCTGCTTTGTGGGTGAAAGCCGCCTGAACGAGCCTAATGATAGGCAAACGCTGACTTATTTGCGGGGCAGGCCCGTATCCACTGTTCCCGGTTTGAGGTTTTGTACCTATAGTCGGTGGATAGAAACTGTGCCTAGCTTGGCTTGGGAGGGCCGAGAGATGATCCGCTCGGAATTGATCCAGAAGATTGCAGACGAAAACCCGCACCTGTATCAGCGTGATGTGGAGCGGATCGTGAATACCGTGTTCGAAGAGGTGACCGACGCAATGGCGCGCGGTGATCGTGTGGAGCTGCGGGGCTTTGGCGCCTTTTCGGTGAAACAGCGGGATGCGCGGGTTGGTCGCAATCCCCGTACCGGCGAAACGGTCCATGTTGAGGAAAAACACGTGCCGTTCTTCAAGACAGGTAAACTCTTGAGGGATCGCCTGAACGGAAAAGCCTGATGCGCTATATTCGCTATGCCTATCTTGGGGTGATTGCTATCGCCCTTATCTCTGTTTCTTTGGCGAATCGGGGGCTGGTTGAACTCAAACTGATGCCCACGGCTTTTGCCGAACTTCTGGGATATAATTTTCAGATCACGTTGCCGCTGTTTGTGGTGGTTCTGGGTGGCATTGCGGTTGGTTTGATCATCGGCTTCATCATCGAATGGCTGCGTGAACACAAACATCGCCGCGAAGCAGATCTGAAGGCTCGCGAGGCGAAGAAGCTCTCGCGCGAGGTCAATCGCCTGAAGAAGCAGAAACACGAGGGCAAGGACGAGGTCCTCGCTATTCTCGACGAAGCGAGCTGACGCCCCATGGACATTCGGGTCAAGATCTGTGGGCTGAAAACGCCGGGCGACATCGCGGCTGCGGCTGAGGCGGGCGCCGCCTATATTGGTTTCAACTTCTTTCCGAAATCCCCCCGGTCTGTGACCCCGCAGGAGGCTGCGGTACTTGCTGTTGAGGCGCCGATGGGCTTGTGCAAGGTCGCGTTGGTGGTCAATCCAGATGACGCCCTGCTGGATGAAATCACCAGTGTTGTACCATTGGACATGATTCAGTTGCACGGGCAGGAAACGCCGGAGCGGGTTGCGCAGGTCAAAGCACGCTACGGCCTGCCGGTGATGAAGGTTCTCGGAGTCTCGAATGCTGAGGATATCCAGGGGATCGAAGCCTACGAATCCGTTGCGGACCAGATTCTCGTCGATGCCAAGGCGCCGAAGGGGGCGGTTCTTCCCGGCGGCAATGGGGTCATCTTTGACTGGGGTCTGCTGGCGCGCAAGAAATACTGGCGGCGACCCTGGATGCTGGCAGGCGGCTTGACGCCTGAGAATGTCGCCGAGGCGATCCGGGTCACCGGCGCGCGCCAGGTCGATGTAGCCTCCGGTGCAGAGAGCACGGTTGGCGTGAAGGATCCGGCCCGCATTCGTGCATTCTGTGAAGCCGCCGGTGCGCCACGCCGCTGAGCGGCACCTTGGCTCCGGCGATCCAACGCCAGCGCCGCGACATTGCGCATCAGCCTTGATAATCCGCTGCACCTCTCTTTACCCGGGGCAGGCTGCGCTATACTCATATCGAGCGCCGCGAAGAAGGAAAGAACCATGGCCGAAGATCTATTCAACAGCTTCATGAACGGTCCCGACGAACAGGGACGGTTTGGTATTTTCGGGGGACGGTTTGTCAGCGAGACCCTGATGCCGCTGATCCTCAGCCTGGAAGAGGAGTATGATCGCGCCAAGGATGATCCAAGTTTCTGGGCGGAGATGGATGACCTTTGGAAGAACTACGTGGGTCGCCCCAGCCCGCTCTATTTCGCCGAGCGGCTGACGGACCATCTCGGCGGTGCCAAGGTTTATCTGAAGCGTGATGAGCTGAACCACACCGGCGCGCATAAGATCAACAATGTTCTGGGGCAGATCCTGCTCGCCCGCCGCATGGGCAAGAACCGGATCATCGCCGAGACGGGCGCCGGGCAGCATGGTGTTGCAACAGCAACGGTCTGCGCCAAGTTCGGCCTGAAATGTGTGGTCTATATGGGCGCTCATGATGTGCAGCGTCAGGCGCCCAATGTCTTCCGTATGCGGCTTCTGGGTGCTGAGGTGATCCCGGTCACCTCGGGGCGTGGAACGCTGAAAGATGCCATGAATGACGCGCTGCGCGACTGGGTTACCAACGTCCACGACACCTTTTACTGCATCGGGACGGTGGCTGGCCCACACCCCTATCCGGCGATGGTGCGCGACTTCCAGGCCGTGATCGGCAAAGAGGTCCGCTGGCAGCTCGCGGAGCAGGAGGGGGACGGTCGCCTGCCTGACACTGTGATTGCGGCCATCGGTGGCGGATCGAACGCCATGGGCCTGTTCTACCCCTTCCTTGATGACAAATCGGTCAACATCATCGGGGTCGAGGCCGGCGGCAAGGGGGTTGACGAGAAGATGCAGCATTGCGCATCTCTAACTGGCGGTCGCCCGGGGGTGCTTCACGGCAACCGAACCTACCTGTTGCAGGACGACGACGGGCAGATCCTTGAGGGCTTTTCGATCTCTGCCGGACTGGACTACCCGGGGATCGGGCCGGAACACGCCTGGCTGAATGATATCGGCCGCGCCAACTACGTCTCCATCACCGATAAGGAGGCGCTGGAAGCGTTTCAGCTGTCCTGTGCGCTGGAGGGGATCATCCCGGCGCTTGAGCCAAGCCATGCACTGGCGCATGTGATGAAGATCGCACCGGATCTGCCAAAGGACCATATCATCGTGATGAATATGTGTGGTCGTGGCGACAAGGATATCTTTACCGTCGCCCGTCACCTCGGCTTTGACATGTCTGACACCGAAGGCCGCGACAGCGACTGAACCTGCCACAATGCGCGAATAATCAAAAAAGGCGCCTCGCATCGCGGGCGCCTTTATTCGTGGCTCTAGGCTCGCAGGCGGTCCGCTGCGCCTAAGAGGTTTCCCCTGATGTAGCATGGTTTTTCAGCACGCTGAGCGGAACGATCTCCAAAGCACGCTTATGTGTCGCCGCAAGGTTGACCTGTGGTGCGCAACCTTCGTCAGCCGCCTGAAGGAAACGCGCGGCACAAAGGCACCAGCTGTCCCCGGCCTTCAGCCCGGCAAAGCCGAATTCGGGGCGCGGTGTGGAGAGGTCATTGCCGACGTATTTGGAATAGGCCAGAAACTCATCCGTCATCACCGCGCAGACCGTATGGCTGCCCTGATCCTGCGCGCAGGTGTTGCAATGGCCGTCACGAAAGAACCCGGTCATCGGAGCGGTGGAACAGGAGGCCAGGGCTCTCCCGAATACGTTTATGCTGTCGTCTTGGTCCATGGTCGGATCCTACAGAGATTTGGCAAGGGCCCGCAGTATTCTGACGTTTTCATCAGCGACACCGGGATCACGGAACCGCCGATCAGCGCTGGTTACCACAATCACCACCTCGCGGGCCTGATTGATATAGATATACTGCCCGTAGACCCCTCTGGCCAGAAATTCGCCCGGTACGGCATTCTTGGGGATCCACCATTGAAACCCATACCCGATACGACCGGCCTTTGTCGGCGCCGATGGCCGGGTGGAGGCGGTGATCCAGGCCTGCGGAACCACCTGCATGCCGTTGTAGCGGCCGTTCTGGGCAATCATCTGACCAAAGCGTGCATAGTCGCGCGTGGTCTGGTTGATCCCTCCCAGCACAAAGGCAACGCCCTCGCCATCCGTCAGATAATAGCCCGCCTGTTCCAGGCCGAGATGCCTCAGTATTTTCTCTGACAGGAGGTCCGGGACGGTGCGGCCCGTTGCCCCGCGGATGACCATTCCCAGCACATGGGTGTCGATGGAGACATACTGCCAGGCCTCGCCCGGGGCTCCGATTGTTTCGGTCAGGCCAGCGGCGAACTCATCCAGCGTGCCGCCAAGCGCCAGCGTGCGCCCCATACGGTTGATGTCGGAGTTATAGTCCAGATAATCCTCGTTGAACTTAACTCCGCTGGCCATATTCAACACATTGCGGATGCTGGCCCGCTCATAGGCACTGCCCTTCAGCTCGGGCGCATACTCGATGACAAGATCATCGAGCGAGCGGATCTTATCCTCCTGCAACAGAATGCCCAGCAGCGCCGAGAGGTAGCTCTTGGCCATCGACCAGGAAATCCGCAGATCACCCGGCTTGGTCCCCTGATAATAGCTTTCGTGACGAAGCTGACCGCCCTTCAGTACCAAGAGAGACGTAACCGTCCGCTCATTGATCCAGTCTTGGGCGCCGGCTGGCAGTGTCATTTCGACGCCGCGCGGCAGGGGGCTGACCGCAGTGTCGCCACGATCAAGGGGGACCGTCAGGAATGCGGCCTCCATATTTGAGAAATTAGAAACAATACGATCTGCATCAAACAGCCTGTTCACGGCCATCAGACGGCTCAGCGACTCTCGCTGCCAATAGGCAAGGGCGGCCGCGCAGATCAGTAAGGTTATGAGAAAATAGGAAAATAGCTTTAAATATCGACGCATAAAAATCCTCCTCGGGCGCGGCTGAGCCTAGCCAGCCGGAGCCTGCCCGCGCAAACAGGACGCAACGGAAACTTTAATTACTTGAACTTGTTCAGCAGCCGCTCCATGGCGGATGGCTGGGGTTGATTGCCGGTGTCAGTTCTATCGGCTTGTGAAGGCTGGGAGGGCTGCGACTTGGCCGTGTCTCCGGATTTTGCCGCTTTTTCCGAAGGTACGGCAGCTTTCTGTCCCTTTGGCGCCGACCCGGCGCTCGAGCTGCGCGGTGGAGCCACGCGCAGGGCAACGGCATTCATGAATTTTCCGCCATCTCCCGCCGCCAAATGGGCGGCGCCGTCGGAGATACCGCGCATTAGATCATCGAGCCAGACCTCATCTGCCTTCGCGAAATCGCGTAGCACATATCCTGCGACGGCGTCCTTGTGACCCGGGTGACCGATACCGAGCCGCACGCGACCGTAATCTGCACCGATATGAGAATGGATCGAGCGCAGCCCATTATGGCCTGCATGGCCGCCACCCTGTTTCACCCGCGCCTTCCCCTGTGCAAGGTCCAGCTCATCGTGCAGGACAATCACATCGGCGGGGGCGAGTTTATAGAACCGCATAGCTTCACCGACGGACTGACCGGACAGGTTCATAAAGGTCTGCGGTTTCAGCAGCAGGACCTTGGTTTCGCCAAGCATACCTTCACTGATCTGGGCCTGGAACTTTGATTTCCAGGGCGAAAACCCGTGGTCGCTCGCAATCTGATCCAGCGCCATAAAGCCGATATTGTGCCGGTTGCCTGCATATTTCGCGCCGGGGTTTCCGAGGCCAACAAAAAGTTTCATGGACAATTCTACGATGTGTTTGGTGTGGGGCTCTATCTCATCAGGCTACATGGCGCGTTTGCGAACAAAAATCCAGCCCCTGACGCGATTCGACATCCGTTTGAAAGGTGGCGACCTGCCAAGACTGCCGCCCATATCTACAAAAAAAAGCGAGGCCAAAGATGGCCTCGCTTCGTCGTTCCGGACCTTTCGGTCGGAGCTTATTCTTCTGCGGCCACTTCGGCTTCGTCTTCAGACGCTTCGTTGTCAGCGGACTTCAGGCCCGACGGAGCGGAGATGTTGGCTACAACGAAATCGCGGTCGATGGTCGGCTTTGCGCCTTCCGGCAGTTTGATTGAGGAGATGGTGACGGTATCGCCAACATTCAGACCGTCAAGATCAACAACCAGCTTCTCGGGGATGTCGCCAGCGGTCACAACCAGCTCAACCTCGGGACGGACGGCGGTCAGAACGCCGCCACGCTTAATGCCGGGGGCTTTGTCTTCGTTGATGAACTCTACGGGAACGAAGAGATTCACCTTCGAGGTGCGACGCAGACGCATCAGGTCGAAGTGTGTCGGCAGGTCCTTGACAACGTCACGCTGAACGTCGCGGCAGATCACGCGCACGTCTTCCTGGCCTTCCACTTTCAGGTTCCACAGGGTGGACTTGAAGCGGCCGGCTTTCAGTTTTTTCAGCAGTTCGTTGAAGGGGATCTGGATCGACATCGGTTCGGCATCGCCACCGAAAACAACACCAGGAACCATGCCAGCACGACGTGCTGCACGAGCGGCGCCCTTGCCCGACCCCGTACGTTCTTGGCAAACAAGATCAGGAATCTGACCAGCCATGATAATTCTCCAATTTGATAATGGGGGTGCCTCCAAGGCTGTCACCCCGCGTGAAGCCGTGCGCATAGACCGGATTGGCTGATATTGCAAGTCGCAAACCGGAAATACGGCTGTCGCCGCGCCGTATGTTACTGCCAGCGTCCGCCGAAATCTTCGGGGATCAGCAGGTTGTGACGACCCAGATTGGCGACAGATTTCTCACCGCATAGCGCCATTGTTGTATCCAGCTCCTTGTGCAGCACCTCCAGTGCCCGGGTGACGCCGGCCTGTCCCATAGCGCCGAGCCCGTAAACAAAGGCGCGCCCGATCATGGTTCCCGTCGCGCCAAGGGCAAGTGCCTTCAGGATATCCTGGCCGGAGCGGATGCCGCTGTCCAAATGAACCTCGATCTGATCGCCGACAGCCTCCATGATTGCCGGAAGCATCTGAATGGAGCTCAGTGCGCCATCCAGCTGGCGGCCACCATGATTGGAGACCACGATCGCGTCGGCACCAACTTTTGCTGCCATCCTGGCATCTTCTACATCTAGAATTCCCTTCAGGATGACCTTGCCATCCCAAAGCTCGATCAGCTTGGCAATCTTGCCCCAGTCGAGCGAGGGGTCGAACTGTTCCGCTGTCCAGGCACCCAGTGACGAGACGTCCGAAATCCCGTCCACATGGCCGACGATATTGCCGAAGTTACGCCGCTTGGCGCCCAGCATCTGCAGGCCCCAGGTCCATTTGGTCATCAGGTTGGCGATGGTCTTCGGGGTCAGCTTCGGCGGTGCGGAAAGGCCGTTTTTCAGATCCTTGTGCCGCTGGCCAAGAATTTGGAGGTCCAGCGTGATTACCAGGGCGGAGCATTTGGCGTCCTTTGCACGCCGGATCAGACGACGGACATATTCCTCGTCCTTCATCGTATAAAGCTGAAACCAAAAGGGTTTTGTCGTAGCCTCGGCCACGTCCTCGATCGAGTTGATGGACATTGTCGACAGCGTGAACGGCACGCCGAAAGCCTCGGCGGCGCGGGCTGCTTTTATCTCGCCATCGGCATGTTGCATACCGGTCAGACCAACCGGCGCGAGGGCAACAGGCATCGACACTTCATGCCCGATCATCCGGCTTGCGGTGCTGCGGCCAGCCATATCGACCGCCACCCGTTGGCGCAGTCGAATCTTTTCAAAATCGCTGGTGTTGTCGCGAAAGGTCTGCTCGGTCCAGCTGCCACTTTCTGCATAGTCATAGAACATGCGCGGGACACGCCGTTCATAGATGCGTTTCAGATCGTCGATATTGGTAATGACTGGCACGGTGTCATCCTCGCCCTTGTTTGGTAATAATTTATTACCAATCCATTGGGTGAGATGCAATGCAGGATGCTCGCGCGCGGATGTGAACGGCAAAAAAGCCGCACCCGATGGGATGCGGCCTGATGATTGTTGGCGGCGATCAGCTGATTGTGATCAGGCAGCGTGTGCCCCGTCAGAGAGAGACTTTACGAAACTGAGGACCTCGGCGACGGATTTGCCTGCGCCAATCTGGCCGACAATGGCAGAGCCGACCACCGCGCCATCGGCGACGGAGGCGATAGCCTTTGATTTTTCAGGCGTATTGATGCCAAAGCCGACGATAACAGGCAGATCGGTATTGGCTTTGATCCGCGCCACTTCCGGTCCGACATTGGTCGCTTCGGCTTCGGCTGCACCTGTGATCCCGGTGATCGAGACGTAATAGACGAAACCGGAGGTGTTTTGCAGGACGCGGGGCAGGCGCTTGTCGTCGGTGGTAGGAGTGGCCAGTCGAATGAAATTCAGCCCTGCCTCCTGCGCGGGGAGGCACAATTCGCTGTCTTCTTCCGGCGGCAGGTCAACCACGATCAACCCGTCGATGCCGGCTGCCTTGGCGTCTTTGAGGAACTTATCAACGCCCCGGCTATAGATAGGGTTGTAGTATCCCATCATCACAATGGGTGTGGTGTCGTCTTCGGCGCGGAACGCACGCGCCAGCTCAAGTGTGCGCTCAAGGGTCATACCGGCTTCCAGCGCGCGCTGTCCGGCCAGCTGAATGGTCGGGCCATCGGCCATCGGATCGGTAAAGGGTAGGCCCAGTTCGATCACATCGACGCCCGCCGCGGGCAGCCCCTTTACCAGTTCAAGCGAGGTGTCGAAGTCAGGGTCACCCGCCATGACATAGGCGACAAAGGCCTTTTTGCTGGCAGCTTTCAGTTCGGCGAATTTGGCATCAATGCGGGTCATGATCGGGCCTTTTGAATGTGTCCGCTTCGGTGTGCCGAATGTTGCGGCGGAAATCAATCCCGCTCGCCTTATTGCCACGCTGCTCCTCCGCCAGGCGGGCGCCTGCCTCTAGCCCTTGAAGGGGACGTGCCAGCGTAGCAGCAGCGAATTTACCCCGGGGTTGATATCGGCTGTGGATGCGTTTGATTTATGGGTCAGCGCCAGCGACAGCGATTTGCCATTTGCGAATTCCTTGCCAAGGGCGATTGCGCTGCGAATTTCAAATGTTGAGCCCAGATCGTTGAGCCGGACACTCTCGGCGTAGGCACCGGGCATCACGCTGGTTTCAATGAACCAGCCGCGCTGGAGATGCCACGTGCCGACCGCACCTGCGCCGATGAACAGATCGCCAGTGGTTTGCACATCAAGTGCCGCACCAAAGGCTGCGTCGAAGTTGCCACGCTGCCAGAACGCATCATGCTGGTACTCCACCGAGATCAATGCGCTATCCTCTGCGCCTTCACGGGAAAAGCTTGAATATCCTGCACCAAAGATCCAGTCGGCGGCAGCCGAAGGGAGGGCGCTGGCAAGCGTCAGGGCGCAGGCGAGGGGCGTCGCGATAACGAAGGTGCGTAATGTCATTGTCAATAGTCTCGTTTTGGTCAGCCTAGCTGAAATGAGCCGTTAAATCATAAGAATGTCCACCTTCTGGCGGGGCAAAGGGATCACATTCCGATCAAAGGAACGCGAGTGTCGCCAATTGGTTGCACCTTGTTTTGAAATTTTCCTTGCTCAGAACCTCCGCATCGGGACTGGGTCTTCACGGCTCTTTGCACCAGCCTCGACCGGGGCGCTTGGCGGAGGGGGCGGGAGATGCGCGCTTGCGTCACTTCGAAATGCTGCCTAGAAGCACCTCCCAAGTGGCATCAGGAGGCCGAAATGGGCTTTAAAATGGGAATCGTGGGTCTGCCGAACGTCGGCAAGTCGACCCTGTTCAACGCATTGACGAAAACCGCATCGGCGCAGGCGGCGAACTTTCCGTTTTGCACGATCGAACCGAATGTCGGTGAAGTCGGCGTGCCCGATGCCCGGCTGGACAAGCTGGCGGCCATTGCGGGCTCTAAACAGATCATCCCGACGCGGATGACATTTGTTGATATCGCAGGCCTGGTCAAAGGTGCTTCGCAGGGCGAGGGTCTGGGCAACCAGTTTCTCGCCAACATCCGCGAAACCGATGCCATCGCCCATGTGCTGCGCTGCTTTGAAGATGGCGATGTGACCCATGTTGAAGGGCGCGTTGACCCGGTTGCCGATGCCGAGGTGATCGAGACTGAACTGATGCTGGCCGACCTAGAAAGCATTGAAAAACGCCGCGCCAATCTGGTGCGTAAGCTGAAGGGCAACGACAAGGAAGCTCAGCAGCAGGACCGCCTTCTGGCGGCGGCACAGGCGATGTTGGAAGATGGCAAACCCGCGCGTCTGGTCGAGGTCGACGCAGAGGATGCCAAGGCCTGGAAAATGCTGCAGCTGCTGACAACCAAGCCAGTGCTTTATGTCTGCAACGTCGGCGAGTCGGAATCGGTCGAGGGCAACGAGCATTCGGCCAAAGTGGCGGACATGGCAGCGGCTCAGGGCAACAGCCATGTAATCATCTCCGCCCAGATCGAAGAAGAAATCAGCCAGCTGGAGCCGGAGGAAGCAGAGATGTTCCTCTCCGAAATGGGACTTGCCGAGGCTGGTCTCGACCGGCTGATCCGTGCAGGCTACCAGCTGTTGCACCTGGAGACCTATTTCACCGTCGGCCCCAAGGAAGCACGTGCCTGGACCATCCGGTCCGGTACTGCGGCACCACAGGCGGCGGGCGTCATCCACGGCGATTTCGAGAAAGGTTTCATCCGCGCTGAAACCATCGCCTATGACGATTTCATCGCCCATAACGGCGAACAGGGTGCCAAGGAAGCGGGCAAGATGCGCGCCGAGGGCAAAAGCTACATCGTCAAGGATGGCGATGTGCTGCACTTCCTGTTCAACACCTGATCTTTCTGCTCTCCGCGACAATATTGGTGCCCGTCTTCCAGTGAAGGCGGGCATTTTCTTGATACAGCTGTTGTCTATTCCTGAAAGTGGCAGGCTTGAGTTGCCGCTAACGGAAATGCTAAACCCGCACGATTAATTAGTCGGAAGGATAAAAATGACAAAGCTGATCATCGACACGGATCCCGGTATCGACGATGCCATGGCGATTTTCTATGCGGCCGCGGCCCCGGATATCGAGCTACTCGGGCTGACGACAATCTTTGGCAATGTGACCACCAAAACGGCCACCCGTAACGCGTTGCGTTTGCTGGAAGCTGCGGGTCTGGACCTGCCTGTCGCCCACGGCGCCGAGACCCCGCTGGTGCTGCCGCCCTTTACGCCCTCTGCCCATGTGCATGGCGCCGAAGGGTTTGGCGACATTCCGGCCAAGACGCCGAAAGGGCAAGCTCTGGAGGAGGATGCAGCTGACTTCCTGATCCGCATGGCGCGCGAGCACAAGGGTGAGCTGGTGATCTGTCCGATTGGTCCGCTGACCAATATCGCCCATGCGATTCAGCGCGACGCCGAGTTTGCAAAAAATGTGAAACGGATCGTGATCATGGGTGGCTCGCTGGAAGAGGGCGGCAATATCACCCCCCACGCCGAAGCCAACATCTATCACGACCCCCACGCGGCCGACGTCGTCTTCGGCTCCGGCGCGCAGGTCGAGATGGTCGGTCTGGATGTCACGCATCGCATTCTGTGCACCGCCGAGGATTTCTCCGCCATTGCCGCGCAATCCCCTGAGCTGGGTGGGATGTTGCAAGAAATGTCGGTCTTCTACCTGCATTTCTATGAAACCGTCGGCAAGTTTGACGGCTGCTCGCTTCATGATCCGGCCGCAGTCATTGCCTGCACGCATCCTGAGTTGTTCACGGCGCGCTCGGTTGCAATGGAGGTGTCCTGCGACGGTGAAACGTCAGGCGAAACCCGCCTTGCCACAGACAGCGACCGCAAGCCGATCGACGTCTACATGGCAGTTGACGCCGATGCGGTGAAAACTCTGTTCCTGAAGCGGCTTGCCATCCTGCCCTGAATCGGTGCGCGACGATGGTTTCCTTCGTCCGAACAGCGTCTCACATCGCCCCGCTGCAGCACGCCTGCGGCGGGGCGATTGCTGTTTTTGTCCCCCTGGTCAAGGGCTGCAATTTTTTTGCCGAAAACAGCATTTCGCCCTTGTTCTTGGCTTGGTTGCGCTGATAGACGGGTCAGCGGAGACGTGGCCGAGTGGTCGAAGGCGCTCCCCTGCTAAGGGAGTAGGCCCGGAAGGGTCTCGTGGGTTCGAATCCCATCGTCTCCGCCATCTTCCTCAATATTGTCGTATTCTGTTTCTCTTAATGTTGGGGTGGAATAGGGCGCTCACGATGGATTTCCATCCGGCTGATGAGCCGCACATATTGGGGATCGCTCTGCCCTGAGGGCCGTGAATGTGGTCCTCTTGACCACCTTCGCTTTCGCGTCGGGCGCCGGTATCGCAGGTGCGGGCCGCGCGAAACGGTCTGGATCAGCCTGTGTCTTGGATCGAGCAGCGGGCTGCCACTATCTCGATCAAGGCGCCATGCTCCAAGCGGACAACGTCGGCAATCGCGCCGGAATCCTCTCTGTGTCGGTGAAGCAATCCGCTTACCGGTCGCGCCTCGGCTGTAAGCACATGGCCATGGATGAAAATAGTCGTTCACCGAGGCCTTCGCCAACCGACTTGGCGGCCGGTCGCCCGATATGGTTTTGCGGCGATAAGCAAGCCGAGTAAATTCATTATGGTCACCGCGCCACGCTGAGATCGGCCTCCGCTCTGCCGCCGTCTATCGGGCTCTGTCATCTAGAGGTGCTTCAGGCCTATCAAATGACGCGCGTCAACCGCCTGTATTCCCACACAAGTGTCATATTGCGACCGTGCCGATGATAATGCGGATTCTTTAGCAGGGGCCGGTAGGGGAACCGATGTCGGAAAGCAGGTCAAATACCGGGATGAGCTTTTGAAACGTCGCAGTGCTACGTTCGACGAGATCTGGCTCCGTGACAAAGGCTGTGTCGGTGATGTCGATCCATGCGGCAAACCCCTTGCGTCGCAGTGCAACCTCGTTCGGATGATCCTTATCAAAACCTTTGGGGACCCGTTTCAGGTCCGGCTCACCGATGCGGATACCTGAGACACGCAGTCCGTCCGTCAATGCGATCAACTCGGCCCCTTTAGGACCCGCCATCGCCCTGCGGAAATTGGCGAGTGCTTCGTTGTCGTATTTAAACACGCCACAGCCCAGCGTCAGCTTCTCAGGCGAGAGACCGAAGAACCACATGGGCGGCTGCGCTGTTGTTCTTTCTGGTCTCAAGGCGACGTGGATATGAGCGTTGTAGGGCGTCTTGACCTTGGAGAAGCGGACGTCGCGATGGATACGGAAGATCTTGCTGCTATGCGGTTGACCGGTCAGCGCACCAAGTGCGCTCTCCATGTGAGCTGCAAAGACCTTGGTGGGATCTTTGATGCAGTGTTCATATGTCGTTTTATGTGCCGTGAACCAGTCTTTGGTGTTGTTCGCCTTCAGATCGCGCAGGAATTGCAGCGCATCGGGGCTGTAGCTGTCGAATGTATTCATGATTGTCCCTCAATTTTTGGCGGGCAGGGCTGCTGCATGTGCCAGGCATTGCTGCAGCCAGCGCTTCATTGCGGGGTCCGGGCAATCGGCCTCATCTACCAGGATGAAGCCACCCAGCTTGCGCTTGCCGTGGATGACGACGCGGGCGGTCGGGTCTGCAAGGGCGGCCGCTTCGTTCTCCTTGCCGATACGGAACATAAACCGCCCGACACCATCTTTGTGCCGTCGCGCACCGCAAAGCATATTGCCGTTCAGGAAAAAACACACACCGCCCATCATCCGCTTTTCAGTGATCCCCACATGCGCGGCGAGTGCGCCGCGCATGTGTTGGCTAAGGCCTTCGTCATAAGGCATCAGGCAGCCCCAAATAGTTGCCACAGGATGGCGATGGCGAGCATGAACATCGCCAAGGTTGTCAGCGCGGCACCGACGGCGCGCCCTTTGCTATCCGCCGATGCAAGCAGGCCAAAGTAGTGGATGAGCCGCGCCAGGATGAGCACGGCACCGCAGAGGGCCACCAGCCAAGCTGCGGTTCCGGCGATTTCAGCACCGGCGAGGGCCAGAAGCGCAAGCGGGACATATTCGACAAAGTTGCCATGGGCCCGGATCCGGCGCAGCAGCACATCATCGTCACCATGCAGCAGCAGGATGCCGGTTTTGGCCCGGCGCACCCCGACCGAGATCGCCATCGGGATGCTGAGAAGGACGAAAATCGCCGTTACGGCCAGCGCGATCTGTGGTGTTTGTTCCATCTGAGCGCGTCCTTAGGCCGGGTTCTGGGCATAGGTGATCACTGCAAAGCGGGCGCCCTGCGGATCTGTGAGCGTTGCCATGCGACCGACACCGGGCATATCCATGGGGGCTTGCAGGACGGTTGCGCCTTTGGCCTTTGCGGTGGCCACGCAGCTGTCCACATCGGCAACGGTAAAGAAAATCGTCCAACTTCCGCTCTCCTCGGGCATGGGAGAAAAACCGCCAATCGCCGTTTCGCCCACCGCAATCGCCGAGTAGCTGGACCCGTCCTGCATCGGCATATTGTTGATCGTCCAGCCTAGCACCTCCTGATAAAAGGTTTTGGCCTTCTCCTGATCCGGCCCGGAGTGCCCGATCCAGCCGGCGTTTCCAATTGCTGTCATCTCAAGAATGCTCATATGTCTTCTCCCTGTTTGCCTGCCCGAATGCAGGTCTGACCCAAGGACGCATGACCACTCCCAACCCCTACACGTCGGGCAGTTCTTTTTTGCTGAGCGCGATTTTTCCTTGAACGGCGGCGCGTTCCGGTGCTGTCGGGTTGAGTGAAAGCGCTGCTTCAAACGCCTTGATGGCCGCTGGATGATTGCCGGTGTCCTGCAACAGTCGGCCTCTCATGGCATGAAACCAGCGGTATTGCGACAGATCGTCAGCCAGCGGCTCCATCGCGGCCAACGCGTAGGCAGGGCCTTCAATCCGTGCCTCCGCTGCGATGAGGTTGAGACGCACAACGGGCGAAGGCTGCAGGGCATAGAGCGCGGCGTAATGCGCAGCGATCAGTGACCAATCGGTCTCTTCTGCGGAGGGCGCGCGGGCATGGACCGCAGCAATCGCGGCCTGAATGATGTAAACCCCCCGATGATTGATCCTCTGGGCCTTTTGTAGCAGCGCCGTCGCCTCGGCGATTTGGGAGAGATCCCATCGGCTGCGGTTCTGATCCTCCAACGGGACGAGCTGGCCATCAGCATCCATGCGCGCGTCACGCCGCGAATGTTGAAACAGCAGGAGCGACAGAAGCGCCGCCTGCTCGCCCATGGCCGGGAACAGGTTTGCCAGCAGACGAGCGAGGCGGATTGCCTCTTCGCAGACTGTGAGCTTGATCTGGGTCTCACCACCAGAAGCCGACCAGCCCTCGTTGAACATCAGGTAGACCATCAGCGAGACCTCACCCAGCCGCGCGCCCCGCTCCTGCGGGCTGGGCGTTTCAAAGGCGACGGTACCACTGGCAATTTTCTTCTTCGCGCGGGTGATCCGTTGTTCCATGGCCTTCGGTTTGATCAGGAAGCCGCGTGCAATTTCCGCAACGCTGAGCCCGGCGACGATGCGCAGCGCGATGGCAATCTGATCGCGCCGTTCCAGCTCCGGGTGGCAACAGATGAACAACAGGCGCAGGACGTCATCGCGCAGTTCATCGGGATCAGGGGGTGCCTCTGTCATGGGTTGAAACTCTGCACAGTGCCGCGCAAGGATGGCATGGTGCCGCTGGGACTTGCGCAGCGCGTCGAGCCCCGCGTTGCGGGCGGTGGCCAGCAGCCAGGCCAAAGGATCACGGGGTGCGCCGATGTCCGTCCAGACCTTGAGGGCTTTGAGACAGGCCTCTGCAAAGGCGTCCTCCGCGATATCTATATCGCGGAAGTAGCGGGTCAGCGCGGCCAGCGCCTGCGGACGCTGTCTGGTGATTGTTGCTTCTAGCCAGTCCGACACATGCCTATTCCGACGAAATCGCACCTCCAGCCCAGGCCACGGGCCGCACTTCTAGCCGAACCACCGGGGATGAGATCATCTTGGCATGGGTTAGAGCATCGTCCAGGTTTTCAAAGTCGGCGGCGTAAAATCCCAGGAAACTCTCTTTGGTCTCGGCATAGGGCCCATCCACAATCAACGGAGGTTGATCGACCGCCGGTGCAGGGTCAAGCATCACTGCCGAGGTTGGCGGCATCAGCTTGATCGAGATGAACTCCCCTCGTTTCTTCAGCGCCTCCTGCAACGCGCCATGTCCGGCCAGTACTTCGTCCTGCCGTTCTTTGGGGAGTGTTTCAAAAAGCCCGGCTTCTCCGTAGATTGTAATTGCATAGATCATGGTTTTCTCCAGTGAACTGATCACATGCTGCAAGAACGCGCGGGCCAATGCAAATCCGACAATACCTGCGTGGATTTCTGAAAAAAGATGATTGCTGGTCGCGCGGCTGGATCGCGAACCCTTGTAATCGCCCATGACGCTGCGCTTGCGCGGCGGGTATTCTAGCAGGTCTGCGTCCTATTGGTTCTTTGCAACGCTTGAGCGTGGCATCCCCTCCCAATGCAACAGCGCAATGGAGATGAGGCATGTTGCGGGCGCACACGCATACGAGATTGGGTAATTGCCAAATGCAAAGCTGCTGCAATCTGTGTCCTCGGCTATGGTCTCTCTGAATAGGTTGTGAAGCGATCAAAAATGAACCCGTCACGACCACAGTCACACAGACCTCGTCGGAGGGTCAGTCTCCCGACACCATTTTGCCCGCTCGAATTGTCGCCGTCACTTTCAAATCCAGAAGGTTCTCTGAGGCCGCAATCGGATTGCCTGAGAGAACTGCAAGATCGGCGCATTTTCCCGGCTCTATTGATCCACGAATATCTTCCTGGAAGACCTGCCAGGCCGCGTCTATCGTTTGTGCCCGCAGGGCCGAGAGGGCGCTGATTTTCTGGCTTTCCCCGAGCACCCGCCCGCTTGATGTGGTGCGGTTGACGGCGCAATGGGCCAGATGCAGCGGCCTGGTTGGCGTTACGGAGGCGTCATTGTGCAGGGTGTAGCGGACCCCAAATCGCTCGGCCGACGCGGCGGGGGACAGGCGGCTGGCGCGCTCGGGGCCGAGAAACGTACTGTAATGGCGATCGCCCCAGAAATGGATATGGGCCGAGAAGAAGCTGACCGTGATGCCAAGCTCGGCCATACGGCCAAGCTGGTCGTCGCGCAGGGTCTGGCCGTGAATGATCGTGTGGCGGTGATCCGCGCGTGGGGTGTCGGCCAAGGCGGCGGCCACGGCATCAATGAACATGTCGGCCCCGGCATCACCGTTGCAGTGGCAATGGATCTGGTGGCCGAGGTCATGTAGTTTCCTGACTTCGCGGCGGTGTTCCTCAGCGGCCACATAGGGCATCCCGCAGGAATGTTTCGGGTCAATTGGCCGGTGATAGGGCGCAGAGAGATAGGCGGTCTGAAGCTGGAATGCTCCATCGGTAAATAGCTTGCGGGGGCCAAGGGTGAAATGCCGATTGCCGGGCCAGTCGAGAGTGTCCCAAAGCCCCGGTTCAAGCTCTCCAATGGGCAGCAGCATCAGGTCGATACCGGGATCTTTGTCTGGCCCGAGCGAGGCAAAATGCTCCAGCATTACCCGCGAGGTCCAGGCGTTCTGCGCATAGGTCACGCCATGGGCGAGGTAATCGTCGCGGCAGACCGCGAAACCCTGCCAGAATCTTTCGCGATTGATCAGGAAATCGGTATCGCCCATTTCGCCCATGGCAGACAGGCCTTCGATGAGACCTGTCAGCGCGCCGTCATCCCGGCGGCCATAGCGGCCGCCCAGTGGGTCCGGCGTATCCCGTGAGATGCCGCGCATTTCAAGGGCGGCGGAGTTCGCGACGCCATTGTGGCCCGAGGCATGAAGCACCCAGATGGGATGATCTGTGGACACGTCGTCCAGTTCAGCCCGGGTCGGCATCCGACCCTCGGCGATTGCGGTGTTGTCAAAAAGAACCCCCATGACCCATTCGCCTTTTGGGGTGTCGGCTGCCTTGGCACGCAGGCGGTGCAGCGCCGTTGCCATATCGATGCAATCGCCACGTGGCGGTGACGCAAGATCGACACGGAAAAGCGCAATGAACCCCGGATCGGGAAAGTGCCCATGCGGGTCGATAAAGGCCGGGATAAGCGTCTGGCCCTGCAGGTCATGGAGCCGCGTGCCGCCGGGCATCTGGGCGCGCAGGACGGTTTCGTCGCCGACGGCACGGATCAATCCGCCTTCGGTCAGCACCGCCTCGGGCTGAGAGTTTTCGGCGTCCATCGTCAGGATGATGCCGTTGGAATAAAGCGTGGCTGTCATTGCGGGCTCGCTACGAGAGTGGCGCGAGGCAGCGCAGGCCATGGCCTGCGGTCACCTCCCATCTGGGTATTTGGGTGCAAATGTCCTGGGCAAAGGGGCAGCGCTCGCGGAACTCGCATCCCTTTGGCCGGTTCAGCAAACTCGGCGGTTCGCCCTTCAGCGCGATGCGTTCCAGCCGGGCGTCAGGGTCAGGTTCCGGGTTCGCGCTGAGAAGGCAGCGGGTGTAGGGATGGCGCGGGCTTTCGAATATTGCTTCGGTGGTGCCTTCTTCCACCAGCCGCCCCAGATACATGATCCCC
This sequence comes from Phaeobacter sp. JH20_26, assembly GCF_048056275.1. NCBI lineage: Bacteria > Pseudomonadati > Pseudomonadota > Alphaproteobacteria > Rhodobacterales > Roseobacteraceae > Phaeobacter > Phaeobacter sp. JH20_26. The sequence goes on along the minus strand of NZ_JAYMWL010000013.1, from coordinate 1,479,102 downwards.
ATACGGTCGGCCACATGGCGCACGACGCTGAGGTTATGGGTGATGATCACCATGGCCAGACCCAGCCGTTCGCGCAGTTCATTGAGCAGGTTCAGCAACTCGCCCTGCACGGAGACGTCCAATCCCGCTGTCGGTTCGTCGGCCAGGATCAACCTGGGTTCCAGCGCCAGTGCGCGGGCCACCCCGACACGCCGTGCCTGACCGCCGGACAATTGATAGGGATAGCGGTCGGCAAAATGCGCAGGCAGGTTGACCATCTCCAGCAGGCGCTTGGCCTCGGCGTGCTGATCGCGGCTCTTCATGCCCTGAATCCTGTAGGGTTCCGTGATCAGACTGCCGATGGTCAGTCGCGGAGACAGGCTTCCGACCGGATCCTGAAACATCATGGCGATGTCCTTGCGCAGGGGGCGCAGCTGCCGTTCGGGCAGGCCGCGGATTTCCCTGCCGTCGAATTTGACCGAACCGGCCTGCGCCGGGGCCAGCCCGGCAATTGCGCGAATGACGGTTGTCTTGCCCGATCCGCTTTCGCCGACAAGCGCGTAGGTTTCGCCCGGGGCCACGTCAAAGCTGACGCCAGCCAGCACATTGACCTGACCATAGCTGGTTTGAAGGTTATCAACAGACAGAAGGCTCACGCCGTCATCTCCTCATGGTTCAGCCAACAGGCAGCCAGATGACCGTCGTCTCCCAGTCGCTCAAGTGGCGGCACGTCTGCCGCGCAGCGGGCGATTGCCTGATCGCACCGGTCGCGAAAAATGCAGCCGCCGGGCAGGTTCGCCAGATCGGGAACTTCGCCCGGAATGGTCGGCAGGACACGGGCGCGGGTCTTGATGTGGCCCGGATCACATTCGATCAGGCGGCGGGTGTAGGGATGTTTCGGGTTGTGAAAGATCTCGCGCACATCGCCGCTTTCGACGACTGCGCCCGCATACATCACCACCACCCTGTCACAGAGTTCCGCAATCACGCCCAGATGATGCGAGATGAATAGGATCGCGCAGTTCATTTCGCGCTGAAGCTCCTGCAAGCGTTCGATAATCTGTACTTCAAGCGTGGCATCCAGTGCCGTTGTGGGTTCATCGGCGATCAGCAGGTCAGGCTCGGACATCAGCGCCATGGCAATGGCGATCCGCTGGCGCATCCCGCCGGAGAATTCATGCGGGAACTGGTTCAGCCGCGCGTCGGGATCGGGAATGCCCACAGCCCCCAGCATTTTCGCGGCGGTTGCGCGTTTTGCGGCCTTGGATGCGGAGGACCGGTGCTGGATATCGACCATCTGCTGACCGACGGTCAGCACCGGGTTGTGGGTCTGCATCGGGTCCTGGAAGACGATTGAGATATCGTCGCCGCGCAGGGCGCGCATCTGACGCTCGTTGGCCTGCAACAGGTCCTGCCCCTTGAACCGCACCGCGCCCTCACGGAACCGCGTGTTCGGTGCCGTCAACCGCAGGATCGACGAGATCAGCGTCGACTTTCCGCAGCCGCTTTCGCCGACGATCCCGACGATTTCCCCTTTGCGGACGTCAAAGGTGATATCGCGCAAGGCTTTCAGGTCGCCGCGTTCGGTTTTATAGTCGACGCTGAGATGGTCGATCTCCAACAAGGTTTCGGTCATCGGTTCTTTCTCAATTTCGGGTCAACCACGTCGCGCAGGGATTCGCCGAGGAAGGTGAAGCCCAACGTTGCGATGATGATCGGCAGGCCGCCTCCGACCACCAACCACGGCGTTTGCCGGATCAGGGCATAGCCATCTTTCAACAATGCACCCCAGCTGGGTGTCGGCGGTTTTACCCCGAGACCGAGGAACGACAGACCGGCCTCAAGCGCGATCACCGTGGGGATGTCCATGGCAGCCAGAACCGCCAGGACGCCAATGATATTGGGCAGCAAATGGACACCCAGAATACGGGCCATGCTGGCCCCCATGGAGCGTTCGGCCAGTATGAACTCCGAGTTGCGCAATGTGAGCGTCTGCGTGCGCGCCACACGGCCATAGGTCGGGATCGAGGTCGCCATGACCACGAAAACCACAGTTTGCAGGCTGGGACCCACCAGCGCGACGACGGCCAGCGCGAACATCACGGTTGGGAATGACCGGATGGTGTCAAACAGAAGCATCAGCAGATTGTCGAGCCATTTTGGCCCGTAGCCCGCGATCATTCCCAGTGTCAGACCGATCACCATGGCCCCAAAGACCGCAGGCAAGGCGACCTTCAGCGCCACCTGTCCGCCCATGATCACGCGGCTGAAGGTATCTCGGCCCAGCTGGTCGGTGCCCAGCCAATGGCTGGCCGATGGGCCTTGCATACGGTCCTGAATATTCATGGCAATCGGATCGTAGGGCACAATCCATGGCGCGAAGATGGCGCTGAACACGATGGCCCCGACGATGATCAGCCCCATCAGGCCCAGCGGGTTCCCGGCGACGCCTTTGAGAATAATGCCGAGTTCGGAGCGCGGTTTACCCATGGTCGAGGACGTCATGTCGAGGTCCTCGCGCGCGGGTCCAGCCAGGCGTTAACGAGGTCCGCAACGGCGGTCGAGATAACGAACAGCCCCGTCGAGATGAGCACCGAGCCCATGACGATCGGGTAGTTGCGGGTGGTGATGCTATCGATCACCAATTTGCCCAGACCGGGCCGGGCAAAGACGATCTCGGCAAAAACGGCCGCACTGAGCAGAAAGCCCATCCCGACGCCGATCACGGTGACGACCGGCAGAACGGCGATCCGCAACGCGTAGACCATGACGATCCGTCGCTCGGAGAGACCAAAGGCGCGGGCGGTCCGGATGTGGTGTTCACCAAGCACTTCCAGCATCGAGGCACGTACAAGCCGCGCGATATACCCGACCCAACTCAGCCCGATTGCAAACGCGGGCAAGACCAGATGATCCAGCCGGTCCCAGAACCCGTCACCGACACCAATCGCCGGGAACCACTGGAGCTGCACGGCAAACAGCAAAAGCGACAAAAGCGCCACGACAAATGCGGGGGCCGCGACGAAACTCACCGACAGCACCGCGACGCTTCGGTCGATCAGGGTGTTGGGATGGGCCGCGGCATAGGCGCCAAGCCCGATGCCGAGGGCGGCAGACCAGAGGATCGACGCAAAGATCAGCTCAAGCGTGAAGGGAAGCTGTTGAAAGACAATCTGGGTGACCGAGCGGCCCGAAAACACGTCGGTGCCCAGATCGCCCTGCATCATGTTGCTGTAAAAGATCACCAGTTGCCGCCAAATCGGCTGATCCAGCGCCAGTTCGGCGGTGAGCCGTGCCTGAAGCTCCGGGGTCGCTCGCGGACCAAGCATGATCTGCACCGGATCGCCGGGGACTGCACGGATCATCAGGAACATGAGTGTTACCGCAACAAAGAGGATCAGCGCCGCAAGCGCAAACCGCCTCAGAGCAAAGTTGAACATCGATCGGGCCTTTCTGGGCGGGGTAATCGCGTGCGGCCGCCCGAGGGCAGCCACACGCAGAGACGTAGGGAGGTTACGCCTTGCCGAAGTATCTGAGCAGCGAAAGCCCATCCGGGCGCAGGGCCGGAACAACACGCGAGGAATGCACGACCGGCGTTGCTTCATGGGTGATAAAGCGATAGGCGCCGCTTTCTTCCATCAGGTCCTGCGCTCGCTGATACATTGCAGCGCGTTCTGCATTGTCGGTTTCCGCAGATGCGGCGGCGTGGAGTTTGTCGAATTCGTCGTTGCGGAAACGTTCCCAGTTCCAGATGCCTGCCTGTTCAGTGGTGAACCAGGCCGTTGCATAGGAGGGATCAGGCGCCATCGAGAAGCGGTTCAGCACCAGTTGCAGATCTTCGTTTTCGCCGCTCGCCCAGAACGCACCGGATTCCAGAACGTTGATTTCCAGCGTGATCCCGATTTGCGCCAGCATCGCCTGAATGACCTGAGCCATCGTCGTGTAGGTCGTCTTGTTCAGGATATCGAGCGTGAGGGAGACATTTGTCTCGCCGGATTCCGCAAGCAGTGCCATTGCCTTTTCAATGTTGGCCTGCGGCGCCACAAGACCCTGAGCACGGTTTCCTGCCAGACCCGGTGCGATGATGCCTGTCGACGGGTCCGCCGCGCCAAAGTAGGAGGCCTCCAGGATTGTCGGCACGTCGATGGCATGCTGGATCGCCTGCCGCAGTTTCTGGTTCTGTAGTTTCGGATGATCCAGATTCATCCCCAGCCAGACATAGAACAGCGAGGGGTTTTCGACGAGGGTCCCGCCGTTTGGAACGCCACCACGGTAGCGCGCGACCGATCCTAGCGAGACGCGGGTCAGGTCCAGCTCGCCTGCCTCGAATGCGATCTCGGCGGTGTTTTCATCGTCGATCGGGTAGACTTCAATCGTATCCCAGGCCGGTGCGTCCCCTTTCCAGTTGGGGTTGCGCTGCAACACTGTCTTCTCCTTGGGGCTCCAGCTCGCGCGCAGATAGGGGCCGCTTTCGGCGACCGGGTCGGAGCCGATCCGCCCGCCAGCGGCCTCAACCGCGGCCTTGGACACGATGTTGCCGGTGATATAGGGCAAGGCAATAGACCAGAGCGGCGCGAAGGGCTCGTTCAGCACGATGGTGCCTTCGCGCTCGCCAGTGACCTCAACATGGCTGAGCGGTCCCATATCCGGCTTGTTCGGGCTTTCGGTGGCCTCGGCCACGATCCGTTCGAAGCTGAATTTGACATCCTCGGCTGTCATCGCGCCATGGCCGTTGGTAAAGCCGATGTCATCGCGCAGGGCGAATTTGATATGGGTCGGGTCCACCTGTTCGATCATCGACGCCGCATCAAGTTGCCAGCCCCATTCGGAGCCGGGCTTGTACTGGATCAGCTTGTTGTAAATTGCGGCGTGGATCTCCTCTTCCACAACGCCGACACTATGCGCGGGATCCATGTTCGGAGCGTCGCCATAGGCGCGGACGCGCAGGACGCCATCATCCTGGGCAAAAGCGGTCCCCGCCCAGCCCATAGGCATTGCGGCGGCCGCACCAAGCGCTGTCGCGCCTTTTAGGAAGTTTCGGCGTCCTGTTGGTGCCTTCATCCATTCGATCTTCATTGTGATCTCCCCGTTGGGTTGTTCAGAGAAGCCCGCGCGGAATGGTCCGCGACCATTCTTTTGACAGGACTTCGGTTTCATCGGGCCCTTCCGTGGCCCGCAAACTGCGGTGCAGGTAGAAATGCGTCTCGTCGCAGGACATGCGCGAATGCGTGTCGATCCGAACCTGCCAGTGGTCGCGGCGGAACTCGAACCGCCAGTCTGCCACCATCTTGGCGCTGGCCGGATCGTCGGGATGGATGGAATAATGCGTCGCTACATGGCTGCCGCTGATAAGGCCGTGATAGGGATCGCGCGACATGCCGAAATCGTCAAATGCGTCGAGCGTTGTCCGTCCTTCATCGTCGGTTCCACGCCGTGACGTGCTCGACGGATCACGCAGGACATCCGCAGCCAATGTCGGAAATTTGTCTGGCGGTCCGGGGTTGGCAGGCTCCGGTTCACCAGCCACGTGGCGCTGAGGCAGTGTCAACTGGCTGCCCGCGCAGTCCAGCGTGATCGTCACAGGTTTGGGCGAGGGCCAGACGATCGGCCAGTAGGATGTCGACAGCGCCAGACGGAGGCGATGCCCCGCGCGCAGCCGATGGGCACAGGCGTTCAGTTCGAACTCAACCTCGTAGCGTTCGCCCGGCACCAAAGCGTCCGGGGTTTCGTGGCTTTTGTGATGGGTCAGGTTGAAGGGCCGATAGGTGATGCGTTGCGACACGCCATCCGGCGCGACATCACAGAGCCGGGCCACCACCTGGGCAACCGGTCGATCAACACGAAACGCCAGCTTCAGACGCGGGCGCCCAACGATCTCAAGCGGCGCGTCCAGCGAAATGTCAAAGCAGGCGGAGTGCCTGTCGTCCTCGACCTGATCGCCCGGCAGCTCGTTGTCGATCCGCATCCCCGGGCAGAAATAGCCGCTGGCGGACCCGACGCTGGCAGGATTGGCAATATCGACCTCCCCGGATTTGGCTGCTGGGCACAGCGCACCATCGCCGAGAAAATAAATGCGCTCCTGAATCGTGTTCGATGGCCAGCTTTCCTCTGACACCCACCGACCCCTGCGTGGCTTGTTCTTGCCGGACGGGTTGTCATGTTCCTGCACGAATGTTCGCAAGGCAGGCAGTGTTTCAGCCCCGTTCAACTCGCCTTTCAGCCACCGGTCGAACCATCCGATGATCTCCGAATGGGCGTCTGCAGCCTCGATCTTTGAGATATGCGGATATCGGTGCTCCCAGGGGCCGATCAGCGCTTTGGTCGGCGAAGTCAGGTTCTCAACCAGGGTAAGGGGCGTGTTGACATAAGCGTCCGCCCAGCCTGTGATTGCCAGAACCGGCACCTCGATCCGTGACCAGTCTTCGCAAACCGATCCGTGTTTCCAGAACTCATCGCGTGTGGGGTGCGCCAGCCAGTCAGCGGCAAGATCAGGCAGCAGCTCCATCCGCGCGATCCAGTCATCGCGCCAGTCGGGCCGCAGGTCGGGATCAGCAGGGCGAGACAGATAGGCAAACATCTGTGCTGCCCAATTGGCGTTATCGCTGAGCAGGCAGCCGCCCATGTAGTGAATGTCATCGGCATAGCGGTCAGCGGTCGAGGCCATGGTGACAACCGCCTTCAATTCCGGCGGTCGGCGATACGCAAGCTGCAGGCCGTTGAAGCCACCCCAGCTGATCCCGATCATTCCGACGTGGCCATCACACCAGTCCTGGCCTGCGATCCATTTCAGAACCTCTTCGCCATCGCAGAGCTCCTGTTCGGAATATTCATCGTCAAAACGGCCCTGGCTGTCGCCGGTCCCGGCAATGTCGACCCGCACACAGGCATAGCCATGGGCGGCAAACACCCGATGTGTGGTTTCATCACGCGCTGCGGTTCCGTCCCGCTTGCGATAGGGGAGATACTCCAGGATCGCCGGCGCAGCCCCCGGCAGAGCGGGAAGCCAGACCCGTGCCGCCAGTTTTCGCCCGTCCGGAAGAGGGATCCACTCATTCTCTAGTGTCTTGATTTCGTTTTGCACGCCGATCACCGTTTGCGACTCACAAGCGAAAATTGGAACGAAAATCAAAAACCACCTAGTAAGCGACTGTACGCAGGTTTAAGCTTTTGTAAGCATCAATGCGTCTATGTGCGAAGGACTTGTCGCATGTCGGAAAACTTTTCGCGGAACCTGCGATCCCTCTGCGCTGACTACGGCAGCATTGCGCAGGTCTGCCGCGATATCGGCTTGAACCGTCAGCAATTCAATCGATACCTCAATGGCGTTGGAATGCCCTCGGCGCACAACCTTCGGCGCATCGCCCGGCATTTCAATATCAGCGAACAGGACCTCGATCTGGATCACCCGGCCTTCCTGGGCAGGATGAACAGATTGACGGCGCCCTCCCGCAAAAGCCCGGCGCGCGTGCTGTCCAGAATTTTTGAGAACCAAGCCGGTCCGCTGCGTCGGTACCTGGGGTTCTATCACGGCCATTTCACAACGCCGACCTGGGAAGGCAAGATCATGCGCACGCTGATCTGGCTGCGTGAACAGGACGGCTATATCGTTTCGCATACCTTCGAACGTGCATTGAGCGATGATCAAAGCATCGTTCAACGGACGAAATATACCGGGCTGGCAGCCTATAAGGGCAATCGCATCTACCTGTTGGAAAGCGCAAACAGCGAGGATGGATTCTTGTCGGAGTCCATTCTGTTTCCTGCGCATCGCCAACAGGTCAGATATCTGAACGGGATGACAATGGGCGTCGCCACCAAACCGCGTATGGCCCCATACTCGTCGCCGACCGTCTGGAAACGGCTATCTGAAAGCACCTCGGTCCGGGACGCTCTGAAGCAAACAGGTATCTTTCGCTTCAACGACACAAGGATCGACGTAATCGTGCGCAACCAGCTGGCGGACGCGCAGGACTGAATAGGACGGCGATTTCACCGTGTCTCTTCCGGGTGAGGACCAACTGGCAGAGAGCCGCTAACCGGCTGTCACCTGTCGACGTTTTCGACACAAAAACTGCGGTTGGTTATCGGGTGAAACCTTAGTTGGCTGCCAGTTTCGCGCCCCCTGTGGCTGTGAGTCCAATCGGGTGGGGTGCCCGCCAGCCGCCTGCCTTGAAGAAGTCCAAGGCGCCCGTTGAGTTTTTGCAGTTCATTGCGTGACAGAACGGTTGCGGCTCGCGCCCCGTAGGCTTGTTCGACAGGCATCTGATCCAATTCAGGGAGTAGGGCGTATAGTTCTAGGCGAGTTACGGCCGGCATCATCTTCATAGCCATCGGCCCAGGATAGAAGCTTTCGCTCGGAATATCATTGGAAATCAGCGTCGCATGTTTGTCGAGCATAAGATGGATATACGTGACGCTCTGACGACCCCGCGCAAAAGAAGCCAATGCAGTTTCTTCAGCCAGATGCTTAGCCCGCACATAGTAGGACGCATTCGTGAGCTGATCTGTCAGCAGGACGCAGTGTTGCGGCGACACCACCAGCGCACGTGCATTGCCCAGCACGCCCGGCCTGATCCGGACCGGCGTGAGGTTCTGCGGTAGAGACGCAGTTTTTACTGCGACTTCCGACAGGGCCAGCCAGCGTATCGGCATCGGGCCGTATTCAAGAGTTGTGACCAGATCGCCGGGCTTCAGCGTTTCTATCTTGGTTTCACCGCTTGGGGTTGCGATCATCGTACCGGGCGTGAAACACGGGATGCCCATCGAATTGAGTTTCTGGGCGTTGTCCACCTGCGAACGCTGAACGCCAACCAGCGTCACCGACTCGCCGTTGACAAAGGTCAGCACCGCATCACCTGTCCCGTCGCCATTGGTGTCGCTGACGACAACATCCCAGGCATTGACCGGATTGCCATCTGCATCGACCAGATTCGAGACATCGAATTGGTCTACCGTGGTGCCATCGCCGCTGTCGGTCATGTCGAAATTCGTCACGATATCCGACCCGGCAAGATCGGACACTCCCAGGGTATCCCTGTCGCTATCGGCACCAAGGTCAATAACGTCGTCCCCGGTGCCACCCTCGATCGTGTCGGCACCGGTGCCGCCGGTGATTGTATCGGCACCCGCGCCGCCGTCGATCACGTCATTATTGTTGCCGCCGTCGAGGGAGTCCGCGCCATCTCCGCCTTGAAGGGTATCCTGACCATCACCACCGGCGATACTATCGTTTCCATCGCCACCGGTGAGGCTGTCTTTGCCCAGACCGCCGTCGATGGTGTCATCGCCCAAGCCACCGTCTATGGTGTCATCCGATAGGTTCAGGCCTGAGTCGGTGATCACGTCGTTGCCGTCACCGCCCAGGATCAGATCGCTTTGGTTGCCGCCGTCAATCGTGTCCGCCCCAGCACCACCCGAGATAGTGTCGGCACCGAGTCCACCAAGAAGGCTGTCATTGCCCGCGCCACCGTCGATGGTATCCTCGCCATCGCCACCGTCGATTGTATCGTTCCCGGATCCGCCGGTCACGGTGTCGTTGCCGCCGCCTGCGATAATCTCGATCCCGCCTGCGTCGTTGGTGGCGTCCACCACATCGGCTGAGTCGCCCAGGATTACGCGCTCGATTTCGGAGAAGGTGAGCGTGCTGGTGCCGTCGCTGATCGTGCCCGCGCCGGTACCGGTAAAGGTTACCGTGACCGGAACGGTGACGGCCGACAGATCAAGCGTGTCGTAATCCGTGCCGGTGGTGACCCCTTCGCCGCCGATGATCGTGTCCGCGCCAAAGTTGTCCTCGATGACAAACGTGTCAGCATCGTCGCCACCCGACATGCTGTCGGCGCCAGTGCCGCCGACCAGCCTGTCATTGTCAGCACCGCCTTCAAGCGTATCGTCGCCGTCGTTGCCTTCGAGCGTGTCATTGCCGCCGGTGGCAACGATGCTGTCATTGCCCGCACCGCCGACCAGGCTGTCATCGCCATCGGAGTTCATCAACGTGTCGTTGCCGGAGCCACCGATCAGGGTATCGTTGCCAAGCCCGGTTGTCAGGAAATCATCCCCGTCGCCGCCGTCGATCAGATCATCCCCGTCGCCGCCCGCAATCGTGTCGTTGCCGGAGCCGCCGGTCACGGTGTCATTGCCGGCCCCGGCGATAATCTCCATTCCGCCTGTGTCGCTGGTAATATCCACCACATCGGCTGAGGCGCCCAGGATCAGCCGCTCGATCTGCGAGAAGCTGAGCGTGCTTGTCCCATCGCTGATCGTGCCCGCGCCGGAGCCGGTGAAGGTCACGGTGACCGGGTTGGTCACGGCGGAGAGGTCGATGGTGTCGTAATCCGTGCCGGTGGTGACCCCTTCGCCGCCGATGATCGTGTCCGCGCCAAAGCCGTCCTCGACCACAAACGTGTCGGCATCGTCCCCGCCTGACAGGCTATCAGCGCCAGTACCGCCCGAAATCGTGTCCGCGCCCGCGCCGCCGTCCAGTAGGTTGTTGGCGCCGTCGCCGGTCAGGCTGTCATTGGCGGTGCCGCCGAGAATGTTCTCGATCCCGCTATAGGTGTTGCCGTGCTGGTCCGTACCGGTCGTGAGATCGATGTTGAAGTTGACATACGACGCATCAGAATTGACGATATCGTAGGTGTCAATCCCGGCACCTCCGATAAAGGTGTCGGCGCCGAAATTGGCCAGAAGCGTATCATTGCCGCTGCCGCCATCGATTGTGTCGGCGCCGCCGCCGCCGTCCAGCACGTCGTCGCCTGTACCGCCATCGATTGTGTCGGCCCCGGCACCGCCGCCCAGAACGTCGTTGCCGCTACCGCCATCAATTGTGTCGGCGCCGGTGCCGCCGGTCACGCTGTCATCCCCAGATGAGGCATCAATCCGCATACCGGTGCTGTCACTCGACAGGTCGATGGTGTCGTTTCCAAGGCCTGTGGAGATGAATTCAATCTCGGAGAAATTGATGGTCGAACTGCCACCGGTCACGGAACCGGCCTCGCTACTGGTTAGCGTGACGGTAAGCGGATCGTTTTCCCAGGCGCCGCCGTCCTCAAACGTCAGTCGTAGCCAGTCGCCATTCCCGTCTTCGTCCCCTTCGCCACCGATGATGCTGATCGTACCGCCTATGCCTTCTGGTGCATAGTTATAGAAGGTATCGTCGCCGGTCCCGCCCTGTGCTGTATCGCCAGCACCTGTGACAAAGACGTCGTCGCCTGCGCCGCCAGTCATCAGGTCGGCCTCGGTTCCGCCGTAGATCGTGTCTTTGCCGTCTCCGCCGATCAGGGTATCGCTGCCGCTTCCGCCGTAGACGATATCGTTGCCCGCGCCCGCGACGATGCTGTCGTTGCCGGCTACGGCATAGATTGTATCGTCGCCCGCTCCAGCATCCACGGTATCGTCGCCGCCATAGGCGTTCATCTGGGTGCCGTCGGCATCGATATAGCTGGCGCCGATGCTGTCATTACCTGCGGTGCCGTCGACCGTGCCGTCGATAAAGGCATCCTGTTCGAGGTCGGCAAAGGCAAAGGAGTAGTTGTCACCGATGACTGACGTGAGCTGAATGGATTCGATCGGCTTGTCGTCGAGAACGTTGTTGGCAGGGTCACCTTCTCTGTAGGGGCTAAGGAACACCCGACCTGATGTATCCTGCAGGATCAGCATCTGCGTCGTAGCCGTTGTGCCATCGGAATAGGTGACAAGGACATTGTAGTCGATGGCGCTGTCGATATCGGAGGATATTCCGCCATAGATCAGCTGATCGGCGCTTTGTCCGTTGTCGTTCTCAAGGAGCTGCCCGTCACTGTTGAGGTCGTTTACTGTGAGGCTGTCGATGTTGTCATAAAGCGGCGCGCCCGAGCTGCCGAACGTGGCGCCAACCAGGATGGAGGAGTTTTCAGATGCAAAGTTGGCTTCGTTTGGATCCAGATCGGAAAACGTTCCGAGGTAAAACGATTCAATTGTTCTAGTTACCAATTTTCACCTCGGGTTACTGTGCGATACGCAAAACGCGTTGTTTGTACCGGTGCTGGAGCCGTCCAGATCTGAGCGACTAAATTAGAAGATGGTGCTTAAAGTTCAGTTGAAACGGCCAAATCGGGCCCAAACCGCCGCTCCAAGTGGCAGGGAGTACAGCCTCCAGCGTGGATTTGGCCGCTGCTTGACAATGGTTTCCGCGGCTCCGGCAGATGTTCATCGCAAGCGGTTGCGGGCTGGGATCCGCCTTGAATCCTGCCTCTGTGTCGATCGGCGACGGCGTCGCAGGCGATGTTGCGGATGCTCCTGGGCAGGGCTATCAGTTGCCTCGTGGATGCGGGGGCGAGGTGACTGTGAAGAAGAACATTCTGATTGTCGGCGGAAGCTCTGGCGTCGGTCTAGCACTGGCGCGGCACTACGTTGCCGAGGGACACCGGGTCACCATCACCGGACGGGCCGATCCGGGCTGCAGCGGCGCACGGTTTCATGCACTTTCGGTGACTGAGGATTCCAGCGATCTGATCACGGAACTGGATCGGTTGGCGCGGCAGGTCGGAGATGTGCAGACCCTGATCTATTGCGCGGGCTTTTTGCAGCAGGGGACGATTGCCTCGCTAGAGGATGCCGCGCTTGCGCAGATGACCAATGTCGGATTGCTGGGGCCTATGATGCTGATCCAGCGACTGGTCCGGCAGGCGTCCGGACCGCTCAAACTGATGCTGATCACCTCAAGCTCACAGTATAAACCGCAGGCGGGAATGCCTGCCTACTGCGCGACCAAGGCCGGTCTTGGCATGTTGGGGGCGGCGCTGGTGCGCGGCGACGGTATCGGCAAGGTGCTGGTCGTCGCTCCGTCAGCGATACGTACGAATTTCTGGGACGGCACCACGGAAGACACATCGACCATGCTTGACCCCGGCTGGGTGGCCGGGCGGATTGTGGAACTGTCCAGCGGTGCCTTCAAATACAAATACGCAAAGCTCCTGCGCAGCCCGGCAAGGGTTGAGGTGGTCGATCATCTCGACAATGCTTTCCAGCCGATAGATCCCTGATGGCACCATGCTCTGACCCGGGCAGGGGGCAGGGGGCAGGGGTCAGGCCAGCCGCCTGAGGCAGCTGATCACATGATCGGTCTGCGCGTGGCTTTGATGCGGGCCGATGGGCAGGCTGATCACCTCCCGGGCCAGCTGAGTTGCCAGTGGCAGCATCGAATCCGTCAGACCCAAGGAAGCATAAGCTGCCTGCGCATGTGGCGGGATCGGATAATGCACCAGGGTCTGGACGCCGGCCTCGGCCAGATCTTTCGCCAGCCGGTTCCGGTCCGGGTGCCGCACCACAAACAGATGCCAGACGGGATCGGCCTTGGCCGCGACATTGGGCAGCGCAATGCCAAGATCGCACAATTCCGACAGGTAGCGCGCGGCGATCTGCGCCCGCCGTGCGTTCCAGTCGTCCAGCACCGCCAGCTTCACGGTCAGGAAGCTGGCCTGAACCGGATCGAGGCGGCTGTTGAACCCTGCAACCTCATTGCGGTATTTTTCGTGAGACCCGTAATTGCGCAGCAGCGATAGCCGGTCGGCCAGTGCATCGTCATCGGTGGTGACCGCGCCGCCGTCTCCCAATGCTCCGAGGTTCTTCCCCGGATAAAAACTCCAGCAGACGATATCACCGGTTCCGCCGATGGAGCGTCCGTCCCAGCGCGCGCCATGCGCCTGCGCGGCGTCCTCGATCACCTTCAGCCCCAATTCGCGGGCAACCGCCATGATCGCGGTCATGTCTGCGGGCTGGCCATATAGGTGAACGGGAATAACCGCCTTGGCGCCGGGCACCATGGCGGCGCGTATGCCGTCAGCGGTGATATTATGGGTTGCCGGATCAGGCTCCACCGGTACCGGGATCGCGCCACATTGCGATACTGCCAGCCAGGTGGCGATATAGGTGTTGGAGGGAACCAGCACCCGATCTCCCGGCCCGATTTCCAGCGCCACAAGTGCCAGGCGCAAGGCATCCAGCCCGTTCGCAACACCAAGCGCATGTGAGACGCCGCAGTAGCGGGCAAACGCCTGCTCGAACCCGGCAACATCCGGGCCGAGGATATACCAGCCGGAGCGCAGGCTCTCCAGCATCCGGGGTTCGCTGCGCTCTGCCAGCTCATCATAGGCCGCTTTCAGATCGAGAAACGGAACCTGCATCACGTTGCCCCCACGGCCCGCCGGAAGTCGGTGTAGTCGCGAATATAATCGCTTTCGTCATAAGGCGCGGATGCCATCACCATGCAGACCGCACCGGAGGAGAAGTTATCGAGATATCGCCACATCATCGGGCAGATGTAGATGCCGAAATATGAGCGGTTCAGATGAAAGCGTTTCTTGTCGAACCCGTCATCCAGAACAACGTCAAAGCTGCCGGACATCGCGATCATGAACTGGTGCAGACCCTTGTGCGCATGCGCGCCGCGATCCGATCCGCCCGGCACATCGTAGAGGTAATAGACGCGTTTGATATCAAACGGGATGTGGTTCATCCCTTCGACAAATGTCAGGTTGCCGCGTGCGTCTTCGATCTTGGGCAGGTCAATAAATTTGCAATCGCTGAGTGGCAAATCCGTACTCCGGTCTTGTGGCAACGACCGGCTTTGGCAGCTGATCGGAGCAAACGTCGGATCTATCATCGAAAAAGAGCGATCCAGTCTGGTCTATTGGCACAGCTGTCTACCATATTGTCACCTCCGATCAATCGAATTGGCGCATGCCGCGCCTGCATTGCGGAACTTGGCCTACGTGGCTGTGACCGCCAGAAGACCGCTGGGATCACTCGATTGCGGTGCCAGCGGGCAGGCAGTTTCATTGGCTGCGCACACGGGCAACCGCAGCTGTCGGGCATGGCTCCTTCTTGCAAACTGCAGTATTGGTGGTCTAACGGCGTCGGCGTCCAGGTGGTAAGACAGGCCTGAGGCCCGCAGGGGCAACAGCTATGGATTTTCTGCGCGTGCGTGCAGGTTGGATTGGGTTGAAATGAACAGATACAGCTACTCAGTTGTGCTTCTTACCTACAATCAGCGGGACTATGTGAAAGAGGCGGTTGAGGCCGTGCTGGCACAAGACTGCGATCCTATCGAGATTCTGCTGTCGGACGATTGTTCGCAGGATGGCACCTTTGAGGCGATGGAGGCGCTGGTCGCCGATTACTCCGGGCCACATTCCGTTGTGCTCAACAAGAACCCGCAGAACCTGGGCGTCAACAAACATATCGAACGATGCTTCAACCTGAGTACAGGTGATGTCATCATTGCCGCGTCCGGCGATGATATCTCTCTTCCGGGGCGCGTAGCACGGACCATTGAAGTCTTTGAGCGTGACGATCCGCTTCTGGTCTTCTCGCACGGCCAGGTCGAGACATTGGACGGCAAACCGATGCCCAAAACCTATGCCAAGGCAACATTCTACACCCGGACCGATGCCATGTCCGCGGCCTGTTCAATGCAGTTGTTCCTTGGGGCGACCTGTGCCTGGCACAAGGATCTCTTCCGCAAGTATGGTCCGATCCAATATGCAGACTGCTACGAGGACCTTGTGCTTGGGTTCCGTGCTGCACTGGAGGGGCGCGTCGCATTCATCGACGAAGATCTTATCATCTATCGGGTCGGTATGGGGCAGACCAGCACGCAGCAATCCATCACAGATGCCGAGGCTTTTCGCAAAAAACGTCTGGCAGAGGTCGGCCGCGAGGTTTCGCTTTTGCGCCAGCGCCTGTCCGATGCGCAGGTTTTCGGTCTGACCGAAGGTGACCCGATTCTCGAGGCCATCCGCAGCCGACTTGAGGAACGGCAACTGCGCCGCACCTATCTGAAGGGCGGGCTGCGGAAACTGGACAAATCGGCCTTGAAGCATCCCTGGTCGGTGCTGGGCTTCATTTTATCCGAGCGGCGGCGTCGCAAGAAGGCGCTCAAGACGTCTTAAGGGAGATTGCGGCGGCTCCGGGCGCTTAGCCGAAATCCTCCAATCGTTGCAGCAGCGTTTCGCAGGAGCCGGTGATGTGGTCACGTGTGAGCGCGGCTGCAAGGTCAGCGTCGCCTGCAACACAGGCCTCCCAGATAGCGATGTGCTCACGATTGGCCCGTTCGTTGCCATTGGTCAGCACCAGCTGCGCCCTCAGGTAGCTGTCAACGCGGTCCATCGCATTGTCGATCACATCCATGTGGTATTGCAACCCGCTCTCTCGATAGAGTGTGGAGTGGAAATCCCGGTTCAACTCGCCCCAGGTCATCGGATCTTCCGACTGCGAGAACGCTTCCAGGCAGGCCTTGGCATTGGCCAGCGCCAAAGGCGACATCCGCGGGACAGCACGGCGGATCACCTCCGATTCCAGAACCGCTCGGAAATCGAAAATCTCCTTGGCTTCCTGCGCCGACAGGCCTGAGACGACAGCGCCCTTGTAGCGCTGGGTTTTGACCAGGCCCTGTTCCTCAAGTCTGGAAATCGCTTCGCGCACGGGGATTCGGCTGGTGTTGAACATCTGGGCAATCTCATCCTGCCGCAGCGGCTCACCTTCCTTCAGGTCTCCTTCGATAATCGCCTTGCGCAGGGCGTCAAAGACGATCGTCGAGGCAGACGCGGTCTTGGATATATCAACGGATTTCAACTTCATATCTTCGCTCCTTGTCCGGTTTATACCCTTGATCGTCATTGCGGGGAAAGTGCAGATAAATATCATATTGAATATTGGATCCAATATGTATTATGCAATAAAGCATAGCGCCGAGAGCCAGCACCCTCGGGTTCATATCCATTGAAGAGGATCCAACAATGACACACCCCGTATTCTCCGGCTGTATCCCGGCCCTGATGACCCCCTGCACCGCCGACCGCCGACCGGACTTCGATGCGCTGGTCAAAAAGGGGCAGGAGCTGATTTCGAAGGGCATGTCGGCGGTGGTCTATTGCGGATCGATGGGAGACTGGCCACTGATCAGCGATGCCGAGCGGATGGAAGGCGTTGCCCGATTGGTTGCCGCTGGCGTGCCGACTATCGTCGGTACTGGCGCTGTCAATACGGCGCAGGCCGCTGCCCATGCCGCTCATGCCGCCGAGGTCGGGGCCGCCGGTCTGATGGTGATCCCGCGCGTTCTGTCGCGCGGCAGTTCCGTGGCTGCGCAGCGCGACCATTTCGCGGCCGTGCTCTCTGCCGCACCCACGCTGCCTGCGGTGATCTACAACAGCCCCTATTATGGGTTCGCTACGCGCGCTGATCTGTTCTTTGACCTGCGTCGTGACCATCCGAACCTGATCGGATTCAAGGAATTCGGCGGCGCTGAGGACCTGCGGTATGCAGCCGAGAACATCACCTCGCAGGACAGCAGCGTTACCCTGATGATCGGCGTCGATACCACCGTGTTCCACGGCTATGTGAACTGTGGGGCCGGGGGCGCGATCACCGGGATCGGCAATGCGCTGCCTGCTGAGGTGCTGCATCTTGTTTCGCTTTGCCAGTTGGCGGCCAAGGGCAATGCAACAGCCCGTCGGCAGGCGCTTGAACTGGAAGCTGCACTGGCGGTGCTGTCCTCCTTCGACGAAGGTGCGGATCTGGTTCTCTACTACAAGCACCTGATGGTGCTGAACGGCGACAGCGAATACCAGCTGCACTTCAACGAAAGCGACCGGCTCAGCGCCAGCCAGAAAGCCTATGTCGAAGCGCAATATGACCTCTTCCGCAGCTGGTACGCCGACTGGAGCCAGCAACCCGATGTTGCGGCGCTATGCGGGTAATCGACAGCCATACCGCTGGAGAGCCGACCCGTCTGATCCTCTCGGGCGGGCCGGACCTTGGCAGTGGATCACTGGCGGAGCGGGCCGAGCGCCTGTTCCGCGAGCATCGGAGCTTTTGCACATCGGTGCTGTCGGAGCCACGTGGTCACGACGCCATCGTTGGTGCCCTGCTGGTGCCGCCGACAGATCCCGGCTGCGCCGTCGGTGTCATCTATTTCAACCCGGTCGGACCCTTGGGCATGTGTGGCCATGCCACCATAGGAACCGCAGTGAGCCTGCATCATCTCGGGCGCCTTGATCTGGGCCGACACCATATCGAAACGCCGGTTGGGACCGTCGGCGTCCATTTGCAGTCCGCCAATCGCGCCGCTGTCGAAAATGT
Source organism: Phaeobacter sp. JH20_26 (assembly GCF_048056275.1). NCBI lineage: Bacteria > Pseudomonadati > Pseudomonadota > Alphaproteobacteria > Rhodobacterales > Roseobacteraceae > Phaeobacter > Phaeobacter sp. JH20_26. Next base: position 1,461,009 of record NZ_JAYMWL010000013.1, on the reverse strand, counting down.
CGAGAGCTACCGCTATCGCGCCAACGTCGTGGTCGAGGTGCCAGATCAAGGCCCCGTCACGGGCGATATCGCCTGGGGTGGAAACTGGTTCTTCCTGACCTCCGATGCACCGGCACCTCTCACTTTGGCCCATATCGACCAGCTGACCGCGCGGGCCGTTGACTTGCGGCTTGCCTTGGCCGAGCAGGGGATCACCGGGCGCGACGGCGCCATGATCGACCACGTCGAGTATGTCGCGCCACCGCTGACCTCCGAAGGGCATGCACGCAACTTCGTGCTTTGCCCGGGAACAGCCTATGACCGCTCGCCCTGTGGCACCGGTTCGGCGGCGAAACTGGCCTGCCTTGCTGCTGATGGCGATCTTGCGCCCGGCGTGACCTGGATTCAGGAAAGCGTGATCGGCAGCACCTATTCGCTGCAATACCGCAGAGGCTCCAGCGGCGGAGTGATTGCGACCATAACCGGCACGGCCTTTGTGACCGGAGACACAGTTTTGAACTTTGATCCCGCAGACCCCTATCGGGCGGGGATCACCACCCAAGAGGTATTTTGATGGACTATCGCAACCTGATCGCCGGCGACTGGTCGGAGACCGCCGCCGCCAGCGCCAATATCAACCCGTCCGACACGCAGGACATGTTGGGCTACGCCGCCAACAGCCAGGCCGAAGACATGGATCGCGCGATTGCCGCGGCGAAGGCCGCCGCCCCGAGCTGGGCCGCCAGCACGCCGCAACAGCGATTTGATGTATTGGACGCCATCGGCACCGAAATCCTGGCCCGCAAGGCCGAACTGGGTCGGCTGCTGTCGCGCGAAGAAGGCAAGACGCTGCCCGAAGGCATCGGCGAGGCAGCGCGGGCCGGGCAGATTTTCAAGTTCTTCGCGGGTGAAACCCTGCGCCAGGCGGGTGAGATACTTGCCTCGGTTCGCCCCGGCGTCGGTGTCGAGGTGACCCGCTCTCCGGTCGGGGTTGTCGGCCTCATCACGCCCTGGAACTTCCCCATCGCCATCCCGGCCTGGAAAGTCGCCCCGGCACTGGCCTTTGGCAATGCGGTTGTTCTGAAACCGGCCGAGCTGACACCGGGTTGCGCCCATGCGCTGGCCGAGATCATCAACCGCTCCGGTTTGCCCGATGGTGTCTTCAACATCGTCTTTGGCACCGGCAGCACCGTTGGTCAGCGGCTTGTGGACAGCCGTGATGTTGATGCTGTCTCCTTTACCGGTTCGGTTGAGACCGGCAGCGCCATTGCGGCTGCCTGCGGCGCGCAGCGCAAGAAGCTGCAGCTGGAAATGGGTGGCAAAAACCCAATGGTGGTGCTGGATGATGCCGATCTGGAGACCGCGGTCGAGGCCAGCCTCAATGGCGCGTTCTTCTCCACCGGTCAGCGCTGCACGGCCTCTTCGCGGCTGATCGTGACCGAAGGCATCCACGACCGTTTTGTCGCGGCTTTGGGCCAGCGGATGACAGATCTTCGGGTCGGCAATGCGCTGGATCAGGAGACCCAGATTGGCCCGGTTGTGGATGAGCGGCAGCTGGAGAAGGATCTCTACTATATAGATGTCGCCGCCAGCGAAGGCGGGCGGGTGCTCGGAGGCCAGACGCTTCAGCGCAGCACCAAGGGATTTTATCTTTCGCCTGCTCTGGTGACCGAGACCTCCAACGAGATGCGCATCAATCAGGAAGAAGTCTTTGGCCCGCTGGCATCGGTTATTCGCGTTGCCGACTATGACGAGGCGCTGATGGTTGCCAATGACACACCGTTTGGTCTCAGCGCAGGGATTTGCACCGGATCGCTTAAATATGCGACGCATTTCAAGGCCAATGTCGAGGCCGGCATGACGATGGTGAATCTTCCGACCGCCGGGGTGGATTATCACGTTCCATTTGGCGGCACCAAAGGGTCCAGTTTTGGCGCCCGCGAGCAGGGCAGCCATGCGAAAGACTTTTATACAAAAGTCAAAACTGCCTATACCTTGGCGTAACGCCGGTTAGCAGGTGGCGGGGCGGGGGCCTCGCCACAGTCACGAATGGGGGGGCAGATGACAAAGACGGTTGTGGTTATCGGTGCAGGTGTCGTGGGTGTCAGCACGGCTCTGCGGTTGCAAAGCGAGCTTGCAGCCAGCGGCGGGCAGGTTGTCCTGCTGGATCGCAAGGGCGTGGCCGAGGAAACCTCCGCTGGCAACGCCGGGGCCTTTGCCTTCACCGATGTTGAGCCGCTTGCGACGCCCGGCATCATGAAAAAGGCGCCGGGCTGGCTCATTGATCCGCTTGGCCCGCTGTCTGTGCCGCCTGCCTACGCGCTGCAGCTGACGCCCTGGTTGATCCGCTTCTGGCGGGCCAGCTGGCGGGATCGTTATCAGGCCGTGGTAAAGGCCCAGGCCGCTCTGATGCACCTTGCCAAGGCCGCGACGGAACGCCAGATCTCCGATACCGGCGGCGAAGCGATGATCCAGCGCGAAGGCGCCCTGCAGCTATATGAATCCGAGGCCGAGTTCGCGGCCAGCCAGTACGGCTGGCAGCTGCGCCGTGATCACGGCATCCGGTTTTCTCTGCTCCACAGCCCGGCTGAAATCGCCGAGATCCAACCCGGTCTCAGCTCCCGGTTTACCCACGCAGGGTTCACGCCCGACTGGATGAACACCTGCGACCCCAAGGCCTGGGTTGAGCATCTGTTTCAGGCCTTCACAGCGCGCGGTGGCCAGTTTCGCAAGGGCGATGTGCGCGATCTGGAGACCGGCGACGATGGCATTCGCATCATGACCGAGGGCGAGCCGCTCTTGGCGGATCATGTCGTGATAGCCGCCGGTGCCTGGTCACATCACCTGGCACGCAGGCTGGGGGACCGGCTGCCGCTGGAAACCGAGCGCGGCTATAATACGACCCTGCCGGCAGGGTGTTTTGATCTGCGCACGCATATTACCTTCAGCCGACATGGCTTTGTGGTGAGCCGGATTCGCGGGGGAGTCCGTGTCGGCGGTGCGGTTGAACTGGGCGGGCTGAAACTGCCTGCGAACTTTAAACGCGCGGGCACGCTCCTGGCAAAGGCCGCGCAGTTCATGCCCGAACTGGACACGGCCAATGGCACCCAGTGGATGGGTTATCGCCCCTCATTGCCCGATAGCCTGCCAGTGATCGGTACCGCCACCCGTGACACGCGCGTGATCTATGCCTTTGGCCATGGCCATGTCGGCCTGACACAATCGGCGGCCACGGCCGAGCTGGTCGCGGATCTGGTCGAAGCGCGTCGGCCCGCCATCGACCTCTCTGCCTTTGCAGCGGATCGCTTCTGACACAACCGTCTGCATCTATTGTCGTTTTCGCCGTGCCGAAAGGCGCGGCGTTGTTTTTTCCACAGTTGTTCGCAAACCGAACGTGAACGAAATAGAAGGAATTGTCTGGCTATCTCTTAGGCTATTCGGTCGCCTTGCGACAGAATCGGCACTTTTAAGAGGAGACATGCGCGTCATGCCCAAGGCCCCGAAACTCTCGCTCAAGCTGAAATTGCCCCTGATTATGGTGGCCTTGACGGCAACGTTTCTGGTGACAGTCTCATTCCTCGTCTATTCGATGGCGGAGAAGAGCATTCGCGATTTCGTTTATGCGTCGAAAGCGACCACCGCCCGTTCCGGTGAGCAGGCGTTGAGCTTCATGATGGAGGCCGCGCGCCGCGACTTGTCGATCAACGCGTCGCAGCCAACGGTATTCCGGGCCATCAGCAACTTCGACCGCGTCTACACGATGATCGAAGAAGAGCCGGTTGGGTTCCTGCGGCGTCACTACATCGAGGAAAACCCCAACGCGGCGAACGAACGTCATCTGCTGAGCGATCCGGGCGATGGCTCCTATTACAGCCAGTCCCATGCGACCTATCACCCGACTTTCCTGCAGTCGCTGGAGGTCAACGGTTATGAGGATCTCTATCTTCTGAACGCATCGGGCCAGCTGTTGTATTCGGTAAAGAAACGCGAAGACTTCATTCAGCAATTCGGTTCGGGCGAGAATGCCGAAAGCGGCCTAGGCAAAGTGTTCAGCGCAGCGCTCAACGCCGAGGAAGGTCAGGTTGTGACCGCTGATTTTGCGACCTACGCGCCGGGCGGCGGCGGTGCAGGTGCCTTTATGGCGGTGCCGGTATTCAACAAGAAAAAAGAAGTCATCGGCGTGATGGCGGTTCAGATTTCAAGCGCTGCAGTCGTGGCCGCGCTGACATCCAACATGGACGTCGATGGGCATCAGAACATCTTCCTGGTTGGCAGCGACGGCACCGCACGCAGTACTTCGGTGATCGAAGGGGAGTTTGCCATTGGCGATGCCCTGCCGGAGAACGCCGTAACCAAGGCGGCCGCGGCGGGCGATAGCGGTCTGTTTGAGGGCGCCACATCCATCTCTGGTAAACCCATCATTGCCATGGTGCGGCCATTGGACATTGCGGGCTTTGACTGGTCTTTGGTGCTACAGACCGAAGAACAGGCAGCTTTTGCAAAGGTTCGCGACATCCGGCTTGTGGCGATGCTGATGATCGGGGTTTCGGTCCTGATTGCTATCGTGGTGTCTTTCGTCGCGGCACGCCATGTCACCCGCCCGATTCTGGCGCTGCGCGAGGCTACGAATGCGCTGGCTGCCGAAGATTACGCAAGTGAAATCAGCGGTCGTGGCCGTGGTGATGAGCTGGGCGATCTGGCCCGGAGTCTGGATATGTTCCGCGACAAGCTGCTGATCGCGGATGAGGCCGCCGAGCGCGAAGAAGAAGCCGCAAAACAGACCGCTGCGGTTGTCGAGGAGATGAGCGGCGCCCTGGCCGAGTTGCAGCGCGGCAACCTGGCCTGCGACATCCAACAACCTTTTGCGGAGCACTACGAAACGCTGCGCGAGAATTTCAATCGCAGCCTGGTCAACCTGCGCGATTCGCTGTCTGAGGTGGTGGATGCGGCTCATAACGTCGACAAGTTTTCCGAAGAGCAGCGCGCCTCCGCCGAGGAAATGGCGCATCGGACCGAAGCGCAAGCCGGCACTTTGGAGGAAACCGCAGCAGCGCTGCAGGACCTGACCAATAGCATTCGAGAGACCGCCGACCGGGCCGGGCAGGTCGATGAGACCATGCGCGGTACACGCGACGAGGCCGAACACAGCAACCATATCGTGACGTCTGCGGTCCAGGCAATGGACCAGATTCAGGATGCCTCCGAGCAGATTTCGCAGATTATCAACATGATTGACGATATCGCCTTCCAGACCAATCTTCTGGCGCTGAACGCAGGCGTCGAGGCGGCACGGGCCGGTGAGGCCGGTGCTGGTTTTGCAGTTGTCGCCTCTGAGGTGCGTGCCCTCGCAATGCGGGCCTCCAAAGCTGCTGGGCAGATCAAGGGGCTGACGTCGGCAAGCGAGGAACATGTGGCAAACGGGGTGGCCATGGTGGGGCGTGCGGGGGATGCGCTCAGCGGGATCATCGAAAAGGTCACGAATGTATCCGACCTCATCACTGAAATCGCAGATGGCGTGCAGAAACAATCCAAAGGGTTGGAGAACATCAACGGCGCTATGGGGCGTCTGGATGGCACCACTCAGCAAAACGCCGCAATGTCCGAGGAAGCCTCTGCCGCCAGCCAGCTGCTGCAACATGAAGCACAGGCGCTGACCGGCGTGGTTTCGCGGTTCCAGCTCGGCAATGGCGCAGCCAGCGCAGGCTCAGGTGACTGGGCGGCGGATGGGGCTGCTGGCGCACACTCAGCCTACGGCTGACCGCATCAAGACATGAGACAGAATCGCCCGGTCTGATTTTCAGATCGGGCGATTTTTTGTGATCGGGTGTTTGTTTTTCCGGGATCGACACCGCAGCTGCGCAAACTCACCGGTACGCCCTAGAGGATGTCTCGATCAGCAGAAATGGATGCAGTTCTGACAGCCGTCGCAGGTCGTGAACACCGAAAGGGGTTATTTGGTGAGCGTCATGAACCCACCCTGCAAGGCGGTGACAGCCGTCTGATTGGTATCGGTCACAGCGTTGCGGTGGGCCATCCGCTCGAGATTGACGATGGTCGACAACATGATCCGGTCATGGCTCCAGTCGCCGGGCCGCTGCATCAGGAGCGCGGTGGCAATCACCCCGGTCGCCAGCATCGTCGAAACCAGCATCCAGCCAAACATATGGGGATCTTGGGGCTGCTGCGCTGCGGTGACCACATCAATGCGCCGGGCCAGCGTGGCCCCACGGCGCAGTTCGCGCCGATCTACCAATGCGACCGAGGGGCTGCGCTGCACGAAGCGGATCGGATCCCGCGCCGCCAGGGTGCAGGCCCGGATCAGACATTCGCAATAGGCGCGGATATCCCGCTGCCCGCGCGTCATCAGCGCCTGGTCACAGGCAAATTCCCGCAGCATCTGCACTTCACGACGCCAGAGGTGATAGGCGGGGTTCCAGAACAGGAAGGGGCGCAGTGCCTCCAGCAGGAATTCGCATTCCACATCCCACTGGCGGAAATGCTGCAATTCATGGGCAACGCTCAACCGCAGATCCGATGGGTTTGTGACCAGCGCGGAGGGCAGCACAACATAGCGGGTAAACAGGCCGCGCGTGGAGAAGGCGACTGTGCTCCGGTCGCTGATGCGGATTTCGATACGGCCAAGCCGCTTCCAGATATAGGCCTGTCGCAATCCCGACCGCAGCCGCAGCACGGCCAAGCCCAGCTGCGCGAGGGAAAGGAGGGCACCGACAATGAGCGCGGCAACCGCAAGCTGCGCCCAGAGGCTGGTCTGCGCCATCAACGCCCTCACCAGATCTTCGCGCAGGCCAAGGATGCTCTCAAACCGTGTGGCGCTCATGTTGACATTGCCCTGCAGATACTGCGCCACCAGCATGTCCGACAGGGTGGGCGGCTGGGAGACGACATAGGTGGTCAGAGCAACCACCAGTATCGGTGACACCGTCAGCAAAAGCGTCATGCCGTTCAGCAGCCTGAGCTGTGGGCGAAACGCCGGGCCCAGCCGACTGCGTGCCAGCATCGCCCGCAGCGCCAGCCAGAGAACGGTGCCGGCAAGGAGCAGTAAATTCAGGTCAATATAGGCGTTCAGAAAACTCTCAGCGTTCATCGTCCCCCAACCTTTCATTCAGCAAGGCCCGTATCTCCACGAGCATCTCGTCGGTGACATCCTCGTCATCCACCAGGCGGGCGACGAGGGCCGCCGGGGCGCCGTTGAAGAGCTTGCTCGAAAGGTTCTTGAGAGTGGTTTTCTGATAATCCGCCTTGGGCACCGCAGGACGGTAGACCAAGGATCTGTCAGCTCGTTCGCTGCTCAGAAACCCTTTTTGTTCCATAATCTTCAGCACAGTCGCGACCGATGTGTAGGCCCGTTCCTGGCTTTTGTTCAGTTCGGCCAGGATATCGCGCACCGTGCCGCCGCCGGTTTCCCAGACAACAGTCATGAATTCGAGTTCAACCTCTGTCAAAAGCGGGTTGTCCTGTTTCTTTCGCATCATGTCTGTCCGGTTGTCCTGGGCTTTGATCATGCTAGGGGATTGGGGGGAGGTTTGAAAACTACTTTTTTAAGAGAGTGGTCCCGAGACCGCGAAAAACACGGTGATGGTCTTGCGACAAAGGGCCCGCCAAGGGGCCCTTTGCCAATGAACTGCGGTCAGACCTTCCAGAAGGTGAAGACAAACCAGCCGATCGAGAGCCCCAGCGGCCACCACAGCGGCATCCCCACCAGACCCAGCCAGGCCAGGAAGATGTAGGAGGTGCCCAGCAGGCTGATGAACAGCCGGTCGCCACGGGTTGTCACCAGCCCCAGCGCGCCTTTGCGGGTGTCGCCTCCGGGTTGACGGATTTCCAGAACGATCATCAGGCCGATGGCCGAAAAGATCCCGATGAACACAAGGGCGGTGGGCCAGGTCCAGGCCATCCAACTCAGCATTATACCCTCCCCATCGCAAAGCCTTTTGCGATGTAGTTGCGGACGAAATAGATCACGATCGCGCCCGGAATGATTGTCAATGTGCCCGCGGCCGCCAGCAGGCCCAGCTCATACCCGGCACTTGAGGCGGTTTTGGTCATGGTGGCCGCGATGGGTTTTGCGGCAACGGCGGTCAATGTCTTGGCCAGCAGCAGTTCCACCCAAGAGAACATGAAGCAGAAGAAAGCCGCCACGCCGACGCCTGCCTTGATCGACGGGATGAAGATCGTGGCAAAGAAGCGCGGGAAGGAATAGCCGTCCACATAGGCGGTTTCATCCAGCTCTTTGGGGATGCCGCCCATGAACCCTTCAAGGATCCAGACCGCCAGTGGAATGTTGAACAGGCAGTGCGCCAGAGCCACCGCGAGATGGGTGTCGAACAGGCCGACAGCGGAATAAAGCTGGAAGAACGGCAGCGCAAACACCGCGGCCGGCGCCATCCGGTTGGTCAGCAGCCAGAAAAACAGCTGCTTGTCGCCAAGAAAGCGGTAGCGCGAGAACGCATAGGCCGCAGGCAGGGCAACAGCGACGGAGATCACCGTATTGATCGACACATAGATGATCGAGTTGATGTAGCCCCAGTACCAGCTCGGATCGGTAAAGATCGTTGCATAGTTCTCAAGCGTAAAGGTTTGCGGGAACAGCGAGAACCCGGACAGGATTTCATTCGTCGTCTTGAAGCTCATCGCCACCAGCCAGTAGATCGGCAGCATGAGGAACAGGATGTAGACGATGGGGACGATGGTACGTTTTTGCATCGTATCAGATCCTCAATTCTGGTCGTCTTTGGTCATCAGCGTGTAAAACAGCCAGCTGACCAGAAGCGTGATTGCGAAATAGATGAGCGACATGGCGGCAGCCGGGCCTAGGTCGAACTGACCAAGGGCGATCTTCACCAGGTCAATCGACAACAGCGTGGTGGAATTGCCGGGTCCGCCGCCGGTCAGAACAAATGGCTCAGTGTAGATGTTGAAGCTGTCCATGAACCGCAACAGGATCGCGATGGTCAGCACCGTCTTCATCTTCGGCAGCTGGATGAACCGGAACACGGCCCAGTTGGAGGCGCCGTCGATCTTGGCCGCCTGATAATAGGCGTCGGGGATCGACACGAGACCGGCATAGCTCAGCAGTACCACCAGCGAGGTCCAGTGCCAGACATCCATGGTCACGATGGTCACCCAGGCCGCAATCGGGTCCTGTGTCATGTCATAGTTGATGCCCAGCACGTGGTTCAGGAAATACCCCAGGAGGCCGATATCCGGCAGGGTGAAGATGTTCCACATCGCGCCGACCACATTCCACGGGATCAGCATCGGCAGCGCCATGGTCACCAGACAGACCGGAACCCAGAACCCTTTGCGCGGCATCGACAGCGCAATGGCGATGCCCAGCGGCACCTCGATGATCAGGATCAGGAAGGTGAACAGGAACTGGCGTCCCAGCGCGGCATGGAACCGGTCAGAGCGCAGGATCTGCTGGAACCAGTCGAGCCCCTGCCAGAAGAACACGTTGTCGCCGAATGTCTCCTGAACGGAGTAGTTGACGACGGTCATCATCGGGATCAGCGCGTTGAAGGCAACGAGCAGAAGGACAGGCAGGACAAAGAACCACGCCTTTTGGTTTTCGGTTTTCATTATGCCTGCTCCTCGGTCGCGGTGGCAGATTGGGCAGCTTCTGTCGCGATCCAGCCATCGACATAAAGCCGGGTCTGGTCCTGACGGAAGGACAGGTGGACCGCCTCGCCCTTGGCGGGGCCTGCACCTTCGATCACGGCATTGATCCGCTGGCCTTCAGCTTCACATTCGACAACGGTGTGCCGCCCGACATCCGAAACCTTGGTCACAGTTGCAGGCAGGCCGTTCGCGGCGAGCGTGACAAACTCGGGCCGGATGCCGACCTCGGTCTTGCCTTTGGCGTCACCCAAAATCGGGCCTTCCAGTGCAATCGGCTGGGTGCCGATATAGGGCTGGCCTGCGCGCAGGTCGCAAGGCAGCACGTTCATGCCAGGTGAGCCGATGAAATGGCCAACAAACGTATGTGCGGGGCGTTCGAACAGCTCAACCGGGGTGCCGATCTGTACCACCAGACCATCCTGCATCACCACCACCTGATCGGCAAAGGTCAGCGCCTCTGTCTGGTCATGGGTCACATAGATCATCGTGGCCTTCACGCGCTGATGCAGTTCTTTCAGCTTCGAGCGCAGTTTCCACTTCAGATGCGGGTCGATCACGGTGAGCGGCTCGTCGAACATCACGACGTTCACATCCTCGCGCACCAGACCCCGGCCCATGGAGATCTTCTGCTTGTTGTCCGGGCTCAACCCTGCGGCGCGGGTGTTGAGCAGATCAGTCACTTCCAGCATCTCGGCAATGGCCATCACGCGCTCTTTGACCGTCGCCTCGTCACGGCCGCGGTTGCGCAGCGGAAAGGCGAGGTTGTCGTAAACGGTCATGGTGTCGTAGATCACCGGAAACTGGAACACCTGCGCAATATTGCGCTGATCTGGGGGCAGTTTGGTGACATCCTTGCCGTCAAAGAGGATCTGCCCTTCGGAGGGCACCAACAGGCCGGATATGATGTTCAGCAGCGTGGATTTGCCGCAACCCGAAGGACCAAGCAGGGCGTAGGCACCGCCATCGGTCCAGTCGAGGTCGATTTCCTTCAGGGCGTAGTCGGATTCGCTTGAGGGGGTCGGCACATAGCTGTGCCGCAGTTTTGAGAGTGTAATTTTTGCCATTTGCGCCTCACGCCACGCGGGAGCCATCAGGGGCAAAGACATATGCCGCCGAGGGATCCATATAAAAATCATGCAGTTCGCCGACCTCATAGGGGTGAACCCCCGCAGCAAGGGAGACCCAGCTGCCGTGATCTGCATCCAAGCCCATGTCGAAATGGGCACTGCTTTCAGAGCCGGACAGCTCCGTCACCTGCACCCGGCCCGACAGCTGCACCGTGGTCGCAGGGCTGGCGATCGGCAGAACGTGGTAGGGGCGGATCGCGATGGTGTAGGGGCCATCTGACAGATCTGCCGCCGCGCCGGTCAGCGACCAGCTGACGTCACTGCCTAGGCGCGCTGTGCTGCCCTGCTTCACGATTGGGGCGGTGTTGATCGGCGGATCGGAGAATACGCGCGCCGCTGCGACATTATCGGGGTTGCGATAGATATCGGCAGTGGTGCCGAACTGGGTGACGCGGCCATCCTGCATCAGCGCGGTCTTCCCACCCAGCAGCAGCGCCTCCTCCGGTTCGGAGGTTGCATAGACCACAACGGCGCCACGACCAGCAAACAGCTCGGGCAGCTGATCGCGCAGCTCTTCGCGCAGCTTGTAGTCGAGGTTCGCCAGCGGCTCATCCAGGAACACCGCACGGCTTTCCTTGGCAATTGCGCGGGCCAGCGCGGTTCGCTGCTGCTGACCACCGGACAGCTCATGCGGGCGACGGTGCAGCATCGGGCGCAGCTGCAGGATGTCTGCGGCTTCTTCGACGCGGCCTTCGATCTCGGACTTCGCCATACCAGCCACCTTCAGCGGCGAGGCGATGTTCTCGTAGACGGTCATATGGGGGTAGTTGATGAAAAACTGGTGCACCAGGCTGATATTGCGCTTCTGAGTGCTGAGCGAGGTCACATCCTGACCATCCATCAGCACCTGTCCGCTGGCAATCGGGTCAAGACCCGCCATCATCTTGATAAGAGAGGTCTTGCCTGACCCGGTGGCGCCCAGAAGGACGTTGAAGTGACCTGGCTCCAGCACAAGGGAGGTTTCCTTGATATGCAGCTGGGCGCCGACGCGTTTGGTCACGTTTCTGAGTTCGAGTGCCATCTTGCTTTGACTTTCCGGCGGACGGCCTGTTGCGCGCGGCATGCGCGATCTAATTTTGGGAAAAAATTGCCCCGGAGAGGGCCAGCCACGCTCCGGGGCGAAAGCGGGGAGCGCAGCGGATAGATCCGCGCGCTCCCCACGGGGAGGAGGGGTTACTCAGATGCCCAGCGGGCAACCAGCTCGTCATAGTTGACGGTCTGGCCCTGCGGCTTCTCATTCTCCAGTTTCGGCTTGGCGCCGCCATTGGCATACCACCACTCGGCGTCTTTCTCTTCGTTCAGACGCGGGCCGCAGCCGCCATAGACATTCGCCTGCTCGTCTGCACGCTGCATACGGGCCATGGTGATGTCCATTTCCTCGGCCAGACGGTCCATGGCTTCCTGCGGGGTGAAGGCGCCGGAGTTCACGTCACCGATCTGCTGCCACCAGATCTGGGCCAGCTTCGGATAGTCAGGCACGTTCACGCCGGTCGGGGACCATGCAACGCGGTCGGGCGAACGGTAGAATTCGACCAGACCACCCAGCTTGGGCGCACGCTCGGTGAAGCTCTCGTGGTTCACGGAAGAGTCACGGATGAAGGTCAGACCAACGTGGGATTTTTTCACGTCAACGGTCTTGGACACAACAAACTGAGCATAGAGCCAGGCCGCCTTGGCGCGATCAACCGGGGTGGATTTCAGGAAGGTCCAGGAACCCACGTCCTGATAGCCAACCTTCTGGCCTTCTTCCCAGTAGGGACCATGCGGGCTGGGCGCCATCCGCCACAGCGGGTTGCCCTCGTCGTCAACAGTGTTGTTGCCTTCGGACTTCGGCTTCACCATATCGGCGGTGAAGGCGGTGTACCAGAAGATCTGCTGGGCTACGTTGCCCTGTGCCAGAGCGGGCAGCGACTGGTAGAAGTCATAGGATGCAGCACCCGGAGGGGCGTATTTGCGCAGCCATTCGTCCCACTTGCGGATCGCATAGACCGCAGCCGGACCATTGGCAGCACCACCGCGGGTCACGCTTGCACCGGCAGGGTTGCAGGAATCCGCTTCCATGCGGATGCCCCATTCGTCGATCGGCACACCGTTCGGCTCACCTTTCGAACCGGCACCGGCCATCGACAGCCAGGCGTCGGTCATCCGCCAGCCAAGGTCAGGCGCGCGCTTGCCGTAGTCCATGTGACCAAAGATTATGGTCCCGTCGATTTCCTTGACGTCTTCGCTGAAGAATTCGGCGATGTCTTCATATGCGGACCAGTTGACCGGAACGCCCAGATCATAGCCGTATTTTTCTTTGAACGCGGCCTGCAGATCTTCGCGGTCAAACCAGTCCTTGCGGAACCAGTAGAGGTTCGCAAACTGCTGATCGGGCAGCTGGTAGAGATCGCCGTCGGGACCCGTGGTGAACTGGGTGCCCATGAAATCGCCGAGATCCAGACCGGGGTTGGTGACGTCGAAGAAGTCGCCTTCCATCATGTCGGTCAGGTTATAGGCCAGTTGCAGGCGCGAGTGGGTGCCGATCAGGTCGGAATCGTTGACATAGGCGTCATACAGGTTCCGCTTGGTCTGCATTTGCGTCTGCACGGCCTGAACCACTTCACCCTCGCCGAGGATCTGGTGATTCACCTTGATGCCGGTGATTTCCTCGAACGCCTTGGTCAGCACCTCGGATTCGTAGCTATGCGTCGGAATGCCTTCGGACAGGACGTTGATTTCCATGCCCTTGAACGGCTCGGACGCCTTGATGAACCATTGCATCTCCGAGAGCTGTTCATCCTTGGTCAGAACCGAGGGCTGGAACTCTTCGTCGATCCATTTCTTGGCAGCGGCCTCATCGGCATAGGCTGCCTGTCCCGCGACCACGGCAATAACCGCGGCTGCGGACAAAAGATACTTCCGCATCTTTCTCCTCCCTAGTGATTTATTGTGGCCAAAGATGCCCCGTGGCACCCGGCTGACAAACAGGTTCCATACCGCAGTCTATCTTGTCAAACTAATTTTTTAGTTTGTCGTAAGGCGCTGAATTTTAAAGGTAAGTAAATCCACCTTGAGGCGAGTGATCTGACCGTGCGGATGGGCTCTGCGGTGCTGCATCGCGGCAATCGTCGCGGGAATCCCACTGTGCGCGATCCGCACTTGCGTGCACGGCAACGGTAGCGGCCATCGCCGCCGCGCCGAATGGCGAAATTTGCCGTCGCTGACAGGGGGTTTTGCCGCTAAGGAGAGGTCATGGATACATGTGATACATTCGAGATCTTCCTGACCGCCCCTCCGGGGATGGAGCAGACCCTGCAGCGCGAAGCGACGGAGGCTGGCTTTGCCGGTGCCAAAACGGTACCCGGTGGCGTCACTTTTGAAGGCGGCTGGCCCGATGTCTGGCGCGCCAATCTGCAATTGCGCGGCGCCGCGCGCGTGCTGGCCCGTATCGGTTCTTTCCGTGCGTTTCACCTCGCGCAGCTCGACAAGCGCGCACGCAAATTTCCCTGGTCGGATGTGCTGCGCGCGGATGTCCCGGTCCGCGTGGAGACCACAACCAACAAGAAATCCAAGATCTACCACGCAGGTGCGGCCACCCAGCGTATCGAACGTGCGATCACAGAGGAGCTTGGCGCCGAGATCAGCGCCGATGCCCCCATCACGGTGAAACTGCGGATCGAGGATAATCTCTGCACCTTCAGCGTCGATACCTCCGGCGAGGGGCTGCACAAGCGCGGTCACAAGACAGCCGTGGGCAAGGCGCCGATGCGCGAGAACCTCGCCGCTCTGTTCCTGCGGGACTGCGGGTATGACGGGCAGGAGCCCGTGGTGGATCCGATGTGCGGCTCCGGCACCTTTGTGATCGAGGCGGCCGAGATCGCCAGAGGGCTGTTTCCCGGCCGCAGCCGCAGTTTTGCGTTTGAACAGATGGCCAGCTTTGATCCCGATGCCTGGCAGGCCCTACGTGCTGAGCAGAACCCGCGCCAGACCAGCGCACGCTGCTACGGATCCGACCGCAATGATGGCGCGGTTGACATGGCCGCCGCCAATGCCGAACGGGCAGGGGTCGGCGATCTGGTGACCATTGTTCAGCAGGCGGTCAGCGACCTGACGCCACCGGATCTGGGTCCGGAGGGCAAACCGGGTCTGGTGATCGTGAACCCGCCTTATGGCGCGCGGATCGGCAACAAGAAGCTGCTCTATGCGCTTTATGCGGCGCTTGGGGAAACGCTGATGGCCCGTTTCAGTGGTTGGCGCGTCGGCATCGTCACCAGCGAGACCTCCTTGGCCAAGGCGACGAACTTGCCCTTCAAACCCTTTGGTCCGCCGGTGGCCCATGGCGGTTTGAAGATCCGGCTGTTCCAGACCAATCCGCTGCCATAGGCGCTCTGGCAGATCCTAGGATGTGATGCCCCGCCAGGCCCGGACCAGACCGGCCAGAGCCATGCGATCGGCGTCGGTACGGGTAACCGGCACGCCCTGGTGATTGAGCGCAAGACAATAGGGCACATCCAGCGGCGCAGCTGCGATCAGGGCAACATTCTGCCCTAACCAATAGGGGCGCGCCGCCGACAGCTCTGCACCAAGGAGCAGCCCCCAAAGCCGCGCCGAGGTTTCGCTGTCTGATCCGTCCCGCAGAACCTGAAGCTCGGCCAAACGCGCGGCCAGGGCTTCAGGTTTGGACTGGATGGTTTCCATCGCCGCTGTCAGAGCGGTGCGCTCGGCACTCTGAAATTCTGCGCCCCCCTCAATGCCCAATCCCGGCGCCAGGCTGCGCCACAGTCCGGGTGTCAGAAAGCTCTGAAAACTGACCACTTCCTCTGCGCTGATCAGTGCCCAATGGGTCGTCACCCCGGCAATGCAGATCACGCCGTCCCAGTCGGGGTTGAGGCTGAGGAACCCCGCAATGCGATTGACGGCACCGCGCATCACTCCAACCGGAGCGCTTTGTGACAGCCCGCCAAGCAACCGCAGCGGATGCGTCCCCAGCATCGCCTCTCCCATCGGCAGCTCCGTGACCTTGGCAGGCACCGCGATCGTGCCCGTCGTGCCGCCCCGCAGGCTGTCATCATTGAGCAGGATCGGCGTCTCCGGGGCGCAGCCATGCAGCGTGCCAACCAGCCAGGCCAGATCCGCCATCAAATCGGCGCCTGTGCTGGCGGAGACATGTTGCACGGCGTCCCCTTCGTTCATCAGCCACACCATCAAGCGACCGTCTGCGTGATCCGCAGCCACCCAGTTGGCAGATTTCATCGGGGCGGCCCCGGCGGTTGATGCAGAGGATGGCTCAGAAGATGCAGCGCACATGTCGATGTCCTTTTGCCCAGATCCCGAAACGGGAATGCGGTGACGGCGGTTTCCGGCACCAGGCCCCTCCTTGCCAAGTTCCGGGTCAATGATCAACGTCAGCCCCGGATTTGGCGCCATTTGGCTTCAGGCGACAATCGGGCCCGGATTGGCGCTATTTTTGTTTCGGCAATGGCGGGGAAATGGTTAACAGATCCAGCCACCGGATAAAGAAGGTTAACATTCCTCATTGGATAAGCCGGGCGTGGACTCGAATTTAGCCATGAGTCTTGGTTGATTCCTTATACTTTTGGGTAGGCTGCGGAGATAGTTCCTATCCTTTAGAGGAATTGTTTCTCAGTTGGCGCCCTGATTTACTGAAAATTGAGCGAATACTGCCCTATCTCCGATTTTACTGAGATTTGCGTAAAATTGCTTTATTAAGAAATGGCCGCAATTGCGGTTCGGAGGGCGACCTGAACGGGCCGCCTGATTGGGACGAAGGTGCCAGCCTCATGGGGGTGCGGCTGGAGAAGAACCATCGATCTTATTGGACTTGGGACCCGGGGCGCTGTCGTGCCGGGATACTCAGATTGGTGCGAGTACGCCCGCTTTGGCGGGGCAATGTCGCTGTTGTTTCAGCGCACGGGTGAGGATCGCGGGGGCGGTCCTAGATTGGGGTTAGAAATGAAGGATTTCGTGCAAGAGGGGGCTGCTCGCCCGCCTGGTGTTGCGGTCGGTCGGGCGACATGGTCGCGCTGGCCGTTGGTCGGAAACGGCTATCCTGTGGCATTGGTCAGGGAGGCGCGTTTTGTGTCTGTCGCCAAGTCCGTTGCCAATATGAATGCAGAGCTTTCGGCGCGATCATCTTCGCCGCGCCGGGCGCTCGACAGTCACCTGACCGGACTGCGCGCCGACGTTCAGGCCCAGTCCTCGAAAATGTCTCGTCAGGGTTATGCCGTTTTCGGCAAACGTATGCTCGATATCACGCTGGTTCTGCTCACGCTGCCGATCAGCCTGCCTTTGATCCTGATGGCCGCGCTTGCGCTTTGGCTGGAAGGGGGCAATCCCTTCTACACGCAGGATCGCCTTGGTCAGCGCGGGCGGGTATTCTCGATCCTGAAGCTGCGCACCATGGTGCGCGATGCCGACAAGCTGCTGGAGCGTTATCTCGCCAGCAATCCGGCCATGCGGCGCGAATGGGACGAGACGCAGAAGCTGAAGGCAGATCCGCGCATCACGCCGGTCGGCCGCTTCCTGCGCACCACGTCACTGGATGAGCTGCCACAGCTGTGGAATGTTCTGATCGGTGAGATGAGCCTGGTTGGCCCGCGTCCGATGATGCCGGATCAACTGTCGCTCTACGGCGATGCCACCGCCTATTTCGATCTCAAACCCGGGATTACCGGTCTCTGGCAGGTCTCGGTGCGCAATGAAAGTGGATTTGCCACCCGCGCCCGCGCCGATACCAGCTATCACGGCGACCTGAGCCTGCGCACGGATGTTGATCTTTTGCTGCGGACGGTGGGTGTCGTTCTGCGAGGCACGGGATATTAACCGATCGCATCTAACTGTGATGGGCCGGACTATAGGCGCATCTTGCCTAACGTGGTAGAACTGCGAGGGGGTTTCATGAAAGATGCGATCAACGACGCGGAGGCCCCTGGCACCTGTGGACAGAAACTGGAGTGGGACGACCCCATTGCAATGACGCAACAAGGCTTTAAGAGATTTCGCCGCCGCAAGGGGCGCAACTCCTCGGACCCAGAGCATGACACGGCTCTGACCGGGCAGCCTCAGTCTGCGCCGAACGCGCCACAACAGGGCGGTGAAAGTGCCCGAGAAATGGCGGCTGCCGCGCGCAGCGCGCAGGCCGATGAAGGCAGACGTTTTGCCCGGCGCCCTGAGAGCAGCAGAAACAGGCCGCTCGAAGGGATCTCAGATACGGATCCAAAGCCGCAGCGCCTGCCCGCGACCCTGCCCGAGATGTGGGAGCGTCTCCACCGCGTCCCACTGGACATTCGTGGTCATCAGGTGGCGCGCTCGCCGCTGGTGAATTTCTTTCGCAACTCCCCCACCGCAAACGCCTTTGACCTGCTGCGCACCCGCCTGCTTCACAGTCTGAAGGCACAGGGCTGGAAGCGGGTTGCCATCGCGGCGCCGACAGCCGGGTGCGGGGCCACGTTCTCTGCCGTCAACCTCGCGCTCAGCATGGCGCGGGTTCCGGGGACACGCACGGTGCTGATGGATCTGAATTTTCGCAGGCCCGGTGTCGCCTCAGCGCTGAAACTGCCACCGGCCGGCGATATGCCGGGCTTTCTATCAGGGGAGCTGACGCTGGCAGAGCATCTGATCCGCCCCGCCGCGTCTTTGGCCGTCGGGCTGACCGCAGCCCCGGACCGCAACGCCGCCGAAATCCTGCATGACGGGCGGTGCGCCAGCGTGATCGACGACATGGTGCTAAGCACGGGCGCGGATGTGACATTGTTCGATCTGCCGCCGGTTCTGGAACATGACGATACCGCCGCCTTTCTGCCGCAGGTCGATGGCGTTCTGCTGATTGCCGACGGCACCCGTACCACGGCGGCACATCTCGCGGCCTGTGAAAAACTCTTTGATGGTCAAACCCAGTTGCTGGGCGTCAGCCTGAACCGCGCGCGGGGCGCCGGTTTGCTGCAATTTGGCCAATAGATCCGACCGGGGACCTCGCCGAGGTCCCTGATCCCGCCCCCCGGCGCGCGCGCCGCTTCTGAACCGACGACCAACCGCAACCAACCATCAAACGAGCCGACACATGGGACCGATCCGCACTCTGGATGACATTTTGGATATGCTGCGACGGCGCGCGTCGGTGATCCTTTGGGTTGTCCTGCTGGGTGCCATGGTGTCGCTATGGGTCGCGGCAAAGCAGCAGCATTTCTACGAAAGCTCCGCGGTCCTGCAGATCACCCGGCCGAAGATCGCCGACGAACTTGCCAAATCCACCGTTGACGGATCTTCGGCGCGGCGGCTGCAACTGATCGAGCAGCGTCTGATGGCGCGTGGTTCGGTCCTGGAAATCATCGAGAAATACGGTCTCTACAAGGATCTGCCAGGCCTTGTCCCCTCTGAAAAGGTGGCGCTGCTGCGCGACTCCGTCTCGCTGACCGGGGTTGCTGCCGCGCGGGAGGGGTTTGCCGATGACGGCACGATTTCGGTGCTGACCATCTCGGCGCTGATGCCGACGCCGGAACAGGCGCAGGCCGTTGCCAGTGAATTCGCCACCCGCACGATTGAACTGAGCCAGAGCTCGCGCATCGAACAGGCCCGGGAAACCCTGACCTTTTTTGCCGACAAGGAAGCCGCGCTCATCGGCGAGGTGGCCGAGCTCGAGAATGAGATCACCGCCTATCGCAACGCCAATAACGTTGCACTTCCCGGCGGGATCGAGATGCGCCGCGAGGAGATTTCATCGCTCAATACTGGCTTGCTGGAGATCGAGCGCGAGCAGATCGAGCTGCGCAGACAGGCGGATCAGACCACATCGAACCAGCGTCAGGCCACGGCCCGTCGCATGCTTGAAGTCTTTGAGGAGAAACTGGCCACGCTGGACGCGCAGCGCGAACTGCTGCTGAACCGCAGGTCGACGCTTGAGCGATCGCTGGAAACCACACCGGAGGTGGAGCGCCAGCTTGGCGTCTATGAACGCAGGATGAGCCAGCTGCAAAGCGAGCTGGATGCGATTTCCCAGCGCCGGACCGAGGCGGAAGTGGGCTTTCGCCTGGAGGCCTCGCGCCAGTCGGAGCGCTTGAATATCATCGAATCCGCGCCGCTTCCGGACTATCCGGCAACAGGCGGGCGCAAGAAAAAGGCACTGATGGGCGGTGTTGCCAGTATCGGACTGGCCCTTGGCATCGCCTTCCTGCTTGAGCTGCGGCACCCGGTGCTGCGCAGCGTGGCGCAGATGGAGCGGGAGACCGGCCTGACACCGGTTGTTGCGATCCCCTATCTGGACACGGCACCCCGGCGGCGCGGCTTCCTCGCGCGGCTGCGCAGAGGCTTCAACAGGCGGCGCCCGCCGGGGGCCGAAGCAAGCGGCTGAAAGAGGCGTTCGGTCTTGGTTCTTAGCCAACTGCGGCGATCATCGCCGTCAGCCTGTCCCAGTGCCACCAGATCGCGGACAGGCCAACCATCAGAGCCAGAACCATAAACAGCAGGTCATGCAGCGGATCCCAGACATGGTGTTTGCAGGCCAGCCAGATCATCACCGGATAGGCCATTACCATCGCCAGCCCCAGCGCGGCGATCCCGCCTGTCAGGCCAAACAGCATCACCCCGGCCAGAAACAGCACCGTCTGCGCAATCCCTCGCGCCGCCGTAAAGACAAAGAATGACCGGCTGTCCCCGGCGGCCAACGCGGCCTGATCATAGGTCATGGTGATCACAGCCGGAGCCATGGCAAGCGCGATCAGAACCACCATCGGACCGGCATCGCCATATCGCGCATCATAGAGCAGATCGACAAGCCAGGGGCCAAGCCAGGCCATCGTCAGCAGGATCGACAGGATCATCATGCTCAGCCCGGCGCGCAGCTGGCGCTGTTTGCGCCGGTACTCCGGTGCGGCATGGGCAGGCTTGTCGCGGTAAACCGGGATCATCAGCCGCTGGTTCACCGCATGGCCGAGTGCCATCGGGAAACTCGCCAGGAAAAACCCGATATTGTAGATACCAAGCACGTCCAGCGGGACGAACTTACCTAGAATGGCCCGATCGCCCTGCGAGGTCAGAAACCAGAAGGCGGTCGACAGGAAAATCCATTTGCCGAAATGCAGCAATTCACGCAGCGCCGTCGGCTCCCATCGAAACCGGCTGGGCCGCCCCGGCAGTCCCAGATGCACGCTCAGCAGGAATACGCCTGCCTGCAGGACACTGCCCAGGACCAGGGCCAGAACCGATTGCGTCCACCAGGCCAGCAGAACCATGGCGCCAATGCCAATGGCCTGGCTGATCAGCTCCAGCGCCGTTAGTCGACCGACCAGCAAATGGCGATGGGCCGTCTCCACGCGGATCGGGTCAAATCCGTTGAGCACCAGCGCGATACCGGCAATCGGCAGGTACCACAGCAATTCCGCTGCGCCATAGAATTGCGAAACAGGCCAGGCCAACAGCAGGGTCAACCCCCACAGGACAAAGCCACGCACCACCTGCACGCTCCAGGCCGTGTCGAGGAAATCCGGATCGTCGCCGCGCTTGCTCTGGGCAATGGACGGACCGATCCCCATATCGGAAAACAGCGCCAGCCCGGTGACCACAACGCTGACCAGCGCCATCAGGCCAAAGGCTTCGGGGAACAGCAGCCGCGTCATCACCAGATTCGCCGCCAGCCGCAGCGCCTGACTGCCGCCATAGCCGATCATCAGCCAGGAGGCCGAGCGCAACACGCGGGCGGCGAGGCGTTCTCCTTGGAAAAGCGACAGGACCTGCGGCATCAATATCCTCGAGGTTTTGCGATACACTTGCGATACTGATCCCAAAAGGCGTCAATTCCGCGGCATGATCGCGGCAATGCTGGGCAAGTGTGACAACTGACGATAGCCTGCGACAAGTCTTGCATAAAATGGGCCATCGTCCTCGTGAAAATAGCGTATATTCTCAATACCTATCCGCAGCCGTCGCATAGTTTCATCCGGCGCGAGGTACAGGCGCTGGAGCGCCAGGGTCACGTGATCCATCGGATCGCCATGCGGCGCAGCAGTGCCCCTCTGGTGGATCCCGGCGACCAGGCCGAGCAGGCGCGCACCATCTACGTCCTTGACCGGGGTGCAATCGGTCTGCTCCAGGCGCTGATGCGGTCTGCTCGCAGGACGCCGCGACGTCTGATCGGCGCGCTCCGCATGGCCTGGCGCCTGGGGGCGGCGTCGCAGGCGGGGCGTCTGCGTCATCTGATCTATCTGGCCGAGGCTGCCTACGTCGCCGATTATGCCGCGCAGCAGGAGATCGCCCACCTGCACGCGCATTTCGGCACCAATGCAACCACCGTTGCACTTCTGGCCTCTGAACTGGGCGGGCCGGGCTATAGTTTCACCACCCACGGGCCAGAGGAATTCGACGCGCCGCAACCCTTGTCCCTGGGGGAGAAACTGAACCGCGCCAGATTTGCGGTAGCCATCAGCAGCTTTGGCCGCAGTCAACTGAGCCGATGGGCGGCCTTTGGCGGCTGGGAACGGTTGAAGGTGGTGCATTGCGGGATCGAGCCTGCACGTTTTGCGGATCCCGCGCCTTTGCCGGAAGGCGCATTGCGGATTGCCGCCATCGGTCGCTTTGTGGAGCAGAAAGGCCAGATGATGCTGATCGAGGCCATGGCGCATCTGGTCGCGGATTATCCCGATCTGCATCTTGCGCTGATCGGCGATGGTGAGATGCGCCCCGATCTGGAGGCCGCCATAGCGAAGCACCGGCTTGGCGATCATGTCACGCTGACCGGCTGGCTCTCCGAGGCTGATGTCAGGGCCGAACTGGCCCGCGCGCAGGCGCTGGTGATGCCCTCCTTTGCCGAAGGTCTGCCCATGGTGGTGATGGAGGCCATGGCAGCCGCACGTCCGGTTATTGCCACCTATATCGCGGGCACGCCTGAACTGGTGCTGCCGGGAGAGACCGGCTGGCTGGTGCCTGCGGGTGATCCTGCTGCTCTGGCGCAGGCCATCCGGGATCTGGCAGTGACGCCCCATGCCAAACGGGTTGCCATGGGGCAGGCCGGGCGCGCCCGGGTTCTGGAGCGGCACGACAGCGACACAGAGGCCGCAAAGCTGGCGGCGCATTTCCGATCGGCGATTGCTGGGCAGTCCAGCTAGGCCAGCTCAATGGCCCGCCTAGCGGCCCCGCGTCCAGCGGGTTTCCTGTCGGCCGCGAAACAGCGGCGACTTCACCGCGATGGCAACAGCCGCATAGGACATAAATCCCGCCGGGTCGCGCAGCGCCCGCGCGACAACTGCTGCGGGGCCAGGGCGGGTGACGTCCTCATTGGCCAGCAGTGCGGGGAACCGCGCGGCAATCTCTGCAACCCCGGCATTCTGGCGTCTGCGCACGCGCACCAGATTGCGAAACCCCTCGATCAGCGGCCATTGGTAGCTTGCCTCCAGCCGGAGACGCTCGTGCGGCGCAAAGCTGAGGCGCGCGTAGATGTCGTCGGCGATTATGTCCGGCCAGTCTTCCCAGCGCCCGCGCCCGGCCCGGTTCATCGCAAAGAGGCCAAACCCCGGCACCCCCTGCTGGACAAAGGGCAGTGTTTCCCAGAACCGCCCGTAAAGGCGGCTGATCAGGCTCTTGGCCGGAGCCAGCCGGGGCGACCCGCTGGCATAGCGCGGCGCGGTGCAATCCAGCGCGTGGCATATCTGCGCCATCAGCGGTGGGGCGACACACACATCGGCGTCAAGATACACCAAGATGCCACCGGTGGCCTGCGCTTCTCCCTGTTGAAGAGCCCCGATCTTGCCGCCCTCGCGCCGATCAATCACCCTGCAATCCCACCCGGGCGGCACCGTCACCGCCTGCGCCGCCGCGACCGTGGTGTCAGTGCAACCGTTGGCGATCACCAAGACCTCGGCGGTGGCACCATCCGGCAGCGGATCACTGGCAAACAGCGCCGACAGACACGACCCGATATAGCCCGCCTCATTATGTGCGGGGATCAGCACGCTCAACAGCGGTTTCATTTCGCCGCCTCCACAGCGCGCCAGCGCGGGTTGTCGTCGGTCAGATAGCGCAGGCTGCCCCAGCTGCCCCATTTTCCGGGTGTCGAAACATCCGAATAGGCGGTGAACAGACTTCCGCCCAAGGCGGGCCAGCCCTGCAACAGGCTGCGATACAGGCCGCCCATCTCCTCGGTGTAATTGAAATGGCTGAAAAAACCGGTCAGCATGTCGTCGTCGACCATCGGACCCAAGCCAACCACATGGCTGCCGCCCTCATACATGATCAGGTCGAGTCCGTGGGCCTCTGCAACTTTGGCATGATAGGGCAGAACCCGGCCCAGAAGATCGCTGATCGTGTCGTCTGAACTGCCGGAAACCAGCCCGTCCTGCAATTCTGCCGCTGCCAATGCGCTCGCGGCATCATATTGATGCGCCTCGACAAAATCGGCTGCGGCGGTTCCGCTGAGACCCTTGGCCCTGGCGGCGGCCTCAGCCTGCTCGCGGCTCTGGGCAATCCAGGCGCGCAGAATTGGCGCGCGTTCCGGCAGGCCGAGAACGCCGCCGAAATAGCCGGTCACCGCATAGGCGTCAAAAGCGCGGGCCGGCGGTCGGCGCGTGGCATCTTCGGCAACCCAGAGCGGCGCGGTCAGCACCTGTTCCTCCAGCCCCAGCCACCCGGTCTGGGTAGAGATAACGCGCACCAGCCGGTCATCGGCCGCCGCGCCAAAAACCTCCGTCCAGATCGCGGCAACCTCGGCTGCGCGGCCACCGTAGAATTGCATCCACAGATCCTGGCCACCCCAGCGGGCGCGGGCCTGATCATCAGCCCAGACCGCCTGTTCGAATTGCCAGTTCCAGACCTCGTTGGAATATTCCACATAGGCGGTCAGCGCGGGGTCCAGCTGTTCCCGCACCAGCCGCGCGTAGTTACGGACATAGCTGTCGTCGGCCATATGGGGCAGGGTGAACCAGGGCGCGGTGCCAAGCTGATTGGCCAGCGCCACCAGCACCTCCGCTGGCGCACCTTTGGCCGCCCAGCTGTAGTCCTGCACCCTTGGGCGATCCTCCCAGCCAACCTGCGTGCTGTCGTTGGTGGCCATCCAGTCCATGAATCGCAGCGCTGCAAACCCACGCATCCGCGCCATGAAATCCGGATTGAAGATGGCGCCGGCCTGCCAGTCCGGCAGGTGTTTTTCCATCACCACCGCGATGTTGCGGATGTAGTCACCGGTTCCCTGCCGGTCGCTGCGCTGAATGCGGATTTCGACCGCGCCGGGACCGGGCGTATAGTCAAAGCGGATTTCGGTCTTGCCGTAGCGGATGTTCTTGGCCCGCCCCGTCACCTCGACAATCCCGTCGCCGTCAAACAGCAGGACATAGCGCCCAGAGAGGCTGGCGGCCTCCGCAGGCAAATCGGTGAGGATCAGCGTCCCGACCGAGCCAAGCTTCGGTGGAATTGCGGTCGGCCAGCCATCAGGGTCCAGATATCCCGCTGCTGCAAGATCGGCATAATCCGCGCCCCCCCATTGCCCGGCCAGATGACCAATCCACGGACGGGCAGTTTTGAAATGGTCGAGAAACGGAGCCTGCGGGCTCCAATCGGCAATCGAGGCCAGGTTCATCGCAATCGGCTGAGGCGGCACCTCGGCGCCCTGGGGCAGCCCCTGCGCTGCGGCGATGTCGCGCGGCGCGCTGGTCTGGCTGGCCGGAACCACTCGGTTCAGCGCAGGCAGCATCGGGTCGTCGGGCAGCGGCGGCGGATCGGCAGGCAGGGCTGCCCGCTGTGTTCGGTCCTGAGCGGCATCCCAGGCAATCTCCTGCAGTCGTCGCGCCAGGTCCGGCGCGGGCGCCTCATAGCGACCGCCCCATTTGGAGCGCAGCTGGTGCGGCAGCCCCACCGGAGACTGACCGGTCAGCACCGCGTATTGCAGCGCCGACAGAAAATAAAGCCCAAGATCATTGGGGTGGATATCATCGGCAAAGACATCTTCGATCCGCACAAGGCCCGGCACCGTGCCTGCCTGTATGGCGTCATCCAGTCGCGCCATCGCCTGACCGGCCTTGAGCAGCCTGATCTCTCCGCCGGTCTTTTTGTTGACCGTGTCGACGACCTTTTGCCAGCGCGGCAGATCCGCCGCCAGCCGGTCGCGCCATTGCATTGTCGCCCCCGGATCAAAAGGCACCTCAACCCCGGTTCCGCTGTTCAGGCTGTGCCAAGTTTCCTGCAGATAGACCTCAACCTCAGGGTTGGCGGTGTGGGCAAGGTTGTAGAACTGCGTCAGCGCACCCTCGGTATCGCTCCACTTCAGGTGGTTGGCGAGGGGGATCGCCTCGGTCACGATCAGCGCATCCACGCCTTCGGCCAGACGGGTGCGGGCATTGATCCCCTCGGCCTGATCGGCATGTGTCCAATTGTAGCTGAGCGGCGCGCCGTTGATGATCTGCGCCTCGACCCTGACCTCTTCGGCGATCTGTCCGGCAGTCGCGGCCGGTTGCCGGGCCAGGAGCTGGTCCAGCATCACCGGATTGTCGGGTCCGAACAGGGAATGCCCGACCATGACGACACTGGCCACCAGATCTGCCAGCGTCATGGGGAAACACCGGTGCGGGGGTGGCGCGTGACCACCTGCCAGACGATCTCCTGCACCTGCCGCGCGGCTTTGGCGCTGAAAGCATCCGCAGGCGAGCCATCGGCGCGTTGCAGCTGATGCGGCAGGCCAACCGGGCTTTTGTGATAAAGCACGCTGACATGGGTCAGCGCCACGACATAGGCGCCCAGATCGTTGATGTGGATCGGGTCGAGCGCCCCCTCGGATGTGCGGGCAAAAAGCGCCTCGCGATGAGTCATTCTGTCGATCTGGCCGTCCTCGGCGGCGCGCACGACGGCGGCCATCACCTGTCCTGCGGGGATCAGATAGGCGGGACGTCTCGGATTGCGGCGGCTGTCAGATCCGGCCAGCCCTCCCAGCCAGAGCTGTTCCAGATCACCGTCGACCCGCTTCAGCCAGCCGTCCGGCGTATCCAGCGGGTGCCAGGTCTCATAGAGGTATATCCGCGTCCGATCCGACCCCGCCCGGGCCAGATCAGCCCAGCGGCGAAAGTATCGCGCGCCTTTGAAATAGCGCAGCGCGTCGCGCAGTTCGACCATCTCCGTCAGGATCACGGCGTCATACTCACCGGAGCCAACCGCCTCGCGTGCATCCCGCCAGACCGGAGGGTGATTGACCTGATCGAAATGCAGGATATCCAGATCCGGCTCCCAGTGATCCTGCAACGGGGTGCCCGACCCCAGCTGGCTGTTGTAGCTGTGCCCTTCCGGTGCCAGCTGCCGCACCATATGCGGCATATCGCGACCAACCAGCGAATGGCCAATGTGGAACACCCGCATTGGGCCTGTTGGGGCCTTCAACAAGGGCAGGGCAAAGGGGCTGGCCTGCGCGCGCAGTGGCAGCAGCGACAAGAGGGCGAGAAATCCGCGACGGCCGATCATTGCACCTCTGGCAGCTGCGCGGCGGTTGCGATCAGCCCCTCCCCGATAACAAAACGCCCGTCAATGGCGTCGCCTTTTCGAAACGGCAGCTGATCCGCCGTGAACCGCGCGCAAAACGTCCCGCTGATCTGATCGGTGCCCTGCGCCAAATCCATCTCAAGTTCCATCCCATCAAAGCCAAAGAACCGCTCGCTCAGGCGGTACTGACATTTATAAGCCGCTTCCTTGGCCGAGAATATCACTTTGGCGAGCTGGCCGGAGCTGTTTTGTTGTGCGAGCCAGTCACGCTCGGCGGGGCGGCAGATCTGCGGGATCAGGTCATCCGCCAGCGGCGTGTCCTCCTCCACGTCGACCCCGATCCCGCGCATCTGTTGGGGCAGGGCCATAACGGCGACGGCGGCGCTGTGACAATGGCTGATCGAGCCGACAACCTCAGGCGGCCAGACCGGCGCGCGTTTGGGGCCGACGGGAATCGCGCTTGGTGTCAGGCCCAGCGTTGCCATCGCGCGATGCGCGGCAGCGCGGCCCGCCGCAAATTCGCGCCGCCGCTTCTCGACGGCATTTGGCGACAGGCAGGCGGCCTCCTCAGGGAAGGGCGGAGGCGGATCGTCCTGCGGATCGCAGGTTTCCACCACGACACAGGCGTCAAACAACCGGCGGATCAGCGCCTTGTGCCGGGCGCTGCGTGAGAGCGGATCGGCAAGGCTCATCCGCTGCGGGCCTTGCGGTTGGCCCGCATCGCGCGGCGTTTCGACATCATATCGGATTTTGCCGCCGCATCGACGGCGGGGGCGGCGGTGTCCTCTGCCGCGGCCGCTCCGGTCAGCGTGTCGATATGGCTGGCCAGCCCCGACAGCGTCGGAAACCGGAAGATATCCGTGATCGAGAGCTTCGGCACATCCAGAGCGCCGCGAATGTCGCGGTGGGCCTGCACGGCCAGCAAGGAATGACCGCCGAGGGTGAAGAAATTGTCCTCCGCCCCGATACCGCTGACCCCAAGGATCCCGGCCCAGATATCGGCAATCTTGCTCTGTGCTCCGGCGCTGAGCGGGGTGTCCGAGGTGGAAGCAGTGATCCGCACCGGTTTCGGGTCTGGCAGGGCCTTGCGGTCGATCTTCTTGTTCGGCGTCAGCGGGAAGGCGGCGAGATGTTCGATATGGCTTGGCACCATGACGGCAGCGAGCTGCTGCGCCAGCGCGGCCTTGAGCGCTGCCTGATCCGGCGGCAGCGCGCCGGTGACATAGGCAACCAGCCGGGTGTCTGCCCCGCTGTCGCGCGCCACCACAACCGCGCCGGTTATCCCGTCCATGGCTGCAAGCGCGGCCTCGATCTCGCCCAGCTCGATCCGCTGGCCCCGGATCTTGACCTGATGGTCACTACGGCCGAGGAATTCCAGCTGGCCATCGCCGCGCCAGCGGACCAGATCGCCGGTGCGATAAAGATGGGTCGAGGTCACCCCGGCGCCCGCATCACCAAAGGGATCGGGAATAAACCGTTCCACAGTCAGCTCGGGGCGCTGCCAATACCCGGCGGTGACGCCTGCGCCGCCGATCAGCAGCTCCCCCGGCACTCCGACCGGCTGCGGGGACAGATCCTCCTTGACGACATAAACAGTGGTATTGGCAATCGGCGCCCCGATTTGGGCGGTCCCGGCGGGTACGCCGGATAGGGTCTGCATGGTTGACCAGATCGTCGTCTCCGTCGGTCCGTACATATTGTGGATCTCTGCGCTGGTCGTCCCGCGCAGATCCGCGACAAGATCTCCCGGCAGCGCCTCCCCGCCGATCAGCAGGTGCGACAGCCGCCCCAGCACCGGGCGCGCATCGGCATCCGCGGTGATCATCCGCGCCATCGACGGGGTGCATTGCATATGGGTGACGCCATGGCGCAGGATCTGTGCCGCCAGCGAGACATCCTCCGCCGCCAGTTCCTGCGGGGCATTGGCAAGACGCAGCACCTCCGCAAGGGGTTTCAGCCCCTCCAGCACCACCTCGGGCGCGATGCCGTAGTCGATCAGACAGGCGATTTCATCAACGCCAATCCGCTTCAGCTGTTCGACCCGCTGCATGGCATCGGCAATGGTTCCAAACAGGCCGGAGTCTTCGAAATACCGTTCAAAGGCGAAGTCCAGAATGGCCTCCAGCTCCTCTGTCGAGAGCATCCCGAGATCCATTTCAAACGGGTTTTTCACCCCCTCGGGTTTCTTGAACGCGGGGAAGGCCCAGGCGTATTGCTTGATCAGACCGGCTGCTGCGCGCAGATAATCCTTCATCGGTTCACGGGCCGTGGCGCGGGCTTCCTCGCGGGTATCGGCAAGATAGCTGTGTAGCATCAACGTGACCTTGTGATCGCGCGGATCGTGACCAGCCGCGCGCAGGGCGTCGTGGTATATGGCGATCTTGCCCGCGACTTCGCCGATGCTCTGGCCCAGCAGATGGGTCAGCACATTGGCCCCGATGCTGCCAGCTTCGCGCCAGGTCTCGGGGTTGCCGGCCGTTGTCACCCAGACCGGCAGTTCCTTTGACACCGGGCGCGGCTGGGTCAGCACCGCGTGGTCGCCGCCATCCTTGCGCGGGAAGGCAACCTCCTCGCCGCGCCAGAGCTTGCGCACGGTCTCGATCGCCTCAAACAGCGCAGGTTTGTTGGCGGGGGGGGTGTTTTCGGGGCGCAGGATGAAATCATCCGGCTGCCAGCCCGAGGCAAAGCCAATACCGGCGCGGCCGCCGGTCAGATTGTCGATCACCGACCATTCCTCGGCAATCCGGGCCGGGTGGTGCAGCGGCGCCACGCAGGAGCCCGCGCGCACCCCGATATTCTTCGTCACCGCCGCCACCGCCGCGCCGGTTACCGCCGGGTTCGGATAGGGGCCGCCAAAGGCGTGGAAATGCCGCTCCGGTGTCCAGACCGCGTTGAACCCGTGCTGATCGGCGAATTTCGCGCCCTCCAGCAGCAATTCATATTTGCGCGGACCGGGGCCGTCGTCATTGCCCCAGTAGAACAGGTTGAAGTCCATGCCCCGGTCGCTGGTTGCGATGGGGCCATTGGACAGCTGCAACCGTGCCTCATCACTGGACAGCACCAGCTTGAAGCCGCGCGACAGGGTCCAGAACAGCTCAAGCACGGAGATATCAAACGACAGGCTGGTCACTGCCAGCCAGCAATCGCCCGGCTGATGCGGAACCCGCTGGTCCATCGCGGCAAAGAAATTTGCCACATTGCCATGGCGCACCATCACCCCCTTTGGGGTGCCGGTAGAGCCGGAGGTATAGATCAGATAAGCCAGATCCTGCGGTCCCGGCTGGGTGGTCGGCCCACCGCTGCCTGCGGGTGTCTCCGGCAGATCATCCAGACAGAGAACATCGGCAGATGCGGTGCCGGGCAGCTGGTCGCGCAGACGGCTGTCGGTCAGGATCACACTGGCCGCGCTGTCGGTGATGAAATGCGCGATCCGATCCGCCGGATAGGCCGGATCAAGCGGCACATAGGCCCCGCCCGCGGCCATGGTCGCCAGCGCCGCGATGACCAGCGCAGGGCTCCGCCCCAGATAGATGCCGACATGGCTGCCCGGCGCAACACCCCGGTGGCGCAGCAGCGCCGCCAGTTGTTCGACCTCCTCAGATAGCTCCGCGTAGGTCAGGCTTTGATTTTCGTAGACCAGCGCTGTGGCCTCCGGGGTCCGCGCCACCTGGGCTGCAAATTCTGCCGGGATGGTGGTGTTCTGCGTCCCGGTCAGAGCGGTTTCATTCCAGGCCACCAGCATCTGTTGCCGTTCGGTCTCTGGCAGCACGGGCAGATCGGCAAAAGTCCCCTCGGCCGCTGCGTCGCGCGCTGCGACCAGCATGTTGATCCGAGCGATCAGCAGGTCGACGGCCTGCGCATCAAGGCGTGTGCTATCGACCTCCAGAGTCAGCCTGCCATCCGTCAGGCAAAGCGTCGCCGCACATCCCGCAATGGGCCGGTCGCTCCCCAGATTGCAGCCGATGTCGGGGCAAAGGCCGCTGCCTGCGGTCTGCCGCAGCTCTGGCGCGCGGGCGATCAGATCGGATGCGAATCCGCCGCTGTTGCGGATGCTGCCGAGATCCTCGCGTAGGCGGGTTTGCAGGTCTGCCAGGTGGCTGTCGCGGCTGGATTGCACCGGCACCCAGTCACAGATCATCCCTGTGACCGCCGCCTGTTGCAGCGCATCATTGCTAAGCGCGATCCCCGCAGCCTCGGACCCTGAACTGCACAGCGCCAGGGCAAGCGCCGTGGTCACCGCATCGGCCTCCGTCATGGCATGGCCGTCGGGCAGGTTCAGCGCGTGGCTGGTGATATCGGCACCGGCATCGCCCGCGGGTCTGGCAAGCGGCAGATCCGTGGCAGGCAGTGCGGCGAGGGCCGCGCGCCATCTGGCTTCGCTTGCCTGTGTTGCGGCCAGCCGCCCTGTCAGATCGCGGCGCGTCTCCGCATCCAGCTGCCGCAGCACATCCCCGGTTTTGACATTGGTGCCGGCGCGGATCAGGCGACCATCGCTATGGTGCAACCCCAGCAGCCGCAGCGCGCCGTCGCCGCAGGCCAGCGTGACGCTGGTGTCGTCGACGGCTAACACGGTGCCCGGTGCCGCCGATCCCGGCACCACCTCGGCAGAGCCGATCAGCACCACCGGCGCGCTGTCCTCCGTGCCCAGATGTAGCTTGGCCGCGCAGAGCGGGTTCCAATAGCCGTTGAAATCAAGCGCGCGGATCAGCCGGTGCACATCAGCCGCGGGCTGCGACAGGTCCAGCAGGGCGCCGGCTTCGGGCCGATCAGCGCGGGTATAGAGCTTGCGGGTGCTGAAATCCTGCGCCTGCCGCGCCAGCGTGTCGGTTTCCAGCTGGCTCAGCGCATCGCCGAAGCTGTCCATCGCCGCGGCGTAGCATTTGGCGTTGAGACTATAGGCCGTCTCATCCCCGGCAATCTCAAACAGGCGCTGGGCGAGGATGTCGCCCTCATCCACACCGCCCTCGATCATATGCCAGGTGATACCGTATTCCGTCGCCCCTTCGATCAAGGCCCAGTTCGGCGTATTGAGACCGGCATAGCGCGGCAACGGTCCATCATGGAAATTGACGCCGCCCTTGGTCGCGCGGGTCAGCACGCTGTCGGGGATGATTTCGAGATTGGCAATCGACAGCAGCCAGTCCACCGATCCGCCAAAGTCGCGCGCATCCTCCAGCACGCTCAGCCCCTTGTCAGCGGCCCACTGGCGGATTTCGGCGTCTTTGGTCACCACGGCGGCGATGCTGTGGCCACGGGCCATCAGGGTGTCGGCACAGGCGACAAGCAGCGATTCATTGCCAAGCACGATACAGGAGAATGGGGTCATTTCTGCTCCTCCGGTTGAGACGGGGTCTGGCGCGTTTCCATAGGCTGGGTTTGGCGGCGGCGAAAGATCGCGCGGATGTGATGCACAATCAGGTCCCGCAGAAAATAGGGCGGATCCGAGGCGGGTTTGTCCGACACCAGCCGCCGCAGCCCATAGAGCAGGCTGCCCGTGATCAGCGCCAATGTGGCTCCGACCGTATAGGCGCGCCCATGGGTGCTGAGAAAGTAGTGCAGCCTGCTGTCGAACCAGTATTGCGGTGTGCGCTGCCAATCCTTCATCCCGGTTGAGGCGGATCCCACATGGGCCACCTCGCTTTCCGGCAGATAATGCGTGCTCCATCCGGCGCGGGCGGCACGGTGGCACAATTCGGTTTCCTCGAAATAGAGAAAGAAGGTCTCGTCAAAACCTCCAACCGCCTCGATCACCTCGCGTCGGATCATCAGGCTGGCACCAGCGGTCCAATCCAGCTGAGTTGGCTCGGTCGGGATCTCCATGGGCACCACGGCATCTTTCAGCAGGCGGGTCACGATGCCAGTCCGCACCGAGGATTCGAATTCCCCCGCAATGGTCGGGAACCGGAAGGCGGTGCAATGGGGCGCCCCATCGGTGCCCCGCACATAAGAGCCGACCAGCCCGGCGGTTGGTGTGGCCTGCAAGAAATCCCGCAATGCGCGGATCGCTCCCGGCTGCACAAAGGCATCCGAGTTCAGCAGATAATAAAACTCAGGCGCGCTGCCATCGGCGAGGCCGAGGCGAAAGCCGATGTTCATGCCCGCCCCAAACCCGCCGTTGCGGTCGCTGGCGATCAGGCGCAGGCGGCCGCTGTCCAGCCAGCCACGCTCCTGCACCGCCGTCAGCAATTTGTCATAGGACCCATCGCCAGAGCCGTTGTCTATGATCACCACCTCACCTTGCAGCGCGTTCATCTGCTCCAGCGCGGCGGCGGCACAGTCCAGCGTCATTTCGGGCGTCTTGTAGTTCAGGATGATGGTCAGAATACGCGCCTGTTCGGCCCCGGCTGCCGGGCGCGCGCAGGTCTCCGTCTGCTGTGGGGCGGGGCTGTCGGTCATGGTCATTCTGCCGCCTTTGGCGCGCTTTGGCGCAGCGCGGCGGCGTCGGCTGCATCAAGCCGCGCCTTGACCTCGCCTGCCAGCACGCTGACGTTGGGCACCAGCACCATGCTGTCGTGATCACCCGGCACCTCGACGACCTCGATCGCTGGCGCCCAGCGGGTCCAGTCGTTGTCGTCGTAGACATATTCGCGCTCCCGGCTGACCCAGTTCCCTGCCGAGACCTGCCAATGGCGATCAAGCGGCGGGCGGAACAATGTGAGAGGTCCGCTCCACGGGCGCAGCTCATAGGCGGGCAAGGCGGCGCGGAAGGCCAGTTCGACCTTGCGGTTGTTGAACACGGGTGCGCTGCTGTCTTCGCTGGCGGCATACCGGCGTTTTTCGATCTCCCAGGCGATGCGATTGCCGATCCATTCGCCCAGATACCCGATGCCCTTGCGGCGCAGCTCGGCCCATTTGATCAGCGCCTTGTCGCGGCGGTTCAACTCAGGTCGCATCGGCAACGGTGTGTCCAGCAGGATCAGCGCGGCGGTGTCTTCGCCGCTGGCGCGCAATTGCTGGGCCATTTCATAGGCGGTCAGCCCGCCGCCGGAAAACCCGCCCAATAGATAAGGCCCCTCCGGCTGGATGCTGCGGATTTCGGCGAGATAGTCGCGGGCTGCCGCATCAAGCCGGTCATGCGGGGCGTCGTCGCCGATCAGGCCACGGGCCTGCAGCCCGTAGACCGGGCGGTCCTTGCCAACCATCAGCGCCAGATGGCGCAGGTTCAGAACGTTGCCGAACATGCCGGCCACCAGAAAGAAAGGCCGTCGCCCGGTGCCATCGCCGGGGTGGAGCTGCACCAGATGGGTATATGTCGGCGTCTCGGCCTGGGGCGTTCCTGTGTGGTCGGCAGAGGTTTCGGTGGTGAGGCCGCCGCCGGTGCGGGCGATCACCAGTTCGGAGAGCCTCGCGACGGAGGGGGCCTCAAACAGGGTGGAAATCGCCAGATCGACTCCAAAGCTGCGCTTGATCTGTGCAAAGAGCCGGACCGCGACAAGGGAATGGCCGCCAAGGTCGAAGAAGCTGTCGTCGACCCCAACCTTCGCCACCCCAAGCAGCCGGGCAAACTGCGCCGCGATCTCCTCCTCAACCGCGTTGCGCGGGGCGAGGTAGTCGGTGTCGAGCTGTGGCCGTTCGAAGCTCTGGCTGTCCTCGCGCGCCTGCTGCGGAGGCTGATCGGCCTGTGCCATCAGATCCGGCAGCGCGAGGGAGGATACCACCACCTGCGACAGGCCAGTCGCCAGCGCCCGGCGCAGCGCGTCCGGGCCTTCTTCGGCGCGGATGCCCTGGCTGATATTGCGATGCAGTCGGCGTTCCTCGGGCGACAGCGGCTGTGCGCCCGGCGATGCGGCCAGCCCCAGATCCGCGCCGCTGGCGTCTGCTCCCTCTGCCGGGGCCAGTTTGGTTGCACCGGGCAGCTGCTGCATCTGAAAGCCCCGGACCTCAACCAGCACGGTGCCATCTTCGGTGGTCAGGGTGATGTCGAACCGGGCACTGGTCGCATCGCTGTCCATCAGCCGCATATGGCTGAGCACGTCGCAGGGCAGCGGAGCAAAGACCTCGATACCGTCATAGGACACCGGCACCCAGAGCGCGGCACCGCGATAGGCGGGAATCAGGTCAATCGCCCATCCGGTGGCAAGATCCATCAGGCCGGGTGGCAGCAGCGTGCCGTCCTTGGCGGCGATGGCCGGCAGTTGCAGCCGGGCAATGCCTTCGCCCGTCGCCTGTCGCATCTGTTGCAGGACATGCCAGCGCGGGCCGAACTTCAGATGCGCCTCCTGTGGTGTCCGTAGCCGTTCGCGCTTGGTACAGGGTGACGTTTCGATGGCCACCGGTAGCAGATCGGGCAGGGGGTGCCGACCGGGCTGCCGCGCCGCGATATCCGTCTCCAGCAGCGCCTGAACATGCAGGGCATAGCCCTCCGCCGTGCGGCTGTAGACGGCAAACTCATAACCGCGCTCGACCGGCAGCAGCCGCACGACCATATCGCAGGCGGCTGTCTCCGAGACCACGAGCGGGCGCAGGAAATAGAGATCACGCAGGGCAAAAGGCGCCTCATGCCCCAGTTCGGCAAGTGCCTCGGCGGCATATTCGATATAGCCGGTGCCGGGGATCAATGCAGTGCCATACTTGGTGCGGTGTTCATCAAGGATCCACTGGTCGCTGCTCAGCCGACGATGAAACAGCACCCCGCCATCCGGGGCAAACTGGCGGCTGTCAAACAACGGCTGATCACAGGGGATCGGATCATCACCGGCCTCCTGCTGGCGGGCGCCAATGGCATCTGCCGCCATGCCGACATCTGCCCAGACCCCCCAATCGACGGCAACGACGCGGGTTGTGTTGCCCGCAGCCCCGGCAGCGCTGCGGTGCTTGGCAAAGGCGTTGAGATATTCATTCGCGGCGACGTAATCGACCTGGCCGATCGGGCGCGTCACCGTCGAGGAGGAGGAGAACAGTACCATCAGCTCCAGCGTGTCGGTGCCGAAAATGGCGTCCAGTACCCGCAACCCGCTGACTTTCGGGGCGAGCACCTGGGAAATGTCGTCCTCGGTCTTGGCCAGAACCGGCGCGTCATTTATCTGGCCTGCGCCATGGATGACACCGGTGATGGGGCCAAAGGCGGTCTCGGCCTTGGCGACGGCTGCGCGCATCTGTTCGCTGTTGCAGACATCGGCTGCCAGCGGCAAGACCCGGCCCCTGCCAATGGCGTCCAATGCCATCACGGCGCGGATGCGCTGGGCGGTTGTATTGGCCGGGCTGTGGCGGTTCAGATAGCTGTCCCACTGGTCACGCGGGGGCAGGCCACCGCGCGAGATCAGCACCACATTGGCGCCATAGCTCTGCATCAGATCCGCGGCGATGGTGCGTCCGATGCCGCCGTAGCCGCCGGTGATCAGATAGGTGCCACCCTCGCGGAAGCCGGGGAGTGACGATGTGATCTGCTCCTCTTCCGACAGCTCCACAGGGCGCCACCGAAGGGTGTAGCGCTTGTCACCACGCCAGAGTGCGGTGTCATTTGCAGGCTCCGCCAGCAACTCCTCCAGCAGGCGATCCGCAATCGACGCGGGCTGGTCCTCCGCCAGCCAGCGCCGCAGCCCACCGGGGCGGCGCGGCAGTTCGATA
Source organism: Phaeobacter sp. JH20_26 (assembly GCF_048056275.1). NCBI lineage: Bacteria > Pseudomonadati > Pseudomonadota > Alphaproteobacteria > Rhodobacterales > Roseobacteraceae > Phaeobacter > Phaeobacter sp. JH20_26. The sequence continues at coordinate 1,424,251 of NZ_JAYMWL010000013.1, read as the reverse complement.
TCGACCGTGGCGCAGGTGAGGCCGGGAATTTCGCGCGGCAGCACACCGGCAGGGCCGGCGATCATCGCCTTTTCGGGGTAGGGCAGCGGCTCGTCGCGCAGCTGGGCCGCGCCAGTTGTGAACACTGTCATATGCAGTGGCTGCGGTAGGTCGATCTGGGCCAGAGCCTGCCCCAGCGCGGTCAGCGCATAAAATCCCATCTCCAGATTGCGATCAAAGAAGGAGGCGCCGGGCCGGAAGGTCTCGCCCTCGGTTACCAGCCAGAAATGACCGATACGGCTGGGCAGAAGATCGGCCAGCGCCAGATCGGCAAGCAGCGCATCGTAGCCCGCGCGCCCCTGTTCGGGCGCCAGCATATAGCGGGTCTCGCTCAGTTGCGCATAGGTGTCGCCGGGGCGCACCCGCACCACCCGGTGGCCTGCCTGATCCAGCCTTGCGGCCAGTTCGGAGCAGAGCCCGGCGTCGTCTTCAAACAGCAGCCAGGTTTCGGGCTGCTGATCCAGCTCGCCGGTGACGTCCAGATCGCAGCTTGCCAATGCGGGCCGCCAGCTGGGGCGCGATCCCCAGTGCGACAGCTGGTCGTGGCGGGCCGGGGTGATGATGGCAGCCTCGGCGCGGGCCGGGGCCGCGGGCTCGATGAAATAGCGGCTGCGCTGAAACGCATAGGTTGGCAGCGGCAGGCGCTGACGCCGTGCATCGCCCCAGATCTGATCCCAATCGGCGTCCAGCCCGCAGGCCCAGAGCCGTCCGATCACCCCAAAGAAATAGGCATCATCCGCCATCATCTGCTCGGGATGGCGCAATGAGCTGAGCACCTGACCGGGTTTGATCTTCGGCGCCATCTGCGCCAGCGAGGACAGTGCCTTACCGGGGCCGACCTCCAGATAGATGCGGTTCGGCACGTCAGCCAGCGTATCAAGACAGGCGGCGAACATGACCGTATTGCGCAGCTGGGCAACCCAGTATTCGGGATCGGTGGCCTCGGCGTCGGTCAGGATCTGGCCGCTGCGGTTCGACAGGATCGGGCGTCCTGGTGCTGTCAGGGTCAACCCGCGCAGGAACTGGCGGTATTCATCCAGAATGCCCTCCAGTATTCGGCTATGGGCAGCAATATCAATCTGGATCCGCTGGTGATCCACCTCATCGGCGGTGAGCTGAGCCGCAAGCGCATCCAGCGCCTCCTGCGGGCCGGACACGGCAGTGAGGCGTGGGGCATTGACGCTGGCGATGTCCAGATCCGGCGAAAGCCGGGCCTCAACCTCATCCAGTGGAAGGGAAATCGACAGCATCCCGCCGGCAGGCACCTTGTCGAACAGCCGTCCGCGCAGCAGCACCAGATCGATGCAATCCTCAAACGACAGCACACCGGCCAGACAGGCGGCGGTGTTTTCACCCATCGAATGTCCCACCAGCGCGGCAGGGCGGATGCCCCAGCTGATCCAGAGCTGCGCCAGCGCAAATTCCACGATCATGATCAGCGGCAATTGCACCGACGGCTGTTGCAGCCGGGCATTGGCGGCGTCTTCTTCCCCCGGTTCCGGCAGCCACAGCGCGCGGATGTCATAGTCCAGCTGCGCCTGAAGGTGGTCGAGGCCCCGGTCCATCCAATCGGCAAAGACAGGCTCGGTTTCGTAGAGATCCCGCGCCATACCGGCATATTGCGCGCCGCCGCCAGGGAACATGAAAACCACCTCCGGCGGACGGTCGGCGCTGTCGTGGTCAAACACGCGTCTGGGGTCGCCCGCCTCAAGCAGCGCGGCGGCCTCCTCGGCGGTTTCGGCCACCAGGGTGCGACGCTTGGCAAAGCTGCGGCGGCCCTCCTTCAGCGTATAGGCCACATCGGCCAGAGGCAGATCCGGGTTGGCGCGCAGATGCGCGGCCAGGGCACTGGCATTGGCATTCAGCGCGGCCTTCGAATGGCCCGAGAGGCAGAGCACCTGAAACGGAAAATCGCTGTCCTGCGGTGCGGGGCGGGGTGCGGCCTGTTCCAGCACGACATGGGCATTGGTGCCGCCCACCCCGAGGGCGTTGACCGCAGCGCGGCGCGGTCCCTTGGCCGAGGTCCAGTCTCGCAACCGGTCATTGACCACAAAAGGCGCGGTTTCAAAATCAATCGCCGGATTGGGTGCCTCATAGCCGAGGCTGGGCGGGATCTGACCATGATGCAGCGACAAGGCGGTCTTGATCAGCCCGGCGACGCCGGCGGCGGTATCCAGATGGCCGATATTGGTCTTGACCGATCCGATACGGCAGTAACCCACGGCGGCGGTGGTTTCGCGGTAGGCTTCGGTCAGCGCGGTGACCTCGATCGGGTCACCAAGATAGGTGCCAGTGCCGTGGCATTCGACATAGTCGATGGTGTCCGGCGGGGTCTTGGCGGCGCGCAGCGCTTGTCGTACGGCGCTGGCTTGCCCCTCGACCGAGGGGGCCAGATAGCCGGCCTTGTCGGCGCCATCATTGTTGATCGCAGAGCCTTTGATCACCGCCCAGATATGATCGCCATCCGCCAGCGCATCTTCCAGCCTGCGCAGGGCAACCGCCCCGGCACCGGAGCCAAAGACCGTGCCCTGTGCGCGGTGGTCAAAGGCGTGGCAGTGGCCGTCGGGTGACAGGATCTCGTTTTCCTTGAACAGGTAGCCGCGGCCCTGTGGCAGTTCGATGGTGACGCCGCCGGCAAGAGCCATGTCGCAGTCGCCCTCGCGCAGGGCCTTGCTGGCATAATGCACCGCCACCAGCGAGGTGGAGCAGGCCGTCTGAATGTTGACCGATGGTCCCTTCAGATCAAAGACATGGCTGACGCGGGTCGACAGGAAATCCTTGTCGTTGCCGGTATGGCGCAGCAGGAACATGCCCACGTCATCCACCAGCGGTTTATTGGAGCAGATGTTGAAGTAGAAATAGCTGCCCATGCCGCAGCCCGCATAAACCCCGATGGGGCCGTTCAGGCTTTCGGGCGGGTGACCTGCATCCTCCATCGCGCCCCAGGCGACTTCGAGGAATTTGCGGTGCTGAGGGTCGAGAATGGCCGCCTCTTTTGGGCTGAAGCCAAAGAACTCGGCGTCAAATTCGGCGTAGCCGTCCAGCGCAGCGGTAGCGGCGACGTAATTGGGGTCGGACAGCGTCTCGGGGTCTTCGCCTGCGGCCAGCAGATCCTGTTCGCTGACGGGTTTGATCGATTCCACACCGTCACGCAGGTTTTGCCAGAACGCTTGCGGCGACTGCGCTCCCGGCACGCGGAGTGACATGCCGACAATGGCGATATCGCCACTGTAGCGTGACGCGTCAAACGGAGTGCGATCTGTGGTTTTCGCGGATGTTTTCAATTGCCCCAATCGTCCTCAACCCATGTGTCCGAAACAAGAGCCTTGCCCGGACGTAACCCTAACCAATCAACAACACTGACCCTGCGAGCGCAAAGGTCTTGCAACAGTGGCACGAATTGGTCCCCAATCTGTGAACAGGGCGTGCGCCCGCTGGCCCCCAAGCCGACGGATTACCCTGTGCGCAGTGTGAACCCTGCAAAAGATATACGGTATCGATAGGGACAGATTGTGTCCAATTCGGCCTGAATTGCGAAGAGAATGCGGCATCACAGCACACTGCGCCGTGCCTTGGCCAGCGGCGCGGTGGCGAGTGCCTGATGGCCGTCGAACAGCTGCCGCTTTGGCGTGAACAGGCCGGGGTATAGCAGGCGCTCAGCATAGCCAAGCACCGACCCGGCACAGAGCCATGTCACCGGGGTCAGCGTCGCGTTCAGCAGCATATCGACCAGCGTCGCCGCCAGCATCAGCGCCAGAGGCGCGGCAAAGGGCGACAGCGTTGCAGCCGCATGGCGGCGCATCTGTTGCCACAGCAGCACCAAGGGCCCGGCCAGAAGGCCCATCTCGGCGATATAGCCAACCCAGCCAAAGGTGCCAAAGACAAGGATCCAGCGACCGTCCGGGATCGATTCGATCTCTCCGCTTTCGAGGTTGCGTACCAGATTACGCCCCCAGCCGCCCCAGCCGAACCAGGGTTTGTCGGCGGCGCGATCCAGCATCAGCGCCTCATTGGTGAACCGAAAGCCCAGCGATTGCGCCCGTTCGGGACTGAAGGCCTGGGCCTGCGCAAGGATGGCATCCACGGGCACCAGCCCGAGGTTGCGCAGCATCGGATAGACAATCGCCACCACCCCCAATGCCAGCGCCAGCCGCATCTGCATCCGGTAGGAAGCCATCGCCACAAAGGGTGTGAAGATCAGGCCATAGACCAGCGAGGCGATGCTCTTGCACAGGATCAGCACCGCAAAAAGGTAAATCGCCGCCATGGTGTAGCGTCGCTTGTCCGGGCCTTCGGCACTGCGGGCCAGCGATGTTGCGGCCAGCACTGACATCAGCACGAACAGCGCCAGCCACAGACTATGGGGCAGGAATACAATCGGTCGGAACCCGCCCTGACGCATGGTCTGGCTGAAATCATGCTGAAAGAATCCATAAACCCAGGTGTTGATCTGCGGGCTGAACCGGACTTCGAACAGCGAGGGTATCGAATAGATCAGCCCGGCCACCATCAGCACCATCACCAGCTGCCGCTGCTGGTCGGGATGTGAGAGGTAGCGGCGCGCCAGAAAGAATGGCAGCAAGACGATCAACTGGTTGATCATCACCGATCCGAGGTCGCGCCAGCGCAGCCCCGGCAGGGCATAGGTCGGAAAGACGATGGGTTCGGCGTTTTCAAGAACGCGGAACACGATCGGGTCACCATTGGTCAGGACGGTTGCAATGACCGAACCGAGGAAGAGAGCCACAAGCGCCCGCATCAGCGGATGGCGGGGCCAGATCTCCACCCGCTTACGCAGGATATAGACACAGATCACAAAAGCGACGACGGCCGGAATGGAATCCTTGTCCATATCCGGGACCAATGGCAGGTCGAACACCGCAAGCGGTGGCAGGAACAGATAGCCGCCGATGACGCACCAAAGAATAGCCTGCTGCAACGGCAGACGCCGAAACAGTTTGTATGCGATCACCGGCCAGGCGATCAGCATAAGATAGGCCAAAGCATTTGGCATCGCGTGCGGCCCTGCGCTCCTGTATTTGCCCCCGTGACCATAAGTTTAGCCCCAGATGTCTGCGCTGTCGCCCGCATTCGTATTCTGAGGTAAACTCTTGAAACAGATGCAAGGCCATGTGATCGAAGAGGGGCGTCGTTTTTGGCGCATGAGGGGGGATGCGGGTGTATTTTGATATTCGGGACACACGGATTGATGTGAATATTGCCGATCCGGCGCGGCTGGAACAGGCGGTGATGGGGCATTTCCAGACCCGTCGTGGCTTTGCGCTGGCGACGGTGAATTTGGATCACCTGGTGAAAATGCACAGCTCGCCTGCCTTTCTGAAAGCCTATGCCGCACAGGATTTCGTGGTGGCTGATGGGCGGCCCATTGTCTGGCTGTCACGGCTGGCACAACGACCGGTGGCGCTGATGCCGGGCTCTGACATGGTGCTGCCGCTTTGTCGTTGGGCCGCGCGCGCCGGGGTGCCTGTTGCCCTTGTGGGCAGCACCGAAGCCGCGCTTCAGGATGCCTCCGCGGCATTGAAAGCTGAGGTGCCGGGGCTTGAAGTCGCCTGGTGCCACGCGCCGCCGACGGGCTTTGACCCCGGCAGCGAGGCTGCGGAGCAGATCCTGCGCGAGCTTGCGCGCAAGCAGATTGGCCTGTGTTTTCTGGCGCTTGGCGCCCCCAAACAGGAGATCATGGCCGCCCGTGGTCGCGCTCTTGCGCCCGAGGTCGGCTTTGCCTCAGTTGGCGCGGGGCTTGATTTTCTGGGCGGCCATCAGAAAAGAGCGCCCGCCTGGGTGCGCCGATTGGCCCTGGAATGGCTGTGGCGGGCGCTGAGCAGCCCGCGCCGCCTGGGTCCGCGCTATCTGCGCTGTCTGGCAATCCTGCCGGGTCAGCTGCTTCACGCGCTCAGGTTACGCCACCCCTGACGGAAACTGGCCTGACCGGATCTGGCCTGACCGGATCTGGCCTGACCGGATTTGGCCCGACCGGATCTGACCTGACCGGGGTGGCGGCAGTTATTTGTATTCCATCAATCCGCGTTTGCGCCCCCGCAGTCGCAGCCAGTGATATTCCATCGCGCCCTGTGCCTCGGCAAATTTGCCGAGAATGGAATAGAATGCGCGACGACGGCCCATCCGGGTAGCCAGCCGCAGGAACTGCACCGGGTAGACCAGCAACAATAGCAGCGCCCAACCGGAAAACGGCAGCAGCATCAGGATGAGGGCCGGGATCCCGGCGCCCCAGATCAGCGCCCGCCGGGTTTCCGCAACCCAATGGCGTTCGGGACCGGCGCCATGCAGCGCCGCCCCCTCGGCAAAGGCGAAACCCGCACGGCGGCTGCGCTGCCACCACTGCGAAAACCGGAGCATCTGGGCATCGTGCAATGTCATCTCGGCATCCAGCCGCCAGATTGACCACCCCGCGCGTGCCAGACGCAGGCACAGCTCAGGCTCTTCTCCCGCGATCAGGTCGTTGCGATAGCCGCCAACCTCCTGCAGTGCGCGAAGCCGCATCAGGGCGTCGCCGCCACAGGCCTTCGCCGGGCCGACCGGAGTGTCCCATTCGTGATCGCAGAGCTGGTTGTAGATCGAGCTGTCGGGGTGACGTTCGCGCCGCCGCCCACAGACCACCGCCAGCCGGGGATCAGCCTCCAGCCGCGCGGTTGCGCTGGCGATCCAGCCCGGCACCACCTCGCAATCGCCATCCACCAGCTGCACATAGGTACAGTCGCCGTCGAGATGGGCCAGACCTGCATTGCGGGCGCGGGCAGCGGTGAACCGCTCGCTCATATCGAGGCTGACAACCTTTACCCCCAGCGCCTCGGCCGCGGCGACCGACCCATCCGTCGACCCGCTGTCGACATAGATCACCCGACGCAGCTGACCTTGCAGGCTGCGCAGGCAGGCCAGCAGCCGCGCCCCTTCATTGCGGCCGATGACGACAGCATCGACAATCGGCGGCGTCTGGGCGGCGACCGGCGAATCCTGCACATCTCGGGTCATGCTGCGCTCTGGGCCAGATAACGCGGGGAAACCTGCAGGAAACCAGCCTCGCGCAGCTGTTGCGGCCCGGTTTCCGGCCCGTCATAGCGCTGAGCCTTTTCGGACCATAGCCTGAGATCCGGCGTCGTGGCAAAGCCCGCAACACGCAGCGCATCCTCGCCATGGGAGATGGCCGCGCGGGACAGGGAGGCCTGATCCCGCGCCATCGGATCATTGGCAAATTTATAGTGCTTCAGAACTGCCATCGTGTCGGCGACCTGCACACCGGTCGACAGATGCGGATGCACCGCCGGGCCGACGTCTGCACCGACAAAAACCAACGGGTGTTTGCTGAGGCAACAGTTCTCTCCGAAGACGGCGCCGCGAATGCCACCGAACTGCATTCTGGGTGCAGGCGCGGGCGCATCTGGCAGCTGGTTCTGGGACAGGAAGAACCCCAGCCCGGTAGCCGGATCATGATAGGGTAGCGCGCGCACCGCGCTGATGTCGTAGTGGCAGAAGCTCTGCTGCACCTCCGGGTAGGCGTGCTGCGCGACCGATTGCAGCGGCGCCTTGGGAAACATTTCCAGCATCTGCGCCATCATCGCGCTATACCCATGCCGATCCAGATAGCGCACCAGCCCGGTCAGGCCGAGCGGCACCTGCCCCTCGAATTCAAGGATTTCGTCCATATCGGCGAAAAGACACCAGCGACCGGCGCAAAACTTCCGCGCCGCATAACCGCGAAAGATATTTTCAAAGCGGCCCCAGGGCAGGCGGGATTGCAGCACCGTGACATCCGGTTCTGCCGCCAGCCGGGCCAGCGTGTCGTCGCTGGAGCCGGTGTCGCAGAAGACGAAATGCGCCGCCCCAAGCGCGCGGTAATGGGCGAGAAAAACATCAAGGTAATAGGCTCCGTCCCGCACCAGCGCGACCACGGTAACTGCTTCGCGCGGTTGATGAATTTGGCGCGGCCCCGACAGGTGCCGGAGCGTTGCACGAAACCGCAGGCGATCAAATGGCATGACGATCCTGCTGTCGAACCGATCCGCAAGACGGGCACGAAACCGGCGGGTCAACCCATCGGGCGCTTTCGGCGCGGCGGGGCTGGGAGGATCATCTGTGCCGGTCATCGTGGCTCCTGGTCGGACAGTTCCAACTGTGCAAAAACATCGATCCGTGGCAAGTATATTGCATTATGTTAGCGCTAAAACTATGACCGTCGCAGAATTGCATTTCGACGCTGAATACGGCAGTGTCTCGCAAAAATCGGACATGCAGAGGGACAGAGCACATGGGCTCGGACATGACAGTGCTGGTTGGCGACGTGGGCGGCAGCAATACGCGGCTGGCCCTTGCCGGTCCTGAAATCGGCGTCACGGCGCTGCAAAGCTTTGCTAATGATAGCTTTTCCAGTCTCGATGACGTGCTTGCGGCCTATTGCTCGCAGCCCGATCTGCCGCCTTTGGCCGGTGCCTGCATCGCGGTGGCGGGGCCTGTCTATGGCAACGAATATCAGCTGACCAACCGCAACTGGCAGGGGACGGCAGCGGACCTGGGCCGACAGTTGCAGCTAGGCGAGGGCGCGCGGGTTGACGTGATCAACGATTTGGCCGCGCTCGGGCATTCGCTGCCCGCACTGATCCCCGGCCAGCTGTCGTCGCTGCGGGCGGGACACCAGCGCGGACAGCAGGCGCTGGTGGCGGGCATCGGCACCGGCTTCAACGTGTCCTTGTCGGTGGATGGCCACACTGCCGAGGCCGAGATGGGCCATACCAGCCTGTCGGCGCCTGTCGCGCGTGGTCTGGCCGAACGGCTTGGAGAGCGAGCTGCCGGTTTTGCAACCAATGAGGATCTGTTCTCCGGGCGCGGGCTGGTGCGCTATCATCAGGCGCTGCATGGCGTCGCGGCAGAGGGCGGCGCGCAGATCGTCGCGGATTATCTTGCCGATGCCGACAGCCCTGCCGCCGAGACGGTGACCAGCTGGGCGCGGCTGCTGGGGGATTTTGCCCGCGAATTGGTGCCGACCTATATGCCGGGACAGGGGATCTTCTTTGCCGGCAGCGTGGCACGGGGCGTGCTCGGCACCCCGGCCTGCGAGATATTCCTCAAAAGCTTCCTGCAACCTGCGACCGGCGTGCAGAGCCGGTGTGAAACCACGCCGCTGTGGTTGATCACCGACGATGCCGCAGGCGTCAGCGGGGCGGCGCGTTTTGCAATCGAAATGGCCGGCCGCAGCCGCTGAACCGCGCCCATGGCTGGGGCGCAGATCAATAGTCGCGTTTGAAGAAGAGGCCGATCCCGGTCTCGCCTTCGCCATCCACCTTGCCGGTGACGGTGAGGCTCTTGCTCACATCCAGATTGATGCTCAGCTCACTGTCGCCGCGGGTGTTGACATTGAAATCGGTATAGACGTTCTCCGACACATAGCCGCCGATATCCAGAAGGCCCGCGCCGATATTGTCGAGACCCAGCTCAACATTGCTGGCGCCGGTTTCATCGCGCAGTTTGCTCTCGGCCCGATTGCTGCCGCCGCGCCCGCTGAGCGTGGCCACGGAGCTCGCCAGCCGTGCCAGTGCCAGCGGGGAGAGGTCCTGAATATTGTCGCCAAACAGCAATAGCGCCAATGCCTCCTCGCTTGGGCGTTCCGGCTCGGAGGTCACCTTGATCGAGGGGCTGTCGATCAGCCCGGAGAGTTCGAGCGTCGCGGTGCCTTCGGAGGTCGCTGCCGAGGAGCGCAAGAGCAGATAGGGGCGCAGGTCGCCTTGCAAGGTGATCTGCCCCTCATCAAGCGCCAGCCGTCGTCCAAGAATATCAAAGGTGCCACGGATCAGGCTGATCTGGCCTGATGGCGCCAGGTTCGCGGTGCTGCCGCGCAGCTGGATCTGGCCGCCCAGCTCGGCACGAACGCCACGCCCACGGGCGTTGATGCGATTGGGCGCGCTGATCAGCACGTCAAGCAGGGTTCGGCCAGCCCCGCCACCGCCGCCGCCGGTGTTGATCAGCCCGGCACGGGCGCGCGTGCGGCGCACCTCGGCAGGCTCACCCTGATGGCGGATATCCGGGATCGGCGCTGCGGTGACGGAGCCGCCTGCGGTCGCAAGGTTGATATTGGTCTCGCCCACATCAATCCGCCCTGACAGGCTTTTGGTTCCGATCAGCCCCCCGGTCAGAGACAGCGCACCAGAGAGTTGCGTGTCATAGGACAGCTGATCGCTGAGACCGACATTGGTGAGCGCGATCTGCAACTGCGCATCAAAGGGCGCGATCAGCCCGATGGGTCCGCTGACCCGCAGCTGGCCGCCATCGCGGGGCTGCGCCGTCAGCTGAAGATCGGCTCTGGACCGCGCAATAGAGACGGTGGCGGTGATGTCATCTATCCGCTGGGCGGCAGCCGGAATTGCCAGCGACGTCCCACTGGTACGGATCTGCCCGCTGAGGTTGGCCAGCGATGGCTCCCCTTCCAGCGAGAGATCGAACTGGGCGGGGCCACGGATCAGATTGGGTGACATGAAGGGGTTCAGCCCCTCCAGACGCAGCTGTCCCCTGGCATCAATATCGGCACGGCCCTGCACCTCGTCCCAGCTGCCCGCAACGGTGCTGGTGACGCCAGCCGGGCCAATCGCGCGGCTATCGATCTGCCAGACCCCATCGCGGCGACGGGCGGTGCCTTCGGCGGTCAGCCGCCCCGGCAGCCCGGGAACGAAGCGCTGTACCTCGGCCACCAGCGCGTCAAAGGTGATATCGGCGTCCCCTTTGTTTTCGGAGACCGTACCATCGAGATCAGCCGACAGCCCCGCCGGTCCTTCGGCCGCGCCGTCAAAGGTCCAGACCCCGGCGCGGCGGCTGGCAGTGCCCTTGGCGCTCAATGATCCGGCGAGGGTCGGCACAAAACGTTCAAGCGCGTTGATCGCGGCGTCGAACTCCAGATCGCCATCGCCGTTGATATTGATCTGGCCGGTCAGTTCCGCGCGGGAGGATTTCGGGCCTTGCAGCTCGGCAATGCCAGAAAACGTCTGGTTCTCGCGGGTGATATCCGCGCTGAATTGCAGCGCTCCGGGGGCCTGCGGCAGGACCTTCTCCAGCTGCTTCAGCGTGGCGCCGAGGGACAGGTTGCCGCTGGTGCTGCCCAGTTGCCCTTTGGCCCGCGCGGTCAGCCCTTTGGCCTCCAGCGCGAAGCTGTCGATGCTGAGCCCGGCCTCGTCCCGGCCGGCCTTGAGCGCAATGGTGGTGGTGCCGCCGATCAGGTCATCGACAGGCCGCAATCCCGCCGAGAGGTCGTGACCCCGAACTGCGAGGTCAATGTCAAAGGCCCCAGACAGCGGGGTGGTGGAGCCGACGGCCTTTGCCGTCATCCGCCCGTCCAGAGATTGTCCCGCAAGGCTGGAGAAACGCGCAAGATTCTGGGCGTTGGCGTCAATATCGGCGGAGATGCGCAGCCCGCTTTCCAGACCGTCGATGGTGACCGCGCCGGTCGCACCGTAATCCGCCCCCAACAGCAGCATATTGGTGATACGCAGCGCGCCGGGTCCATCTGTGGTGACCTGCCCGTCAAAGGTGATTGCCGCCCCCAGGGCCTCGGCCAATGCAGGGTCGGTGGGGCGCAGCCCGGTCAGCGCGGCGGCGATCTGCCCGTCCAGCGCCAGACCGCTGCTCTGGTCCAGGGTGCCGGTCATCTCCAACTCGGCACGGGCAATGCGCAGCGCGGGGTTGGCCAGCCGTTTCATCCGTGCGGTCACGGTCCAGTCGCGGCCAGCGGGTTTCCGTGCATGGAGCGCAAGGTCGGTGACCGTGGTCGAACCGCCTGCCACCGGCAGGACCACCGCTTCCTGTCCCGGCGGAGGGGTGACCGCAGCGCTCAGATCGGCGCTTTCAAGTTCGCCACCGGCGGCCATTTCAACAAAACCGGAAACTTCGAGCGCCTGTGTCGAAAGCGCCAGATCGTCGATCATCACCCCGCCCATGGCGCGGGTCTGGCCGCGCAGCCGGGCGCGCATGTCTGGGCCGAAGAACGGCTGATAGACCGGATCGACCAGCGCGGTGATATCGCCGTTCAGATCCGCACGAAAGCCAATGGGGCGGCTGCCCGCGCTGGGATCCGCCGGGGCGTCGCCGGCAGGCGACAGAACAACAGTACCGCCGAGGCGTCGGGTGCCGTCGGTATCCAGTGCCAGTTCGGCGCTGAAATCCTCAACCGGTCCGCGTCCTTGCAGGGCGAGACGGATATCGGGGCCGCCTGGCAGGCCAAGCGCGGTGGACACAAGCCCGCCGTCTTCCTCCTGCAACACCATATCAACCGTGATGTTGCCGGTGTCATTGGCAAAACCCGCCTCCAGGGTGAGCTGATCACTGTCGCGGTCCAACCGGGTGATCTGCAAGGCGCTGTCGAGCGCGCCATTGGCAAGGCTCATCGAACCATCAAGGGTCAGCACCGCCGCCACCCCGACCAGATCCTGCCCAAGTGTCAGCCGCCCAACCTTGATTTCACCGATATTGATCGACACCGGCAGCTCCGGCAGCTGGAACGGCGCCGCCTCGGGGGTTGGCAGGTTGGGGTCGTCCAGCGGCGCAGCGGGTGCGCGTTCGATATGAATGCGATCCGCCTTTAGCGTGTTGATGGAGAAATCACCGCGCAGCAGGCCTAGGCGGTTCCAGTCCAGTTCTGCGCCCTCAATGGTCAGCCAGATGCCTTCGCTATCTGCCACGGTCAGCTTTTGCAGCGTAGCCTGAGAGGACAGCGCTCCCTCCAGCCCGGTAACGCGGATCGCGCGGCTCTCGCCCGAGAGCGTGTCTTCGAGAAAATCAACCAGCAGGCCACCGCTCTCTTGGCGCTCCTGCGCGGGTGTTTCAAGAGGGGCCATTGTCAGCGCCACAGCCAGGAGCAGCGGCGAGAACAGGGTGGCAGGGCGGAGGGCTGCGAGAAGATGTTTCAAAATGCCTGTCCTATCCCGATGTAGAATTGCAAGCCGTCGTCGCTGCCACCGTCTACCGGATAGGCCAGATCCAGACGGATGGCGCCGATCCCGGCCACGTCGTAGCGCAGCCCGAACCCGGCGCCGGCATGTCGGGCCGAGTCCGAGGAGACAAAACTCTCCGCATCCACCAGCCCGACATCGTAAAAGCCGACAAGGGTGAATTTCTCGCCGATCCGCCCGCGTACCTCGCCCGATAGGGCCAGATAGCCGCGCCCGCCGGAGATCCCGCCCGCCGCAGGCACGCCCAGCGACTGGAACTCCTGACCGCGCACCGATCCTGCGCCGCCGGAGTAAAACAGCAGGGTGGGCGAAACCTCAGACAGCGACGGGCCGATCACCGATCCCATCTGCAACCGCCCGGCCAGCACGATGCGGTCACTGCTGCCAAGCGCCTTATAGGCGCGCCCGTCGAATTTCAGCTGAAGCCCGGATTTGCTGCCATCCACGCCGACAAAGGGCAGGGCGCGGGCATCCAGATAATATCCGCTGGTGGCGCTCAGGCTGCTGTCGCGCCCGTCGTATTCCGCCCGCAGCTGCCCGACCAGATATTTGAAACGTCGCTTGCCGAAGACGTCTTCGGCGAGCACGCTCTCAAAGCCAACGGAGGCCTCGGCAAAAAGCTGGTCGGAATAGACCCGGCGCAGACCGACCGCGCCCAGTCCACGGGTGGCGGTGTAATGTTCTTCGTCCAGCCTCTCGGCCTCAAGCAGGTAGAACTGGCTGTCATCGGGACCAAAAGCGGCAGGCCGGTCCAGTCGCAGCGCCACGCGCCCGTCCAGATCATTTGCACTGCCAATGCCCGACAACCGGGCCTCAAATCGCAGGCGCTCCGCACCGCCAAAGAGATTGCGGTGCATCCAGGAACCACTCACCTCCAGCCCGTCAGAGGAGCTGAGCTCAGCCCCAAAGGTAAATCGCCGGGGCGGCTGATCCTCGATCCTGGCGACATAATCCAGCGTACCGTCGGGATTGGCGCGTTCGGCAGGGCGAATGGTGACAGCGGCAAAAGCCCCGGTGCGGCGCAACCGTGTCGCGGACCGCGACAGAAGATCGGGGTGAAACACCTCGCCTGTCGGGAAGCCTGCGATCCGCTGTATCGCCTCTGCCCGCACGTTCGAGGGGGTGGCCAGCTTCAAACGACCAAAACGCAGCTGCGGTCCCGGCGCCAGGCGCAGACTCGCATTCAGTCTGGCGGCCACATGGTTGGCGGTGATCGACTGCGCGCCGACCTTGGCCTGCGGGTGACCGGCATAGCGCCAGTTTTCCACACCCGCGTTTGCGGCATCGCGCAGGACTGCGGTGGTGGCGGTGCGACCGGTGGCAAATTCTTCGGGGATCTCAACCGCTCGTCGCTGTGGGAGGGGGGCAATCTCAGCGGTGCCAAAGGTGAATTTCGGACCTGCCTTGACGGTGATATCTATCTTCTTGATCTCACGCGGAAGGTTCAGGGGCTGGATCCGGGCCGCCTCGCGCCCATCGACGCTTATCTGCACCACCGGCGAGAAATATCCCTGATCGTAAAGCACCTGCACCAGCGTGCGATAATCCGAGAGCGCCGCCGCCATCAGCGGCTGCACGCCGGTCTCGCCGCGTGCGCTGGTCGCCAGCGTGGCAGAAGCATCCTGCAGGAGGTCGCGCAAATCGCCGTCCGACCCCGGCGCGACCAGCCGGGCGTCCGCCGCAGACAGCGCCAATGTGCCGCCAAAGAACAAGGCCGTTGCCAGGGCGGCCTTGCGGCCCAGCTGAGCAAAACCCCGAGGTTGAGTGACATGGCAAAGGGAGCGGCGGAAGGATCGGCGATAGAACATGGGACGCTCCGGACAGGCTACAAGATCGGTCCCCGGTCTCGGGCGGATCGGCGCTGACGCCACCGAGACATGTGGACCGGGATCAGACCTAACATAGGGCAAACCCGGTGTGTAACGTCAATGTCGCGTGATAGGTTCCCGCGCCAATTCGTGATCAAGCCTCTGACAGATCGGCGACAGATCGGCGCTGATGCGCGCCCCAGGTTGGAGCTGACGGGCTGACGACCGGCTACATCTGCGCGGCGCGGAACCAGGCCCGGATCGCAGCGCGATCCTCGGGCGCCATATAGGTGATATTGGCAGGTGGCATCGCATGGGTCACACCCGCCTGCAGGTAAATCTCACCGGCGCGGCGGGCCACATCCGCTTCGGTCTCCAGCAAGACACCCTTGGGGGCGGTGCGGATCCCGTCCCAGAAGGGTTCGCGGGCATGGCACATGCTGCATCGGCCCAGAACGATTTCATGCACCTCGGCAAAGCCTTCGGTCTGGGCCATGGTCAGCGCGGTGCCGCTCAGCGCGGCCTCCTCCGGGGCATCGTCGCCCTCATGCTCAAGCCCCAGCGATGACAGGATGATCACGCCCAGGAACAACAGCGCCGTCGCCAGCCAGGTCCAGGTCGGATCACCGGCACGGGCGTGGCGTGTGTTGAAATAATGCCGGATGGTCACCCCCATCAGGAACACCAGCGCCGCGATCAGCCAGTTGTATTCGCTGGCAAAAGCCAGCGGGTAGTGGTTCGACAGCATCAGAAACACCACCGGCAGCGTCAGATAGTTGTTATGGGTCGAGCGCAGCTTGGCGATCTTGCCATATTTGGCGTCCGGCGCGCGGCCTTCCTGCAGATCCTTCACCACGATGCGCTGGTTGGGCATGATGATGAAAAACACATTCGCCGTCATGATGGTGGCGGTAAAGGCACCGAGATGCAGCATCATGGCGCGACCGGTGAACACCTGATTGAGACCCCAGCCCATGGCCACCAGCATCACGAACAACAGCACCATCAGCAGGGTCGGGCGCTCAGCCAGACCGGATTTGCACAGACGGTCATAGACCAGCCAGCCCACCGAGAGCGTCGCGGCTGAAATCAGGATCCCCTGCCACAGCGCCAGATCCGCCTTCGACTGGTCGATGAGATACAGCTCGCCACCGACCCAATAGACCACCATCAACAGCGCAAAACCCGAAAGCCATGTCATATAGCTTTCCCATTTGAACCAGGTCAGATGGTCAGGCATCTCGGCGGGGGCGACCAGATATTTGCGGATGTGATAAAAACCGCCACCATGGACCTGCCATTCCTCGCCATGGGCGCCCACCGGCAGATCCGGTGCCTTGCGCAGCCCCAGATCCAGCGCGATGAAATAGAAGGAGGAGCCGATCCAGGCGATGGCGGTGATCACATGCAGCCAGCGGATGGCAAAGCCCAGCCAATCCCACATCATCAACAGCTCAAACATTCAGATCCGGTCCTTTGTCGCCCAATGCGCATTGCTGCGGCCGGGGCTGGGTTAACAGTCAGTCGCTGCGCGTCCTGCGGGCGCCGATGCCGCCCGGTGGTTCGGGCCGGGCGGGGCGCAATCTGGCCTAGCGCAGCCCTGCCACACTAGGCAAAGCGGGGTTTCTTCGGTATTCCCATATACTGCCAAACTGTATCAAAAAATCTGGAACAATCGCAGGCCTCTGTCATGTCTTACCTCGACAATATCCGCACCTTCGTTCGGGTCTATGAACTGGGCTCGATGTCGGCCGCAGGGCGCGACCTCAGGGTGTCGCCTGCAGTCACCTCGGCGCGGATCTCGCAGCTGGAGGAATACCTCGGCGTGCGGCTGTTCCAGCGCACCACTCGCAATCTCACCGCAACCGAGCAGGGGCGAGCCTTCTATGACGGGGCGGTTGCGGTATTGGATGCGGTGGATCTGGCGGAGGCCAGGGTGATGCATCTGACCGATACCCCGCGCGGCACCCTGTTTGTGGCGGCACCTCTGGGGCTGGGTCGGCGGCTGCTGGCGCCGCAGACGCCGGAATTCCTGGCCACCTACCCGGAGATCAACCTGCGTCTGCGGCTGTCGGACCGTGCGGTGGATCTCACCAGCGAGGGGCTGGATCTGGCATTCTTCCTGGGCCAGCCAGAGGACAGCAACCTGCGCATTCGCAAGATTGCGGATTGCCAGCGGGTGCTCTGCGCCGCGCCCGCCTATGTCGCGCGGCGCGGGTTGCCCGCAGATGGTGACGCGCTGCTGCGGGATGGGCATAATTGTCTGAACCTGCGCTACCCCGGCGCCAGCGAGTTTCAGTGGCTGTTGCAGACCGGCGATGGCCCGCGCCGTTTTGCGGTGAGCGGGCGCTACGAATGCGATGATGGCGATGTGCTGACCGATTGGGCGCTGGCAGGGGAGGGCGTGATCCTGAAACCCCTCTTCGAGGTTGCCGAGCATCTGGCGGCAGGACGTCTGGTGCCGGTCGCCGAGGCCACGCCACCGGTGCCCGTCCAGCTGGCCTGTCTTTATACCCATCGCCGCCATCAGGATCCGAAGACCAGATTGTTCATGGAATATATGACCGCGCGGCTGGCCTCAGTGCTGCGTGTCGATGGGCTGCGTGTCGATGGCGCGCAACCGGGGCGTGCTGCCGACCCCGCGCAGGCAGGAACGCCCGAGACCTGAGCGACCCGCAGCAGCTCCCGCCCGCCCCGGCGCTCCTGTCGGAGCGCCGTGTACGTTGGGCATGGCCGCGCCAGGGCGCGGCGGCGCTCAGCTGCCGCGATAGGTGGAATAGCCGAAAGGCGACAGCAGCAGGGGCACGTGGTAATGCGCGCTCTCATCGGTGATGCCAAAGCGGATCGGAATTTCGTCCAGAAACAGCATCTCGCCGGAGGCCTGGCCATTGGTGCGCAGGTATTCCCCGGCCTCGAACACCAGCTCGTAGAGACCGGTCACAAAATCCTTCTTCGGCAGGATCGGACTGTCGGTCCGCCCATCGGCATTTGTCAGCATCTGCGAGATCTCGGTGCGCCCGCCTGCATCCAGCCGGTACAGCCGGATCGGCAGTCCGGCGGCGGGGCAGCCGCGCGCGGTGTCCAGCACATGTGTGGTGAGATACCCGGGCTCTGTCCTTGTGCTCATTCTTAAGTCCTCCTGCTATGGGGCTACCTCTGCCTGATGGCGGCGGGGCCTGCAAACCTGTGCAATCTGATAGTGTATTCGGGAAAATTTGAAAGATAGCCGTGATCTTCTGCCATAGTAATGACCTGGAGTTGTTTGAAAAGAGGCCCCCGGCAATGAACAGATACCCCCGCAACATGATCGGATATGGCGCGACGCCGCCCGATGCAGCCTGGCCCGGCAATGCCAAGGTCGCGGTGCAGTTCGTGTTGAACTATGAAGAGGGCGGGGAGAACAATATCCTGCATGGCGATGCGGGGTCGGAGGCGTTTCTGTCTGACATCGCCGGGGCGGCGCCCTGGCCAGGACAGCGGCACTGGAACATGGAATCGATCTACGATTACGGCGCCCGCGCCGGGTTCTGGCGGCTGCATCGCATGTTCACCGCTGCGGATATCCCGGTCACCATCTATGGTGTCGCCAGCGCATTGGCGCGCTCTCCCGAACAGGTCGCGGCGATGAAGGCTGCCAAGTGGGAGATCGCGTCGCACGGGCTGAAATGGGTCGAACACAAGGATATGGCAGAGGCCGACGAACGCGCCGCCATTGCCGAGGCGATCCGCCTGCATACCGAGGTGGTCGGAGAGCGTCCGCGTGGCTGGTACACTGGCCGGTGCAGTGAAAACACCGTGCGTCTGGTGGCTGAGGAGGGCGGCTTTGACTATATCTCGGACACCTACGACGATGATCTGCCCTATTGGCTGGAGGTCGGCGAACGCGATCAGCTGATCATCCCCTATACGCTGGAAGCCAACGACATGCGCTTTGCCACCGCACCCGGCTACATCACTGGCGAACAGTTCTATCAGTATCTCAAGGACGCCTTTGACCTGCTCTATGCTGAGGGTGAAGAAGGTGCGCCGAAAATGATGTCGATCGGGCTGCATTGCCGCCTGATCGGCCGCCCCGGCAAGGCGGCGGGGCTGAAACGGTTTATCGACTATATCCGGGGGTTCGACGGGGTCTGGTGCCCGCGCCGCATTGATATCGCCGATCATTGGGCGAAAACCCATCCACATCAGCGCCGTGAACGCCCCAGCCAGATGAGCCGCGCGCGATTTGTCGAGGCCTATGGCGGGATCTTTGAACACTCCCCCTGGATTGCCGAACAGGCGCATGATCTGGAACTGGGACCAGCCCATGACCGCGCGGCAGGGCTGCATAATGCGCTGTGCCGGATGTTCCGCTCTGCCAGCGAGGCGGAGCGGTTGGGCGTGCTGACAGCGCACCCGGATCTGGCAGGCAAGCTGGCCGCCGCCAAACGTCTCACGGCGGAGAGCACCAGCGAGCAGGCCTCCGCCGGGCTGGATGCGCTGACTGATGCGGAACGCACACGGTTTACGCAATTGAACAGCGCCTATGTGGAAAAACACGGCTTTCCCTTCATCATTGCGGTGCGCGACCACGATAAGACGTCGATTCTTGCAGCATTTGAACGGCGTATCGCCAATGATCGCGACAGCGAATTTGCCGAAGCCTGTCGGCAGGTCGAACGTATCGCCGAGTTCCGCCTGCGGGATGTGCTGCCGTGAGGGACTGCCAGCTATGCCGGAGACCGCGATGAAGATGCTTGAGATCCAGCCGATCACAGCCGAGGGCTTTGCCCCCTTTGGCGATCTGATCGACTGCACCGGAGCGCCGGACAAGATCATCAACCAGGGGCTCTGCGGACGGTATCACGATCGGGCCACCATGGAGTTCAGCGCCGGTCGTGCGGGTCTCAGCCTGTTCAACGCCGAGCCGCGTGAACTGCCGATGCCACTGCGGATGGTCGAGCGCCACCCGGACGGCAGTCAGGCCTTCATCCCGATGAGTGAAACCGGATTTCTGGTGATCGTCGCCCCGGATCGCGGTGGTGTGCCGGGACTGCCGCTTGCCTTTGAAACGCAACCCGGACAGGCGATCAACTTTCACCGGGGCACCTGGCACGGGGTGCTGACGCCCCTGACGGCGCCGGGCCTGTTTGCCGTGGTGGATCGGATCGGAGAGGGCGCCAATCTGGAAGAACACTGGTTTGAAAGCCCCTATCAGGTGATCCGACCCTGATCTGACAATCAAAGGCGCAGCGACCCAGCGGGTCTTGCGCCTTTTTCTTTCGCAACAGGCACTCCGCCAAATGAGAGTGTCATCACAACACCGACCAAGACCAACAGAATAAGCAACAACAGAGAGGACCAGATCCATGGCCGATGGCTCAATCGGAACGCCGGCGCAGCTGCGCGATCCCAATTACACTCCACCGCTGGCAAAGGCTGTGCCACTGGGCATCCAGCATGTGCTGGCCATGTTTGTCTCAAATGTCACCCCGGCGATCATCGTGGCCGGGGCGGCGGGATTTGGCTTTGGCTCTAATTCCCCCGATTTTCCCGAACTGCTCTATCTGATCCAGATGTCGATGCTGTTTGCCGGGGCGGCGACGCTGCTGCAGACACTGACCATCGGGCCGATTGGTGCGGCGCTGCCGATTGTGCAGGGCACCAGTTTTGCCTTCTTGCCGATCATGATCCCGCTGGTCGCGGGCAAGGGGGTTGATGCGCTGGCGGCGCTATTCGGCGGGGTGCTGATCGGCGGGCTGTTTCATGCCGCATTGGGGCTGGTGATCGGGCGTATCCGCTTTGCCCTGCCGCCGCTGGTCACCGGGCTGGTGGTCACGATGATCGGTCTGGCGCTGGTCAAGGTCGGCATTCAATATGCCGCCGGAGGCGTGCCAGCGATCGGGACACCGGAATATGGCTCGCTGCTGAACTGGTCGGCAGCGCTGGTGGTGATCATCGTCACCCTGGGTCTGAAGTTCTTTGCCCGCGGGATGCTGTCGATCTCGGCGGTGCTGCTCGGGCTGATTGTCGGCTATCTCTATGCGATGATGATGGGCATGGTGACGGTCGAGGCCATTGGCACCAGCTGGTCGCGCGCCAGCGCCTTTGCGCTGCCGATGCCGTTCAAATACGGGATCGAGTTTTCCTTTGCCGCGATTGTCGGTTTTTGCCTGATGGGGCTGGTATCGGCGGTTGAAACCGTGGGCGATGTCAGCGGTATCGCCCGTGGCGGTGCAGGCCGGGAAGCCACCGACAAGGAGATTTCCGGTGCCACCTATGCGGACGGTTTCGGCTCGGCGCTGGCGGGCGTGTTTGGCGGGTTGCCCAATACCTCCTTCAGCCAGAACGTGGGCCTGATCGCCATGACCGGCGTCATGAGCCGTCATGTGGTCACGATCGGCGCGCTGTTCCTGATCCTCTGCGGGCTGGTCCCGAAGGTTGGCGCGATCATCCGCACCATTCCGATTGAGGTGCTGGGAGGCGGTGTCATCGTCATGTTCGGCATGGTGGTGGCTGCTGGTATTTCGATGCTGTCGGATGTCGACTGGAACCGCCGCAATATGGTGATCTTTGCCATTTCCCTCTCCATCGGATTGGGGCTGCAGCTGGAACCGGGTGCGGTGCAGCACCTGCCGGATACGCTGCGGGTCCTGATGACCTCGGGCTTGCTGCCGGCGGCGCTCATTGCTGTTGTGCTCAATCTGGTGCTGCCGCAGGAGCTTGCCAGCGAGGCCACGGAAGAGGTCTCTGGCGGCCTGTCAGGACAGGGGCGCGGTAGCCTGCCGGGCGAGTAACCGCAGCTCTTGAGTGTGCAACGAACAGGGGCCGCAGCAGATATGCGCGGCCCCTTTGTTCATGGTCGCAGACAGTCGCCTCTTTTCAGCTCTGCCCTGCCATCAGCGCGGCCATATCCAACATCCGAGCGGAAAATCCCCATTCATTGTCATACCAGCCAAACACCCGCAGCTGGTGATTGCCGATCCGACGGGTTTCCGGCCCGGCAAGGACCAGCGATTCAGCTCGGGCACGCAGATCGGATGAGACCAGTGGCTGCTCGGTCCATCCCAGAACCTGCGAAGCCTCGATCGCAGTGCGCAGGGTGGTATCGGCGAAGTCTGCCGCCATCGGGTGGCTGGTCCTGACCACCAGATCCACCGCAGACACGCTGGCGGTTGGCACTCGCACCGCAGCACCACTGATGCGACCAGCCAGATGCGGCAGTACCTCGTCGATCAGATGGGTGGCAGAAGTCGTGGTCGGCACCATCGACAGCGCCCCGGCACGGGAGCGGGCAAAATCGCCGCGCGGTGCGTCCACCATCGGCTGCGAATTGGTGTAGCAGTGGATCGTGGTCATATGGGCGCTGTCGATACCCAGCAGCATGTCCAGCAGCTTGACCAGCGGGGCCAGCCCATTGGTGGTGCAAGAGGCATTGGAGATGATCGCGCCATCGCCCAGATCGGCCTCGTTTGCGCCCAGCACAATCGTGCGTTCGGCGGCGGGCGAGGGGCCGGAGATCAGCACCTTGCGCGCCCCGGCCGTCAGCCCCCGTCCCGCCACATCCGATGTTCGCGCGATGCCGGTGCATTCCAGCACCACATCGACGCCTGTGAGATCCAGCGTGCTGAGGTCGGCTGTCTGGTGGAACCGGATCACCCGGTCGGCAATCCGCAGGTTGTTGCCCTCGATCGCAACCGCATCGGGATAGGGGCCAAAGGTGCTATCGTATTGAAACAGATAGGCGCACATGTCCAAGGGTGCGATATCGTTGATGCAGACCAGCTCAATCCCGGCACCGCGCGGCGTCGTCAGGATCTGGCGCAGAATAGCGCGGCCGATGCGGCCGAATCCGTTGATTGCAAGTTTCATGGCCAAGCTATGACAGGGCGCGGCGCGCGGCTCAATCCGCTAGAGCGGCAATCCTGCTCCGGTTTCGGTCACAATTTCCCGCGCGGTGTTTCAAATCGACGCCTGTGCCGCGGGGCGGAGCCACGCGAACCACGGCGGAGTGCGCCTAGCGGCAGGCCAACTGTGCGAAATACGTCCCATTGATGGAGCGCACCATCGTCTCGACCCGGGCCCGGCACCCGGTTGCAGCGTGAAAGGCGCGCACGGCCTGCCGCGCTGTCAGAACCGCAGGCGGGCGGAACGGCTGTAGCTCCGCGTTCTGGCGCTGCGCCATGTAGCGTCCCGTCGCGCTGCCGGTGTTGCGACCTGTGTCTGTCACCTCCGGGGCCACATGCCAGCTGCGCCCCAGCACATTGACCACGGTCACCTGTGCCTCCGATTCGGTGCCAGCATCAGCCGGACCCGGCAGGGTGAGCAGCAACGGTCCCGTCACCACGGCAAAGGCGATGCCAGTCATCTTGCGGCCAGCGGCCCTGCGCGGGGCGGCAGCGACGGCGATGGTTGCCGGACGACCCGCACGGGTGCTCAGCACCGCCAGCAGGCTCATCAGCCCCAGCGCAAGACCTGTGAACACGATAGATATGATCGACATTGGCGCAGGCTCCATGGCTGACCTCGCGGGGCGAGATCGACCCGCGAGACTGTCTTGCAACATGTCACTTACCTTAGCGCAGCTGTGCGTTCTGGCAATGGCGATGCGCCGCCTTGGTTAGCGCGGCGGGCTTAGCGGCATGTGCCGGTTGACGTCCTTGTATAGCAGGTAACGGAAGCGTCCCGGTCCCCCGGCATAGCAGGCCTGCGGGCAGAAGGCGCGCAGCCACATGAAATCACCGGCCTCAACTTCGACCCAATCCTGGTTAAGGCGGTAGACGGCCTTGCCCTCCAGAACATAGAGCCCGTGTTCCATCACATGGGTCTCGGGGAAAGGGATGACGCCGCCCGGTTCAAAGGTCACGATAGTGACATGCATGTCATGCGACAGATCTGCCGGATCGACAAAACGGGTGGTGGCCCAGCGACCCTCGGTGTCGGGCATGACGCTGGGGGCGATGTCGCGCTCGTTGGTGACCAGAACTGCGGGTTTCTCGACGCCGGGCGCCGGTTCCCAGCGTTTGCGGATCCAGTGAAACCCTGCTGTGCTGTCGCTGCTGTTGTGCAGGGTCCAGGCCGCCCCGGCCGGGATATAGGCATAGCCGCCCGGTTCCAGGTGATGCGCGACGCCATCGACGGTCAGATCCAGCTTGCCCTCCGTCACGAACAGCACGGATTGCGCGGCGCTGTCATGTTCGGGGCTGTCGGAGCCGCCACCCGGTTGCAGCTCAACGATGTATTGCGAGAACGTCTCGGCAAAGCCACTCAGGGGGCGAGCGATGACCCACATCCGCATCCCCTGCCAGCCCGGCAGATATGAGGTGGTGATATCGCGCATTGTGCCCTTGGGGATGACGGCATAGGCATCGGTGAACATGGCGCGGTCGGTCAGCAGCTGCTCCTGACCGGGGTGGCCTCCCTTGGGGGTGAAATAACGCGGCGCGGTCATCGGCGATCCTTTCGTGATGGGTGCCGTATTTATGCGGGCTTGCCGATGGGGGTCCAAGAGGGGCGCTGCGGATAACATCCTTCGCGAAATTTTGAATATCGGATGCGGGCAGCGTTACAGATCTGCCAGCGCCTGGCTCTGGCGCAGCTCCGCCGCGCAGAGCTGCAACGCGCGCAGCGAGATTTCGGTGTCCTGTGCCGGGTTCATCCCCCGCGGGGACGAACTGCCAACCACGATAGGCCGTTGATCGGGGCGCGAGACCGGCACGGCGTAACCGATGATCCCGGTTTCGAACTCACTGTCGGTCACCGCATAGCCCCGCTGCCGCGCGGTGCGCACCCGGTCGAGGATTTGATCCACCTCGGTCAGGGATTGCTCGGTGTGGCGGGGGATATCCGCCGTCGCCAACGTTTCGGCAGCCGCGTCGTCCGACAGGCAGCCCATCAGCATCCGCCCCAGGCTGGTATGGACCAGCGGGATATGAGCGCCGGCGGTAAACCCATAGGTGACCGGTGCATGTTCGACCGTGGATTGCGCCAGCAGCAACACCCGCCCCTGATCCAGCGTCGCAAGCGTAATCTCAGCGCCAAGGCTGCGGGCATGACGGTTCAGCACCGGCTGCACCTTGCGGCCAAACTGATTGGCCTGAAGAAACCCGCCGGACAGCGCCAGCACCTGCGGCGTCAGCGACAGGACCCGGCCCTGCTGGCGCAGATACCCGGCCTGTACAAGCGTCAGCGCCCCGCGTCGCGCCGTGGCGCGATCCTGACCGGTGCGCCGTGCGATATCTGCCAGCGTCAGCGTCGGAGTAGCCGCGTCAAACGCCGCCAGAACAGCCAGCCCCTTGGCAAAGCTTGAGGAAATATTACGGTCTTGTTCACTCATCTTCTCATCCAAAAAATACTTGTCAGCGCGCCTGCTTGCACCGGGGGAGGGGATCAAATGGATCGTATCCCGGTAGCACCGACCGCAGATCGAACAAGGTACGGCCCGTGTCCGCATCGGTCTGAGACATCATCGGTGTTCTGTCGGTGCCCCTGCCTCCGTCACCCTGGGTTGTCTGTCAGTTCCAGTCTTCGGCCCTGCGCTGTGCCCTGCGTTCAATTCGCAGCTTTATGTGCCTCGCCTCTGATAAGAGACTGGACCTGAACTAGTTTTTTAGTTCAAGCTTAAATTATCCAGTTGCATAACAAAAACATTGCAAAGGGTGTGATATGGGGAAGACCGACGCAACGTCATGAGCGGCGGGGCACATATCGAAGGCGTGGACAGAAGAAGGTCAGATCACAAGATGACGACGTCACTCATCAAGGGGGCGCTTGCGCGCAAGGGGTTGCTGACAGAGCAGGCCTGTCACGCGGGCGAGGCGGTGCTGGCGCAATGCGAAGCCGCTCGCGTGGAAACCGTGCGCGTCCTCTTTGCCGATCAACACGGCATTCTGCGGGGTAAGACGCTGGTCGCCGCCGGTCTGAGGTCGCTGTTTGAGCAGGGAATCGCGGTGCCGTCGACACTGTTGCTGAAGGATACCGCCCATCGCACCGCCTTCCCGGTGTGGAGCGAAAACCCCGAGGAGGTTGTGACGCCGATGCAGGGCGCCAGCGATGTGCTGCTGGTGCCGCGCCCGGAGACCTTTCGCGTGCTGCCATGGTCCCCACATTCGGCCTGGATCTTCTGTCATGTCGCGTTCCACGATGGCGACGTCGTCCCCTTCGGATCGGCCTATGTGCTGGAACGGGCGGTGGAGACATTGGCAGAACAGGGTCTGAAGACCGTGGTCGGGCTGGAGGTCGAATTCCAGATCTTCGAACGTGTGGACCCGGCGCTGGGCCATGCGCAGCAGGGGATGCCCGGGGCTCCGATCGAAACCCGGAACCTCATTCAGGGCTACCAGTATCTCACCGAAACCCGCTACGGCGAGGCCGAGGCGATTCTGGACAGGTTGCGACGCAATGCGCAGGCGCTTGGCCTGCCGGTGCGCACTGTCGAGATCGAGATGGGTCCGAGCCAGTTCGAGTTCACCTTCGATCCGGCCGATCCGATGACGCAGGCGGATGCGATGGTGATGTTCCGCACCATGGTCAAGGAAGTCTGTGCCGCTCAGGGATTACACGCCAGTTTCATGGCCAAGCCGCGGCAGGATCACGCGATGGCCAATGGCTGGCACATCCATCAGTCGCTGATAGATCCCAGCACCGGGCGCAATCTGTTCATGCCCGAGGTTGAGGGCGAGCTGACGGAAGAGGCCAGTGGCTGGATCGCCGGGCTGCTCGCCCATGCCGAGGCGGCCTCGCTGCTGGTTGCCCCTACGGTCAATAGCTACAAAAGGTATCTGCCATACCAGCTGGCGCCCAACCGGATACAATGGGGAGAGGACAATCGCGGCGCCATGCTGCGCGGCCTGATGCGCCCCGGCGATCTCTCCAGCCGGATCGAGAATCGCGCGCCCGACAGCAGTGCCAATCCTTATTTCGCGCTGGCCGCGCAGATCATCGCGGGCAGCGAGGGGCTGGCCTCCGGGCGACGCGCGCCGCCGCCCACGGCATCGCCCTATTCCGACGACGCGCAAAAGCTGCCGCGCTCGCTTGGACAGGCGTTGCAGGCCTTCAGCGGATCCGACCTGTTTCGCGTCGCTCTGGGGGGCGATGTGGTCGACTATCTCGCCCATCTGAAAGAGGTCGAGTGGTCCCGCTACCTCGATACGGTCAGCGAATGGGAGCAGGCTGAATACTTTAACCTTTACTGATGTTTGACCGGTTCCGGCAGGGCCGTTGCGCGGTCGGCCGGCGGTGCCTGATTGCGGCGGTTCAAATGCGTTCGAGACCGCGATTGCAGCTTGAACGAGACATCCGTTATTGGTACCGTATACAGGCGTATGCGGGAGAACCATTGCAGCAGGAATTTCCTGCCGACACTGGTGCCGAAGGAGCAACCGCCCCGGAAACTCTCAGGCCAAAGGGACCGTAAACGTGACGTACTCTGGAGAGACCCTGACCACACCAGGGCGCCGAAGGGATAACGATCTCAGGCAAAGGGACAGAGGGGGCATCACATTGCGCAGGTTCTGCCTGCGTGACGATTGGATGCCGGGACCATGCCATCATTCCTGATCGGACCGGCCCTGAACTCATGGGATGGATCGGCATGACTGCTGAGACCAGGCAAATAGGAACGATACCGGCGCCAGTCGGGCTGGCCGGGGCAGTTCCCTGCGGGCGGTGCTTGGCTCCGGCGGCTCGTGCCATGCCCGTGATGCCGCAGATTTTGACACCCAAACCGCAGCCGTCCACCAGGGCGCGCTGCCATAAGCGCTGAGATCGGCGCGATCTCCAAAGGAAGAGACTGATGAAATACACCGAAGAACACGAATGGCTGCTGGCTGAGAGCGATGATCTGATCACGGTGGGCATCACAACCCACGCGGCAGAGCAGCTGGGCGATGTGGTCTTTGTGGAACTGCCCGAGGTCGGCACC
Source organism: Phaeobacter sp. JH20_26 (assembly GCF_048056275.1). Taxonomy (NCBI): domain Bacteria; kingdom Pseudomonadati; phylum Pseudomonadota; class Alphaproteobacteria; order Rhodobacterales; family Roseobacteraceae; genus Phaeobacter; species Phaeobacter sp. JH20_26. Next base: position 1,396,541 of record NZ_JAYMWL010000013.1, on the reverse strand, counting down.
GAAGTCTCCAAGGATGATGAAATCGTGGTCATCGAATCCGTAAAGGCAGCCTCCGATATCCTGGCGCCGCTGGACGGCGAGATCGTCGAGGTGAACGACGCCCTGATCGACAACCCCGGCAAGATCAACGAAGATCCTCAGGGCGACGCCTGGTTCTTCAAGATCAAGCCGTCCGATCTGTCCCCGATGGACGATTACATGGATGAAGCCGGCTACAAGGACTTCATCGGCTGATCCTTTCACCCCGCCTGCGCCCTTCCGCGCGGCGGGGTTTTTTGATCGCTGTTCCCGCACCTATCGCGGTGCCAATCCGCACCACCGGGCCAGCCCGCAGCATTCCGCTGCCTTAACCTCCTGTTGCTGAAGAGGGCGACACATGTCTTTTGAACCCACGGACTATCTGCCGTATGACTTTGCCAACCGCCGCCATATCGGCCCGTCTCCCGAAGAGATGGACGACATGCTTGCCGTGGTTGGCGCCGAGAGCCTGGATGCGCTGATTGACGAAACGGTGCCTGCCACCATCCGTCAGGCCGCCGCGCTGGAGTTTGGCCGTCCTCTGTCGGAACGCGAGCTGCTGCATCACATGCGTGAGGTCGCAGGCAAGAACGTTCTGAAAACCTCGCTGATCGGGCAGGGCTACCACGGCACCGTGACCCCACCCGCCATTCAGCGCAATATTCTGGAAAACCCGGCCTGGTACACCGCCTACACGCCCTATCAGCCCGAAATCTCGCAGGGCCGTCTTGAGGCGCTGTTGAACTTCCAGACCATGATCTCGGATCTGACCGGTCTGGAAATCGCCAATGCCTCGCTTCTGGACGAGGCCACAGCCTGCGCTGAGGCAATGACCGTCGCGCAGCGGGTCGCCAAATCGAAGGCCAAGGCGTTTTTTGTCGACCGCGATTGTCACCCGCAGAACATTGCCGTGATCCAGACCCGCGCCGAGCCGCTGGGGATCGAGGTCATCGTCGGCAACCCCGACAAGCTGGAGGCGGATAAGGTCTTTGGCGCGCTGTTCCAATACCCCGGCACCTACGGTCATGTGCGCGATTTCACCGACCACATCGCGCAGCTGCACGCGCATAAGGCCATCGGCATCGTTGCAGCCGACCCGCTGTCGCTGACCCTGCTGAAAGAGCCGGGCGCCATGGGTGCCGATATCGCTGTCGGCTCGACCCAGCGCTTTGGCGTGCCGGTGGGCGCAGGCGGTCCGCATGCGGCCTATATGGCGACCAAGGATGCTTACAAACGCTCGATCCCCGGCCGGATTGTCGGCGTCTCGGTCGATGCGCATGGCAACCGCGCCTATCGCCTGTCGCTACAGACCCGTGAACAGCACATCCGCCGCGAAAAGGCGACCTCCAACGTCTGTACTGCACAGGCTCTGCTGGCGGTGATGGCGTCGATGTACGCGGTCTTCCACGGCCCCAAGGGGCTGAAAGCCATCGCGCAGCGCATCCATCGTAAGACCGTGCGTCTGGCCCGTGGGCTGGAAGGGGCAGGGTTCAGCGTTGATCCCCGATCCTTCTTCGACACGATCACCGTTGATGTGGGGCCGCTGCAATCGGCGGTGCTGAAATCGGCGGTGGACGAGGGGCTGAACCTGCGCCGCGTTGGCGAAACCCGCGTTGGTATCACATTGGATGAGGTCACCCGTTCTGAGACCATCGAAGCGGTCTGGCGCGCCTTTGGCATTCGCCGCAAGGACGAAGACTTCACCCATGAATACCGCGTGCCGGAAAACATGCACCGCACGTCTGACTATCTGACGCATCCGATCTTCCACATGAACCGGGCCGAAACCGAGATGATGCGCTACATGCGCCGCCTCGCGGATCGTGATCTGGCGCTGGACCGGGCGATGATCCCGCTTGGCTCCTGCACGATGAAGCTCAATGCCGCCGCCGAGATGATGCCGCTCAGCTGGCCGGAGTTCGCCAATATCCACCCCTTTGCCCCTGCCGATCAGATGCAGGGCTATGCAGAGATGGTCAGCGATCTGTCCGAGAAACTGTGCCAGATCACCGGCTATGATGCGATCTCCATGCAGCCTAACTCTGGCGCGCAGGGGGAATACGCGGGCCTTCTGTCCATTGCGGCCTATCACCGTGCCAACGGTCAGGGCCACCGCAACATCTGTCTGATCCCGATGTCGGCCCATGGCACCAACCCGGCCTCGGCCCAGATGGTGGGGTGGAAGGTTGTCGTGGTGAAATCCGCAGAAAACGGCGATATCGACCTCGAGGATTTCCGCGAAAAGGCGGAGAAACACGCCGAAAACCTTGCAGGCTGCATGATCACCTACCCCTCGACCCACGGCGTGTTCGAGGAAACCGTGCATGAGGTCTGCAAAATTACCCATGATCACGGCGGTCAGGTCTATATCGACGGTGCCAATATGAACGCCATGGTGGGCCTGTCCCGTCCCGGCGATCTGGGCGGCGATGTGAGCCACCTGAACCTGCACAAGACCTTTGCCATTCCCCACGGTGGTGGTGGCCCCGGCATGGGACCGATTGGCGTGAAGGCGCATCTGCAACCGCATCTGCCCGGCCACCCGGAAACCGGCGGTCAGGAAGGGCCGGTCTCGGCTGCGCCTTTCGGGTCGGCCTCTATCCTGACCATCAGCTGGGCCTATTGCCTGATGATGGGTGGTGCGGGCCTGACGCAGGCGACAAAGGTGGCGATCCTCAACGCCAACTACATCGCCAAACGTCTCGAAGGCGCCTATGACGTACTCTACAAGGGGCCGACAGGCCGCGTTGCGCATGAGTGTATTCTGGACACCCGCCCGTTTGAGGCCAGCGCGAACGTGACCGTGGACGATGTGGCCAAGCGACTGATCGACAGCGGTTTCCACGCACCAACAATGTCCTGGCCCGTCGCGGGCACCCTGATGGTGGAGCCGACAGAATCCGAGACCAAGGCCGAGCTGGACCGCTTCTGCGAGGCCATGCTGTCGATCCGCGAGGAAATCCGCGCGATTGAGGCAGGCGAAATGGATGCGGAGAATAACGCATTGAAAAACGCGCCTCACACGATGGAAGATCTCGTTAAGGACTGGGATCGCCCCTATTCCCGCGAACAGGGCTGCTTCCCTCCGGGCGCGTTCCGGGTCGACAAATACTGGCCGCCGGTCAACCGCGTCGACAATGCTTACGGTGACCGCCATCTGGTCTGCACCTGCCCACCGATGGAAGACTACGCCGAGGCGGCAGAGTAACCACTTGCGAAACGGGCCCTTCGGGGCCCGTTTTTCTGTCCTGCGATGCCTATCCATCTGTGACGTCCCGTCACGCGGCTGGACAGCGGCACAACCCCCGCGCCATGCTGCCGCCAAGGGAAACAACACAAAGAGGCGCCGGGATGGACATGAACTTGGGTATGCGCAGCGAAAACCGCGCGCTTCTGGATCGGGTGGCGGCGATGATCCGCGACGAGATCATGCCGATGGAGGCCGAGTATCATGCCGAGATCGGCAAGGGGGATCGCTGGCAATACACCGATCGGCAGGCCGAAATCCTCGAAGGCCTGAAAGCCAAGGCCAAGGCCGACGGCCTGTGGAATTTCTGGCTCACCGACAGTGACAAGGGCTTTGGCCTCTCGACCGTCGAATATGCTTACTTTGCTGAGGAAATGGGAAAAACCCCGCTGGGGGCAGAGGTGTTCAACTGCTCCGCGCCCGACACCGGCAATATGGAAGTGTTTGAGCGCTACGGCACCGAGGCGATGAAACAGCAATGGCTGGCGCCGCTCCTTCAGGGCGAGATCCGCTCGGCCTATCTGATGACAGAGCCGGATGTCGCCAGCTCGGACGCCACCAATATTGCCATGTCCTGCCTGCGCGACGGCGATGACTATGTGCTGAACGGCGAAAAATGGTGGGCCTCAGGGGCAGGGGATCCGCGCTGCAAGGTCTATATCGTCATGGTGCGCACCGGCGGCGACGAGCTGCCCAAACACAAGCGCCAGTCGATGATCGTGGTGCCTGCGGATGCACCGGGGATCGAGGTGCTGCGCCCGATGGAGGTCTACGGTCACGATGACGCCCCCCACGGCCATATGCATATCCGCTTCTCAGACGTGCGTGTGCCTGCTGAAAACATGCTGCTGGGCGAGGGGCGCGGATTTGAAATCGCGCAGGGCCGTCTTGGGCCGGGGCGCATTCACCATTGTATGCGCGCCATCGGCCAGGCCGAAAGCGCGCTGGAACAGCTCTGCCGCCGCTCGCTGCGCCGCGAGGCCTTTGGCAAGCCGCTGGCCCAGCTTGGCGCCAACTACGATATCATCGCCGAATGCCGGATGGAGATCGAAATGGCCCGGCTCCTCTGTCTCAAGGCGGCATGGTACATGGATCAGGGCGATGCACGCGCCGCAGCACCCTGGATCAGCCAGATCAAGGTGGTTGCCCCCCGTGTCGCGTTGAAGGTGATCGACGAGGCGGTGCAGATGCACGGAGGGCAGGGCATCAGCCAGGACACGCCGCTGGCGCAGGCCTGGACCCATGTGCGCACCCTGCGCCTCGCCGATGGGCCGGATGCGGTGCACCGCAGGCAGGTCGCCCGCGCCGAGCTGAAAGCCTACAGTCAGGAGAATCTGGGTTAACGCTTGCCCCCCAATCCGGGCTGAGCGGCGAGGCTCCGACCGAAAAAAATAGGCCTCCAGAAATAGTCAGGCGCGCTCCCGGTGGAGGGCGCCTTTCTCATGTTAAGCCCAATGCGTTGAAAGAATGAGATTTCACCGCGTGAACCGGTCAGATCATCGGCTGATCTGACGTAGCGGAAAAATACTGTGGATATCTTGCCGTAGTTAACGGCAGTCGCTATACGCACGCCTTTCCGGTCGCAGCCTACCCGGATATCAAAACAAGGACTGAAAACTTGAAAACACTTGTCATCTGCTCGGGCGGATTGGATTCGGTATCCCTCGCCCATGTACTCGCTGCCAAAGGGCAGCTGTCGCGCCTTGTCTCGTTCGACTACGGACAGCGCCACCGCAAGGAACTCGACTATGCTGCCGCCTGCGCAGAGCGGCTCGGGGTTCCCCACGAGATCATTGATATGCGTTCCATCGGCGCGGCACTCAGCGGCTCTGCCCTGACGGACGATATTGATGTGCCGGACGGACACTACGCCGAAGAGACCATGAAGGTTACGGTGGTGCCCAACCGCAATGCCATCATGCTAACCATTGCCTACGGGATTGCCGCCGCCAAGGGCGACACGGCTGTGGCAACGGCGGTGCATGGCGGCGATCACTTCATTTACCCGGACTGCCGCCCGGCCTTCACCGAGGCTTTTGACGCGATGCAGCGCATGGCGCTGGACGGCTATGCAGATGTGGCGCTGGTGACACCGTTCGTGCATCGCTCCAAAGGCGACATCGTCACCGCAGGTGCGGCGGTGAACACGCCCTTTGCCGAGACCTGGTCCTGCTACAAGGGTGGCGAACATCATTGCGGGCGCTGCGGCACCTGCGTTGAACGCCGTGAGGCCTTCGATCTGGCAGGCGTTGAGGATCCGACAGTCTACGCGGACCCCGATTTCTGGCGCACAGCCATCAAGGAAGGGGCCGCCTGATGTTCCGCATTACCAAGGAGTTCCACTTCTCCGCTTCACATCAGCTGACCCATCTGCCAGCCGATCACCAATGCGCGCGGCTGCATGGGCATAATTACATCGTCGTGGTCGAACTGGTCGGCGCCAAGCTGAACAGCGACGGTTTTGTCCGCGATTATCACGAGCTGGCACCGCTGAAGAATTACATCGACGGCAGCTTTGATCATCGCCATCTGAACGATGTGATGGACGGCCCCTCGACCGCCGAGAACATGGCCCGTCATTTCTACGAATGGTGTGTCGCGCGCTGGCCCGAAACCGCTGCGGTGCGGGTATCGGAGACGCCGAAAACATGGGCCGAGTACCGACCATGAGCCTGCGCATTGCCGAAATCTTCGGACCCACGATCCAGGGAGAAGGCGCCCTGATCGGGGAGCCAACCGTCTTTGTCCGCACTGGCGGCTGCGATTACCGATGCAGCTGGTGCGACAGCCTTCACGCGGTTGACAGCAAATTCCGCGAGACCTGGATCCCGATGACCACCAGCGATGTCTGGGCAGAGGTCAGGCAGCTCAGCGGCGGCCAGCCGCTGACCGTCTCGCTCTCGGGTGGCAACCCGGCCATTCAGGACTTTGCCGAGCTGATCGCACGGGGAAAGGCCGAGGGCTATCGCTTTGCCTGCGAGACGCAGGGCTCGATCAACCAGCCCTGGTTTGCCCAGCTTGACACGCTGGTGCTCAGCCCGAAACCACCCTCCAGCGGCCATAAGGTGGATTGGCAGAAATTTGACCACTGCCTTCAGGCTGCAAAGGGGTGCGGGCAAACCGTGGTGAAGATCGTGATCTTCGACGACCGGGATTATGACTGGGCGCGGGCCGTTGCAAAACGCCTGCCGGACCTGCCGCTCTACCTGCAACCCGGCAACCCGGAGGTGGACCCGGATAAACCGGTGGACCTGACCGCCGCCACAGAACGTCTGCAATGGCTGATTGAAAAGGTAACCGGAGACCGCTGGTTTACCCCCCGTGTGCTGCCACAGCTTCATGTGCTGGTCTGGGGCAACAAACGCGGTGTCTAGGCCGAGAGACCTGAGGAGAAAAGAAGATGAGTGACGATATCTACAAGGATCTGAAACAGCTGGGCGGCGCGACCGTAATGCCCAGCAACCCCGATGAAGCAGAGCTGGAGCGGGTGCAGAACCCGCAGGCCGACGTCGCCTACAACGTGCGCTTCACCGCGCCGGAGTTCACATCACTCTGCCCGATGACCGGCCAGCCCGATTTTGCCCATCTGGTCATCGACTACGTGCCGGGCAAATGGCTGGTCGAGAGCAAATCGCTCAAGCTGTTTCTGGGGTCCTTCCGCAACCACGGCGCCTTCCACGAAGATTGCACCGTGTCCATTGCGCGTCGGCTGGCCGATTACCTTGAGCCGCAGTGGCTGCGGATCGGCGGCTATTGGTACCCGCGTGGCGGCATTCCGATTGATGTCTTCTGGCAGACCGGACCGCTGCCGGAGGGAGTCTGGATCCCGGATCAGGGCGTGCCGCCCTATCGCGGTCGCGGCTGAAAACGTCGCTCTGGCCGTCAGCCGACGGCCTGATCACTGAATGCGGGCCGGGTCGTCAGGCCTGGCTCGCCCGTGGTCCCAGCAACGGATCGCGGGCCATGGCGGCGGCATCGACATCCTGCGGTTCCGCTCCCAGAAGATTGCCGCGACGGCGATTGAAGTAGAGATCAATCCGGCTGTAGAGCGTGTTGCGGCGCATCTCCAGACAGCGCATCAGCGCCTTGCGGGCATAGTCCAGCAGCTCATCTTTCTGATCCTGAAGGCCAATCACTTCCTCGGCCCGGTTCGATCCGCGATCAGCGGCTCTCTCTGCCTCAGCTTGCGGCGCGCCAGCATCCTCGCGGTTGGCCGTCGGCGGCGGTGATGATGACAGCTGCGGCGACAGCGGAAAGTGACAGCCCAGCAGGACCACATTGCCCGGTGAAACGGTGATCGGGTCGATATAGGTCAGACACTCAAAGGGCTCGCCCTCGGCATTGTAATTCCACAGCGTTTGCGACCCGCGTCTGCACATATCGCGGGCGTGTTTCAGCTGGCTCACCGAACGTTCCTGAACCGCAGGGCCCTGGAACAGCGGACACGGCCGGTCGATCACATCCTGCGCCCGGTAACCCGTTGCCTGTTCAAAGGCCCGGTTGACGAAAACCAGCTCCAGCTCCTCGGCTTCGGGATCGATCAGCGACAGCGGCAACGTGGAATGCCGCAGCAAAGTACCAAGAAGTTCCATCTCTTTTTCCACGTCATCACCCACCGATTAAGCATATGATCTGTGACGAAACGCGTAACCGAACGGTTGGTTCCCGTAGGGCGCCAAAAAAAACTGAAAAAAATACGCCGCCCTCCGCAACAGCGGATTGCCGCTGCCGTGAAAGGTGATTTCTGAAACTATTACAGCAGTTTGTCAGGTTGCGGAGAAGGGGTCGTCAGGATATCCGACCCGCGCAAGATAGAGCCCATGCCCCGGGCAGACCGGTCCACAGGCGGCCCTGTCCGTCGCCTCAAGCGCAGATTTCACATCCTCAGGCGACCAGGCTCCGGCGCCGACCCGCTCCAGCGTGCCGACAAAACTGCGCACCTGATTGTGCAGGAACGACCGCGCCCGCACATGGAAATGGATCTCCGGCCCCGAAAAGCCCTGAACCCGCTCGACGCGCAGCTCGTCCAGCGTCTTGAGCGGGCTGGCCGCCTGGCAGATCGAGGAGCGAAACGTGGTGAAATCATGCTGGCCGATCAGATGGTGCGCGGCCTCCTGCATGGCGTCTGCATCCAGATCATGGCTCAGCTGCCAGACCTGTCCGGCGTCATGGGTGGCAGGCGCGCGGCGGATCAGGATGCGGAACAGATACTGCCGCTCAATGGCCGAGAACCGCGCGTGCCAATCATCGTCCACACGGGCGCAATCCACAATCGCCACTGGCGCAGGCTTCAGATGGTAATTCAGCGCCTCGGACAGGCGGAAGGGATCCCAGTCCTTTTCCATGTCGCAATGGGCCACCTGACCCAGACCATGCACCCCGGTATCGGTGCGGCCTGCTGCGGCAATGGTATGGGGGCCGGGTTCGAGCCGCGCAAGCGCATCCTCGATCGCCCCCTGAACCGAGGGCTGATCCTTCTGGCGCTGCCACCCGGCAAAGGGTGCGCCGTGATATTCGACTTTCAAAGCAAAACGCGGCATGAGCGGGCAAGTAACGCGGCAATCGCGGCGGCACAAGTCCCGGATGGCGGCCTGCCGGGGTGGTATCATACCCGGTCAGCCCTTATCTTGATCAAATCGAACAAGGATCCGACCCCGCAAAGGGTCGGCAAGACGGGGCAAACCTTTGGGATTATCATCACTGGCAGACGGGGTCTTGCGCAGCGTCGAAGGGGCGGGCGCCGCCCTTTCGGAGAGCCTGTTTGAACCGTCGATCCGCCTTGGCGTCACGGGTCTTGCCCGCGCCGGCAAGACCGTGTTCATCACCTCACTGGTGGCCAACCTGATGAACCGGGGGCGGATGGTGCAGCTCTCGGCGGTGCGCGAAGGGCGGGTCGAGACGGCGTTTCTGCAACCCCAGCCCGATGACACCGTGCCCCGATTTGACTACGAAAACCATCTTGGCGCCCTGACCGGGCCGCGCCCCTTCTGGCCCGACAGCACGCGGGCCGTCTCTGAACTGCGCCTCAGTCTGAAGGTGCAGCCAAACGGTCTGCTGTCGGGCTTTCAGGGACCACGCACCCTGCATCTGGACATCGTCGATTATCCCGGTGAATGGCTCCTGGATCTGGCGCTGCTGGACAAGACATACGCCCAGTGGTGCGATGAGGTGCTGACCCGCATCCGCAGTCGGTCGCAGGCGGCGGCGTTTCTGGATCTGGCGCAGAAGGTTGACGCCACAGCCCCCCATGACGAACCGCTGGCGCAGGATCTGGCCGCGGCCTTTGCCGCCTATCTGCAGGCGGCCCGTGCCGCCGGCTACTATGACTGCACACCGGGGCGCTTCCTGTTGCCGGGGGATCTGGCCGGGTCGCCGGTGCTGACCTTCGCGCCGGTCCCGCTTTGCGATAGCGCCCCGCGCCGGTCGCTTCACCGCGAGATGGAACGCCGGTTTGAGGCCTATAAGTCAAAGGTCGTGAAACCCTTCTTCCGCGATCATTTCGCCCGCATCGACCGGCAGGTGGTGCTGGTCGATGCCCTCAGCGCCATCCATTCCGGCCCCCGCGCGGTGGAGGATCTGCGCCACGCGATGACTGATATCCTTGCCGCCTTCCGTCCCGGTCGCAACGGGTTTCTGCGCCAGATCCTGCGCGGCAAGCGGGTGGAAAAGATCCTGTTCGCGGCGACCAAGGCCGATCACCTGCATCACCAGCAGCACCCGCAGCTGACCGCCATCATCGAGGCGCTGACCCGCGATGCCCGCGACCGGGCCCGCTTCGCCGGGGCCGAGACGGCGGCGCTGTCGCTTGCCGCCCTGCGCGCCACGACGGAGGAGCTGCGCCATCACAACGGGATCGAGCTGCCCTGCGTGCGTGGCACGCTTCTGGACAGCGGCAAGCCTGCGGCCTTTTATCCCGGCGCATTGCCGCAGGATCCCTCGCATCTGCTGACCCCGGCCCGGCAGGGCGCCGAGACCTGGCTCGACGGCGATTATCAGGCCATGGCCTTCGCCCCGGCTCCGCTCACCCTGCGTCCGGGCGACGGCCCACCTCACATCCGCCTCGACCGGGCGGCAGAATTCCTGATCGGAGACCGCCTTTGACCTGTGTCGCACAGTCTGATCCACCGCCCGCGCTGCGCCCGGCCCGCAGCACCGACGCAGGCAAGATTGCCGAAATCCTGCACGGGTTCGAAGTCGACACGCCATGGATGCCCAAACGCCATACCGGTGCCGAGGCGATTGGCTTCTGCGGGATCATGATTGATCGCGGCTGGGTCACCGTGGTGCAGATCGGCGGCCGGATCGAAGGCTTTCTGGCGCGGGACGGCGCCACGATCTGTGCGCTCTACATCCGGCAGCGTGCACGCGGGCAGGGGCTGGGACGCCTGCTGCTGGACTATGCCAAATCGGTGCAGTCGCCGCTTCAGCTCTGGACCCATCAGGCCAATGAGGGGGCGCAGCGGTTCTACCGGCGCGAAGGCTTCGGGGAGCAGTCGCGCAGCGATGGGGCCACCAATGATGAGCGCCTGCCGGATATCCAGTATCTCTGGCCGACGCCGCAGCCCGCCGCTGGTCCCCGACCGGCAGCGCAGGCCCGGCCGTCCGCCACATCAAAGGACAGAGCATGACCCGCAAGGACGCCGTTCTTTTTGATCTCTCCGACAGCGCCACGGCAGATGCCGCACCGGATGTGGCCGCCGCACCACCGGTGCCCGATCTGGATGGCGCCAGCAGCAACCTGCCACAGCCCGCGCTGGCACAGGCGGCGGAGCTGGCCAGCCGTCGCCCCTCCCGGCTGGCGCGCTGGTTCTGGGCCTGTCTGACGGCCCTCATAGGTGCCGTCATCTCGGTCGCGGCCTGGGATTTCACCACCGGGCTGATTGAGCGCCTGCCGCTTCTGGGATGGGCCATCAGCGCAGGCTTTGCTATCGCCCTGCTGCTGGCGCTACTGATGGGTCTGCGCGAACTGGCCGCGCTGTCGCGCCTGCGCCGGGTCGAAAGCCTGCGCGCTGCGCAGCCCCTGCTGGCGGCGGATGCCCGGACCGCTGATGCCACCGCCGATCTCAAGGCTGCGCGCAGCTATGTCTCCGGGCTGGAACGGTTCTATCGCGGCCGCAAGGATCTCGCCTGGGGGCTGGCCCGGCTTAGCGAGCGCAAGGCCGATATCATGGATGCCGACGCGCTGCTGCAACTGGCCGAGGCGGAGCTGCTGGCGCCGCTGGATGCCCGCGCCCTGCGCGTAGTCGAAGGTGGCGCACGTCAGGTCGCCACGGTCACCGCACTGGTGCCGCTGGCGCTGGCCGATGTGGTGACCGCGCTTGTGACCTCATTGCGGATGATCCGCCGCATTGCCGATATCTACGGCGGGCGGTCCGGTTTTCTCGGCTCCTGGCGGCTCACCCGCGCCGTGCTGTCCCATCTGGTCGCCACCGGCGCCGTCGCCGTTGGCGATGACCTGCTGGAGCCGGTGCTGGGCGGATCGTTGTTGTCGAAACTCTCGCGCCGCTTTGGCGAAGGGCTGGTGAACGGCGCGCTCTCCGCCCGCGTCGGCATCGCCGCGATGGAGGTCTGCCGCCCGATGGCCTTCTCAAAGGCGCAGAAGCCAAGCACCCGCAAGGTCATCCAGCGCGCCCTGACCGGCCTGTTCTCCAAGGATCAATAGGCAGGCCTGAGGCTCATGCGCAGCATGAGCCACGCCCAAGGCTGCCAGGTGGCTCTGGCTCCGCCGGAGCGCCGCCGCAGAGGCGGGAGAGCCGCCGTCCTCCGGGATCAGAACAGCTTCGGTGGCGCATCCTTGGGCTGGCGCATGGCGACGATCCCGGTGCGAAACCCCTCGCCAATCCGATCCGCCAGCGCGCCCCATTGCAGCGCCGTCCGTTCCGGCAGCTCCGCCTGCAACACCTCGTGAAACAGCCCCAGCCAGAGCGGGAAATGCTCCGCCTTCACATCCGGCCTGCTGACATGCACCCGCATCGGATTGCCGCTATAGCATTTCTCCCGCAGGATCGCATTGCGCCAGAACCGGCTGATCTTCTCCTCATGCTCGGGCCAATCCTCGACATGGGCGGCAAACACCGGGCCGAGCACCGCATGGGTCCGCACGCGGGAATAAAACACATCCACCACATGAGCGATCTGCTCTGCGGTGATGTCAAAACGTGCAAGCGCGGTCTGGGTCATGTCAAAAGCCACCTTTCCATCCCGTCGCTACACCAGAGCACGCCGCCGGTACAGCCGCCCGGACACAGGCTGCGACCAATTGTGCGGCGAGTCGGTGTGGCGTATCTCGGTTAAGAGCCGTCGGGCACGTCGTCGTAGGTTTCGCCCCATGCCTCCACCGCGTTCTCGACGGCGTGATCATCCAGAACCTCATCGACCCAATGGCAGGGACGTTCTCCATCGGTGAGCGTCACAGAGCCATTCCCGAAGGTGCGATACGGATCGAAAAAATGTAACGCCGCAGACGAGGAGGACATGCCACCGCATCTCTGCACCGTTCATAGTCGGGTCAAATCTGCCCGACAGCTGCAAAAGCGCGACCAGAGTTTCTAGGAGAAGCAATGCCCAGACGGGCGATAGGGCGAAAGCATAGCCCACAAGAGGGGTGCGGTTCGTCCACGGGCGATGTCGTGAGCGATTGCCCTGCACAGGGATGGCAAGCCATGCCAGCAAAACAAGCGCGGTAAACCCCGCAACAGCGAGAAATGCAGACACTGATACTGCGCGAAGAGAAGCGAAACCGTGATGGGACCAGTTGCTGACATCTGTTCACTGTTCAATGATATTTTGTAGATGCCGCTACCATCGCGCACGGTTATCCGCGTGCCACCGCTATCTGCCGCTTTACCCGCCTGCCGCTCCTGCCTATAAGGCCCTCATGTCCCATGTTGCGGCCATCATTATTCGAATTATATCCCCGGCGCTCTGACCACGTGAGCCGCCGGGCAAAGGTGCTTGAGCCATCGCACCGAACCGAATATTCCAAAATACGACCAGATCATCCAAAGGACGCTGCACATGTGTGCCGACACGCCTCAGACGCCTGAGTACAAAGACACCCTCAATCTGCCCAAAACCGATTTCCCGATGCGCGCGGGCCTGCCCAAGCGTGAGCCGGGCTGGCTGGAGCGTTGGGCGCAGATTGGCGTCTATGACAAACTTCGCGAAAAGGCCGCCGCCGCCAAGGGCACCGATGCCGAGCGCAAGCCCTTCACCCTGCATGACGGCCCCCCTTACGCCAACGGTCACCTGCATATCGGCCACGCGCTGAACAAGACGATCAAGGACATGATCGTCCGCTCGCACCAGATGATGGGCTTTGACGCGCGTTATGTGCCGGGCTGGGATTGCCACGGCCTGCCGATCGAATGGAAGATTGAAGAGCAGTACCGCAAGAAGGGCAAGAACAAGGACGAGGTGAACATCGTCGATTTCCGTCAGGAATGCCGCAAGTTCGCCGAAGGCTGGATTGATATCCAGCGCGAGGAATTCAAACGCCTTGGCATCACCGGCAACTGGGCTGATCCCTATATCACCATGGATTTCCACGCCGAAGCGGTGATCGCGGATGAATTCATGAAGTTCCTGATGAACGGCACGCTCTATCAGGGCTCCAAACCCGTGATGTGGTCGCCGGTTGAGAAAACCGCGCTGGCTGAGGCCGAGATCGAGTATCACGACCATAAATCGCACACCATCTGGGTGCCCTTCGGCTTTGCCAATGCGACCGGCGATCTGGCCGATGCCCGCGTGGTGATCTGGACCACCACCCCCTGGACGATCCCGTCGAACAAGGCCGTCGCCTTCAATCCGAAGGTCGCTTACGGCCTCTATCGTGTGGACGCCACCGAAGAGGAAAGCTGGACCAACCCCGGTGATCTCTATCTCTTTGCAAACGCGCTGGCCGAGGATGCGCTTGGCAAATCCCGCGTCACCGAATTCACCAAGGTCCGCGATGTTGAGGCCTCCGAATTTGCAGGGCTGATCTGTAAACACCCCTTCAATGGCATCGACGGAGCAGATGGCTTCTGGGATTATGACGTGCCGATGATCGACGGCGACCATGTCACCGATGATGCAGGCACCGGCTTTGTCCACACCGCGCCCAGCCATGGTGCGGATGACTATGAGTGTTTCGTGGCGCGCAACTGGATCGACCGGATGACCCACAACGTGGGCGAGGAATCCGAATTCCTGTCGCATGTGCCGTTCTTTGCCGGGCTTCAGATCTTTGACAAGAAGGGCAAGGAAGGCAAGGCCAACACCGCCGTGATCGCCAAGCTGGTCGAGGCCGGCGGCATCATCGCCCGTGGCCGCATCACCCACAGCTACCCGCATTCCTGGCGCTCCAAGGCACCGATCGTGTTCCGCAACACCCCGCAGTGGTTTGCCTCCGTGGACCGCGAGCTGGACGACGGCATGGGCGAGATGGGCGATACCATCCGCACCCGCGCGCTGAATTCCATCGACCAGCTGGTGCACTGGACCCCGCAGACCGGCCGGAACCGCCTCTATTCGATGATCGAAAGCCGCCCGGACTGGGTGCTGTCGCGCCAGCGCGCCTGGGGCGTGCCGCTCACCTGCTTCGTGAAGAAGGACGTGCTGCCGACCGATCCCGATTTCCTCCTGCGCAATGAACAGCTGAACACGCGCATCGTGGCCGCGTTTGAGGAACATGGCGCCGATATCTGGTACACGGATGGCTTCAAGGAGAAGATGCTCGACGGCATCGCGAACCCTGAGGATTACGATCAGGTCTTTGACGTGCTCGACGTCTGGTTCGACAGTGGCTCCACCCACGCCTTTGTGCTGCGCGACCGCGAGGACGGCACCGAGGACGGTATCGCCGACGTCTATATGGAAGGCACCGACCAGCATCGCGGCTGGTTCCACTCTTCCCTCTTGCAGGCCTGCGGCACCAAGGGCCGCGCGCCCTATCGCAACGTGGTCACCCATGGATTCACGCTGGACGAGAAGGGCAACAAGATGTCCAAATCGCTCGGCAACACCATTGTGCCCGAGAAGATCGTCCAGCAGTATGGCGCCGATATCCTGCGTCTCTGGGTGGCACAGACCGACTACACCGCCGACCAGCGGATCGGGGCGGAAATCCTCAAAGGTGTCGCCGACAGCTATCGCCGCCTGCGCAATACCATGCGCTACATGCTCGGCAGCCTTGCGGATTTCTCCGAAGATCAGCGCGTGGATCCGGCCGATATGCCCGAGCTGGAACAATGGGTTCTGCACCGTCTGGCGGAGCTGGATCACAAGGTCCGCACCGGCTATCAGGCCTTTGATTTCCAGGGGGTGTTTTCGGCGGTGTTCAACTTTGCCACCGTGGATCTGTCGGCCTTCTATTTCGATATCCGCAAGGACGCGCTCTACTGCGACGGCGACACGCTGAACGCCCGTGCGGCCCGCACGGTGCTGGATATCCTGTTCCACCGGCTGACCACATGGCTGGCCCCGATCCTGGTCTTCACCATGGAAGAGGTCTGGCTGGAGCGGTTCCCCGGCGATGACAGCTCGCTGCATCTTCAGGATATCCCGACGACCCCGGCCGATTGGCTGAATGAGCCGCTGGCTGCGAAATGGGCCAAGGTCCGTCAGGCCCGCCGCGTCGTTACCGCCGCTCTTGAGGTGCAGCGCGTCGACAAGGTGATCGGCGCCTCACTGGAGGCCGCGCCGGTGGTGCATGTGCGCGACGCCGAGGTTCTGGCGGCGCTGAAATCGGTGAATTTCGCCGATGTCTGCATCACCTCTGATATCGTGCTCAGCGGTGACCCGGCCCCGGCCGAAGCCTTCCGCATGCCCGAGGTGGACGGCGTGTCGGTGGTGTTCGAGAAGGCCGATGGTGATAAGTGCCAGCGCTGCTGGAAAATCCTGCCGGATGTGGGCAACCACAGCCATGCGGGAGTCTGCGGCCGCTGTGATGCGGCGCTTGGCTGAGCCGCGCTAAGACTGGGCGCGGGGGGGTGATGTCCGCCCGTCTCGCCTGTGGTGATCACAGATCCCGTCAGGGATCTGCGCGCCGCCCGCTCCTAGATGGAGCGGGCGGCGCGCTTCTTTTGGACGTCCTCGACAGGGGCCCCTGTCAACAAACGCCGGGGGTTTCTATGAAATCTCTTTGTGCTGCTGTTCCGCAGTCGGCGCGGCGGGGCGTGGCCTGCCGGGGTGAACCTCCCGGATGCCTCAGCCGATCACCCGCTGGGCGGCACGATACTGGTTCTGGGCGATCACCTCGCTGACCGGAAGCGGCCCGGCGTGGTAGCCCGACTGCAGATCCTGCAGTTTCTGTTGAACCACTGAACGCAGATACTGGGTGCCTGCCATCATGCTTGCTCCTTCGCTCGGTCCGGTCAACGCTGCCTGTGTCGATGTGGCTGCCGCTTTCTTGGCGACCGATGCGACACTTTCCAGGCCACCGGTCTGCTCAGCGGGCTGGCCCGCCTGCGCGGCCTGCTGCCCATTCATATGTCCGCTCAGCATACGGTACACGCTGACATTTGATTGACCGGTGATCTGCATGGTGACTGACCTTCTTAACAACTTGAGACCCATCTTTACTAAAATTTGGCGAAATTGCATGCGCTCCTGTGGGTAGCCGACAGCGCTGAAGGCATAGGTTCCTATCCAAAAGGTTAGGATCCTGACGGCCCCGGATCGGGCATTGCCTTGACGGCGGCGGCCATCGCGCAGAGAGTCGGCGGATGGGATCAGCAGCCCCTGGTGCTGTGATCCGGGCGGCCAGCGCCGTTGAGGCATGCCGCCGCAGCAAAAAGGGATCATCGTGACCGGGCAGCTCACTGCAACCGCGACACAGCATATCGCACAGGCCGGTCTCGACACGCCGGTCGGCTGGCTTTGTGTGACCGAGCGGGACGGGGCCATTGTCCGGCTGGACTGGTCAACGGCGCCCGCCGGAGCGTCGGCTTCGGCGCTGACGGAGCGGGCGCTTGCCCAGCTGCGCGCTTATTTTGCCCATGAGCTGACGGAATTCGACCTGCCGCTGGCGGTGGCGGGCAGCGATTTTCAGCGCCGGGTCTGTGCTGCCATGTCGGCGATTCCTCTGGGAGGGACCCGCACCTATGGTGAAATCGCGCGGGAGCTTGGCGCCGCCGCGCAGCCGGTGGGCAATGCCTGCGGAGCCAATCCGATCCCGGTGATCATCCCCTGCCACCGGGTTCTGGGCGCGGGCGGACTGGGCGGGTTCTCCGGTGCAGGCGGTGTGGAAACAAAGGTGGCCCTGCTGCGCCACGAAGGCGCGGCCGGCCTGCTGATCTGACCACCGCGGCCATTTTTTGCAAACATCGCAGGGCGGCATGCCCCCGTCAGCGGCTGAGGCTCAGGCCTCGCGCTCCGGCACGATCTGCTGCGCGATACCGACAAAGATCAGATAGATCGACGTCAGCACCAGCCCCCAATGTGCCCAGCTCTGCGGGTGGAAATCCACCCAGGCGGCCCAGCCGGCAAAGAAGGTCCAGGCCAGCGCCACCGGCAGCGACACCTTGCGCCAGCGTTCGGTGCGGACCGGGTGAATGAACTTCAGCGGCAGGAACATGGCAATCGCCAGGAGGGTGACCAGAACCAGGCTGGTCCAATGGCTCGGCTCCAGCGCAAAGATGACCAGCACCAGCATGTTCCAGCATCCCGGAAAACCGGAAAAGGAGTTGTCCTTGGTCTTCATCCGGGTGTCGGCAAAATACAAGGCACTGGCAAAGGTGATCACGATCAGCGCCATCCAGCCGGTCCAGCCTGCCATCAGGCCGGATTTGAACAGGGCAAAGGCCGGAATGAACACATAGGTGAGATAGTCGATGATCAGATCGAGCAGCACGCCGTCAAACTCCGGCGCATAGCGTTTCACCTCATAGTGGCGGGCCAGCGGCCCATCAATACCATCCACGGCAAAGGCCACGACGAGCCAGACAAACATCAGGCTCCACTTGGCATCAGCCGCAGCCAGCATGGCGAGGATTGCAAACACCGCACCGGTGGCGGTGAGCAGGTGAACGGAGAGGGCGCGAAACTGAGGTGTCATCTGCCCCTGATGGCGAATTTCCCGTTATCTCGCAAGTGGTCAATGGGAAAACGCTGCATCCATAGGCGGAAATTCAGGCCTTTGGTGTCCTCGGTGCCACCTGCTGCCACGGATCGGTTCGGCGTCCATCGCTGGCTGGCGTCCTGCTGTCGCGGCACCGCAATTGGCGTCACTCGTGGTCCGGGTTTTCCATCAGTGCCTTGCGAAACAGCGTCTCGGTCAGATTGCGGCTGTCCACCAGCTGCGGGTAGGCACTGGCCTCCGATGGTCCGGGGCTGGCGACATATTCGCCACGGGCGGCTTTCCCGGCGCGGTAGGCGGCCCATTCCTGATCGGAGATCTGGCGGTCGCCATCGCTGTCCAGATCCGCCAGCAGCTGTTCATAGAACTGGCTGAAATCCACATCACCGATATCGGAGGTCGTGGCATGGGCGGCACTGCGGTTTGCGGGATTATACGGCGCGCCAAGCGGTGCGCTTTCGGAGGTATGGCTTTGGGATACGATACTCATCACTGGGGATCCTTCTGGATTTGACGCCAGTAATTTCTCCCATGGCCGTTACCGCGGGGTTAAGGCCGCTTACGCAGATGCACCTTTTGCGCAGGTCTTACGCTTTGGGGTGGGCCCGGTTGTAGACATCCATCAAATGTGCCGTATCTACGGCCGTATAGGCCTGTGTTGTCGACAGCGAGGCATGGCCCAGCAGTTCCTGAATCGCACGCAGATCGCCACCGGCCTCCAGCAGATGGGTGGCAAAGCTGTGGCGCAGCGCATGTGGCGTGGCACTGGCAGGCAGACCCAGCTGCGCGCGGGCCTTTGCCATGGCGCTGCGGATGATACGTGCGTTCAGCGCGCCGCCGCGTACCCCGCGAAACAGCGGTCCCGCGCGCTCCTGCGGATGCGGGCAAAGTCGCAGATAGCGATCCACCGCATCCCGCGCCACGGGCAATACCGGCACGATCCGCTCCTTGCCGCCCTTGCCGGTGATCCGCAGCACCGCAGGCAGCGGCGCGTCTGCACCTGTCAGACCCAGCGCCTCCGAAATCCGCAGCCCGCAGCCATAAAGCAGCGTCACCACCGCCACATCGCGGGCGGCGACCCAATCGGTGGTGGATTGATGTTCCACGGTCTCGATCACCGCGCGGGCGGCCTCCTGCGCCAGCGGGCGGGGCAGTTTCTTCTGGAATTTCGGACTGCGGGCGGACAGCACGGCGGTCGGTTCAAACCCCTGCCGTTCAGCCAGCCAGGTGTAGAAACTCTTGACCGCCGAGAGCTTGCGCGCCAGTGACCGTGCCCCGGTCCCGGTGGCGCGGGTGGCCGCCATCCAGGCGCGCATGTCGCCGGTGGAAATCTCCGCCAGCGCCCCCAGCCCCTGCGGGCCACCAAAATGCTGTGTCATGAAGGCGAGGAATTCGACCACATCGCCGCGATAGGCGGTGATGGTATTCGCCGCCGCCCCCTGTAGCGCCGCCAGACCGGCCAGCCAGTGTTCCAGCGCATCGCGGCAGGCCGGGGAGATCAGCGTTGTGGCTGGTGTCGTCACGACAACCAGTGGCGCATCGACCGTTCAAAGACGCCGGCAAAAAATGCCAGCAGATCGGTGCCATGCTGCGGGGTGAACTGATGCGGGTCCTCGGCTCCCAGCACCAGCAGGCCGGGCAGGCGGCCTGCGCCCAGTTCCAGTTTCAGACAGGCCTCCGAGCGGATGAACTCGGCCTTTGCCCCATGGGTGCGGGGATTGCCGGATTGCATCTGGCGCAGCGTGACCTGACGGTCCGGCCCGCTCCGCTGCGGGTTGATATACTGTTCGACAAACCCCGGCTCGACCACTTTCAGAACCTGATCCATGCGCTGCACGGCGGCATCCTGTTCCGGCTGCGGCGATTCCAGCACCAGGGTGATCGAAGCCACCCGCAGGATTTCCGCCAGCTCACCGCCAAGATTGCCGAGGTAGCTTTCAAAATCCGTCGGATCCAGCAGGCGCAGGACGGCACGATGGATCTGATTGGTCCCGGCAAGGTTCTCATAAGCCGCCGCAATCACCGACCGATGGGTGTCCTCCAGCCGGTCCAGCCGGGCCTCCATCCGCTCCATCGCAATGCCGCGCAGGTCCACGATATTGGACCCCATCGCGCGCTCATTGGCGCTGACCAGCGCGCTCATCACGCTTTGGTCCTCCAACAGGGCGTCGGGTTTGGCCAGGATCGCCTGGCGCAGGGTGTCTTCCAGTTCTGCCGTCGTGCTCATGATCTGCTCTTTTTTGACCTCTGATGGGTTTTGCCGGTGTTATAACACGGGTTTCACGCAGGGGTGGCAAAATTTTGGACACCCTCTGCAAAACCCTGCCGATGGAACGCCTCAGATACCGGACGCCCTGCGATCGCCCGCACAGGCCAGCGGCACAAAGAAAAAGGGGCCGCCCGTCAGGCCGCCCCTTGCTGTCTCTAACGTGTCGTGGCCGTCTATCGACGGTCCCCGGCCTTACAGGATCTTGATGTTCGCAGCCTTGATATCGGCGAGGAAGGCATCCAGACCCTTGTCGGTCAGCGGATGGTTGATCATGCCCTTGATCACGGCGGGCGGTGCGGTGATCACATCGGCGCCGATGCGCGCGCTTTCCAGCACGTGGTTGGCGCTGCGGATGGAGGCCGCAAGGATCTCGGTCTCAAAGCCGTAGTTGTCATAGATGGTGCGGATATCCGCGATCAGATCCATGCCATCGAGGTTGATATCGTCCAGACGGCCGATGAAGGGCGAGATGAAGGTCGCGCCAGCTTTGGCCGCCAGCAGCGCCTGATTGGCCGAGAAGCACAGGGTCACATTCACCATATGGCCATCGTCGGTCAGGGTTTTGCAGGCCTTCAGACCGTCCCAGGTCAGCGGCACTTTCACAGCGATGTTTTCGGCGATCTCAACCAGCTTGCGGCCTTCGGCGATCATGGTCTCGGCATCTGTTGCGGTCACCTCGGCAGAGACCGGACCATCGACCAGATCACAGATTTCCTTGGTCACTTCGATGATGTCACGACCGGATTTCTTGATCAGCGAGGGGTTGGTGGTCACACCATCCACCATGCCGAGATCATTCAGCTCGGCAATGGCGTCGATTTCAGCGGTGTCTACGAAGAATTTCATCGGCTAGGGTCCTCTGGATGGGTTGGCCTTGATTGCGCTAGCCTTTACCTGATGGGGCGGGCTTTAAAAACCCCCCGTAACGCCCGGATCGAGCTGAGCAGCAGGCCCGGGCTCAGGCACCAAGGCCGGGGCAGAACCAGCAGGGCGGGGAAACACCCGGCCCCGGCGGATGGGCAGAAGAGGCAGAAACGCGTGCAGGAGCAGGCATTTTTTCACCAAGGCGACCGGGTTGGCGTCCTGACGACACAGCCGCTGGACCGCGTCCTTGACTATCGCGCGCCCGAGGGCGGCTGCCATCTCGGCGCCTATGTCGAGGTGCCGCTCGGCCCGCGCCGTGTGCTCGGGGTGATCTGGGGGCCGGGGGCGGGCGATTTCGATTCGGCCAAGCTGCGCCCGGTGAACAGGGTGCTGGATGTGGCCCCGATGCGCGATGAAATGCGCCAGTTCCTCGCCAAATCCGCCGATTACACGCTGACGCCGCTGCCGGCGATGCTGCGGCTTGCGACCCGCGCACCGGGCCTCTCGGATCCCGTTTCCATGCGCAAGGTGCTGCGCCCCACCGGCCAGATGCCCGACCGCATGACCGATGCCCGCGAACGGGTGCTCTCTGCGGTGGCGGAATACGGCGGCCTGGCCTTCACGGCGAAGGAACTCGCGGATCTTGCCGGGGTCACAACCTCGGTGGTCAAGGGGCTGGTGAAACAGGGCGCCCTGCGCGAAGAGGACGCGCCGCGTGATCTGCCCTATCCGCGCCTCGACCCGGACCTGCCCGGCAAGACCCTGACCGACGATCAGGCCGCCGCCGCCGCCACACTTGGCGAGGGGGTCGCCAGTGGCCGCTACGGCACCACGCTGCTGAAGGGCGTCACCGGCTCCGGCAAGACCGAGGTCTATCTGGAGGCGGTCGCCGCAACCTTGCGCGCAGGGCGCCAGGCGCTGGTGCTCTTGCCGGAAATCGCCCTGACGGCAGAATTCCTGAAACGGGTCGAGCAGCGCTTTGGTGCGACGCCCGCCGAATGGCACTCGGGCGCGACGATGACCGAACGTCGCCGGGTCTGGCGCATGGTCGGGCAGGGCAAGGCGCAGCTGGTGATCGGCGCGCGCTCGGCGCTGTTTCTGCCCTATCAGAACCTCGGCCTCATCATTGTGGATGAGGAACATGACACCTCTTACAAACAGGACGAAGGGGTCTGTTATAATGCCCGCGACATGGCGGTGCTGCGCGCGGCCATGTGTTCGGCGCAGGTGGTGCTCGCGTCGGCCACGCCCTCGCTGGAGACCTGGGCCAATGCCGAGGCAGGCAAATACAGCCGTCTGGATCTCGCAGCACGATTTGGGTCAGCCGTCCTGCCAGAGATGCGCGCGATCGACATGAGGGCGGAAAAACTGCCCGCCTCGACCTGGATCTCACCAACACTGAAACAGGCAATGACAGCCCGCATGGAACGCGGCGAACAATCGCTCCTGTTCCTCAACCGCCGTGGCTTTGCGCCGGTCACCATCTGCCGTGCCTGCGGCGGCCATGTGACCTGCGACCACTGCGATTCCCGCATGGTTGAACACCGTTTCATGAAGCGGCTGATGTGCCACCAATGCGGCGAGACCAAACCCGTACCGGACGCCTGCCCGACCTGCCAGGTCGAGGGCAAGATGGCCCCCGTCGGCCCCGGTATCGAACGGCTGGGCGAAGAAACCGCCGCGCTGTTCCCAGAGGCCCGGATCGCGGTCCTGTCCTCCGATCTCTTTGCCTCCGCCCGCGCCCTGAAGCAACGGATCGAGAAGATCGCCGCAGGTGAGGCCGATATCATCCTCGGCACCCAACTGGTGGCCAAGGGGCATAACTTCCCGCTGCTCACACTGGTTGGCGTGATTGACGCGGATCTTGGCCTGCAAGGGTCGGATCTGCGCGCGGCGGAGCGAACGTTCCAGCTGATGCGGCAGGTCGCAGGGCGGGCCGGGCGCGCCGACAGGCCGGGCGAGGCGCTGATGCAGACCTTCCAGCCCGAACACCCGGTCATCCGCGCGATCCTCTCCGGCGATGAGGAAGCCTTCTGGAAGGCCGAAGCCGCCGAACGTCACGCCGCAGGCGTACCGCCTTATGGGCGGATGGCGGGCATCATCCTGTCGGGGCCGGATCTGCCTGCGGTGATGGATCTTGGCCTGACACTGGCGCGCAATGACATGCCACTGCGCCAAATCGGTGCGCAGGTTTTTGGTCCGGCACCGGCGCCCATAGCGCGGATCCGTGGCCGCCACCGGGTGCGCCTGCTTGTGAAGGCCGACAAGGGGACGCCGCTCCAGGATGCAATCGCCCGCTGGATTGGTCCGATACGTCTCAAGGCGGATCTGCGTCTCTCCGTCGATATCGACCCGCAGAATTTCTTCTGAGGAATCCGATGGGGGCGCTGCCCCCGGCCTGCGGCCTCCCCCGGGATATTTCCGGCCAGAAGATATCTGCGGCTTGTCATCTTCTGGCGTCAAATATCCCGGAGCGCGAGGCAGCGCCTCGCATGTGGTCAGGCCAGCGCCGACATCCGCCGCTGATCGGTCAGCACATCGGTCAGCACCGCCCCGACCCACATGGAAAACAGCGCAAGCCAGGCGGTGCCCGCAAAGATCGATCCGCCGGTGACACCCGCACCGATGGCGCAGCCACCCGCCAACATGCCGCCAAAGCCCATCAGGGCCGCGCCAATCATCGCCCGGCGCATCGTGGCAGCGTCGTCAAACGCCTGCAGGCGCATCTCTCCACCAACGGCAGCCGCCAGCATCGCGCCGCCAAAGACCCCTGCAACCAGCCCGATATCGAACTCCAGAACCGAGGCGCGATCGAGGAAAAACATCAGCATCCGTGCCGAGGGGCCGGTGAAGGTCGCGCTTTCGATCTGCACCGGATCAAAGGCCACCTGTGCCAGCGCCGAGGTCAGCGCCCAGCCAAGCGCCACCGCAAAGCCGACGCCAGATGCAAAGATCAGCCGACCCGCGCCGATGCGGTTCTGTGCGGACAAACCCAGCGCAAGGAGTGCCGTTAGCAGGCCAATGACCAGCCCGGACCACTCCGGCAGACCTGCTGCGGTCAGCAAATCCAGATTGCGCCCGCCGGAGGTGATCCGGAGCCCGGCCAGATAATCCCTCAGGGGCGCCAGATGCCCGGAAAGGCTCATCTGGGCGGTCACGGCAAAGATCAGCCCCGACACCACCGAGCGCAGGTTTCCGCTCGCGGCCAGCACCAGCAGCCGACCCGAACAGCCCCGCGCCAGCACCATGCCGATGCCAAAGGTCAGCCCGCCGATGATGGCGCCGGACCAGCTGCCCGGCACCGCCATCATCCGCGCCTCATCGGTATCGATCCAGCCCAGCAGCCGACCGGCCTGCACCCAGACCAGCGCGGTCGAAAACGTCAGCAGCCAGACCGCTACCCGGTCTCCCATCCGGCCCCGGGCAAATTCCACGGTGGCGGCCCGCAGGCAGAACCGTGAGCGCTGCGCCGCCACGCCAAAGATGCCACCGGTCAAAGCCCCGAGCAGGGCCGCCGCGCCGGGTTCGCCAACCCATTCGACAAATCCGATAAATCCGTCCACCCGCAGCCACCTTTCATGAAATTCCGCTTTGTGAATATGATTTCCGATACCCTTGTGCATTGATGCAGATCAGATGTGCGGGCGGCTTTTTTTCTCGCCAGCGGCGGCCGATCGGCGTAGAGCCGTGGGCATGTTCAAACCTGTCCCCACCGAAGCTGCGGCGTCCCTGCCGCTCTGGCGCCGCCCCACGACCTTGCTGTTTGTGATGGCGCTGACCATGCCGATTGCCTTCAACACCTGGAGCGCGCTGCTCAACAACTTTGTGATCGAGGCCGCGAATTTCGACGGGGCTGACATCGGCCTGCTGCATACGGTGCGCGAGATTCCGGGGTTTCTCGCCATCGGGGTGATCGCGGTGATCCTGTTTGTGCGCGAACAGGTGCTGGGGCTGGTCTCGTTGATGATGCTGGGGCTGGCGACCGCCGTCACGGCGTGGTTTCCCAGCCTTGGCGGGCTGCTGACCATCACGCTGCTCAGCTCGATCGGGTTTCATTACTATGAGACGGTGAATCAGTCGCTACAGTTGCAATGGCTGCCCAAGCTGCGGGCGCCACAGATCCTGGGCTGGCTGGTGGCGGCGGGATCCGCGGCAACGCTGGTGGTCTACAGCCTGATTGCCCTGCTGTGGGAGCCGCTGGGCCTGACCTATAATATCGTCTTCCTGCTGGCGGGGGGCACCACCACTGCGATGGCGCTGTTCTGCCTGCTGGCCTATCCGCAGTTCGACGCGCCGCATCCGCAGACCAAACGCCTGATCCTGCGCCGCCGCTACTGGCTCTACTATGCGTTGCAGTTCATGGCCGGGGCGCGGCGGCAGATCTTTGTGGTTTTTGCCGGCTTCATGATGGTGGAGAAATTCGGCTTTGCCGTGCATGAGCTGACCAGCCTCTATCTGATCAACCTGGTGGTCAATATGATTGCGGCACCGCTGCTGGGGCGCGCTGTCGCCCGCTTCGGCGAGCGCCGCACGCTGATTTTTGAATACACCGGGCTGGCGCTGGTCTTTGCCGCCTATGGCGGGCTCTACTGGTTCAGCTGGGGCGTGGTTCTGGCGGGGGTGCTTTACGTTGTAGACCATATCCTGTTTGGGCTGGCGCTGGCGCTGAAGACCTATTTCCAGAAGATCGCCGACCCGTCAGATATTGCGCCAACCGCTGCGGTGGCCTTTACCATCAACCATATCGCCGCGGTGGTGCTGCCGGTGACGCTGGGGTTGCTCTGGGTGGTGTCTCCTGCTGCGGTCTTTGCGCTGGCGGCTGGGATGGCGATGGTCTCGCTGATGCTGTCGCTGCTGATCCCGCGCCATCCCGAACCCGGCAATGAGACGATCTTTGCCAAGTGGCAGGGCACCGCCCCGGCAGAATGACACGCGCGGCCCGCGCCCCAGTCCCAAAGCGGGGCGGGCAGGGTCACGGCTCTTGACCTGCGCCGCCGACGGGCCTAGGCGCTGTGCAACCATTGCCCGGAGACTGCCATGCCCACCTTTACCGCCCTCACCACCCTGACTGGAAAAGCCCCCGCCGAAGCGCTTGGCGAGGCGATGGAGCGCCTGATCCCGGAACCCACCGGTCTGGGCGTGTTCGAGGTCGAGGACGGCTCCGGCCTGTGGGAGGTCGGCGGCTATTTCACCGAGACCCCGGATGAGGCCGGTCTGGCGCTGCTGGCGACCATGTTCGATGCCCAGCCTTTTGTGATCTCTGAACTGCCCGAGACCGATTGGGTCGCCCATGTGCGGCGTGAACTGGCGCCGGTGGAAGCGGGCCGTTTCTTCGTCTACGGCAGCCATGATGCCGACAAGCTGCCCGCTGATCGCATTCCGCTTCTGATTGAGGCGGCGATGGCCTTCGGCACTGGCCATCACGGCACCACCCTGGGCTGCCTGAAGGCGCTGGACAAGCTGATCGACGACGGTTTCGTCGCCGGGAAAGTGGCCGATATCGGCTGTGGCACGGCGGTGCTGGCGATGGCTGCGGCGCGCGTCTGGGATGGGCAGATCCTGGCCAGTGACATTGATCAGGTCGCCGTGGACGTTGCCGAGGCCAATCTGAAGGCCAATGACATGGAAGGCCGTGTGCAATGTCTGGAAGCCGCCGGTTTCGACGCCCCGGCACTGGCCGAGGCGGCCCCTTACGATCTCATCTTCGCCAATATCCTGAAAGGCCCTCTGGTTGCATTGGCCCCGGATGTGGCCGGCCATCTGCGCGACGGTGGCTATGCGATTCTCTCCGGTTTGCTGAACGAACAGGCCGATGAGGTGCAGGGCGTTTATGCACAGAACGGCATCAATCTTGTGGAACGC
This sequence comes from Phaeobacter sp. JH20_26, assembly GCF_048056275.1. Taxonomy (NCBI): domain Bacteria; kingdom Pseudomonadati; phylum Pseudomonadota; class Alphaproteobacteria; order Rhodobacterales; family Roseobacteraceae; genus Phaeobacter; species Phaeobacter sp. JH20_26. The sequence continues at coordinate 1,369,220 of NZ_JAYMWL010000013.1, read as the reverse complement.
ACCGAGATTGGTGACTGGACGACGCTGCTTTTGCAGAAAAAGGGCTGAATCGTTCAAGTTTGTTGAGCATTTTAATGACCCGCCCCAAAATGGTCCCATTCCCTACCTAAACATTAATATGTGGATGGTGGGAGCCATTGCAGGGTTTTGGTTATGGGTGAACACAGTAACAATTTCTATGCTCGGCTTGACCGGCTGGAACGCAAACACGGGGCCATGGCGCGCGGCTATACTGCCAAAGTGCGCGCGGATGGGTTGATCGTGGTGGCGCCGCGACGGGTGCAGTCGCGGATCTCCGGCCGATCATTGATCCTGTTTGTCGCGGCGTTTCTGCTGTTCAAGGGCTTCTTGATGGCAGCGCTGGGATTTGGCAGCTACGACTATCGTGTCGACCAGCTGCGGGCGGGAACGGGGCTGGAAAAAGCCGGTGCATTTGTCATGCAGCGGGATCCAGTGTCACAGTTCCTGGCCGAGAAGATCGGACCTGTGCTGCGGTAGAGGGACAGGCTGGCGGGCCATGTGTCGGGCGCTGGGGGGCATCCGACACAATCCGGCCGCGCGGTCATGTCCGACGCAGCAGGGTTACGCCTCGGCATCGGCGTGCAGACCAAAGCAACCAGAAAACGCCGCACTCCATCAGGAGGCGGCGTTTTTCATGTCTCTCGGATGATAGGTTCTGGATGATCCAGACCCACGTGCCAACCTCAGAAGACCGGCTTGCCCTCGGCAACGCGATCGATATCCGCGCGGGACAGGCCGATATCGGCCAGTTCGCGGTCGCTCAACTGACCCAGGGTCTGGCGGGTGGCGCGCGCGTCGTTCCAGTCGATAGCCGCGCCCAGAAGGCCGGTGATCATGGCGCTGAAGCGGCCAAACAGGCTGCTGGTGCCATAGGTGGTGCGGGTGGTGTCAAATGCAGCCATGTCCTCGTCCTTTCGGAGGTTGAATTGAACTCTTCGCCCTGTGGCGATGGACGGCACTTAGTCATCTGCATGACGGCTGACAATCGCTGAAATTGCATGTGTCATATGCGCTTTTTGCATGGCTTATGATCCATAAAAACAAGGGAAAAGGCCGATTTTTTACCTCTTGGAAAGGAATGTCGGTTTCCCCGCCGGAGAGGGTCGTTTTCGGAACAGGATTCACGTGTTTTTGCGCCACAGGTGCCGCGCGGCATCCCCGCAGGGCACATCGCACAGGCCTGTAAAGCAATTGGACATGTTCGCCTTTTGTGCTAATCCTGAGCAAAATCAGACCTCCACACCGGGCAGGGATAGGGCAGACATGCGAATATTGGGCATTGATCCGGGGTTGCGAAACCTCGGTTGGGGGGTGATCGAATCACGCGGCACCCGTCTCAGCCATATCGCCAACGGCGTCTGCACCTCCGATGGCGATGATCTGGGCGAACGGCTGCTGTCGCTCCACAATCAGGTCATCGAGGTGATCGCGGCCTACCGCCCCGATCAGGCCGCCATCGAACAGACCTTCGTGAACAAGGATGGTGCCGGCACGCTGAAACTGGGGCAGGCGCGGGGCGTCGCCCTGATGACGCTGGCGCAGGCCGGTCTTCCGGTGGGTGAATATGCCCCCAACCGGGTGAAGAAAACCGTGGTCGGCGTGGGTCATGCGGCCAAGGAACAGATCCTGCATATGGTGAAACTGCAACTGCCCGGCTGCCTGCCCAAGAATGCCGATGCAGCGGATGCTCTGGCCATTGCCATCTGTCATGCGTTTTATGGGGGCACGCAACAACGCCAGCTGAAGGAGAAGCGCGCGTGATCGGAAAACTCACCGGGCGTCTGGAGTACCGCAGCAGCGATCACGTGCTGATTGATGTGCGCGGCGTCGGCTATATCGTCTATTGCTCCGACCGCACCATGGCCGCGCTGCCGGGCGTCGGCGAGGCGGTCGCGCTCTATACCGATATGGTGGTGCGTGAGGACCTGATGCAGCTCTATGGCTTCCCTTCGCTGGTTGAAAAGGAATGGCATCGCCTGCTGACCTCGGTGCAGGGGGTGGGGGCGAAAGTCTCGCTGGCCATTCTCGGCGCGCTTGGCCCCGATGGGGTCAGCCGCGCGATCGCGCTGGGGGATTGGGCGGCGGTGAAGGCCGCCAAAGGGGTCGGCCCCAAGACCGCGCAGCGCATTGTGCTGGATCTCAAAGACAAGGCGCCGGGTGTCATGGCGATGGGTGGCACCGTCGTCGACGCCATGGATGGGCCGGGGCTGGATGTGGTCGAACCCGCCGAGCCGGTGAGCACGGCCAAGAAACCCCGCAAAGCGCCACCCAAGGCCCCCTCCGGTGCCGCAGCTGCTTCTGCGGGGGCGCTCTCTGCGCTTGGCAATCTGGGCTATGGTCCCTCCGATGCCGCCGCCGCCGTGGCCGAGGCGGCCGCCACCTATCCAGACGCCAATGAGGCCGAGCTGATCCGCGCCGCCCTGCGGCTGCTGGCACCGAAAGGCTGATGGTGTGAGAGTATTGAAAAAAATAGGACAGTGCCCGTCTGCGGGCGGACGGGCATTGTCCGGCCTGCCGACCGGAGTAGGGTTTAAAGAAACCAGATTGGAGTCATCAGAATGATTGACGCCGATCCCACCCTGCGTCCCGCGCCCCTGCCCGAAGACAGCGCCGCCGAAAACGACCGCGCCCTGCGCCCGCAGGGGCTGGGCGAATTCATCGGTCAGGCCGAAGCCCGCGCCAATCTGCGTGTGTTTATCGAAAGTGCGCGCCGCCGCGGCGAGGCGATGGACCACACGCTGTTTCATGGCCCCCCCGGTTTGGGCAAGACCACCCTGGCGCAGATCGTCGCCCGCGAACTGGGCGTAAACTTCCGCATGACCTCCGGGCCGGTTCTGGCCAAGGCGGGCGATCTGGCAGCGATCCTGACCAATCTGGAATCCCGCGACGTGCTGTTCATCGACGAGATCCACCGTCTGAACCCGGCGGTGGAAGAGGTGCTCTACCCCGCGATGGAGGATTTCGAGCTGGATCTGGTGATCGGCGAAGGCCCGGCGGCGCGCACCGTGCGGATCGAGCTCCAGCCCTTTACCCTGGTTGGCGCCACCACCCGCATGGGCCTGTTGACCACGCCACTCAGGGACCGGTTTGGCATTCCAACCCGGTTGCAATTCTACACCATCGACGAGCTCTTTGAGATCGTCAGTCGCAACGCCCGCAAGCTGGGCGCCCCTGCGGATGACGACGGCGCCCGTGAGATCGCGCGGCGCGCCCGCGGCACCCCCAGGATCGCCGGCCGGCTCCTGCGCCGCGTCGTGGACTTCGCGGTTGTCGAGGGCGATGGCACCATCACCCGGGATCTGGCCGATGGCGCGCTGACGCGGCTGGGGGTGGATCAGCTGGGGCTGGATGGCGCCGATCGCCGCTATCTGCGGATGATTGCCGAGAATTATGGCGGTGGTCCGGTCGGGATCGAGACCATGTCGGCGGCCCTGAGCGAAAGCCGTGATGCGCTGGAGGAGGTGATCGAGCCCTATCTGTTGCAGCAGGGTCTGATCCAGCGCACGCCGCGCGGGCGGATGCTGGCGCATAAGGCCTGGACCCACCTTGGGCTGACGCCGCCACGGGGGCAGGGCGACCTGTTGCTATAGCGGCTCATCTGCCGCGCAGGCGCGTCAGTGCTGTCGCGGATTGGCGTCAAAACAGTCTGAAAGTGTTAAAATGGGTTTGAAGAATTGGACTCAATTTTAGCGTATGTTTCGCGTGCGAAACATTTGGTCACGCCTGCTGACCTAAGTGACAAGGCCTGAATGAAGCGCCGCGCCAGACGCGGCGCTGCCTCCGGCGGGGATATTGTGGGCCAGAAGATGCACAGTGATACCCGGTCGCAACCCTTGCCGTTGATCCCGCGAGCGGGCATTAAGCCCATTCAAGACCGAAGTCCGACTAGAGAGCCGCATGATGACCCCAGCCGAGATCGAAGCCTTGTTTACCCGTGCCGATGGCTCTTATGCCTTTGCCCGTTGGGGGCGGCCGATTGCGCCGATCGTCTTTGGCGTGGAGGACTGCACGCTGGCGACCGTCAAGGGGGCGATCGAGGCGGTGGTGACCCTTGCCGGGCATCAGATGGCGGAGACCGATCCCGAGCTGGGCTCCAACCTGATGGTGTTTTTCTTTCGCGACTGGGACGAGCTGATGGGGGTGCCGGATCTGGACCGGCTGATCCCGGGGCTTGATCCGCTGCTTGAGCGGCTGAAGGCGGCGGATGCCAGCCAGTACCGCGCCTTCCGCTTTGACGATCAGGGGGCCATTCAGGCCTGTTTCGTTTTTCTGCGCATGGGCGGCGCGATGGCAAAGCTGCCTGCCGAAACGCTCGCCCTGACGCAGGCCGTGCAGGCGATCCTGATGTGGGGCGACAGCGCTTTTGCCAAGACCTCGCCGCTGGCGGTGCTGCCGGAGACGGGCGCCACCATTCTGCGCCCGGATATCGCCGGGGTGATTGCGGCGGCCTATGATCGGATGATGCCGCTTGCGGCATCCGACAGCGCCCATGCGCTGCGGCTCTTTGCCCGGCTGCAGGCACCGATTGAGCCCTCGGCCGACGCCTCTGGTCAGGCCAGCCACTGAGCCGCGCGCCAGCGCAAAACGGGGCAGGAGGCCCGGCAGAATGATCCATCGCTTTCCGGTTCGGGTATATTACGAAGACACCGACATGGGCGGGATTGTCTATCACGCCAATTACCTGCGGTTTATCGAACGGGCGCGCAGCGACTGGGTGCGCAACCTTGGCAATGATCAGAACGCCATGCGCGAGGCGGGGCTGATCTGGGTGGTGCGGCGGATCGAGGCGGATTACCTCGCCCCTGCCAAATTCGACGAAGAGCTGCAGATCGAGACCGAGGTGCAGAAGGTCACCCCTGCGCGGCTCACCATGTCGCAGCGGGTGTTTCGCGGCGAGACGGAGCTGTTTCGCGCCATCGTTACCGTGGTTTGCGTCAATGCCGGGACCGGCGCGCCGATCCGCCTGCCGGCAGAGATTCGCGCATTGCTGTAACAATTCCTGCTGTCACGGCTGTTTCATTGGCTTTTGACCTTGAACTGCGATAGCCTTTTGCCAAATGAAAGCCGGAAAACGGCTGGAAAACGGCCAAAAACATAGAGCAGGTCCATGGAAGCAGAAACTCTGGCGTTGGCGCAGGAGATTGATTTCTCCATGTGGGGGCTATTCGCGCGGGCGACCCTGACGGTCAAATTGGTGATGCTGATGCTGGTTGTCGCCTCCGTTTGGTCCTGGGCGATCATCCTGCAGAAACTGATCAACTATCGTCTGGCCCGTCGGGAGGCGGCGGAGTTCGACCGTGCCTTCTGGTCCGGTGAGCCGCTGGATGGTCTGTTTGACCAGATCGGCCCGCAGCCCAAGGGGCAGTCGCAGCGGATCTTTGCCGCCGGGATGACCGAATGGCGGCGCAGTCATCGCACCGACGGGGCGCTGATTGCGGGTGCGCAGGCACGGATCGAGCGGTCGATGGATGTGGCGATCGCCAAGGAAAGCGAACATGTGCAGAGTGGTCTGTCGATCCTGGCCACTGTTGGGTCCACCGCACCGTTTGTCGGGCTGTTCGGCACCGTCTGGGGCATCATGACTGCCTTTATCGAGATTGCGGAACAGCAGAACACCAACCTCGCCGTTGTGGCGCCGGGCATTGCCGAGGCGCTGATGGCGACGGGTCTGGGGCTGCTGGCTGCGATCCCTGCGGTGATTTTCTACAACAAGCTGAGCGCGGACAGCGACCGGATCATCGGCAGCTACGAAGCCTTTGCCGATGAGTTTTCCACCATCCTCAGCCGCCAGCTGGATTCCTGATCCATGGGCGCCTCGGTTCAACCCAATGCCGCCAACGGGCGCCGCCGGGGACGGCGGCGCAGCCGTGCGCGGCCGATGGCGGAAATCAACGTCACGCCCTTTGTCGATGTGATGCTGGTGCTGCTGATCATCTTTATGGTGGCGGCCCCGCTGATGACGGTGGGCGTTCCGGTGGAGCTGCCAAAGACCGCCGCAGGCGCGCTGCCCGGCGATGAGGAAGAGCCGCTGACCGTGACCATGACCGCCAGCGGCGAGATCCAGATCCAGACCACTGCCGTGGCCCCGGATGAGCTGATCGCCAAACTGCGCGCTATCGCGGCGGAGCGGACCTCCGATCAGGTGTTTCTGCGTGCGGATGGGGCTATCCCCTATGAGGCGGTGATGCAGGTGATGGGGGCGCTGAATGCCGGTGGGTTTTCCAGCGTTGGTCTGGTGACCGATGTGGGTGGTCCAACCCTTGATGGGCGGGCTGTCGAAGACAGCGGGCAATAGGCGGGGCACGGGTGTGCAGACCGGAACCAAGATCTCTGTTGCAGGCCATGCGCTGCTGGCGGGCTGGGTCGTTTTCGGCGCCTGGTTCCCGTCCGAGCCGCTGCCGATGGCGGTGCAGGATGTGTCGATCATCTCGACCGAGGAATTCGCCCGGCTGAGCCAGCAGCGCGCCGCGCCAGTGGTGGCCGATACCGCCGGCGATCTGACCCAGCCCGAGCCGGAACCCGCACCGCAGGTCACGCCACCGCCGGCGCCGGAGCCCGAACCGCAGATCAGCCAGCCTGAGCCGGTGACCCCGCCCGAGCCTGACACCGAACTGGCCGAGCGCCCTGAGCCGCAGCCGGTTGAGCCGACACCGCCGGTGGCCGCGCCCGCGCCGCCCGACGTGCCGGACACGACCACGGTGACACCGCAGCTGGCCGAGCGCCCGCAGCTGCGCCCGCTGGACCGCGTCGCCCCGACCCCGGTGGCACCACCGGAGCCGGACACCCGGATTGATGATGTGGCCCAGCCAGAGGTCTCCGATGAGGTTGGTTCCGAGCCTGCCCAGGAGTCCCAGCAGGCCACGGCAGAGGCGGCGGCCAACGACCGGATCGTGACCGAGGAGGTCGAGGCGCAGACCGAACAGGTGGCCAGCGCTGCACCTGCGCAGTCACTGCGGCCCCGGACCCGGCCAGCGCGGCCGACGCGGCCGGAGCCTGTCGCACAGCCCGAACCGGAACCTGCCACGACTGAGCCGGCCGAGCCTGACCCCGTGCCGGATCGCTCTGATGCGGTGGAGGATGCGCTGGCCGCTGCCCTTGCCGGTGGTGGTGAGGTGGCAGCGCCGGAACCCTCAGGCCCGCCGCTGACCAGTGGCGAAAAGGATGCGCTGCGGGTGGCCGTGCAGCAATGCTGGAACGTCGGCTCGCTGTCATCGGAGGCGCTGCGCACCACCGTGGTGGTCTCGGTCGCGCTGACACCGGACGGCCGGCCCGAGGAGGGCAGTATTCGGATGCTCTCCAGCACCGGCGGATCGGGGGCTGCGGCCAATCAGGCCTTTGGCGCGGCGCGGCGGGCGATTCTGCGCTGCGGTGCGCGTGGTTTCCAACTTCCGTCTGACAAATATGCGCAATGGCGTAATATCGAAATGACCTTCAATCCCGAAAGGATGCGGATCAAATGAGGACATATCTGGCAACGCTCGTGATGGGCGCGACCCTGCTGGGGGCGGCGGTGATGGCACCGGTTTTGCCTGCGCAGGCACAGGATGGCCCGCTGAGGATCGAAATCACCGACGGGGTGATCGAACCCTTGCCCTATGCGGTGCCCGGCTTTGTGCCGGAAACCCCTGCCGCCGCCGAACTGGCGCGTGAGATTTCGCGGGTGATTGCCGCGGATCTGAGCGGCACCGGCCTGTTTCGTGAAGTCCCGGCCTCGGCCCATATCGCCAAAGTCACCGATTTCGATGCGGCGATCGGCTATGCCGACTGGAAAGCGGTGAATGCACAGGCGCTGATCACCGGCGCTCTCAGCGTGAATGGCAACCGGCTGACGGTGCGGTTCCGGGGCTATGACGTCTTTGCCGAAAAGGAGCTGGGCACCGGTCTGCAGTTTTCCGGCACCACCGACGGTTGGCGGCGTATGGCCCATAAGGTGGCGGATGTGATCTACAGCCGCATCACCGGCGAAAGCGGCTATTTCGACAGCCGGGTGGTGTTTGTTTCCGAAAGCGGGCCAAAGGACGACCGGCGCAAGCGGCTGGCGGTGATGGATTACGATGGCGCCAATGTGCAATATCTGACCAACAGCGCCTCCATCGTGCTGGCGCCGCGGTTCTCACCCACCGGCGACCGGGTGCTCTACACCAGCTACGAGAGCGGCTTTCCGCAGATCCATGTGCTGGATGTGGGCAGCGTGCAGCGTCGGGTGCTGTCGGCGGACAATGGCATCATGAGCTTTGCGCCGCGCTTTGCGCCGGATGGGCGCACCGTGGTCTACTCGCAGTCGCAGGGCGGCAATACCGATATCTTCACCATGGATATCGACACCGGCACCCGGACCCGGCTGACCAGCGCGCCGTCGATCGAAACCGCCCCGTCGTTTTCCCCCGATGGCAGCCAGATCGTCTTTGAAAGCGACCGTTCCGGCGCGCCTCAGCTCTATGTGATGGCGGCAACCGGCGGCGAGGCCCGGCGGATCAGTTTTGGCGCGGGGCGCTACGGCACTCCGGTGTGGTCGCCGCGCGGTGACATGATCGCCTTTACCAAGCAGAACAAGGGCCGGTTCCATATCGGCGTGATGCGGACCGATGGCAGCGAGGAACGCCTGCTGACGGCCTCCTTCCTAGATGAGGGGCCGACCTGGTCCCCGAATGGCCGGGTGATCATGTTCACCCGTGAAACCCAAGGGGCCAGTGGCCGGGCGCTGCTTTATTCGGTGGATGTATCGGGGCGCAACCTGAAACCGGTCCGCACCCCCGATGGCGCGTCGGATCCGGCGTGGTCGCCCTTGCAGAACTGAAGTGTCGCGCGCCTGCCATAATGGTCCGGCGCGCGCCCTGTTAACAAAGACCAAAGTGGCAGCGGCATCGGGCCTGTGGTAAATCTGGTGCAACAATTGGAAATGGGACGAGGCGGATATCATGAGCGGTTTGACAAAAGCAGTGCTGGTGGCAGCGGCGTTGGGGCTGAGCGCCTGTACGGGCAACCCCTGGGATGATGCAGCCGGGGCCGGTGGGCCTGGTGCAGGGGCCGGGGCGGGCGCTGCGGGGCAGCTGGATCCCAGCAGCCCGGCCTACTTCCAGCAGACGGTCGGCGACCGGGTGCTGTTTGCGGTTGACCAATCGACCCTGTCACCTGCCGCCCAGAGCGTTCTGCAGGGGCAGGCGCGCTGGCTGACGGCCAACCCGGATTATGTGGTCACAATCGAAGGCCACGCCGATGAGCAGGGCACCCGCGAATATAACCTTGCACTGGGTGCGCGCCGGGCCAATGCTGCCCGCGAATACCTGATTTCCCAGGGGGTTGCGGGCGGTCGTCTGCAGGTTGTCAGCTTTGGCAAGGAGCGCCCGCTGGAGATCTGCTCGAACGAGGCCTGCTACACCAAGAACCGTCGCGCGGTCACCGTGCTGGCGGGTGGCCTGACGGGGTAAGTGACCATGCGACTGCGTCCTCTTGCGATTGCCGCCCTTGCGCTGACCCTGGCTGTGCCGCCGCTTGCCGTCCGGGCGCAGGATCAACAGACCCTTGCCGATATCCGGCAGGAACTCACCGTGCTGCACGTCGAAATCCAGCGGCTGAAGCGGGAAATGTCGACCACCGGCAGCCCGCAGACCAATGTCGCGGGCGACAGTGTGCTGGACCGCGTCAGCGCCATCGAGGCGGAGCTGCAGCGGCTGACCGCGCAGACCGAACAGCTCTCCTACCGGGTCGATCAGGTGGTGCAGGATGGCACCAACCGGATTGGTGACCTGGAGTTCCGTCTGGTGGAACTGGAAGGCGGCGATGTCTCGAAACTGGGGGAAACCAGCACGCTGGGCGGCGGTGAGCTGCCCGCAGCCGGGGCACCTGCGCTGCCCGCCACGCCGCCGGGCACTTCGGTCGATACGACGTCGGAGCTGGCGGTGGGCGAGCAGACGGATTTCGACGCCGCCAAGGCCGCGCTGGACAGCGGCGCCTATCAGGAGGCTGCGGAGAAATTCGCGGCCTTCACCCTGGCTTATCCCGGCAGCCCGCTGGCCGCAGCGGTGGAATACAACCGCGGCAAGGCGCTGGACGGGCTGGGTGACACCCGCGAGGCCGCGCGGGCCTATCTGGCGTCATTCTCCGGCAACTCCTCAGGAGAGACCGCGCCGAAGGCATTGTACGAACTGGGCGCGGCACTGGGGCGGCTGGGTCAGACCAGCCAGGCCTGCGTGACCCTGGCAGAGGTCGGCAGCCGCTTTCCCGGTGCAGCCGAAACCGCCGCAGCGGAGGCGGAACGCGCAAAACTGGCCTGCAATTGACGCGCAGGGACCGGGATATCCTCGCCATTGTGCAGGAGCAGTTCCGGTCTGCCTTGCCCGAACGGCTGGGCGTTGCGGTGTCAGGCGGCGGCGACTCGATGGCGCTGATGTATGCGCTGCATGAGTGTTTTGCCGATCTGGGCGTGGAAATCTGTGTCGCAACTGTTGATCACGGGCTGCGCGCGAGCTCGGGCGAGGAGGCGCAGATGGTGGCGGATGTGGCTGCCAAACTGGGTCTGGCGCATGATATCCTGCAATGGGTTGACCGGCCTTCTGCGCAGCAGGCGGGCAATCTTCAGGAGCAGGCCCGCAACGCGCGCTATACGCTGCTGACCGCATGGGCGCAGTTGAATGACATCCCGGTGGTTGCATTGGGGCATACGGCCGATGATCAGGCCGAAACGCTGCTGATGCGGCTGGGGCGGTCGTCGGGGGTGTCCGGTCTGGCTGCGATGCCGCGCAGCCGCGCGATCGAGGGGATCACCCTGCTGCGGCCGCTTCTGGAGGTGACGCGCGAAGAGCTGCGCGGCTACCTGCGGGAGCGGGGAGGGCAATGGGTTGAGGACCCCAGCAACGAGGATCTGCGTTTCGAGCGGGTGCGGGTGCGTCGGGCGATGGATGCGCTGGCGCCGCTGGGGCTGACCGTGCAGCGGCTGGCCGCCGTTGCCCGCAATATGGGCGCCGCCCGCGAAGCCCTGGACTGGTATACGTTCCTGGCCGCCCGCGACATGGCCGAGGTGCGCGATGGCGCGATTGTCATCGACCAGCGCCAGTTTCGTACGCTGCCGGACGAAATTGCCCACCGGCTGCTGGTGCGATCCGTGCAATGGGTCAGCGGGGCGGTGCATCCGCCACGGCGTGAGCCGATGGTGCAGGCCCGCGAGGCAGTGCGTCGTGGCGGATCCTTCACATTGGGGGGCTGCCGGATGATCACCCGCAAACAGCGCACATGGGTCTGCCGCGAATATAACCCGGTGGCCGATGAGATGACCCGGCCCGGTCGGCTCTGGGACGGGCGCTGGCGGGTTTTTGGCGGCGAGGTGAAGGACCATGAGGTGCGCGCCCTGGGCTCTGACGGCCTGCAGCACTGTCCCGACTGGCGCAGTGCCGAGGTTCCGGGCGAGGTGCTTCATGCCACGCCGGCCGTGTGGCGGGGGGATGAGCTGGTTGCCGCCCCATTGGCAGGATTTGGCAACGGATGGTCCGCAGAACTGGTTCAGAACAGCGAAGAGTTCTTCACAGCTCTTTTATCGCATTGAACCTCACTGAAGTATCCCTATTTTAGAGGCAACGAAGGCGGCCTGCCAGGTGCGCCTCGCATTTTGGGAGACTTTCCTTGGGCAACGTACGCAATATCGCCTTTTGGGTTGTTCTGTTTGTGCTCGTCTTGGCGCTGTTCAACTTGTTCAGTGGTTCGGGCAGCACGATGCAGAGCCGAGAGAAGACTTTTTCTGATTTTGTCAGCGCGGTTGAAAACGGCAATGTCAGCACCGTGACGCTGGATGGTGAACAGGTTCGCTATACCACGTCGGACGGGCAGAATTTCATGACCATCAAACCCGGCGATGCCGAGGTGACCGCCCTGTTGATCGACAACAACATTCCGGTCCGCGCCGAGAAGCAGCAGCAGTCCGGGTTCCAGTCGTTCCTGCTGACCCTGCTGCCCTTCCTGCTGCTGATCGGTGTCTGGATCTATTTCATGAACCGGATGCAGGGCGGCGGCAAAGGCGGCGCCATGGGCTTTGGCAAGTCGAAGGCGAAGATGCTGACCGAGAAGCATGGCCGCGTCACCTTTGACGACGTGGCTGGCATCGACGAGGCCAAGGAAGAGCTGGAAGAGATCGTCGAATTCCTGCGCAACCCGCAGAAGTTCTCGCGCCTCGGCGGCAAGATCCCCAAAGGCGCCCTGCTGGTGGGCCCTCCGGGTACCGGTAAGACGCTGCTGGCGCGTGCGATTGCAGGCGAGGCGGGCGTGCCGTTCTTCACCATCTCCGGTTCCGATTTTGTCGAGATGTTTGTCGGCGTCGGTGCCTCCCGCGTGCGCGACATGTTCGAACAGGCGAAGAAAAACGCGCCCTGTATCGTGTTCATCGACGAAATCGACGCCGTCGGTCGCCATCGTGGCGCCGGCTATGGCGGCGGCAATGATGAGCGTGAACAGACGCTGAACCAGCTCTTGGTGGAGATGGACGGTTTTGAGGCCAATGAAGGCGTCATCATTCTGGCCGCCACCAACCGCAAGGACGTGCTGGACCCGGCGCTGCTGCGTCCGGGCCGTTTTGACCGGAACGTGACCGTCGGCAACCCCGACATCAAGGGCCGCGAAAAGATCCTGGGCGTTCATGCCCGCAAGACGCCGCTTGGCCCTGACGTTGATCTGCGCATCATCGCGCGTGGTACGCCGGGGTTCTCCGGTGCGGATCTGGCCAACCTCGTCAATGAGGCCGCATTGATGGCCGCCCGTGTTGGCCGCCGTTTTGTCACCATGGAAGATTTCGAATCGGCCAAGGACAAGGTGATGATGGGGGCTGAGCGCCGCTCGATGGTGCTGACCCAGGACCAGAAGGAAAAGACTGCCTACCACGAGGCCGGTCACGCGGTTGTCGGCATGGCGCTGCCGCTGTGCGATCCGGTCTATAAGGCGACGATCATTCCGCGCGGTGGTGCGCTGGGTATGGTTGTGTCGCTGCCGGAAATGGACCGTCTGAATTATCACCGTGACGAATGTCAGCAGAAGCTGGCGATGACCATGGCGGGCAAGGCGGCGGAAGTCATCAAATACGGCGAAGATCATGTCTCCAACGGTCCGGCCGGCGACATCCAGCAGGCCAGCCAGCTGGCGCGTGCCATGGTGCTGCGCTGGGGCATGTCGGACAAGGTCGGCAACATCGACTATGCCGAAGCGCACGAAGGCTATTCCGGCAATACGGCGGGCTTCTCGGTCTCTGCCAACACCAAGGAGCTGATCGAGGATGAGGTGAAGCGCTTTATCCAGCAGGGCTATGAACAGGCGTTGCAGATCCTCAAGGACAAGAATGAGGAATGGGAACGTCTGGCGCAGGGGCTGCTGGAATTTGAAACCCTCACCGGTGACGAGATCAAACGCGTTATGAATGGCGAGCCGCCGCAGGCAGGCGAGGACGAGGATGATGACACCGATACCGGCAGCGCCTCGGTCACCGCGATCCCCAAGGCCAAGCCGAAGAAGCCTGCGTCGGATGATGGCATGGCACCGGAACCGTCGTCCTGACGGCGCGGCGCTGAACACCGTGTAATATCAGACCCGGTCACCCTGGCGGTGGCCGGGTTTTTTGATGACTGAACTGCGCGCGAAAAGCCGAGCGGCGGGGCTGGCCAGAACGGGACGCTGCCCCTATGGTGGCGGAAATTCCTGAATGAAATGAGCCTGATGGAGATGCCCCATGCCAGTGATGCGCGAAACGGAGTTTCAGGGAGAAGTGACCTGGATCGGCTATGTTCCGGCTGCCACCGGTGGGCTGCGGTCCGAGCCGCGGGACGCGCTGACGCTGGGGTTTGACGGCATCGAAGGCGAGCGCCACGCGGGCGCCTTGCGCGCCTCCTGTGTGCGGGTGCGCAATCTGCATCCCGAGGGCACGGAAATCCGCAACCTGCGCCAGATCAGCATCCTGTCGGAGGAAGAGCTGGCGTTGATCGCCGCTGATATGGGGATGGAGCGGATTGATCCCGTCCACCTTGGCGCGACGCTGGTGCTGCGCGGTATTCCCGACCTTAGCCATCTGCCACCCTCCAGCCGCTTGCAGGGGCCGGATGGGGTGACGCTGACAATCGATCTTGAGAACCGGCCCTGCATTTTCCCGGCCAAGGAGATCGAGAAGGACCACGCGGGCTTTGGTCCGAAGTTCAAGCCGGCAGCCACCGGCAGGCGCGGTGTGGTGGCCTGGGTCGAGCGGCCCGGAGTGCTGAGGCAGGGCGAAAGCCTGCGCCTGTTTGTGCCGGACCAGCCTGCCTGGGCACCCTGAGTCGGGGCATGTCTGCGCCGCTGGTTGCCGATAGGCGTTGACGCGGCACGATTGGCAATCTTTGGATGCCCTAGGGGGAGCGAACGCCGTTTCAATGCCTGATCATGTCGGAAATCACGCGCATGGAATGTCGCAGAAGGGCTAAGTCTTGCGGGAAACCGGCACGGCTGTGCCCATGTAACTCGCGACATCACAATTCAGGAAACCGGCCATGAGCTACAAGAGTGACATCGAAATCGCCCGCGAGGCGCAGAAGCGTCCGATCCAGGAAATTGGCGCCAAGATCGGCATCTCCAGCGATGATCTGCTGCCCTACGGCCACGACAAGGCCAAGGTGAGCCAGGACTTCATCAATTCGGTTCAGGGCAAGGAAGACGGCAAGCTGATCCTGGTGACCGCGATCAACCCGACGCCTGCGGGCGAAGGCAAGACCACCACCACGGTTGGTCTGGGTGACGGTCTGAACCGCATCGGCAAGAACGCGATGATCTGTATCCGCGAGGCCTCGCTGGGCCCGAACTTCGGTATGAAGGGCGGCGCCGCAGGTGGCGGTTACGCGCAGGTTGTTCCGATGGAGGAGATGAACCTCCACTTCACCGGTGACTTCCACGCCATCACCTCGGCCCACTCGCTGCTGTCGGCGATGATCGACAACCACATCTACTGGGGCAATGAGTGCGATATCGACATCCGCCGTGTTGCATGGCGTCGTGTGGTCGATATGAACGACCGCGCCCTGCGCCAGATCACCGCCTCCCTTGGTGGCGTCTCCAACGGCTTCCCGCGCGAAACCGGTTTTGACATCACCGTGGCCTCCGAAGTCATGGCGATCCTCTGCCTCGCCAACGACCTGAAGGACCTGGAAAAGCGTCTGGGCGACATCATCGTGGCCTACCGCCGCGACAAGACCCCGGTTTACTGCCGCGACATCAAGGCAGAAGGCGCGATGACCGTTCTGCTGAAAGACGCGATGCAGCCGAACCTGGTGCAGACCCTGGAAAACAATCCGGCGTTTGTCCACGGTGGTCCCTTCGCGAATATCGCCCACGGCTGTAACTCGGTGATCGCAACCAAGACCGCGCTGAAAGTGGCTGACTATGTTGTCACCGAAGCAGGCTTTGGTGCGGATCTTGGCGCTGAGAAGTTCATGAACATCAAATGCCGCAAGGCAGGCATCGCACCCTCGGCTGTGGTGCTGGTTGCGACCGTGCGCGCGATGAAGATGAACGGTGGCGTGGCCAAGGCTGACCTCGGCGCCGAAAACGTCGAAGCGGTCAACAAGGGCTGTGCCAACCTCGGCCGTCATATCGAGAACGTCAAATCCTTTGGCGTGCCGGTGGTGGTTGCGATCAACCACTTTGTCACCGACACCGAGACCGAAGTGCAGGCGGTCAAGGATTACTGCGCCACCCATGGCGTCGAAGCGGTGCTGTCGCGCCACTGGGAGCTGGGCTCCGAAGGCTCCGCCGATCTGGCCCATAAAGTGGTTGAGCTGGCCGACTCCGGCAAGGCCAACTTCTCGCCGATCTACCCCGACGAGATGCCGCTGTTCGAGAAGATCGAAACCATCGCCAAGCGCATCTACCGCGCCGACGAGGTGCTGGCCGATCAGAAGATCCGCAACCAGCTGAAGGAATGGGAAGCGGCTGGCTATGGCAACCTGCCGGTCTGCATGGCGAAAACGCAGTATTCCTTCTCCACCGATCCGAACCTGCGCGGCGCGCCGACCGGCCATTCGGTTCCCGTGCGCGAAGTTCGCCTGTCGGCGGGGGCCGGTTTCATCGTCGTGGTCTGCGGCGAGATCATGACCATGCCGGGTCTGCCCCGCAAACCGGCATCGGAAACGATCCGCCTGAATGACGCAGGCCAGATCGAAGGCTTGTTCTAAGGCCTGAAATAGGCAATCTGCGGCCCGAGGATCCCCTCGGGCCGCAGGAGTTTAAAGATGAGCGAACGACACCCGCCGCAGGACTGTGCCGACATGCCGGCGCTGCGGCAGCAGATCGACAGGCTGGACCGGGAGCTGATTGCCCTGTTGGCCGAGCGGGCGGGCTATATCGACCGTGCGATCGAGCTGAAGGCGGCCAATAACTGGCCCGCGCGCATACCGGCCCGTGTCGAAGAAGTGGTCGGGAATGCCCGGATGACGGCCAGCACGGCAGGGCTTGATCCCGATCTGGTCGAGCGCCTGTGGCGCCAGCTTGTGGAATGGTCGATAGCCCGCGAGGCACAGATCATTCGCGAGGAGTAACGCGGCCCGGAGCGGCGCGCAGCAAGAGGACAGAAGCAATGGCAGCGAATATCATCGACGGCAAGGCCTTTGCCGCCACCGTACGCGAGAAGGTGGCAGGCCACGTGGCCCGGTTGAAGGAAGAGCATGACATCACCCCCGGTCTGGCGGTGGTTCTGGTGGGTGAAGATCCGGCAAGCCAGGTCTATGTGCGCTCCAAGGGCAAGCAGACCGTTGAAGCGGGCATGAACTCCTTTGAGCACAAGCTGGAGGCCGACACCTCCGAAGAGGACCTGCTGGCGGTGGTCGATCAGCTGAACAAGGATCCCTCGGTGCATGGCATCCTCGTGCAGCTGCCGCTGCCGGGTCATTTGAACGAAGACCTGATCATCAACTCCATCGCGCCAGAAAAGGACGTGGACGGGTTCCACATTTCCAACGTGGGCCTGCTGGGCACCGGTCAGAAAAGCATGGTGCCCTGCACGCCGCTTGGCTGTCTGATGATGCTGCGCGACTATCATGGCTCGCTGTCGGGCATGGACGCGGTTGTCATTGGCCGCTCCAATATCGTTGGCAAGCCGATGGCGCAGCTGTTGCTGGGCGACAGCTGCACCGTGACCATCGCACATAGCCGCACCAAGGATCTGCCGGATGTTGTCCGCCGCGCCGATATTGTTGTCGCTGCTGTGGGCCGTCCTGAAATGGTGCCTGGCGACTGGATCAAGGAAGGCGCCACCGTGATCGACGTGGGCATCAACCGGATCGACGCACCGGAAAAAGGCGAGGGCAAGACCCGTCTGGTGGGCGATGTGCATTTTGAGAGTGCGGCCGCGCGCGCCGGCGCAATCACCCCGGTGCCCGGTGGCGTCGGCCCGATGACCATCGCCTGCCTGCTGGCCAATACCGTGACCGCCTGCTGCCGCGCCAATGGTCTGGCGGAGCCGGAAGGGTTGACCGCCTGATCAGAACCGACCTGCTATCTGCGGATGGCTGAGATCTGCTGCTCCCGTCGGATGCCTCCGGCGGGAGTATTTTTTGGAAAAGTGACAGGTGGGAAAAACCCGCGGATCAGGGCGCGCGGATCAGGCCGCGACTGGCACCATGGTGCCCTGCAACAGGGCGATCAGTTTTTCCTCCTCTCCGGTGATGGCGTGGACCTCGGCGGTGACAATGATCAGACGGCGGCCGGGTTTGATGACCTGGCCCGTGGCGCGCAGCATATCGCCTGCACCCGGTGCGAGAAGATTGATCTTCATCTCGGCGGTCATCACCTCGCTGTCCTCGGGCATCAGGGTCAGAGCGGCATAGCCTGCGGCACTGTCTCCGATGGCAAAGCTGAGCGCCGCATGGGCGACGCCGTGCTGCTGGCGGCTGCCCGGCAGGATGGGCGCGGAGATGGTGACGGTGCCGGTGCCGACGCTGGCAACCTCGGCACCCAATGTCTGCATCATGCTCTGTCTGGCAAAGCTGTCGCGGATGCGCTGTTCGATCATGGCTGTCCCTTTCGCATGTGCAGCCAGCATAGACCGCGCGTGCTGCGATGGGGAGGTGACGCTGCGCGCAGATCCGCCGCGGCGGGTCAGCGCGGCATCGGGCAGGGCAGCGGACGCGGGCCGGTGAGGATGGCGAGGGCCCGCGGCGCCATGAGATCCGAGAGTGCCGGGTTGGTGGTGCAGAGACCGCCGGTATAGGTGCCAAAGGCGGGCAGGATCAGGCGCTGGTGATCGGCCAGGAACGCAGGCCGGGCGCTGCCGCGCAGACGCGCCTTTGGATGGTAGTGGCCGGATATCTCGGCGGCAGCTTCGCCCGGGGTCTCAGCGCCGGTGTGGCTCTTGAAGGTGGGGTCGGCGATGTGACGAAACAGCAGCGGGCCGAGGGTCAGGCTGTCACAGGCGTCGCCCGCCAGCCCGCTGGGGGCAGGGTCGTGATTGCCGGTGATCCAGATCCAGCGATGAGCCGCGATCAGCTGGTCGAGACGGGTTTGGTCGGCATCTGACAAGGCGGCTGCCGCCGCGTCATCGTCGAAGCTGTCGCCGAGGCAGATGACCGTTTCGGGACGGGTCTGGTCAAGCACCGCTGCAAGACGCTGAAGGGTATCGCGGGTTTCATAGGGGGGCAGGGCCGGGCCGCCGCGCCGGAGCTGGCGTTCGGATTTGCCCAGATGCAGGTCGGAGACACAGAGCAGCCCCTGCGCCTGCCACCAGAGCGCACCAGCACCAAGCGCGGTGAGGCGCTGGCCTGCGAGGGAGAGATCATAGCCGGTCATGGCTGCTCTGATCGCCGGTTTTGCGGGACGGTGCAAGACGGCAGATTCAGCGGTCAGGGTGACGGCGCGCCGGGCGGAGCCAGCTCTGCCAGCCCGGCGCTGCGCATCAGCTCTTCGGTTTCGCGTTGCAGCAGCTTTTCCTGGGCGGCACCTTTCACCGGGACCTTGCCTGCCTCCAGCAGCAGCGGCGCGGCCAGCGGTGAGATCTGCGACAGCCGGTTGAGGGTGATGTTTCCCTTGATGCGGCTGAGCAGTTCCTCGATGCGGCCGAAATCCACCAGCCCGCCAAGCGCCTCCTGCCGGGTGATGTCCAAGAGCAGGTGATCGGGATCATATTTACGGAGCGTGTCGTAGAGGATGTCGGAGGAGAATGTCGCCTGTCGTCCGTTCTTGCGCTGGCCGGGGGTGTTGCGTTCGATCAGCCCCGCGATGGTGGCCACCGCGCGGAAGCTGCGTTTCATCACCGCATTGCCCGCGAGCCAGCCGTCCAGACCCGCGCGCAGCTCGGCAGGATCGAACAGCGGGGCGGGGTCGTCAACCGGGCTGAGTCCCCAGATCAGCGTGGCATAATCGGTGGCGACAAAGCCAAGCGGATCGAGCGACAGCTCTTCCATCCGTTTGGTCAGCAACAGACCGAGGGTCTGCATCGCATTGCGCCCGGCAAACCCGTAGATGCAGAGGTGTTCGCGGCCCCGGAAGGGAAAGCTTTCGAGCAGCAGCTGGCCCCGGCGGGGCATCTGTGAGACCTCGCGCTGTAGCGCCAGCCAGTCGGCGGTGTGCGGTGGCAGATCGGGCCAGCTGTCGCGTTGCAGGATATCGAGTATGCGGGTGCTGAGCTGGGTCGAGGTGGCAAATTTGGTGCCGGAGAAGACCGCGACCTTCGGTTTCCGGCTGGCATTGCGGCTGACCTCGACCGTCATTTCGCGCAGCGATTCATACCGTACGATCTGGCCGCCGATGAGGAAGGTGTCGCCCGGGGTGAGGGTGGCGGCAAAGCTCTCTTCGACCTCGCCAAGCGGTTTGCCGCCGCGGCTGCGTTTGAGTCGGACCTTCAGGAGGTCGGCGTCCTGAATGGTGCCAATGTTCATGCGGATGCGGCGGGCGGCGCGGGGGTCGCGCAGCTGCCACATCCCGTCGGGACGTTGCAGCAGCCGTTGCCACTGGTCATAGACCCGGAGGGCGTAACCGCCGGTGGCACAGAAATCGAGGCAGGCGTCGAATTCAGCCCGGCTGAGGCTGGCATAGGCGCCGGCTCCCGTGACCTCGGCATATAGCTCATCGGCGGCGAAGGGACCGGCGCAGGCGCGGATCAGGATGTGCTGACAGAGCACGTCGCGGGGGCCGGGTGTGCGCGGGCTGCCATCAAGCGTGCCTGCCTCCACCGCCTCAAGGGCGGCACGGCATTCCACCACCTCAAACCGGTTGGCCGGCACCAGAAGCGCCTTGGAGGGGGCATTGTAGCGGTGGTTGGCGCGGCCGATGCGCTGGACCAGCCGTTTCACGTTCTTCGGCGCGCCGATCTGGATCACCAGATCGACGTCCCCCCAGTCGATGCCCAGATCAAGCGAGCCGGTACAGACCACTGCGCGCAGCTCTCCGCGCACCATCGCTGCCTCGACCCGGTCCCGCTGCATCCGGTCGAGTGAGCCATGGTGAATGCCGATCGGCAGCGCGTCATCATTGGCAAGCCAGAGGTTGTGAAAGAAGATCTCTGCCTGGGCGCGGGTGTTGTGGAAGATCAGCGTGGTGTTATGCGCCTTGATCTGCTCAAGCACGGCGGGGATGGCATGGGCAGCGCCGCCCCCGGACCAGGGCGGGGCTGCATCCGTGTGCAGCATCTGGATATCGGCGGCGGGGCCGGGATCGGCCAGAACGATATCGCAGGGATCCGGGTGGCGGGCCAGATACTGCGCGATGGCGGCGGGATCATCGACGGTGGCCGAAAGGCCGACGCGGCGCATGTCCGGACAGATCGCCTGAAGCCGGGTCAGGGCGAGCATCAGCTGGTCGCCGCGCTTGCTCTCGGCGAGGGCGTGGATCTCGTCCAGTACCACTCGTTTCAGTCCCGCAAACATCCGCGGCGCGTCCTCATAGGAGGTGAGCAGGGCGAGGCTTTCAGGTGTGGTGAGCAGGATATGCGGCGGGTCGGCGCGCTGGCTGCGCTTGCGGGAGGCGGGCGTGTCACCGGTGCGGTCGTCGATGCGGATGGGCAGGCCCATCTCCTCGACCGGGGTGCGCAGGTTGCGTTTGATATCCGCCGCCAGCGCCTTCAGCGGCGAGACGTAGAGTGTGTGCAGCCCGCGGTGTTCGCCGGTTGCAAGATCGGCAAGAGTGGGCAGGAAACCCGCCATCGTCTTGCCGCCGCCGGTTGGGGCGATCAGCAGCGTTGTCGGATCATCCGCGCGCGCCAGCATCTCTTGCTGGTGCGGGTGAATGGTCCAGCCACGGTCGTGGAACCAGGCGGTGATGACATCGGGAAGACTGCTCATCCGACTTATCTAGGCGCGGTGGCAGAACTTTTCTAAACGTTCTGGTCAAAGTTTATCAAAAAACTTTGAGGTGGCTCATTTGACGATGTGTTCGTCCTTGACGAACATATTGGCCCAGGCGCGGTCGATGAGGTCGGGAGACATCTGATAGGGGATGCCTTCGAAATCGCAGATCGCCTTCATCTGGTCGATCAGGAACACCGGCTGATAATTGGCGTAGATATTGTCGATGGTCGGGTATTTGCGTTTCAGAAGATGCACCAGCGCCGCCTCGTCCAGGGGCACGCCTTTCTTCTGGGCGACCATGGCAAAGATCTTGAGGAAGTTTTCCTGATTTGGCCCGTCGATCTTGATCTTGAAAAAGATCCGCCGCAGCGCCGCCTGATCGAAGATCTCATTGGGGTGGAAGTTGGTGGAGAAGATCACCAGCGTGTCAAAGGGCACCTCGAATTTCTCGCCCGATTGCAGGGAGAGGATATCGCGGCCCTCTTCCAGCGGCACGATCCAGCGGTTGACCAGCGCCTGCGGTGATTCCGCCTGGCGGCCCAGGTCATCGACGATGAAGATGCCGCCGGTGGATTTCAGCTGCAGCGGCGCCTGATAGGTGCGCGCGGTTGGGTTGTAGACCAGATCCAGCATCGACAGGGACAGCTCGCCCCCGGTCACCACCGTGGGCCGTTCGCAGCAGACATAGCGGCTGTCAAAGCGGCGGGCGCGGCGCAGGCTGTTGGGGTCGTCCTCGGGCAGCGGCACGGCAGTGTGAACGATGGGATCATAGACCGTGATCACCTGACCGGCATATTCAATCGCGCGCGGCACGTAGACGTGATCCCCCAGCGCGTCGCGGATGCCGTTGGAGATGGAGGATTTCCCGTTGCCGGGCGGGCCATACATCAGGATCGAGCGGCCGGCGCTGACAGCGGGGCCGAGGTGGTCGAGCAGGCTGTCGGGCAGGACCAGATGGCCCATTGCACCGAGCAGTTGCTGGCGGGTGACCAGAATATTGCGGATTGACTGGCGTTTGACCTGTTCGCGGTAGATGTGCAGCGGCACCGGCATGGCGCCGTAATATTCGGACTGGCTGAGCGCATCCAGCGCGCGGGCTTTGCCCGCCTCGGTCAGCTGATAGCCCATTTCATTGCCGCTGTTGGCGTTGAGCGTACCGGTTGCCTCCAGCAGCTTCTGTTCGCGGGCGATATCGACCAGTTCCTGCGTCACCGGGATCGGCAGGCAGATGGCGGCGGCGATTTCGCTGACGTTTTCGCAGGTCTTGCGGAAAATGGTCTTGAGCAGGATATCCCGCATCATCACCATCGGGAGCTGCATCTGCTCCAGCCCGCGCGGGGTAGGGGGTGCCACTACGGCGGATGTCTGCATGTTCATGCTGCGGCCTGCCTGTCTCGATTGTTCAATGTTGCGCCCGGTGGCGCCTGACTGTTCAGACAAGAGTTTATTCAGCACTGTGGCACAAGCGGGGCAAAGCTGGTGCATTTCCGCGAAGGGGCGGGGCAGATGCAGCGCATTTTAGGAAATTGTCAGTCGGGGGCGATCTGGACCGGGATGCCTCAGACCGGAGCGCTCTGACCCAGCTGGCTGCCGAGCAGCAGATAGGCGACCAGCGTGCCGCCAAGGCAGAGGCCCATTGGAAACTTGCTGCCGACCTCCCAGCTCTTCCAATGCGGGGCGAGACGGCGCAGGGGGGTGTATTTCGCGATACGATGGGTGAGGAACCCGGCCAGCAGCATGGCCGAGAAGATCATCACCACCACCGAGAGATCGCCAAAGACCACAAAGGGCGCGGCGGCACCGGCGAATTTGGCGTCCCCTGCGCCGACCATGCCCGCGCTGTAGCACAGGAAGCCAAGGCCGATGCCGATGGGCAGATGCAGCAGCTGCCAGCCATAATCCGTCCAGCTCATCAGGAAGGGGCCGACAAGGACAAAGATCACGGCCAGAAGATCCACGGTCCAGTTCGGGATCCGCATATGGCGCAGGTCATTCAGCGCGACCACACAGCAGAGCGGCACCACAAAGGGCAGGAACCACAGGGCGACATGGGCCGAGATCAGCATGGGGTGGGGGCTCCGGTCTTAGCCGTTTTCCAGCGCAGCAAGTGCGCGCGCCGCCGCGTCGAAATGCTGCGGATGGGTCGAGATTGCCTGCCGCAGCAGGCTTTCGCCGGTCTGCACGTCGCCCTGTTTTACAGCCGATAGCGCCAGCGTGTGCAGCAGCTGGGCGCGTTCGACCTGATCCATCGGGATCACCGGCAGCGTGTAGTTGCGCTGCGCGCCACGGGCCAGCACCAGATTGTTCTTGGCGGTGAACAGCGACTGATCCTGGCGGATGGCATCGCCGAACAGGCGCTCGGCCTCGGCGTAATCGCCACGGGTCAGTTTCGAATAGCCCCAGTTGTTCATCACGCGGGCGGGCTGTGTCGTGAGGCCGACGGCGGTCTGGTAAAAGCTGTCGGAGCGTTTCCAGTCCTGTTCCGAGTCGGCGACCATCGCCTCCAGCCGGTAGCGTTTGTAGGTCTCATGGGTGGGCGGCACCTTGTCGAGAGTGGCCTTGGCCTCGTCCCAGTTGCTGGTGCGGATCAGCGCGTCGGCCAGTTCGATACGGTCCTCATCGGTGGCCTCGGGCAGCGAGACGACTTTTTTCCAGGCGGCGACCGCTTCGGTGTTGCGCTTGGCGCGGATCAGCGAGATCGCCAGCCCGCGGTTGAGGTCGATCCGGTCGGGTGCGGATTTGACGGTGCGCTGAAAATAGGTGACGGCTTCGTTTGGATCGGCAACCGTCAGCATCACATCGTTGAGATTGCTTTCGTCGACCACATTCACCTCCTGAAAGGCGCGGTCCACGGCTTCGGTGTCGTCCTTGGCGCAGGCCGACAGGACAAGCCCACCGACCAGACATGCGGATACGAAAATCTGCTGGCGCATGTTTTGCGTCCTCTGTGCTGCTCTGCCTCTAGGCCTTGCGTCACTGGGACGTGCGAATCAGGTAGCTGCCCCCTCCGCGTTGCACCAGTGCATAGCCTTTTTGTTGCGGATCACTATGCGTGTTCTGATCAAGTTTTGCGAGGGCAAGGCGGAAATTTTCACGGATTGCGTCACTTTCGCCATTATCGAGGGCAAAGGCGCGGCGCAGGGTCTGCTCGGCCTCCGGGTATTTCTGCCGCTCCATCAGCACGACGCCGAGATTGTTCATCGCCGCAGGCCAGTCGGGATCCTTTGCGACCGCGCGGCGCAGCTGGGTTTCGGCCTGACCCAGACGGCCCAGCCCCAGATTTGCGGTCCCGAGGCCAGAGAGCACCTCGGCGCTGAGACCCTCTTCCAATGCGGCGCGGGTAAAGGCATCCAGCGCCAGCTCATACTCGGCGGCGGCCATCAGACGGTGCCCGACAATAAGCCCGCTTTCGGCAGTGCCACGGGGATCAACGCCGGGCAGGGCGGGCGCGCCAAGGGGATCCTTTGGATCCGGTTTTCCGCCCGGCGACATGCAAGCCGCCACCAACGCAAGCGCGAGGGTGGCGGGGATCAGTCGATAGAGACGGGAGGGGATGGCCCAACCCAATGTCATCATGTGTTATTTGCTCATATTGCCCAGATTGGCGATGCCCTGTGCCGAGGGTCCGACCAGAATGATCAGCAGCGGCGGCACCGTCAGGGTCATTGTGGCAAGGGTCATTTTGGTTGGCAACTTGTTTGCGGCCTCTTCGGCGCGCATGACGCGCTTGTCCCGCATTTCGCTGGCATAGACCCGCAGTGCCTCGGCAATCGAGGTGCCGAAGGTGGCGGATTGGATCATCACGGTCACAAAGGAGGACACATCCTGCACGCCGCAGCGGGTGCCCATGTCGCGCATGACCTTATCCTTGTCCTTGCCGGCCTTCATCTCCTGGGCGACCACCTCGAATTCCTCGGCCAGCGCCGGGTAGGAGGCATGCAGCTCCTTGGCCACGCGCACAATCGCCTGATCCAGAGACTGACCTGCCTCGACGCAGACCAGCATCATGTCCAGCGCGTCAGGAAAGCCCGAGGTGATCTCCTGTTTGCGCTCCTCGATGCGGCGGGTGATCCAGTATTTCGGCAGCATATAGGCGGCGGCACCGGGGCCGATGATGCGGATCACCATCTGCTGGCTGTCATATTCCATGTCCGCATTCAGCACGTAGACATAGAACAGACCCGCGGCGAGACCGATGAGGCCAAGGGCAAACTGTGCAAAGTGGAAAAAGCGGACCGAGTCCTTGGACTGATAGCCGGCCTGACGCAGCTTCAGCTCCATCTTGGAGAGTTCGGCGGCGTCCTGCGGCTCCAGAAAGGAGGCGAATTTCTGCAGCTGCTCGTTGCGATCGGCCTGCCGCAGACGTTCCTTTTTCGGTTTGGTCTGGGTGCTGGCCGACATGCTTTTTTGCAGCTTCTTCAGCGGATCCTCGGGCTGGTTCAGCAGCAGCGGAATCGCCAGCAGGATCATGAAGAGGCCGATCAGCCCGACCACCAGAAGCGGGCCGAAGGGGCCAAGATGGGAGGTCAGCAGGTCGTTGATATCGCTCAGGGATGTCATGATTATTGCCTCACACCTTGATGTTCGTCAGCATCCGCATGACGAAGAGGTTGACGGTCAGCATGGCGCCCACAACAAAGCAGGCGGGAATGAACCAGGGATGGTCGATCACGCTGTCGTAATAGCCCGGATCCTTAGCCAGGATGCCGCCCAGACAGAACAGCGGAAAGCCGGAGAGGAATTTGCCGGACCACTGCGCCTCGGCGGTGATGGCCTTCACGCGGCGGAACAGGCGGAAGCGGGCGCGGATCACCTTGGCCAGACCGGCCAGCACCTCGGCGAGGTTGCCACCGGATTGCTGCTGGATGGTGACGGCCACGGCAAGGAAGCGCATGTCCTGCATGTCCAGACGTTCGGCCATTTCCTTCAGCGCCTCGCCGACATCGCGGCCATAGGCGCTTTCGTCGGCGATCACGCCAAATTCCGTGGCCAGCGGGTCTTCGACCTCATTGGCGACGATCTGCACGGCAGAGGAAAACGGATGGCCGACGCGCAGGGAGCGCACCATCAGTTCGACCGCATCGGGCAGCTGTTCCTCGATCATCGCCATGCGTTTGGCGGCTTTTTTGTTGACCCAGAAGAACACGGCGCCGACGCCGATGATCACCGAGGCCAGCAGGCGCAGCGGCAGTTCGGCGCTGGTGCCGACGCTGAGACCGACAAAGGCGATGGCCGCGACGCCGCCCATGATCATGATCAGCTGGCGCGGTGAGAAGGCGATGGCCGCCTTCTGAGCGCGTTCAGCCAGCAGCGAATAGAGCGGGATCGACTTGGCGCTCATATGCTGGCGCATTTCCTTGCGCAGCTGTTCCAGCACCTGTTCGCGGTTGCCGCCCTTGTCCATCATTTCCAGACGGCGGTTCACGCGGCTGTTGAGGCTGATGGATTTGCCGAATGTCACCAGGTAGAGACCTTCAACCAGCACCAAGACGCCGATGAAGATCAGGCCGTAGATGATCGGTTCTGCACTCAGTTGCATCAGCGGGCCTCCATCACGGTGGGTTCATAGATCGACGCGGGCAGGTCATAGCCCCAGAGGCGGAAGCGCTCGGAGTAGTGGCTGCGCACGCCGGTGGCGGTGAAATGGCCGATGATCTTGTTGTCCGGGGTCAGGCCGACGCGCTGGAAGCGGAAGATTTCCTGCATCGAGATCACATCGCCCTCCATGCCGGTGATTTCGGTGATCGAGGTCATGCGGCGCGACCCGTCCTGAAGGCGCGAGGCCTGCACGATGATGTTGACCGCCGATGCGATCTGGCTGCGTACCGCCTTGATCGGCATTTCGATGCCGGCCATGGCGATCATGTTTTCCAGGCGCGAGATGCCGTCGCGGGCGGAGTTGGCGTGGATCGTGGTCATGGACCCGTCGTGGCCGGTGTTCATCGCCTGCAACATGTCGATGACCTCCTCGCCGCGGGTCTCGCCCACGATGATCCGGTCCGGGCGCATCCGCAGGGCGTTCTTGAGACAGTCGCGGGGGGAAACCTCGCCGCGACCCTCGACGTTGGGCGGGCGGCTTTCCATCCGGCCCACATGGGTCTGTTGCAGCTGAAGTTCCGCCGTATCCTCGATGGTCAGGATACGTTCGGCATTGTCGATGAAGGACGATAGCGCATTGAGCGTGGTGGTCTTACCAGAGCCGGTCCCGCCGGAAACGATGACATTCAGGCGCGTGGAGACAGCGGCCTGAAGATAGGCGGCCATCTCTTCGGTGAAGGCGCCGAAGCCGACCAGATCGTCAATGCCCAGCTTGTCCTTTTTGAATTTACGGATCGACACCAGCGAGCCATCGACCGCGACCGGCGGCACCATGGCGTTAAAGCGCGAGCCGTCGGCAAGACGGGCGTCCACGTAAGGGTTGCTTTCATCGACACGGCGACCCACGGCGGAGACGATCTTGTCGATGATCCGCATCAGGTGCTTTTCATCCTTGAATGTGACATCCGACATCTGCAGCTTGCCGTCGCGTTCGACAAAAACCTGATGCGGGCCGTTTACAAGGATATCGTTGACCGTATCGTCCTGAAGCAGGGTTTCCAGCGGGCCAAGGCCGGTGACCTCGTCATAGAGTTCCTTGGTCAGGGTCTGGCGGTCCTCGCGGTTGAGAACGATGCCTTTTTCCTCAAGGATTTCGGTGGCGATGGAGGAAATCTCGGCGCGCAGTTCCGCCTCGCTGGCGCGTTCCAGTGCTGCGAGGTTCAGGTTGTCCAGCAGCTCGCGGTGGAGCTGGATCTTGATCTCACCCATCCGCTCCTTGCGCTTGCGTTCCTTGTCCGCCGGGGCGGCCTCGGCGGGAGTGCCGACCATTGGTCGGCGCATGGAGACGGCCGGAGCGGCTTTTTGCGGGGCGGGCGTGGCCACGGGCGCCGGCTGCGCCGCAGCGCGGGGGGTGGCGGATTGTTTTTTATACTTCGAGAACATGAAAGGAACGCCCCTGGTTAAATCTGGGTTCAGGCCGCCGCAGCGTCGCTTTGACCGAGGTCATGCAGCGATTGGGCCAGTTTCAGAACTTCCTTGCGTAGCGGGTTCTTGGCGGCCGAGCTGGCCAGCGGGGTGCCGTGGTCGCAGGCCTGCGCAACCTGTTTGCCGCCGTCGGGCAGCTGCAGGTCGATGGAAATACCCAAGGATTCCGCCATACGCTTGACGCGGCTCTTGCCGCTGAGGTCGGTGAACTTCGGTGCGCGGTTCAATGCGAAGCGCAGCTTTTCAAACGGCAGCTCCTCCGATTGCAGAGCGCGTTTCAGGCGCAGCGCATTCTGCGCCGACCGCATGTCCAGCTCGACCATGGAGAAATAGACATGCGCCATATTGAGAACGGTTTCAGACCATTGCACCAGCGTGTGGGGCATGTCGATGACGACAAAATCAAAATGGCTGCGCGCCAGCGTTACCACCCGCTCGATATCTTCGGGGGTGATGAATTCCAGCGGGATCATATCCACCGGCGCCGTCAGCACCTGTAGCTTGTCCTCATAGGTGACCAGCGCCTGGCCAAAGATGTCTTCGTCGAGATTCTCGGTATCGCTCAGCATCTCCATCACCACCTCGCGGCGCGGCAGGTCGAGATAGGTTGCGACGGACCCGTATTGCAGGTCAAAATCCAGAAGGCAGACGCGCGGGGTCTCCGATGTGGAAAGCTGCGCCAGCTCCCAGGCGAGATTTACCGCCAGCGTGGTTGAACCGCTGCCGCCGGCCAGACCGTGGCAGACGATGACCGCGCCGTCGCGCTGGCTGCCGGTTTTCAGAGCGTGCTGCGGTTGGGCGGTGCGTTCGGCCTCGGCCAGGCGCAGCCGTTCGATGGCGGCCTGCAACTCCCCCTCGGGCAGCGGGTAGGGGATGAATTCATCGGCCCCCTGGCGCAGCAGGCTGTGCAGTGCGGCGGGGGTCACGTCCTCGGCAATCAGGATCACCTTGATATTGCGGGACTTTGCCTCGGTGATGATGGTGCCCATCAATTGCAGATTGTCTTCGTCGGCGCTGTCCAGCGCCAGCGCCACAAATTCCAGCGCTTCGGCTTCGCTCTGGTTGAAGAAGGCCAGCGCCTCGGTAAAGCCGAGATCGCCCCAGGCTTCGCCCATGGTGGCTTCCATGTCTTCGATCAGCAGGTCAAAGTTCTGCACGTCGCGGCTGATCGTGCAGGCAACAATCGCGTTCGCTTCTGTCTGCGGCATACCACTGCTCATCACCGTAATCCTTCTCTCGGGGCGTGTCGCACCATGTTGGCCAGAGCACGCTAGCACGCACGTCCGGCATTTGGACGCACATTACCTCTTGAGAACAATGTCGGTGAAGATCTGGGCGAGATTGGGGCCAAGGCGGCCCATTTGTGGGGAATTCCTAATGAAGCCTGAACAGGGTTAACCGCGGTCAACCCTGTCGTCCTGCGCTTATTCCAGGGTGGTCCTGATCGACCGTTCGCTGGTCAGAGAGGTGCGTGGCACCGCGCTTTCGACATATTCGCGGTAGATGATCTGCGCATATTTTCCATCCAGAACAGTGGGATGGCGCTTCAGGAAACCGCTGACCTCAGTCACGGTGCGACGGTTGCGGCGTTCGCGGTCGGAGGTGGGGATCAGAGGCTGCGTTTCGCCAAAGGACACGACTGCCTCCAAGCGACTGCGGCTGATGCCCCGCGAGACGAGATAGGCGACGGCGGCACGGGCGCGGCGCAGGCCCAGGGCCTTGTTGTAGCTTGCAGAGCCGACGGCGTCGGTATGGCCGAAGACACGGAATCGCACCTCCGGGAACTGTCTGATCCAATGGGCCTGCTGATCCAGCACGGCGCGGGCGTTGCCATCCAGCTGCGCGCTGTCAAAGGCAAAGGTGATCGTATTTGGCACTTCCTCGGCAAACCGGGTGGCGAGCTGGATCGCAAAGTCGCGCTCTCCGGCCATCACGGCGGCGTTGGAATTGGTCGCATTGCCAAAGACCGAGCGGTCCAGCGGTTCGCCCGCTTCATATCCGCAGGCGGCAACTGTCAGGGACAGGCCAAGGAGTGCTGCATATCTGATCATCTGCCCCATGTTCCTCTGCTCAATCCATCACATAGCCGTAAGAGCCGTTGAAGTCCTGCTTGGCGACCTCGCTGGCGGGGCCTTTTTGTCCCTTGGCCACGCGGCCCATCAGGAACAGCTCGCTTTCGCTGGGTGGGCGGATCCGATCGGTGGGCAGGCTCAGCGCCTCGCCCCGTGTCGGCGTAACCAGATGGGCGCTGACAATGATCACCAGTTCAGTCTGCGCGCGCTGGTAGTTGGCGCTGCGGAACAGCGAGCCGAGGACCGGCACGTCGCCAATCCATGGCAGCTGCGAAGAGTTGTCGCGGAACTCATCACGGATCAGGCCGGCAATCGCAAAGCTCTCGCCGTCGCGCAGCTCCACTGTGGTGGAGGTTTCGCGCCGCGAGAAGGCGGCGATATTCAGCCCGTTCAGCTCAATCGAGTTGGTGGGATCAATAGCGGAGACGGCGGCCTTCATTTCAAGGTTGATGACATCGGCGTCCACCACCCGCGGAACGAAGTTCAGCTCGATCCCGAAGGGTTTGAATTCAATCGTAATAATGCCGTCTTCCTGTGCGACGGGAATGGGGTATTCCCCCCCGGCGAGGAACTTGGCTTCCTGCCCGGACAGGGCCGACAGGTTCGGCTCTGCCAGAGTGCGCACGACACCTTTCTGTTCCAGCGCCTCCAGCAGCAGGTTCACCTGAAAGGCCCCGGCGTTGAAGCCAAAGACAAAGGCACCGGTGTTGTCGTTGCCCGCAGGGATATTGCCGGACAGGCTGTTGGTCAGCGCGCCCTGGGTGTTGAGTGTGCTGGTGCCGCCATTGACGCCGACGCTGTTGCCGCCCTTCACGCCAAGCGAGGCGCTGAGCGACTTCGAGACGGTGCGCTGCATCTCGGCAAAACGGACCTTCAGCATGACCTGCTGGACACCGCCCACCGACATCAGGTTGCTGACCCGTTCCGGGGCGTAGCGTTCGGCCAGATCAAGCGCCCGCTGCAATCGCGACGAGCTGGAGACAACGCCGGACAGGACAATACCGTCATTGGCGGTACGGACCTCGATCCGCTCGCCGGGCAGGATCTGCCGCAGCCGCTCCTTGAATTCGCTGACATCCGCGGCAACGCGGACGTCGACATTGGTGATCAGACGACCGGAGGCATCGAGCAGGGTCAGCGTGGTTAGACCCGGCGCCTTGCCCAGCACGTAGATTGTGCGATCCGAAAGCGAGGAGATATCGGCGATGCTGGGATTGGCGATGCTGAGCTCGGAGAAGGGCACATCGCTTTCGACCACGACCGCCCGGTTCATCGGCACCTCAAGATTGGCCGCCGTGCCCTTTTTGACCACGCGCAGGCCATTGCCCCAGGCCGCATCCGCAACCGGGAAACACACCAGCGCGAGCCCGGTGAGGGCCGCCGCTACATACCGTCTAAAAGCCATGTGACCTGCCTTTCCGATCACGCCTCAATACAGGGTCTTATTGCCCATTGTTTGGGACACTCTGCGCGTATCGGCGAATTTTTGCAAGAATCAAAGGCTTCCGGGATGCAGCGACCGTGGCCGACCTGTGGGGTGACAGCAACAATCACATAAAAACGCCGCCCCGGAGGGGGCGACGTTCGATCTGTTATCTATCTGAAACCTTTGCAGGAAAGGCGCGGTGCTGATCAGTTGGTGCAGGGAATCGGGATCTCTACCACCTCGGCGCCGCGACGGGTGCGGATGGTGCAGACTTTTTCCTGCTCGGCCTGCTGCGGCGCTTCGATGGCGCTGAGCCCCAGCAGGCTGCGCTGATCAACCTCGATCACCGATGCAACCGTGTCGTCACCAGCCCCCACAAGGGAGAGCGAGAGCCGCCCGGTGGACTGGGCCTGGGCGAGGGCCGCAACCTGTTCAGGGCGGACAGCGGCTGTGACGGTGCGCGCAATCACGGCACCATCCAGATCGCCACCTGCAGTCTGATCCACGGCAATCAGTTCGATATTGGTCTGGATCAGACGGGTGAATTCACCATTGCGGCCACCGGCCTGATCATTGAGCGATCCGGTCCAGTAGACATCGACACGGTCACCGGGACGCAGGAAGCCGGACACGCCGGAGGAGACATCGACGCGGATGGCAAAGGCGCGCATCCCCTTGGACAGGCGCGAGGTGATGCCTGCGTCCTCACCGGGTTTGGTGACTTTGACGGCCAGAATCGCCTCGTCCTTTTCCATGCGGCGCAGCACCACGCGATGATCATCGGGGTATTGCGGCGGGAACAGCGCATCCATGGTCAGGAAGGCGCCTTCGGGAATCGCGTTTTCGGGCCAGCGAACGGAGCGGATATGTTCCTTGGTCAGTCGCTCGCCGTATTTCAGCTGGTCATTGGCGACAAAGATATCGACCAATGGGATGTTTTCCCCCCGCGAGGCGCGCTCACGGGCGAGTTCGTTCTGGTAAGCGCTGATATAGTTCTTGGCCATCATCACAGCCCCCCCGGCGAGGGCGACTCCGACAATGAGGACAAGTCCGAATACTGCACGCATGGTGGTACCTCTCATCAGTTGCGGCCGGCATTGCAGACGCAATACCGGCGCCTGGGTCGGTCAAACCGTTGCCTAAGGCGGACGTTCTGTCCTGTTGCGCGCCTGGCGCACCTTAAATCTCTGTCTGGCTGCCGAGTTGCCTCGGCCACTACCGGATCAGCTGAACGACCAGTTGGTCATATAGGCGGCCAGCAGATCGGCCAGCCCCAATGCGCCATCCTCCATGGAGGCGGCGATCAGAACGACCAATCCGACAATCGCAGCGGTCAGAACCACCCAGTCAACGGTGACTGCGCCGTCGTCTTTGGCAATGAAATGCTTGAACCTGTTCATAATGGACCTCGTAAGCCGAAGGTTCCTTGGGCAAAGGGCCGCGCCTTAGGCAAAAGGCGCGGCCCTCGAACTCGTCAGGTCATAAGCGACTTAGGAGTCGGACGGACCTTTGGTGCCCAGGTAGGAGCCGGTTGCCGAGGTCAGGTTCGACGCGCCGGTTTCGATCGAGGTGTAAACAACACCTG
Organism: Phaeobacter sp. JH20_26; assembly: GCF_048056275.1. Classification (NCBI taxonomy): domain Bacteria; kingdom Pseudomonadati; phylum Pseudomonadota; class Alphaproteobacteria; order Rhodobacterales; family Roseobacteraceae; genus Phaeobacter; species Phaeobacter sp. JH20_26. The sequence goes on along the minus strand of NZ_JAYMWL010000013.1, from coordinate 1,335,821 downwards.
CCAGAGCGGCCACAGCGGCGGTCAGAACAACCCAGTCAACGGTCACGGCGCCAGAGTCGTCTTTACGGAAGTTTTTGATGAATTTGATCATGGTACGTCCCTCCAAAGGATCTAAAAGTGTGTTTCGACCTTGCCGTCCGTTGTGAGCCTGCTCTCTCCTGCTCGGCTCTGTTCGACTTGGTGTGAAGCTATATAGCCAGCGGAGCGTGGCAGGATTTGGGCTGAAACGCGGACTCATTTGCCCTACTTTAACTTTTTGCCGAGTATTCGGGTAAGGCATTGAATTTTAACGCTTATTAGTTTTACCTCTTGTCAATACCCGTGGCTTCGAGGCGGCAGATCTTGGTAAATATGGCAAATCTGCCAGAATCTGGGGCGCGAAACTGGATTTTTGCCGGGGCTTCGGCGAGTCTCATCTGCGAAAAAGGAGAGGCAGAGCAGCCCCATGAGTCTTCTTCAGTCCATTCGCCGCCGTCTGGTCCGTCTTATTGCGGCTCAGCGGCAGGGCATGAGTCAGTTGTCGGGCCTGCCAGTCGCGGGCAGCGCAGTCATCTGTGGCAATGTAGCGGCGCTGGTGATTCTGGCGGTGCTCTGGGCTGGCAGCGCGACGCCTGCCCGGTCGCAGGAGCCGGGCAAGGTGACCCCGGCGCCCTTTCCTGAGTTTGAGGCCAAACGCGTGCGCCCGCCGAAACCGGGAACCAAGCAGCGGATTACCATCCAGATTGATCCGCCTGCCGCACCGATTGCGGCGCCTGCCAGTGGCGGCGCGGTTCCGGCTGCTGCTGCGGACAACGGGCGCTACACCGGTTTCTGGCAGGACATCTCAGACAAGCTGGAGGACAGCGGGCCGGGGCGGCTGGCCAAGGCGCTGCGGGCGCTGGATGGCGACACCCCGGTTGCCGCCCCCCGGTTGCAGTTGATGCAGGACATTGCCAGCGCGCGGGGAGTGCAGATCCTGACGGCCAGTGTCGGCACGGATGTGTCGCCCGCGCTGGTCCTGGCGGTGATCGCGGTGGAATCGGCAGGCCGGTCCGACGCGGTCAGCCGCGTCGGCGCGCAGGGGCTGATGCAGCTGATGCCGGACACCGCCGCACGTTTCGGCGTTGGCGACGCGCTGGACAGCGCAGAGAATATCGCGGGCGGAGTGAAATACCTGAACTGGCTGATGGGCGAATTCAACCGCGATCCGATTCTGGTTCTGGCGGGATATAACGCGGGCGAGGGCGCTGTGCGCAGCCATGCCGGGGTGCCGCCCTATGCCGAGACGCGCGATTACGTGCCCAAGGTGCTGGCGGCCTTTCAGGTGGCGCGGGGGCTTTGCATGACGCCGCCGGAGCTGATCACCGACGGCTGTGTCTTTCGCCGGATGAACTAGCCGGATGCGATCCCGCCAAACTCTGCGCAGGTCAGGATCAACTTATCGAAAAATATTCGCGCTCTGCCGATGGGATCATTTTTCCGCCCGAATTGGCTGATTTATCGCGCCTGTATTCTACCTTGAGTTATTTCGGAGACAGGCATTGGATTTAGGGATTGATCCGACGGCTTTGGCCGCGGGCTCGCATGTGGTGACGGGTAATATCATGATGTTCGGCACCATCGCATTTGTCGGTTTTTTCGGGCGGCTGGTCTTTGTCGCCTTTGGTCCGGGGGTGGCGCAGGCCAATCCGCTCGGACATCTGTCCGGCTTTGGGCATATTCTGGTGGCAGTGGCGCTATTTGCCGGGGCGCTGCATCTGTCGGGCAAGACCGTCAAGGCGCAGGTCCTGTTCAAACGTTATCTGGTCGATCCGGTCATCGTCACCCTGCTGGGGCGGGACAGCTGCGATCCGCAGGGGGAGGCCTATTGTGTCATGGTGTTTGAAGATGGCCGCGAGATGAGCGTCAACTGGCATGACACGCGAGTTCATATGTATGAGCTGCTGAACCCTGTGGAGCTGCCGCTGTGGTCGTCGCTTCGGCCGCGCGAACGCCCGGAGGCGGGCACCACAGAAGCGCCAGCCGGCGTCTGAAAGCAGACGGCCCGCCAGCGGAACTGACGGGCCGTCTCATTCTATATGCTTTGGAACCAGCCTTGCGGCGATCAGTTGACGATGGTCGCCTCGGTGGCGGCGCGCAGCTCTTCCTCGCTGACGCCCTCGGCGGTCTCGACGATCTTCAGACCGCCCTCGACCACATCCAGCACGCCGAGATTGGTGATGATGCGGTCGACCACGCTCTTGCCGGTCAGCGGCAGGGTACATGCTTTCAGAACCTTGCTGTCGCCATGTTTGTTGGTGTGGTCCATCACCACCACCACACGGCCGACGCCTGCGACCAGATCCATCGCGCCGCCCATGCCCTTCACCAGCTTGCCGGGGATCATCCAGTTCGCCAGATCGCCGTTTTCGGCCACTTCCATCGCACCAAGGATCGCCATGGCGATTTTGCCGCCACGGATCATCGCAAAGCTCTGTGCCGAGTCGAAATAGGCGGTCTGCGGCAGTTCGGTGATGGTCTGCTTGCCGGCGTTGATCAGGTCGGCGTCCTCCTCGCCCTCAACCGGGAAGGGGCCCATGCCCAACATGCCGTTTTCCGATTGCAGCGTCACGTTGACGCCTTCGGGGATGTGGTTGCTGACCAGCGTCGGAATGCCGATGCCGAGGTTCACATACCAGCCGTCCTGCAGCTCCCGTGCCGCGCGGGCGGCCATTTGATTGCGGTCCCATGCCATGTCGCGGTCTCCTTACTTTGCTGCCGGGCGCGTGGTGCGCTGTTCGATGCGTTTCTCGTGATCGCCCTGAATGATGCGGTGCACATAGATGCCGGGCAGGTGGATCGAATCCGGGTCAAGGCTGCCGGTGGGGACAATTTCCTCAACCTCGGCCACGCAGATCTTACCGCAGGTGGCGGCGGGCGCGTTGAAGTTGCGCGCGGTCTTGCGGAACACCAGGTTGCCGGTCTCATCCGCCTTCCAGGCCTTGACGATGGCGAGGTCGGCAAAGATGCCTTCCTCCATGATGTAATCCTCCATCGCGCCATCGGGGCCGGTGGGGAACTGCTTTTCCAGCTTGCCCTCGGCAATCACGGTGCCGACGCCGGTCTTGGTGAAGAAACCGGGGATGCCCGCGCCGCCGGCGCGCATACGTTCGGCCAGCGTGCCTTGCGGGTTGAACTCCAGCTCCAGCTCGCCGCTGAGATACTGGCGCATGAATTCGGCGTTTTCCCCGACGTAGGAGGAGATCATCTTTTTCACCTGTCGGGTCTGCAACAGGATGCCAATGCCGAAATCATCGACGCCGGCGTTGTTGGAGGCAAAGGTCAGATCCTTGGTGCCCGCATCCTTGATCGCCTGCAACAGCAGTTCCGGAATACCGCAGAGCCCGAACCCGCCTGCGGCGATGAACATGCCATCGTGCAGAACACCGTCCAGCGCTTCGGCAGCGTTGGAATAAACCTTCTTCATATCCATCTCCCTTGATCATCAGCCAGGTTGGCAAAGTTCTGACCTCCGCCGCAGGCAGAGTCAACGATACGGAGAAAGACAGGTATTTCTACGGAGCGGCCCGCGCCACGGGCCGCCCGGCGCTGCCGACGCCTGCGGCTACATGCCCCCGGGCGCCGCGCCAGCGGCGCTATGCCCAACGGGTCGAGGTCCGTCGTCAGACGGGGCTGACCGGGCGGGAGCAGCTGCGATCGGGCCTCGGCACCAGACCGGGCCGACCGGGGGCGCTGATGGCCGCCGCAACAATGGTCGGGCGGCTGCCACAGGATCCCGATCCCGGCACCGGCGGAAAGGGTCAGCCTTCGTCGCTGCTGGCTTCGGCGGCTTTCTTCTTGGTGGTCTTCTTGGTCGTGGTTTTCTTCGCGGTGGTCTTCTTTGCCGCCGCTTTCTTGGCCGGAGCCTTTTTCTTGGCACCGGATTTGCCGGCCTTCTCGCTGATCAGCTGCAGCGCCATCTCGACCGTCACATCCTTGGGCTCGACATCCTTCGGGAGGGTCGCATTGACCTTCTCCCATTTGATATATGGCCCGTAGCGCCCGTCCATGATGCTGATGGCGCCGCCGCTTTCCGGGTGCTCGCCAAGCTCCTTCAGCGCCTTGGCTGCGGCGCGACGGCCGCGACCGGGGTTGGCGCGCTTTTCCGCCAGCATTTCAACCGCGCGGTTCATGCCGATCTCAAACACATCGAGTGTCTCCTTGAGATTGACATAGACCGGCTTGTCCTCATCCGGTTTCTGATGCGCGATATAGGGGCCAAAGCGGCCCAGATTGGCCTGAATCACGCCGCCTTCGGGATGTTGACCAACCTCGCGGGGCAGGGTCAGCAGGGTCACCGCCTGTTCCAGCCCGATTTCATTCGGGCCCCAGCCCGGCAGGAAGTCGCGCCCCTGTTTGGGCAGCGACGAACGCGGCGGCTTCTTGTTCTCGGGCGTCGCCTCGCCGCGCTGCACATAAGGCCCGAAGCGGCCGGATTTCAGGTGGATCTCATCACCGTCGTCTTCGCCCAGGATCCGCTCATAGCCTTCGGCACCCTCGCCGGAGATCGGGCGGGTGTAGTTGCATTCGGGATAATTGCCGCAGCCGACAAAGCCGCCGGTGCGCGAGGTCTTGAGGTGCAGCTGGCCAGCGCCGCATTTGGGGCAGATACGCGGATCGCCGCCATCCTCACGCGGGGGATAAAGCTGCGGCGCAAGTGCTGCGTCCAGCACATCCAGCACCTCGGTGATGCGCAGATCTGAGGTTTCGGCAATGGCTGCCGAGAAATCGCGCCAGAATTTGCCCAGAATATCCTTGTAATCGCGCTGGCCGGCGCTGACGTCATCCAGCTCGCCTTCCAGATTGGCGGTGAATTCATAGCCGACATAGGTGCGGAAGAAATTCAGCAGGAAGATGGTGACGATCCGGCCCTTGTCTTCGGGGAACAGGCGGTTCTTGTCCTTGCGGACATATTCGCGGTCCTGAATCGTGGTGATGACGGAGGCATAGGTGGAGGGGCGCCCGATCCCCAGCTCTTCCATGCGTTTGACCAATGTTGCCTCGGTGAAGCGCGGCGGTGGCTGGGTGTGGTGTTGCAGGCCCAGCACGGATTTGCTGTCGGAGAGGATGGCGGCACCGGTATCGGCCTTTTCCGCCTGTGGCCCCAGCGTGGGCGCGAACTTCAGCGCCTCGCCCTGCATGATCTGGGGCAGGCGCTTGTCGTCTTCGTCCACGACATCGTCGCGGCCCTCTTCATAGACCCGCAGGAACCCGTCAAACAGCATCACCTGACCGGTGGCACGCAGCACCACCTGCGCGTCCTTGGAGCCGATATCAACCGTGGTCCGCTCGAGACGTGCGCCTTCCATCTGGCAGGCGAGGGTCCGCTTCCAGATCAGGTCATAAAGCTTGCGCTGATCATCTTCGGAGACCTTCAGGCTCTTGGCATCGCGGCCCATCTCGGTGGGGCGGATACATTCATGCGCTTCCTGCGCGTTCTTGGCCTTGTTCTTGTAGATGCGTGGCGATGACGGCACATATTCGGCGCCGTAGCGTTTGGCGATTTCGGCGCGGGCCTCCTGCACGGCCTCGGGCGCCATGTCGATGCCGTCGGTTCGCATATATGTAATGTAGCCTGCCTCATAGAGGCGCTGTGCTGCATTCATGCACTGCTTGGCGCCCATGCCGAATTTGCGGCTGGCTTCCTGTTGCAGGGTCGAGGTCATGAAAGGCGCGGAGGGGTTGCGGGAGGCGGGTTTAGCCTCGACCGACTGCACCACCATGTCGCGGCTGGCAACTGCCTGAACGGCGAGTTCGGCGGCGGTGGAATTGGCCAGGCTGTATTTGTCCAGCTTGTCGCCGCCCAGAACCGTCAAACGGGCTTCGAATTCCTGGCCGCGCGGCGTTGCTAGGCTCGCCTTTACCGACCAGTATTCCTGCGGGTTGAAGGCTTCGATTTCCAGCTCGCGCTCAACGATCAGGCGCAGGCAGACCGACTGCACGCGCCCGGCAGAGCGGGCACCGGGCAGCTTGCGCCACAGCACCGGCGACAGGTTGAAGCCAACAAGATAGTCCAGCGCGCGCCGCGCCAGATAGGCCTCGACCAGCGGCATATCCACCTGACGGGGGTTCTTCATCGCCTCGGCGACCGCTTCCTTGGTGATCGCATTGAAGGTGACGCGGCTGACGGCGGTGTCCTTCTTGATCGAGCGGCGCTTGGTCAGCGCTTCCTGCAGGTGCCAGCTGATCGCCTCGCCTTCGCGATCGGGGTCGGTCGCGAGGATCAGGGCGTTGTCGTCTTTCAGCGCGTCGGCGATGGCCTTGATGTGTTTGCGGCTGTCGGCGCCAACCTCCCAGGTCATCGCAAAATCATCGTCCGGTTCGACCGATCCATTCTTTGCAGGCAGGTCGCGCACATGTCCGTATGAGGCCAGAACCGTGTAGTCTGAGCCAAGATACTTGTTGATTGTCTTGGCTTTAGCTGGGGATTCTACAACAACAACGGGCATAAATTCGAAAACCTCTATGGGACGGGCTGCGGGCGCTCTATGGCGGGGCAACATGTGGGGTGCAAGGGGAGATTGTCAATCCGGCATCGAATGACCGGGGGCTGATGCGTCAATCAGCGCTGGGGCTTGGGCGTGGCCGTGCTGTCTGACGTCGCATCGAAATCACTGCGAACCAGCATTCCGCCCGCCGCGCGGGCCACGGCGCCGGACAGCTCCAGATCGGTGAGCGCCGGTGCCAAATCACGCGAGGGGATCGCCAGATCGCGGACCAGTTGATCCTCCGCCGTCGGGGCGGGGCCGAGCCGGTCGAGGATCTGTTGGTGCAGCGCTGCGGTGTCGCGCAGATTGCGCCGCTCCTTCGGTGGTGGCGGCAGTTCGGTGAGGCGGGCGCTGGCGGCAGCCTCCGGCGGTGGCACCGGGCGATCCGACAGTTCCGCCACCACACGGTGCGACAGATCCATTGGCGGCAGCGCCTCGATCACGTCCTGCGCGTTGCGCACCAGCTGGGCGCCGTCGCGGATCAGCATGTTGCAGCCAGCCGCGCGGGCATCAAACGGATGGCCGGGCACGGCCAGCACATCACGGCCCAGATCCAGCGCATCGCGCGCGGTGATCAAAGAGCCGGATTTGGCGGCCCCCTCGACAACCACCACGGCCTGTGCCGCCCCCGCGATAATGCGGTTGCGGGCCGGAAAATGCCGGGCTTTCGGTGACATGCCCGGCGGGTGTTCGGAGATCATCAGCCCCTGTTCGGCAATATCCCCGGCGAGGCGGGTGTTTTCGGTCGGGTAGATGACATCAACACCGCCTGCCATCACAGCGCAGGTGCCGGTGCGCAGGGCCGCCATATGTGCGGCGGTGTCGATCCCGCGGGCCAGCCCGGAGATGATGCAATAGCCCGCTTCGCCCAGGTCCCGTGCCAGCGCGCGGGCCATGCGCACCCCAAGGGAGGAGGCGTTGCGGGCGCCGACGATGGCGATGGTGGGCTGGTGCAGCAGGGCCGGATCGCCAACAGCCCAGAGCAGGGGCGGGGCGTCGCGCAGCGCGGCCAGATGTGAGGGATAATCGGCCTCACCAAAGCACAAAAGCCGCGCATTGGCGGCTTCTGCGGCCTTGATTTCGGCGAGTGCCGCATCGACAGAGCATGTTTCATACCCTTTAATGCCAGCGGCGCGTGCCATTTCAGGCAACGCGGATAGCGCGTTCTGCGCTGACCCATATTTCGCGAGGAGACGGTGAAACGTCACCGCGCCAACACGTCTTGAGCGCAACAGGCGGAGCCAGGAAATCCGAATATCTTCCGTGGTGGGTGGGAGTGGGGGGTGAGTGGAAGAATGTGCTTCTTCGGTCATCCTGCGCTCCGCCTTGTTGCAAGACTATGATTAGCTCTTGAGTGGTTAACAGGTGATGAACATAGAGAATTAAAGGCAATATTTTTAAAAAACTCAATTCTAACACGTTCTACTGCAAGTAAAATTTCGCAACCTTTGGGCGTTTGACCGTGCTGCGGGGGGCCTTGCAGGGCCGCTGTGAGGCTGCTGCAAATCGTAAAATCAACGAAAAATGCCGCCGAGTCGGCTGGTTAGCGACACGGCGGCGATTCTGATCTTAGGTCTGATGCGTATGGGGGATGAGGTCAGGTGGCGGAACCGCCAACGGTCAGCCCACCCATCAGGACCGTGGGTTGCCCCACGCCGACCGGCACCCATTGCCCCTGCTTGCCGCAATTGCCCATGCCGGGGTCCAGCGCCATGTCATTGCCAAGCGCGCGGATCTTGTTCAGGGCCGTGGCGCCATCGCCGATCAGGGTTGCCCCCTTCACCGGTGCGCCGACCTTGCCGTCCTTCACCCGGTAGGCCTCGGTGCAGGAGAAGACGAATTTGCCATTGGTGATGTCCACCTGACCGCCGCCAAAGCCGACTGCCCAGATGCCATCCTTGATGGAGGCCACCAGATCGTCCGGGTTGGCATCGCCGCCCAGCATATAGGTGTTGGTCATCCGTGGCATCGGCGCATGGGCATAGCTCTGACGGCGCCCGTTGCCGGTGCTCTCCACCCCCATCAGCCGGGCGTTCTGTCGGTCCTGCATAAAGCCGACCAGCTTGCCGTCCTCGATCAGGGTGGTTTTCTGGCTGGGGGTGCCTTCGTCATCAATGGTGATGGAGCCGCGTCGGTCCGGGATGGTGCCGTCATCCAGCACGGTCACGCCCTTGGCCGCGATCTGCTGGCCCATCAGACCTGCGAAGGCCGAAGAGCCCTTGCGGTTGAAATCGCCTTCCAGCCCATGGCCGATGGCCTCATGCAGGAGAATACCGGGCCAGCCGGGGCCAAGCACCACATCCATTTCCCCGGCCGGGGCCGGCACCGCCTCAAGGTTCACGCAGGCAATACGCAGCGCCTCGCGGACCTTGGCCTGCCAGTCTGCGGGCGCGACCAGACCATCCAGCCCGACGCGGCCACCGCCACCGGCAGAGCCGCTTTCGCGTCGACCGTCCTGTTCCACGATCACCGAGACATTGAGCCGGGTCATTGGGCGCACGTCCCGCACCCGGGTGCCATCGGCGCGCAGGATCTCCACCTCCTGAAGCGAAGCCGCCAGCGCGGCAGAGACCTGCACCACGCGCGAGTCCTGATCGCGGGCAAAGGCGTCGATCTCGCGCAGCGTCTCTACCTTTACGGCAAAGGGCATGGCGCCAATCGGATCATCCTCAGTATAAAGTCTGGTGTTGGTGCGCACCGGCGGCGGGGCCATGGTGCCGCCGCCATCGCCCACGGCGAGCCGCGCGGTCTCGGCCGCGCGCTTCAGACCGGAGATCGAGACATCGGTGGAATGGGCATAACCGGCCACCTCGCCATTGACGGCGCGCAGTCCGAACCCCTCGGCAGCGTCATAGCTGGCGTTGCGCAGCCGCCCATCGTCGAACACCAGCGCCTCCGACTTGCGCCGTTCGACGAAAATCTCGCCATCATCGGCCCCCGCGAGCGCCTGACGCAGCACGCCCAGGGCCTCGTCCTCGGGCAGGGTGGTTTCAAACGGGCGGAAGGCTGCGGTATCCATGGTTTGACCTCGGTTTTTTTGATCTAAATCAAGAAAGCGACGCTTTGACGCGAGCATTCCTCTTTAACTGCACGATGGAATATGATTTTTAGCAGCGTCAAAGACAACGGGTCCGGCGCGTTTTGTGGAATCAAACTTCCGACATAGGACGTCGGCGCAGGAATAACTCGATCAACCGATCAACTGATCAGGACATGACATGAAGAACGCTTTGATGCTTTCAGGCCTTTTTTCGGGCCTCTCGAGCCTTCCAGCTATCGCGCAAGACGGTCTGGAAACCATTGGCAAGCCGGTTGACGGCGGCCTCGGCTTCCAGCCCGCGGCGACCGAGCTTGCCGAAGGCATCCATTCTCTGGATTACATGATTCTGGTGATCATCACCGCTGTTTGTGTGTTCGTTGGCGGGCTGCTGCTCTATGCGATCTTGCGCTTTAACCGTCGCGCCAACCCGAATGCGGCGCAGTTCACCCATAACACCCCGATTGAAATCGCCTGGACCGTTGTGCCGATCCTGATCCTGGTCTTCATCGGGTCCTTCTCGCTGCCGGAACTGTTCCGCCAGCAGGAAATCCCCGAGGGTGACATCACCATCAAGGTGACCGGCTACCAGTGGTACTGGGGCTATGAATATGTCGATCACGAGTTCGGCTTTGAAAGCTTCATGCTCGCCAAGGAAGATCTGGCAGCCAACGGCTATGCCGAAGACGAGTATCTGCTGGCCACCGACACCGCCGTTGTTGTTCCCGTTGGCAAGACCGTCGTGATGCAGGTGACCGGCGCGGACGTGATCCACTCCTGGACCATCCCGGCCTTTGGTGTGAAGCAGGATGCGGTTCCGGGTCGTCTGGCCGAACTGTGGTTCAAGGCTGACAAGGAAGGCATCTACTTTGGTCAGTGCTCCGAACTCTGCGGCAAGGACCACGCCTATATGCCGATCACCGTGAAAGTGGTGAGCCAGGAGGCTTATGACGCCTGGCTGGAAGGCGCGATCGAAGAATACGCCGGTCTGCCCCAGTCCTATCAGGTCGCCTCCAACTGAGCGACACGACAGGCGCTTGCCTTCGGGCGGGCGCCGCCTAGCTATCACGTGAAATCGGATCGGGCCGCGCCACGTCGCGCGCCCGCTTTGGCAAAGATTGTTCACGATCAAAAGAGAGCACCATGACTGACGCAAGCATCAACGCCAGCACCGTCCAGCAGGGGGACGCGGAGTTCGGGGATTATTTTGCCCTGCTCAAACCGCGTGTCATGTCTCTGGTGGTGTTCACGGCGCTGGTGGGTCTGCTGGCCGCGCCGGTCGGGGTGCACCCTGTTATCGGTTTCAGCGCCATCCTGTTCATCGCCATCGGTGGCGGTGCCTCCGGCGCGCTGAACATGTGGTGGGACGCCGATATCGACCAGGTGATGAAGCGCACCAAGAGCCGCCCGATCCCTGCGGGCAAGGTGGAACCGGGCGAGGCACTGGCGTTGGGGCTGGCGCTGTCGGGCCTGTCGGTGATCATGCTGGCGCTGGCGACCAATGTGTTTGCCGGGGCGTTCCTCGCATTCACCATCTTCTTCTATGTGGTGATCTACACCATGTGGCTGAAACGGGCGACGCCGCAGAATATCGTCATCGGCGGTGCCGCGGGGGCCTTCCCGCCGGTGATCGGCTGGATTGCGGCGACCGGCAGCATGGCCGTTGAACCCTGGCTGATGTTTGCTCTGACCTTCATGTGGACACCGCCGCATTTCTGGGCGCTGGCGCTGTTCATGCGCTCGGATTATGACGATGCGGGCGTGCCGATGCTGACCGTGACCCATGGCCGCCGGTCGACCCGCAAACATATTCTGATCTACACCGCCCTGCTGGCCCTGCTGGCTGTTGGCACCGCCTTCTCCGGCGTTGGTGGCCCGATCTATCTGGTGGTGGCGCTGGTGCTGAACGCACTGTTCCTGCATGGCGCCTGGAAAATCTCGCGCCGCGATGAAGACGACAGCGAGGCCGACAACTTCAAGGTGGAGCGCAGTTTCTTCAAGCTGTCGCTGCTCTACCTGTTCCTGCATTTTGGCGCGATCCTGGCCGAGGCGGTTCTGAAACCCTACGGATTGGGAGGCTGGTAATATGAGCCTGCGCAAAGAACATGAGCTGCACCAGAGACGTAAGGGACGCAATGTCGGTGTCGGCGTTCTGCTGGGGTCTTTTGTGGTGCTGGTGCTGGCGCTGACCATCGTCAAGGTCACATCGGCGGGGTTCAAATTCCCGAACACCTCCGCCGCAGAGCAGAGTGAGGGGCAGGGCTGATGGCATTGCAGGGACCACAGAAAACCGTCGTACAGCTGGTTGGTGTTGTTGTCCTGATGGGCGGCCTCGCCTGGGCATCGGTGCCGTTCTATGACTGGTTTTGCCGGGTGACCGGCTTTGGCGGTGTGACGGGCGTTGCCGAGAAGGGGTCGGATACCGTTCTGGATCAGACCATCACCGTACGCTTTGACGCCTCCAAGGAACGCAACATGCCGTGGGAATTCACCCCGGTTGAGCGTGAGATGAAGATCAAGATCGGCGAGACAGGGCTGGCTTTCTACGAGGCCTACAACCCCACCGACCGCCCGGTCGCGGGTCAGGCATCCTATAATGTGACGCCTTATTCGGCTGGTGCCTTCTTTGAGAAAATTGCCTGCTTCTGCTTTGAGGAGCAGGTGTTGCAACCGGGGGAGCGGGTCGAAATGCCCGTGACCTTCTTTGTCGATCCCGAAATTGTCGAGGATCGTGACGGAAAATACGTGCATACGATCACGCTGTCGTACACATTCTATGAAATCGATCTGCCAGAAGGGTATGCCGCCCTTGAAACCGGTGATACAGCCGGGGCAGGCACAAACACGAACTAGGCCGCTTTGGTGAGGGACACTTAAATGGCGCACGCTAAAAATCACGACTATCATATTCTTCCGCCGTCGATCTGGCCTCTGCTCAGCTCGCTTGGCACGTTCATCATGCTGTTTGGTGCGGTTCTGTGGATGCACGGGGTCACTGCCTATGCGTTCTGGGGCGGCTTTGTCATGGTAATCTACAGCGCCTATGCCTGGTGGGCAGAGGTTGTCGCCGAGGCACGCCAGGGGGATCACACCCCGGTGGTGCGGATCGGCCTGCGCTATGGTTTCATCCTCTTTGTGATGTCCGAGGTGATGTTCTTCTTCGCCTGGTTCTGGTCGTTCTTCAAACACGCGATCTACCCGATGGAGACCTATGTCGGCACCGCCTATGCAGCGCCTGAGATTTACCCGGTCGATGCGTTCCACCTGCCGCTGATCAACACGCTGGTGCTGCTGCTGTCGGGCTGTGCGGTGACCTGGGCGCATCACGCGCTGGTTCACAACAATGACCGCAAGGCGCTGATCCAGGGCCTGTCCATCGGCATCCTTCTTGGCATCTTCTTCACCTTCCTGCAGGGCTATGAATACGCCCATCTGCTGCACGAAGGCTGGGAATTCGGCGGCGATGAGTTCTACTCGAACTTCTTCATGGCGACCGGTTTCCATGGGTTCCACGTGATCATCGGCACCATCTTCCTGACCGTCTGCCTCATCCGCGCGATGAAGGGGGATTTCACCCCCGAGCAGCACGTGGGTTTTGAAGCCGCCGCCTGGTACTGGCACTTCGTTGACGTGGTCTGGCTGTTCCTCTTCGTGGCGGTCTACGTCTGGGGCACCGCCGGTCTCGCCCACTAAGGGCATCGCCCGAATTGTAACGGGTACAGGTTTAAGGTTTCGAATCCCGACCTGACCCCGTAAGACATGCAGCGCGCGGAGCCATGCTCCGCGCGCTTTCTCATTCGCAAGGACGGCGCGATGCGACGGTTGATCTTTCTCTCCCTTGTTGGCGGTCTGGGCCTCATGGCGCTGCTGTCGCTGGGGATCTGGCAGATCCAGAGACTGGAGTGGAAAGAAGACCTGCTTGAGACCATCGAGGCGCGCATCGCCGCTGCGCCGACGGCGCTGCCGCTGACCCCGACCGAGGAAGACGACCGTTACCGTGCCGTAACCGTCAGCGGTCGGATCGAGCCGGGCGAACTTCATGTCTTCTGGGTGACCAAGGCGGCAGAGACCGGCTATCGCATCATCGCCCCTCTGGTGACGGAGGAGGGCCGCCGCCTGCTTCTGGACCGCGGGTTCATTGCCTCCGCCGCCAAGGAGCGCGCGCGCGCGTTTGGTCCGGTCACGGTTACCGGCAACCTGCTGTGGCCGGATGAAGGCGACTGGACCACACCGGCCCCCGAAGTTGACACCAATATCCTCTATGCCCGCGATCTGGCCTATATGGCAGAGCGGCTCGACACTGAACCGGTGCTGATTGTGGCCCGCAGCGTCGCCCCAGATGCAGCGGTGACACCACAGCCGGTGACCACGGCGGGCATTCAGAACAATCACTTGCAATACGCGATCACCTGGTTTTCGCTGGCCCTTATCTGGGCCGCGATGACCACTTATTTCCTGTGGCGCTCGCGCCCCAAATCCGAAGGCTGAAGCGATGAAATATATCTCGACCCGGGGCCAGGCGCCCGAGCTGACCTTTGAAGACGCCATGCTGACCGGGCTTGCCCGTGACGGCGGTCTTTACGTGCCCGCGGAAATCCCGACCATGTCGAAGGATGAGATCGCGGCCCTTGCCGGTCTCTCCTACGAGGAGGTCGCCTTTCGCGTGATGCGCCCCTTCCTTGGCGATTGCTTCACGGATGAGGAATTCCGCGGCATCATCGCCCGCGCCTATGACGGCTTTGGCCACGCCGCCCGCGCGCCGCTGGTGCAGCTGGCGCCGAACCATTTCCTGCTGGAGCTGTTTCACGGCCCGACGCTGGCGTTCAAGGATTTCGCGATGCAGCTGATCGGTCAGCTGTTTGAAACCGCCCTGAAACGGCGCGGCGACAGCGTGACCATCGTCGGCGCCACCTCCGGCGATACCGGGTCGGCGGCGATCCAGGCCTTTGGTGGCTTGGATGCGGTCAATGTCTTTATCCTCTATCCGCATGGCCGGGTGTCCGAGGTGCAGCGCCGCCAGATGACCACGCCCACCGATGCCAATGTGCATGCGCTTGCCGTGGATGGTGACTTCGACGATTGCCAGGCCGCGCTGAAGGATATGTTCAACGACTTCGACTTCCGCGATGAGGTGAAACTGGCCGGCGTGAACTCGATCAACTTTGCCCGCGTGCTGGCACAGGTGGTCTATTACTTCACCTCCGCCGTGTCGCTGGGCGCGCCGGAGCGCAAGATCAGCTTCACCGTGCCGACCGGCAATTTCGGCGACATCTTTGCAGGTTTCATCGCCAAGCAGATGGGCCTGCCCATCGACAAGCTGGTGGTCGCCACCAACCAGAACGATATCCTGCATCGCTGCCTGAGCGGGCAGGGCTACCACAAGGGCGAAACCATTCCGTCGATCTCCCCGTCGATGGATATCCAGGTCTCGTCTAACTTTGAACGCGCGCTGTTCTATGCCTACGGGCAAGATGGCGCGGCAGTGGCTCAGCTGATGGAGGAGCTGAAGACAGGCGGTTTCGAGGTGAGCCAGGGCGCCATGCAGGCCCTGCAGGAGCATTACGTGTCCGGTCGCTGCTCTGAGGAGGAAACCTCCGCCACCATCAAATCCGAACGCGCCGCCTCGGGCGAGCTGCTCTGCCCGCATAGCGCCATCGGCGTGAAAGTCGCCAATGAACAGCGTGACACATCGGTCCCGATGGTGACTCTGGCCACCGCCCATCCGGCGAAATTCCCGGCTGCGGTCGAGGCTGCCAGCGGCGTTCATCCGCCTCTTCCCCCGCGCATGGCAGATCTGTATGACAGATCGGAGCGGGTGACGCGGATCGCCAATGATCTGACCACTCTTGAGACACATATCAGAAAGCACATCGCGAATTGACAGTTCAACAGCACCAACTCGCCAACGGGTTCAGGATCGTCACCGAAACCATGCCGGGGCTGCAATCTGCCGCCATCGGCATCTGGGTGACCGCAGGCGGGCGGAACGAGCGGATCGAGCAGAACGGCATCGCTCATTTTCTTGAGCATATGGCGTTCAAAGGCACCAAGCGGCGCAGCGCGCTGGAGATTGCCGAGGCGATCGAGGATGTTGGCGGCTATATCAACGCCTACACCAGCCGCGAAGTGACCGCCTACTACGCCCGCGTGTTGCAGGAGGATGTACCTCTGGCGCTGGATGTCGTGGCCGACATCGTTCTGAACCCGGTGTTCGACCCGCGCGAGATCGAGATTGAGCGTGGCGTGATCCTACAGGAAATCGGTCAGGCGCTGGATACGCCCGATGATGTGATTTTCGACTGGCTTCAGGAAGAAAGCTATCACGATCAGCCCATTGGCCGCACCATCCTTGGCCCCGCCGAACGGGTGCGGGCCTTTGGCCGCGAAGATCTGGAACGCTTTGTCTCGGAACATTATGGCCCCGGCCAGATGATCCTTGCAGCCTCCGGTGCGGTGGATCACGACGCCATTGTCAAACTGGCCGAAGAGCTGTTTGGCAAAATGCCCCCCAAGACGTTGATTATGCCCGCAGCGGCCAGCTTCACGGGCGGTGAGGCGCGCCATGAAAAGGCGCTGGAACAGGCCCATATCGCACTGGCGTTTGAGGGGCCGGGCTACCGCGACGATGCGATCTATACCGCGCAGATCTACTCCAGCGCACTGGGGGGCGGCATGTCGAGCCGCCTGTTCCAGGAGGTGCGTGAAAAACGCGGGCTGTGCTACACCATCTTTGCCCAGACCGGCGCCTATGCCGATACCGGCACGCTCACGCTATATGCAGGCACCTCCGGCGATCAGCTGGACGAACTGGCCCAGATCACCATCGACGAGATGAAGCGCGCCGCCAGCGATATGAGCGACGCCGAGGTGGACCGGGCTCGGGCGCAGATGAAGGCGGGGATGCTGATGGGGCTGGAAAGCCCCACCAACCGCGCCGAACGGCTGGCACGGCTGGTGCAGATCTGGGACAAGGTGCCGCCGCTTGAGGAGACCGTGGCGCGGATCGACGCGGTGACCACTGCCGATGTGCGCGCCATGGCCGAAGAGATGGCCCACCGCGCCTCGATGGCTTTGGCGCTCTATGGTCCGGTGGGCGACGCCGCCCCGCTGGCCGCTCTGCAGGAGAGGCGCGCGGCCTGATGTTGCTGACCGGACGCAAGGTGCGTATCGAGACCGAACGCCTGACCCTCAGGCCGCCGGTTCATGCGGATTTTCGCGACTGGGCGGCGCTGCGCCAGCACAGCCAGGGCTATCTCACCCCGTGGGAACCGAGCTGGGCGGCGGATCACCTGAGCCGCAAGAGCTTCACCAATCGGGTCTATTGGGCGCGCCGGGCGGTCAG
This sequence comes from Phaeobacter sp. JH20_26, assembly GCF_048056275.1. Lineage (NCBI taxonomy): Bacteria > Pseudomonadati > Pseudomonadota > Alphaproteobacteria > Rhodobacterales > Roseobacteraceae > Phaeobacter > Phaeobacter sp. JH20_26. Next base: position 1,318,936 of record NZ_JAYMWL010000013.1, on the reverse strand, counting down.
CTCCGGTTCGGCGCTGCCGCTGTTCCTGATCCGGCGCAGCGATCAGCTGCTGATCGGGGCAATTACCCTCGACAATATCCGCCGTGGGCCTGCGCAGGCGGGCACATTGGGGTATTGGACCGGTCAGCCCTTTGCCCGCCACGGCTATATGCGTGAGGCGATCGGGGCCGTGGTGCATCACGCCTTTACCAAGCTGGACCTCAGCCGGATCGAGGCGGCCTGTCTGCCGGAAAACGCCGCCTCGCGCGGGCTGTTGGAGAGTGCGGGCTTCAAATATGAAGGTGTGGCGCAATCCTATCTGCAAATCAACGGGCGCTGGCGTACCCACGTTCTATATGCTTCCCTGCGCCATGACCGGCGCGGACGCACGCAGGTCGGCCAGGCCTGAGGCCGCGGCGGGCGCGGTCAACGCGGGGGCCGACCCCACAGCACGGCATTAGGAGAGATGCGCATGACCCTGAACCCTGCGGACACCGGTTTTGTCGACCATCTGCGCGCGGTGCTGCCTGCCGATACCCTGCGCCCGGCTGAACCGCGTTATCTGGAAGAGCCGCGTGGCCGCTATCACGGGCAGGCGGGGGTCATCGCCCTGCCGCGCAGCACCGACGAGGTCGCGACGCTGCTGCGGGCAGCCCATGCAGCCCATGTGCCGGTGGTGCCCTATGGCGGCGGCACCGGGCTTGTTGGCGGGCAGATCATGGGTGCTGGGGGGCCGGCGCCGCTGGTGATTTCGCTGGAACGGATGACCGCCCTGCGCGGAGTTTACCCGCAGGAGAACGTTATCGCGGTTGAGGCGGGCATGATCTTGGCCGATGTGCAGCGCGCCGCCACCGAAGCGGGCCGACTGTTCCCGCTGTCACTCGCCGCCGAGGGCACCGCCCGCATCGGCGGCACCCTTTCGACAAATGCCGGCGGCGTCAATGTGCTGCGCTACGGCAATGCCCGCGATCTCTGTCTGGGGCTGGAAGCCGTGCTGCCAACCGGCGAGGTCTGGCAGGGCCTCAGCCGCCTGCGCAAGGACAACACCGGTTATGATCTGCGCAACCTGCTGATCGGGGCCGAGGGCACGCTGGGCATTATCACGGCCGCGTCGCTGAAACTCTCCGCGATTCCGGCCGAACAGGGCACCGCGATGCTGACGGTGGCCTCGCCCGCGGCGGCGATTGATCTGCTGGCGATGGCGCGGGAGCAGCTGGGCGAGACGATCAGCGCCTTCGAACTGATCCACCGGCAGGGGCTTGAGTTCCTGCGCGAAACCCTGCCAGATCTGCGGCTGCCCTTCAGCGACCTGCCGGACTGGTGCGTGCTGATTGATCTTGGACTGCCGCAGGGCAGCGCCCCGCGGGATGCCTTGGCGCAGCTGTTTGAGACGGCGCTGGCAGCGGGGCTGAGCAGCGATGGCGTCATCGCCCAGTCTGAGGCGCAGCGGCAGGCGCTATGGTCGGTGCGCGAACATATCCCGGAAGGCAACCGCCGTATCGGCTCGGTCTCCAGCCATGATATCTCGATCCCGATTTCGCGCATCCCCGATTTCATTGTCGAAGGTGGCAAGCGTCTGGCGGCCCTGGGAGATATGCGGATCAATTGCTTTGGCCATCTGGGCGACGGCAATCTGCATTACAATGTCTTTCCGGCGCAGGGGCGGGACCGCAGCGCCTATGAGCATCTGCGCGATGAGGTGAAACGCTGCGTCCATGATCTGACCCATGACTACGGCGGCTCGGTCAGCGCCGAACATGGCATCGGGCGGCTGAAGGTCGCCGATCTGGCGCGATATGGCGATCCGGTCAAACTGGCGGCAATGCGGGCGATCAAACAGGCGCTTGATCCGCATGGCATCATGAACCCCGGCGCGGTGGTGCCACTGGCAGATTAGGCAGCGGCGCTACCGTCGTTAGGCCGGTTGCATCCGGGGCCGCGCCGGTCGGCTGCGCATCAGCAGCAGCACCATGATCGCGATGTTGAGCCCGTTCCACAGGATCCCGTTCACAAAGGCCAGCTGATAGGACCCGCTGACGTCGTAGATCCAGCCGGACATCCAGCCTCCCAGCGCCATGCCGAGGATGGTCATCATCATCACGAAACCAACTCGCGTTCCGGCTTCCTCCGGGGGCATGTATTCCCGCACCACCAGCGCATAGCTGGGAACGATCCCGCCCTGCGCCAGGCCAAAGATGGCGCTGACCAGATAAAGCGAGACCATGCCGTCATAGGGCAGGTATAGAAACAGCGCGATACATTGCAGGATGGAGCCCACCAGCAGCGTGCGTACGCCGCCGAACCGATCCGCGACCAGCCCCGAAATCACCCGGCTGACCACGCCGCCGAGCAGCATCAGCGACAGCATCTCGGCGCCCACCGTGGGGCCGTAGCCCAGCCCGACGCAATAGGCCACGATATGGACCTGCGGCATCGACATGGCGACGCAGCAGCCAATACCGGCTAGACCCAAAACCCACTGGAGCTGGCGCGGAGAGAGCCCCGCCCGGGCCGCGTTGCTGGCGGATGCGGCTGCGCTGTGGCCCAGGGCGTCCACCGGGATGCGCCGCCGCAGCACCACGGACAAAGGCACGACCACCAGCAGCGTGACCATTGCCAATGTGGCGTAAACGCTGCGCCAGCCGCTTTCGGCCAGCATATCGGCAAGGGCGGTCGGCCAGATCGCCCCGGAGAGGTAGTTGCCACTGGCCACCAGCGCCACCGCGATGCCGCGCCGCCGCTGGAACCAATGCGAAATATCGGCGATCAGCGGACCAAACCCCGCTGCCGTGCCAAGCCCCAGAAACAGATGCGCCGCCGACAGCCAGAGCATATCCGGCGCCAGCATCGCCAGCCCGTAGCTCACCGCACTGAGCGCCGCCGCCGCGCAGAGCGCCAGCGTGATGCCAAACCGGTCTACCAGACGGCCAATCACCAGATTGCCAACGGCAAAGCCGATCATCGTCAATGTATAGGGAAGCGACGCCGCCGCACGGCCTGCGCCAAACTCGGCTTCGACCGCAGGCATCACCACGATCACCGCCCACATGCCGACATTGGCGACGGTGGCAATGGCCAGCGTCACCAGAAGTCTGGTCCAGGAGTAGCGGCTGTCGAGGATTGCGGATGTAGACATGTCGGCACGCTAGGAGACGTGCCGACATGCTGCAACGATAATAACGCCTGTTACCGGGGGAGAGAGGCCTAAAGGCTGCTATCGTTGCAAAGGGTCTCGGCAGCGACGTCTCGGGCCGCCGCTGCCGATGGTGGCGCTGAGGCATCCCGCGATCCGAAAGGAAAAAGATCGCCGGGCTGCGTTCACGCCACCTGTGGGTGGTGGCCGCGCGAACCGCTTCGCTGGCCGACCCACCCGTAGGCTCAGGGCATGATCACGGTATCAATGACGTGAATGACGCCGTTTTCAGCCTCGATATCGGCGGTCACCACCTTGGCCTCATCGACCATCACGCCGCTGTCCAGATCAATGGTGATTTCGCTGCCCTGAACGGTGGCGGCCTTCATGTCATCGACCAGATCACCGGACATCACCTTGCCTGGCACCACGTGGTAGGTCAGGATCTCGATCAGCTTGTCCTTGTTTTCAGGCTTCAGCAGTTCTTCGACGGTGCCCTCGGGCAGGGCGGCAAAGGCGGCATCGGTCGGGGCAAACACGGTGAAGGGACCGTCGCCTTTCAGGGTGTCGACCAGGCCAGCAGCTTCAACTGCGGCGATCAGGGTCGAGAAATCACCGGCACCCGCAGCCGTGTCGACGATGTCCTTTGCGTGACCACCGGCAAAAGCCGAGGTGGTCAGGGCGAGCGTGGCGGCGGCGGTCAGAAGTGTCTTGCGGATCATGAGTACAGTCCTCTGTCTGGGTTACCTGCCTGTGTCGGCATTGACGGTATTACGGCGAGGTCTGCGGTTTGGATCTGGCGGGTTTCCGCCACCTGCATGTTGACAAGAAAAGCGCGCCGCCTAAGCCGCGCGCTTTTAGAATTTCCACTCACAATTATGTGATTGAACGCTGGACGCTCTTTGCAATTAAGGGGTGATCCAACCCTATTTGCAGAGGCTCAGGCGCCTTCGAATTCGCAGAGCACGGTGACATCCATGCCCAGATCTTCGAGCACCTTGCGGCCGCCAAGCTCCGGCAGGTCGATGATGAAGGCACAGGAGACGATCTCACCGCCGAGCCGCTCGATCAGCTTGATGCCCGCCGCCGCGGTGCCGCCGGTGGCCAGAAGGTCATCGACCACCAGAACCTTCTCTCCGGGCTGGATCGCGTCGTCATGGATCTCCATGATCGCCTCGCCATATTCCAGCGTGTACTCCTGGCTGATGGTGGTGCCGGGCAGTTTGCCCTTCTTGCGGATCGGCACAAAACCGACGCTCAGCTGGTGGGCGATGGCGCCACCAAGGATGAAACCGCGCGCCTCAAGCCCGACAACCTTGTCGATCTGCTCGCCCGCATAGGGGTGCAGCATCTGGTCGATTGCCATGCGAAACCCGCGCGGATCGGCAAACAGCGTGGTGACATCGCGGAACATGATGCCCTCATGGGGGAAATCCACGATGGTGCGGATGTAGTCTTTGACAGCAGTCTTGCGGGCCATGGGGTGTCCCCTTTTTGGTCGTCTGGAATGGGTCGTCTGATCTCTGGCGCCTGCGGCCCCTAGCGGGCGACGCGACCAATGATATGTCGCTGATGCTCTTGGCGCAGGCAAGGGGGCGGATGGGGTGGCTGCTGTCAACCGGCGCGGCTGTGGCCTTTCGGAACCAGCGGCGGAGGCAATAATCAACCGTTACCAGACCGGGCGGTCGGTATGCCGAGGCCGCCTAGGCGGCCCCGGCAGCCGGTCAGCCCAGAACCCGTGCGGCAACCGCATCCAGTTTGGCCAGAAGCGCGGCATCGCGTTTTTCCGGCGCCGTCATGATGGCATGTTCCAGCGCGCGGTCGCAGCCATGCGGGCAGGCCACGCGGGTCGCCCCCAGCAGCGCAGGCAGCCGCTGCACCAGCGCACGGCCCTTGGCGGAATTGCCGGTCAGGGTGGCGATGATGTCGGTGATCTCCACCGCGCCATGATCCGGGTGCCAGCTGTCGAAATCCGTCACCATGGCGATGGAAGCGTAGCAAAGCTCAGCCTCGCGGGCGAGCTTGGCCTCCGGCATATTGGTCATGCCGATCACGTCGCAGCCCCAGCTGCGGTACATCTTGCTTTCGGCCATGGAGGAGAACTGCGGCCCTTCCATACAGAGATAGGTGCCGCCGCGATGCACATTGATGCCCGCGTCCCGCGCCGCGGTCTCTGCGGCATCGGACAGCCGCTCGCAGGTCGGATGGGCCACGCTGACATGCGCCACGCAGCCGGTGCCGAAGAAGCTCTTGTCGCGCGCGAAGGTGCGGTCGATGAACTGATCGACAATGACAAAATCCCCCGGCGCCATCTCCTCGCGGAAGGAGCCGCAGGCGGAGATCGAAAACACATCCGTGACGCCGAGCCGTTTCAGCGCGTCGATATTGGCCCGATAGGGCACTTCGGTCGGCGAATGCACATGGCCGCGCCCGTGGCGGGGCAGGAAGGCCATTTTCACACCATCGAGGTTGCCCGTCAGGATCTGATCCGAGGGCGCCCCCCAGGGCGTTTCAACCGAGACCCATTCTGCGTTTTGCAGCCCGTCGATGTCATAGAGGCCCGAGCCGCCGATGACGGCAATCATTGTTTCCTGTGTCACGTGTTCTGTCCCCTGAAGCTGGTCCTTGCCGTTCTGCCCGAGGAGGCCCCGGTTTGACAAGCGCGACGGGGGATTTGATTGCTGCCGCCCTGTGGGCGGTAGCAAGGCCTTCGGCGAGAGTATTTGGAGAAAGATGACAGGCGGGCGCTATTCGCGCCGGATGATCCCGGTCAAAGCCGCCGCCCAAGGGCGGTGACGATCCAGCCTGCAAAGGTGAAGATCCAGCGTGCCCACCACAGGATCACACCCGCCGGGCCACGGGTGGTGGAGGGTGCCCAGGCCTCGGTCTGGCCGAAGTCGATGATCGGAACCACGACGTCGGCGGCATAGGCGATCGCTGAGAAGCTTTCCCAGTCGCGGCCGGGAATTTTGTGATCACTTCAATGACCGGCGGGCTTCGCAGATCGCTCACCGCGGATGTAAGGGTTCAGATCGCACATAACACGATCTGGTGAAGCTCGAGAGCTGGCGGCGATGCGCTTTTCATCTGCTGGGGAAAGCTCGCCTTCCTGCATCGTCCTTAAATCCGTTATCTTGTTGGCGCCTTGCATCACATATTCTCCAATTCCAATGATGAGAACCGTCCGATGGATTGTGGGCCAATCAAAGCGAGGCGAGTGGCTAAGTGTTACTAAACGCTTAAGTTTAATGTCAGCTCTCCTGCCGCAATGTTTCGCGTGCGAAACATTGCGGCAGGAGAGCTGACCCATTGGGCGCTGAGCGGGCGGTAACGGGGGCTGCCCTTGCCCCACTGGCGGAATTCCGCTAGGGGCGGGCGCTAACGATACCCTTTCCCGATCACAGGTGACCCCATGACCCGCGGCATAATGGCGACGCTCGCCAAGCAGATTTCACCGCCCAATCTCTCCATCATGCAGGACGAGGGCTTTACCGTGGGCCGTGTGCGCACCGAATTGCTGTCGGGCCTGACCGTGGCGCTGGCGCTGGTGCCGGAGGCGGTCGCCTTTGCCTTTGTGGCGGGGGTGCACCCGCTGGTGGGGCTTTATGCGGCCTTTATGGTCGGGTTGATCACGGCCGTCTTTGGCGGCAGGCCCGGGATGATCTCCGGCGCGACGGGGGCGCTGGCGGTGGTGATGGTGGCGCTGGTGGCCGAGCATGGGGTCGAATACCTCTTTGCCACGGTGGTGCTGATGGGGATCTTGCAGATCTTTGCCGGTGTCATGCACTGGGGGAAATTCATCCGGCTGGTGCCGCATCCGGTGATGCTCGGCTTTGTGAACGGGTTGGCGATTGTGATCTTCCTGGCGCAGCTCACGCAGTTCAAGGACCCGGACAATACCGAGGCCTGGCTGGCAGGGTCGCAGCTGATCATGATGTTGGGGCTGGTGGGTCTGACCATGCTGATCATCTGGGGCACGCCCAAGATCACCGCCATCGTTCCGGCGCCACTGGCCGGGATCGGCATCGTGGCGGCGCTGGTGATTGCGCTGGGCATTGACGTGCCGACGGTGGGCGATATGGCCTCGATCAAGGGCAGTTTCCCCTCCTTCCACAATCCGTTTGGCACGGGTGAAGGCCTTTACGGCACCGCGCTGGCACCCTTCACGCTGGAGACGCTGTGGATCATTCTGCCCTATGCGGTGATCCTCGCGGCGATCGGCCTGATCGAGAGCCTGCTGACGCTGAACCTGGTTGGTGAAATCACCGGCAAGCGGGGCGGGGCAAGCCAGGAATGTATCGCGCAGGGGGCCTCCAACGTGGTCACAGGCTTCTTTGGCGGCATGGGCGGCTGTGCGATGATCGGCCAGTCGATGATCAACGTGAAATCCGGCGGTCGGACGCGGATTGCTGGCATTGCTGCGGCGCTGTTCCTGCTAGCGTTTATCGTGGTGGCCTCGCCGCTGATCGAGCAGATCCCGCTGGCGGCGCTGGTGGGCGTGATGTTCATGGTGGTGATCGGCACCTTTGCCTGGAACAGCTTCAAGGTGATGACCAAAGTGCCCATGATGGACGCCTTTGTCATTGTGCTGGTGACCGTGGTGACGGTGATGACCGACCTTGCGATTGCGGTGGTTGTGGGCGTGATCGTCTCGGCGCTGGCCTATGCCTGGAACAACGCCCGCCGCATCCACGCCTATACCCGCGAATCCGCCACCGACAAGGGCGCCAAGGTCTATGAGATCGAGGGGCCGCTGTTCTTTGGCTCGACCGACGGGTTCATCGAGCTGTTCGATGTGGCGAATGACCCGGATCATGTGATCGTGGACTTTGCCCGCAGCCGGGTGGTGGACCAGTCGGCGCTACAGGCGATCGAGGCGCTGGCGGGCAAGTATGAGGCCGAGGGCAAGGCGCTGGTGCTGCGGCATCTGAGCCGCGATTGCCATCAGCTTCTGACCAAGGCCGGGCATCTGATGGTCGATAGCGACGATGACCCTGACTATGCGCTGGCGGTGGACTACTCGGTCAAGACCGGGATCCTGGGCGGCCACTAAGCTGTCCCGTGGCATCTGAAAGAAGAAACCCGCGACACCATCGGCGTCGCGGGTTTTCTCGTTTTACGGTGATTGAACGGCGCTCTTGGGCAAAGCTTGGTCAGTCAGGTGCCAGGGTCTCCAGCATGTCGAGGTCACCGGACAAGAGCGCAGGTTCAGCGCGCGAGATCAGGTCGGCGGGCCAGTCCCACCATTTCAGACCAAGCAGGCGCGCGATCTGCGGTTTGGTGAAGCGGTAGCTGTGGACGGTGCCGGGGTTGCCGGTCACGATGGCGTAGGGCGGGATTGACCCGCGCACCACCGCACCGGCACCGATGATGGCGCCATCCCCGATCCGCGCGCCCGGCAGGATCATCGCGCCATAGCCGATCCAGACATCATTGCCGACCACCGTGTCGCGGGTATCGGGCTGAAATCCTGTCATCTGCGTCTGATCGAACACCGGGAAAGGATAGCAGCTGAGCCCGTCCTGCGCGTGATTGGCAGAGGCGGTGATGATGCGCACGCCCTCGGCGATCTGGCAGAATCTGCCGATCACCACCCGCTCGCGCGATCCGGCAAAGAGATAGGGCGCCAGACGGCTGGCCCAGTCCGACGGCGGTTCAAAGGCGGAGGCATAGGTGAAGGCGCCGATGGTGAAATTCGGGTGATCAATCGCCTCCGACAGCATCACAGTGCCGGCATGGGCGCTGCCATCGGGCAGGGTGATCGGATGGCGTTTCTTTGGGTCGGGTAACGGCATTTCTGGGCCTCATTCATCCGGGCGGGTGAGGGAAAACAGATCCCGCACCACAGAGTAGTCACGGTAGCCAAGGCGCGCCAGCGGCTGGAAGCGGGTCACATCGAAAGTCCCGTCGATCAGGCAGCTGTCGTCGAGATGGACGCCGACCACCTCGCCAAAGACCACCTTGTTGGCGGCGCCGGGAAGGGTCACGATCTGCGTCAGGCGGCATTCCAGCGCAGCCGGGGCGGCGGCGACACGACCGCAGGGAATGGTTGCGCAGGCGGCCATCTCCAGACCCGCGTGGGCAAATTCATCCACCCCCTTCGGCAGGGCTGCGGAACTGGCGTTCATTGCATCCCGCAGCGCGTAGGAGACAACATTGACGCAGAACACGCCGGTTTCGGCGATATTGGCCACGCTGTCCTTGGTGCCGTCCTGATCGTCCTTGGCCGAGGTGGAGGCAAACATCACCTGCGGCGGTTCATAGGCGACGGCATTGAAGAAGGAATAGGGCGCCAGATTGTTGGTGCCATCGGCCGCACGGGTGGAAATCCAGCCAATGGGGCGCGGGGTGACAATGGCGTTGAACGGGTTGTGCGGCAGCCCGTGGCCGCTCTCGGGTCGGTAGAACATATGCTGGTCTCCAAGTCTGAGCCGGAGCGGTAGCCTGCTGGTATTGCTTGCGGATCCGGCTGCCGGGGTTTGCCCAAGGCTTACGCCCGTGTTAGGGCGATGACCAGCCTGCGTGAAGAGTTTGCAGCGCGCTGTGGGGCAAATCCCTCGGTGGTGCTGGGCTGGTCAGCGGGCGGTGACGGCGACGGGCGTGGAGGCGGGCGCGTGATTGAGTTGAAGGCAGAGCAGCCCGAGGACCGCTGGGAGGTCGAGGCGCTATATGACCTGTGCTTTGCGCCCGGTCGCGAGGCGCTGTCGTCCTATCGTTTGCGCGACGACGTGCCGCCGGTCAGCGGGCTGAGCCAGGTGGCGCGCGATCAGGGCGGAATTCTGGCCGGGGCGATCCGCTTCTGGCCGGTGCGGATTGGTGAGGCGGGCCTGCCGGCGCTGCTGCTGGGGCCGGTGGCGGTTCACCCGACCCATCAGGGCGAGGGGCTGGGCGGCGCCCTGATCCGCGACAGTCTGGCCAAGGCGGAGGAGCGCGGCTGGAGCAGGGTGCTGCTGGTGGGCGATGCGCCGTATTACCGGCGCTTTGGGTTTTCGCTGCTGCCCGCGGTCGAGATGCCGCCGCCGACCAACCCGGAGCGGGTTTTGGGTCTGGATCTGGCGGCTGGCAGCTGGGCCGATGTGCGCGGCAGGGTTCTGCGCTGGAGCGGGCCGCAGATCCCCGGCTGATCGGGGTGGATCGCAGGCGCAGGTTACCGAGATCTTGAAATACGGGCCGGGAAGACAAACATTTTTTTGGCAACATGAGGTATGCCATGACCGAGATCCTGACCCCTGACACTGCCCTGACCACGCCGCTGGACGCTGCTGCGGTGGAGGCGGAGCTGGAGGCGCTGGCCAAGCGTTACCGCGCCGCCGGTGGGCTGGGCATCCAGATCCTGAACCTGCTGGGCGGCTCGGTTGACGGGCTGCTGGACAAATTGCCTGCGCCGGTGCGGAGCCGGTTGAACGGCGCCACGGAGCAGGCGTTGCAACTGGCGATGCAGGGGGCCAGCGGATCGCGCCGGGTGGTGCCGGATCAGCCGGCGGCGGTCAACCGCGCGGTCAGCGCCGCGATGGGCGCGGCGGGTGGCATGGGCGGTTTGCCCGGAGCATTGGTCGAGCTGCCCGCAACCACGGCCTTCCTGCTGCGCAGTATTCAGGGGGTGGCGGCCGAAGAGGGCTTTGACCCGGAGGCCGAGGGCGTGCGCTTTGACTGTATCCGGGTGTTCGCTGCTGCCGGTCCGCTGGCGGCGGATGATGGCGCGGATCTGGGGTTCTTGTCACTGCGGCTGGGGCTGACCGGGGGGGCGGTGCAGAAACTGATCGCGCAGGTGGCACCCCGTTTCAGCATGGTTTTGGGCCAGAAGCTGGCCGCGCAGACACTGCCGGTGCTGGGGGCCGTGGCCGGGGCCACGACCAATTTCGTCTATTCGGGCTATTATCAGGAAATGGCGCGGGTCCATTTTGGTCTGCGTCGTCTGGCGGTGGCGGCGGATCAGCCACATGAGACATTGGTTGCGCGCCTGCAGGACCGGTTGCTGGCACCACGGTAGCAACCCGCCCCCCGAAGGCGGTTGCCGATCTGCGGCGGTCTGATGTGGAACACCGGCAGCGGGCGCTTCTGCCCTTGCACTTGTGGGGATTGCAGATTTAATCATCCCCTCCTGATGAAGAGTGATGACGATGATACAATACGCTCTGAAATGCGCTGAAGGACACAGTTTTGACAGCTGGTTCCAGTCGGCAGCCGCTTTTGACAAGCTGGCAGCGGCGGGGATGGTGGCCTGTGCGCAATGTGGATCCAGTCAGGTGGAAAAGGCAATCATGGCGCCCCGCGTGCGCCCCGGCCGTACGGCGGTTTCGCCGGTCGGTGAGGCAGAGTCGCGTGCCGCTGCGGGGGCTGTCGCGCCGCAGCAACCTGCACCACAGGCGGCTGGAGCGCCGGGCGCGCTGCGGGCGGTTCCACCCGGTGCGGGGGCGCTGAGCACCCCATCGGGAGAGCTGGAGGCTGCGGTGGCGGAGCTGCGGCGCAAGGTTGAGAAGAATTCAGATTACGTCGGTAAGGATTTCGCCAATGAGGCGCGCGCCATGCACCTTGGTGATGTGCCGGAGCGGGCGATCCACGGTGAGGCCCGGCCGGAAGAGGCGCGGGCGCTGATCGAGGAGGGCGTGCCGGTGCTGCCGCTGCCCTTCCTGCCCAATAGAAAAACCAATTGAAGGAAGAGCATGTATGCATGTCGTCGTGACAGGAACCAGCCGGGGCATTGGCCGCGAATTGGTCGCGAAGCTGCGGGAGGATGGTCACGAGGTGACGGGCACGTCGCGCGATCATTCCTCCGGTGTGCGGCTGGATGTGACCGATCCCGGCCAGCAGGCGCGGTTTGCCGCCCAGCTGAAGGGGCGACCGGTTGACCTGCTGGTGTGCAACGCCGGTGTCTATCTCGATAAATCAATGGCGCTGGAGGATTACTCTGCCGAGGTCTGGGGCAAGACGCTGGCCGCCAATGTCACTGGGGTCTTTTTGACGGTGCAGGCGCTGTTGCCGAACCTGCGGCTGGCGGCGGATCCGAAGATCGCGATCATTTCGTCACAGATGGCGAGCCATGCCCGTGCGCCCGGCGGCAGCTATGCCTATCGCGCGTCAAAGGCGGCAGCGCTCAATATCGGGCGCAATCTGGCGACGGATCTGCTGCCGGAGGGCATCGCCGTCGGGATCTATCATCCGGGCTGGGTGCGGACGGATATGGGCGGCGAAGAGGGCGACATCTCGGTGCAGGAATCCGTCGCCGGGCTGCTGCATGAGTTTGATGTGCTGAGCACGGAAACCACGGGCTGTTTTCACACCTGGGATGGCCGCATCCACGCCTATTGAGCGTGCGAGTGAAGACCGGCTGAACAGATCGGCGCGGAAACGAATAAGGCCGGAGCATTCGCTCCGGCCTTTTTTGGTTTGCAAAGCCCCGCAGGGCGGTGGCTGGCCGTGGCTCAGTCCCAGCAGCTGACCAGAACGGTCATGCCGCTGGCCTGACGGGTCAGCGCCCCGACCGGCAAGGCGGTTGCCTCAGCGCTGGCGTCAGAGGCGGTGACCCCGGCGCTGCTCAGGGCGGCGCGCAGGGTATCGGCATTTGCCGCAAAACTGACCCCTTCTGGCAGCTGGGTGGCGCCTTTGGTCCGGCTCAGCAATATGCCCTGCACGGCGCCATCGGTGGTCAGCACCGGGCCGCCCGCATCGCCCGGCTGGCTGCTGAGTTGCAGACGCGAGACACCGGGGTTGCCGGACAGATCCTTTACATCCTGCAAGCTGCCCCAGCTGAGGCTGGGGGCGCCGAGGACGCCCTCGTAAGAGAAGCCGGAAACCGCGATATCGGACTGAAGCCGGGCGGAGGCGCTGGCCAGTTTGGCGACGGCCATCGGGGCCAGCGCCTCAACCGGGCGCAGCACGGCGATGCCGGTGGCGGTGTCGGTATAGGCGACCTCGGCCTGGTAGTCGTGATCCAGTGTCACCCGGGTGCAGCCTGCAACCACATCGGCGGTGGTCGCCACGCTGCCCTTGGCATCGACATAGAAGCCGGAGCGCGACAGGCGCGGCTTGCGCACGTCAAGGCCCGAGATCAGATCGACATTCTGCGGGGCATCGGCACCGGCGGCGGGATCCAGAACGCCGTCGATGCGTTCGAAGCTGGCCGACATCGCTGCCAGCACGCGGGCGCGCCGCTCGTCGTCACCGGTCGGCCAGGCCAGCGTGAAGCCCTTGATTTCGCCATTGGCGAGGCGGGCCTCGGTATAGGAGACGATGCCATTGCCGCGGCCTTCCAGGGTGAAACTGTCGCCGCTGCGCTGGCGCGGACCGTCCAGAGGGACGATCTCCAGCGTCTGCATGATGTCGTAGAGACCGTAGAGCGTGCGCCGGTCACCGGGCTGGCTGATCAGCAGCAGCTGCGCGCCGAGATCGCCGCTGCTCTTGAACAGGGCAAAGGGAGATTCGTAGCGATCGAAGGTCACTTCACCTGCGGGGATCTGCATCGAAATCCCGGCTTTGGTATCGGTGAGGGGGGCCATGCCAACCGAAATCAGCGGCGCGTTATATTCATCCATCAGCGCCTGACGCTGGGCGGTGGTCAGCACACCGGTGGGCGCGTAGCCACGGGCCGACTGCCAGTCCGACATGGAGCCACGCGTGCCGCGACCAAAGGCGCCGTCGATGGTGGAAGTATAGAAACCGGCGGCCTTGAGCGCGGTTTGCAGATCCATGCGTTCTTCGCGGGTGAGACGGGATTCGCTGCGGCGCGCCTCAGCCGGGGTCTCATCGGGGAGCACAGTTTCGACCGGTTCCGCCGGGGCCTGGGTCACCACTGCGGGGTCGATCGGCTCCAGAACCGGGCTTTCGACGGTGGCCTGTGGTTCGGTATTGGCGGTGGCGGCTGTCGGGTAGAACTGATTGCCGAGGTTGCTGCTTAACGCGATGAAGCTGTCGCGCGGGATCTGCCGTTCGGCGCGGTAGACCTGAAGCACCCGGTCGGCATCGCTGCGGGTATAGGGGCCAAGCAGAATGCCATACCAGCCACCGCCAAGCGAGAAGCCGGAGACATCGGGCAGCCGCGCGGCAAATTCCTGCGCTTCGGCCTGGGCTTCGCGCAGGGAGGCGCGGGCGGCAACCTGGATCCAGACCGTCTCCTGCGCGGATTGTTGGGTGCCGGTCTGGGCGGTGGCAACACCTGTAAAGGCGGATGCCAGCGCCATCAGGGACAGTGCCAGCGTAGCAATCAAACTCTTCATCAAAAGGCCTCTATCGGGGTGATCGGTCGTTGGCGCGCACATAACCACTTTCGCGCCGCGAAGGGAACTCCTCTTCGCAGGGGGAAAACCCGGCGGATGGCGCCAAATTCGGCTGATGTGGCCTCAGGGACGCGCTGGAGGGCGGGGGCTGCGTGTTTCAGCGGGGCCGGAGCCGCTGAGGCTGCGATGCGCCGTTGACCCTGCGCCGGGGCTTGCATAGGAAGAACCCCGGATTTGCTGCCCCCATAGGGAAGAAACATGACCGACACCAAAGGCGCTCCGCGCTCGTTCCAAGAGATCATTCTGCGGCTTCAGACGTATTGGGCCTCCAAAGGCTGTGCCATTATGCAGCCCTACGACATGGAAGTCGGCGCGGGCACCTTTCACCCCGCGACCACGCTGCGCGCGCTGGGCAGCAAGGCCTGGGCGGCCGCCTATGTGCAGCCGTCGCGCCGTCCGACCGATGGCCGCTATGGTGAGAACCCGAACCGGTTGCAGCACTACTACCAGTATCAGGTGCTGATCAAACCCTCGCCGCCGAACCTGCAGGAGCTGTATCTGGGCAGCCTCGAGGCGATCGGCGTCGATATGGACATGCACGACATTCGTTTTGTCGAGGACGACTGGGAAAGCCCGACGCTCGGCGCCTGGGGCCTGGGCTGGGAGGTCTGGTGCGACGGTATGGAAGTCAGCCAGTTCACCTATTTCCAGCAGGTCGGCGGCTACGATTGTCACCCGGTATCGGGCGAGCTGACCTATGGTCTGGAACGTCTGGCGATGTATATTCTGGGCGTCGATCACGTGATGGACATGCCGTTCAACGACCCGGACGCGCTGATCCCGCTGAGCTATGGCGATGTGTTCAAGCAGACCGAGGAAGAATACGCCCGCTGGAACTTTGACGTGGCCAATACCGAGGTGCTGCTGCGCCATTTCGAGGAGGCCGAGGCCGAATGCGCCGCGATCCTCGCGCAGGAGCATATCGACCCCAAGACCGGCAAACGCATCATCATGGCCCATCCGGCCTATGACCAGTGCATCAAGGCCAGCCATGTCTTTAACCTGCTCGATGCGCGCGGCGTCATTTCCGTCACCGAGCGGCAGGCCTATATTGGCCGGGTGCGCGCGCTGGCCAAGCAATGCGCCGATGCCTTTGTGCAGACCGAAGCCGGCGGTCACGCAGCGTAACCCGAGGCTGATTGCCAATAGGAGTCCACGGTATGGGCAAGTTCCTTTCGCTGATCCTGATTTGCTCCGGCCTCGCGGCTGGGGCGGCGATGTATTACCTGCAGGTCTACGGCTTTTACGAGGATGTCGAGCTGGAGCCGGGCAAGGACGTGATGCTGACGCCGCTTGGTGGTGGCGCGGCGCTGCCGATCCGCTACAGTGGCTTTGAGGCGATCGACGCGGAGAGTTCTCCCATTCGCTATCGCGCCTGTTTCGCTACCGATCTTAAGCCCGAAGAGCTGGCGCAACTGTTTGTGCTGTCGGATCAGAAAGAGCCGCGCAATGCGCCGGGCTGGTTTGACTGTTTTGATGCCGAAGCCATTGGTCAGGCGCTGGCCGAGGGACGCGCCGAGAGCTTTTTGTCGGTCAAGAATATCTCTTACGGGGTGGACCGCATCGTAGCGATCACCGACGCAGGGCGCGGCTATGTCTGGCATGAGCTGAACGATTGCGGCCAGAAAGCCTATGACGGCACGGTTGTGGGCGAGGAATGCCCGCCCTGGCCAGAGGCGGTCGGAGGCGAATGATGCTTGCCTTTCTGAAGAGTACCGCCCCTCTGGGGCAGCGCAATAGCGCCACCCCGCGGGACGGCGCAGCCCTTCGTTCAGAAGCGGCTCCGTTCCGTCAACACGTATTTTCCGCGCCGCGCGCGGCCATCCGTAAGGACATCTGATGCCTGATCTTCTGATTGAACTGTTTTCCGAGGAAATTCCGGCCCGTATGCAGGCGCGTGCGGCGGAGGATCTGAAAAAGCGCGTGACCGATGGTCTGGTCGAAGCGGGGCTGACCTATGCCGGTGCCCATGCGCTATCGACGCCGCGCCGTCTGACGCTGGCGCTTGAGGGGCTGCTGGAGCACTCCCCGACAGTGCGCGAGGAGCGCAAGGGGCCGAAAGTGGGCGCGCCGGACAAGGCCATCGAAGGCTTCCTGCGCGGTGCGGGCCTCACACGCGAGCAGCTGGAAGAGCGCGACACCCCGAAGGGCGCAGTCTATTTTGCGCTGATCGAAAAGCCGGGGCGCCCGGCGGCAGAGATCATTGCAGAGGTGCTGGAAGACACCATCCGCAATTTCCCCTGGCCGAAGTCCATGCGCTGGGGATCGGGCGCCCTGCGCTGGGTGCGCCCGCTGCATTCGATCCTCTGTCTCCTGTCCAAGGAGGATGGCGCCGAGGTTGTGCCGCTGGAGATCGACGGGATTGCATCGGGCAAGACCACATTTGGCCACCGTTTCATGGCGCCGGATCAGATCACCGTATCCAGCTTTGACGATTATGCCGCCAAGCTGAAGCGGGCGCATGTGGTGCTGGATCCGGCCGAGCGGGAAGCGGCCATCTGGCAGGAGGCCACCAATCAGGCCTTTGCCAGCGGGTTGGAGGTTGTCGAGGACAAGGGTCTTCTGGCCGAGGTCGCTGGTCTGGTGGAATGGCCGGTGGTGCTCATGGGGGCCATCGACGATGAATTCCTGGCGCTGCCGCCGGAGGTCTTGCAGACCTCGATGAAGGAACATCAGAAGTTTTTCTCGGTGCGCAATCCGAAGACCGGGCGGATCGAGAAGTTCATCACCGTCGCCAACCGCGAGACCGCCGACAATGGCGCGACCATCCTGGCGGGCAACCAAAAAGTTCTGTCGGCACGGCTGGCGGATGCGAAGTTCTTCTGGGAGAATGATCTGCGCACGGTGACCGAGCAGGGGTTTGAGCCCTGGGTTGCGAAGCTGGGCAATGTGACCTTCCACAACAAGCTGGGCACGCAGGCGGCGCGGATTGACCGTATTGCCGCGCTGGCCCGCGAGATCGCGCCGGTTGTCGGCGCCGATGCCGATCTGGCAGAGCAGGCTGCACGGGTTGCAAAGGCCGATCTGAGTTCCGAAATGGTCTATGAGTTCCCGGAATTGCAGGGCCTGATGGGGCGCTACTACGCGGAGGCGGCTGGCCTGCCGCAAGAGGTGGCCAATGCCTGCGAGGCGCATTATTCGCCGCTTGGCCCGTCGGATGATGTGCCTTCCGAGCCGGTCTCGGTTGCCGTGGCGCTGGCCGATAAACTGGACACGCTGACCGGGTTCTGGGCGATTGATGAAAAACCCACCGGCTCCAAAGACCCCTTTGCCCTGCGCCGTGCTGCGCTGGGGGTGATCCGGCTGGTGCTGGACAATGATGTGCGGATGCGGCTGGACGGGGCAATTGATGCCCATCTATTGCGCCATGAAATGGCCCAGAACGGTGGTGACCCGGTTGCAACGGGGCTGATGCAGGACATGCTGAACGAGATCGCCGATCACGGTGTCTTTGGTTCTGCTGTGCGCACGGTGCTGGATGCCTTTGACGGGGATCTGCCCAAACATATCGAGCGGCTGAAGACGCAGCTGCCGGATGTGTCGCGTGACCTCCTCTCCTTCTTCCACGACCGTCTCAAGGTGTTCCTGCGTGATCAGGGCATCCGTCATGACGTGATCGACGCCTGCATCGCGATGGAGGCCAACGATGACCTCACGCTGCTGGTGAAACGCGCCCGTGCGCTGGAGGAGTTCATGGCCTCCGAGGATGGCGAGAACCTGTTGCAGGGCTTCAAACGGGCCAACAATATCCTGGCGCAGGCCGAGGAGAAGGATGGCGTAGAATATTCCTACGGCGCGGATAAGAAATTCGCCGAGGATGACAGCGAAGTGGCCCTGTTCGATGCGCTTGCGCAGAGCGAGGGGGCGATCTCTTCGGCCATCGAGGCCGAAGATTTCGCGGCTGCCATGGGCAGCATGGCCGCATTGCGCGCCCCGGTGGATGCGTTTTTTGAAGCGGTGCAGGTCAATTCCGACAATGAGGTGGTGCGCCGCAACCGCCTGAACCTGCTGAGCCAGATCCGCAAGGTCTGCGGGCAGGTCGCCGATCTGACCCGGATCGAGGGCTGAGCCCCCCCGCAGGGCCGCGATCTGACCGCGCAGTCCCGGCAGTCCGGGCAGGCAAAACAACGAGAAACCGGGGTGATCGCAGGGTCGTCCCGGTTTTCTCCTTTTGGTCCACGTGCTTTTCCTTGCGGGAATGGACGACAGGGCTATGCTGCATAGCAAAGGAAAGGCGCCGCAGTGCAGAAAAATGATCGAGACATGGCTCGTGCCCCACAGGATGAGACGCCGGATTCCGTGCTGATCACGCCGGTGGCACCCATTGCCAATCACACCCATGGCGGGCGGGCGAAATGCCTGCAACGTCTGGTGCGGCTGGATCTGCCGGTGCCGCGCACCGTGGCGCTGTCGTTTCAGGCGGTGCACGGGATCGCCCAGGGCGAGATGCCCGATATGGCGGCGATTGTTGACGCCTTTCCGTCGGATGCGCTGCTCTGTGTGCGCCCGTCGTCACAGGATCCCGATTGGGGCGGCCCCGGTGCGATCCTCAACATCGGCATGAATGATGCGCGCTATGTCGACCTTTGCGACAGTCTTGGGCGCGACGGGGCGGCGGCCTTGTATCTGCGGTTTGTGCAGTCTTATGCGGTGCATGTGGCGCGGCTGGACCCGGATGTCTTTGACGATGTGGAGGACGGTGGGCCGGATGCGCTGAGCGAGGTTCTGCACGCCTATGAGGCGGAGACCGATGAGCCGTTTCCACAGGATCCGGCGGAGCAGCTGGCGGCGGTGTTGCGGTCGATGGCGCGGGCCTGGGAAGGCACCTCGGCCCGGCTGTTGCGGCAGGCCAAGGGCGCGCCTGCGGATGCCGGGCTGGGTCTGGTGGTGCAGGAGATGGTGCCGGGCTTTGGTCAGGGCGAATGCGGTTCGGGTGTGTTGCAGCTGGTCAATACCAAGACCGGTGAGCCGCAGATCACCGGGCGGTACCTGAGCCAGAGCCAGGGGCGCGATGCGCTCGGGGCGGGGGCCGAGGCGCTGTATCTGGAGCGTGACCCGCGCGGGCCATCGCTGGAGGAATCGGCGCCCGAGGCCTTTGCCGATCTGAAATCCCATGCCCGGCTGATGCGACAGCGTCTGCGCGAAGAGATGCAGGTTGAATTTGTGATCGTGAGCGGCGCGGTGCATATCCTGGACGGGGTGCGGGTCACCCGGTCGGCACAGGCGGCGGTGCGGATCGCGGTGGCGCTGGCCGAGGATGGCATTATCCCGCGGCAGGAAGCGGTGATGCGGGTCGACGCGCATATTCTGACCGAGCTGCTGCACCGGCAGGTGGCGCCGGGGGCGACCCGTGATGTGATCGGAAAGGGCATTGCCGCCAGCCCGGGTGCTGCCACCGGGCGGCTGGTGTTTACCGCTGCGGAGGCGCAGGCCAGTGCGGCGCGCGGTGAGCCCTGCATTCTGGTGCGGCGCGAAACCTCGCCCGAGGATGTGCGGGGTATGCACGCGGCGGTCGGGGTGCTGACGGAGCGCGGCGGGATCACCAGCCATGCGGCGGTGATCGGTCGCGGTCTCGGGCTGCCATGTATCGTCGGGGCCTCTAACCTGAAGTTCCACAGTCGGCGCAAGCAGCTGGTGGCCCAGGGCGACCGGGTGTTCAGCCGTGGCGATATCATCACCATCGACGGCAGCAGTGGCGAGGTGCTGGCGGGCGAGCCGGAGATGCTGGAGGCGGCGGAGGACGGCGCCTTTCAGACCCTTCTCACCTGGGCCGATGAGGTGCGCGATATCGACATCCGCGCCAATGCCGACACGCCGGAGGATGCCGAGACCGCGCGCAAGTTCAACGCGCAGGGGATCGGCCTGTGCCGGACCGAGCATATGTTCTTTGATCCCGGCCGGTTGACGGTGATGCGGGAGATGATCTTTGCCGAGACCTCGGAGGGGCGGGCTGCGGTGCTGGCGCGGTTGCTGCCGATGCAGCGGGAGGATTTCTTTGCGCTGTTTCGCATCATGGAAGGGCTGCCGGTCTGTATCCGGCTGTTCGACCCGCCGCTGCATGAATTCCTGCCGACCTCCAAAACCGGGCAGCGGGAGCTTTCGGAAGCCTTGGGCATCCCGGTGAGCGATGTGACCCGCCGGGTCGAGGAAATGGAGGAATACAACCCCATGCTGGGCCTGCGCGGCGTGCGGCTGGGGGTGACGGTGCCGGAAATCTACGACATGCAGGCACGGGCGATTTTCGAGGCCACTCTGGATGCCTCCAAGGAGGGCGATCCGGTGGTGCCGGAGATCATGATCCCGCTGGTCTCGGCCAAACGTGAGGTGGAGCTGGTGAAGGCGCGCATTGATGCCGTCGCGCTGGCGGTGAAGGCCGAGCGTGGCGAGGATTTCACCTATCGTCTGGGGGTCATGGTGGAGACCCCGCGTGCGGCCCTGCGCGCGGGTGAGATTTCGCCGCATACCTCGTTCCTCAGCTTCGGGACCAACGACCTTACCCAGATGACCTATGGCATGTCGCGGGACGATGCGGGGCGGTTTATGTCGGCCTATGTCAATCAGGGCGTCTTTCCAGAGGATCCGTTCCACGTGCTGGATACAGACGGGGTCGGCGAGCTGCTGAAACTGGGGGTTCAGCGGGGCCGTGCAGAGAACCCGCAGATCACGCTATCGATCTGTGGCGAGCATGGCGGCAACCCCGAATCGATTGCGTTCTGTCGCGAGGCCGGGTTCGATTACGTCTCCTGTTCCCCGTTTCGGGTGCCCGTTGCACGGCTTGCTGCGGCGCAATTGGCGATTTCCAGCCAAACCGGAGATTCACCACGCGAATCTCTAAAATCGTAAAGAAAACAAGGGGCTTTCGCAGGGGCAGCAGAAAGCAGCGGATTGGCGCTTAACCAAGGGGCAGCGGGGTGCGCTGTCCCGTCGCTGGACGTTTGGAGGGATTTCCACTAGGAGGTGCGATCGCGTGACGTTGGGATGGCCGTGCGCGATCTGTCTAGTGGGGATGCCCTTATGAAGATTCTGACTGTAGCTGCCGTGTTTGCTGCCGCCTTGGCAGCGGCCAAAGATGTATATGCGGATTCCGGTTTGGACGCGCTGTTCGAACGTGAGCAATCCACCCTGAACGCCGTGCCGACCGGGCGTTTGAACAATTTCTTCAACTTCAACCGCTCGGCCAAGAAGGCCAAGGCGACCGAAGTGAAATTCACCAAGGCATGGCTGGACACCATTCCGGCCGCCAAGGGGGGCGAGAATTTTGCCTGCCTCGCCGAAGCGCTGTATTTCGAGGCGCGCGGTGAAACCGTGAAGGGCCAGTTCGCCGTCGCCGAGGTGATTATGAACCGCGTGAAATCCTCGCAGTTCCCTGACAGCCTGTGCGGCGTGATCAACCAGGGGACCGGGCGCAAGTATCAGTGCCAGTTCACCTACACCTGCGACGGCCATAAGGAAGTGATCCGCGAGAAAACCGCATTTGAGCGGGTCTCCAAAGTGGCCCGTCTGGTGATGGATGGGGCGATCACCGGGATCACCGATGGCGCGACCTATTACCATACCACAGCGGTGCGTCCGCGCTGGAGCAAGAGCTTCACCAAGACCGCGCGGATCGGCGTCCATCTCTTTTACCGCGATGATCGTTTCCGGACTGCGCTCAACAACTAAGGCGTGTCAGGGGCGGGTGCTTGCCGTGGTTGAAACCCTGGCAGCGCCGTTTTCGGCCACTGGTATGGCGCATGAAGGCCTGTTATGCGGGCGCGGCATGTTTATGCTGGAACCTCACCGCCAGATAGCCAGTTCAGGGGCTCGACCGTCATGTCTTCAGAAATTCGTCTCGCATTTGCGCATCCTTCCGAACGGTCGGAGGCCACTGCAGCGCGCGGACCGCTGGATCGGATTTCGCTCAGGGATCACATCGTCGAGGTGGAAATCGGCGCCTTTCAGGCAGAACGCGGAACCACCCAGCGTATCTGCTTCAATGTGGTTGTTGAAGTTGCGCCGCTGCCTGCGGATCTGGATGATGATGTCGATCGCATCCTGTCGTATGACCGGGTGACAGAGGCGATTGCGCGTGAGCTGTCCGAAGAACGTCTGAACCTGCTGGAAACCCTGGCGGAGCGCGTGGCCGAGCGGATCCTGCTGGAACCGCAGGCCGTGCGGGCCTTTGTGCGGATTGAGAAACTGGATCGCGGGCCGGGGGCGCTGGGTGTGGAAATCGTGCGCGCCCGCAATCAGGTCGCGACCGGTGTCGACAGTGAAGAGCGCCCGCATCCGCGGCTGATGTATTTGTCCAACCGTGCCATCGACAGTGACCACCTGACCGGCTGGATCGACCAGATGCAGTGCCGCAAGCGTCCGTTGATCCTCTGTGTTGGGGCGCATGAGCTGGCCACGCCGCAGACCGGTCACAAATGGACCCAGCGCCGGATTGATCTGCTGGCGATTGAACAGAACGCCTGGCGGCTCGCGGCAAAGGATGATCGCTGTGTCGTCGTTTCAACGAGAACGGAGCTGGACTGGGCCATGAAAAACGGGCAGATTTGCGTCTGGGCTCCGTCAAAAATCGTTTTGGATGCGGTAGATGGCCCTTCGGCGGCGCCCTCTGACGCGGTGGCGCTGGCTGCTTGGTTCGCCGCCACATTCGAGGCCGGCGAGATGATCGTGATTGGCGCCGCACTGCCTGGCAATCCGGGGGTGCCGCTGCGCGCCGTGGATGTGGAGCAGACCCAACTGTGAGTTATTACCGACCGCTGGTACAACATGGGGACAATCGCCCCGAGGGGGCGTTGTCGCTGATCAGTGGCGGGCTCTGGTTTACCCAGGTGGAAGTGCTGGAGCGCGGCGCGCCACCGCGGCTGATGCCTGCCGGTCTGCTGCCCGAGGATGTGCGCCACCGGCTGACGGCGCGGCGGGCAACGATTGCCGGGCTGGATATGACACAGCCGCAGATCATGGGCATCCTGAATGTGACCCCTGACAGTTTCTCGGATGGCGGGCAGCATGATGAGGTCGGCGCCGCCTGCGCGGCGGCTTTGCAGATGGTTGCCGATGGGGCAAGCATCATCGACGTTGGCGGAGAATCCACCCGCCCCGGTGCCGCGCTGGTCCCCGAAGATGAGGAGATCCGCCGCACCGCTCCGGTGATTGAAGCGATCCGCGCCCGTTCGCAGGTGCCGATCTCCATTGATACGCGCAAGGCGGTCGTTCTGGCCGAGGCGCTGGATGCCGGAGCGAGCCTGACCAACGACGTGTCGGGATTTACCTTTGATCCGGCTCTGGCACCCTTGACTGCGCAGGCCGGGGTTCCTGCTTGTATCATGCACGCCCAGGGCGACCCGGCGACGATGCAGGAAGATCCGACCTATGAGAACGTCCTGCTGGATGTCTATGATTTCCTGAAGGGGCAGATCGACAGGCTGGAAGATATCGGGGTGGTGCGCGAGCAGATCGTGGTTGATCCGGGCATCGGGTTTGGCAAGACGCTGGACCACAATCTGACCCTGTTGCGCAATCTCAGCCTGTTCCATGGGTTGGGCTGTCCAATCCTGCTGGGGGTGTCGCGCAAGGGTTTTATCGGCAAGCTGGGCCATGAGCCGGATGCTGCCGCCCGCGCGCCGGGCTCTATCGCGGTAGGGCTTGCAGCCCTGGCCCAAGGCGTGCAATTCCTGCGGGTGCATGATGTTGCCGAGACGGCGCAGGCGGTTCGCCTGTGGCAGGCCGTCCGATAAGACCCGACCGAAAGGGCTGATATGCGCAAGTTTTTTGGCACGGATGGCGTGCGTGGCACGGCCAATATCCATCCTATGACAGCGGACATGGCGCTGCGCATTGGCGCGGCTGTCGGCCGGTATTTCCGCCGCGACGCCTCAGGGGTGCACCGTGTGGTGATTGGCAAGGACACCCGCCTGTCGGGCTACATGTTCGAAAGCGCACTGACCGCGGGGCTGACGTCGACCGGTATGAATGTGCTGCTGCTTGGCCCGGTGCCGACACCGGCGGTGGGGCTGATGACCCGCTCGATGCGCGCCGATCTTGGCGTGATGATCTCGGCCAGCCACAATCCGGCGGCGGATAATGGGATCAAGTTCTTTGGACCGGATGGTTTCAAACTGTCTGATACCGTCGAAATGGAACTGGAAGCTCTGATCGAGGCCGGTGTCGAACCCGCGCAGGCGCAGAATATCGGGCGTGCGAAACGGATTGATGACGCGCGGTTCCGCTACGGTGAGCGGGTCAAAAGCTCGCTGCCCCGCGATATCCGGCTGGACGGGCTGAAGGTGGTGATTGATTGCGCCAATGGGGCTGCCCACCGGGCTGCGCCGGAAATCCTGTGGGAGCTGGGCGCCGATGTGATACCGGTGGGTGTTTCACCCGATGGCACCAATATCAACCGCGATTGTGGCTCTACTCATCCGGGGACCGCGGCGGAGACCGTTGTGGCCCATGGCGCCCATGTGGGGATCTGTCTTGACGGGGATGCCGACAGGGTGATCCTGATCGACGAGACCGGAAAAGTGGCGGATGGCGATCAGCTGATGGCGCTGCTGGCGACCCGCTGGGCCGAGGATGACCTGCTGTCCGGCAAGGCTCTGGTGGCGACGGTGATGTCCAATCTGGGGCTTGAGCGGCACCTCGACGCGCGCGGGATCGGGCTTGAGCGGACGGCAGTTGGTGATCGCTATGTCGTGGAACGGATGCGCGAAGGCGGCTTCAACCTCGGCGGCGAGCAGTCCGGCCATATTGTCATGTCGGATTACGCGACCACCGGGGACGGGCTGATGGCAGGGCTGCATTTTCTTGCGGAGATGATCCGCTCCGACAGCCCGGCATCGCAGCTGGCGCAGCAGTTCACCCCGGTGCCGCAGCTGCTGAAGAATGTCCGATTTGCCGCCGGGCAGACACCGCTGGAAACAGATCAGGTGCAGAGCGCAATCCAGAGCGCCGAAGCCTCTCTTGCGGGGCAGGGACGTCTGCTGATCCGCAAGTCAGGCACCGAACCGCTGGTTAGGGTCATGGCCGAATGCGAAGATGCTGCCGTGCTGAGAGAGGCGGTGAATAGCGTGGTTGCTGCGGTTGAGGCGGCTGTGGCTGAATAGTCCGGTCGTCGGACATGCCCTGTGACAGGGCTTGTGACATTACAGGGCTTGTGACAGGCCGATGGACAGCTGAGATGGACCCGCTACCCGTGACCGGGTGGCGGGTTTTGCCTTGTCTCAGGGCCGCAGCTTGCGCGGGGAGCCAAACAATCGCCGCAACGCACCGAACTGGCTGATGCCCAGACCGCCGAGGATCAGGGCCATCGCCAGCAGCATGGAGGGCGGAAGTTCCTCGCCCAGAAATATGGCCCCCAGAACCACCGCCCAGACCGGAACCTGATAGTTGGTCAGTGTCATGAAGGTGGGGCCTGCTTCACGAACGACAATGACCCGCAGCAGATTGGCAGCGGCGGTGGGGATCAGGCCCAGAACCGCTGCAATGCCCAGGGTTTGCATGTCCGGGATCACCGGTGGTCCCTCCAGCAGCCAGGCCGCAGGCAGGGTCACGGCAGAACCGATGATGAGCAGGATGGCGGCCAGCCCCAGCGGATCCACTGGCGGCAGGCGTCGGGTCAGGATGGAGCTGACCGAATAGCAGGCGGCGGCGGACAGGCAGGCGGCCCGGCCATAGCCCTCCAATGCGGCGCCGGTGCTCTGAAACGCCTTGCTGCCGATCAGGACCGCGACCCCGACAAAGCCGATGGAAAACCCGATCAGGCGGCGCGGGGTCATCTGCTCTCCCGGCACAAAGACATGCGCCAAGGGCAGCACCATCAGCGGAATCGCCGCCATGCTGACGCCGGTAAATCCGGAGGAGACATGCTGCTGGCCCCATGAAATCAGCATGAAGGGCAGCGCGGTGCTGAGGACGCCGATGATCACCAGCGATGGCCAGTTGGTCTCATCCTTGAACAGCCTGAACCCGCGCAGACCCCAGATCGCGGTCAGCAGCAAAGCTGCAAACCCGATGCGACTGGCCGCGAGCCAGAACGGCGTCGTGCCCGTCAGGGCCAGCTTGATCAGCAGGAATGTCCCACCCCAGACAAAGCCCAGGGTGGCGATCATCAGCCAGTAGCGCGGGGCGATATCGGGCATCGCGATCTCCCTTTGTGGTGTCGCGCGACAAGACCCCGACGGAGTGGCCGGGTCAATCGCAATTGCTTTGTCCGCTATCGAACGATTTGCGGTTCAGGCCATGCGCGGGCGGCGGCTGCGGCTGAGGAGCAGGCCGCCGAGGATCAGGGCCAGCGCGGCAAACAGCTGCGGTGGCAGGGTTTCCCCCAGCAGCGCCGCACCAAAGATCACCGACCAGACCGGCACCTGATAGTTCACGGTGGACAGGAAGGCCGGGCCTGCGCTGCGGGCGACCTGCACCAGCAGCACCTGGGCGAGCGCGGTGGGCAAGAGGCCGAGGTAGATCACGGCGCCCAGTGGCAGGGCGGCGGGCAGCTCTGGCAGCCCTTCGACCCAAAGCGCGGCCGGCACCATCATTGTGGCTCCGCACAGGAGGGTTGCTGCCGAGAGCGAGAGCATATTCACCTGTGGGCAGAGCCGGGTGATGATCGCACCGATGGCATAACAGAGCGAGGCCCCAAGGCAGGCGAGGCGGGCCAGCGATTCAAAATCCGTTCCGGCAGAGCGGAGGGCGTCGACCCCGATCAGCAGCACCACGCCGGCAAAGCCGATCAGGAAGCTGATGCTGCGGCGCAGGGTCATATGCTCGCCCGGCACCAGAAAATGCGCCAGCGGCAGCACAAACAGCGGTACCACCGCCATGCAGACCCCGGCAAAGCCGCTGGCCACAAAAGTCTGCCCCCAGCTAAGCAGGGTGAAGGGCAGCGCATTGGTAAAGAGCCCCATGCCAGCCGCGCAGGCCCAGATGATGCGGCCGTCGCGGTTGCGCAGGGTGGGCAGGCCGATTCCCATGGCGTAGACAACCGCCAGCAGACAGGCTGCACCGATGGAGATCCTGAGCGCGGCAATGGTCAGCGGCGCAAAGCCCCTGAGCGCCAGTGACACCGCCATGAAGGAGGCGCCCCAGATCACACCTAGGAACAACAGCTTGGCCCAATTGGCGGCACCGGGGGAGTCTGGCATCGGATCACCTCAGTGAAATAAATGAAAAAGGGCGCCCCAAACAGGAGCGCCCCGGAGAGCTAGGGTGTGCGAGCAGTCTCGCGGGCGCCTTAGTTCTTCTCTTTGTCGACCATCTTGCCTGCGGAAATCCAAGGCATCATGTCGCGCAGCTTGCCGCCGACCACTTCGATCTGGTGCTCGTCGTTGGCACGACGCGACGCTTTGATGGTGGGCTGGCCCACAGCGTTTTCCAGCATGAAGTCGCGCACGAATTTGCCCTGCTGGATGTCTGTCAGCACGTCCTTCATGGCTTTTTTGGTCTGCTCGTAGGGCAGGATGCGCGGGCCGGTGACATACTGGCCGTACTCTGCGGTGTTGGAGATCGAGTAATCCATGTTTGCAATGCCGCCTTCATAGATCAGGTCAACGATCAGCTTGGTTTCGTGCAGGCACTCGAAATAGGCCATCTCGGGTGCGTAACCGGCTTCGACCAAAGTTTCGAACCCGCAACGGATCAGCTCGACGATGCCGCCGCAGAGAACCGCCTGCTCGCCGAACAGGTCGGTTTCGCATTCTTCGCGGAAGTTGGTCTCGATGATGCCGGAGCGGCCGCCACCGATGGCGGAGCAATAGGACAGGCCGATTTCCAGCGCTTTGCCGGTGGCGTCGGTGTCAACAGCCACCAGGCAGGGCACGCCGCCGCCTTTGGTGTATTCACCGCGCACGGTGTGGCCGGGGCCTTTGGGGGCCATCATGATGACGTCGACGCCTTCTTTCGGCTCGATCAGGCCGAAGTGCACGTTCAGGCCGTGGGCAAACGCGATCGCGGCACCCGGACGGATGTTGTCGTGGACGTATTTCTTGTAGGTTTCTGCCTGCAGTTCGTCGGGCATGGTGAACATGATCACGTCACACCAGGCCGCCGCTTCTGCGATACCCATCACCTGCAGGCCTTCGCCTTCGGCTTTCTTCGCGGAAGGGGAGCCTTCGCGCAGGGCGACGACAAGGTTCTTGGCGCCGCTGTCGCGCAGGTTCAGCGCGTGGGCGTGGCCCTGAGAGCCATAGCCCAGGATGGCCACTTTCTTGTCCTTGATCAGGTTAACGTCGCAATCGCGGTCATAGTATACACGCATGATCATCGTCCTTTTGGTTCGTGTTTGGATGCAGCATAGGCATGTTTTCAATAAAGGAGAGGCGTATCTGGCGCGAAAATCTGCAAATTATTGCAATGGTCATTCGTGTATTATGCAATTATAATGAAAATCATGCTTGATGACTTGGACCGACGCATACTTCGCCATCTTCAGGCGGACCCAGAACAATCGCTGCCTGATCTGGGGGATCGCCTTGGCCTCACCGCCTCGCGCCTGTCGCGGCGGCTGGAGAAGCTGCGCGAGACCGGCGTGATCCTTGGGCAGCGGGCGGTGATCGACTGGCGTGCGCTTGGCTATGAGGTGGAGGTTTCGCTGCGGATCACGCTGGACAAGACCAATCCCCGCGCCTTTGATGAATTCATCCCCGCCGCGCGTGAGATCCCGGAGGTGCTGGAAATCCAGACCTT
The DNA here is from genome assembly GCF_048056275.1 of Phaeobacter sp. JH20_26. Classification (NCBI taxonomy): domain Bacteria; kingdom Pseudomonadati; phylum Pseudomonadota; class Alphaproteobacteria; order Rhodobacterales; family Roseobacteraceae; genus Phaeobacter; species Phaeobacter sp. JH20_26. Next base: position 1,289,881 of record NZ_JAYMWL010000013.1, on the reverse strand, counting down.
CCTCGGCCAGGTCGATGTACGGCTCTCGGTGATTGCGCGGGACATGGCACATTATCAGGGGATTTACCGCAGCCAGATCCTGATCCTGCCGCATATCACCGACATCGAGGCGCTGATGCATGTGGCACGCATCAAATCGGACGAGGCGCTGCCGATATGATGGCTCTGGATGACATCGACCACGCGCTGCTGCGCGCATTGGGACGGGATGCCACGCAATCGGCCGGCGCCTTGGGGCGCGAACTGGGGCTGAGCCAGCCCGCAACCTGGCGCCGCATCCGCCGCCTGCAGGAGACGGGGATCATCCGGGGCCGCAAGCTGGATCTTGATGCCGGCAAGCTGGGCTTTGGTGTGACGGTCTTTCTGGGGCTCAAACTGGCCACCAAGGGGCGCGTCTCGCTTGAGGATTTCGAACGTGCGGTGACTGCCATCCCGGAGGTGCAGACGGTCGAACATGTGCTGGGCATGTATGACTATCGCCTGCGGGTGACGGCGCGCGACATTGCTGATTTTGAACGCGTGCTGCGCCGCCGGATCATGACCCTGCCCGGGGTGGGCAATGTGGATGCCAATGTGCTCTTGAGCGAAGAGCGCCGACCCGGCCCGCTCGGCTAGACGCCGCCGTCGCCCGGATGCGACAGCCCTGTCATCTTTCCCCAAATACTCTCGCCGAAGGCACCGGTCCCCGCAGGGGGGCGGATCCTTATTTTACCCCAAGCCCCATCTGCATCAGGGTCTTGCGTACGGGGGCCATGGAATAGAGCGCATTCAGGCCAAACGCGCGTAAATCGCGCAGCGGGCGAGGCGACAGCATCGAGGTCCGGTTCAATAGGTCGATCCCCTTCACCCGCATCAGAATGTCGCCATGGCGGGCCTTGTGATAGCTCTCGAGCATCCTGGCGTCGCCCAGGGCCTCGGGCCGGGTCTGTGCCAGATCCAGCAGCACCCGCAGATCTCCCAGCGACATATTCAGGCCCTGGGCGCCGATTGGTGGCACCACATGGGCGGCTTCGGCCATCAGGGCAAGGCGTTCGCCCGACATGCGGGCGGCAGACTGGCTGATGATCGGCCAGATGCTGCGGCGGGAGGCCAGCCGCAGTTCTCCCAGCACACCGCAGCTGCGCCGGTTCATCTCGATTTCGAACGGGGCCTGATCCATCCGCTGCAATGCCTCGGCTCTTGGGCCGCGTTCCATCCAGACAATCGCAGAGGAGGGCCGACCGTCGTGATCGGGCAGCGGCACCAGAGTGAAGGGGCCGCCGGAGCGGTGAATTTCGGTCGAGACATTCTGATGGGGCAGGTCGTGGGTCACGGCGAAGGCCAGCGCCTTCTGTCCGTAACGGGTGGTCCGCACAGGGATGCCCGCTGCCCGCCGCATCGGGCTGTCGCGCCCGTCACAGGCGAGCACAAGACGGGCCGTGACCCGGGTGCCATCGCTCAGGGTGACCTGGGCGGAGTCCGTGCGCGTGAACAGGCCGGTGGTGCCCAGACCCGCACGGAAATCCACCGTCTCCAGATCGTCCAGACGCGCCAAAAGTTCCCGCCGCAGGAGCCAGTTGGGCAGGTTCCAGCCAAAGGGCTGATCGGAGATATCGGCGGATTTGAAATCCTTGGTGACACGGGCCACCGGCTCTGCCCCGCCAGCGTCGATGATCCGCATGATGTCCAGCGGCGCGGCGTGGGCGTCGAGCCGGGTCCAGATCCCGGCGTCCTGCAACAGCGCCTTTGCCGGTTGCAGTATTGCGGTGGTTCGCAGATCGGCACCGGCCTCGTCGCGCAGTGTTACGGGCGCAGTCGGGTCGACGCAGATCACCCGGAACCCGGCGGCGCCAAAAGTTGCGGCGGCGGTGAGCCCGGCGATACCGCCACCCGAAATCAGAATGTCACAGCTGTCAGTCATCAGACCTGCCTTTCATCACTGGTCCTGAGATAGGCCGCTGGCAGCTGGAATGACAAGCGACATACTGTCCTTATGCCGGGCCTTTTTCGGGGTTCAATTGGCGCCGCGCCCCTAGCCACGGGTGATCATCACCAAGACGACAAACATGATGCCGGTCTTGGCGACCGCAGGGAGGAACAGCGCGGGCAGGCCCCAGATCGCAACAGCGAGGCCCCAGAGCAGAACATAAAGGAGGATAGCCAGAAGCGCCTTTGTGGCGCCACTGTTATGGCTGTCGGCAGGCACGGGAGCCGCGGCCGGGGCTGCGGTCACAGTGGTGCGGTGCTGGCTGTGGTCGAACGTCAGGTCATTCATCGGGCGGGCATCCTTGGCTGTGGCGGAGTGCGCAGCCTGATGGCGGAAGGGCCGGGCCTGCGCGGAAAAGATACCTGCCATATAGAGGTTAGCACTCCCGGAAAAAGTCGGGTGCGGCGGCGCGCCACGGGGGTGCGACAGGATGCGCAGGCCGGGGCCACCTTACGCGGTCCGCAGGCGGCTACAGCAGCCCGAGAAACCCGGTCAGATCATCCGTGTGGTGGTGAATATGCGCGCCGGTCGCCGCGGTTGGTGCCACATGCACCGTACGCATCCCCAGATCATGCGGCGCCTGCAGATTGCGCGGATCGTCCTCGAACATCGCAGCTTTTGTCGGGTTGATCTTTGCCTTGGCAAAGATGATGTCAAAGGCCTGACGTTCGGGTTTGGGGCGGTAATTGGCATGTTCGACCCCGTAGATCTCGTCAAAGCAGCCCTCAAGACCCCGCGCCGCCAGCACCCGCTCGGCATAGGGGGCGGTGCCATTGGTATAGATGATCCGCTTGCCCGGCAGATCCCGGATCCGTTCGGCCAGCAGGCTGTCCGGCGTCAGATGATCGAAATTGATGTCGTGGACCTCGATCAGGAACGGGTCCGGGTCCAGATCGTGATGGGCCATCAGCCCGGCAAGGGTGGTGCCATGTTCGCGCCAGTAGTCATCTCGCAGCTTATTGGCCATCTGCTGGTCGACGCCAAGCGCGGTCATGACGTAGTCCGTCATCTTGACCTCGATCTGATCGAACAGCCGGGCGGAGGGGTGATAGAGGGTGTTGTCGAGATCGAACACCCAGTGGCGGACGTGAGAAAAAGATTGCGATACCATGGCCTGTGACCTAGGTCGCCCGCCGCATGATTGCAACTGTCGCCATGCGCCGGTGCACTACATCGTCGTGGCGTCTTCGGGTCGATCCGAGGGGCTGATTTTAACTGCGTGGTCGGGGCGGGGTTGATTGCACGGCGGCCGGACCTGTAGACATCGGGGGTCAACAACCCAAGGATCGACATGAACCTGACCCGCAGCACCAGCCAGACCGACGCTTACGCGCTGATCCTTGAAGCCATTGATGTCGGGGTTTACCGGCCCGGAGACCGTCTGGTCGAGAGCGACCTTGCCGAACGGTTCGGTGTCTCGCGCACGCCCATCCGCGAGGCGTTGCAGCGGCTGGAGACCCAATCGCTGCTGGAGCGCGATGGCCGGTCGCTGATTGTTGCCTCGCTGGATCACAACCAGATGGCGGAGCTATATGTGGTGCGGCGCGAGCTGGAAGGGCTGGCGGCCAGCCTTGCGGCGCGGCACGCTACCGAGGAGGAGGTCCGGGTGCTGCAGGAGATGGTCGCCTCTGACGATGCCTTTGTAGACAATCCGACGGAGCTTGCGAAGGCCAACCGCCGGTTTCACGAGCAGATCCATCTGGCGTCACATAACCGGTATCTGGTGCAGCAGCTGAACCTGGTCCACCGCACGATGGCGCTGATGGCGACCACCTCGCTGGCGGCGGAGGGGCGGGGCCGGATTGCGCAGGCCGAACATAAGACCATCGTGAACGCGATCGAGCGTCGCGATGAAGAGGCGGCGGGGCGGGCGCTGAAGGATCATATTTCTGTCGCCTTCATGACCCGGCTGAAACAGGACGCGGGCGATCGCAGCAAGGGCTAGGTGCCACCGGTCGGGAGCCTCGGGGCGAGCGGCTTGCGAGCCTTCGCAGGTTGGCCGTGCGCGGTCTTGTCCCAGAAGAACGGTTTGAAAATCAGCTCGTAGAGCGCCTTGTAGACGGCAATCACACCCATCGGAAAATAGAGCATCATGCTGGGCGCCCAGAGCGCCAGCGATCGCCGACCGCTGGCAAAGGCCGCTGTAACGGCGATGATGATGCCAAGGAGTTCAAAGAAAACCAGGGCGGCAGCGGCCAGATAGGGCGCGCCTGCGGGCAGCAGCGGGGCGCTGGGATGGCCAAGGCCGAGGGTGATCAGCCAGAAGGTCCAGAGGCAGGGCGCCAGCAGGAACTGGCCAACGGTGCCGAGGAAGAAGGCCTGAAGGCCGAGGAACTGGCGCCAGCCCAATTGCCGCGCCAGTACGGCGGGGCGGCGCATATGGACCAGATAGGTGACCATGAACCCCTTCAGCCAGCGCGAGCGTTGCTTGATCCAGGGCCATGCGCGGCAGTTGGCCTCCTCATAGGTGGTGGTGGGCAGCATTTCCGTGCGATAGCCAAGGCGGCTGAGGCGGACGCCAAGATCGGCATCCTCGGTCACGTTATGGGCGTCCCAGCCGCCCAGCTGTTCCAGAACGTTACGGCGGATAAACAGCGTGGTGCCACCCAGCGGAACCACCAGCCCAAGGCGGGCGATGCCCGGCAGTACGATGCGGAACCAGCTGGCGTATTCGAGGGTGAAGCAGCGCGAGATCCAGTTCTGATCCGGGTTGTAGTAGTCGAGCGCGCCTTGCAGGCAGGCCAGATCGTTATCGCCCTGCGCAAAGGCACGTGCGACCTGTTCCAACTGGTCGGGATCCGGGGCATCTTCGGCATCCCAAACACCGATAATTTCCCCCCGGCAGTAGTTCAGCGCGTAGTTCATCGCCCGTGGCTTGGTGGTCAGGCCGCCGTGGGCGGGCACTTCGATCACGCGGAACCAATCGGGTAAATCGGCGCAATGGATGGCGTTGCGGGTGACCTCGTCGTCTTCTTCGAGGACCAGCAGTACTTCGAGCAGGCTGCGCGGGTAGGTGAGTTTGCACAGGCGTCGCAGGAGGGCGCGGCCGATTTCGGCCTCTTTGTAGAGCGGGACAAGGACCGACATGCGCGGCAGGCGCCGTCCCGTGGCCGCCAGCTGTAGAGGGCCTGCGCTGGGCGGCTGCTTTGGTAGAGGCTGCGTGCTCTCGTGCAGACGTCGCCGCCGCCGGTCCTGCAAATGGGATACGAATCCTGCACATTTCAGCAGAATGAACAGCAAGAGCGTAAAGAGCGCCAACCCGCAGAGCAGGGTGAAAACCAGCCTTGGCCGGGTCGCGGTCAGGCCAAGGCCGGCGAGTCCCGTCAGCAGCGGCAGGCCTAGCCAGTTCGGCTGGCGCAAAGTGCGGCAGCTATAGCGCAGCGGTACAGAGGCGCTGGCGTCGCGGGCAAGATCCTCGCGGAAATGACTGCTGAGCAGTTCGGTGATCTGCGCTTCGCTTGCGATCACCGGCCGCACATCGTCAAAGCTTTCTGCAAGGTCGTGCTGCACCTCGGCAAAGGCGGCTGGATGCGCTATCGCGACGATCACGGTCTGCCCCAGTTGCATGTATGGCAGCGCACAGCGACGCAGCCAGAACCGGGCGGGTTTGCGCGCGAGCAGACGCGCCTGGGGGCGATGCCCGCCCAGATCAACCCGTGGCATCCCGTGCTGGGACGACAGCGCATCCAGAACCTGCTCCTGACTGGCCCATCCTTCGGAAACAAGGATCTGATCAATCGGAGCGCGCTGATGCTGACGCAGAACCAGCGCCCGCATCAGGTGATCCTTGCTGACGGCGTGATCTTCCACCAGCCGCCGTTCAAAGGAGGTCTGGCGTTCGCGCCGAATGAGGGGTCGTGCCGCCTCTAGGAATTTGAGGTTGTGTTCAACCATGACAGCACAGTTTATGCGGTCATGGATTCGAGCAAGAGGTTTTTACAGGGGCGCATTTATCAAGCCCTTGTTTTCCATGGCAAAAGCTTGCCATGGAACCGTGTTTTTTGCGTAGGCTTATCTCAGCCCCGCTGAATTTACGCAGATTTGCGCGCAGCCATAGCCTCGGCGAAGCGCTCGAACAGGTAGAAACTGTCCTGCGGGCCGGGGCTTGCTTCGGGGTGGTGCTGCACCGAATAGACCGGACGATCGGAGATGCGAATGCCACAGTTGGAGCCGTCGAACAGCGACACATGCGTCTCTTCGACACCGTCAGGCAGGCTCTGCCCGTCGACGGCAAACCCGTGGTTCATCGATGTGATCTCAACTTTGCCGGTGGCATTTTCCTTCACCGGGTGGTTGGCGCCGTGGTGGCCGTGGTTCATTTTGACGGTCTTGCCGCCAAGCGCCAGTGCCAGCATCTGGTGGCCGAGGCAGATCCCGAACATCGGCAGATCCGTGGTGTCGAGGATCTGCTGGATCATCGGCACGGCATAAACGCCAGTGGCGGCGGGATCACCGGGACCATTGGAGAGGAAGACACCATCGGGGTTATGGGCCAGCACCTCATCAGCGGTGGCAGAGGCCGGCAGGACGGTCACGTCACAACCCGCCGATGCGAGGCAGCGCAGGATATTGCGCTTGGCACCGTAGTCGATGGCGACAACCTTGTGCTTGGGGTCTTCCTGACGGGTATAGCCCTCGGGCCAGGCCCACCGCATTTCGTCCCAGCGATAGCTTTGCGCGCAGGTAACGTCCTTGGCCAGGTCGCGTCCTTCGAGGCCCGACCATTCGCGGGCCTTGGCGATCAGTGCTTCGATGTCGAAATTGCCGTCGGGATCATGGGCCAGGGCCACATGCGGGGCGCCCTGCTGGCGGATCGCACGGGTCAGGCGGCGGGTGTCAACGCCGCCGATGGCGATACGTCCGGTGCGGGTGAGCCAGGTTTTCAGCTCTTCGGTGGCGCGCCAGTTGGAGGATTGTGTCGGATCCCATTTCACCACCATGCCTGCGGCGACGGGATCGGCGGTTTCGTCATCCTCGGGGGTGACGCCGGTGTTGCCGATGTGAGGGAAGGTGAAGGTCACGATCTGCCCCGCGTAGGAGGGGTCGGTCATGATTTCCTGATAGCCGGTCATGGCCGTGTTGAAGCAGAGCTCTGCCACGGTTTCGCCGGTGGCACCAAAGCCGTTTCCATAAAAGATGGTGCCATCAGCCAGTGCCAAACATGCGGTGGGCTTGGGTGGGACGGTATCGGCCATGGCGCGACTCTCCAATATGGGCAAAATTCACGGGTATCTAAGGGGTGTGCGCCAAGCCGTCAAGCCTCCGTCGCTGCGATCTGGGCCTGTTTGCGGGGCGAGGCCGGCACCATCTAACGGTGTTTGGGTGCCCCAACGTCATTTGTCTGGCCCCAACTTGAACTTGACTACCACTTTAGGTAAAGATCCGGTTTCCGACTCCGTGGGAATGGACAGATAAATGGATACGCGAACTCGGGTCAATATGGCCCTGAAACAGGCCATGAAGGACCGCGCAGCTGCCCGACTGGCAACCTTGCGTCTGATCAATGCCGCGATCAAGGACCGTGAAATTGCCGACCGGGTCGATGGTGAAGGGGGCGGAATTGGCGATGCAGAGATCCTCGCCATTCTGGGCAAGATGACCAAGCAGCGCAACGAAAGCGCACGCGCCTACGAGGAAGGCGGACGGCTGGACCTGGCCGAACGCGAGCTGGGTGAGATTGCTATCATTGAGGAGTTCCTCCCCAAACAGCTGAGCGACGACGAAATCGCCGAGGCGGTCAAGGCTGCGGTTGCTGATACTGGTGCGCAGTCGATCCGTGACATGGGCAAGGTGATGGGCGCCCTGAAGGGCAAATACACCGGCCAGATGGATTTCGGCAAAGTCGGCCCCCTGGTGAAGGATCAGCTCTGCCACAGCGGCGACTGCTGACGCTGATCTGAGCCAATCGCTGTCAGATCAGAAGCCCGCCACCTTTGGCGGGCTTTTTGCTGGGCATTGGGTTGCCGACCAGGGGGTTGCCCGGGGCTGGTATGTGGATGATTGGCCGAGGTCGGCCGCGCATTGCAGGAAGGTGGCGCGCACCTCAGCGGCAAAGGGATTGTCGCGCAGGATCGCCTGCTGCACGTTGGGGGCATCTCCGGCGACCATCCGGCTGGCCTGTTGCATCAGTTCGAAACTGGCTGTGGTCATCCGCAGGGGACCCGGGGCAACCTGACTGAGCGCCTGGGCGATCAGATGGGTCAGACCCTGTACTGTCGCCAGCTCGCGATCATGGGCCTCGGGTGTGGTCCAGATGACATCGAGCCCGAAGACATGGCGCAGCAGCGCCGCCAGACGCAAGGGGCGCCCGCCGCGTAAGGGGCAGAGAGCGATTTTCTGACCGGCGAGACCCTGCGCGGCGCTTTGGGGGCCGAACAAGGGATGGCTTCCCAGAAGCTGGACCTCAGGCGGCAGGGTCCGCAGCATCACCTCCGCCGGCGCCATTTTGACAGAGCCGACATCCATCACCAATGCGCCGGGGGTGAGCAGCGGTGCAATCTCGTGGCAGAGCTGCTCCATCGCACTGACAGGGACGGCAAGAATGACCAGCGGGCAGGCGGCGGTTTCGGCAAGCGGGCAGAAACGCAGGGACGGGTGTTGCGGCAGGTCACAGCCTGAGGCTGGATCATGCACGCAGATCGGCACCAGCGGCGACAGGTGACGGGCGATCAGCTGGCCAAAGGCGCCAAAACCAATCAGGCCAACGCGGGGGAATCTGGTGGAAAGCGACATCGACATCGGGCTCCAGTCTGTGCCGCGCTGCCGTTGGGATGATGTGAGATGCTGCCTCTGTCCGCCGGAACGCGGCGGGATGAACATCAAGAAATGAGAATACGTCCGCCGTTATGAAAACAGCGGATAATACTGGATCGAAAAGGATACGGACGTATTGAACATATGCCTCTGATACGCGGCGCCCCGGCCAAAGTCAAAGGCGCAGTTATGCGGGGCGCTCCGGCATCGGGGTGTCACGGGCTGTGCCGGTGCAGCGCGGTCTTCAGATCCTCATAGAGCGCCTTGCGTTCCTCCTCGGACAGGAAGGCGCCGATTTCGACCTCTCGGCCACTGCCGCGCAGGGTGACGTAATTCGGCACGGGTCCGTCATCGGCATGCAGTTCGACCTGTGTCCAATAGCGGTTACAACGCCAGTTCTGGCGCTGTCCGGTCGGGTTGATGCGCTCCAGATGCGCTTCGGTGGAGTCCAGCGTCAGCACTTCCAGCACATGCCGGTCACGGCGACTGCGATCCAGCGCCCATTTCACCGCAAACAGCGTCGCTGTTACAAAGGGCAGAACTCCCCAGAGCGCCGCACTGCCCAAAAGGGGGATCATCGGGATGGTGATCAGCGCCGCAAGCACCCCCAGAAAGCGGACATAGCCCTCTGGCGGCAGCGACTGATGCGGCCAGAGGTGCAGCTCTTGGTTGCTGTCGGTTCGGGCTGTGATCCATTGATACGGCATGGCGTGAATTTAGCGTCCGCCAGCGGCCTGTCCAGCATCTCGACAGGGCCATGCGTCGCAGCTGCAAAAGGGGGGAACCGGGTCGGTGCTGCGGGCAAAAAGGAAGGCCCCGAAGCGGGTGCTCCGGGGCCTGTCTGTCATTCAGTTCATCAACACCTTAGTGCGAATGGGAGCGATCCCAGTCTTCCTGCTTGGGCAGGATTTCGAAGGTGTGCTCCGGCGGCGGAGAGGGCAGGGTCCACTCCAGCGTATCCGCATATTCGTTCCAGTAGTTGTTCTGGGTGATGCGGGCACCGCGCAGCAGCGAGTAGATCACAACGCCAAAGAACAGCAGGAACGATGCAAAGGACAGGAACGCGCCATAGGACGAGATCTTGTTCCAGTACGCAAAGCCTTCCGGGTAGTCGATGTAACGACGTGGCATGCCCTGACGGCCCAGGAAGTGCTGGGGGAAGAAGGTCAGATTGGCGCCGATGAAGAACATCCAGAAATGGATCTGGGCGCCCAGCTCGGAGTACTGACGACCGGTCATCTTGCCGAAGTAGAAGTACACACCGGAGAAGATCGCAAAGACAGCACCCAGCGACATCACGTAGTGGAAGTGCGCAACCACATAGTAGGTGTCGTGATAGGCGCGGTCGACAGCCGCCTGCGACAGAACCACACCGGTCACACCGCCGACGGTGAACAGGAACAGGAAGCCGAAGGCGAACATCATCGGTGCTTTGAACTCGATCGAGCCGCCCCACATGGTGGCGATCCAGGAGAACACCTTAACGCCTGTGGGCACCGCGATCACCATGGTGGCCAGCATGAAGTAGGCCTGCTGGTTCAGCGACATGCCGACGGTGTACATGTGGTGCGCCCAGACGACAAAGCCCAGAACACCAATCGCGATGATCGCCCAGACCATCGGCAGGTAGCCGAAGACCGGTTTGCGGGCGAAGGTCGCGATCACGTGGGAGATGATGCCAAAGCCCGGCAGGATCACGATGTACACTTCCGGGTGGCCGAAGAACCACAGGATGTGCTGATACAGGATCGGGTCGCCGCCGCCGGCAGGGTCAAAGAAGGTGAACCCAAAGTTGCGGTCCATCAGCAGCATGGTGATCGCGCCGGCCAGAACTGGCAGGGACAGCAGGATCAGCCAGGAGGTGACGAAGATCGACCAGGAGAACAGCGGCACCTTGAACAGGGTCATGCCGGGGGCACGCATGTTCAGGAAGGTGGTGATCATGTTGATCGCACCGAGGATCGAGGACGCACCAGAGACGTGAACGGCGAAGATCGCCAGGTCCATGGAGAAGCCGCCTTCGTTGGTGGACAGCGGCGGGTAGAGAACCCAGCCGACGCCGGAACCGGCCTGGTCGTTGCCGCCCGGTGCGAGGACCGAGGCAACCGCCAGCGAGGTGCCCGCGACATACATCCAGAACGACAGGTTGTTCATCCGCGGGAACGCCATGTCCGGCGCGCCGATCTGTAGCGGCATGAAGTAGTTGCCGAACCCGCCGAATAGCGCGGGAATAACCACGAAGAACATCATCAGGATGCCGTGGCCGGTGATCAGAACGTTCCACAGATGCCCATTGGGGGTACATGCCGCAGACGCATCTGCAAAAAGACGTGCACCTTCAAGGCACATGTACTGAACGCCGGGATCCATCAGTTCAAGCCGCATGTAAACGGTGAACGCGACGGAGATGAAACCAACGATCGCCGAAACGATCAGGTAGAGAATGCCGATATCCTTATGGTTCGTGCTCATGAACCAGCGGGTGAAAAAACCGCGCTCGTCTTCGTGGCCGTGACCATGAATGGCTGCATCTGCCATTAAGGTGCCTCCTGTTGCATAACGATAGGCCAACAAACACCGTCCCCGGCGGGCCTAGACTCATCCTGCGTTTTAGTTCGCCGGCAACAGGCCTTCAATGGCGGAGTTTGATATGGATCAAGAATAATTGTCGCGGGCAGGCCCTTTCGGGCTGCCTTTCTGATCCTTTGGCGCCGCGGTCCGGCGTATGTCACGGCGAAGCGCCCCCCGGCCTTGGGTCGTCCGGGAAGGATTTAGCCGTGTTTTATCGAACGGGCGGTTCTTGCGTGCTTGACCAGCGGGCGATAGCCGCGCAAGTTCCCGTTGATAGCTACGGAGGGCAGATAGTGGCGGTGTACGATCCAGACAATATCTTCGCAAAAATTCTGCTCGGAGAACTGCCAGCGCACAAAGTCTACGAAGACAATGACACCCTGGTGTTCATGGATATCATGCCGCGCTCCGACGGGCACATGCTGGTGATCCCCAAGACGCCCTGCCGGAATGTCCTTGACGCATCACCGGCCCAGCTGGCTGCGGTCATGGCGACCGTGCAGAAGATCGGTCGGATCGCGATGCAGGCATTTGACGCCCAAGGGATTACCATTCAGCAGTTCAACGAGGCTGCGGGTGGGCAGGAGGTGTTCCATCTGCATTTCCACGTGTTGCCACGTCGCGACGGCGATACAGTGCGACCACCGGGCATAATGGCCGATCCGGGTGTTTTGCAGGCACATGCGGAGATAATGCGCAAGGCCGTGGACGCCGCCGCCTGATAGAGGCCGCATGTTCTCAGAGTAAGCGATTACCGGCGGGCTGTCCTGGCCTGTCGCGGCTCGTGCTGCTGTGCTGATGCACAGGCGCGAAGTCGCGGACCAGTTATTCTACCTTTGGATGAAATTTATATTGATATGTGTGACCCGTTTATCCTAGGGTCCCGGCAGTCTCGGCCATAGGGCCTGAAGAACTGAGAACTGAACCGATATCGGGAGGGGGCTTGGCAGCGCAGCTGTCCAGGCGGAGCGATGTGGGTTTCATGTTTATGGCGGCCTGTCCCTGGCCTGCCCGTGGTGTCTTTGCAGCGCCCGGCGAAGGGGAACCGGAAATGAAAGTTGCGGCAGTCTCGTATTGGTCGGGGCTGGTTGTGTTCATACCAACCTGCGCAGATGCGCCATGGTTTTGCAACGTGACGGGCGTTTGGCCTGTGTATGTTGCTGAGGAGGGGCCGTGGGTAAGACGGCAGAGGATAGTGGTGATCTAAGGGGGCTGTCGGACGAGACAGTGGCAGCGGCCGTCTACGGCTCTGTTCTTGGCGCGTCCAATGCGGTCGCCTGGCGGGACCGGCTGATCCGTGCGGGCTATGATGGTGTCGCCGGGAAAGCCAAGAGCGCACTGATAGGATCGACGCCGGTTGGCGCCGGTAAGGCGGTTGCCAGCTCCTGGCAGGGATCTGCGGGCTCTTCTGATGGGGTGGGGCTTTCGGCGCATTTGTCACCTGAAGGCGAGCTTGCCGGGGCGGCGCTGATCGGACGTCACTTTGACCGCGCCATCTATCTCAGGAGTCGCCTGATCGCGGCGCAGAACCATGGATCCTGGCCAGAGCTTCAGGCAGTGCTTCCCTGCGGTGCGAGAAACTGGCTGCTGGTATCGCGCGAGGCGGAGATTCTGGCCGCAGGTGATGACTGGCCGAGTCGTGGGCGCATCACCGCGCCCTGGATCGCTCAGGCCATCGGGGTTGCGGATGCCAAGCTGCCGCTGTGGCACACGCTTTTTGATGAGGATAGCCCGCGCCCTGCACTTACGTTGCTGCGGGGCGAGGGGGGGCGGCTGCTGATGTGCCAAGCGGTGGGCGGCCGCGGGGAGAGGCTGGGCGCCGTCGATGGTGTTTCTGGCGCGCGCCCGTCTGACATGGCTGCATGGCGCGGCCGATTACGGGCCGTGGACCCCTCGGCACCGGCGGTTCTGGTGGAACAGCTTACGACCGGCTGGTCGGATGTGGCGGCAGATCAGGTGGCATTGCGGTTCGGCTTTGATCCGGAGGAAATGTCGCTGCTGCGTCATCTGTTGATTGAGGCCGACTGGATTGAGCTGCGCATCGGGACCGGTGCCGAACGCGGGCCTGAACTTGCCCTTCTGGGCCAGATGCTCAGCAAAACTGCAGCGCCAAACTGCCCTGAGATGCTGCGGTTCCTTGCCTATCTCATGCAGCAGACGACTCGCGATCACGATATAGCTGCGGGTCGCGCGTCACCCCCACAACGCGTACTGAGCCTGGCGTCCGGGCTGACTTCACAATATTTGCAGTTTGGCGCCGAGCGCGGCCAGCCGGTGATCTTTGTCCATGGTATCTTTGACGGGGTTGCGGCGATCCAGCGGCTGCAACCGCAGTTGCGGGCGCGTGGCCTGCGGTGTCTTGCACCTTTGCGCTGCGGCTATGGTGGCTCGGACAGTTTGCCGAGCGGGACTGATCCGATTGATTTATTCGTAACCCAGTTGGATGCGCTGATCGACGCGGAGGGTTTGGTCAATCCCATCCTGATGGGGCATCGCAGCGGATGCCTGTTTGCCGCCGCCGCCGGGCGCAGGCTGCGTGACCGGCTGGGCGGGGTGGTCTGTATCGGCGCGACACTGCCATTGCCCAGTATCGGACATGCAAGGGCCCTGCGCGGGCATCAGCGCGCGCTAGCGCTGAGCGCGGTCCATGCCAGCGCGGTGCTGCCGCTTGTGGTGCGCAGCTGGTCACGGTCCGTGCGGCAAAAGGGGCCGCAGGTCCTGGTGTCGCGCCAGATCGCCCGCGAAAGCGCGGACCGTCAACTGCTGGCTGACCCCGCGTTGAGCGCGGTTCTGGACCAGAGCCACAGGATGATGATGCAGCAGGGGCGCGGCGGCTACGAAATTGATCTGCGGCTGGCGGTTCGCTCGCGCGACATGCGCCATTGTGCCAAGGCCGCGCCGACCATCTATCTGCATGGCGGAGAAGATACCGTGACGCCGGTCGACAAATTGCAGGCCGCGCTGGGGAGTGGTCACGCCAACCTTCAGATCCGGGTCAGCAAACGCGCCGGTACCATGCTGCTCTATGCCCAGCCGGAGCTGGTGTTTGCAGCGATCGACGACCTGCGTCAGCGCATGACGTCATGATCGGCCTGTCCCGCAACGGGGGCTGACGCCTAGTCGAGGGCACAGGTATCGGTTGTGGCAAAGGCGACATCGAAACATTGCTTCAGCGCCACATCCACATCCGTCATCGTGACCGGCAACCCCAGATCCACGAGGCTGGTAACGCCGAATTCGGTGATGCCGCAGGGGACGATGCCGTCAAAATGGCTGAGGTCAGGCTCCACGTTGATCGAAATGCCGTGAAAGCTCACCCATTTGCGCAGGCGGATGCCGATTGCAGCGATCTTGTCCTCGGTCTTCTCTCCGTTGGGCCGCAGGGGTTTGTCGTCCCGCTCCACCCAGACGCCGACACGGCCGTCGCGGATATGGCCGGTCACGTTGAACCGGTCGAGCGCCAGGATCACCCAGCGCTCCAGCTGGCGGACGAAACAGCGCACATCGCGGCCCCGTTTGGCGACATCCAGCATGACGTAAACCACGCGCTGGCCGGGTCCGTGGTAGGTATATTGTCCGCCGCGCTTGCTTGCGTAGACCGGGAAACGGTCGGGGTCGGTCAGATCGCCGGGCCGCGCCGAAGTGCCGGCCGTATAGAGCGGGGGATGTTCAACCAGCCAGATACATTCCTCGTGGGTTCCTGCGGCAATACCCGCCGCACGCTCCTCCATGAAGGTGACGGCCTCGTCATAGCCGGTCAGGCCGGAGGTGGTGATCCATTCAACCATCGACGGTGTCCTTTGTTATGACTTTTGTAACCACTATAGAGCAATGCGCGGAATTTTCTGGCCTGCGTGATGGGTCGTGCGCTACCGTGATTGCGTGTATTCATCAATGGGGGGGACGCGTAATATGTTCTCAAAATCTCTTAAAACTACATTGGCAGCATCAATTCTGGCGACCTCCGGGGCTGCTCCGGCGGTTGCCGACAATCTTGGCGCGGCGCTGGTCGGCAGTATCATCGGCGGCGTGATCGTCAATGAAGCGCATAAAAACCGCGCGCGCAAACAGCCAGTGACCCGCAAACGGACCTATTCGCCCGCGCGGGCACAGAACCGTGAAACGCAGACGGCGCTGAATTACTTCGGCTTTCCCGCCGGCTCCCCCGATGGCGTGATGGGGCGCAAATCCCGCAGCGCCGTGGCGCAGTATCAGGGGCATATGGGTTTCCCGGCGACCGGGCAGCTGACACAATATGAACGGGATTTCCTGGTGTCGTCCTACAGCCGCGCCCAGATTGGCGGCCCGCAGGTGATCAAGGCGATGCAGGGTCCCAATGGCGTCCGCGGGCTGTTGCGGATCTGGCGGGATGAGGCGACCGGCACCCGCAGCGCGAGTGCAGCCGGTTATGGCAGCTACGGCGGCCTGCCGTTTGAAGTCAGCCAGGCCGTGGATGAAATCGCGGCCAGCGCCGATCCTAGCGCCGAACAGCTGTTGCAACGTTCGGGTTTCATGCAGCTGGCGGATCTGAACGGCGATGGCAAGAACGACTACATGATCGACACCTCGGTGTCCGGCAGCTCCTTCTGGTGCGGTGCGTCGCATTGCTCCGTCATGGTCTTTGCCTCAACGCCGCAGGGCTATCAGCGCAATGACTTCATGGCGCGGGGCGTCACGACGGCAAACTTCGCCTGTCATCAGGGCGTCTGCCGGATGACGGATGAGCCGACGTCTGGCACGGTTCAGGCGGCTGTGCCAACCCCGGCCCCTGCGCCCGCACCCGCTCCGGGAGCAACTGTGCTGGCCTCCGCGCCGCAGGCCGTCGCTCCGGCGCCTGCTCCCGCACCCGCTCCTGCCGGAGGCGGGCTGGCCGGCATTCAGCTGTTCCAGCAACCGGCACCGGCGGCAAGCACCGCGTCGCTCACCAGCCATTGCAGCAAGGTCAGCCTGCTCACCAGTTCCAACGGTGGCTATATGACCGTTGCCAATCTGCGCGACCCGGAGCTAGCATTGGGTGAGCAGTTCTGCCTGACCCGGTCCTATGCGATCAATTCCGGCGAAGCGCTTGTGGCCAAGGTGCAGGGAGTGAGCCAGGCACAGGTCGACAGCCAGTGCGACGCCTTTGGGCCTGCTGTTCAACCCTATCTTGCCAAACTGGCGACCACGGGCAGTGACGCCTTGATTTCCGACGTGCAGAAATTTGTGCTGCAATCCAACATGTCGATCGAGCAGCTGTCCAATACCGCCGGGATCTGCCTGTTCTCGGGGTATCGCCGTGACAATATGGAGGTGGCGCTAGGAGCGGCGCTCATCATGGTTGGTGTCGGCCAGCGTCCCTATGCCGAGCTGATTGGCCATCACCTGGCGCAGGGCTTTGGTGTTGCGAAATCGCGCGAGCAGGCACAGGGCTGGTATCAGACAGCTGTTTCCGCGCTGGAGGCCGGGGTTGATCCGGTCTTCGCACCCGGACAGCCGGAACGAGTCGCCCTGATCAGGGCCGCCGCTGCGGGCCTGACCGGCGCATTGGCGCAACCGGTACCGGCGTCCAGCACCGCAGCCGCGCTGCCGAGTTTCTCAACGGACTGATCGGTTTTCACACCATCAGACCTGTCAACGGGGGCGGAATGATCATCCGCCCCCGTTCCTTTTTCGGGCGAGCAGAAAAGCCTGAGAAATGATCATTTTGCATCTTCACAACCGTCCCGCGCTCGTCTATACGCCGCTACACCAAGTCAAGACAGTGCGGTCGTGGCGGAATTGGTAGACGCGCAGCGTTGAGGTCGCTGTGGGGTAACACCCGTGGAAGTTCGAGTCTTCTCGACCGCACCATTTCACATTTTGATGTGAAGATATCCAAAAATCCAAAACTCTCAGCAGCTTGCGCCCTGCGGCAAACGGTCTATCTGTCGTAGGCCCATGGTGATTTGATGGTCGCGTTGAAGATGGTTCTTGTCCCAAGAGCCATCGCTTTTCTTCGGTATTCCAGGGGCTTGACAGGAAATCGCTCACAGGCTCGATCGTTTCACCGAGGGGGAGGCCGATTGGTTTCTGACAGGATGCGTGACTCACGGTTCGAAAACTGAGTGTTGACCATGTCTGATCTCTTCTAGCTGACGGATGCGCAGCTAGCGAGTTTTTTCCCTCTTCCCGGGAGCCGATGGCGAACTCCACGTTGAAGGCAGGCTGCTTTTCCTGAAAGAAACCTCCAACAAAGTCGGTGTTTTGCAGAAAGTATGCTTAATAGAAAACCACCGAGAGCGGGGCTCCCGGTGGTCTATTTACTGTGCATCAGAAGGCTAAGAAGCGCCTCTGAATGGGCAGGTCATGCTGCGTCCGACTGTCGAGACATCAGGTGCCGCAGGTTACCCGCATTTGCTGTGGCCGCAGCTGCGGCAGGTCATGCAGCCTTCCACCATCTGCAGATCGTATTGGCCGCAGCTGGGGCAGGGTTTGCCGCGTGGAGCATTGAGGGAAACCACTTCCGCTTGCGGATCTGATTTCAGCCCCATGCCTTCACCTTCGAGGAAGCCGGTTGCCACCATATGGGTTTCAATCACGCCGCCGATCGCCGCCAGAATGGAGGGGATGTATTTGCCTTGCACCCAGGCGCCGCCCCGCGGATCGAAGACCGCTTTCAGCTCCTCGACGACAAAGGACACATCGCCGCCACGGCGGAACACGGCCGAGATCATCCGGGTCAGCGCCAGGGTCCAGGCGTAATGCTCCATGTTCTTGGAGTTGATGAAGACCTCAAACGGGCGGCGGTGGCCGTTGATGATGATGTCGTTGATGGTGAGGTAAATGGCGTGCTCGGAATCCGGCCACTTCAGCTTGTAGGTGTGACCTTCCAGAGACTGCGGGCGGTCCAGCGGCTCTGACATATAGACCACTTCGGCGCCATTCTCGCCCATATCACTTTGATGCGGTGCATCGGCGCTTTCGCCCGGCGCCTTGTCGGAGCTTTCGCTGACGGTCAGGACTGAGCCGGTTACGTCATTGGGGCGATAGGTGGTGCAGCCTTTGCAACCGAGGTCCCAGGCCTGCATGTAGACGTCCTTGAACTCATCAAAGGAAATGTCTTCGGGACAGTTAATGGTCTTGGAGATCGACGAGTCGATCCATTTCTGCGCCGCCGCCTGCATCTTGACGTGGTCGGAGGGGGGCAGGGTCTGGGCGTTGACGAAATAGTCGGGCAGCTCCTTGTCGCCGAACTTGTCGCGCCACATCTGCACGGCGTAATCCACGACTTCCTCTTCAGTGCGGCTGCCGTCCTTTTGCAGGACCTTGCGGGTATAGGCATAGGCAAAGACGGGTTCGATCCCCGAGGACACGTTGCCCGCATAAAGCGAGATGGTGCCGGTCGGTGCGATGGAGGTCAGCAGCGCGTTGCGGATACCGTGTTCGCGGATTGCGTCGCGCACATCCTCGTCCATATTCATCATGGTGCCCGACGCCAGGTAGGCGTCCGCATCGAACAGCGGGAAGGCGCCTTTCTCCTTGGCCAGATCCACCGAGGCCAGATAGGCCGCGCGGGCGATCGCGTGCAGCCAATCCTCGGTCTGACGCGCGGCTTCGTCCGAGCCATAGCGCAGCCCCAGCATCAGCAGTGCGTCGGCAAGGCCTGTTACACCAAGACCGATGCGGCGCTTGTTCTGGGCCTCCTGTGCCTGGGCCTCCAAGGGGAATTTCGACACGTCTACAACGTTGTCCATCATCCGCACCGCGGTGGCGACCAGCTCTTTCAGGGCCTGCGGATCCAGTTCGGAGTCTTTCTCGAAGGGGTTCTTGACCAGGCGCGCCAGATTGATCGAGCCAAGCAGGCAGGCGCCATAGGGGGGCAGGGGCTGTTCGCCGCAGGGGTTGGTCGCCGCGATCTGTTCCACGTAGGACAGGTTGTTGGCCTTGTTGATGCGGTCGATGAAGATCACACCGGGTTCGGCGTAATCATAGGTCGCCTGCATGATCTTGTTCCACAGGTCCCGCGCCTGGACGGTGTGATAAACCTTGTCACCAAAAACCAGATCCCAGGATCCATCTGCCTTTACCGCTTCCATGAAGGGGTCGGTGACCAGCACGGACATGTTGAACATGCGCAGGCGGGCGGGGTCGGATTTCGCGGTGATGAAGGCCTCGATATCGGGATGGTCGCAGCGCATGGTCGCCATCATCGCGCCCCGGCGCGAGCCTGCGGACATGATGGTTCTGCACATGGCGTCCCAGACATCCATGAAGCTGAGCGGGCCAGAGGCGTCTGCGGCAACACCTTTCACATCGGCGCCGCGCGGACGGATGGTGGAGAAGTCATAGCCGATGCCACCGCCCTGCTGCATGGTCAGCGCGGCCTCTTTCAGCATGTCGAAGATGCCAGCCATGCTGTCGGGGACGGTGCCCATCACGAAGCAGTTGAACAGGGTCACCTGCCGCGCTGTGCCGGCACCGGCGGTGATCCGGCCAGCGGGCAGATACTGGAAGTCCTCAAGCGCACCGTAGAATTTGTCCTCCCACATCTTGGGATCGGTCTCAGCCCGTGCCAGGTCGCGGGCGATGCGGCGCCAGCTGTCTTCGACGGTCTGGTCGATGGGGGTGCCATCGGCCTGTTTGAAACGGTATTTCATGTCCCAGATCTGTTCGGCAATCGGGGCGGCAAAGCGGCTCATATGGCGAATCCCTATGGTCGGTCGTGGCAAGGTGGCGGCCTGACTACACCAGCCGCGCCGATATCCTCAACGCAGAAATCGCGCGGAGGCGTAAATTTATCATCATCGTACCACAACACCTTGTCGATCTGCCAGTCTGACCTACAATATAGAGTTGATCATCTGGACGACTCTGTGGGCATCTTGTGGATAACTATATCAACCTCGTGAAACTTTCCGTTGGGACTGAAACTGTTGACGGGCTGGCAGCCTGGCAGGCGGAGTACCGCAAGCAGTTGCCGGAGGGATTGCCGCGCCATGTTACGCGGATGTGGCCCAAGCGCGAAGCGGAGATCCTCAATGGTGGGTCGATCTATTGGGTGATCAAGGGACAAATCCAGTGTCGTCAACGCATTCTGCGGCTGGACGAGGTGATCGGTGGCGACGGAATCCGCCGCTGTGCAATTGTTCTGGAGCCGGAAATCCACCGTACACAGGTCGCAACGCGGCGGGCTTTTCAGGGGTGGCGCTATCTGAAGCCGGAGGACACGCCGCCGGATCTGCGAAAAGGGCGTGTGGCGGAAAAGCCGTTGCCGCCTGAGCTGTCGCAGGCGCTTGCGGAAATCGGCGTGATCTGACCAGCCGGCGACCAATCGGCTATGATCGCCTATGTGTCAGGGGCGCAGTGACGCAAAAAAGGCCCCTGACGGGGCCTTCATCAGGTCGCTTCACGCGGCAGCAACCTCGCGGTCCGTGGTGGCGGCGCTGGACCGTCAGGAGGGCTCTTTTCCTACATTCTCTTGAAATGCGGTCTCAAAAGCGGCCTGTTTCTCGACAGAGGCCTCGGTCTGATAGTTGGCTTTCCATTCATCCATGGTCATGCCGTAGAAGCTTTCACGTGCCTCGGCTTTTCCCATCTCGATGCCGCGTTCATTGGCGGCTTCCTGATACCAGCGCGACAGGCAATTGCGGCAGAACCCTGCGAGATTCATCATGTCGATGTTCTGCACATCGGTGCGGTCTTCCATCAGGTGCTGGCGCAACCGGCGGAAGGCGGCCGCCTCTAGTTCGATCTGGGTCTGCTTGTCCATGTCGGGCTCCTTCCATGACACTATCTGCGTGACTAGCAGTTGCACCCGGGCGGGGCAACTCGCACCGGTGGTCGCGCCCTAATCGGGTGTCAGAGACCTGATTTGTCCAAGGCGCAGGGCAGTACATTGGCCAGACGTTCGGCCCAGCCCTGCTGCTCGGCTGCACTGGCAATCAGATCGTTGCGCAGTTCGATCAGCGTGTTTGGGCGCGCATGGGCGGTGCCATGTCGATCCAGCGTATCGCCGGGCAGATAGCCTGTGTAGGGCGCATTCACGCCGACGCAGAGGTCCGGCTGCGCCTTCAGCTCGGTGACGATATGGGGCGACAGGGGTTCGTTGTCAGGTGACAGGATTCCGATGTGCCAAGGGCGTGGCGGGCGTCCGCGCAGCTGGCGGGTGAAGGAGTGGATGGACACTAGAATTGCGCCGGGCCGCATCAGCAGCTCGGCCAGGGCATCATGATAGGGGTGGTAGCAGGCCGCCATCCGCGCCGTTCGCTCGGCCGCATCGGCGTGGCGGTTGCCGGGAATGATGGTCCCGTCGTAGAGTTTCATAAGCAGGGTCGGATCATCCGGGCCACGGTTTGGATCAATCACCAGTCGCGAGAAATTGGAGGCGATGACCGGCGCATCCAGAAGCTGCCCCAACTGCTGTGCCACCCCATAGGCGCCGATATCATAGGCAATGTGGCGCTCCATGTCCGCGCGCGGCAGGCCAAGTTCGCCGTTGTTCACAAAGGGGGGGACATGATTGGTGGCGTGATCGCAGCAGATCACCCAGCGGGCAGGGCGCCCGGCCCCATGCAAGAAGAATGGTGAATATGTCATCTGTCCGTCGCCATTTGATGATGAAGCTTTAGGGGAGTTGCGGCAAAATGGGAATTAGGCGATAAGCGCCGCAGCAATGTTTGCGATAACACCGTTCCAGCCGATGAAGAGGATGACCCCATGAGAAGATCGCGCAATGTAAAGATTGTTGCCACCCTTGGGCCGGCATCCGAAACCTATGAGACCATCCGTGCCCTGCATGAGGCGGGTGCAGATGTGTTCCGTCTGAACATGTCGCACGGCAGCCACGAAGAGATTGCCGCCAAACATGCGATTATTCGCAAGGTCGAGGCTGATCTGGACAGCTCGATTGCCATCCTCGCCGACCTTCAGGGGCCGAAGCTGCGTGTCGGCGTCTTTGCCAATGGTTCGGAGGAGCTGATCGAAGGCGCGTCCTTCCGGCTGGATCTGGACAAGGCAGAGGGTGACGTGAATCGCGTCTGTCTTCCCCACCCCGAGATTTTCGAAGCCCTGCAGCCCGGTGCCCATCTGCTGGTCAACGATGGCAAGATTCGCCTGAAGGTGGAGACCTGCGGCAACGACTTCGCCAATTGTACCGTCACCACAGGTGGGACAATCTCCAACCGCAAGGGGGTGAATGTTCCCGATGTGGTGCTGCCGCTGGCGGCCCTGTCGGAGAAAGATCGCGGCGATCTGGAATTTGTCTGCGGGCTGGGCGTCGATTGGCTGGCGCTGTCCTTTGTTCAGCGCGCCAAGGACGTCTACGAGGCACGTGGTCTTGCGGATGGTCGCGCGGCAGTGCTGTCGAAAATCGAAAAACCGGCTGCGGTCGACAATTTCGATGAAATCCTAGATGCCTCCGACGGGATCATGGTTGCGCGCGGCGATCTGGGTGTTGAACTGCCGGTTGCTGCAGTGCCGCCGATCCAGAAACGTCTGGTGCGTCGCTGCCGTGCAGCTGCCAAACCGGTGATCGTGGCCACCCAGATGCTGGAAAGCATGATCGAAAGCCCGATGCCGACCCGCGCCGAAGTCTCCGATGTGGCAACCGCGATCTACGAGGGGGCGGATGCAATCATGCTCTCCGCTGAATCCGCGGCAGGCCAGTACCCGATCGAAGCGGTGAAGACGATGGATAATGTCGCCACCGAGGTAGAGGTGGATCCGACCTATAGCCAGATCATTGCCTCTTCCCGCTCGGCCAAAGGCGATACCGTCGCCGACGCCATTGTCGCTGCCGCGCGTGAAATCGCCGAGAAGACCGAGATCAAGGCGATCTGCTGCTATACCCAAAGCGGCACCACCGCGCTGCTGACCGCACGTGAGCGTCCGGGCGTGCCGATCATTGCGCTGACGCCGCTGAACCGGACAGCCCGCCGTCTGGCGCTGAGCTGGGGCTGCAACTGTGTTGTGACGCCGGATCAGGAACGCTTCAAAGGCGCTGTGGTCGGTGCCGCGCGTGCCGCCCGTTCCGGCGGGTTCGCCGGGGAAACCGATCAGATCGTCGTGACGGCCGGTGTGCCTTTCAACGTTCCGGGCACCACCAACATCCTGCGTGTGGCACCCTGCGATGAACGTTTGATCTACAGCACCGACCCGGAGTAACCTGAACGCGTCTTAGTCTTCTGCGAGGACGCGCAGCATGGATACGGATCTGGCACTGGTGCTTGGGTTGTTGCTGGCTTTTCTGGCAATACCCGCGCTGTTGTCTGCCGCTACCGACCGCCGCACCCCCAGGGTGTCGGCGGTTTTTCTTGTCGTGGCGGTGGGTCTGCTCCTATATGCGTTCAGTACCAAATCCGGCGGGTATCAGATCGACGATATCCCGAAAGCCATTTTCCGGGTGATTGGCCGCTTTACCTGAGCGTCATGGCGCGCGCTGACTGTCGAGGCCGCGCTGACTGAACCTCAAGGAGGGCGGATTGGCCGCCTGCTCGAAGAATCTGCTTGCCCTTATGGTCCAGCTTGCGTAAACGGCAGCCCTGTTCGCGTGGCCGGCCCAGTGTGGCATGCCGAGTCGCGCATAGACCGAACCCGCATTGAAGGAGACGGAAATGCCCAAAATGAAGACAAAATCGAGCGCCAAGAAGCGCTTCAAAGTGACCGCGACCGGCAAGGTCCTCGCAGGTCAGGCCGGCAAGCGCCATGGCATGATCAAGCGGACCCGCAAGTTTATCCGCGACGCCCGCGGCACCACTACCCTGTCGGCACCCGACGCAAAGATCGTCAAGGGCTTCATGCCCTACGACCGCTAAGAGGAGATCTGAGATATGTCCCGCGTTAAAGGTGGTACCACAACTCACGCCCGTCACAAGAAAGTCATCAAGGCCGCAAAAGGCTATTATGGCCGTCGCAAGAATACCTTCAAGGTCGCGCGTCAGGCTGTTGACAAGGCAAACCAATACGCAACCCGCGACCGTAAGAACCGCAAGCGGAATTTCCGCGCGCTGTGGATCCAGCGGATCAACGCAGCTGTGCGTAGCCACGACGAGGCTCTGACATACTCCCGCTTCATCAACGGCCTGACCCTGGCCGGTATCGAAGTGGACCGCAAAGTGCTGGCCGATCTGGCCGTACACGAGCCCGAAGCATTCGGTGCCATCGTGAAGCAGGCACAGAGCGCACTGGCAGCCTAAGCTTAGGCGCAAGACAATTCCGAAAGGGCCGCTCTGCAAAGGGCGGCCCTTTTGCTGTTGCTGATCTGCTAGAGAGGCAGGCTATACGGTCTGACGGAGGCGGGGAGGCTGCCGGATTGTCGCGATTGCCGCCCGATTGGCAGAGAACCGGTTCAAAAGCTTGCTTTCAGCTTCTGCTGTGGTAGCAGGGCTGCAGCATTATTCAGGGGACCGTCATGGACGATCTTAAAGCAAAATATCTCGGGCAGATCGCCGATGCTGCCGATGAAAACGCGCTGGAGACCATCCGGGTTGCAGCTGTTGGGAAAAAGGGCGAAGTCGCGCTGAAGATGCGTGAGCTGGGCAAGATGACGCCTGAAGAGCGTCAGGTTGCGGGTCCGGCCCTGAACGCGCTGAAGGATGAGATCAACGCCGCACTCGCCGCCAAGAAGGCCGGGCTGGCCGATGCCGCATTGGATGCGCGCCTGCGGACCGAATGGCTGGACGTCACCTTGCCGACCCGCCCGACGCGCAGCGGGACTCTGCATCCGATCAGCCAGGCCAGCGAGGAGTTGACCGCGATCTTTGCCGAGCTGGGTTTCTCCGTTGCCGAAGGTCCGCGTATCGACACCGACTGGTACAATTTCGATGCGCTGAATATTCCCGGTCACCATCCAGCACGCGCTGAGATGGACACGTTCTACATGCACCGCGCCGAGGGCGATAACCGTCCGCCGCATGTGCTTCGCACCCATACCAGCCCCGTCCAGATCCGCTCGATGGAGAAGATGGGTGCGCCTTTGCGCATCATCTGTCCGGGTGGCGTTTACCGCGCTGATTACGACCAGACCCACACGCCGATGTTCCATCAGGTCGAAGGCCTCGCGCTGGACAAGAACATCTCCATGGCGAACCTGAAATGGGTGCTGGAAGAATTCGTGAAATCCTTCTTTGAGGTGGACAGCGTCGATCTGCGTTTCCGTGCGTCGCATTTCCCCTTCACCGAACCGTCGGCCGAGGTTGATATCCGCTGTTCCTGGAAAGATGGCACCTTGAAAATCGGTGAGGGTGACGACTGGCTTGAAATCCTCGGCTCCGGCATGGTGCACCCCAAGGTGATTGCCGCTGGCGGGATCGACCCGGACATCTATCAGGGGTTTGCGTTCGGGATGGGGATCGACCGGATCGCGATGCTGAAATACGGTATTCCTGATCTGCGCGCCTTCTTCGACAGCGACCTGCGCTGGCTGCGCCACTACGGTTTCCAGTGTCTCGACGTGCCAACGCTGCACGGTGGTTTGAGCCGCTAGGCCCGGATGACGGACTTCTGAACGCCTGCCTCGTACCTGAGGCGGGCGTTTTGGTTTGGGGGCCTAGGTTCACCGCCCCACAAACATGTGAAATGACAGGGGCGTGGTGTCGGGTAGTCTCCCGTCTATGACACGTTTTCTACTCTTGCTCTCAACCGCTTACATGTACGCCACCTCTGTCGCGGCCATGGGGCCGTGGAAGGCAAATGCAGACCCCTGCGGCGAAGAGCTGGCCTGCGCGCTGGGAGATCGCAGCTATCACGTGATGGAGCCTGATAACTGGGACGGTGTCGCGCCGCTGCCTGTGCTGATGCATTTTCATGGCTGGTCGCGAACAGGCAAACATGCGCTGCGCTCCGATCGGGTCGGGGCCTCGGCCAAACGGCGGGGCGTATTGCTGGTCACCCCGAATGGCCGTGGCAAGAGCTGGAATTTCTGGACGGCAGACACCGAGGATGTGACCTTTGCCGATGCGGTGCTGGCGGATGTGGCAAAACGCTACCCGGTCGATGCCGAACAGGTCTTTGTCTCGGGCTATTCCTACGGATCCGCCATGGCCTGGCGTTACGCCTGCCAGAGCGGCAAGGGGATTGCGGCATTGCTGGCGGTGGCGGGCAGTATTGATCAAACCGAAACCTGCGCCGAGGCCCCGCAGGAGGTTCGGCATGTGCACGGGCTTGCGGACACGGTGATGGATTTTCCGATGGGGCCGGGGGGTGATGTGACCTATCCGGTGGCCTTGTGGCGGCGGGCGTTCGACTGTTCCGGCGGAGGCGAGGCGCAGGGAGATTGGCAGGTCCGCAGTTTCCTGACGTTTTCGCGCACCGGCTGGAGCTGCGGTGGGCATGATGTCACCCTGGATCTGCACTCGGGCGGGCATTTCATCCCGCATGGTTGGATCGGTCGGCAGCTGGATGAGCTTTTGGGTCTCACCCCCAGCTATCCTTAGGCCGAGAGCGGAGCCAAGGCTTGCACATGGGGGCAATCTTTGTCATTGCCTGCTGCAACATGCATGGCTTGCCATAGGAAACCGGACCGATGAAATTCACTCTTTCTTGGCTGAAAGACCACCTCGACACTGAGGCCTCCGTCGAGGACATCACCGAAACACTGACCGACCTCGGGCTTGAGGTCGAAGGTGTGTCGAACCCTGCGGACCGGCTGAAGGATTTTACGCTCGGCTATGTGAAACATGCCGAGAAACACCCCGACGCGGACAAGCTGCGGGTGTGCAAGGTCGACACCGATGAAGGCGAGATGCAGATCATCTGCGGCGCGCCCAATGCCCGTGAAGGTATCACCGTCGTGGTTTGCAAACCGGGCATGTATATTCCCGGTCTCGACATCACCATCGGTGTGGGCAAGATCCGCGGTGTCGAGAGCTTTGGCATGATGGCGTCCGAGCGCGAGCTGGAACTGTCGGATGAACATGACGGCATCATCGAGCTGCCTTCGGGCAATGTCGGCGATCGCTTCGTCGATTGGCTGGCCGAGAATAGCCCGGCCAAGGTCGATCCCGTTATTGAAATCGCCATCACGCCGAACCGCCCGGATGCGCTGGGGGTTAGGGGGATCGCGCGGGATTTGGCCGCACGCGGGCTGGGCACATTGAAGCCGCTTGATATCGAGCCGGTCGACGGCGGATTCGAAAGCCCGATCAAGGTCAATATCGACGCAGATACGCTGGATGGCTGCCCGCTGTTCACCGGTCGCCTGATCCGCGGCGTGAAGAACGGCCCTAGCCCGCAGTGGCTACAGGACCGGTTGAGCGCCATTGGTCTGCGTCCGATTTCGACACTGGTTGATATCACCAATTATTTCACCTTCGATCAGAACCGCCCACTGCATGTCTTTGACGCAGCCAAGGTAGCGGGCAATCTGCGCATCCACCGGGCAGCGGGTGGCGAGACGCTGACCGCGCTGGATGAGAAGGACTACACCTTCGCCGAAGGGCAGATGGTCATCTCCGACGACAACGGCCCGGAGAGCATTGCGGGCATCATGGGCGGGGCCGACACCGGGTGCACCGAGGAAACGACCGATGTGTTCCTTGAGAGTGCATTCTGGGACCATGTGCAGATCGCGACCACTGGCCGGGCGCTGAAAATCAACTCGGACGCGCGCTACCGTTTCGAGCGGGGCGTCGACCCCGAATACACCCGTGAAGGTCTCGATCATGCCACCCGGATGATCCTCGACCTCTGCGGTGGCGAGCCGTCGAATGTGGTGATCGCAGGCGCTGTACCGGATCACGCGCGCGCCTACAAGCTGGATCCCGAGCGGGTCCAGTCGCTGGTCGGGATGGATATCCCGGAATCCGAGCAGCGCCAGACCCTGACCCGTCTGGGTTTCCGGCTTGAGGGCAATATGGCCCATGTTCCGAGCTGGCGCCCGGACGTGATGGGGGAGGCTGATCTGGTGGAGGAGGTGGCGCGTATCGCGTCGCTCACGAAACTGGAAGGCAAGCCGTTGCCGCGCCTGACAGATGGCGTCCCTGCACCGGTGATGACCCCTGAGCAACGCCGCCAGCAGATCGCGCGGCGGACCTGCGCCAGCCTCGGCTATAACGAGGTGGTGAGCTACACCTTCATCGACAAGGCCTCTGCAACGCTGTTTGGTGGCGGGGACGATGCGACCATGCTGGCCAATCCGATCTCCTCCGAGATGTCGCACATGCGTCCGGCACTGTTGCCCGGGCTGTTGCAGGCTGCCGCACGCAATCAGGCGCGTGGCTTCATGGATCTGGCGCTCTTCGAGGCGGGACCTGCTTTTCACGGTGGTGAACCGGGTGAGCAGCATAACCTGATTTCCGGCCTTCTGGTTGGCCGTACCGGCCCCAAGGACGTGCATGGCACCAGCCGCGCGGTCGACACGTTTGACGCCAAGGCAGATATCGAGGCGGTTCTGGCCGCAATCGGTGCGCCGGCCAAGGTCCAGATCCTTCGCGGGGCAGAGCCCTGGTGGCATCCGGGGCGGCATGGCAAAATCTGCCTGGGTCCGAAGAAAGTGCTGGGTGTCTTTGGCGAACTGCACCCGAAGGTTCTGAGCGAAATGGGGATCAAGGGGTCCGCTGTTGCCTTTACCATATGGCCTGACGAAGTTCCGATGCCACGCAAAACCGGGGCCAATCGTGGTGCGCTGGTTCAAAGCGACCTGCAAGCGGTCGAGCGTGATTTCGCCTTTGTCGTGGCCGAGGACGTCGAAGCCCTTACCCTGGTCAATGCCGCCGCAGGCGCCGACAAGGCGCTGATTGATGATGTGCGAGTTTTTGACGAGTTCATCGGCGGCAGCCTGGGAGAGGGCAACAAGTCTCTGGCCATCACGGTCCGCTTGCAGCCGACCGAAAAAACCCTGACCGAAAAGGATATCGAAGCGGTCAGCGACAAGATTGTCACAAAAGTCACCAAGGCCACCGGCGGAACATTGCGCGGATAACGGCGCCTGTGACCTCTGGCTGAAACCTGTATTATTCTGGAAACGCGCCCAGGTTGAGGGCGCGTTTTCAGTTCTGGGCGAGAAAATCTGCCAGAAGGTCAAAGACCAGCCGGATGCGGCGGCTGGTGTGGAGCTCGCGGTGAGTGGTCAGCCAGATCGGAAATACGATTGGATCCAGCCGCGGCAGTAGCCGTTCAATGCCGGGCGTGGGCTCGGCCACATCCTCCATCATCGGGCAGATGCCGAAGCCCTGTTTGACCAGCTCCCAGGCGGTAAGACCGCTGGAGGACTTGATCCGAAAGTTTTCCGGCGCAAGATGGATTCCAAGCGGTGCCAGGAAGTCAATCGAACGGTCCACATCGGCAAAACCGACAAAATCGTGGTCTGCCAACTCCTTGGTTGATGCCGGACGACCCCGTCGCTCCAGATAGCTCGGGGCCGCGTAGAAATGCGCCCGGGCTTCGCGCACGAGGCGCGCGATCAGTTCCGGCTGGTCAGGGCGCACATGGCGGATGGCAATATCCGCTTCGCGTCGCATCAGGTCCCGGATGTCGTTGGCGGCCACGACATCAATCGTCAGCCGCGGCGCGCGCTGTCGGATCTGGCGCAGCACAGGCGGCAGCACATAGGCCGACACGACGTCGCTTGCGGTAATCCGAATGGTGCCTTCGATGGTTTGGGCCGAGGCGCTGGCCGCCAGTGACAGGCCCTCGGCTGCGGCCCCCATCCTGCGGCTGTGGTCCAGCAGATCCTGCCCTGCGGAAGTCAGTGCCAGACGGCGCCCCGGACGTTCAAACAGCATCACACCGAGATCGGCTTCGAGGGCTGCGACCTGTCGGGACAGGGTCGGTTGGGTCAGCCCCAGCTTGCGCGCACCGGCGGAGAGGGAGCCGGTTTCTGCCGTCGCCAGAAACGCCCGGATATGATTCCAGTCGAGTTTATCCATACAAATATGTATACCTCAACTGCAAATTTTGGCAATTTTACTTATGTTTCTGCATGGGTAGCCTGTAGCCATCTTAGGAGGACAGAGATGACAACCGATGCGCGCTTCTGGGACAGGACTGCCCCCAAATACGCCAAATCCAAAATCCGGGATGAGGCCGCCTATCAATACACGTTGGAGCGCACGAGAGCCTATCTGAAGGCGGGCGACCACGTGCTGGAAGTGGGCTGCGGTACGGGATCCACCGCGATCGCACTGTCGGACGCGGTTTCGGCGATGACCGCAACCGATCTGTCGGAGGGAATGCTGCGCATCGGTCGCGACAGGGCCGCGCAGGCCGGTGCGGACAACGTGACCTTTGAACATTGCGGTGACGACGCGCTGCCAGCCGGACCGTTTGACGTGGTGATGGCTTTCAACCTTCTGCATCTGGTTCCGGATGTGGATGCCGCACTTGCGTCGGTCGCCGAACGCGTGCCGAGTGGGAAGCTGTTCATTTCCAAGACACCCTGTCTGGGCGAGGCGCGTGGCAGCCTGAAATACTGGATGTTCTCGGTACTGATCCCATTGATGCGTCTGGTCGGAAAGGCGCCGAGTTCGGTGGCTTTGCTAAGTATTGCTGAGCTGGAGGCCGCTGTGGAGCGGGCCGGGTTCGAGATTATCGAGACCGGCAATTACCCGATCTCGATACCGAGCCGTTATCTGGTGGCACGGCGGCGCTAGCTTCCTGACCTGACGCGAAGCGGTGGACGAATTGTTGCAGCTGTTGGATACTCTGCCTGCTGGCCGAACGGGCTGTGGTCCCGGCGCCAGGGCACATCACATTGGCGGGGCCAGGAACAGACAGCATCTGGCAGGGCGGGCCGAAACCGTCAGCTGCTCGCGCAGGAAAGGACATTCCGTGACTTTGAACGTATATCTCTCAGGCGAAATTCACACCGATTGGCGGGACCAGATTATTGATGGTGCAGCGGGCCTGGATGTGCATTTTGCCAGCCCGGTTACCGATCATGACGCCAGCGATGACTGCGGTGTGGCTATTCTGGGCAGTGAGCCGAACAAGTATTGGCACGACCACAAAGGCGCGATGGTCAATGCCATTCGCACCCGCAAGGGTCTGTCAGACGCGGATATCGTCGTGGTCCGCTTTGGCGAAAAATACAAACAGTGGAACGCGGCCTTTGATGCGGGCTATGCGGCCGCTCTGGGCAAGTCGCTGATTGTCCTGTCCCAGGATGAGCATCAGCATGCCTTGAAAGAGGTACATGCCGCTGCCTTGGCTGTCGCGAAAGAACCGCGGCAGGTTGTCGAAATCCTGCGCTACGTGTTGCAGGGGAGCCTGCCTGCGTGACCGGGCCGACATTGACGACGGAGCGGCTGTCGCTGCGCCCGCACCGGCTGGAGGATTTTGATGCGCTGACGGCGTTGTGGATGGATCCGGTGGTTGTCCGTCATACGATCGGTCGCCCGGCCAGCCGCGAGGAAACCTGGACGCGCCTGTTGCGCTACATCGGACATTGGCAGGTGCTGGGTTACGGTTACTGGGCGATCACCAGCCACGACGACGGACGCTATCTCGGCACCGCCGGCTTTGCCGATTATCAGCGCGATATCGACCCTCCGCTCGGCTCGGTGCCCGAGGCGGGCTGGGGGCTGATGCCAGCGGAGCATGGGAAGGGGCTGGCGACAGAGGCGGTCGAGCGCATACACCGGTGGGCTGCCGAGGCGACCCAATGGCGATCAACCTGTTGTCTTCTGGATCCTGACAACGCAGCCTCGATCCGAGTCGCCGAGAAGATGGGCTACAGCGCCAGTCACGAAGCCAACTACCGTCAAGAGCCGACACTGGTGATGACCAGAGCGATCCCGCGCTAACACGCTTTCGAAGCCATAGACAGCCGCCCTGCACGTAGATCCGGGGCGGCTGCCGGGAGATCAGCCCTCTTTCTTGATTTCCACGCTGTGCGGGTAGGGGATTGAGATGCCCTTGTCGTCAAAAGCCTCTTTGACGGCTTGGGTCATTGCGAACTTCAGCTCCCAATAATCCGCGGCCTTGCACCACAGACGTGCGGTGAGATCGACCGAGCTGTCGCCAAGATTGGTCACCCGGACCCAAGGAGCAGGATCCGCCATGACCCGTGTATCGGCCTCGGCGAGGGCCATGATGATCTCCTTGGCGTCATCGGCGCTGTCGCCATAGTCGATACCAAAGACCATATCCACGCGGCGGGTGTCATGGGCGGAGTAATTGGTGATGATTGCACCCCAGGCCTGACCGTTGGGAATGATGATCTGGACGTTGTCCGGTGTGACCAGTTCGGTCACGAAGAGGTTCAGGTCAACCACGGTGCCGGAGGTGCCGCCGATATCGACATACTGGCCGAGCTTGTAGGGGCGAAATAGAACCAGCATGACGCCCGCAGCCAGATCGCTCAGCGTTCCCTGGAGAGCAAGGCCAATCGCCAGGGTCGCAGCGCCGAGCATGGCGACCAGGCTGGTGGCCTCTATCCCAAAGATGCCAAGCACGGCGACCAGCACGATGGCCAGCAATATCCAGCGGACGGCACTGGCGGCAAAATTACCGAGTGTTTGATCCAGATGTGGCGTCGCGTTGATGCGACGGCGCACGGCGCTGCTGATGATACCGGCGGTTATCCAGCCAAGCACCAGCACAACCAGCGCCTTGGCCGTACTGATTAGCAAGGGCCAGAGCGCGCCCAATTGTTCGATCCATTCTTCCATGTCGTTGTCTGGTCCCTGCCATTGTCTCAAAGGAATGCCCGATCACCGGCAACGCGAGGTCGCCGGTGCCCGAGATGTGGCCTTAGTCCGACCGGCCGCAGGATGCCACCTGCGGATCGTCTGTGTCTGCTTACCGTTTCAGGGAGTCGCGGATTTCCAACAGGACATCCAGCTCTGTGGGGCCGGCGGGGGCTTCCTCGGCGGGCATGGCTTCCTGCTTGCGGAAAGCGGCGTCTTTGACCTTGTTGACGTAGCGCACCAGCATGAACACCACGAATGCGATGATCAGAAAGTTGATCACTGCCATCACAAAGGCACCGTGAGCAAACACAGCGGCGCCCGCCTCACGTGCGGCCTCCAGGCTGGCACCTTCAGGGACGTTGCCCGCAAGGACCAGGTAGGAGTTGGTGAAATCGATCCCGCCAGTGAACAATCCGATGATGGGGTTGATCAGGTCGTTGACCATGCTGCTGACGATCGCGGTAAAGGCGGCGCCGATGATGATGCCGACGGCCATGTCCATCACATTGCCCTTGGCAATGAAATCTCTGAATTCCTGAAGCATGTTGTTTGTCCCTGTTAACGAAGTCATTTTCATTGAGCAGACGTCGCGACCATCTGCGCGCTGCATGAACGCAGTTTAGTCAGGTTTTGGCCGCCGCTGCTATTGATTTTGCATTGAAAACTCTAGCCGTAGCCCTGTCGCGCGGACCATCGCAGCGGCACCGGTCCGGCGTTTCGCCATATTCTGACCGCAAAATGGGCCAGCACCGGTCCCAGAGCGGTCCTGTGTTGGACGTGTTTGCCGGGTAAATCTTGGCCGTTGGATGTGTTTTTCCCTGGACCCGAACAGCGCGCCGCCTGTGGGATCTGGGCGCGGGCGCGTCATCGGGGGCGCCGGCTGTATCGGCGCGGGGTGTCCGCTGCTGTTGCTGGAGCGGAGTTAATTGTTAGGTACAAGGTAGACGCGAGACATGGCCATTCTTGACAATGCGATCTGGTTGACCGGCATCAACGGCACCGCGCAAAGTGGGTCTACCTCACTGAGTGAAGGCGGCAATACCACGGTTGTGACAGGCACGTTCACAGCGGACAGCTGGGACAGTTCGCAGGATGGCTACGCGGTTTCCGATTTCGGTGCCTTTGGCGTCAGCGATCCCATCACCGCAAGTTACGGGTTCTCCAATCCTGTCACAAATTTACGGTTTGATCTTCAGCATGTGAATTCGAACGGCAGTTCGAATGACGATAAGTTTACGCTTCGGGTGCTGGACGCAAGCGGTGTGTTGATCCCCGCATCGCAGATCATTGCCGGGTTGACCGGGGTTACCCACCATCAGGTCACGGTCAACGCCGATGGTACGGTCTCGATCGAGGCTGAGGGCAGCACAGCCGCCGATATCGGTATTGCAATCGACGGCCCCGTTTCGCAGCTGGATGTGATCTTTGACAATGGGGGGGACGCACCTGTTTCCGGCGGAGCGGGACTGTCCGATCTGACGTTCACGATCCCGCCGGCCTTGGATTACATCGTCGAAGGCACCGAGTCCGGCGAGCGCATCGACGTCAACTATCTGGGCGATCCCGAAGGCGATCGGGTCGACAGCGCCGACGCGGCTGATGGCTCCCAGGATGACGTGATCGAGGCCGGCGGCGGCAATGATACCGTTATCGCAGGTGAGGGGGATGATCGGGTCGATGCAGGCGCCGGCGATGACTCGGTCGAAGGGGGTATCGGGTCGGACACCCTGCTTGGCGGCGATGGGAACGATCTGCTACAGGGCGGCGCTGGTGATGATCTGCTGCAAGGTGGCATCGGTAGCGACACGCTGGAGGGCGGCGCCGGGCGCGACACGCTGGAAGGTGGTATCGGGCATGACTCGCTTAGCAGCGGCGACGATAACGATCTGCTGTTGGGCGGCGATGGCAACGATACGATCACCGCAGGCTATGGCGATGACACGATCTATGGCGGGGCTGGCAATGACCAGCTCGAAGGGCTCTATGGCAACGATCTGATCTATGCGGGGGAAGGGGACGACCATGTCTTTGGCCGCGATCAGGATGACCTGATTTATGGTGAAGACGGCAATGACACGCTGATCGGCAGCATGGGAACCGACACCGTCTGGGGCGGGGCTGGCAATGACATTCTGGCGGGCAGCCAGGGCAATGATGAGATCCATGGCGGCGATGGCGACGACCTCGCCTTTATCGGTGTCTATGAAGATTCCGACCGCATCTTCCTCGACGATGGCAATGACTATCTCGATGGGAGCACCGCCGGGTCATCCTTTTATGGCGAAGGTGGCCGTGGCGACGACGTGATGAACAGCGGCGTCGGCAATGACACGTTGCTGGGCGGCGAGGGCTATGACCAGCTGAGTGGCGGCGCAGGCGGCGACTCGTTGGATGGCGGCAGCGAAGATGACATAATCGAAGGCGGAAGCGGCGCTGATACGCTGATCGGCGGTGCGGGTGCGGACAGCCTATACGGCGAGGATGACCGGGATCTGTTGATCGGCGGGGCCGGGGATATCGTCGATGGTGGCGAAGGTGGTGATGATTACGACCGGCTTGATATCAGCGAGCTGCGCGCGCTTGGAAACACCCGGATCATCTATACCAGCGCTGACCGCGAGGACGGCCGGGTCGAGGTCACGAACAACAACAATGACACCGTTGGAACGTTGACCTTCTATAACATCGAGGAGGTCATTCCCTGTTTTACGCCGGGCAGCCTTGTCCTGACACCTCAGGGTGCGGTTCCGGTTGAGGATCTGGAGATTGGTGATCGCGTCCTGACGCGCGACAGCGGGTTGCAAACCCTGCGCTGGACCGCGCGACGGGTGGTTACAACGGCAGAGTTGGCACGCCGCCCTCAGTTCCAGCCGATCCTGATTGAGGCCGGGGCGCTCGGCCAGGAGGGGGCCGAGCTTGTGCCGAACCAGGATATGATGGTGTCACCGCAACACAGGATGCTGCTGACGGGAAGCCGTGCCGAACTGCTGTTCGGCTCAAACGAGGTGCTGGTGGCGGCTGTGCATCTGATCAACGATCGCGATATCCGCCGGGCGCGAACACTGGATGTGACCTATATTCATCTGCTCTTCGATCAGCACGAAATCATCTGCGCCGATGGAGCCTGGAGCGAGAGTTTTCAGCCCGGTGACCTGACACTGGCGGGGATGGATATGGCCCAGCGGTCAGAGCTTTGCCAACTGTTCCCGGAGCTGGAGAGTATGGGGCAGGCCTTTCCGACGGCGCGGCGGTCCTTGCGCAGCCATGAGGCGCGGGTGTTGCTGTCCGAAGGTCGGCACAATCGCGGCGACGGATCAGCCTAATAACCCGGCCACCATCGGCGGCCGGGTTGCTGCTTTGTTACTGGAACTTCTTGATTTCACCGGTCTTGAGGCGTGCCATGTAGCTGTTCAGCTCACCCTTGACGATTGGCATCAGGAAGTAGAGCGCGACGATGTTCACCACGGCCATGGCAAAGATTGCCGCATCGGAGAAGTCGATGACCGGACCCAGGCTTGCCGCGGCGCCGATGATGACAAACAGGCAGAAGATCACCTTGAAGACCAGTTCAGTGGTCTTGCCCTCACCGAACAAGAAGGTCCAGGCTTTGAGGCCGTAGTAGGACCAGCTGATCATGGTGGAGAAGGCAAACAGGATCACCGCGATGGCCAGAATATACTTGAACCAGCCAAATGCCGACGAGAAGGCCGCAGATGTCAGAGCCACGCCGGAATTGCCATCCACGGTCTGGATCGCGCTTCCTGCCTCGTTCAGCACGTAGAGACCGGTTTCAGGGTTGCTGACCAGCTGGCCGGTGATGATGATCACCAAGGCGGTCATGGTGCAGATCACCACGGTGTCGATGAACGGCTCCAAGAGCGAGACGAAACCTTCGGTGATCGGCTCCTTGGTCCGCACGGCGGAGTGGGCAATTGCCGCGGAGCCAACGCCCGCTTCGTTGGAGAAGGCCGCGCGTTTGAAGCCCTGGATCAGTGCGCCAACCATGCCGCCCGCAACGCCAAGACCGGTAAAGGCACCGTCGAAGATCTGGCCAAAGGCCCAGCCGATTTTGTCAAAGTTCATCAGGATGATCACCAGCGCGGTCAGCACATAGAGCACGCCCATGAACGGCACCACTTTTTCGGTGACTTTGGCGATCGACTTCAGGCCACCAATGATCACGGCAAAGACGACACCAGCGAAGATAACGCCGGTGACCCAGCCCGGATAGTCGCCCAGAACATTGGTCAGCTGGGCATGGGCCTGGTTGGCCTGGAACATATTGCCGCCACCAAGGGCGCCCAGAATGCAGAAGATCGAGAACAGGACCGCCATGAACTTGCCCCCGGGCAGGCCACGTGCAGCAAAGCCCTTGGTCATGTAGTACATCGGGCCACCGGAAACAGTGCCGTCAGGGTATTCGTTGCGGTATTTCACACCGAGCGTACATTCGGTGAATTTCGACGCCATCCCCATCAGACCCGCGAGGATCATCCAGAAGGTTGCGCCAGGACCACCGATGCCAACCGCAACCGCGACGCCTGCGATATTGCCAAGGCCAACGGTGCCGGAAAGCGCAGTGGCCAGAGCCTGGAAATGGCTGACCTCGCCTGCGTCATTCGGGTCGGAGTAGTCGCCCTTCACCAGCGAGATCGAGTGCGGGAAGGCGCGGAACTGGATCAGGCCGAAATAGATGGTGAAAATCGTCGCTGCAATTACCAGCCATGCCACGATCCACGGGAAGCTGGTGCCCGGAAATGGGCTGAAGATGAAATTGACAAACCAGCCCGTGGAACTGGCAAAGAGATCGTTGACCTTCTGGTCGATGCTCTGTGCCATTAGCGGACCCGACAGCACTAGGGCGCCGGGGACGGCCAGTGCGGCCGCTTTGGAAAAACTGTTCATGATGACCCCTGTCGATCAGTTATGGGACAATGGTGACCGGAACCGGCGCAGCCTGCGCCAGACTGCCTGCGACCGAACCAAACAGCCGCGATGACAATGCGGAATGGCCGGTGCGCCCGATAACCACGTGATTGGCCCCTTCGGACTTCGCGATGGACACGAGAACCTCGGCGATATTACCGTATTTCACGGTGGCCGTGACCTCGACACCGCTGGTCTCAAGATCCTTGAGCAGGGGCTGGATCAGCGCGGTCTCGGCGCGTTCAAGCTCTTCGGTGCGGCGCTTGTGGCGCTCTGCCAGCTCGGCTGCGGATAGAAAAGAATATGGTGACCATTCCAGCACATGCGCGACTACGATGCTGCCGCCCTGTGCCTTTGCTACACCCAGCGCAAAGTTGAGCGCACTCCGCGCGCTTGTGCTGCCGTCGTAGCCAACTACGATTTTTGAGGCCATCTGCCCCTCCCTTGGTTACGTCATCCCTGTGACGAAGTGTCTCAATTTTATGACGTCGTTGATAGGAAAGGTTCTCGATTTCCTTGCCTATTCGGAAAATTTCGGAAAAATGTGCGGATAACGATTAAGTACTGGGAAAATTTCCGATGGACATGCTGGATTCTCGTATTCTTTCCGCCCTACAGCAGGATGGTCAGATATCAATGGCGCGCCTCTCGGAGAAAGTAGGGCTGTCTTTGTCCGCATGTCACCGTCGTGTCAAGTTGATGGAAGCCAGCGGTATGATCGAAGGCTATGCCGCGCGGCTGGATCGCAAGAAGATTGGTCTGGAGCTTCAGATCTTTATCGAGATCAAGCTGGTCGGTCAGCAGCGCGAGCATATCCAGGCCTTTGAGAACACCATTGCCCGTATGCCCGAGGTGTTGGAATGCCACCTGATTTCGGGGGAGTTCGACTATCTGATACGTGTCGCGGCGCGCAATACGGAAACCTATGAAAACCTCTATCGCAACCGGTTGTCGGACATCCCGTCGGTCGCACAGATGAAGACCTTGCTGGCGGTTTCTACGGTGAAGGAGTTTCGCGGCTATCACCTAGAGTGAGACGCGCCCTCTTCAGGTCTGTTTCGGCTATTGATCATGGAGTTTGGGCGATTTCAGGACGCCCGACCGGTTTCGCGGGCTGTTCGGCGCCTATCGCTGGCGTGCCTCCGCGACGAGGCAGTCCAGTCCCGAAGAGGTGAGCGTCTCGAGGAAGCTCAGCAGGTCTCGCTGTTCGCCATCGGTCAGACGGAGCGGTCGAATGCGCGGATCCTGACCGGGCAGATTGGCACCGCCACCATTGTAGAAGTCGATCACCTCAGCAAGGGTGCCGAACCCGCCGTCGTGCATATAGGGCGGCGAGACGGCGAGATTGCGCAGCGTCGGCGTGCGGAAACGCCATCGGTCGCGTGGATCCTCGGTGACTTCGTAGCGCCCCAAATCGGCCTCCCGCGGACCGCTGACGGCGCGAACCAGCGCGTAGTCGATCTGATGGACCACGCCGGGAGCGACCTGAACCGGCAGGGTTTCGGGCGGGTTCTGTCGCGCCAGTTCGCGCATCTGCCCGTAGCCTGTGTCGTGGAACTGCTGATCGGTGAAGAGCGCGTCATCTGGTCCGATGCTGTGGCAGGAGACGCAGCCTGCCTTGCCGCGAAAGACGTCAAAACCACGTTTGGCGGCCGAAGAAACAGCAGCGCTGTCGCCGCCATAAAACCACCGATCGAACGAGCTGTTGCCCAGCGTCAACGCGCGCTGGTAGGCCGCGAGCGCCATACCTATGCGATCCAGAGACGCGGAGGCACCAAATGCCTCGCGAAACAATCGGTCATAGTCAGCCTGCTCCTGAAGATAGGCAACCACGTGGTCCACCGATGGGTTTGCCATCTCGTTGCGGGCGGTGAGCGGTCCGATGAACTGGGTTTCCAGTGTAGGGTCGCGCCCATCATGAAACAGGGGCCGCAGCAGGCCGACATTGATCAGGCTGGGAGCATTCCGCTTCACGCTGCGCCCCTCGACGCCGATGGAGGTCGCCAGCTCCCAATTGGCAAATCCCTGTTCCGGCACATGGCACATGGCGCAGGACATGGTGTTGTTGATCGACAAGGCGCGATCAAAAAAGATCCGTCGGCCAAGCGCAATGCGTGCTGCTGTGGGCGGGTTGTCGGCCGGATGTTGCAATGGCGGTAGGCCGAGCTGCGGCGTCAGGCTACGTCTTGACGCAGCTTCAGCCCAATTATCGGGTGAGCGTTCACAGGTTTCCGCCGAGATCTGTAGCGGTGCCGCAGTCGATGCCGGGACGGTCCAGAGCAGAGCCAGAAGCGCCGCACATGGTGCAAGACGTTGACGCAGCAAGGCGGGCGGGCGGCGGGTCACTCTGCGGCCTCCGCCATCAGTAGGGTCTCCACGTCGGTCATCAAAAGGCGCGGGTCGATCAGGCCAAGACCATAGACGTTGCGGATCATGCCTTGGGTGTCGACCAGATACATCCGCAGCAGGTGATTGATCTGATCATCCGAGGATCCGCGATCAATCACCTGGCCAAATCCATCCAGCAAGGGGCGCAGCGCCTCCGCGTCAGCGGTGGTCAGGATGTGCCAGTCCAGTTTCTGCGCGCTGGCGGGGTCGCTGCTGACCGGGTGGGCAAAAGCGGCGATCGCCTCTACCGTGTCGCGCTCGGGGTCAAAGCTGATGGTCATAAGCTGCACCTTCTGGCGCAGTCCGGGCAGCTGGGCGCTGGCATCATGGATGTCATAAAGCGTCGAGAAGGCCAGCGGGCAGCCGTCCACATCGCCACAGGTAAGATAGACAAAGCTGACGAGGGTGATTTTCTCGTCGAACAGCTGGTGCAGGCGGGTTTGTATTCCGTTTGTGGTCAGAACCGCGCCATCGGGTGCGGGCTTCAGCCGGTTCAGCCTATAGGATCCCGGTTCCGGTGGGCTGAACTGGAAGGCGGGATCGCTCGGGAAGATATCGGAAAAGGGAGTGGTGGCGGTCCGCAGCGCAGCAGGTGTCAACCGTGCGAGCAGATCTGAGGGACGCCAGGTGTCGGCCAGGGCGACAACGCCCGTCAGCAAGGCCGCAGCGGCGGTAATGGAAACAGCGAGTGTTGTCTTGCGCATGGAGATCCTCCGGCAAGTTTAGGTCCGCAAGGGGAGACCGGAGCGGCAGCTGGCCGCCCCGGGAACTGGCAGTCAGGCTGAGTAAAGCGCCGAACTGCCAAAGCGCATGATGTGAGCGCGGCCCAATCCAGCGGCATAGAAGTCGATATTGAAATCTTCGACCAGATCTGTGCCGTCCCATGTATAGGCGCGCAGATATTGCACATCGTCCTCGCCCTTCTTGTCCCAGTTGGCGAGCAGCGACGACGAGAAATAGACCCGTTTGCCATCCCAGCTCTGGCTGACCATATTGACCTGCCGGTCGATGGTCTTCTCGTAGATTTGCGACGGGTTATGCGGGTCCGAGATGTCAAATAGGCGGGTTTTGCCATCCATGAAGGAATTGACCCAGAGCGTCTGATCATCCGCAGCGATGGAGATATCGACGGGCAGGGGGATGTCCTCCGGGTTGCCGATATCCGCGACCGATTTGGCCTGCCATTCGCCATCATCGTCTTCGTAGATCAGCCACAGCTGCGAGGTGAGCGCGGTGGTGGAGAAGGCATAATTGGCATTCGGACCCCAGGGAAAGCGCACTTCCAACGGTGCGCCGGGCACATTGAATACCTTGCGGGGCTGGCGGGTGTGCAGATCCCACAGCACCATCGTGTTTCCAAAGCGTTTCATCGCTTCGGGATCCTGCAACATCTGGCCAAAATCCATCATGTAGTTGGACCAGCCCGTGAAGGAGGAGGTGAGCATGACATTCTTGCGGATCAGCGCGCGGATATCGTAGCCGTAGCCATCGGCAACCGCGCCATCCACCGCAACGGCGCCCTGCATGTCATTTGCGGTGGGCATCCAGTAGGTGGCGACGTAATCTCCATCATCGTTATATTCGACCAGCGCGGTGCGACCGCCGTGATCGTCCTGATTGCTGAGCCCGGTGATCATCATGCTGCCGGGCAGGGCAAAAAACGTGTGGGGACCAACCACACCGCCGGAATCGGTGACGAAGGTTTCAATCACCTTGTGCAGCTTGGGGGCCGCCGGGTCGCTGTGAATGTCAAAGATGAAGATGCGATTGGTATCAAGCCCGCC
The DNA here is from genome assembly GCF_048056275.1 of Phaeobacter sp. JH20_26. NCBI lineage: Bacteria > Pseudomonadati > Pseudomonadota > Alphaproteobacteria > Rhodobacterales > Roseobacteraceae > Phaeobacter > Phaeobacter sp. JH20_26. Next base: position 1,247,909 of record NZ_JAYMWL010000013.1, on the reverse strand, counting down.
GGTCCAGAAATACCGACGATCTGCGGAGAAGCCGCCATGATGGGCCTCGTTTCGGCCCCCTACAGAGAGGCTGTGGATGACCTCTCCACGCGTGGATGAGCCAGGGCGGAGGTCGACGGTTACCATCTTGTCCTGCTCGTCGCCCATCCCCTCGACACCGAGGGTCCAGACGTACACAAATTCTTCTTGGCCCGTAATCTTGGGCATATAGGGGGATTGGCAGGTCTCGTCTGCAAAGGCGCGAAATGGACCGGCCATGGCCAGTGCAGCAGCAGCGGTCAGCCCGCCGAATTCTCTTCTGTTCATGTTCTTTCTCCCTTCAATAAATTCAGTGTTGTTGGTTCGACCTTTCCTTTGCTGCAGCCAGTGACATGGCATTTGTGGTTTCCGCCTCAACGACCGAGCAATGCTGAATGGCCGCAGCGGCGTGAAAGGCTTCTTTCGACAAAATTGGCAGAATGCGGGGGTGAATGGCCGGAGTGATGCGGGCAGATGGCCCGACCACGCCCACGGAAAAAACCGCGCCGAGACGATCAATAATGATTGGTACGGCGATGCTGGTGATACCGACGTTGATCTCGCCGTCGCAGGTTGCATAGCCGTGGCGGCGCACCTGCTGCAATTCGCGGGTGATCTGCTCGGGGTCGGTGCGGGTCTTGTCGGTAAAGCGCGTGGGTTGCGTTTCAATCAGATCACACTGGAGCTCCGGTGCCAGAAATGCGGCAATAACCTTGGCCGAGGAGCAGGCATGAACCGGACGCGCGCCCAACCCGGGGTAGATATGGGGAACAGAAGGATCTGTCGGGACCTGCGTATGGATGAGGTCAACGCGCCCAGCTCGGTAGCGCGCCAGAAATGCGGTTTCTCCCAGGTCTTTGACCACCCGTAGCAGCACGGCGGAGACCGCGTTGATCACATGAGTGTCCGATTTTCCGGTCAGCGCAATCTTGATGAACCGCATGCCCAATACGTAACGGTTGCCGGTGTCGATCTCTTCCAGGAACCCGCAGGCCAGCAGGGTGGCAATATGGCGATAGAGGCTGGCCCGAGGGGTCGCCGTCATTCTGGCCAGCTCGCTTGCGCTCACTGGCGTCGCGGACGACGCTACCGCTTCCAGAAGGAGGATCTGACGGTCCTGCATGTGAATCCCATAATACGGACAATAGTACCGTAATTCGGGAAAAATGAGTCCGGCAAGACTCTATAGGGTGTGTCGGCGGAACTATGCGCAACTAGCCCGCGAGCCAACGCACCGGGCACAGGTGCCTAAAGGGGGGCACCGCCAGACGCCCCCACTACCATTTTCCGTATCGGAGATTTAGCTGCCGCTAGCTGCGTTGCGGCCCGTGGGGATCACCTCGTAGCCCGGTTCCTCCGGCTCGTCGTCGACCATCTCAGCCGGAAATCCGGGCGCTCTGATGTCTAGCCCTGTTGCCTCTTCCAGCCGCCGGATGATGTTTGGCGACAATTCGCGGCTGCCGAAACGGGCTTCGCCGTCCTTGAAGATCTTGATCATCAACGGGTTGATTTCGAGGGGGACGTTATGCCGATCCGCCACTGCCTGAAACAGGCCGATATCCTTTGAAACCAGATCCATGGTGAAGGAAATATCGCGGGATCCATTCAGGATCACTTGGCTTTCCGTTTCATGCACGAATGAGGTGCCGGAGGAGATCTTGATCGCCTCATAGGCGGTGTTGAGATCCATGCCTGCAGCCTTTGCCGTGACCAGCGCCTCGCAGCAGGTCAGCAGGTTGGCGGTGGCCAGATAATTGGTGATGACTTTCAGCACCGACGCCGAGCCGATCGGCCCAGTGTGCAGAATGCGCCGCCCCATGGTTTTCAGCAGGGGGACGATCCGTTCGAAGGTTTCGCGGTCACATCCGGCGAAGATCGAGATGTTTCCGGTATCGGCCCGGTGGCATCCGCCCGACACCGGGCAGTCTACGGCTGTGCCGCCCGCCTGCGCCACCAGCTCGCCGAGGCGTTTGACCTCTGCCTCATCGGTGGTGGACATCTCCATCCAGATCTTGCCGGGGCCAATCTCCGGCAGCATCTGCTGCATAACCTGATCCGAGGCCGCAGGCGACGGCAGGCAGGTGATCACCGCGTCACAGCTGCGCATCAATTCGGCGGGGTTCTTCGCTGCCGTCGCTCCCGCCTCGGCCGCCTTTGCGACCAGCGTGTCGTTCAGGTCATAGACGCTGAGGTCGATACCATTGCGCAGCAGGCTGCCGCTCAGTTTGCCGCCGACGTTGCCAAGGCCAATAAATCCTACTTTCATGCCGCTCTCCCTGCTGGCTATTGTCGAAAGCATTCCAAGAATGAGCGCAAAGAGAAACAAGAATTGCATCTTCGAGGCTGAAAAATCGGCCTTAGGCGAGACGGCCTTTCAGCGCCAGGACTGGCGCTTGCAATCAAAAGGGCATTTGCGTCGCAGGCTATGTTGAAAGCGCCAGCGCAGAAATATTCTTGTGTTCCGGAAGAAGCCGATAAAGGCACGCTTTGGTCAGCTTTCGCTGGCGTCGAAGGGCGTAACCATGGAGATCCGGCTCTGAGTCGCGGGGGGAGGTGCCTTCAGGATGTGGTTGGCATGGAGCAGGCTGAGAAAGGCATTGCGCATATCGCTGGCGATGTCGTGTTGCAGGACCACGGTGATCTTGCCCTGACGCATCAGGGTTCGATTTTCCGCATCCAGATCATGGGCGATATAGGCGCGGGGCTGGTGGCCAAAGGCGCTCAGCTGTTCGATGATGGCGCGATTGGCGCCGCCCATTGAATAGACCGCTACTATCCGGCCGAGATCCGGTTCGGCCAGCCGTTGACGCAGCAGCTCCGTGGTTTCCAGCGCAAGGCCTGCACCGGCACTGAGGGTGACCAGTCTCAGATCCGGGCGGCGTTCCTGCAAGACGCGCAAGAAGCCGCGCCGCCGTTGTTCCTCACCGTGGAATGCCATCTGGCTAAGGGTGGTCAGGATGGTTGCGCCCGGGTCAGGGATGCCGGGAAGGCATTTGTCGATCATGTAGGCGGCAGACTGGCCCGCCGCATAATTGTTGGGTCCGCAATAGAGCCTGCGGGGGCTGTTTGGCAGGTCGGTAAAGACACAGACAACAGGAATGCCTTTGCTGTCCAGTTCGGCCACCGTTGCAATAATCTGAGGCAGATCCCGTGCCTTCAGCACAACCCCATGGCTGCCGCGCCGGGCGATCTGCCCGAGGATTTCAACGCAGTCATCGGCGGACATAATCTGTCGGAAACTGTAGCGGGTATGGATCACCGCCGGACCGATGGTTGGAAGGACGGCCTCGGTCGCGAGACGGATTTCCCGGCTGAACCGTTCGGGAGCCTCGACAACAACGTCGAAATAGAGGCGTCGCCCACGGGCTGAGAGCTGCTGTTCCTGGCCCTCCAGCTCGGCGATGGCCGCCGCGACCCTGGCGCGACTGCGGGCGCTGACATTGGCGCGCCCGTTCAGGACGCGGTCCACGGTTGCCGTGCTCAGCCCGGACTGCCGAGCGATATCCTTAATCGGGAAGCGATGGCTCATTGATGTATTTTTGATGGATCATGCGGCTGACCACAAGTGATTACACCGGCAGTCTGATGGCAGGAGATTTGAAACCACGCAAAGGAGAACATGGATGGCGGACAGAGCAGCAAGGAGAGGAGATACCTATTTCGACCCTGCCGGATCTGACTTGAGTGATTTTCGGAAGCTGGTTGAACAGGGTTTGACGGCGGATCAGGTGCCGCTCGCGGGTGCCATCGAGAAGAATATCCCGATCTACGACATGGCGGCCCTCAGCGGGATGCTCGGCAACAGTGATGACCGGCGGCGGCTGATGGCGGAATGGGCGCAAGGTTTGGGCGAAGGGGCCGGCGTATTGGTGCTGAAACAGGCCTATCAGGACACGGCTGCTATCGACAGCGCGAGCGCGATATATGAACAGATCATCGCGCAGGAGAAGCCGGCCAATGGTGGCGGTGCGGATCACTTCGCGGCGGCAGGCTCGAATGACCGGATCTGGAACTCTCTTCAGAAACTCTGCGAGGCCGCGCCGGAGGTCTTCGCGCGTTACTTTGGTAATGTGGCGTTGGCCGCAGTTTGCGAGGCTTGGCTGGGGCCGAACTACCAGATGACGGCGCAGATCAATCTGGTTCGGCCGGGCGGTGAGGCCCAGCAGGCGCATCGCGACTATCATCTGGGCTTTCAAACGGCGGAAACATCCTCGCAGTATCCAGCCCATGTGCATGATCTGTCGCCGGTTCTGACCTTGCAGGGGGCGGTCGCCCATGGGGACATGCCTGTTGAAAGTGGCCCAACCAAGCTGCTGCCGTTCTCGCAGAGATACCGGGAGGGCTATGTGGCCTGGCGGCGGCCGGATTTCCGCGCCTATTTCGAGGAGCGCTATGTCCAGCTGCCACTGGCCAAGGGCGATGCGGTGTTTTTCAACCCGGCTTTGTTTCATGCCGCAGGCGCCAACCGGTCGCAGGATGTCCAGCGCATGGCGAATTTGTTGCAGGTCTCGTCTGCCTTTGGTCGCGCGATGGAAACCGTGGATCGGCTCGGCATGTCCGAGCGGCTTTATCCGGCGCTGGTGCAATTGGAGGCTGAGGGCGCGATGCCAGAGGCGGAGCGCGCCGCGGCAATCGCAGCCTGCGCCGAGGGCTATTCCTTTCCGACCAATCTGGATAGAGATCCGCCGACGGGAGGTCTGGCCCCGCAGACGCAGGCGGATTTGCTGCATCAGGCGCTGGCTGAGGGCTGGCCGCCCGAGCGTTTCAACGAAGCGCTGGCGGCGCAAGACGCGCGCCGCCGGGCATAATGATCTGACCCGCTACAGTTTGACCGGTGCCCCCGTCTCAAGCGATTTGGCGGCGGCATCGGCCAACATCTGAGCGCGAAGCCCGTCGTCGATACTGGGCGACGGGGTGGTGCCTGCCTGAACAGCCTCGACGAAGCGGGCCATTTCGTTGCGATAGGCAGCCTCGTAGCGCTCAAGGAAGAAATGCTGCGCGGGCGCTGTCTGGAAGCCATTGGCCCCGGCAACCTCGACCGTGTTTTCCAGCATGTTGGCAGCGCGCAGCATCCCTTTGGAGCCATGCACCTCAACCCGCTGATCGTAGCCATAGGTGGCCCGGCGCGAGTTCGAGATCTGGCAGATCTTTCCGCTGGCCGTGGTCAGGGTGACGGCGGCAGTGTCCACGTCACCTGCCGCGCCAATAGCCGGGTCGACCAGGGCCGAGCCGACTGCGAAGACCTGAATTGGCTCTTCGCCCAGCAGAAAACGCGCCATGTCGAAATCATGGATCATCATATCCCGGAACAACCCGCCTGAGGTCTTGATGTAGCTGACCGGGGGCGGAGAGGGATCGCGCGACAGGATCGAGACGATCTCCACATCACCAATCTCGCCCGCGCGCAGACGCTGCTGCAGATTGGCAAAGTTGGGGTCAAACCGTCGGTTGAACGCGGTCAGGAACGCAACCCCTGCCTCCGCCACCACCTTCTGGCAATCACGGATGCGGTCGGCGGACATATCGACCGGTTTTTCGCAGAAAATTGCCTTACCCGCCGCTGCGGCCTGATGGATCAAGTCGTAATGGGTATCGGTAGGTGTGCCAATCACCACCGCGTCTACGTCCGCGCTGGTGATCAGCGTCGAGGCGTCGCGCACATCCGCGCCGATCTTGCTGGCCAGCGCGCTGGCGGCTTCCGGCACGGCATCGGCGACGGCTGTCACACGCACGCCGTCCAATTGTCCAACAGAACGGGCGTGGACCTGACCGATGCGCCCGCAGCCCAGAAGGCCGATATTCAACATTGTGTTTCTCCCTTGAAGGCGCGAAGAACGCCGCGCGCCGCGGCAACGACCGGATCGTGGGTTTCCGACAGGATGCTGACCCTGTCAAAGCGGTCCGGGTCCCGGTTGACCGCATCGCGCATGGCGGCGCCGAAAGCCATGCGCAATTCGGTGCCGATATTGAATTTGCAGATACGCGACTCGCGGGCCAGCATTCTGCGCTGAGCGACCGGTACGCCGGAGCCGCCATGGATGACCAGCGGCACCTCGGTGAGGGCCTCGATGGCGCGGATCCGGTCAATATCCAGCCCGCCGTCCTTGTCCTGTTGCAGATGCACATTGCCGACCGAGATTGCCATCGCGTCCACGCCGGTTTCCAGTGCAAAGCGGCGGGCCTCTTCAGGATCAGTTCCTGCCGACCCTTCGCCGCCCGAGTAGCCGACAAATCCGATTTCACCCTCGCATGAGACACCTGCGGCATGGGCCATTTCGGCGATGGCAGCGGTTTCGGCGATATTGTCCTCAAGAGGTTTGCGCGAGCCGTCGAACATCACGGAGGTAAAGCCGCTGTCGATGGCAATACGGCAATCCTCTGGGGTGTAGCCATGATCGAGATGTGCAACCACCGGAACCGATGCGGCCTCGGCCAGATGGTGGAACATCTTGCCCAGGATTGGCAGCGGCGTATGGGCGCGACAGGATGGCCCCGCCTGCAAGATCACAGGCACGCCTTCGGCCTCTGCCGCTGCCACATAGGCGCGCATGTCTTCCCAGCCCAGCGTCACCAGCCCGGCGACGGCATAGCCATCGCGCAGGGCCGGTTGCAGGACCTCAGCCAGAGTTGCAACGGTCATTTGAACTTGGCCACCATATCCTTGATGCCGGGGATCGTTTCGACCTGATAGGCATGGGTTGGCTGGAAATACTGGATCAGGCTGCGCTGGCTCAGACCGCCAAGGATGGTGAAATAATACATCTCATATCCCGGCATCACGGCGCAGGGGTGATAGCCCTTGTCGATCATGATGGTAGAGCCGTCCATCAGTTGGTAAGCATCCCCCGGCTTGCCTTCTTCGCGTTGCAGGATCTGGACGCCGGAACCATGGTTGGGGCGGAAGCGGAAGTTATAGGTCTCGTCATGACGCGTTTCGATGATATTGCCATCGGCGTCCTTGCGATCGGTGTCGTGCTTGTGCGCCGGAAAGCCGGACCAGCCGCCTTGACCCACAGTGAACAACTCCGAAACCAGCAGGCGTCCGACCTTGTCATGCTGCTTCTGTCCGAGAATATGTTTGATCTTCCGGTGAGTCTTGGTGTCATCAGATCCGTATTGCACGAGGTCGATGCCATCCGCACGGACGTCGAACGGCTCCAGAACCTTGTCGTATTTTGCACCGGCAACGAAGGTTTCCGTTGCGTCGGTGGTGCAGGTTATCGTGACCTTTGCGCCGACCGGGATATAGACGCCTTCTGGTTCGCCATCCCAGACGTCCGCGGTTCGGTTGCCGATCCCGGCATAGCTCAGACCTTCCACTTCGATATCCACGGTACCGGTGGCGGGAACGATGCAGGTCTCATATCCGGGGACCTGATATTCGAATGTCTGGCCCTTGGTCAGCTTGACGATGTTGAAATAGTTGAGCGGCACCAGATCGTTGTCGGCATCGACGATGGCTTTGTTCTGGTTGTCATGGGGGGCGATATGCATGGGGGGTCCTTTCAGATTTCGGTGGCGCCGGGGTGCGTTGCGAGGAACGCCTCCAGTGCAGCAAGATCGGGCATCGCCGGGGCGCAGCCGGGTTTGGCTACAACAACGGAGGCACAGGCGGAGCCGCGTAGAATGGCCTCTTTCGTATGGCGTCCTTCGGAAAGCGCGGCGAGGAAGCCGGCCATGAAGCTGTCGCCCGCGCCGGTTGGTTTCAGCGCATCAACAGGGTAGATGCCGGTGCGGATTTCCTGCCCGTCGGCAAAGGTGATGGCGCCCTCTGGACCCATCTTGTAAACCACGACGGAGGCGGTGGTTTGCGCAAGGCTGCGCGCCTTGGCGAGCCCCATGTCAGCGCCACCGGCCATGAACCCGAATTCTTCGTCGTTGCCGACGATGATGTCGGACAACTCACCAGCACGCGACAGAACATCAGCGGCCACCTCGGCCGAGGGCCAGCTGTAGGGCCGGTAATCGACGTCAAAAATGATTGGTAAGCCCGCAGCGCGCGCCAGTTCAAAGGCGCGGAAGGTCGCGCTGCGCGATGGTTCGGCAGCAAAGACCGTGCCTGCGGTGATCAGCGCGCTGTATTGGCTGTAATCCACCGCCTCGACATCAGCGATGGTCATCTGAAAGTCGGCGGCGTTGTTGCGGTAGATCACGCTCTGGTGGTCTTCCACACGGCTTTCGTAGATCGCAAGCGATGTCCGATATTCGCCGGTGATGCGTTTCACGTGAGTCCTGCCGATCCCGTAGTGATCCAGCTGGTTCAGGCAATACCAACCCACGGCATCGTCTGAGACGCTGGTGACCAGCGCGGCACGGCATCCCATTTTGACCAGTCCAGCGGCGATATTTGCGCTGCTGCCGCCCATCGCCACCATCATGTCTTGGGCATCTTTTGTTGCGGTGCCTGCCGGGGTTGGACAAAGATCCATGCCCACCCGCCCGATGACCAGAAAGTTGCGCCCTGACAGATCGCCATGGGCTTTGGATGGGGTGTTCATCAGACCCCCCGCCGTTGTTTGCTGCGGCTGGATTCCCATTCGACATGGGCCTCCTGCACATCGGGATTGTTGGTGATATGCGGCGTGCCGACTTCCCACCAGGCGTGACCTTCCGTCGTCCAGCCCTCGTAGGCATCGACGTTCATCACGATGACGGTGGTTCGGTCGTTGCCCTGAGCACGCTTGAAGGCCTCTGCCAGCTCGCCCGGATTGGCGACCGTTTCCGCAATCGCGCCCATAGCGGCTGAATGCGCGGCGAAGTCCACGCCAAAGGCCTCAGGGATGGTCGGGCAATCGGCGAGAAGGTTGTTGAAACTGGTGTTGCCCGTATTGTTCTGCAGCTTGTTGATGACGGCGAAACCGCCATTGTCGAGCACGAGGATGATCAGTTTCTTTCGGCTCAGTACGCTGGAGTAGATATCAGAGTTCAGCATCATATATGAGCCATCGCCGACAAAGACGATGGTGTCACGCTCCGGCTCACGCTCGGTTTGGGCGATGCGAGCTCCCCAGGCACCGGAGATTTCATAGCCCATGCAGGAAAATCCGAACTCGACATCGACCGTGCCAGGTTCCAGCGTGCGCCAGTTGGCGGTGACCTCGGCGGGTAGGCCGCCCGCCGCTGCCACGACGCGGTCGCGCGGGTCGCAGAGCGCGTTCACCACGCCGATGGCCTGGGCATAGGAATTGGGCCGGTTGTCGCCATAGGATATATTGTCAGCCACATAGGCGACCCAGCTGCGTCGTTCCTCCTGTGCGCGGGCCACCCAGTCCTGCGGGGCGCTGTAGCCTTGGCAGGCAGAGCCGAGGTCGAGCAGGGCGCGCTGGGCGTCACCGACAACCGGCAATGCACAGTGCTTGCCTGCATCATGGCGTGCCGCATTGATCGAGATGAACTGGGCATCCTGCGCAAATGCGGTCCAGGAACCGGTGGTAAAATCCTGCAACCTTGTGCCCACTGCGAGGATCACATCCGCCTCTGCCGCGATGGCATTGGCGCTGTCCGACCCGGTCACGCCAATCGGGCCGATGTTCAGCGGATGGGTGTCGCGCAGGTTCGCGCGGCCTGCGATGGTTTCCACGACGGGGATCTGATGGGCCTCGGCAAAGGCGGTCAGCTCAGCCACCGCGCGGCTGTATTGCACGCCACCGCCTGCGATGATCATCGGGCGTTTGGCACCGCGCAGCGCTGCTGCGGCTTCGGCAATCTCGGCGGTGTCCGGTGTGACACGGCGAATGCGATGGGTCTTCTTTTCAAAGAAAACCTCCGGGTAATCATAGGTCCAGCCCTGGACGTCCTGTGGCAGGCCGAGGAAGGCCGGGCCACAGTCGCCGGGATCCAGCATCGTGGCAATCGCGGCGGGCAGAGATTGGATGATCTGCGCCGGATGGGTGATGCGGTCCCAGTAGCGCGACACGGGCTTGAACGCATCATTCACGCCAAAGGTCGGATCGTCGAAGTTCTCCATCTGCTGCAACACCGGATCGGGCAGGCGGGTTAGGAAGGTATCGCCGCAGAGCATCAACATCGGCAGCCGGTTGGCGTGCGCCAGCGCCGCCGAGGTCACCAGATTCGATGTGCCGGGACCGGCACTTGCCGTGCAGAACATGAAGCGTTGGCGCAGCCATTGTTTGGCGTATCCCGCGGCGGCAAATCCCATGCTCTGTTCATTCTGACCGCGATAGAGCGGTAGCGCCTCGCGCGCTTCATAAAGGGCTTCTCCGAGGCAGGTTACGTTGCCATGGCCAAAGATCCCGAAGCCGCCGCCGCAGAGGCGCATTTCCTCCCCGTCGATCACAATGAACTGATTGGAGAGCCATCGGATGATGGCCTGGGCGGCGGTCAATCTTATCGTATTCGGCGGCGTCGTCATAGGCAGGGATCCCTGGGATGGTCGGTGGTCGGGTCGATTTGATCTTGCGAGATATCGAATCCCAAGATACAAGTTTTGCAACCGGTTGCAAATCGAATTTCATGGATTGGGAGGCCTGAATGACCGAAATCGGTATCGGAATTCTAGGCGGTGGGTACATGGGCAAGGCTCATGCCGTCGCGATGGCCGCAGTGGGGGCGGTGTTCGATACGTCTTTGCGCCCACGGCTGGAGATGGTCTGTGCCTCAACCCCCACCAGTGCAGAGCGATATCGGCGGGCCTATGGTTTTCGTCGTGCGACGGATGACTGGCAGGTATTGGTCAATGACCCAAAGGTTGAGGCGATTGTGATTGCGACCCCGCAGCAGACACATCGTGCGGTGGCAGAGGCGGCCTTTGCGCTGGGTAAACCGGTTTTCTGTGAAAAACCTCTCGGCGCTTCGCTGGCGGACAGCCGTGCGATGGTCGAGGCGGCCCGGGTTTCGGGCTGTCCCAACATGGTAGGCTTTAATTACATCCGTACACCGGCTAGCCAATTTGCCCGCCAGTTGATTGCAGATGGCGTGATCGGCGAGGTCACCTGGTTTCGTGGCGAACATACCGAGGATTTCTATGCCGATCCCCATACCCCGGCGAGCTGGCGGACCAAAGGAGAGGCGAATGGCACGATGGGGGATCTTGCCCCGCATATGATCAATGCAGCGATAGCGCTGATCGGGCCGATAGCAGAGCTGATTGCTGAGGTTGAGACCGTCCATAGCGACCGCCCCGGTGGCCTTGTCACCAATGACGATCAGGGCCAGATGATGTGCCGCTTTGCCGGTGGGGCAATGGGGCAGATGTTTTTCAGCCGGATCGCGACGGGCCGCAAGATGGGCTATGCCTATGAAATTACGGGAACAAAGGGTGCGATCAGGTTTGACCAGGAGGATCAGAACGCACTTTGGCTCTACCTCAGCGAGGGCGAGGACGCTACCCGTGGCTTCCGCAAGATCCTGACCGGTCCCGCGCATCCCGACTATCTGCCGTTCTGCCAGGGCCCTGGACATGGCACTGGCTATCAGGATCAGATCCTGATCGAGGCGCGCGACTTCCTGCGCGCGATTGAGACACAGACACCGATTTGGCCGACATTCGAGGATGGCATGGCCGTAAATCAGGTGGTTGCCGCTGCCATGGCGTCGTCCAAGGCCCGGTCGTGGCAAACCGTATCAAAGTTCTAAGCATCTAAGAAAGCACTGCAAAATGACGATCAGAATTGGCAATGCCCCATGCTCCTGGGGGGTGGAATTTGCACAGGATCCCCGCAATCCGGAATGGCGCAGCGTTCTGAAGGACTGCGCCGATGCTGGCTACAAGGGGATCGAATTGGGACCAGTTGGGTATATGCCTGAGGACCCTGCGATCCTGCGGGACGCGCTCGCCGAGCATGATCTGGAACTGATCGGTGGCGTGGTCTTCCGTGCCTTCCACGATCCGGCCCAATGGGAGGATGTGCTGGACGGGGCGCACCGCACCTGCAAGGCGTTGAAAGCCCATGGAGCCGAGCATCTGGTGCTGATCGATTCGATCTCGCCGCGCCGTGCGCCGACTGCTGGCCGCGCTGATGAAGCCGAGCAGATGGATCGCGACGAATGGTCGGCATTCCGTGACCGGCTCGCCACCGTCGCGCGGATTGGCACCGAGGACTACGGTCTCACCGTCGGCATCCACGCCCATGCGGCGGGGTTCATGGATTTCGAGCCGGAGCTGGAGCGGCTGCTGGATGAGGTCGACGACAGGATCCTGAAGATCTGTTTTGACACCGGCCACCATTCCTACGCCGGTTTTGATCCCGTCGCTTTCATGAAACGGCACATGGATCGTATCAGCTATATGCATTTCAAGGATATCGACCCGAAGGTGAAAGCCGATGTGATCGCCAAGCGGACGAACTTCTATGATGCCTGCGGGCAGGGGATTTTCTGCAATCTCGGCGAGGGTGATGTGGATTTTTCGGCGGTGAGGCAACTGCTTTTAGACGCTGGATTTTCCGGCTGGTGTACGGTTGAGCAGGATTGCGATCCAACGCTGGATCCCGACCCGGTGGGGGATGCGCAGGCCAACCGTGAATATCTTGAATCCATTGGTTTCAACTAGGGGGTAACACCATGGCAAAGCTGAAGTGGGGCATGATCGGCGGTGGTGAAGGCAGCCAGATCGGACCGGCCCATCGTCTGGGAGCAGGGCTTGACGGGGCGTTTGAATTCGCCGCAGCGGCATTGGATCACCGCCCCGACGAAGGGCGCGCCTACGGTCAGCGGCTGGGGCTGGCCGCAGACCGCGCCTATGGCGACTGGCAGGAGATGCTGGAGGGGGAACGTCATCGCAACGACCGCGTTGATCTTGTCACCGTTGCCACACCCAATGCCACGCATTTTGAAATCACCAAGAGCTTCCTTGAAGCCGGTTTTCATGTGCTGTGCGAAAAACCGATGACAATGACCGTGGAGGAAGGCGAGGAAATCGTCAAAATCGCCAAGGCGCAGAGCAAGATCTGCGCGGTGAACTATGGCTATTCCGGCTATTCGCTGGTCCGCCACATGAAGGCGATGGTGGCGCGTGGTGATCTTGGAAAGATCCGCCTTGTGAAGGCCGAGTTTGCCCATGGGCATCATGCTGATGCGGCTGATGCGGACAATCCGCGGGTGCGCTGGCGCTATGATCCGGCTCAGGCCGGGGTTTCTGCTCAGTTTGCCGATTGCGGCATCCATGCGCTGCATATGGCCAGTTTTGTGATCGGGCAGGAACTGGAACGCCTTTCTGCGGATACGGTCAGCTGTATTGAGAGCCGGGTTCTGGAAGACGACGCCATGGTCAATATGCGCTTTGATGGCGGCACCGTCGGGCGGCTCTGGACCTCGTCTGTGGCAATCGGACGCCAGCATGGGCTGACCTTGCAGGTGTTTGGTGAAAAGGGCGGTCTGCGCTGGTCGCAGGAGCAGCCGAACCAGCTCTATTGGATGCCGCTGGGCGGCCGCTTGCAGGTAATCGAACGTGGTGAAGCCAAACTCAGCCCCGAAGCGGATCGCACCAGCCGCGTGACAATTGGCCATGCCGAGGGGATGCCTCTGGCTTTTGCCAATATATACAGCGATTTGGCCGAAGCCATCGGCGCGCGGAAAACCGGGCGATCCATGGACCCGGCGGCGGATCTTTATCCACGGGCCGAAGATGGGCTGCGGTCCATGGCGGCTGTTTTTGCCGTCGCCGAAAGCGGCGCAACAGATGGCGCCTGGGTTGATGCCCGGCCGCCGATGTTTCGCTGACACAGTGGTCTAAGCAATCGCAGGGCACCCGGCAGCGGGTGTCCTTTTCATGCCTAGGATCGCTTCAGGATGTCAGCGGTCGCAATGTGCCGCGATCCACCACATGGCAGGGAAAGATGCGGGCTTCAGGATAGCGATCCGGCTCGTCGAGCATGGCAACAACCAGCTCGATTGATGAATTGACGATCTGTTCGATCGGCTGGTGGATGGTGGTCAGGTCTATGTTCTCCCAACGGGCCATTTCCATATCGTTGAGACCGATGACCCCGATGTCACCTGGCACCTTTAGGCCCTGTTCGCGGATCGCGCTGAGCGCCCCGATTGACAACACGTCATCCCCACAGAAATAGGCTTCGGCCGGGTCGTCCTGCAACAGGCGCAGCATTTCCCGGCGACCGGCCTCAAAGGAGTAATCATCCGCAAAACTGTAGGAGGAGACGATATCCGGATAAGCTTCCATTTCCAGCGTGAATCCCTTCCAGCGATCCTGAGTCGAGGTCGCGCTCTGTGGGCCGCCCATGAAGGCCAGTTTGCGATAGCCGCGATCAATCAGCGTTCGCGCCGCCATTCGTCCGCATTCGACGTTGTCGATCCCAACCACATGCACCTGCGGCGTGGAGGAGGAGCGGCCGAAACTGTGAACTACAGGCACGCCTGCATCTCGAAAGGCCTTGGCAAACCCCGGCGGCAGGGTCGACGAGGCGACAACAACGCCGTCAACGGAATATTGCCGCAACATACGAACCGAGTTCTCGGGGTCGGTTTCGTCAGAGAGGTTGACCAGCAGCGGGCGCAACCCCTTGTCCTGAAGCCGTCGCGTAAACCGGTCGAAGACTTCGAGAAAAATCGGGTTGTGAAAGTTGTTGGACACCAGGCCAATCAATTTGGTCCGCCCGGTTGTCAGGGAGGAGGCCAGCGCGTTCGGACTATAGCCGAGCTCCTGGGCGGCTTTCTCAACCTTGCGGCGCATCTTCTCCGATACCGATGCGCCATCGGTGAATGTGCGCGACACCGCCGAACGCGAGACCTGCGCCCGTTCAGCCACATCTTTTAACGTAACAGCCATTCCTGCTCTTCCTCTTGTCAGGGCCATCGTGGGCCCATCCACCTGTGCAACCGGCTGCGCACCGGATCAGACTATCTATCGCGGATCGAATTCAAGTTCAGCAGAAAAAATGCTGCCACAATTTGCAACCGGTTGCAAAAAAAATCGATTCGTGGTTATGCTGATCCCCGACGCGGATGGGACCGCCCGGACGCGATCGTGACGGTAAAACTTTGGGAGGAAAGAATGACGTCAATTTTCAAGACATTCCTGCTGGCGACAACGGTTGCAGCGGCGCCGATGATGCTGGCAACCACCGCCTCGGCAGAAGGCGAAAAATACATCCTTGTCAGCCACGCGCCCGATAGCGACAGCTGGTGGAACACCATCAAGAACGGCATCGCCCTCGCGGGTGAGCAGATGAATGTGGAGGTGGAATATCGCAACCCGCCGACCGGTGACCTTGCCGATATGGCGCGGATCATCGAACAGGCGGCGGCTTCCGGGCCCAATGGCATCATCACCACCCTGTCCGATTACGACGTCCTGTCCGGTCCTATCAGAGCGGCTGTCGACAGTGGTGTGGATGTGATTATCATGAACTCCGGCACCCCGGAACAGGCCCGCGAGGTGGGGGCTCTGATGTATGTTGGTCAGCCAGAATATGACGCCGGTCACGCGGCCGGCCTGCGCGCCAAATCCGACGGTGTTGGCAGCTTCCTCTGTGTGAACCATTATATCAGCTCGCCCTCTTCGACAGAGCGCTGCCAGGGGTTTGCAGATGGTCTTGGGATCGAACTGGGCGACCAGATGATCGACAGCGGTCAGGATCCGGCTGAGATCAAGAACCGGGTTCTTGCCTATCTGAACACCAACCCGGAAACTGACGCGATCCTGACATTGGGGCCGACATCGGCTGATCCGACAATGCTGGCACTGGAAGAAAACGGTATGGCCGGTGACATCTATTTCGGCACCTTTGATCTGGGCGAGGAAATCGTCAAAGGTCTGAAATCCGGTGTTATCAACTGGGGTATTGATCAGCAGCCCTTCCTGCAGGCCTATCTGCCCGTGGTGGTTCTGACCAATTACCACCGCTACGGCGTTCTGCCGGGCAACAACATCAACTCTGGCCCTGGTTTTGTCACCAAGGACGGCCTGGAAAAGGTCGAGGAGTTCGCGGGCGAGTACCGCTGACAATCTCCCCCAGGTGCGGGCGGCCGAAGCAATTTGGCCGCCCTTGTTTTTAGAGAGAGTAAAATGTCTGACGCACATACCCAATTTGCGGAGGACGAACGGATCAAGAGCCGTTCGAAGTTCCGCGAAGCCATGATCCGTCCAGAACTCGGCGGCATTATCGGCACCATCGCCGTCTTTACGATGTTTATTATTTTTGCCGGTGACAGCGGCATGTTCAACAGTCAGGGCGTGCTGAACTGGAGCCAGATCTCTGCCCAGTTCATGATCATTGCGGTTGGTGCCTGCCTGCTGATGATCGCAGGCGAGTTTGACCTGTCTGTCGGCTCCATGATCGGTTTTACCGGCATGTTGATCGCAATCTTCAGCGTGACTCTGGGTTGGCCGGTCTGGCTTGCGATCCTGGTGACTTTTGTGCTGGCGATGGCGATCGGGGCATTGAACGGCTTTATCGTAGTGCGGACGGGGTTGCCCAGTTTCATCGTCACGCTGGCGTTTCTGTTCATTCTGCGTGGGTTTGCGATCTACCTGCCGCAAACCATTGAACGCAAAACCATTATCGGTGGCGTGGCAGACGCAGCTGAGGGTGATTGGCTGGCCGCTCTGTTTGGTGGCAAGATCCTGACGGGATTGTTCCAGTGGCTGGGTGACAATGGTTGGATCGCCGTTTTTGAACGCGGCACCAGAAAGGGACAGCCGGTGGTCGACGGGCTGCCGATGTTGATCGTCTGGGCCATTCTGCTGGTTATCGTCGGACATATCATCCTGACCAAGACGCGGTTCGGGAACTGGATTTTCGCGGCCGGTGGCGATGCCGAGGCCGCGCGCAATTCCGGCGTGCCAGTGAACCGCGTGAAGATCCTGATGTTCATGTTCACCGCTTTCTGCGCGACGGTCTTTGCGACCTGTCAGGTTATGGAATTTGGTGGCGCGGGATCGGACCGGGGCCTGCTGAAAGAGTTCGAAGCGATTATTGCGGTGGTGATTGGCGGTGCCCTTCTGACTGGCGGTTACGGGTCTGTGCTTGGCGCCGCCCTGGGTGCGCTGATCTTTGGCGTCGTGCAGCAGGGGTTGTTCTTTGCTGGCGTCGAAAGTTCGCTGTTCCGCGTTTTCCTAGGGCTGATCCTGCTGTTTGCCGTGATCCTCAACACCTACATTCGTCGCGTCATCACGGGGGAGCGCTGATATGTCCATGTCTCAACCCTTGATCCGGATGCAGGGCATCGAGAAGCATTTTGGCAGCGTCATTGCGCTTGCCGGGGTTTCGGTCGATGTCTTTCCGGGCGAATGTCACTGCCTGCTTGGCGACAATGGCGCCGGGAAATCGACCTTTATCAAGACCATGTCCGGTGTGCATAAACCGACCAGAGGCGAGATCCTGTTTGAGGGTCAGCCACTTCATTTCGCGGATCCTCGCGACGCGATTGCCGCTGGAATCGCCACAGTACACCAGCATCTGGCGATGATCCCGCTGATGTCGGTCAGTCGCAACTTCTTCATGGGCAATGAGCCGATCCGCAAGATCGGCCCGCTGAAACTGTTTGACCATGAATATGCCAACCGGGTCACCATGGAAGAAATGCGCAAGATGGGCATCAACCTGCGCGGCCCGGATCAGGCGGTTGGAACCCTGTCGGGAGGGGAGCGTCAAACGGTTGCCATCGCCCGTGCGGTGCATTTCGGGGCCAAAGTGCTGATCCTGGATGAACCGACCTCGGCACTTGGGGTGCGCCAGACAGCGAATGTTCTGGCCACCATCGACAAAGTCCGCAGGCAAGGTGTTGCGGTTGTCTTCATCACCCATAACGTCCGCCACGCTATGGCCGTTGGTGATCGGTTTACCGTTCTCAATCGCGGGCAGACTCTCGGTACTGCAAAACGCGGCGAAATCACGCCAGAGGAATTGCAGGATATGATGGCCGGCGGGCAAGAGCTGGCGACACTGGAGGGGAGCCTCGGCGGTACGGTCTGAACCAATGTCGGCTCAGAAGATAACCACCCGCCGGGGCTTCTGCCCGGGCGGGTGGTTGTACGGTCAGTTGCCTCTTGCTCTGCGCAGAACGCCCGCAGGTGGCAGAGTGCCGACCTCGGTCTCTACCGCTTCAGCCAGATGATTGAACCAGAACTCTTCGGTCGCGGTCTGGCGCCGACGCACGCCCAGCGGCATCTTGCAGATGCGCAGCTTCGCACGTTTGCAAAGCATTGCGACAAGGTGATCCAGACCCGCCGCGTCCAGCCAGCCCGCGCAGTAGACTTTGTTTCCTGCGGCAACAGCCACGGGCTGACCGTTGGCCGTCTCGATCAGAGTCTCTCCCTGACGATCCAGTGTTTCCAGATAACCGGTGACGGCCCCGTCGACCTGCGCCAGCGGCAGCGGCATATCCGGTCGCAGGCTTTCGACTGCGGCAACGACAATATCTAACCCGTCCAATGCTGGGGGCAGGGGGCTGGTCGGGATGTTGAAGTCCGCATCCCGCGCGCCTGTTCGCGGCCCATAGAGCACCTGAGCCGCCGCTGTTGCCAGGGCTGCGCGCAAATGGTCGGGGAGGTGCATCAGACCGGGTGCAAGGATCAGGGCGTATCCTGCAAAATCGCTCTGTGTCGGGGGAACGATGTCCACAGACAGGCCGGCCCGTCGCAGTGCACGGTAATGCGCCAGCACAAGGTCGAAATAACTCAGACCCTGGCCATGTGGCTGCACCTGCCAGGCCCATTCGGCGTCATAGTCGAAGATCAGCGCCACGGGAGCTTGAGCCGGTGCCACCGCGCCCGCTGCGGCCAGTTCATCGGCAACCAGACGCGCCTCGGCGATGGCAGGGGCATCTTGGCTATCGGGACGCAGCAGACCGGCGTGAAGTTGTTCCTGCGCAAACGGCGCCTGGCGCCAGCGGAAATAGCAGACCGCCTCCGCACCATGGGCAAAGGCCTCCCAGGTCCAGAACCTGACCATGCCGGGCAGCGGTGCGGGATTGTAGGGTGCCCAGTTCACCGGTCCGGGTTGCTGTTCCATCACCCACCAGCGTCCGCGCCCGACGGCACGATAGAGATCATGATGGAAGGCTTGAAAATCAGGGTCGCCCTGACGCGCGTAGCGGCGCTGGTCCTCGGGGTTGGCGCCCACTCGATCTTCGAGAAAGCCCAAAGGGTAGCTGTCCCAACTGGCGATGTCGAGATCCTCGCCAACCTTGTAGTGATCGAAATCGGTCACCCGCCCCATGTAGTTATGGGCAATCGGCGCATCGGAATAGGCACGCAGAATCTCGACCTGATCGCGGTTGAAGCTCACCACCTGATCCGAAGAAAACCGCCGGAAGGCCTGCACATGCGCCGGGTTCGGTTCGGTCACGGTCAGGTTGGGCAGGCCGATCTGATCAAAGCGATCATAGTTCATCGACCAGAAATCATTGCCCCAGGCACTGTTCAACGCATGAATATCGCCGTCATAACGCGCCTCTAGCCAGCGGACAAAGGCGATCTGTGCCGCCGGGGAATAGCTGATTGTTGTGTCGTGGCAACCGTATTCATTGTCGGTCTGCCAGGCGGCGATACGGTCACCTGGGCCATAACGTTCCGCCATCAGGGAGACGATCCGCCGGGCTTCGGCGCGGTAGCCCTCGTGACTGAAACAATAGTGGCGGCGCGAGCCAAAACCGCGCGGTTTGCCGTCGGCGTCCAGCGCAAACATATCGGGGTGGCGGTCCACCATCCAGCGGGGTGGCGTAGCGGTGGGGGTGCCCAGCACCACCTTCAATCCGGCCGACACCAGCACATCAATGGCGCGATCAAGCCAGCCCCACTGCAGATCGCCTGGGCTAGGTTCAATGCGCGACCATGAAAACTCGCCAATGCGAACCCAGGTGAGCCCGGCCGCAACCATGCGCTCGGCGTCCTCCTGCCAGATGTCTTCGGGCCAATGTTCGGGATAGTAGCAGGTGCCAAGTGTGCGCTGCATGGAGATCCTCAGAGAATGACGCGGTGTTCGCGCTGGCCTTTGGCCGTTGTTTGAATGCGATAGGTCCTACCTGCAGCCGCATCATTCAGCCCGTCTGCGGCGGTGGTAACGAACAGCTCTGACAAGGTGTCCCCGCCAAGCGAAGGGCAGGAGGCCTGGGAGGTTGGGATCGGATAGATCTCAGACAGCGCGCCAGTCGAGGTATAGACAGCGACACGGCCGGCCCCCCATTGGGCATTCCAAAAGCGGCCTTCGGCGTCGACAATCGCGCCATCAGGGCCAAAATTCTGGTTGCTGAGGTCGAGGAAGACCGATGCCGCGCCAACCGGCCAGCCGTCTTTGGTCGCCAGAGGCTGGCGCATGATCTTGCCGGTCGTTGTATCGGTGAAATACGCGCAGGATTTGTCAGGGGCAAAACAGATGGCATTGGTGATGGTTTGCTGTGCGACCAGCTGGCGCAATTCGCCCCGATAGTAGCGGTAGATGGCGCCAAGGCCGGGTTCCGCTTTGTAGCCCATCGTGCCAATCCAGAACCCGCCCCAAGGATCTGCGCGCCCATCGTTGGAGCGGGTTAGCGGCTGATCGGCCTCCAGATCAATCAGATGCGTGCGGGTGCCGGTTTCGATGTCAAACCGCCATAGCGCGCGGGCGCTGGCCATGATCAGGGTCTGATCATCGACCCAGCCTGCGGCGGAAACGCAGTCGTCAAACTGCCAGTGAATCTCCGTTTCTCCGGCAACGCTCAGCAGTTGTTTTTCAAGGATATCGAACCAGAACAACTGTTTGCGCGTCGGATGCCACAGCGGACCTTCCCCCAGCGTGCAGCGCGTTTCGCTGAAGACCTGAGCTGTCATGGGATGGAGCGCCGGATCATGTGCCATCGAAGGCCTCGTCGTAGGCCGCGACGGTTTCTGCAGCGAGGAGGGCGACATCTTCGACAGAGCGGCCGGGTTTGTAGAGAGAGGACCCGATGCCAAAACCGGTGATGCCTGCCCTGTGCCAATCGGCAAAATCCGCAGGCCCGACACCGCCTACCGCGTAGGTTTCAGCATCAGCGGGCAGGACCGCTTTCAGCGCCGAAAAACCGTCCAGTCCCAGTTTGAGGGCAGGGAAGAACTTCAGACCATCAGCACCGGCTCGGAGAGCCGAAAAACACTCTGACGCAGTGAAGACACCCGGATAGGACAACATGCCTGCGGCTTTGGTTGCACGGATCACATCAGGGTTGCAGTCTGGCGAAACCACCATCTGCGCCCCCATGGCCGCGAGTTGAGCCACTGCGCCGGTGTTGAGCACCGTTCCAGCGCCGACTGTGGCGCGCCCCTTTGCCTGATCCAGCATGACGGCGATGCTGTCATAAGGCTGGGGAGAGTTCAGCGGCACTTCGATCTTGGTGATACCTGCATCAATCAGGGCATCGGTCATGGCGCGCGCCTCTTTGGGACGCAGACCGCGCAGGATGGCGATGATGTTACGGCTCATTGGGTTTGGCCTTTTTGCAGTTGGTCATATGCGGCGCATAGGCCCGCGAGTGTCAGGGATTCGGCGTCAACGCGACGGGGCTTGCACCCCAGCGCGGATAGGGCGGTTTCATAGCAGCGGGCCAGCGCATCTGTGCCGAGTATGGTGACGGATTGGTGAGACCAGTAGCCCCGGGTCGCGGCAAGCTCCGCACCGATCAAAAGCCCTGACAGGCGCGCTCTTCCGGTCTCCGCGTTCTGCCCGGACAACAGCGCATCCGCACGGATACGAAACAGCTGTGCCGAGATCGCAGCCGGCGAGGAGAGCGCCTTGGCCACGGCCTGTTTGAACGCCTTTTCGTCCCAGCCATCCTCAGAGACGCAGTGTCGAAGTACGGATTGGCCTTGCAGCAGTGCGAACATCTCGCCGGTCATGAAGGTCGAGAAGCTGGTGACCTGGCCCCGATCCAGTTTGACCCATTTGCTATGGGTGCCGGGCAGGCAAATGACCTGAGGCGCGGTCTGATTGCTGTCTTGTGCGAGGTACCCCGCAATCTGGGTTTCTTCCCCGCGCATCACATCCGCCGGATCGGTTGTCTTGATCCCGGGCAGCAGGTAAACGGTCAGGCGTTTGTCCTGTATCAGCGGTCGGGTCGCCTCGGCTATTCCCGGCGGGGGGCAGGGCGCGGTGGCATAAGGGGCCTCGGCCCAGCCCTGACGCGAACCTGCCATTCCGCAACAGATGACCGGGACCGCCCGGACATCGCTGTTGCTGCCGGGCGCCAGACGATCGCCAAGCAGGCCCAGCAGTGTCGGTTCATAGTCCTGCGGGCCAAGCCGCGACATGCCGCGGTCAGAGGAGATGCGGTCGAGGACCTGATTACGGTTGTCCATCACCCACAGCCGCAGCTGGCTCGTCCCCCAGTCAGCCGCAATCCATGCAGGCGTCGGGCCAGCTGGCATCATGTCAAAGGAACGGTTGGGATCGGCCGTCATCCTGTCACCACAACCCCGCCATCCACCACCAGCGTCTGTCCTGTGATCATGCGGCTTGTTGCCGAGGCCAGAAAAAGCGTGGAGCCGACGATATCCTGAGGGGTGAGATGATCCTTCAGGCATTGGCGATCGAGATGGGCGGCAAGCGCCTGGGGCGTGGCCCATTTATCAAGCTGCTTGTCGGTCAGCACCCACCCGGGCGCCAGCGCATTCACCCGCACGTGATCCGGCCCGAACTCGCGGGCAAGGCTGCGGGTCATGCCATTGATGCCTGCATTTGCAGTCGTATAGGCGGGGTAGCCGCTGTTGCCCATCATATAGCTGATGGAGGTGAAGTTCACGATTGACCCGCCACCGGCGGCCTGCATCCCTGGCAGCACAGCCTGACAGGTAAAGAAATAGGCCTTAAGATTGATCGCCTGCGCCCAGTCCCAAAACTCTTCGTCCACATCCAGCGTGGCGTGGCGCTGATCGTTGGCGGCGTTGTTCACCAGCGTGGTGATCGGGCCATGTGCCTCTGCCGCCTGCTCAATCGCGGATTTCAGCGCCGGGATATCGGTGATGTCGCATTGGATGAACAAGGGGCGGTTGCCGGTCTCGGCTTCCATCCGTTGAACAAATGCGGAGGCATCGGAGCGTCCGACAAAGGCGACCTTGGCGCCCTGACGCAGAAACCCCTCGCTCAGCGCGGCCCCAATGCCGGAACCGCCGCCGGTGATGAAAACCGATGTGCCCTTCAGGTCCGGAAAGATTGCAGTATCGCTCATCAGTGGCTCTCCCGTGTGACGGGGCGGGTGTCTTTGCCCACGAGAAAATCAAGATCAGCGCCTTTTTCAGCCTGAAGGACGCTGTCGACATAGAGTTTTGCATAGCCGCGCGTGTAATGCGGCGGCTCTGGTCGCCAGGCCTCCCGGCGCGCGGTCAGCTCTTCTTCCGAAACCAGAAGGTCAAGCGTGCCGTTCTTTGCGCTGACCCGGATCCGGTCGCCGGTCTGGACCAGACCAAGGGGACCACCAGCCTGCGATTCTGGCGAGACATGCAGGATCACGGTGCCAAATGCCGTGCCGGACATGCGACCATCGGAAATGCGGATCATATCGCGTACCCCGTCGCGCACCAGTTTGCGCGGGATCGGCATATTGCCGACCTCGGGCATGCCGGGATAGCCTTTTGGGCCGACGCCTTTCAGCACCAGAATGCTGTCTTTGGTCACCGGTAGATCGTCGCGGTCAATATTGGCTTTCATGTCCTCAATGGTCTCGAAAGCATGGGCGACGCCTTCGTGCTCCAGCAGATGATCGGTCGCGGCTGAGGGTTTGACGATGGCGCCATTGGGGGCGAGGTTGCCGCGCAGGACACGCAGGCCCGCGGCCGGTTTGACTGGGGTGTCAAAGCTCTTGATGACATCATCGTTGAAACA
This sequence comes from Phaeobacter sp. JH20_26, assembly GCF_048056275.1. Classification (NCBI taxonomy): domain Bacteria; kingdom Pseudomonadati; phylum Pseudomonadota; class Alphaproteobacteria; order Rhodobacterales; family Roseobacteraceae; genus Phaeobacter; species Phaeobacter sp. JH20_26. The sequence goes on along the minus strand of NZ_JAYMWL010000013.1, from coordinate 1,224,141 downwards.
TGCGGCGCCCTCGGCATATGCCGTGATGTCGCCCCCCAGAACGGTGGTGTTGCTGCGCAGGTGCCCATTATCGGCAAGTTGCTTCAGCACAACAGGCATGCCGCCCGCATAGCAGAAATCTTCCATCAGGTATTTGCCAGAGGGCATGCAGTTCACCAAGAGGGGGATGTCGCTCCCCAGACCAAAATCATCCAGGGTCAGCTCCACCCCGACACGGCCAGCCAGTGCCAGAAGATGGACAACCGCATTGGTCGAGCCGCCAACCGCTGCATTGGCCATGATCGCGTTGATGAACGCATCGCGGGTCAGAATGTCGGAGGGTTTGAGATCTTCCTCCACCATTTCGACAATCCGCTTTCCGGTGAGATGCGCCAGCGCCATGCGGCGGGCGTCCACTGCTGGCAGGGCGGCATTCGTCGGCAGGCTCATCCCCATCGCTTCGACGAGGGACGCCATAGTGGAGGCCGTACCCATGGTCATGCACACGCCCTTGGATCGGCTCATCCCGGATTCAGCCGCCATGAAGTCCTGCAAGGTCATCTCACCCGCGCGCACCGCTTCGGAGAATTTCCAGACGTCTGTGCCGGAACCGATATCCTTACCCTGCCATTTGCCGTTCAGCATTGGGCCCGAGCTGACCACGATGGCAGGCAGATCGACCGAGGCCGCTCCCATCAGCTGGCCCGGTGTGGTCTTGTCACAACCGCCAAGCAGGACAACGCCGTCAATCCCATAGGCCCGGATCGACTCTTCCACATCCATGGCCAGAAGGTTGCGGAACAGCATCGCGGTCGGTTTCATCTGGGTTTCGCCAAGCGACATGACCGGGAACTCAACCGGGAAGCCGCCAGCCTCCCAGACTCCGCGCTTCACTCCTTCGGCGAGATCGCGAAGACCGGAGTTGCAGGGGGTCAGTTCGGACCAGGTATTGCAGATCCCGATGATTGGTCGGCCGTCAAAGGCATGATCGGGAAAGCCCTGATTTTTCATCCAGCTGCGATGGATAAATCCGTCCTTGTCCAGTTTGCCGTACCAGGCGCGATTTCGTCTGTCTTTGGTCATAGGCGTGTTCCTTCAATCACCCAGATCGACTGTGGGAATGTCCAGGGCAGGGTGATCCCTTGGTGCATCAGATATTGGCCGCTAAGGGGGGCAGTGCCGGTTTTCAAAAGAGGTGAACCGCGTGACAGGCCGGGGGCATCCTTGCGGTTCAGCAGGCTGATTTCATATAGTGTATCCGGCTCCAGCCCGGTCAGGCGAAGCGGGCGGGGCAGGATCTGTGCGCTGGCCTCACAAACCCCGGCAAAGACGACAAACCGACTGCCATCCTCTGCGCGCTGTAGCTCTGCGATTACCGCCGGATCGTCACTGTCGAGCCGCAGAATATCGGCCCGCTGCATCCAGTGGCGGTTGTCTTTCCACCAGGAAGTTACCTTGCGCAGGATGTCTGCCTCTTCCTCGGTCAGCTCGCGCGGGTCCATTTCAAACCCCATGTGGCGCTGCGCTGCGACCCAGGCGCGCAGGCGGATGTCTGTCACCCGGCCAGAGGTGTGGCATTTTCGGGGCCCTACGTGGCTGCCGGTGACCACCATCGGCAGGAAAAGCGCCGCTTCATGCTGGATCCGCAGCCGTTCCAGCGGATCGTTGCTGTCCGAAAGCCAGACGCGATGGGTGCGCGATAGGATCCCAAAGTCTATACGCCCGCCACCCGAGGAGCAGCTCTCGAATTCCACCTTGGGGAAGTCTGCCCGCAGGCGGTCAAAGAGCGCATAGGCTGCCTCGGCCTGGGCGCTGTCCGGCTCGGGCAGGACACGGTTGTGGTCCCATTTCACATAGTCGATTGGGTGATCTGCCAGAACCGCTGCAATGCGGTCGTAGAGATAGGCCTGTACCTCCGGCAGGGCGATATTCAGTACCATTTGCTGGCGACCAAGCACCTGATCCAAGTCGCCCAGAACCCAGTCGGGATGGGCGCGGAACAGATCGCTTTCAGGATTGATCATTTCCGGTTCAAACCAGATGCCAAATGCCATGCCTTCGGCGTGGACATGGTCGATCAGTGGCATCAGCCCATCGGGGTATTTGCGTCTGTCAATTGTCCAATCGCCGAGCGATGTGGTATCGTCATCCCGCCTGCCGAACCAGCCATCATCCAACACAAACCGCTCTGCCCCTAGTGCCGCAGCCCGGCTTGCAATATCGCAGAGCGTGGCGTGATCATGGTCGAAATAGACCGCTTCCCAGCAGTTGTAATGCACCGGACGCGCGCGCACAGGCTCAGGTGGTCGCAGGATCTCATCGCGCAGGTGGCGTTGGAAGGTGACAGCGCAGCCATTGATCCCCCGATCCGAGAACACCGCATAGAGTGGCGCGGTCTCAAAACGCGTGCCGGATGTGCGGCGGCTGCCGGTGGCGTGTCCCCACTGGATTTGGCGACGCCCGTCGGGGAGTTCCTCTGCCAGCATTCTATGGCCCCCGGACCAGCCGTAGTGGAAGGCATAGGCGGATCCTTGGCTGTTCGTGGCACCACTGCAGGGCACAATCAGACCGGGGAAATGCTCATGCCCGGTGCGCCCTGTGGGGTTGTCCCTTAGCCGCGCGCCTGCGCTCCAGGCGGTGCGGCTGGTTTGAAATTCACCGATCCAGCGGCCATGGAAGTCGATCATCTCATGGCTGTTCTGAGGTGCCGGAAAGACCGGAGCGGAGAGCCAGTTCACGCTGACGGGCTGCTCCGAGGTGAGAGCGGCCTGCGCAGTGATCATGCTGGTTGCGGGCGTCAGCTCAAACTGTGCCTGATAGTGCAGGCCATTATTGGCATCGCGATAGTGGAGTGTGAGGGTCCGAGTGCCTTCCTCCGCCCGCTCGAAGGTGAAGCGTGGCAGCAGTGCCTTGCCCGCGCCATCCGTCAGCGACAGACCGGCCTGGCCGGGGAAGGTGCGGCGTGCCTCGGGGCAGATCGACAGCGGCGGCACCTGATCCAGCATCCCCCCCGTCACATCCATGCGCGAGGCGGCGGCGAGCACGTCCAGATCGGTTCCACCCGGCAGCCGCGGTCCCCAGTAGATGACCTCTGCCAGATCGGTGCCACGGGCGGCGAGGATCAGGCTTTGGCACTGATCCTGAAGCGCCCAGCAGCGGATGTCTCTCACCGTGCTCACTTCACGGCTCCCAGCGTCAGACCGGCGATAAAGTGGCGCTGCATCAGGAAGAACATCGCAACCGGCGGCAGGGCCGCGACGATGCTGCCCGCGCTCATCAGATGGTACGCTGCCCGGTATTGCGCGTTGAAGGAAGTGATGCCTGCGGTCACCGGCTGGCTCTCGGCGCCCTGGGTCAGAACAACTGCCCAGAAATAATCATTCCAGATGAAGGTAAAGATTAGCACGCTGAGCGCCGCAATTGCGGGTTTCATCAGCGGCAATACCACGAACCAGAAGATCCGCCATTCCGCGACCCCTTCGACGCGGGCGGCTTCGATCAGCTCAAAAGGCAGGGCGCGGATGAAGTTGCGCATAAAGAGCGTGCAAAACCCGGTCTGAAAGGCGATATGAAACAGCACGAGGCCAGTTTTGGTGTTGTAGAGCCCCATGTCCAGCGTCAGATCGCGTACCGGAACCATCAGGATCTGAAACGGCACGAAGTTGCCTGCCACAAACATGAAAAACAGCAGCAGGTTGCCACGGAATTTATACACGCCAAGTGCAAAGCCGGTCATGCAGGAGAGTGCTACGGCACCGATCACCGTCGGCACCGTGATCAGGACGGAGTTCAGTAGGTAGCGCGGCATGTCGGAGCCAAAGAAAACCTTGCCGTAATTGCTGGCGCCTTCAAACGAGCTCGGCATTCCCCAGTAGTTGCCGGTGGTAAAGTCCACATCCGGTTTGATCGAGAAGATGGCCACCGCGATCAGCGGCAACAGCCAAAGGACGAGCGCAGTCGGAACCAGGGCCTGATAGGTGGCCTGCCATCCGCGAGAACTGTTCTGAATGGGTTTCGGAAACATCAGCGGCCCCCTTTGTCGTCTTGGTACATGGACCACAGGAAGTAGGCGATGAAGCACAGCATGATCAGGAACAGCACCACTGCAATTGCTGCGCCATAACCCATGCGGAAGCCATATTCCGACAGGGCCTTTTCAAACATGTAGAACGACAGCACCCGGCTGGAGCCGAACGGGCCGCCGTTGGTCATGATGGAGATCAGATCAAAGCTGCGCAGTGCGCCGATGATTGTCACGACAAAGGCGACAAAGGTCGCCGGCCGCAGTTGCGGGATGATCACATACCACAGCATCTTGGCGCCTTTGGCACCGTCCAGCCGCGCCGCCTCGACCTGTTCGGGATCAACCGCATTGAGGCCCGTGAGGTAGAGGATCATGCAATAGGCCGTCTGCGGCCACAGGCCTGCCGCGATGATGCCATAGGTCACCAGCGTCGGATCCCCCAGTACATTCAACGGCCCAAGACCAACCCAGCCCAACACTTGATTGAGCAGGCCAAAGGTCGGGTCATAGAACCAGCTGAACACCAGGCCGACAACAACTTGACTGATCACAAATGGAAAGAAGAACAGAGACTTGTATAGGCGAATGCCGGTTACTGTCTGATTGAGGAACAGCGCGATGAACAGGCCTGCCGGGATTGCCAGCAAATACAGCAGAAGCCATTTCAGGTTATTCCAGAGCGAGACCTCAAACGCGCGATCATCCATCAGCTCCCGGTAGTTTTCCATGCCGACGAACTGTGGATCACCGAGCCCGTCCCAGCGGTAGAACGACAGGTTGAAGCTCTGTACGATCGGGAAAATCACGTAGAAGAGAAAGAAAATCACGCCGGGCGCCAGAAAGAGCCAGGGCGCAAGGGTCTGACGATTGCGCCTTAGCCAGCTGTCACGGCTGCCTGATGCGCTGGCAGACGATCTGGTTTCTGGAGCGAGGTTCATCTCAGCCACGGGAATTCTCCCTTGTTTGTCGATTGATATCAGCCTGTCGACTGGGAAGGGCCGATACGGTTCAGCATATTGCGCGCTCCGGTCCGTGACCGGGCTGCGCAGGGCCGATAGGCAGATCGGCCTTGCGCGTTGTTTTGGCCAGCAGCAGTGATCAGTAGACGCGCTCGCGGGTCTTTTCCAAACGGTTCAGGATATCATCCAGATTGTCCGGGAAGACCATGAACTCCTGGAGGCCCTCCATGGCAACGGAGGCCATTTCCGCTGGTGCATCGCGGTCAAAGAACTGCGCGATACCGCCGGGCGCGTTGGCGGACAGCATCTCGAAGCCCTGATTGAGCATTTCGTCATCATCGACGGAGGACTTTGAGTTCACAGGCAGCTGGCCGAGTGCTGCGCCGCCGTTGATCTTGGTCTGATTGTCCGCCGAGACGACGAAACGCAGGAACTCGCGCGCGGCTTCTTTGTTCTGGGCGCCGGATGGAATGTGGAAGGTGTCGGTTGGTGCGTCTTCAGCCAGCTCGACATCGGGATTGATGGTCGGGAACTGGTAGAAATCCAGCTGATCGGTGCCAAGACCGGCTTCGCGCAGCGGTGCTACGGCAAAGTTGCCCATCAGATAGGCGGCGGCTTCACCTTTGACCAAGAAGGGCAGGGCCTCCTGCCAGCTGTAGGACTGATGGTTGTCGATAAAGGCCCCCATGTCGATCAGTTCCCGCCAGTTGGCAAAGGTCTGCTTTACACGGTCATCGGTCCAGGCGACTTCACCATTGGTCAGCGCCATATGGAAATCATAGCCGTTGGTGCGCATGTTCAGGTAGTCAAACCAGCCGCCGGCCGTCCACAGGAACTTGGTGCCGATGGTGAAACACTTGCGACCTGAATCGAGAATCTTCTGGCAGTTCGCTTTGAAGGTCTCCCAGTCCTTGGGCTCTTCGAGGCCAAGCTCGTTGTAGATGTCCTCGCGGTAGTAGACGCCCCACTGGTAGTAGGTGTAGGGTACGCCCCATTGCTTGCCGTCCAATGTCATTGCGCCCTTGGTGGAGGCCAGCGCATCAGCGATTTCCGGCTCTGCCCAAAGGTCGGAAATGTCTTCGAACAACCCGGCAGAGACGTAGGGCCGCATCCGGTTTGCCGCATACCAGTTGGCCACGTCCGGTGGGTTGGCAGATAGGAAGTTGCGAATCTGCGTCTTGTAGGCCTCGCGGTCGATCACCGTCAGCTCAACGGTCAGGTTCGGGTGCATCGCGTCGAATTCAGCCGCCATCCCCTCCATTACTGCGCGCGGCGCAGGATTGGACATATCTGAGAAAATCTTGAGCGTGCCGCTCAATTCAGCCTGTGCCGCAGTGGCCAGGCCGAGGCTGAGAGCCAGGCCCGCAACTGTTCCTTTCAAAGTCTTCATGACGTCCTCCCTGTTGACGTGTTTCGTTTGGTTTCATATATTGGAACCAAATTCCAACTATTGAAACTATGACCGCGCTCGGCTAAGGATGTCAACAGTTACATCGGCCCCGCCCGATCAGAGAAAGGACAATGATGGCGAAAGCTGCGCCCCAATCGCGAGAGACAGATGGCACCGTTGGCAAGGCTTTGGCCGTGTTGGATCAGATCGCTGAAGCGGGCCGCCCAATGCGGTTCGGCGAGGTGCTGGCGGCCTCGGATCACCCAAAGGCGACGCTGTACCGGCTGGTGCAGACGCTGACCAATCAGGGGATGCTGTCCTATGATGAGACCCATCAGACCTATGCTCCGGGTTTGCGCCTGGTGCGATTGGCTCATGCTGCCTGGCGGCAAAGCGCGCTGGCTCCGGTGGCGCGGCCCTATCTGGACAAGCTGTCACAGGATATCGGCGAGACCATACATCTGGCGCAGCTGGATCGGGGGCAGGTACTCTACGTCGACAAGCGTAATGCGGCCACACCGATTGAGATGTTCAGCCAGGCGGGCAAAATAGGGCCGGGCTACTGTACCGGGGTGGGTAAGGCGATGATCGCGTATCTGTCGCGGGAGGCGCAGCAGGATGCGATCCGCAGGCAGGCGTTTTTTGCCCATACGCCCAACACGTTGGCCACGCCAGAGGCGCTGATGGACGAGTTGCAGCAGATCCGCAAAGACGGCGTTGCCTTCGACCGTGAAGAGCATGAACCGGGCATCATCTGCATTGCCGTTCCGATCCTGTCGGAGGCGGGCAAAGTGATGGGCGGGCTGTCGATCACCTCCTCCGTGCAGCGTCGCTCGCTGGAGGAGCTGGAGACGCTTCGACCGGCCCTGATGACAACCGCCAAGGAAATCGCGGCAGCGGCCGAGACCTGGCAATTTCCGAATTAACCCGAGGGAGAGAACACATGACAGGGGTCACTCTGGCCAAGGCCGTCAAGAAATATGGTGACGTTCAGGTGATCCACGACGTGGACCTCACCATTGAGGACGGTGAGTTCTGCGTCTTTGTCGGCCCATCCGGGTGCGGAAAGTCGACGCTGCTGCGGATGATCGCCGGGTTGGAGGAGACCAGCAGCGGCAGCATCCATATCGGTGAGCGGGATGTCACACGACTGGATGCGGCTGACCGTGGGGTTGCGATGGTTTTCCAGTCCTACGCGCTATATCCGCATATGACGGTTGAGGATAATATGGGGTTCGGGCTTAAGATGACCGGTCATCCCAAGGATGCGATCCGGGAAAAGGTGGCAGAGGCCAGCCGGATCCTGAAGCTGGATCAATACCTTAAACGCAAACCCAAGGCGCTGTCGGGCGGGCAGCGCCAGCGCGTCGCCATCGGACGTGCGATCGTGCGCGGGCCGGATGTCTTTCTCTTCGATGAGCCGCTGTCAAATCTCGATGCCGAGCTGCGCGTGGATATGCGGGTCGAGATCGCTCGGCTGCACAAGGAAATTGGCGCCACGATGATCTATGTGACCCATGATCAGGTGGAGGCGATGACGCTGGCAGACAAGATCGTCGTGCTTCGGGCCGGTCGCGTCGAACAGGTTGGCAGCCCGATGAAGCTATACGCCGATCCCGACAACCGCTTCGTCGCGGGATTTATCGGCTCGCCGAGCATGAATTTCCTTCAAGCGACCGTTTCCGGCGGCGCGGTCACGGTACCCGCTCTTGGCGGCCGCCGGATCGCGGCCTCTGTCACGCTGCCTGAAGAGGGTGCATCGGTCCTTGTGGGATTGCGCCCGCAGCATCTCTCTGTCGTCGCCCGTGACAGCGATCTGATCCTTGATCTGCGCGAGCGGCTGGGCGGTGTGTCCTACGACTATCTACGCACCCCAACAGGCGAGAAGATCATTGTCGAAACACGGGGGGACGAGGCGCTGCCCGAAGGAAGCGCCGTCGCCTTGGATTTTGACGATGCTGACGCCTATTTCTTTGACGGGACGACAGAGCTGCGTCTGCGCTAGAAGGAGGAGGGCTGTCAGCGATGGTCCGCGGCTACAGTGACTGCATCCGCTTTGTCTTTCCCGACCATGCCGGGTTGCTGACGGCATCTGCGAGGGTTGCGGCGACATCGCCTCGTGCGGCGACGCCTTCGGGATCGACCTGCTCGCCGAACAGCAGGTCTCCGCTGCCGTCGCCATTAGTCAGACGTACTGGGCGCAGGATCGCGTAGTCCAGTCCCGACTGTTCCAGATAAACATCCGCGTCGTGTTTGGCCTGCAGGTAATTGGCAAGTTCGCTCTCGGGATCGGGATCGCCGGCTCCTATCGAACTAAGCATGACAAACCGGGCCACGCCCGATGATTTTGCAAGATCCACAAGCGCCTTCGCGCCATCACGATCAACCTTGTCCGTCATCTCGCGAGAGGTGTCGCCACCAGATCCTGCTGCAAAGATCACGCCGTCGCACCCCTCGCAGACATCCGTAGGCAGGTCGGTAAGGTCGCCGCGCCGCGTGCCAGTCCCGGGTGGAAGCGTGCTGGTATCCGACCCCTCCCGGATCAATGCGATGGGCTGATGGCCCAGGCGCTGAAGTTTTTCCACCACCCGGCGGCCTGTATTGCCAGTAGCACCTGCGACAAGAACTTTCATAACGGTCTCCTCATTTCGATAATGGGATTGGGACAATTGGGGGGACACAGCGGGGCCACGGGTCAGAACGACGGGGCCATCGGTCCCACCTTCGCCACTGCGGCCTTGTAGCCATCCTGTGCCTGCAGATCGGTCCAGTAGCGCGCGACGCGCGGCGCATCCTTCAGCGCGCCAATCGCCGCCAGATTGGCGAGGATGTACGAGAACTGGATATCGGCGAGCGCGGCCTGATCGCCAAACAGCAAACCCGTTTCAGGAAGCTGCTGGGCGATGTAGTCCAGATGCAGGTCCAGAGCTTTCTTGGCCTCATCTCCAGAATCCTCTCCCTTCAGGGCCGGTAGGAGCACGCCCATCGCAACCTCGGCAAAGGAGCTCTCGACGTAGTCGAGCAGCTCGTCGTGGCGCAATGCGTCTGCTGTCCCCGGAGCTGGTTGATGGCGGCTGTCACCATAGCGATCAGAAAGATACCGCAGGCAGGTCGCCGATTCCGCTATCTTCATGTCGGCGTCCTCAATCACAGGCGATTTGCCGAGCGGATGAATCTTGGCAAGGCTTTCAGGCGCCCTGAAGTTATCCGTGCGGTCGTAGGTTGTGACATCATAGGGTTGCCCGAGGTCTTCCATCAGCCAGATCAGGCGAATGGCGCGGGAGTAGGCGAGGCAGTGGATCTTCAGCATGAGCGGCGTCTCCTTCAGAGTCGGTCAATTCCGCGCTCGGCTCAGATACTTGTCATGCCAGTGATGCGCGGTCACAAAAGAAAGACGGCATCGGTGCCGTCGTCGAATACTCAACAGCCCGGATCGCGATTTCGTTCCCGATAAAGCGCCCGCATTGTAGACTGCGATCCGGCGGATACCGGAACCCGAGCGGTGCGGAGGGCGTTTCGCAGCCAGGGGTGCAGCAGGTCGAAACCAGTAAATCGCAGGACAGGAGGAGAAACAGCATGGCCGGAGGATGGACCCGCGATGGTGCGGTGAGTGAACAGATCGAAGCGTCAATCAGTGACGAGCTGGCGCGTCTCAGGTCGAGGCGCGCTCCGGTCGGTGAAAGCCTGACACATTGCGCCGATTGCGAGGAGCCGATCCCCGAACCGCGGCGTAAGGCGATCCCTGGCGTCAAACTCTGTATCGAGTGTCAGCAGGAACGCGACGGCGCCCAGCAGGCGCGTGGCGGAATCAATCGGCGCGGCTCCAAGGACAGCCAGCTGAAGTAACATGGTCCTTTCGCCGGCTTGATCGCGCCGAAGTATCTTCCCCGCGCCATCTGCGGATGCTATATCCCGAGCCGGGCTCACAGGCGATGGCGTCGCCGCAGGCAGACTGCTCTGGCCCAAAACCACGCTCCTGTACGCCGGGACTTTCAATCGGGAGATTGAAGGCCCCGCCTTTGCCTCCCGAGATCAAGGGAGGCATCCATGGCCTGGTCGCCGGAAAAAACTGAAGTCAAAAGCTGGAATGAATGGGACACGCTGCGCCATGTGATCGTGGGCCGTGCCGATGATTGCCACATCCCGCCGGAAGAACCCGCGCTGGATGCCAAGGTGCCGGAAGACAGCGACATGCGCGGCCAGTGGGGCCGCCGCCCGCAGGAGACCATCGACCGTGCCAATGAGCTTTTGGACAATTTCGCCAGCCAGCTGCAGAACCGCGGCATCCGGGTGGACCGGCCGGTTTCGATTGATCATTCCCAGCCGGTGACCACCCCGGACTTCAACACCGACAGCCAGTTCGGCTGCATGCCGCCGCGTGACGTGCTGCTGACTGTCGGCCATGAGATGCTGGAAGCGACGATGTCCTACCGCTGTCGCTGGTTCGAATACCTGAACTACCGCCCGCTATTGCAGAAGTACTGGGAAGAAGACCCCAGGTTTCGCCACGAAGCCGCCCCCAAGCCGCGCCTCACGGACGCAGATTACCACCCGGATTACCTCAGCGAGAAGATCGGCGTGGCCAAGCGGCTGGAATGGGCGGCGGAGAAATTCTTTGTCACCACCGAGGAAGAGCCGCTGTTTGACGCCGCCGACGTGTTGCGCTTTGGCAAGGATCTGGTGGTGCAGCACGGCTTCACAACGAACCTCAAGGGCATTGAGTGGCTGCGCCGCCACTTCCCCGACCACAGGGTGCATACGGTTAACTTCCCGGGTGACCCGTACCCGATCCACATCGACGCAACGTTCACGCCGCTGCGCCCGGGCCTGATCCTGAACAACCCGCAGCGCCGTCTGCCGGAAGAGCAGCGCGAGATGTTCAACAAGAACGGCTGGGACATCGTTGATGCGGCGCAGCCCGCCCATAACACCCCGCCGCCACTGTGTTATTCTTCCACATGGCTCAGCATGAACGTCCTGGTGCTGGACCCCAAAACCGTCTGTGTCGAGAAATCCGAGGTCTATCAGGCCGAGCAGATGGACAAGCTGGGCATGGAGGTGGTCGAGGTCGAGTTGCGCGACGCCTATGCCTTTGGCGGCGGGTTGCACTGCTGTACGGCAGATGTCTACCGCGACGGCGACTGCGAAGATTACTTCCCGCATCAGTGAGCAGTGGCGCGCCGTCAGCTACGGCGCGCCACTCTTCGACGGTTAATCTTGACCGTACTTGTCTACCGGGAGCAGGTCTCCAGTGCAGGTATCCTGCGGACCAGTTTCGCATGCGTTGCTAACCGTAGCTACTCAGTCGGTCCGGCTCGCTGTCTGAGGCTGTCAGATGCCGTATTTCTTGCGCAGCTTGCGGACCTGTGACGAGATCTTGTTCCCGGGCTTCACGCGTTCGGCGAACTCCTTCGTCGGCTTGTACCATGATTGGTCCTTGTCGCTGTACTTCCACAGCTGGCCCTTGCTGTCTGCTCCATGGCGGAAGCATTCTTTGTTCTGATCCCCGGACCCGCCTTCGCTGCTGTACCAGAGCGCCTCATAGCACAGCTGACCCTTTGAGGTTGCGTACCATTTCCCCAAGCCAACGCTGTCTTCCCAAACGGCTTGGAAGCTCCCGTCAGGCGCCCAATACGAGCCCCCTTTGCTCCAGATCCATGTCTTGCCGGAATAAAGCTCGACAACCGTTTGTCCGCTTACGCGGTTTTTCCGGTCGGGGCCCGCTGCGAAAACCGGCGTCGCTGCCAGGGCTGACACAATCGCCAATACACAAATTTTTTTGAAAATAAACATTACTCATCCCCTCAAACTGGTGAACGGCGAAACTATACCATAAATTGTCCGAAAATCCGACAGTGCGGTTCCAGGAGTGTAAAGGCTTTTGCTGCCTGGGGTGACCGCCACCTGGCGGCGATTGATGATGGTCTATTCGCGCGGTAGGGCCATCCGCAGGATGTGCCGGGGGTCGGCAAGGCGATGGGGATAGATGCCGCCGGTGTCCTGAAACCCGCCTTTCAGATAGCAGCGAACCGCCGGAGAGTTTTTGAAATTCACCGTCAGCACCACCGCATGGCGGGCCGGGTAATGGGTCGGCAGATTGCTCTGTAAAGCAGAGACGGCTGTGGGGGCAAAACCTTTACCCTGAGCGCCGCGGTCGATCATCAACGCGCGCAGGCCCAGCTCATCTGCCGAGGCGAAATCATAGGTTTCGTGTTAAAGGCGGTCGATCTTCAAGAACCCCAGCGCGCGGGGCCCGTCGAGGATGGCGTAAAAATCCACGCCGTCCTCGTCTTCTTCAAAGGCCTGCGAAACGGTGCCAGAGAAGCGGACCTGATCCGGTTCCACACTTATATGGGCGACCAGATCAAGCTCGCTGCACGCCACCGAGCGCAGGGTAATGGGCTTCACCCCTCCATCGCTTCCAGCTCATCAATCATCTCGGAGATCATGCTTAGGCCCTTGTCCCAGAAGGTGGGATCAGAAGCATCCAGGCCAAAGGGCGCCAAAAGTTCCTTGTGGTGTTTGGAGCCGCCTGCCTTCAGCATGTCGAAATACTTGTCCTCGAACCCTTCGGCCCCCTCGGCGTAGACGGAGTAGAGCGCGTTCACCAGCCCGTCGCCAAAAGCATAGGCGTAGACGTAGAAGGGCGAGTGGACAAAATGCGGTACATAGGTCCAGAAGGTCTCGTAGCCGTCCATGAAATCAAAGGCTTCACCAAGGCTCTCGGCCTGTACCGACATCCACAGCGCGTTGATGTCATCAGGGGTCAGCTCGCCTTCGGCGCGGGCGGCATGCAATTTGCATTCAAAGTCATAGAACGCGATCTGGCGCACGACCGTGTTGATCATGTCCTCGACCTTGCCTGCCAAGAGGATCTTGCGCTCGTTCTGGTCCTTGGCGTTTTCTAGCATCTTGCGGAAGGTCAGCATCTCGCCGAACACAGATGCGGTTTCCGCTAGCGTCAGCGGCGTTGACGACAGCATTTCGCCCTGCTCGGCTGCAAGTACCTGGTGCACGCCGTGGCCCAGCTCATGCGCGAGCGTCATCACATCGCGCGGTTTGCCGAGGTAGTTCAGCATCACATAGGGGTGCACATCGGTGACGGTCGGGTGAGCAAATGCCCCCGGCGCCTTGCCCGGTTTCACGGCGGCGTCGATCCAGCCCTTGTCAAAGAATGGCTCTGCCAGATCGCCCATGCGCGGATCAAAAGCGCTATAGGCATCCATCACCATCTTGCGTGCCTCCTCCCATTTGACGGTGCGGGAGGTCTCCATTGGCAGCGGCGCATTGCGGTCCCAGACCTGCATCCGGTCCAGCCCCAGCCATTTGCGCTTCAGCTCGTAATAGCGATGCGACAGCTTGGGGTAGGCGGCCACCACAGCTTCGCGCAGGGCCTCGACGACCTCCGGCTCGACGTGGTTGGAGAGATGGCGTCCCATCTGCGGAGAGGGCATCCCGCGCCAGCGGTCCAGGATTTCCTTTTCCTTGGCCTGGGTATTGTGGACACGGGCAAAGATCTTGATGTTGTCGGAGAACACCCGGGCAAGTTCGCGCGCCGCGGCTTCCCGCTTGGTGCGGTCTTGTTCGGTCAACAGGTTCAGCGTGCCTTCGATGTTCAACTCTTCGCCGTCAACGGTGAAGGTGAGGCCGGCAATCGTTTCGTCAAAAAGCCGCTCCCAGGCGTCGCCTACAACGCCCAGATCATGCAGGAATTTCTCCAGCTCGTCAGACAGCTGATAAGGCTTCATCGCGCGAATACGGTCAAAAATCGGTTTGTAGCGGGCGAGATCGCTGTTGGCGGCGAAATGGGCCTCCAGTGCCGCGTCTTCAATCCGGTTGATTTCAAGCGAGAAGAACACCAGCGGCGTGGTGAAGATCGTTACCTTCTCCTGCATGTCGGACATGAATTTGGCGCGACCGGCATCGGTGGTCAGCTGATAATAGCGCAGACCAGCAAAGGACATGATCCGCCCGGCGATGGCGTTGATCTTCTCGTTGCGCAAGACGCAGGCCAGCAGACCGTCGGCATCCAGATCGGCCAGTTTGCCTTCGTAGTCACTGGCGAAACTGGCGCATTCTTTCTCCAGCCAGTTGAGGTCGCGATCCAGCTCTGCCGCATCCTCAGAGGTGTAGAGGTCGCTCAGATCCCACTCAGGCAGATTGCCCAGCCCATCCGGCCCGGCACCGCCCGCAGCATTGGCGTTGGCGTCTCGCATCAGGTCGCGGTCAAGGAAGGGAGCGTTGAACATCAGGGCACCTCGGGCTGTTGTGTGTCTTCTACGACATCTAAGCGCGAGGGCTGGGGATCACAAGCAAGCGGCCCGCGTCGGGCGGCGATTTATTGGCCGGGCAGGGGGCACTGCGCGCGAGATTTTAAGAACGCTGATCGCGTCAGCCTGTTCGGGGTGAACCTAGTCTGCGTATTGATCGAACAAACGGGTGATCTTGTCAAAAATGGCGCGGCGGGTTTCAGCCCCTTCCATCATCACCTCATGCTGCGCCGCCTCGACCAGATCCAGTTCGCCGCCCGGCCAGCGCGCCATCCGGTCATGAATGGCTGCCGTATTGACGATCTGTTCCTGTGTGCCGAGGAAGGTGATGCAGGGCAGTGCGGGTGAGGGCATTTTCGCAAGGGCGGCACATTCTCGCAGGCTTTCGCCCAGCCATCGGACGGTCGGCCCGCCAAGCGACAGATCGGGCTGTGCCGCAAGCTGATCCTGCATCAGGCGGTACATCTCAGGATCATTGGTGAGCGAATTGCCCTCGAACGGGCTGGCCTGCACATATGGGGCTAGGGTTGTCGTCGGGGTCCGCATTGCGCCGATGCCGAACCGGTCACCCATAGAACTGAGCAGCCGCGCCACGGGCCGCAGCGCGGGCGGGATCTGAATTCCCCACATCGGGGCGGAAAAAATGCAGGCTTTGACCGGAAGCCCTTCCATGACTGCGCGCAGACCAATGGCGCCGCCCATAGAATGGCCGAGGACGAACCATGGTTTCGGCAGAGCGAGCCGATCGGCCAGCTCGACCGCCGCTTGGACGTCTTTCTGAAAATCGCGAAAGGCGACGACGTGACCCAGCAGCCGCTCCGGCAGCATCCTGTCCGCCAGCCCTTGGCCGCGCCAGTCGATTGCCAGCGTTGCATAGCCTCGGCTTGCCAGATCCTGGGCAGCTCCGCCGTATTTTTCGATATATTCGGTGCGCCCGGGAAACAGCAGCAACGTGCCCTTCTCAGCGCCCGCAGGGCGCCAATGGCCCACGCGGATGCGCAGGCCATCGCTGGTGCTCACCCAATGGGCCTGCCCGCCGTCTGGTCCTCGCGCGATATCGGCAAAGAAGGGAGCGGGGGTCAGATCCATCGGGCGCGCGTCCATCAGGCCATCGCCGATGCCAGTTTCATCGCGGTGCCCATGTCACCGTCGATGGTCAGCTTGCCGCTCATGAACGCGGTGGTCGGGTTCAGTTCACCCTCGATGATGGACTGAAACGTCTCTGCGTCGGCGGTCATGGTGACCTCTGCCTCTTCGTCGGCGACGCGGGCCCCGTTCTGATCCAGCATGATGGTGCCCATGCCGGTGATGTCGAATTTGGCGGAGCCGTCAAAGCCACCATCCATTTTTGCGTTCAGCGTTTCTGCTGCTTGGGTCAGCGTTTCGCTCATGTTCAGTCCTCATTTTGATCCGCAGCCTGCAAATTTATGTGAAGGATGTCCTTCCCACTCTGGAAAACGCAGGCTGCGCGGTTACACTTAACCCATCATGGTTGCAAAATTCTCCAATCTCAAAGCTATCGTGGCGGCAACGTCTTTGACAGTCCTGTTTTCCGTGCCTTTGCAAGGTCACGCTCAGGAGGTTCAGGGCGAGGCGGACCTGCTGGCCGCTTTGTCCGATGCCGACCCGCAGGAAGCCATCGGTCTGGACAGATCCCTGCAGGCGCTCTGGAACAGTAGCGGCTCGCCTGCGATGGACCTGCTTTTGAAACGTGGCAAGGACGCGCTGGACCGCGGCGATACCCGGATTGCCATTGAGCATCTGACTGCGCTGACCGATCATGCGCCAGGATTTGCCATGGGCTGGTACGAGCGCGCACGGGCGTATTTCACCGCGGGCCTCTATGGCCCTGCCGTGGCCGATCTGGAGCAGACGCTGATGCTGAACCCCAACGACTACAATGCGATTTTTGCGCTGGGGGCGATGTTCGAACAGTTCAATGACCGGCAAAACGCCTATGAGGCCTATAAAAGGGCGCAGGCTATACATCCGCACCACGAGGCGATAACCAGCGCGCTCGACCGGCTGAAGACCGAAGTCGAGGGCAAAGAGCTTTAGGGCGGACAGTTGAGCTCGGTTCGGGCGTTGAGGGCAATATCATGACAGGCACGCAGAGTTCCGGGAGCGCCCGGGTCCTGGCGGTTTTGGGGCCGACCAATACCGGCAAGACGCACTATGCGATTGAACGTATGCTGGGGCATCGCACGGGTGTCATGGGATTCCCGTTGCGGCTTCTGGCGCGCGAGGTCTATGACAAGGTCGTCGCCGCCCGTGGCCCGTCGGTGGTGGCACTTATCACCGGTGAAGAGCGTATCGTGCCGCCGCGCGCACAATACTGGATCTGCACTGTTGAGGCGATGCCCGAGGGGATGGGCTGCGATTTCCTTGCGGTGGATGAAATCCAGCTCTGCGCCGACCCGGAACGGGGCCATGTCTTTACCGACCGTCTGCTAAGGGCGCGTGGCACTCATGAGACGCTGTTTCTTGGCGCTGACACCATGCGCGGGCCGATTGCTGCGTTGGTTCCGGGCGTGCAGTTTATGCGCCGCGAACGGCTTTCGGATCTGGTCTATGCCGGATCCAAGAAGCTCAGCCGGATGCCTGCGCGCACCGCTATCGTCGGGTTCTCCATCGACAATGTCTATGCCATCGCCGAACTGTTGCGCCGACAGAAGGGCGGGGCAGCCGTTGTGATGGGCGCGCTCAGCCCCCGGACCCGCAACGCCCAGGTCGAGCTCTACCAGAATGGCGAGGTGGACTATCTGGTCGCGACCGATGCCATCGGCATGGGTCTCAATCTGGATATCGATCACGTCGCCTTTTCTTCGCTCAGCAAATTTGACGGTCGCCGGATGCGGCAATTGGCCCCGAATGAACTGGCCCAGATCGCGGGGCGGGCAGGGCGCGGGATGAGTCACGGCAGCTTTGGGGTTACCGGCGATGCCCCGCCGCTGGAGGATGGCGTCGCGCAGGCGATCATGGAACACCGGTTCACGCCGTTGAAGAAATTGAACTGGCGTTCCTCGGCGCTGCAATTCGGCACGGTAGAGGCACTGATCCGCTCTCTCGAATCAGCGCCTGACGATCAGAACCTGATCCGCGCCCGCGAAGCGGACGATCTTATCGCCTTGAAATCGTTGTCCCAGCAGGATGAAATTCTGGCGCGCACAACCAACGCGCCCTCGGTACGATTGCTCTGGGATATCTGTCGCATCCCGGATTTTCGCGGTATCTCGCAATCGGAACATTCGGGGCTCTTGGGCGTTTTGTTCCAGTATTTGCACGACTCAGGCGTTGTCCCGGACGACTGGCTGGCGCGGCAGGTCAAACGGATTGATCGGGTTGATGGCGACATTGACGCATTGTCGAAACGTTTGGCCTTTATACGTACATGGACCTATGTCGCACAAAGGAACGGCTGGGTCCGTGATGAAAGTCATTGGCGCGGGGAGACGCGCGCTGTAGAAGACAGATTGTCGGACGCCTTGCACGAACGTCTGACTCAGCGATTTGTGGACCGGCGCACATCCGTGCTTTTGCGCCGGCTCAAACAGAAGGAGGCCCTTTTGGCCGAAGTGAATGATAAGGGTGAAGTGACCGTCGAAGGTGAATTCGTTGGTCGTCTTGAAGGGTTCCGGTTCTCGCCGGACAAGGGCGCACAAGGCGCCGAGGCAAAGGCGTTGAAATCCGCCTCCCTGCAAGCACTCGCACCGCATTTCCATCTCCGGGCTGACCGTTTTTACAACGCGCCGGATACCGAAATTGATTTTACCGATCAGGGCGGCCTGATGTGGGGTGAATATGCTGTCGGCAAATTGGTGGCCGGCGCTGACCCGCTGAATCCGCGCATCGAGGTGTTTGTCGACGATACTGCGGGCCCAGATGTGGCCCAGAAGGTCGAACGCCGCCTGCAACATTTCATCTCACGCAAGATCAACGCGCTGTTTGAGCCGCTGCTCAACCTGCAGCGCGACGAGGAGCTGACCGGCCTGGCCCGTGGCTTTGCCTTCCGCATGGTCGAGGGTCTGGGTCTGCTGCCGCGCGGCAGTGTCGCGCAGGAAGTGAAAGATCTGGACCAGGACGCACGTGGCGCGTTGCGCAAACATGGCATCCGCTTTGGCCAGTTCACCATCTTCATGCCGCTGCTTTTGAAGCCGGCGCCGACCCGCCTGCGGCTGGTGCTCTGGGCTCTGTCCGAGGGTCTTGGTGAATTCCCCGATGCACCGCCTGCCGGTCTGGTGACCGTTCCTGTGATCAAGGATGCTCCGCAGGGCTATGATACCATGTGCGGGTATCGCAACGCGGGCGAACGCATGATCCGTATCGACATGCTCGAACGTCTTGCAGACATGCTGCGCGCCGAAGACAGCCGCGGCGGGTTCGAGGCCAAGGCCGACATGCTGTCGATCACCGGCATGACGCTGGAGCAGTTTGCAGATTTGATGCAGGGGCTTGGCTATCAGGCCGACAGGGGCGAGCGGGTCAAGGCCAAGGCGGTTGACACGGTGGTCACCGAAACCAGCACGCCTGATGCGGATATCCCGGTGATGGACGCGGCGCAACAGGTTGAAAACACGCCTGCCGCCGCCCCGGATGAGACCGATACCGCTGCCGTTACGGAAACAGTTACCGCTGATGCAGACGCGCCAGCTGATGTTCCGGCTGATGTTGCGGCGATTGAGGACGCAGGGGTGGCACCGGTTGCAGAAACCATGGCCGACCCGGCAGCTGTTGATCCGATCCCCGAGACCGCCGAGATCGAGACCCCGGTTGGCGAAGCTGCCGATGCCAATGTCGACGAGCTGGAGATGGAGGTGTTCTACACCTTCACCTGGGGGCGCGCCCGGAAGACGGGCGGCCACCGCGGCGGTGGCCGTCGCGGTCAGGACGCTGGCGAGAGCGGCGCAAAGCGTGGCGGCGACGCTGCGCGCGGCAAGGGCAAACCACGTGGCGGCAAGCCTGGCCGCGATGGCAAGCCCGGCAAGAAGGGTGGCCGTCAGGATCAGGGCAGCAAAACCTATTCGGCCCGCCCGCCGAAGAAGGAAAAGCAGATTGATCCCGACAATCCCTTTGCAGCGGCGCTGATGGGACTGAAACAATCCGATTGATCGGCTGCTGGTGCCATGGATGACGCAGGTCTCTGAAAAGATCAGGATCGACAAATGGTTGTGGCAGGCGCGGTTCTTCAAGACCCGTAGCCTGTCCGCCAAGATGGTTAGCGCGGGCCATCTCCGTCTCAATGGCAACAAGATTGCAAAACCGGCTCAGAACGTCTCTCTTGGGGACGTTCTGACCTTCCCTCAAGGGCGCATCATCCGGACCGTCCGGGTCGAAGCACCTGGAACACGGCGCGGACCTGCTCCAGAGGCACAGGCGCTGTACTTTGATTTGACCGAAAAACAGGACCCCGTGCCGCGTAATCCGCGCTACGAAGGAAAAGGTCGCCCGGATAAGAAAGAGCGCAGGGCGCTTGATCTTAGTCGCCGGGATGGCGCGTTTTGACATCTTGAAGCCGGCGCTCGGGTGAATTAGCTACAAGCCAAACAGCTACGGGACTCGGCCACCATGACTTATGTCGTTACGGATAACTGCATCGCCTGCAAATACACCGACTGCGTCGAAGTCTGTCCGGTCGATTGTTTCTACGAGGGCGAGAATACCCTGGTGATTCACCCGGATGAATGTATCGACTGCGGCGTCTGCGAACCGGAATGCCCCGCCGATGCGATCCGCCCGGATACCGAGCCGGATATGGACAAATGGGTTGAGTTCAATCGGAAATACTCCGAAATGTGGCCAGTCATCGTCTCCAAGAAAGATCCACTGCCAGATGCAGAGGAACGCGACGGAGAAGAAGGCAAGTTGGAGAAGTACTTCTCCGAAGCTCCCGGCGAAGGCGGCTGATAACAGCAGGTGTCTGCGGCTCCAGCTGGCTGGTTGCTTCGCGACTCACCTTTGCAAGACTGCGCGGTCCGGGAACGGGCCGCACCGGAGACCCGCCGTTTTATGGCATTTTTCGGGTCTGGATCCATTGGGACCATGATGTTTCACGGAGCGCTGCCTTTTTGTGGGGCAGAAAATATGATATACTCTTTCAGTAAATGACCAACCACGGATGTCCGCCTTGACTGTGCGCCCTGCGACGCACGGGTCCTATGGCGGTTTTTCTGCGGCATTTCTGTGGGTGCGGGTATTCGGATCACCGCGCGCGTGGATGTGTGGCAGCCCAGCCGACCCGAAGGTCGGCACAGAGCGAGGAAAGACCTGTATGACTAAATCGAAGAAGCCTGAATTCCGCCCTGACGACTATGTTGTGTATCCTGCCCATGGCGTTGGCCAGATCATCTCGATCGAAGAGCAGGAAGTGGCCGGCTTCACGCTGGAACTGTTTGTGATCACCTTTGAGAAGGACAAGATGACACTGCGGGTGCCGACCAATAAAGCCACCGAAATCGGCATGCGGTCGCTCAGCTCCCCCGATGTGATCGCCAAAGCCATGACCACGCTCAAAGGCAAGGCGAAAGTCAAACGCGCCATGTGGTCGCGTCGCGCCCAGGAGTATGAGCAGAAGATCAATTCCGGTGACCTGATCTCCATTGCTGAAGTGGTCCGTGACCTGCACCGCACCGATGACCAGCGTGAACAAAGCTATTCCGAGCGTCAGCTCTATGAAGCGGCACTTGAGCGTCTGACGCGCGAGGTTGCGGCGGTTTCAGGTGGTGACGAAATCTCCGCCGCCAAGCAGGTGGACGAGGTGCTGACCTCCCGCGCGGCCTGATCCAGATCTGATCGCCGCAGGGTCCGATCCATCGGATATACGAACAAAGAAACCTAGGCCGCGCTCCAGGGCGTGGCCTTTTTCGTTTTTGCGCTATGCTTTAGGCGCTGACATGTGGATCGTGACGGCGTTCGTGTGTGACACATCGAGCCAAGACCCAAAAAACGAGCAGAGAACACCATGACGGACCTAAAGACTCGCCTGACCGATCTCTATCGCGGGACCGACAGTGCGTCGGTCCGGTTTCGCTACGGGCTGATCGGATTTGATGCGGTTACAATTCTATTCTTCATGTCGACGGCCCATATTCCCCATGGTCCCTGGCTGATCGGGCTGAGCTGGATGGCCGGTGTCGTCATCGCTTTGGATCTGGCGGCGCGGTTCTGGATCAGCGGCAACCGCCGCAAACTGCTCTGGCGCATCTATACGCTGGCCGACATTGTGGTGCTGATCTCACTGCTGCTGGAGACGATCCTGCCGGGAGGGCTGGCTTTCCTACGTATCCTGCGAGGGCTACGGCTGATCCACTCCTATCATCTGCTACAGGACCTGCGGCGCGACAGCCGGTTTTTCCGCCGCCATGAAGATGCAATCATCGCGGGGATCAACCTCTTCATCTTTGTCTTCGCAACCTCGATGACGGCTCTGGTGTTCTTCATGGATACATCCGGCAGCGATTATCCTTACATTGACGCGCTGTATTTTACCGTGGCGACACTGACCACGACCGGCTTCGGCGACATCACCATGGCCACACCAGCTGGCAAGACATTTTCGGTTTTCGTCATGGTTGTGGGGGTGACTTTGTTCGTGCGGCTGGCTCAGGCGATTTTTAACCCCCAGCGGGTGCGCTACACCTGCAGCCAATGCGGATTGACGCGCCACGATATCGACGCGGTGCATTGTAAACATTGCGGCGGGCAGCTGAAAATCCGCACCAGCGGGGTGGAGTGACCGGAACCAGGCATGGCTGTTCAGCCAAGCGCCGCCGCAAGGACCAGCAACCCGGAAAGCTCGCTCAGCTGTTGCGTCGCCCCCAGTACATCCCCGGTTTGTCCGCGAATCTTGGTACGCGCGGTTGCCGCGATCACGGCTGTCGCGGCAAGCATGGCCAGCAATACGCCCCAGCCTGACCAGCCCAGTATCAGCAGCGCCACCAGACCCGCAATCGCCAGCCCCAGCCCGCAGGCACGCCAAGGCGGTCGGCCGACGGAGGATGACAGACCCGAGCCGCGCGCATTCGCAAGCGCGGCCATCACCAGTGGCATCATGGCCCGGCTCAGCATTGCAACAGGCAGCAGGGCCCACGGGGCGGCCGCCGCCAGAATGCTGGCGTACGCCATCCAGCGCAGGCCAACGCTCAGGATCAGGGCCAGAACGCCATAGGTGCCGATATGGCTGTCCTTCATGATCTCCAGCCGCCGCTCCCGCGTGAAGCCACCCCAGAACCCATCAGCTGTATCGGCCAGCCCGTCCTCATGCATCGCCCCGGTCAGCACCGTCTGCGTCAGCAGCGCAATCCCCGCCGCGACCATCGGGCTGAGCCCGAAGGCCAGCGCCATCATCGACAGAATGCAGGCAGGTAACGCAACGGCAACCCCGGCAAAGGGGAAGGCCCAGACCGCGTGCGCATGGCGCGCAAACTGTTGTTTTTGCAACTTTGGCATCGGCAAACGTGTCAACAAGATCAACACGAGTAGAAAATCTATGCCAGATATGTCGTTTTTTCGCATTTGCGGGCCTCACAGAGGGCTTGCGGTGTCAAGATGAACGGGTACATACGGATGATCCGCTTTACCTGCGACGACCCCTTCGATGCAATGAGGCTTTCAATGCTGTCACCGCTCTTTTCGCTTGATCACTTTCGTGCGCAGCTTGCGCAGGCCCCGGGGGTGGACGAACAGGCTGAGACCGCTGCCGCCGAGCGCAACAGTCAACTGACCAAACCGCCCGGTTCGCTGGGGCGGCTTGAGGATCTGGCAATCTGGTACGGCAGCTGGCGCGGAAGCGAGCGTCCGGTGATCCGCGCGCCGCAGGTGATCGTCTTTGCCGGCAACCACGGGATTGTGGAGCAGGGGGTGTCTGCCTTTCCCAGTGAAGTGACAGCGCAGATGGTCGCGAACTTCAAACACGGCGGCGCGGCGATCAATCAGCTGGCCAAGCTGGCAGGCGCCCGGCTGGATGTTCACAGCCTTGATCTTGAAAAACCGACTCAGGATTTTACCAAAGGCGCTGCCATGGACAGCGTCGAGCTGCTCAGCGCGCTTCAGACCGGGTGGAAGTCGGTGGATCCGGCTGCGGATTTGCTTGTTGTCGGCGAAATGGGCATCGGCAATACGACCCCCGCCGCAGCGCTGGCCTGCGCGCTGTTTGGCGGCGACGCTGCGGATTGGACCGGCCGGGGGACCGGTATTGATGATACCGGGCTTGCCAACAAAACCCGGGTCGTGGCCGAAGGAGTGGCCTTGCATGGCCCAGCCATCACCGACGGTGTCGAGGCGCTGCGCCGTTTGGGCGGGCGTGAGATTGCAGCCATGGCCGGGGCGATGACTGCGGCCCGCATGATGCGTATCCCGGTTATTCTTGATGGCTTTATCTGCTGTGCCGCTGCGGCCTGCCTGATGCGGACCCATCCGGCGGCGCTGGATCATGCGGTCGCGGGTCACCAGAGCGCCGAAAGCGCCCATGCCGCGCTGTTGACCCACCTGGGCAAGCCGCCGTTTCTCTCGCTTGACCTGCGCCTTGGCGAGGGATCGGGTGCGGCTTTGGCGATCCAGGTCCTGCGGGCCGCCGTTGCCTGCCACAGCGGTATGGCGACATTTGAAGAGGCGGGCGTCTCGGTCAGCTAGGCCGGGGCGCGACGGGGCAGGATCGGCGCTCAGGCTGACTTCTGGTCAGTGGACTTCTTGGCTTCGGCAAGCTCCAGCAGGGCTGTTTCCAGATCTTTTTCCAACTCGCGGGCGCGGGCGATGTAGGCTGGGTTTTCACTGGCCGGCGTGCCCGGGATCCAGAGGCTCGCCAGTTCCCGCACAGTATGGCGGTCATGCGCATAAAAGGTCTGTTCAGCCTGTGCGGCCTCATATTCGCTTAGGCCGATCTGCTCCAGAACGTAGCGCCCCGCGCGAAGCGAGCTGTCGAACATCTCGCGGACGATATCATTCGCCCCCGCCTTATAGAGCTCAAACACGTGGTTGCGGTCGAAGGCGCGCGCAACGATATGCAGCTCCGGATGGCCGCGACGGGCATGGGCGACCAGCCTCAGCGCGGCCTCGCGATCATCCAGTGCGACAACCAGAACCTTGGCCTTGGCAATCCCCGCGGCTTTTAGCAGCTCTGGCCGGGTCGGATCGCCGAGGAAGCTCTTCACCCCGAACCGGCGCATCAGCTGTACCGAGGCCATATTGCTATCGAGCACAACCGTGTTGAACCCGCTGGCGCGCACCAGACGATTGACAATCTGACCAAAGCGGCCAATCCCGGCTATGATGACGGGACCTTCTTCGTCGATTTCGTCGGCGGCCTGTTCCTTGGGGTTGTCCTTGCTGTATTTCGACAGCACGTCATAAAGGATGAACAGAAGCGGGGTGATCAGCATCGACAATGCAATCACCAGAAGCAGCTTTTCCGACAGCTCGGGCGGCACGACATTGAGCTGCCGCGAAAATGCCAGCAGGACAAAGCCAAACTCCCCCGCCTGTGCAAGGCCCAGCGTAAACAGCCAGTGATTTCGTTTCTTCAGGCCGAAGGCCTTGCCGACAAAATAAAGCACTATGCCTTTTGCAAGGATGACGAGAAGCGCAAGGCCGATCAGATCGCCCGGCTCGGCCAGGAACAGGCGGTAGTTGATGCCAGCCCCGACCGTGATGAAGAACAGCCCCAGCAGCAGCCCTTTGAAAGGGTTGAGATCGCTTTCGAGTTCATGGCGAAATTCGCTGTTGGCCAGAACAACCCCGGCCAGAAAGGCGCCAAGCGCAGGCGAGAGACCAACCAGCGTCATCAGGAAGGAAATGCCGACGACGATCATCAGCGCCAGGGCGGTGTACATCTCCCGTAGATTCGATGCGTGGATGAAGCGGAAGACCGGGCGGGCAAGATAGACACCGGCCAGCACAATGGACGCAATCGCCCCAATGGTGACCAGCGTCACGGCCCAGCCGGGCAGCCCTTCGACCAGAGAAAGCGTTGCGTGGCCGGAGGCCGCATGGGCTTCCTCGGCGCTGCGCGCAATGGATCCATCGCCAATGATCTGAGCGCCATGCTGGGCAGCGAGCAGGGGCAGCAGTGCAAGAATCGGGATGACCGCGATATCCTGTGTCAGCAGCACCGAGAATGTCGCCCGCCCGCCACCGGTACGCATCAGGCCTTTCTCCGAGAGGGTCTGCAAGACGATCGCAGTTGACGAGAGCGAGAGCGCCAGACCAACGGCCAGGCTGACCTGCCAGGTCTCCCCCGCCAGCATGGCCGCGCCCATCAGGGCCACGGTGCTGAGAAGGATCTGTAATCCCCCAAGGCCAAGCAGTTTGTTCCGCATTGCCCAGAGCGCGCGCGGCTCAAGCTCCAATCCGATCAGGAACAGCATCATGACGACGCCGAATTCGGCGAAATGCCGCAGGTCTTCTGCTTCGCTTCCGACGAAGCCAAAAACCGGTCCGATGATGATCCCGGCCGCCAGATAGCCAAGCACGGAACCGAGGCCCAACCGCGCCGCGATGGGCACCGCAATTACAGCGGCTGCTAGGTAAATTGTCGCCTGATAAAGAAATGCGTCCATAGGCTTTGATATCGCAAGCGTAGGGCGTGTTGGCAACGTCTAACATGCCGCCGTCCCGATAGCGGAGCGTTGCCGCCGGTCGGCCTTTCACACCACCGATCATGAGACCGGGCGGGGACACGGCCGTGGATGTCAAAATGCGGAGGGATCAACGAACCCCGGAGGCGCTCCAAAGCAAGGAGCGCCCCCGGTCAGGCGCGCGAAAGCGCCATGCGAAAGAATGAGCCGCGTAACAGCTTGGTCAGTGTCAGCGTTCCAGCGAGCGGATTTCATTGCTCAATTTGGCGATACGTTCCAGGCGATGGGAAATACGTTCCTGAAACACGCCGAGCTGGTCGATGATATCGGCAAGTGTCTCGCCCGATTCCGGCAGGCGGGCGCTTTCAATCTTACACAGGACACGGGTTGAGCTGAGGCCAAGAAAATGTCGGTGCATGACCTGGCAGGCATGCATGATGCGCGAGGCCTCGCGGTCCACCTGATCCAGTCCTTTGCCCGCGCGCTCAAGCTGCGCAGCCACCAGTTCGGCCAGTACCTCACGCTCGCCCTGCATGTCGACATCGCCAAGGCTGCGCCGCTCTTTCTGCAGCTGGATGTCGCATTCCTTCAGAACGCGAACCATACATTCGACAAACAGTGAATCATCGACGGCGGTTTCAATCACCGCAAAATTGCTGTCTTTCCCCATTACATGGGCCGCGAACCAATCCGACATCTCGCGCGACATAGCACCGTAGTTCTGCGAGAGCACGGTGACCGGACCGCCTGACGGCTCAATGCGTGACGCGATGACCCGCAGGTTATGCGGGATCGTGTGCATGGCGTCGAAATCTTTGATCAGACCTTCGGTTTCCGCAACAAGCGTCTTGGCGTTGGCCAGCATCTTGCACAGATCGACGATCATCTGATCCGGCTCGTTCTCCAGCCCGATGTCTCGTGCGATCAGTTCTTCGCTCATCGCTTTTGTGGCGAATTGGCGGTAGTTTTCGTAACCATGTTCGACGATCCAGCTCTTCAGCCGTTCGGCGCTTTCCTCTGGCGACAGACCTTCGTCTTTTTCAGCAGCCAACAGCTTGGTATATAGGGCGCGCACGTTGTCAAAGATCTTGCTGCTGGGTTTGAGGCGGGCCGACAGATAGCCATCGCCGCAGGGCACGACAACCGCATAGACCCAGTAATACAGGCCATCCTTCGATTTGTTTTTGACGTAGGCGCCCATGGTCTGGCCGCTTTTGATCGTGTCCCAGAACAGTTGAAACACGCCCTTGGGCATGTCCGGGTGGCGAATGGTGCGATGCGGCGCGCCCAGCAGCTCTTCCCAGTCGTAATTGGACACCCTTTGAAATACATAGTTACCGGCAAGAATGACCCCGCGGCTGTCAGTGCGCGAGAAAAATACTTCGTTCAGCCCAAATGGGGCTTCTCCGCGGGAGGGGCGGCTTTCAATGCGACGATCTACAAAGGACACGGTCTCTATCCAATCTCTGAGTCTGTACCGTGTTTGTATATCGCACGAGTGTTCACGGAACCTTAAGTTGGCAGGGGGCCATCGCTTTTTAATTGTGCCATGACGATCTGACTTTGGACCCGCGCAACAGTGGGATGTGGCAGTAAAATTTCATGCAAAAGTCGATTCAGGGCGGCCAGATCAGTGCAAAATACCCTAAGTAAATAGTCCGCTTCGCCCGTCATCGTCCAGGCGGAGGTGATTTCCGGGCGCGATCTGACCAACCGGGAAAATCGCTCAGACTGTTCGGGTCCGTGGCTCTCCAGATGAACCTGAACAAACCCCTGCACGCTCAACCCCAACTTGTCAGGATCAAGCCGCGCCTCGTAGCTGCGGATATAGCCATCGGCCTCCAGTCGCTGCCTGCGTCGCCCCGCCTGACTGGCAGAGAGATTCAGCAATTCTCCCAGCTGCTGCGCGGTAAGATGGGCATCCTTCTGCAAGGCTGCCAGCAGTTTCTGATCGGTTGCGTCCAACATGTGCGGAACTTTCACGTAAATCACTAGATGAATGCGCGTTCTGCGCATCTGGTCCTAGGTGTAACCTAAACTATGCGCAAAACAAGCATCGGAATTGCGGTATTCTGGATGCAGCTACACCATTCCCGATCTGGAGGAAGCCGCATGGGTCCATTCCCGCATAATGCCCCGAAGTCCGTCATCAGCGCCGAAAACCCGGCCGGCACCGATGGTTTTGAATTTGTCGAATTCGCTCACCCCGAGCCTCAGGAGCTGCGCGATCTGTTTACGCGCATGGGCTATGAGCTGGTTGGTCATCATAAGGCAAAGCCCGGCGTGGAGCTGTGGCAGCAGGGCGATATCACCTATATCCTGAATGCCGAGGCCGGTAGCTTTGCCGAGAAATTCGTGGCCGAGCATGGTCCCTGCGCACCCTCGATGGGCTGGCGGGTGGTTGACGCGCAAAAAGCGTTCGAACATGCCCTGTCCAAAGGCGCCGAAGCCTATGAGGGCGACGACAAGACCATGGATGTGCCCGCGATCAAGGGGATCGGCGGCTCTCTGATCTACTTTATCGACCAGTACTATGACACCTCGCCCTATAACGAAGAGTTCGAGTGGCTGAAGCAGTCCAAACCACGCGGCGTCGGCTTCTACTACCTCGATCACCTGACCCACAATGTCTACAAGGGCAATATGGACAAGTGGTTCAAGTTCTACGGTGAACTGTTCAACTTCAAGGAAATCCGCTTCTTTGATATCGAGGGCAAGTTCACCGGCCTGTTGAGCCGCGCGCTGACCTCCCCCTGTGGCCGGATCCGCATTCCGATCAACGAAGATCGTGGCGAAACCGGGCAGATCGTGTCCTATCTGAAGAAATACAACGGTGAAGGTATCCAGCACATTGCTGTCGGGACCGAGGATATCTATGGGGCGACCGACGAAATCTCCGAACGCGGGATCACCTTCATGCCGGCGCCGCCCGCGAGCTATTATGAGATGAGCCATGATCGTGTCGTCGGTCATGACGAGCCTCTGGACCGGATGCAGAAACACGGCATCCTGATCGACGGCGAAGGGGTCGTTGACGGAGGCGAAACCAAGATCCTGCTACAGATCTTCTCCAAGACCGTGATCGGGCCGATCTTCTTTGAGTTCATTCAGCGCAAGGGCGACGATGGTTTTGGAGAGGGGAACTTCAAGGCTCTGTTTGAGTCGATCGAGCGCGAGCAGATCGCCAATGGAGAGCTTACAGGGGTAGAATAACTGTCCCTTACCCCACTGAACCAAAGAAGCCGGGCCTATGCAGGTCCGGCTTTGACAAGTCAGCTTCGAATGAGCGTCTTCAGTTAAGATGCAGCCCATAGCCACTCGGAATTAGCCACTCGGAATTTTCAGCGTCAGATTTCGATTGCCTTTCTGGTATTGCAGCTGGCTGTCGCCGATAGCGACAACGCGGCCACCGTCGATCCGGTCTCCGACCTTCACCTTCTTGTAACGCCCATTGGGCATCAGGATCAGCGCCCGGCGATTTGAAGGGGTGCCATAGACACCAATCAGGTTCACGCGCCGCAGGTTGATCGCGTTGTCGATCGTGGCCTGACGGGCCACGGACGCGCTGGACGGGATCCGGGGCGTCACGGTCTGCGGCGGGCTGCTGGCAACGGCTTCGGCAATGCTCGGCTCCGCGTTGCGCTGCGGGTTGCGTTGGGCACGATCGACCAGATTGGCAAAATTGGCCGGCCGCGCGCGCGGAACCACGGAACGCGCAATGGCCTGTGCGGTTGCAGGCAGGCTGTTCTCTTCAGCGGGCTTCAGTCCGGGCGGGCGCGGGCGGGGACGTAAGGCGCCCAGCTCGGCGCGGCTCAACCCGCCGAGCTGGGCCCGTTCGTTCTGCTCAACCAGATCCCTTGGGCGTTGCTTCGGCCGGAGTTCCGACAGGATCGCCTGTCGCGCGGCTTCCTCTGCTGCCGCTGCAACTTCGGGGTCGGGGCGGGCCGGTGTCGGCGGCGGGACTTTCTCCGGGCGACCGAGGAACACCATGACCCCATCCGGGTTCAAGCTGCCTTCCGGAGTCGCTTTGACCAAGCCGCGCTCATCCAGTTCAAACTGCTGACCGGGGGCCGTTGGCGTGCTGACCGAACCAAGTTGCAGGTCGGTCGCGTAGAGATCCGGATCCGGCAGCGCGATGGCATCTTCGGAAATATCTGTCGGGTCAATCGAGGCCACGTAAAGCGTCTCGAGGTTCTCCGCCCCCGGTGCCTCCGGCGTTTCGGGGGCGTGCTGCCAGATACCTGTGGCCGCATATTGGGCGGCGCGGGTCAGCGGTGTATCCTGTTCGGCGTCGCCCATTTCTGGGTCCGCCTCAGGTGCCAGCTCTGCCAGATCGAGGTCTTCGGTCAGCGTCTGCTCCGCCGCTTCGGGTCCCTCCTGTTCAAGCCGCAGGGCATCCAGAACCGCCGTATCGGTACTGGAAAGCCCATCCACGTCGCTCTCTGCCGGGTCGGAGGGCACGGCGGCGGCGTCATCGGAGATGTTGTCCAGCGGTAGCAGGGAACCATCGTCCGGCTGATCGGGAATGGCGCTTACCTGTGGGGCAATGTCGCCAGCCTCAGCGGTCTCGGGCGTGTCCAGAGGGACCGCGGTGCCATCAGTCACGGCGTTGCGCGTCTGCTTTTCCGCAAGTATGGCCCAGGCGGCCACGATTGCCATGAATAGGAGCAGAGCCGTCACTAGAGCAAGCCCCAGGAAACGTGGTTTGCCGCCGATTTTTTTCTTTCTGACGCCGGCCAGCAGAGCAGCCTTGCCTGCTTCATGCAGGGATTTCTTATCCTTCGGGGTGTCCGTCAGGGAAATCTCAACCATTTCATCGCGGGGCAGGACAGGCGCTGGACCCGATGGTTTTGGCGCCGGGGGGATGATGGCCTTGGCGGCTGCGGGCGGCGAAACTATGGCCGGGGCCTTGCCCAGACCACCACCAGACCCGACAGGGCTATCTGCCAGGGCGATCGTGCCAAACGCCGCATGCGGGACCACGCGACCAGCATCAGGGGATTTGCCATTAGCAGTCAGCCCTGGTGTTGTAGCAGCGACCTTGTCCGACGGTTTATCTGACGGTTGCGCCGCGTCCGTGGAAGTTCCAGCCGGGATCGACGCCACATCCGCAGCGGCGGTCGTGGCGCGCAGCGTTGGTTCGCTCCGGACTGCGCCCTCCTTGCGCCTGCGCGTGGAAAACCCGGTCGCGGCAGCGGGTTCGGCGGGGTCGCTTGGGGTGTCGGCTGTCGCTGATGGTGCGGTCTCCACCGCAGAGGTTTCGACAGTGTTGCTCGCTTCAGGCGCGGTTGCAGCCGTGTTCACAACCGCTTCGTCCGCCGTTGCGTCCTTGGCGGCAGCAGCGGCATCGGTCGGCAGGGCATCCGGCTGCTCGCCGGGTCTGGCCTCGGTGCCGTCAGACGTGCTTTCCACAGGCTCAGGCTCAGGCTCAGGCTCAGGCGGCGCGGCGGGGCCTATGTTGACGACCGCAATTCCATCAGGCTCAGCTGGTTCTTCCCCTGATTGCAGCAACGTCTGCGAGGCACCAAAGTAGGGCTCTCCCAGAAAATCCATATCGCCCGGTACCGCCACGAAACCAACCGGCAGAAACCCGTGCATCAGAGCAAAATCTTCGGCTTCCTGCAGTGTCTCCCGGGCCACTGCGGCCACATGCGTCTGCGATCCATCCTCGCTGAGGTCAAAGGCTAGTTCATCGACCCGATACGGGGTCGCCCCGTCCAGTCCCCGTTCGGCGGCGGCACGACGATCCGCAGTGTCAGTGACGCCGGTCTGAAGGGTCAGATAGCGGATCTGATCATTGGGGATGATGAGCTTGCAGGCGATCGGCCCCTGGGCGTACCGTTCGCCCAGTCGGCGCAGGTCTGCCAATGCCTCACCCAGATCCTCCACATCCAGCGCAACCGTGCCAATCTGACGCCAGCCACCAGCGGCTCGCTGCAACAGGCAAACGCCGGTGGAGGACAGAGAGAGTGCAAACCCCGGTTTCATGATGCAAACACGCCTTCAGCTCTAATGTGCCCATACCCCAGTGTGGCAAGGCGATCTTGGCGCAGACCATACGGCAGAGCGGGCGCAAGGGAAAGGAAAAGACACCATTTCCCCCTTGCAGGCGGTCAATTGCCATCCCCATGTAACACCTCAGAAAGGGAGCAGTTCTATGAAAGCGACACATATTTTGGCCTCGGCCCTGGCCGTCGTGCTGGCAACAGGTCTGGCAAGTGCCGATGAAACCCGCATCGACCGGCAGATTGCCGTCACCGGGGACGCACGTATCGCGGTCACGCCCACGCTGGCAACAATCACGCTTGGCGTGACCGAAGAAGCTGATGAGGCCGCGCTGGCCATGTCGGCCGTCTCGACCAAGATGGTGGAGGTCGTCGATGAGTTGAGAGCGGCCGGCATCGCGGCTGAGGATATGCAGACCCAGCAGATCTCGCTCAACCCGGTCTGGTCGCAGGATCGCAGCTATGACGACGGGCGCCGCAAGATTACCGGGTTCTCGGCGTCAAATACCCTGGCCCTCAGGATCCGCGATCTGGATCGCCTGGGCGAGGTGCTTGATCAGGTGCTGAGGGTCGGCGCCAATGATTTCCGCGGGCTTAGCTTTGGTGTAGCCGATCCGGCCAAGGTGCAGGACCAGATCCGGGGGGCAGCGGTAAAGGATGCCCTGCGCAAGGCGACCCAGCTCGCCGAAGCCGCTGGGGTCGAACTGGGGCCGGTACGGTCGATCCATGACCGCGAGACCGGCGGTGGCCAGCCGATGATGGCGATGGAGATGGCCCGCAGCGCCCCTATGCCGATCGAGGCGGGCGAGCTGAGCTTTAGTCACAGCGTGTCGGTTGTCTACGATATCAAATCCACCGACGCCGACTAACCACATAGCAAAAAGGCCGGGGTAACCCGGCCTTTTTCATGTTTTGGCAGTGCCGTTGCCCTAGCTGGTGGCGGCGGTCAGCGCCTGATCCAGATCGGCGATCAGGTCTTCAGCATTTTCGATCCCGATCGAGACACGCACGACATTGGCCCCGGCGCCGGCGGCTTCCTGCTGTTCCGGCGTCAGCTGACGGTGGGTGGTGGAGGCCGAGTGGATGATCAGCGACCGGGTATCGCCAAGGTTCGCGACATGGCTGAAAATCTCGAGAGAGTTCACCAGTTTGACACAGGCGTCATAGCCGCCCTTGACCGCAAAGGTGAACAGCCCGCCGGTGCCCTTGGGATAGTGCTCCTTGGCACGGGCGTGATATGGCGACGAGGGCAGCCCCGCATAGGTCACATAATCAACCCGCGGATCCTGTTCGAGCCAGGACGCAACGGTTTTGGCGTTCTCGCAGTGGCGTTCCACCCGCAGGCTAAGGGTTTCGACCCCCATCAAGGTGTAATGCGCGGCCTGTGGGTTCATCGTCATGCCGAGGTCACGCAGACCGATGGCAATCCCGTGGAAGGTAAAGGCCAGCCCGCCAAAGGTCTCGTGGAACTTCAGCCCGTGATAGGCCGGTTCGGGCTGCGACAGCGACGGGAATTTGTCATTTGCCGACCAGTCGAATTTGCCGGAATCGACAATCACGCCGCCGGTGACGGTACCATTGCCGGTCAGGTATTTCGTGGTGGAATGCACCACCAGCGTCGCACCATGGGCAATTGGATTGCAGAGGTATGGCGTGGCAGATGTGTTGTCGATGATCAGCGGCACGCCCGCCGCATCTGCAACATCCGCAATCGAGCGGATATCGGTCACATAGCCGCCGGGGTTGGCGACCGATTCCCCAAATACGGCCCGTGTATCGTCATCAATTGCGGCAGCAACCGCATCCGGGTCGTCAAAATCGACAAATTTCGCTGACCAGCCAAAGCGTTTGATGGTCTGGCTGAACTGGGTGACGGTGCCTCCATAAAGGCGCGTCGATGCAACGACGTTACGGCCCGGGCCCATCAGCGGGAACAGCGCCATGATCTGTGCTGCGTGGCCGGAAGAGCAGCAGACCGCGCCGACGCCGCCTTCCAGGGTCGCAATGCGCTCCTGGAGTACGGCGACCGTGGGGTTGGTCAGGCGCGAATAGATAAAGCCAACTTCCTGCAGATTGAACAGGGCGGCGGCGTGATCTGCATCGCGGAACACATAGGCCGTGGTCTGGTAGATCGGTGTCTGCCGCGCACCGGTGGCCGGATCGGGCTTTGCGCCCGCGTGAATCTGCAATGTGTCGAACCCGTAGCTTGGCGCTTCAGACATGGATGTGCTCCCCTTGGATGGTCGAATACGTCTCGCGCGTAAGAACACTCCGCCACGGCGCGTAAGGCAAGGCGCAATTTGGACGCGCCTCTTGATCGGTGACGCCGGGGCCGATTGAAACAGCGCTGCCTGGCCCTTGGTCCTGATCCGGGGCTGCCAGCGGCGGCGCCGGTTATCGCATCCAGAAGCCTGCGGATTTGATCCGATTGCGCAGGGCCTGCTCCTTGCGAGGCAGGTTGTCGCGGTCAAACATCGCGCGCAGCTTGGCACCGCGCCCCTGGTAGATCATCCGTTTCATCGGCTCATATTGCTTCAGAACTTTCTTGATTTTGTTCGGGCTTGCCACGGTCTCCAGCGCGTCGACAACGGCGTCGCTCTCGCGCGCATATAGCAGCGGGAAGCTGCGGTAATGGCAGCTGGTCACCCCGTCGAGATATCCCTCCGGCAGCGTGTCGCGGCCACCGCCCAGGCTGTGGATGACAAGGGGCAGGGCGATCTGGTCCAGCCAAGGGTCAAGTGACTGCCCGATCAGCGCCATGGGCAGGTCGTCGCGGATTGATGTCGCATAGTCGAGAAACCGGCGCCCAAAGACCTGCGGACAGGCACCATAGAAATAGCCGGCATTGAAGTAGAGATAGCGGCGCCAGAAATTTTCAGGCTGGCTGAGATCGAGGCTGCTGTCAAAATCCAGATCGAAACGGTCATAGAGCGCCCGCCAGATTCCTGTCATGTCGGGCCCATAGAGCGTGGGCTTCGGCCAGGTGCCTTCGCGCCGCAGCGATGCCGAGGGCCGGCCAAAATCAAACGGCACCTGATCAATTGGACCGGTGATCAGCGTATCACTGTCAAAGAAGACAAAAGGCTGCCCCTCAGGAAGCGACAGAAGCGCCTCGATCTTGTTCCCATAGGGGTAGGCCTGACCAAAGACGTCGGACTGAAATGGCAGGAGTTGCGCCCCAAGCATATCCAGCGCCTGCAAGACCGGCTGGCTGCGGATGCTCGGGTCCTTGTGCCACTTGGGTCCAGGCTGCGGAACCGCCACATAGAGCCGCCCGGCAAAATCGGGAGCATAGTGTCGCAGAGAGGCGGCAAACAGCACCGCCTCATATTGCAACCGTCCGGCCTGTCCGATGATCATAATGTTGAAATGGGGATCGGTCATGTTGTGGCGTCCGGTTTTCTGGCGATGCGGTGTTCATATACTTTCGGCACGTATGCGGCATCCCCTGCAATGCGGTTGCGGCCATGATCATATATTTCCACCACCGCTGCCAGT
The DNA here is from genome assembly GCF_048056275.1 of Phaeobacter sp. JH20_26. Lineage (NCBI taxonomy): Bacteria > Pseudomonadati > Pseudomonadota > Alphaproteobacteria > Rhodobacterales > Roseobacteraceae > Phaeobacter > Phaeobacter sp. JH20_26. Next base: position 1,188,449 of record NZ_JAYMWL010000013.1, on the reverse strand, counting down.
AGGTCTCTGGAGAGATTGGCATTTGCTGCCTGACCGCCTGCCTGTCGAACCAGCAGGCGCAGGTTTCGCCTGAGCGCTACTATTTCGTCAATGCGCCTGCAAGGCAGGGCTTCAGTGGCCTCCTGTCTGACCACGACGAACACTGCGCCGATCGCTACGAGAGGGCACGGGCTCTGCTGCGAAATTGACGCCGCGAAATTCTCGGGTGGGTGACGAATTTTTCGTCTTGCACCCTCCATCCAGAGACGCTATTTCGCTGCCCAAGGCCCCTATAGCTCAGCTGGTAGAGCAACTGATTTGTAATCAGTAGGTCCGCGGTTCGAGTCCGTGTGGGGGCACCATTTACCTGACATAGCTGGTATGATCGATTGATTTACGCTCTTTGCAGTCGCAATCAGTTGATGGGATGCCCTCAGGCGACCTTCGGTCATGACGTGGGTCTTTCCGGCCCTTGCACTGCGGGCTGGCCTTTTCGGTACAGGACCTATCCGATCCACCGCCACCGCGCAGGGTAATCGACCTGACTGTGTCAATAGGCCAGCGTGACTGTATTAAGTCATCCGTCATTATTTGACTGCAATTTAACGGTAGGGACGAATCGGTTAGCAGTGATGCAGTCAGGTGAGGCTTGTTTTCACGCTTGGGCGTAACCGAAGGGACAGCGCCAAAGAAACACGGGAAGGAGGATGCGTTTGTTTTCTTTATCGCCAGACCTCGTGAACTCCGTGTCCAGTCAAAACCAGCTTGTGCGCTCGGATCTTCCGTCGCGGTTTGCCTCCATCAGCCTGGTCTCGCTGTTGTCGCTCTACTTCCTGTCGTTTCAGGCCGTCGCGGTGGTCTATGGCGCCTATGTCCTTGTCGAAGTTGTTGGGCTGCGGGTCTATCGCAGGCTGATATCTGAGGTGACCGTCCGCAACACGCTGCTGTTTGCCGGCTCCGCATTCGTCGGCGTCTGCGTCTTTAACTCCCTGTCATTGCTGTTGTTTCTGCACCCGGAACCCTTTCCGAAACTGATGGGCGCAATGCTGCTGATCATCGCGCTCAACCACTGTGTTGTTGCGCGGTCAGCCTGGCTTCATTTCGGTATCATCACGGCGGTGCCGATCATCTGCACGGTTGGCTATATGATCAGCGCGACGCTGTCCCGGTTTGCCAGTGCGGGAGAGATGGTCATAGCAGCGGTGGTCGCCCTGCTGGGGGCCGCCTACATGCTTCATGCCATGTGGGTGCAGCACCGGCTGACCGCCCGCCTGCAAGAGGCCCTGCGTGCGGCAGAAGCTGCAAGCCGCGCGAAGAGCCGTTTCCTCGCAGCGATGAGCCATGAGATCCGCACACCTTTGAATGCGATCTGCGGCATGTCCGAGCTGATCGAGGAGGAAAACTCCGGCTCTGAAACGCTGAGGGAGCAGACGCAGCTTCTGCGCAAATCGTCTCAGGCGCTGACCGGCATTCTTGATGACGTATTGGATCACGCCAAGATCGAGTCCGGTCAGTTCGAGCTGAACCTCGCGACAGCGGTCCCGAGCGAAGAAATCTCCAGTGCCGTTGAAATGTATCGCGCACGGGCGGATGAGAAGGGGCTCAGGCTTCATATCAGATTGGAGCCGGGTATTCCCGACTATGCCGAATGTGATGCGCTGCGCCTGCGTCAGGTGATCGGAAACCTTGTTTCGAATGCCGTGAAATACACCGAGGCTGGCCATGTCGAGGTCGTCGCCGATATCGAAGAGTTCGAGGGGCGTGCGATGCTGCGTGTCGCGGTGTCTGATACCGGACGTGGCATGACACCCGAGCAGAGCGCCAAGCTGTTCACGGATTTCTATCGTGCCATCGACAAGGCTGCACCAAATGTGCCGGGCACCGGTCTGGGCCTGGCGATCGCCCGCCATCTGGCACGCATCATGGGGGGCGATATCACCGTTCGGACCAGCCCCGACTGGGGCAGCTGCTTTACCTTTTTCTGTCCGATAAAAAGCCTCGACCCTGCGGAGGTTGAGACCCTTCAACAGCCGACAACCGGTAGCGAGATCAGCGATCTCGGGGGGCTGTCGATCCTCGTGGTGGATGATACCGCCTCCAATAGAATGGTCGTTCGCGCCTTCCTCAAAAACAGCAACGTCCAGATCACAGATGCCGAAAATGGCGTCGAGGCGCTTGCCTGGCTTGAGCAGAACCCGGTTGATCTTGTGCTGTTGGACATGAAGATGCCGGTCATGGACGGTCGCGAAACACTGACCGAAATGCTGCGGCGTGGTGGACGGATCGGGGCCACCCCGGTGATCATGTTGACAGCGAATGCGGCCCCTGAGGAGCAGGAGCTGTTTTTGCAGCTGGGTGCGGCCAGTTACCTTGCCAAACCTGTCAAGAAATCGGTTCTACTGTCGGAAATTCGCAAGATAGCGATGCCGTCGTTAACTCGCACGGTCTGATCGGCTCTCACACCGACAAGAACCGTTCGTAAAAAGAAGTTCAACCCACAGGAATTAATTCAAAATTTACGATTGCCGGATAGGTTGAGTCAAATTTTCGATAAATTTGCAGAATGCACGCCCGCGGGCGGCAGGAACAGCTGGCCGGATCGCGGATGCAGTCGACAGATATTACATTTGATAATTTTGGGGAGACCGGCGCGCTCTTTACCGAGCTTTTGCGCGCGCGCTACCGTCATTTCGTCAAGCTACGGCGCTGGGATCTGCCCAATGTGCGTGGATTGGAGTTCGACCAATATGACACGCCCGAGAGTATCTACTGTGCAGTTCACGACGGGATGGCTGTTCTCGGCGGCTTCAGGCTGACCCCCACAACAGCGCAATGTATGAACACCAGCTATATGTTGCGGGATGCGCAGCTGGGCCTGCTGCCGGGGCTGCCCTCCAATGTGCTGGATGACGCCGCGCCACAGGATCCGGGGATCTGGGAGGTCAGCCGGTTCTTTGTCGAAGACACTCTGGGAGCCCGTGATAGAATGCGGGTGCGGCGGCTGCTGGAACAGGGGTTTGCCCGTTTCGCCCGGGATTGGAATATTGATACGTTCTTGTGTATCACCTCGGTGACGGCGGCGCTGCTCATGCGCAGGGCCAGCCTCTCGATAAGCTCGGCAGGCCCCCGGTTCGAAGCGGGTGGAGAAGTCTGCCAAGCCTACCACCTTAGCGTCGTTGCAAAAAGCCAGCGCAGCGATGCGGCGTGAATGCGCAGGGCGTCACGCGCGGGTATTCCGTTATCTTAGCAGATCTGATGGTCACGGCGATCCAGTGAGTTGCGCCCGGTCTGTGCCATGGCAATACTCAACTCGTCGCTGAGCGCCTGCCAAAGCTGGGTCAGCCCGGATTCTCCTTTTGCAGCAATCGCAAACTGCAAAATGCGGCCCAGAAATACAAAATCAGCCCCCATGGACAAGGCTTTCAGGACGTCTTCACCCGACCGGAGGCCGCTGTCATAGAACACCGGGAATTCCGGCCCCAGCGCGGCCCGGATCTTCGCGAGCATTTCGATAGGAGCAGGTGCTGCCTCAAGCTGCCGGGCGCCGTGGCTGGAGACTTGAATGGCATCGACGCCCGCCGCCACCAGCGCGCGGGCGTCTTCAACGTCCAGCACGCCCTTTATCACCAGTTTGCCGGGCCAGAGGTCGCGCAGCCGTGCCAGCGTGTCCCATGTGGCGCGCGCCCGGCTTTCGGTGCGGTCGAAGTCATAGCCCTCCATCTGGAAATTCGCCATCACCGGCTTGCCCTTCAGCAGGGTGGTCAGCGACCAGCGCGGGTGCAGGGCAAAATCGACGAACTGCCGCGGGCCGATGCGGAACGGCATTTTGAAGCCATGGTGCAACTCGCGCGGGCGGCGGCCCACCTCGGGCACATCGACCGTCAGCACCAGCGTCTGATAGCCGGCCGCGCGGGCGCGCTCCGCCAGTTTGAAGGTGCCGCTGCCGTCGCCGCTGAAATAAAGCTGGAACCAGGCATAGCCCTCCGCCGCCTCCAGGATAGTCTCCAAAGGGGTCGAGGCAACGGTCGAGACCCCATGCGGCACCCGGTGGCGGGCGGCCAGCCGGGCCAGCATCAGGTCGGCGCCGGGGGCGGCGAGGTTGCACATGCCCATGGGGGCAATCCCGAAGGGCCGGTCCGCCTCGGCGCCGAAGATGCGGACCGCCAGCGAGCGCCGGCTGACATCGCGCAGGATGCGGGGCCGCAGGGTGATGGCATCCAGGGCCGCACGGTTGCGCGCCGCCCCGGTCTCCTGCCCGGCGGCCCCGTCGATATAGTCAAACACCATCCTGGGCAGCCGCCGCCGGGCCAGGCGGCGGGCGTCCTCGGCCGAATGGATGGCGCCTGCACCCATCAGTCGGCCACGGCCTTCATGAAGCGGTCGCGGATTACCACCGGGTCCATCGTGATCACCGGCATCTTGGCGTTGCCGCTGTCGCATTTGACGACCAGTACCGTGGCCTCGCCGCTGGCCAAAGCCTCCTCCAGCGCAGGGCCGGTGTCCTTGTCCTGCACCTCCACCACCCGGGCGCAGCCGGCGGCGCGTGCCATGCCGGCCAGATCGGTGCGCTGGCTGGTATAGGTCGGCTGATCGCCGGTGGAGCCATAGGAGCCGTTGTCGATAATCATCAGGATATAGTTGCCGGGCGCGTTGTTGCCGATGGTGGGCAGGGTGCCGAGGTTGGTCAGGATCGAGCCGTCCCCGTCGATCACGATCACAGGCTTCGGCTGCGCCAGCGCCAGTCCCAAGCCGATGGAGGACGCCAGCCCCATGGTGCCCAGCATGTAGAAATTGCTGGGCTGGTCGTCGATGGCGTGCAGCTCTTGCGACGGAATGCCGATGTTGCAGACCACCAGTTCGTTGCGCAGGATCGGCGCGATCTCTTTCAGGATTTCGGAACGGATCATTGGTCGCCATAGCCTCCCCAGAAATTGGCGTCGGTCAGGATGGCAACGGGCTTGTTGCACATGAAGGTGTATTTCAGGATGTTGTCCAGCTCCTCGACATCTTTCTGCCAGTGGAAGTGGTATGTCGGGATGTTGAGCTGGGCCAGCAGCGCCTTGGTATGCACCGCCATTTCGACCTGGCAGGCCACCGGCTCGCGCAGCTCGCCGCGGTAGGAGATCAGCATCGGCAGCGGCATCCGGTAGTACTGGATCAGCGTCGCCAGCGTGTTGATGGTGACCCCGATGGCAGTGTTCTGCATGATGATGGCCGGGCGCTTGCCGCCCATCCAGGCGCCGGCGCACAGCCCCATGCCCTCATCCTCCTTGTTGGAGGGGATATGGAAGATGTCGTCGCGCTGGTCGATCTCCTCGATCACCCCGGCCAGCTGCTTGCAGGGCACGGTGGTGACGAAGGAGACGCCGTTGGCCGCCAGATCGTCAGCGATCCTCTTGTCTATGGTCATGGTTGGTTGCCTTTGCTTCGGGTGTCTTGTTTCTCGGGGTCAGGTGGTGCGGCAGACATGCACGGCGCAGGGCGCGTGGCGGACCACGCGGGCGGCAGTCGAGCCGAGGAAAAAGTCGCTGAGGCCCGGTTTGTGGGAGCCGACGACGATGCAGTCCATGCCGTGCTGCTGCGCGTATTCGACAATGGCGCGGTAGGACCGGCCCTTGACGATTTCCGTCGATACATCGCCATGATCGGCGGTTTTCTTTGTCAGCTGCTGGCGGGCATTGGCCAGGCCTTCGCGCAGGGTGTCCTCGTCGAGGTAGGTGCTGACGGATCCCTGTGGTGCCTCATAGACATGCAGCGCCGTGATCTGCCCGCCGGGGTTGCACAGGGTGGCGGCGGCCTTCAGCGTTGTCCCCGACACCCCGTGATCCAGAGCCATGGGAACCAGGATTTTGTCATACATCGTTGCTCTCCGTTTGTTAGGGGCGCGGGCTCAGGCCCAGGGGTCGAGGATGATCTTGGGCGCCGCCACCGCGCCGCTGCGCAGATCGCGAAAGGCAGCGGCGCCCTCTGACAGCGGACGCAGCTCAGACCAGCCCAGCGGCCCGAGACGGCCGTCAAAGATCGCCTGCGCGGTGTCGCGGAAATCCTGCGCGGTATAGGTGTAGGTGCCGATGAAGGTGATTTCCTGCAGCGTCATGCGGCGGATATCCAAGCCGCCGGTGTCCTCGCCCAAGCCAACATGAGCAATCACCCCGCCGGGCGCGGCAGTGGCAGAGGCGGCAGTGCGGGTGGCGGCATAGCCCACCGCGTCCACCACCAGCGGCACCATGCCCTGAAACTCCGCCACCGCCTGCTGGTCGCAGCGATCTGTCAGAAAGGCACGGCGCGCGGCGTTGGGTTCTTGGATGGTCACGTCCTCCACCCCCATCGCGCTGAGCGCCAGCGCCGCCGCCAGCCCGATGGCACCGCCGCCGATCACCAGCGCGCGGCGTTCGGTGTCCGGGTGCAGCGCCTCCAGCGCCAGCCGGGCGGCGTGCCAGCTGACCGCCAGCGGCTCCGCCAGCGCGGCCTTTGCCAGCGGGACCGCGTCCGGCACGGTCACCAGATTGCGTTCCGGCATCGCCACGAACTGGGCAAAGGCGCCCTCGCGCGGGGGCATCGAGATGATCTGGCGGCTGGCGCAGAGGTTTTCGCGCCCCGATGCGCAGGCGGTGCAGCTGCCGCAGGTGACCAGCGGGTTGATGGTGACGCGGCGGCCTGCCTGCGGCCCGTCCTCGACCACCCCCGCGGCTTCGTGCCCGAGGATCAGCGGTGCGGGCCGGCGGCTGTCGTGGCCTAGATAGGCGTGCATGTCCGACCCGCAGATGCCGGAGGCATGGATGCGGATCAGATGCTCGCCCGGCTGGCCCGCGGCCATCGGCACATCGCGGACGGCAAGCGTCTCAACCCCTTCATAAACCAAGGCTTTCATTTCGCGGTGAACCCCCCGTCAACCATCAGGATTTGCCCGGTGACATAGGCCGAAGCCTCCGAGCACAGGAACAAGAGCGGCCCGTCGAGATCGTCCAGCCGCCCGTTGCGGCCGATGCAGGTCTGGGCGGCGTTGCGGGCCGCGCGCGCGTCATCCTCGAATACTGATTGGGTCAGCTCGGTCGGGAAGAACCCCGGCCCGATCGCGTTGGCGGTGATGCCGTGGGGCGACCAGGCTTCCGCCATGGCGCGGGTCAGCTGGCCGATCCCGCCCTTGCTGGCGCCATAGGCGATGCCACCGGGAAAGGCGCGGGTTGTCTGGAGCGAGGCGAAATTGACAATCCGCCCCCAGCCCCTGTCCTTCATCGCAGGCACAAACGTTTGGCTAAGGAAGAAGGGCGCCGTCAGGTTCAGCGCCAGTGTGCGGTCCCAGCCCTCCGTGGTCACCTCATCCGCAGGCTGCCGCGTGTTGACGCCGGCCGCGTGGATCAGGATGTCCGGCGCGCCGAAGGGGGCCGCAACGGCGTCCCGCAGTGCCGCCAGCGCGCTGCGGTCGGCCACATCGGCCACCGTATACGCCGCGCCTGCGCCGATCTCCGAACAGAGGCTTTCCAGCGCCTCCGCCCGGCGCGCCACCGCCACCACCTGCGCCCCGGCGGCGGCCAGCGCGATGGCCGCGCGCCGCCCCAGCCCGGAGCTGGCGCCGGTGATGCAGGCGGTCCGGCCCGTCAGATCGAACAGGGCGCGCGGGTCAGCCATTGGCGGTCAGGTCAAAGGTTTCGTCCGGGAAATACTTGGCCAGCCGCACATCAGCGGCGCGGGCGTGACCCTCCATCCCCTCCAGCCGTGCGATCCGGGCCGTGGCCTCTGCCACCGGTTTCGAGCCTTCGCGGGTGGCGCGCTGCCAGGTGACGATCTTCATGTATTTGTGAACGCTGAGGCCGCCTGTATAGCTGGCCGCGCGCGAGGTCGGCAGCACGTGGTTGGTGCCCGCCGCCTTGTCCCCGTAAGAGACCGTGGTCTCCTCGCCCAGAAACAGCGAGCCGTAGCAGGTCAGCTGCTCCAGCCACCAGTCCAGATCCTTTGCCTGCACGGTCAGATGCTCGGGCGCGTATTCGTCGGAGCAGGCCGCCATATCCTCGCGGTCTTTGCACAGGATCACCTCGGCATAGTCGCGCCAGGCGGCGGCGGCGTTCTCGCGGTTCACCTCCGGCAAGTCGTCGATCAGCCCCGGCACCAGCCGCATGACGTCCTCGGCCAGGGCGCGATCATCGGTCACCAGCCAGACCGGAGAGTTATAGCCATGCTCGGCCTGGCTCACCAGATCGGTGGCGACGATATGGGCGTCGGCGGTGCCGTCGGCCAGGATCAGGCTGTCGGTGGGGCCTGCGATCATGTCGATGCCGACGCGGCCGAACAGGATGCGCTTGGCCTCCGCCACAAACTGGTTGCCGGGACCGACCAGGATATTGGCCTTGGGCAGGCCAAAGAGGCCAAAGGTCATCGCCGAAACCCCCTGCACGCCGCCCATCGCCATGATCTTGTCGGCGCCGCAGATATGGGCGGCATAGACGATGGCGGGGGCCACGCCCACGCCGGGGCGCGGCGGCGAACAGGCGGTGATGTGCTTGCAGCCCGCGACCTTGGCGGTGGTCACCGTCATGATGGCGCTGGCGATATGGCTGTAGCGCCCGCCCGGCACATAGCAGCCCGCCGCATCCACCGGGATCACCTTTTGCCCGGTGACGAAGCCGGGGGAGATTTCGGTCTCCACGTTCTGCATCGTGCTTTTCTGCAGCTCGGCAAAGCGGCGCACGTTGTCGTGGGAAAACCGGATGTCGGCCTTGAGCTTCTCCGGTACCTGCGCGCAGGCGGCTTCGATCTCCTCTGCCGTCAGCAGCACGTTGCCCTCGTATTTGTCGAACTTCGCGGCATACTCCAGCGCCTTGGCATCGCCGCCGGCCTCAATGTCGTCCAGGATGCCCTGCACGATTTTATGGGTCTCGGACGCGTCCGACTTGGGGGTCAGGGCCGCCTTTTTCAGGTATTCACGGGTCATGTCAGAGGGTCCTACTTGTAAATATCAGGAAGCAGCGTGGTCGAAATCGCGGGGATATAGGCGATCAGCAGCACCACAATCAGCATGGTCAGCACAAAGGGAATGGCGCGGGCGGCGATCTTGAGGATGGACTCGCCGGTGATGCCGGAGACGACAAAGAGGTTCAGGCCCAGGGGCGGGGTGATAAAGCCGACCCCCAGCGCGGTGATCATCATGATGCAGAACTGGATTTCGTTCATGCCGATGTTGTCGGCGAGCGGCTTCAGGATCGGCGCCAGGATCACGATGTTGGGGGTTGTCTCCATCACGCAGCCGGCCGCAATCAGGATGCAGATCATCAGCAGGATCAGCACAGAGGGGTCATCGGTCAGCCCGGTCACAGCCGTCACAAACCCCTGCGGCACACCCATGATCGCCAGCGCCTCGGCCAGCGGCGCGGAGAAGGCGATGATCGGCAGGATCACCCCGTTGACCTTCGCAGAGCTGACCAGCATCGCGGGGAAATCCGCCAGTTTCAGGGTGCCGAGGACAAAGCCCATCAGGATGGTGACGACCACTGCCGTGGCGCCGGCCTCTGTCGGGGTCAGGCGGCCTGAGAAGATGCCATAGAAGATGATCCCTGGCACGATGAAGGCATACCAGCCGGATTTCAGCGACTGGCCCAGATTGCCCAGCCATTCACCGAACCCCATGTTGCCGCCTGTCTCATAAGTGTAAAGCCGGTTCATGATGATATTGGTGACCAGGATCGACACCAGAATGGCAATCCCCGGGATCAGCGCCGCCAGGAACAGGGTGGAGGCGGAAATGCCCAGCACCAGACCGATGATGATATAGGCGATGGAGGGCGGGATCAGGATGCCGGTACAGGCGCCTGCAGCCACCAGCGCGCAGGCATAGGGGCGGGGGTAGCCGCTTTCGACCAGCCGGTTGATGGTCATCCGTCCAACGGCGGCAGCACCGGCCGCATCGGAGCCGGAGATCGCCGCGAACATGCCGCAGACCAGCACCGTGGCCGAGCCGAAGCCTCCCCGCGTCCAGCAGGTCAGCGCCTCTGCGACATCCAGAAATTTCTTGCTGAGGCCGGTGCGCACCAGCACGTCGCCGGTCAGGATGAACAAGGGCACCGCGGTCAGCGCAAAGGCATCAATGCCGGTGAACAGGCTTTCGCCGATGGCGCTCAGCGGCAGGTCGCCCGACATAACCAGCATGGTGATCGCCGCCGCGCCGATGGCGGCCCAGACCGGTACCGCCAGCGCAATCAGCGCCACGAACATGATCACCGGCAGGTAGAAGTCCCATCCAAGTTCGACCGTTTGATTGAGTGAATTCCACAGCATCGCTTAACGCCCCTCAATCAAACAGCTTGTCGCCTTCGAAGACGGGGGTGCCGTCGCGAAGGCTGCGCCAGTCGCGCAGGAAGGATTGCAAGAGCCGCCAGACCATCAGCGCAAAGCCCACAGGCACCGCCATCAGGAACCAGACCATCGAAATCCGCAGCCCGTGGCTGACCGATCCGAACTTGGCGGAGACCAGAACCGTCTCGAATGACCAGTAGAGCGCCACCAGCGCCACGATGAACATCACCAGATCGCCAAAGATATAGAGCAGCGCCTTGGGCCGTGGGCCGAGGTAGTGCATCAGCACATCAATGCGGATATGCGCACGTTCCTTGACCGCGGCGGCGGCACCGATCCAGGCCAGATAGATGAAGGAATAGCGGACGATCTCCTCGCCCCAGATCGAGGAGAAGGCAAACAGCTCGCGCCGGATCACCTCGATTGCCATGGTGATGACCAGCATCACGTAGAACACCAGAAGCAGCCAGCGCTCCGCGTTCTTGTCGATCGTTCGCAGGATCTGCATTGCCGTTCCCGTGGTTCAGGCGCACCCCCGCAACCAGCCCGGGAGACTGTTGCGGCGGCGGCTGTTGGAATAAGGACGGGCGGGGTGGCTTCGCGCTGCCCGCCCGGTCCGGCTCAGGCGTCGTGGACGAAGTATTTGCCCTGGGTGCCTGCGGCCTCCTCCAGCTTGGCGAAATTGTCCATTGAGCCTGCCAGCTCGGTCTTGAAGGAATCCCATTCGCTGCGCTGATAGCCGCCGGCCTCTTGCCATTCGCCCAGCTGATCGTCGCTGAGACTATGGAATTCGACACCGGCCTTGGTCAGTTCCGCCATCGCATAGGCGCGGGCGGAGGGCACTTTGGACAGGTTCTGATGCGCGGTCATTTCAGACCCCCACATCACGCCCTCCTGCACATCGGCGGGCAGTGAATTGAACCATTCCAGATTACAGGAATAAACTTGGCTGTCCGGCACCGCCTGGGTAAAGGTCACATGGCTGAGAATATCCTTGAAGCCAAAGACATAGAGCGCCCCGACCGATGGATCGAGCGCATCCGCCACACCCTGTTTGATGGCCGATGGCGTCTCGCCCCAGGCCACCGGCGTCGGATTGGCGCCGACCATGCGGTAATACTGCTGAAGCATCTTCGAGCCTGGCACCCGGAATTTCACCCCGGCCATGTCACCGGGTGACATCACCGCGTTGCCACCCTTGCGCACCGCCACCACACGGGGGTCGATGTTCACATAGAACAGCGCCTTGAACCCTGCGGCCTCCACTTTCGGATGCACCTCCGAGTTCCAGAAATCTGAGGTCACCAGATTGGTGAACCGCTGGTTGGAACCGCAGAGATAGGGCATGTTGATCAGGTCTACGGTAGAGGCAAAGGGCGCGAAATTTGACAGCGAATGCTGCGCTGCCTGGATGGTGCCGCCCTGTACCTTCTGCACCAAAGCGCCGCCCGCGCCGAGCTGCCCGCCGGGGGCTAGCTTCACGTAGACCTTGCCGTTGGTGGCGTTCTGGATGTTTTCCTTCAGATCCAACTGCATGATCGGATAGCTGCGCGAAGCGCCCAGCACATAGGCGGTTGCCACGGTCATGATATGCTCGGCCGCACCCTCACGTTCCTTTTCCTCCTTGGCGGTTTGCGCAACCGCCTCAGTGGACCAGAGCACACCGCCAGCCCCTGCGACCATCGCCGCAGTAAAAGAACCGGTCGAGGCCAGTTTCAGAAAATTGCGGCGCTCCGCAGATTTGAGGCCATCCTTGCCATTTGTCATTGTCTTCCTCCCTTGGAAATCCGTCAGCTGCCGTTTTGATTTTTCTGGTCAGCCTCTCGCTTGAGAATTGCCGCCACAAACAGAATGGAAGCTGCAAACAGGACCACCATTTCGCCGACATCGCCCAGGAAGCCGCCGCCGCCAAACGCGCCGAGGGCAACATTGGCAAAGAACACGACAAATACGCAAACAGACGCCATCAGAAACATCGCAAGATCCCGGTTTGTATCTCAACATCATTTGTAAGCGCTTACATCAATAATGCAAGCGCTTACATTGGTAGCTGGCAGCTGCCCCGATTTATGCTAACATACGCCAAAGACATGGCAGGTAAGACATGGGAAAAATCCCCTCAGCTCCAACACTTAACGATGTTGCCAAGGCGGCGGGCGTTTCCACCGCGACGGTGTCGCGCTGCCTGAATTCACCTGACCGGGTGATCAAGGCAACCCGCGACCGGGTGATGGAAGCGGTCGAATCGCTGGGGTACACGCCGAATTTCGCCGCGCGGGTGATGGCTGCCAAACGCAGCTTCACCATCGGGGCGATCATTCCCACCATGGACAACGCGATCTTTGCCCGCGGCCTGCAGGCCTTTCAGGACCAGCTGCGCGAGGATGGCTATACGCTTCTCGTCTCCAGCTCCGCCTACAGCCCAGACGTGGAGGAGGAGCAGATCCGGGCTTTGGTTGCGCGCGGGGCCGACGGTCTGCTGCTGATTGGCCATGAACGGGACGAGAAGATCTACCAGTATCTTGCGAAACATCAGGTGCCGGTTCTGGTGGCCTGGTCATATGCGCCCGACCTGCCTCAGATCTCCGTCGGCTTCAGCAATACCGGGGCCATGTATGAGCTGGCGCAGGCGGTGCTAACGGCGGGCCACCGTCGCATCGCCATGATCTCGGGTATCCGGCAAGGCAATGACCGGGCACAGAACCGCGTCAGCGGGGTCCGCGATGCCCTCCAAGCGCAGGGCTGCGATCCGCAGGCGCTGACATTGATCGAAACCCCCTATGAAATTGAAAAAGGCGCCAGGGCATTTGCTGAGTTGATGGCCCGTGATCCTCGTCCGACCGTGGTCATGTGTGGCAATGACGTCCTTGCAGCCGGTGCGTTGGGCGAGGCGCACCGCCTTGGCATCGCGGTGCCGCAGGATGTCTCGATAACCGGCTTTGATGATATTGAACTGGCGGAGATCGTCAGCCCGCCGCTGACGACGGTGCATGTTCCGCACCGTGAAATGGGGCGCAAGGCGGCTCAACAGCTGATCGCCATGGTTGAAGGCCGCTCCGACGGTCAGTCGATCTGCATCAACACAGCTGTTGTCAGACGGAACTCCCTGGCGCCGCCGCCTGCCGGATAGGGCTGCCGTCGAATCTGTGATACCGCGCGGTTTGGAAACAGATCTGCGGCGTCGACCATCGGGGCAGGGGCCGGCGACCACCGGTCCTAGCCACGGCGCAAAAAAATCTGTTGCCATCGGCCGGTCTCTCATGGTCCAACTGCTGCACGACCCTGGCAATAAAGGCATTGCGCGCTGCTGTCCGGGTGAGCGGAGCCTTCTTCTGCTCAAAAACAGGCCGCCCCGCTGGCCTGTCGCGTGCAACTGGCTCCCTTCATGTGACCAAAGGCGGCGCGCCGCCATAGCCAAGGACAGAGCCATGCTGCACAACGATCAACTGGACCAATGGGACCGCGACAGTTTTTTCCACCCTTCCACGCATCTTGCCGAATTTGCCCGTGGAAACCTGCCGCAGCGGGTGGTGACCGGTGGCAGTGGCTGCCATATCGAGGATCGCGATGGCAATCGGATGCTGGACGCCTTTGCCGGGCTTTACTGCGTCAACGTCGGTTATGGGCGCCCTGAGATTGCCGAGGCCATCGCCACCCAGGCCCGCGATCTGGCCTATTACCACTCCTATGTCGGCCATGGCACCGAGGCCTCGATCACCCTCGCCAAGATGATCATGGACCGGGCGCCCGATCACATGTCGAAAGTCTATTTCGGCCTTTCCGGGTCCGATGCGAATGAAACCAACATCAAGCTGATCTGGTATTACAACAACATCCTCGGCCGCCCGGAAAAGAAAAAGATCATCTCCCGCTGGCGGGGCTATCACGGATCCGGGCTGATGACGGGGTCGCTGACCGGGTTGGAGCTGTTTCACAACAAATTCGATCTGCCGCTGGCGCAGGTGGTGCATACCGAGGCGCCATATTACTTCCGCCGTGCGGATTGCAGCCAGAGCGAGGCCGATTTTGTCGCCCATTGCGTAGCTGAGCTTGAGGCGCTGATCGAGCGTGAGGGGGCCGACACCATCGCGGCCTTTATCGGTGAGCCGGTGCTGGGCACCGGGGGCATCGTGCCGCCGCCTGCCGGGTACTGGCCGGCCATTCAGGCGGTGCTGGAGCGCCACGATATCCTGTTGGTCGCGGATGAGGTGGTGACAGGTTTTGGCCGGTTGGGCACGATGTTCGGCTCTGATCACTACGGCATGCGACCCGATCTTATCACCATCGCCAAGGGGTTGACCTCAGCCTATGCGCCGCTGTCGGGCTCTATCGTGTCAGACAAGATGTGGCAGGTTCTGGAGCGCGGCACAGATGAGAACGGCCCGATTGGTCATGGCTGGACCTATTCGGCGCATCCCATCGGCGCCGCCGCTGGCGTGGCCAACCTCAATCTGATCGACCAGCTCGGACTTGTCGAAAACGCCGGTGCCATCGGCGCCTACCTCAATGATGAGATGCGCAAGGCGCTGGGAGACCATCCCAATGTGGGCGACGTGCGCGGCGAGGGGATGCTCTGCGCGGTGGAATTCGTGGCCGAGCGCGATGATCGCCGTTTCTTTGACGCCAGTGACAAGATCGGACCGCAGATCGCGGCCAAACTGTTAGAGCAGGACAGCGTGATTGCGCGGGCGATGCCGCAGGGGGATATCCTCGGCTTTGCGCCGCCGTTCTGCCTGATCCGGCAGGAGGCAGATCAGGTGGTCGCGGCAACGCACCGGGCCGTCACTGCGGTTTTGGGCTGAGGGCAGGAAGGGAAATACAAAATGGTCAAGCCAAATACCCCGTTTGAGCAATCCGAATACGAGCAGCGGCTGGCTAAGACCCGGGCCGCCATGGCTGCCGCCGGTCTGGATGCGCTCTTTGTCACCGATCCCTCCAATCAGGCCTGGCTCACCGGCTATGACGGCTGGTCCTTCTATGTCCATCAGGGGGTGATCGTCACCCATGACGATGACCCGATCTGGTGGGGGCGGCATATGGACATGATGGGGGCCCGCCGCACCTGCTGGATGGCTCAGGACAGGCTTCTCGGCTACGGCGATCACTATGTTCAATCAATCGACCGCCATCCGATGCAGGATCTGGCCGAGCGTCTGCGCGCGCAGGGGCTTGCGGGCGCCCGCATCGGTGTCGAGATGGAGAATTACTACTATTCAGCCAAGGCACATGCGGTACTGGCGGCAGAGCTGCCTCACGCCGACCTTCAGGACGCAACCGGAGTGGTCAACTGGCAACGGCTGATCAAAACCGAGGCTGAGCTGACCTTCATGCGCAAGGCGGCGCGGATCACCGATCGGGTGATCCAGACCGCCATCGACCGCGCCGAACCCGGGGTGCGCAAAAATGATCTGGTCGCGGATATTATTCATGCGGGCATCACCGGCGTGGGCGAGGACTGGGGGGATTATCCCGCCATCGTGCCGCTGACCCCTTCGGGGCTGGATGCCACCGCAGCGCATCTGACCTGGGACGGCACCCCGATGCGCGCGGGCGAGGCGACGTTCTTTGAACTCTCCGGCTGCTATCGCCGCTATCATGCGCCACTGTCGCGCACGGTCTTCCTCGGCACTCCTCCGGCGGAGATGCTGCGAACCGAGGCTGCCCAGATCGAAGGCATCGCCGCCGGAATCGAGGCGGCGCGCGCAGGCAATCGCACCTGCGACATTGCCGACGCCTTTATGGCGGTGATGGCCAGACACGGCATCGAACGCTCTGGCCGCATGGGCTACCCGGTTGGCCTGTCCTACCCGCCGGACTGGGGCGAACGAACGGCGTCGATCCGCAGCGAAGACACCACCGTGCTGCAACCGGGCATGGTGTTCCACTTTATGCCGGCGCTTTGGATGGACAGCTGGGGGCTTGAGACCACCGAAACCCTGCTGATCCGCGACACCGGCGCCGCCGAACCGCTCTGCACAGTGGAGCGGAAACTGTTCATAAAAGGATGAGCCGGTGATTGATGAAACCACCCGGATCCTGTCGGATCTCATTGCCTTTCCAACGGTCTCGGCTGACAGCAATCTGGAGATGATTGCCTATCTTGCCAACCGGCTTGAGGACTGCGGCGCCAGTGTTGATGTGCTGTTTGATGCCAGCGGTCAGAAGGCAAATCTCTTCGCCACGCTTGGTCCGGACGCCGATGGCGGGATCGTGCTGTCAGGCCATAGCGATGTGGTGCCGGTGACCGATCAGGACTGGAGCAGTGACCCCTTCACGATGGTGGAGCGCGACGGGCGGCTCTACGGACGCGGCACCTGCGACATGAAAGGTTTCATCGCGGCGACCCTCGCCATGGCGCCGCAGTTCGCCGGGCAGATCGGCAAGCGTCCCCTGCATTTCGCCTTTACCTACGACGAGGAGGTGGGCTGCGTCGGTGCCGGTCATCTGGTTCAGACGCTGCGCGACCGCGAGATCAGGCCACGACTGGCCCTGATCGGTGAACCGACAAGTATGCGCATCATTGAGGGCCACAAAGGCTGCCACGAATACACCACACGTTTTCAGGGGCTTGAGGGTCACGGGTCGGATCCGTCACGAGGGGTCAATGCGGTGGAATACGCGGTGCGCTATGTCAGCCGCCTGCTCGATCTGCGCCTGGATTTGCAGCAGCGTACCCCGTCGGACAGTCGATTTGATCCGCCCTGGACCACGCTGAACATCGGTGCGCTCAACGGTGGCAGCGCGCATAATGTCATCGCATCAAAGGCGCAGGTCGATTGGGAGATGCGTCCGGTCCAGCAGGCCGACGCCGACCATGTGAAGGACACGATGGCACGCTATTGCCACGATGTTCTGCTGCCTGCCATGCGCGCGGTCTACCCCGAGGCCAGCATCGACACCGAGGTGGTGGGAGAGGTGGCAGGGCTGGTCCCCACCACGCGGAATGAGGCCCGCGACATCATGGCGGAGCTGCTGGGCAGCAAGAGCGCGGATCTGGTGCCCTTCGGCACCGAGGCGGGCTTGTTTCAGGCGCTGGGTATGGATGTGGTCGTCTGCGGGCCAGGGTCCATCGCGCAGGCGCATAAGGCGGATGAATACCTCGCCATTGACCAGCTCGGGCAATGCCTCAGCGTGCTGGACCAGCTGGCAGCGCGACTGGCGGACTGACGCCCGCCCGCGATCGAAGCACCGGTATCACGGCGGGGGTGCCAACGCCGATTGCAGCGCGCGGTATGATGCCTTGGGGGTGCGGGTCAGCGTGTCGAAATCCACATGTATCAGCCCGAACCGTTTCTCATACCCCAGCGCCCATTCATAATTGTCCAGAAGCGACCACAGGAAATAGCCCTGCACCGGCACGCCATCCGCAATGGCACGGCGCACCGCGTCCAGATGGTCATCGACAAAGGCGATCCGGGCGTCGTCCTGCACGGTGCCATCTGTCACCATATCCGCGTTGGCCATGCCGTTTTCGGTCACGATCAGCGGCAGATCTCCCGTATAGTCGCGGGCCGTCCGGGTCAGAAAATCATAAAGCCCTTGCGGATAGATCTCCCATCCCATCTGGGTCTTGGGCAGCGGGCCATCGACCTCGGCGTAATGGGGCCAGGCGCCGCTGCCCGGCGCAATCAGCTTGCGGGTATAGTAGTTGAGGCCGCACCAGTCGACGGGGGCTGAGATGGTGGCAAAATCATCCTGCCAGCCGTGCGGCAGATGCGGTTCCAGCCCTTCCAGCGCCAGATCCGGGTAGCGCCCGTGAAAGGCACCGCCAAGGAAAAAGCCATTGTAGATCGCATCATAGCGCGCAGCGGCCTGCCGGGCGGCCTCGCTGTTGTCGGCGGGGGCTGCCCATTCCAGATTGAACACGGCGCCAAGGTTCTCCATGCCAAGGCCGCGCATCGTTTCGATGGCGGTGCCATGGGCTACCATCACATGGTGCATCGCCCGCGCCGTTGCCCGGATATCACGCAGGCCGGGCGCATGATGGCCAAGGAAATGCGACAGCCAGCCTACGCACCATGGTTCATTGATCGGCGCCGCGGAATACATCCGGTCGCCAATGCGGCCCATGATGACCGCGGTAAAGTCGCCAAACCATTTGGCGATATCGGCGTTGCGCCAGCCTCCCATATCGGCCAGCGCCTGTGGCAATTCCCAGTGGTAGAGCGTCACGCAGGGTTTCAGCCCCCGCTCCAGCATCGCATCCGTCAACCGGTCGTAGAAATCCAGCCCGTCGGGGTTGGGTGTGCCACGCCCCTCGGGCAGAACCCGCGCCCAGCTGGTGGAGAACCGGTAGCAGTCAAACCCGGCAGCTGCCGCCAGATCCAGATCCTCAGCGTAGCGGTGGTAATGATCGCAGGCGCGCTGGCCGTGCTCGGCTCGCACTACATTGCCGGGGGTGGCGGCGAAACTGTCCCAATGGGTCGCCCCGGCGCCGCCAAACCCGTGTCCTTCGATCTGATAGGCTGAGGTTGCCGCGCCAAAGAGAAAACCCTCGGGGAAGTCCTGGCGGCTGTTGCGTAACATGGCGGCTCTCCTGATTGGATGGTGCGGGCAGCGGTGAGCCTAGCGCGACGGCGCAGGCCCGGTGGAGCGGCCAACCGTCAGCTGCGCTTCCAGCAGGCGTGTCAAAGGGGCGTCACCCGGATCGCGGATCTGCGCCAGCAGCAGGTCGGCCAGCTGTCGGCCGGCCTCCTGCACAGAAGAAAGCGTCGCGGTGAATTGCGGCAGCTCATCGCCATTGCGCAGATAGGAGAGATCATCGTCATGGGTGATCACCGAAATATCGCGCCCCATCTGGCGCCCCGAATCCTCGATTGCGCGGCGCACACCCATCGCCGGGATGATCGACGACACCAGATAGGCGGTGGGCGGATCGGCCATGGCCTGAGTGTGTACGACGGTGCGGTGACCGTAGCTTTCGGTCATTTCCTCGGCAAACATCAGCGCGGGATCCAGGGGGATGCCCGCTGCGGTCAGCGCGCATTCGTAGCCTGCGCGACGACGCCATGCGAAATCCATGCTCTCCAGACCATTGACCAGACAGATCCGCCGATGCCCGAGATCGAGCAGGAATTGTGTCGCCCGTTCAAAGGCGCTTTTGTTGTTCACATCCAGCCAGCTGTACGGCCCCTCCAGATCGGAGGCCCGGCCATGCACCGCAAAAGGCAGGCCAATATCGCGCAACAGTGCAATCCGCGGGTCCGACATGCGCGGCGCATGCAGCACGATGCCATCGACGTTCCGCTTCGCCGCCATCTCGCGATAGGCCTTTTCCTGTTTGCTGTCCTCGACCAGCGACAGCACCATGTCATAGCCGGCCTTGGCGTAGCTCTCGCCCGCTCCGGCGATGAAATCGCCAAAGATCGGGTTCACCATCTCATGCTGCGATGACAGCGGAATCACATGGCCGATGGCCATTGCCCGCCCGGTTGCCAGCGCCTTGGCGCGGGTGTTGGGGCGGTAGTTGTGCTGCTCCGCCGCCGCCGCAACCCGCCTGCGGGTGGCTTCGCTTACTTCGGGAAACCCATTCAACGCACGGCTGACCGTTGTCTGTGACAGGTTCAGATGGGCGGCCAGTTCCTTCAGATTCATACGGAAAGTCTCCAAAGCGCTTTGATATTTCGGGCGCATATCGCAACGCAGTGCTCATGCTCAGGTAGTTATGGCAGGGGTGAGGTGAGGCTGGCAAGGGCCGTTTGAATTAAGAGATAAGAGGTGTTTCTTGGTAATTTGTTGACAGCGCCGCGCGAATCTAGAAGTGTAGCGAAATCCAAAGCGCTTTGGATAACCGGATCAAACAGGATCTGGCAGGGCGTTGTGATTATCGGGAGGAAATATCATGAAACGCAGGCTTACTGCCGCTGCGGGCGTGTTGGCATTGACAGCCGGACTTGCGCAGGCCGACGGGGCGCTGACCTTTCCGGTCGGTGAGGGAGAGTTCAACTGGGACAGCTTCGAGGCGCTAAAGGCGACCGATCTTGCCGGTGAACAGGTCACCGTCTTCGGACCCTGGCTTGGCCCCGATCAGGCACTGGTCGAGAAAGTGCTGGCCTATTTTGCCGAGGCTACCGGCGCCGATGTGCGTTACACCGGCTCCGACAGTTTCGAACAGCAGATCGTCGTGGACGCCGAGGCCGGCTCCGCACCCAACATCGCCGTCTTCCCGCAGCCGGGACTGGTGGCGGACATGGCGCGGCGCGGCTTTATCTCGCCTCTGGGCAGCGACACCGCTGACTGGGTGCGTGAAAACTACGCCGCTGGCGACTCCTGGGTCGATCTCAGCACCTTCAAGGGGCCGGATGGCAACGAGGATCTCTTTGGCCTGTTCTACAAGGTCGATGTGAAATCCCTTGTCTGGTACGTACCTGAAACCTTTGAGGATTTCGGCTACGACGTGCCGCAGTCGATGGAAGAGCTGAAGGCGCTGACCGATCAGATGGTCGAGGACGGCAATACGCCCTGGTGCATTGGTCTGGGGTCCGGTGGCGCCACGGGCTGGCCTGCCACCGACTGGGTCGAGGATATGATGCTGCGCACCCAGGACCCGTCCGTCTATGACCAGTGGGTCAGCAACGAAATCCCCTTCACCGATCCCCGCGTCATCGGTGCGATTGAGGAATTTGGGCATTTCGCCCGCAATGACGCCTATGTATCGGGCGGGGCAGGGGCGGTGGCCTCCACAGATTTCCGCGACAGCCCCAAGGGCCTTTTCGCCAGCCCGCCGCAATGTCTGATGCACCGTCAGGCGTCCTTCATCCCGGCCTTCTTCCCCGAAGGCACCGAGGTGGGGCTGGATGCGGATTTCTTCTACTTCCCGGCCTATGAGGAAAAGGATCTGGGCAGCCCGGTTCTGGGGGCAGGCACCCTGTGGTCGATCACCAACGACAGCAAGGGCGCGCGCGCCTTGATGGAATTCCTGAAATCCCCTATCGGACATGAGGTCTGGATGGCGCAACAGGGCTTCCTGACCCCGCACAAGGGCGTCAACACCGACCTTTATGCCACTGATACGCTGAAAAAGATGGGCGATATCCTGTTGTCCGCAGACACCTTCCGCTTTGACGCATCGGATCTGATGCCCGGCGCGGTCGGCGCGGGTTCCTTCTGGACAGGCATGGTCGGCTACGCTGGCGGCACCCCGGCAGAAGAGGTCGCGGCCGAGATCCAGTCCTCCTGGGATGCTTTGAAATAAGTCACAGGTGCGGGCTGCCTCTATCAGGTCGGCCCGCACCATTTGCAGTTTTCCCATCGAAGATCCGCGCCGATCTGCCCGCCTGCGTTGCTGCCGGGGGCTGATCTGCCCACTCCACCCCACCGCGAAGGGAGTTTCTCATGCACCCAGCCATTCAGGGCCTGCTCACAATCGCCTTTGGCGTCGGAGGGTGTGTCGGCTATTTCTACTTCTCCAATCTGGTGCTGGACCGGGTGATCTTTCCGGCACGCGGTGCGCATATCGCCCGCAATATCCGCCGCGCCAATATGATCCGACCATGGCTGTTCCTGTTGCCCGCGCTGCTGGCGTTGGGGCTCTATCTGGCCTACCCGGTGGTTGAGACCCTGCGCCTGTCGGTTACAGAACGGGTTCCCGGCGGCGGATCTGAATTCGTCGGTCTTGCCAACTACCAGCAGATGCTGGCCGAGGCGAAATTCTGGGAGGCGCTCCAAAACAATTTCCTGTGGCTTCTCGTGGTGCCTGCCGCCTCGACCGCCTTCGGCCTGCTGGCCGCACAGCTGACGGACCGGTTGGCCTGGGGCAATATTGCGAAGTCACTGATCTTCATGCCGATGGCGATCTCCTTTGTCGGGGCTGCGGTGATCTGGAAACTGGTCTATGACGCCCGCCCCGAGGGCACCGAGCAGATCGGCGTTCTGAACGCGCTCTACATCTATTTCGGCGGCGACGGGCCGATGCAGTGGCTGACCATCCCGTTCTGGAACAACTTCTTCCTGATGATGGTGCTGATCTGGATCCAGACCGGTTTTGCCATGGTGATCCTCTCCGCCGCCCTGCGCGGCATCCCCGAAGAAACCGTTGAAGCCGCCATCGTGGATGGGGCCGGACCGTTTCAGATCTTCTTCAAGATCAAGGTGCCGCAGATCATGGACACGATCGTCGTCGTCTGGACCACCATCACCATCGTTGTGCTCAAGGTCTTTGACATCGTCTTTGCCATGACCAACGGCCAGTGGGAGACGCAGGTTCTGGCCAATTACATGTACGACAAACTGTTCCGCGCCAATGACTGGGGCGTCGGCTCCGCCAGCGCCATGGTCATCATGCTTCTGGTCCTGCCGATCCTGGTCTGGAACGTCTACAACGCCCGCCGCGAAATGCGCTGAGGAGAAGACCGCCATGACAATGATTGCCGGACAAAAACCTGCGCTGACCTGGGCCTTACGCCTTTCCGTGGTGCTGCTCGTGGGGCTGTGGCTGTTCCCGACGCTGGGCCTCTTGGTGTCCTCCTTCCGCACCGCCGATCAGATCGCGACCAGCGGCTGGTGGCGCGCGATGTTCCCCAGTGAACAGAACCTGACCCTGCGCATTGACCTGCCCAGCGAACAGCTGCGACAGGGAGATCTCTTTGTGATTGAGGGCCGCCTCTTTGCCGAAGACACCAGCAGCGAGATTTCCGCCTGGGGCACCTCGGCGCGCGAGCCTGCCGCCTATCAGCCCGGTGAAACGGCCGAGCTGCGCCGTGGCGGCACCCTGTCGGTTGCGGCAGATGGCGCCTACCGATTGGAAAGCACCGAGGAAATCAGCGGCAAACGCGGCCCCCGGGTGTTTGTCACCGCAACCGTGCCGCCGGAATTCACGCTGGAGAACTATGAAACAGTGCTCATCTCCGGCAATTCAACCGACAATATGGCCAAGGCATTTTTCAACACGCTGACCGTCACCATTCCGGCAACCATCATCCCGATCCTTGTTGCCGCCTTCGCGGCCTATGCGCTGGCGTGGATGGAATTTCCGGGCCGCGCCCTGCTGGTGGCGGCCATCGTTGGCCTGCTGGTGGTGCCATTGCAACTGGCGCTGATCCCGCTGCTGAAATTCCACAATGAGATCGGCATCGGCAAAGGCTACATCGGCGTCTGGATGGCCCACACCGGCTTTGGCCTGCCGCTCGCGATCTACCTTTTGCGCAACTACATGGTAGGCATCCCACGCGATATCATCGAAAATGCCCGTGTCGATGGCGCGACCGATTTCATGATCTTCACCCGCATCATCCTGCCGCTGTCCTTTCCGGCGCTGGCCTCATTTGCGATCTTCCAGTTCCTGTGGACCTGGAACGACCTTCTGGTGGCCATGGTGTTCCTGATCGACGCCACCGGGGAAACCACCGTGATGACCAAACAGATCGTTGAGCTGCTGGGCACCCGTGGCGGCAATTGGGAGATCCTCGCAACCTCCGCCTTTGTCTCGATTGCGGTGCCGCTCGGTGTCTTCTTTGCCATGCAGAAATACCTCGTCCGTGGCCTCCTTGCAGGCTCGGTCAAGTGACGTGATCCGCAGGCCGGATCACACCGGTCCTGCCTCTTACTCTACAGACTATGGAAACAGCTGATATGAACGCTCAAGCTCAACTCGACCCGGCACAGGTTCTCGCCGCTGACCCCGATTGGTGGCGCGGTGCAGTGATCTATCAGATTTACCCGCGCAGCTATCAGGACAGCAACGGCGATGGCATCGGTGACCTCAGAGGCATCACCCAGCGCCTGCCGCATATTGCTTCGCTTGGGGTGGATGCGATCTGGATCTCGCCATTCTTCACCTCCCCGATGAAGGATTTCGGCTATGACGTCTCCGACTATTGCGACGTCGATCCGATGTTCGGCAGCCTGTCCGACTTTGACCAGCTGGTCGCAACGGCGCACGGCCTGGGCCTGCGGGTGATGATTGATCTTGTGCTGTCGCATACCTCTGACCAGCACCCGTGGTTCGGCGAAAGCCGCCAGAGCCGCGACAATGCCCGCGCTGACTGGTACGTCTGGGCCGACCCGCAGCCCGATGGCACGCCGCCGAACAACTGGCTGTCGATCTTTGGCGGCTCTGCCTGGCAATGGGATCCCCGGCGGGAGCAGTATTACCTGCACAACTTCCTTGTCTCGCAGCCGGATCTGAATTTTCACTGCCCCGCCGTGCAGGACGCGCTGTTGGATGTGACCCGCTTCTGGCTGGAGCGCGGCGTTGATGGCTTCCGTCTGGATACCATCAACTTCTATTTCCACGACGCTGAGCTGCGGTCGAACCCGGCCCTGCCGCCAGAGCAGCGCAATGCCACCATCGCGCCCTCGGTGAACCCCTATAATCACCAGGAACATCTCTACTCCAAGAACCAGCCGGAAAATCTGGCTTTCCTGGGCCGGTTCCGCGCGCTTCTGGATGAATACCCGGCCAAGGCGGCCGTGGGCGAGGTGGGCGACGCGCAGCGCGGTCTTGAGATCATGGGCAGCTACACGGCAGGCAACAGCGGCGTTCACATGTGCTACGCCTTTGAACTCCTGGCCAAGGATGTGCTGACCGCCTCCCGGCTGGCCGAAGTCTTTGCCGAGGTGGACCGTGTGGCCGCAAATGGCTGGGCCTGCTGGGCGTTTTCCAACCACGATGTGATCCGCCACAGCAGCCGCTGGGATCTCAGCCCGGAGGCGCAGCGCCTGTTCACCACCATGATGATGTGCCTGCGCGGCACCACCTGCATCTATCAGGGCGAGGAGCTGGGCCTGCCAGAGGCAGACATCGCCTTTGAAGATCTGCAGGACCCCTATGGCATTGAGTTCTGGCCCGAATTCAAGGGCCGCGACGGTTGCCGTACGCCAATGGTCTGGGAACCGTCAAACAGCGCAGGCGGCTTCAGCGAAGGCAAGCCATGGCTGCCCGTCTCGCCCGAGCATCTCAGCCTGAGCGTCGCCAGTCAGGAAGCCGACCCGCAGGCCATGCTGCACCACTACCGCCGCGCCATCGCCCTGCGCAAGGCACATCCGGCGCTCGCGGTGGGCACTCATGACCAGCTGCGGGGAGAGGGCAATGTCGCCTTCTTCACCCGTCAGGACCGCGACGAGGTGATCTTCTGCGCTTTCAATCTGGGGGACACCCCGGCAGAGATCACCCTGCCGGAGGGCACATGGCGCAGGCCCGACACCGACATCGCCCTGGCCGACCTGCCGCAAAGCGGCGCCCGTGTCGCGCTGGCACCGTGGCAGGCCTGCCTTGCGGTGCGGGTCTGACAGAAACGACGAGCAGGGGAGGGACCAGTAGATGGCAAACCTGAAATTGACCAATGTCGCCAAGACCTACGGGGGCGGCGTCGAGGTCCTGAGAGATATCAATCTCGATATCAAACAGGGGGAGCTGATCGTCTTTGTCGGCCCCTCCGGCTGCGGCAAATCCACCCTGCTGCGGATGATCGCGGGGCTGGAGCGGATCAGCGGCGGCACGCTGGAAATCGACGATGCGGTGATGAATGATATCCCGCCCGCCCAGCGGGGCATCGCGATGGTGTTCCAGTCCTATGCGCTCTATCCGCATATGACCGTTCGCGACAACATGGCCTTTGCGCTGAAAATCGCCAAGAAGAGCAAGCCTGAGATCGACGCCGCCATCGACCGCGCCGCCAAGATCCTGCAGCTGGAGCCTTATCTCGACCGCCTGCCCAAGGCGCTGTCGGGCGGGCAGCGCCAGCGGGTCGCCATCGGTCGCTCCATCGTGCGTGATCCGAAGGTCTATCTCTTTGACGAGCCACTCTCAAATCTGGACGCGGCCCTGCGGGTCGCCACAAGGATCGAAATCGCCCAGCTGAAAGAGGCGATGCCGGACAGCACCATGATCTATGTGACCCATGATCAGGTGGAGGCGATGACGCTGGCCAGCCGCATTGTGGTTCTGGCCGACAAAGGCATCGCACAGGTCGGCACGCCACTGGAGCTGTACCAGCGCCCGGAGAATGAATTTGTGGCCCAGTTCATCGGCTCGCCCGCAATGAACCTCATTCCCGGCACTGTGATCGCCACTGGCCCACGCACCACCGTGCGGCTCAACAGTGGGGAAGAGGCCATCGCCGATATCCCCACGACCGACGCCGATCAGGGGCTCGCGGTGAATGTCGGCGTCCGGCCCGAGGATCTGGTCGAAACCGGCACAGGCGGCGCGCTGATCGACAGCCGCGTCGATATTGTGGAGGCTCTGGGTGAGGTGACGGTGCTCTACATCGCCGCAGGTGAGGGCAAGGATCCCCTGATTGCGAAACTCCCCGGCATTCACAAGGGGTTGCGCGGCTCCTCTGTGCGGCTCTACGCCGACCCGGCCAAGCTGCATCTGTTCCACAACGGCCAGTCGCTGCTCTATCGTTGAGCGGTGCGGGCGGCAGGCGGGCTTATTTCTGCAACACGGTGCTGCGCCATTCTTCGATAAAACGCGCCCGTTTCAGCCGGTCCAGAAACACCAGCAGCCCCGGTCCCATCTGGATCGGGCGCAGCGCCGCCTCGGGGCTGGCGGTCCCGGTTGGATACCTTGGGAACGGATAGGCCGGATCGCGGCTGCTTCCCCAGGCCGCGCGCAGCAGATGGTCGATAAAGGCGCCGGCCAGATCCGGCCGCTCAGCCCCCTTCAGCACCACGGCGGTGCGCAGCATCATGTTGGTGTAATCCTGCGGATCCACGATCTCGATCCGATCCGCCAGATCATCCCGCGCGCGGGCGTAGCTGCCCAGCACGTTATAGGCAATCGCCAGATCTCCCCGCGCGACCGCCTCGATCATCTCGCCGGAACAGCAATAGAGCCGCAGGTCAAGACTGCCGAAAATCTCCATCATCCGCCAGAAACTCTCTGAGGTGCGCAGATCCTGCGTCGCAAACAGATAGCCAAGGCCGCTGGTCTCGACATCATAGGTGCCGATGCGGCCCCGGAACCGGTTGGGGTATCGCCGTAAGAGCGACATCAGCGCCTGCCGGCTGCGCGGCATCTCCAGCCCCTCAAAGGCCGCCGGCGACAGCACAATCGACGCAGGCTCCTGCGAGAAGGCAAAGACATGATCGCGCCAGTTGCCCCAGACCGGCAGCTGCGCCGTCGTGGTGGAGCGGTGCGCCAGCGTATAGCCGTCATTGGCCAGTTTGGTCTGCAAATCCAGCGCCGAGGAAACGGCCAGATCAAACGGCGCGTTCTCCTCCACGACCGCCCGCATCAGTTCGGCACTGCTGACAGCGACATAGTCCACCACCACGGTCGGTCGCGTCCGCAGGAAGCTATCGACAAGCGGCGCCAGCAGATCGGTGTCTGTGGTTGACAGAACCCGCAGCAAATCCGGTGCCGCCTCGGCTGCGGCAGGCCCAAAGCGACGGCGATCTTCGATCTCAAACGCCTGCGCTGCGATCCCCAGCTGAACAAGCGCCATTAGCGCCAGACACAGACCCCGCACCGGGCGGCTCACGATAGCGGAAAATACAAGGATACGCATGATCCCTCCCGTCTTGGGGCCGCCGCTGGCGGGCCGGTGGTGGCGTCGCTGGGGGCAATGCTCAGCCGTCCGCCATGGGCTTCCACCACCTCGCGCGCGATGGTAAGGCCAAGACCGGAGCCGATGGTGCCTTCGGCGTTTGTGCCACGGGCAAACCGCGCGGTCAGCGCGTCGGTGTCGCCATCCGGAAACCCACCGGCCTCATCGATGATGCTCAGCCGCAGCGCCTGTCCCTCCCGGCGCAGGATCACCTGTACATCGCTTTCGCCCGGCGCATATTTGATTGCATTGTCCAAGAGGTTGCGCACCGCGTTCTGGATCAGGATCGGATCACCCGACAGGGCCGGTGTCTGCGGCAGGTCGCAATGCAGCGCTATGTCCTTCAGCTCGGCAATCGGACGAAGCCGGTTCAGAAGCTCCCGGCAGAGCGCCCCCAGATCCACCTCTTCGCGCAAGAGGCTGTCAGTGCGAAAGGTCACCATCGCATGATCCAGCAGCTGACCCGCCGCGCGCGAGCTTTCGTCAATTGCGCGGATCATCTCGCGCAGCGAGGCGCGGTTTTCGTCCCGCTCAACCCGGCGCAGCGTGATCTCCGCCTGGGTGCGCACAGTGGCCAGCGGCGTGCGCACCCGGTGCGCGGCCTCGGCGATGAAATCCTCCGACCGAGACAGCGAAATCCGCAGCCGGTCGATAAACCGGTTGAGCGAGGACACCAGTGGGATCATCTCCGAGGGCACGGGCCTGCGCACCGGGCGCAGATCCTTGGGCCCGCGCCGCGACACCGCCCCGGCAAGTTCGGCCAGCGGCCGCACACTGGATTGCGCCGCCCAGATCGCGAGGACTGCGGCAATGACAAAGAAACCGACCCCCAGCTGCAAGGCGCGGCGTGTCAGCTGCGCCAGCTGCGCCGATTGCCCCTCGCGGGTCTGCGCCACCGAAATAATCAGGTCGGATGCCTGCCCGCCCAGCGAAACCCGCCGCGCCAGCGTCACCATCCGAATGCTGTCGCCCTTGTAGCTCAGCGTTTGAAACCGGGGCGCCCCCTGTCGCGGCAACGGGTCGGGTCGGGGCAGGTCGTCGTAACCGGTCAGCACCAGCTGATCCTGCGCCACGCGATAAAATACCCGGTCATTGCTGACGTTGCCCAGCATCGACAGCGCCGCATAGGGGATATCCACTGTCACATCGCCCGAGCGGACCGAAACGGAATCCATGATCGAGGTGGCCGAGGCCTGTAGAATGCTGTCATGGGTCTGCTGCGACACATCGCGGGTGAAGACCAGCACGATAAAGAACAAGAGCGACGCCAGAAAGGCCGCACTCCCCACCAGTTGCAGCGTCAGACGCCGCCGGATCGACCCACTGGTGCGGATGGCCTCGCTCATGCAAGCGACATCCGGTAGCCAAGGCCGCGCACCGTGGTGATCTCCACCTCAGATCCGGCCAGATGCTTGCGCAGCCGCGCCACATAGACCTCGATCGCATTTTCCGAAACGTCCTCCTCATAGGAGAACAACCGGTCCACCAGTTTCGACTTGGAAAAGATACGGTCCGGCGCGTTGATGAAAATCTCCAGCAGCCGCAGCTCCTTGTTGCGCAGCGATACGGTTCTGCCGCCCACCGTCAGGGTTCCGGCAAGCGGATCAAAGATCAGCGCACCGAATCGTTTCTGGTTGGAACTGCCGCCACCATGGCGCCGCAGCACCGCCCGGCAGCGCGCCTCCAGCTCGGAAAAATCAAAGGGTTTGGTGATGTAGTCATCCGCCCCCAGATCCAGCACACCAACCCTGTCCGATACCTCGGACCGTGCCGTCAGCACAATCACCGGCGTTGTGCCCTGACGGTTGCGATGGGATTTCAAGAAGCTGCGGCCATCCCCGTCTGGCAACATAATATCCAGTAAAATCAAATCGTAATCCGCGGTCGCCGCATAGTCATCCGCCACCGCCAGATCCGGGGCGTGATCCACCACATGGCCATCCATCCGCAGTCGGTCCTCGACGGCGGCCGCAAGGCTAAGATTGTCTTCAACCAGCAAGAAGCGCATGGGAGTCCATTCATCCAGGTGGCCGGGCAGGTGGCGGCTGCATCGGGTGTGACAGGTTTGTGTCAGCTTAACGTGTTCCCTTCCAGTCATGAGCGGCCAAGCCGCCATTTGTCAAATGGGAGGACAAACAGATGAAAACGACTTTGACCCGGCGCGCCCTGATGGCCGTGACTGCCGCGACACTGGCCTTTGCGGCGCCGGTTTCTGCGGATGAGATGGTGGACAGCATCCACTTTCTGATCCCCGGCGGCGCAGGCGGCGGCTGGGACGGCACCGCGCGCGGCACCGGTGAGGCGCTGACCAAGGCGGGGCTGGTGGGCAATGCCTCCTACGAGAACATGTCCGGCGGCGGCGGTGGCAAGGCGATCGGCTATCTGATCGAAAACGCCGAGAGCAACCACGGCACCCTGATGGTTAACTCCACCCCGATTGTGATCCGCTCGCTGACTGGTGTCTTCCCGCATAACTTCCGTGACCTCACCATGGTCGCAGGCACCATTGGCGATTACGCGGCCATCGTGGTGGGCAAGGACAGCCCGATCAACTCGATGTCCGATTTGATCGCCGCCTATCAGGCCGATCCGCGCAAGACCGCCATCGGCGGTGGCTCGGTACCCGGTGGCATGGACCATCTGGTTGCCGCAATGGTGATGAAGGCCGCAGGCGAAGAGCCGACGGCGGTGAAATACATCCCCTATGATGCAGGCGGGGTTGCCATGGCGGCGCTGCTGTCAGGTGAAATCGCAGCACTCTCCACCGGTTTCTCCGAGGCGATTGATCTGGCCAACGCAGGCGAGGTGAAAATCATCGGCGTCACCGCCGAGGACCGCGTGCCGGCCTATGCAGACGCCCCCACGATGAAAGAACAGGGGATCGACGCAACCTTCGTCAACTGGCGAGGTTTCTTTGGCGCCCCCGGCCTTCCGCAGGAAAAGGTCGACGCCTATCGCGCGGCCCTGGCCAAGATGTATGACACCCCCGAATGGGAAGAGGTCCGCGCCCGCAACGGGTGGGTCAACATCCACAACAGCGGCGATGATTTCGTCAGCTTCCTGGAAGGTCAGGAAGAAGTCATCAAGAGCCTGATGCAGGAACTCGGCTTCCTCTAAGTCTGGCAGAGCAGACAGGCGTCCGGTCCGAGAGGTGTCGGGCGCCCGCCTCTGACGACAGAAACCGGCGGCGCAGATCTTCGGGAGGAGCCGCGCTGCCTCTCAGGTTTCATTCTGAACATATCTCACCAAAGGGGGGGAGAGCCTCATGGCGCTCGACCGATGGATCGCGCTGGTCATCCTCATGATCAGCCTCGCCTATGGCTACACGGCCTTTTTCACCATGGACGAAGGGCTGCCGCCGTTCATGAAATTCAATGCCATCTGGCCCAGCACCTTCCCCAAGGGGTTGTCGGTACTGGCGGTGATCTGTGCTTTGATCATCCTGCTGTCGCCGCAGAAATCCGATGCAGGCCCAAAGACGGGTGACATCGATTACCGCCGCCTGCTGGATTACAAGCTGGGGCAGGCCGTTGCACTGCTGGCGATGATGGTGATCTATGCACTGGCGCTGCGCCCGGTTGGGTTCCTGATCGCAACCGTCGGCTTTCTGGTGATCAGCGCCATGATCCTGGGCGAACGCAAACTGCATATCCTGATCCCCATCGTCGTCCTTGCGGCAGGCGTGGTCTGGTATCTCGTGCAGGGGGTGCTGGGCATCTACCTACGCCCGCTCCCGCTCTTCCTTGGCAATGGAGTCTGATATGCTGGACGGTATTCTGATCGGCCTCGGCACCGCCTTTTCCCTCAGCAACCTGCTGATGGTCATCGGTGGCTGCCTCATCGGCACCTTCATCGGCATGTTGCCGGGTCTCGGCCCGATGAGCATCATTTCCATCATGATCCCGGTGGCGATTTCCATCGGAGATCCTTCGGCGGCGCTGATCCTGCTGGCCGGGGTCTACTATGGCGCCATATTTGGCGGCTCCACCTCGTCAATCCTGATCAACGCACCGGGCGTGGCCTCGACAGTGGCAACGTCCTTCGATGGTTACCCGCTGGCGCGGCAGGGGAAGGCCGGCAAGGCGCTGACCGTGGCCGCGATCTCCTCCTTCTGCGGCGGCACCATTGGTGCCGTCCTGCTGATGATTTTCGCGCCTGCACTGGCCAGCGTCGCGCTGCTGTTCCACTCCGCCGAATACTTCGCCTTGATGGTGGTGGGGCTGTCGGCCATCGCCGCCTTTGCGGGGACCGGCCAGGTGGTGAAGGCGCTACTGATGACGGTGCTTGGCCTGATCATGGCCACCGTGGGCGAGGGCGCGCTGTTCAACATGCCCCGCTTTACCATGGGCATCATGGATCTTCAGTCTGGCTTCGGTTTCATCACGCTGGCGATGGCGATGTTCGCCCTGCCGGAGGCGCTTTATCTGGTGCTTGATCCCAGCCGCTCTGCCAGCGAAGGCGGCAGCAGCGAGATCAAGGATCTGCGCATCACCAGAGCGGAGGCCAAGTCCATCGCGCCGGTGATTGGCCGTCAGTCGATCCAGGGCTTTCTGATCGGCGTCCTGCCGGGGGCCGGAGCCACCATCGCTTCCTTCCTGGGCTACGCGGTGGAGCGCAATATCGCGCCTAAGGACGAACAGAAAGAGTTCGGCAAAGGCTCGATCAAAGGCCTCGCCGCGCCCGAAAGCGCCAATAACGCGGCCTGCACCGGCTCCTTTGTGCCACTGCTGACGCTGGGCATTCCCGGCTCCGGCACCACTGCGATCCTTCTGGGCGCGCTGATTGCGCTCAATGTTTCGCCCGGTCCGCGCCTGATGGTGGATGAGCCGGAGATCTTCTGGGCCGTGATCATCTCGATGTATGTCGGCAATCTGGTTCTGCTGATCCTCAATCTGCCGCTGATCCCCTATATTGCCAAGGTGCTGGCGGTCCCGCGCAACTACCTGATCCCCTTCATCTTCTTCTTTACGTTGATGGGGGCCTATATCGGGCAGAACAATGCGACAGAGTTGCTGATCCTTGTGGGGCTGGGGATCTGTGCCACGGTGCTGCGCTTTGCCGACTATCCGCTCGCGCCCTTGCTGATCGGCTTCATCCTGGGGTCGATGCTGGAGGATAATTTCTCCCGCTCGATGCAGCTCTATGATGGGCTGGGCTTCCTGATGGAACGCCCGATGACCATCGGCCTGCTGGGGCTGGCAGCCATTCTGGTGATCCTGCCCAGCTACCGCGCCCGCCGCGCGCGGCTGCGTCAGGCCGGGGTGGCGGACGGCGACTGACCGGCACCATGGAAACAGACCATCGGGGGCGCTGCGGCGCCCCTGTTTGTTTGCCCCCTCAGCCCAGGATCAGCAGCCACAGCCAGACTGTCAGGATACAGCTGCCGGTCGCAATCAGCACCGAGGAGGCCGCCACCCGTTTCGCGCGCCCATACATATTGGCAAAGATATAGGCGTTGAACCCCGGCGCCATGGCCGCGTTCAGCACGCCGGAGCGGAACAGATCCGGCTGCACCTTCAGCGCCGTGCCCATGCTCCAGACAATTGCCGGATGCACCATCAATGAGATCGCGCAGACAAAGCCAATGGCGCGCAGATCGCCCTCTGGCCGGTATTGCACCAGCACACCCCCCAGTGCGAACAGCGCCGCAGGCAGGGCGGCGCGAATGACCAGCGACAGCGCCTCATCCACCGCCTGCGGGATCCACAGGCCCGAGAGATTGACGACAAACCCCAGGGCGATGCCCAGGATCAGCACATTCTTGAACATCGCGCTCAGCACGGCCTTCACCGTCTTGCTGCTGCCAGCGCCCCGGCTGCGCACGATCTCCATCACCGTGATCCCCAGCCCGTAGCAAAACGGCGAGTGAAAGGCGATGATCGCATAGTTGCCGGTCAGATTGTCGGCACCATAGGCCCGTTCCGTGATCGGCAGCCCCAGCAGGACCGAATTGGAGAACAGGCAGCAAAACCCGATCGCCACGCAATCTTCCCACTCGCGTTTGAAAATCAGCCGCGCGCCCGCCATGCCCAGACAGAAACAGGCCGCGGCGCCGGTGTAGAAACTGATCAGCAGGCGCGGATCGAAACTCGCCGACAGATCCAGCGTCGCAATGGCGCGGAACAACAGGCAGGGGATGGCAAAGCTCTGGGTGAATTTCATCAGCCCATCGACATGACTGGCCTGAAAATACCCCCGCCGGGTGGCGATATACCCCGCACCGATGACCAGAAATACCGGCAGGATGACATCAATCAGGCTCTGAAACATGACGTGCCTTCCTATCGGCGGGAGAGGGGTCTGCCCACCGGCGGACGCGGATCAGATCGGGTATTCGATCACCATCCCGTCATAGGCCGGGTCGATGTGATCGGGGGTCTCTGCGGCGACCTCGGCATAATCGAGATCAATGTGCATATTGGTCAGCACCGCGCGTTTTGGGGCCATCCGGTCGATCCACTCCAGCGCCTCGTCCAGCGACAGATGGGTAGGATGTGGCTTGCGGCGCAGCGCATCCAGAATCCAGCAGTCCAGATCCTGCAATTCCACCAGCGCGCTGTCGGGGATCTTGGCCACATCCGGCAGATAGGCCAGATCGCCAATGCGGAACCCCAGCGCATCCATGGAGCCGTGGTTGACCTCAAACGGGCGCAGGGTGATATCGCCACCGGGGCCGGAGATGGTCAGCGGTCCATCAATGCTGCGCAGGTCCAGAATGGGCGGGTAGGGAGAGCCTTCGGGCTGCACAAAGGCATAGCCGAACCGCGACAGCAGCGCGTTCTGCGTTTCACCATCGGCATAGACCGGAATGCGGTCGCGCATGTTGAAGACGATCATGCGCAGATCGTCAATGCCATGCACATGGTCGGCATGGGAATGGGTGTAGACCACCCCGTCCAGCCGCCCGATACCACTGTCCAGCAACTGGCTTCGCATATCCGGGGAGGTGTCGATCAGCACCGTTGTGGTGCCCTCCGGCCCCTCACGCTCCACCAGCAGCGAACAGCGCCGCCGGGTGTTGCGCGGATTGGTCGGGTCGCAGGCACCCCAATGCCCGCCAAGACGCGGCACCCCACCGGAGGAGCCGCAGCCCAGAATGGTAAAGCGCAGCACGCCCATCAGGCGGCAGCCTCATATTGGGCGACTTTCCAGAACAGCCGGTCGAAATTTGCCTGCGTCTGCGCGGCAAAATCGGCGTAATCCACACCAAACACCTCGGCACCCACGCGGGCGGTATGGGCGGTATAGGCCGGCTCATTGCGTTTGCCGCGATAGGGGGGCGGCGCCAGATAGGGCGCGTCGGTTTCCACCAGAATACGCTCCAGCGGGGCGGCGGCAAAAATATCGCGCAGCTCCTGGCTCTTGGGGAAGGCGGCGATGCCCGACATCGACAGGTAGAACCCCAGATCCAGCGCCGCCCGTGCCAGTTCGGGCGAGGAGGAGAAACAGTGCATGACGCAGCTATAGGCGCCCTTGGCCATCTCATCGCGCAGGATCATCGCCATATCATCATCCGCCGCGCGGGCATGGATGATCAGCGGCAGGCCGGTTTCCCGCGCTGCCGTGATATGGGTCCTGAGCGAGGTCTTCTGCACCTCCGCACTCTCAGCGGTATAGTGATAGTCCAGCCCGGTCTCGCCGATGCCGACAAACTTGGGATGCTGGGCCAGCGTCACCAGCTCATCAACCGACACCAGCGGCTCATCCGCGGCGCTCATCGGGTGGGTGCCGGCGGCATAGAACACCGGCGCATGCGCTTCGGCGATGGCGCGCACGGTGGGTTCATTGCGCAGCTTGGTGCAGATAGTGACCATCCGGGTGACACCGGCCTCTGCCGCGCGCGTGATCAGCGCGTCCAGCTCGCCCTCGAAATCGGGGAAATCCAGATGGCAATGGCTGTCCGTGATGGACGGGGTCATGGGGGAAAGGCTCTCGGTCATCTGTGCTCTCTGTCGCGTCCTGCGGGGCGGTCCGGTCGCCCGGATCAGCGCGCCGCAGTGTCCTGCATCTTGAAAACCGTATCTAGAACAAGTGCTGCGGGGTCAAGGTTCACCGCCTGACCGTGGCGCATCCGGGCTGTCACCTGCGCTGCCAGATCCGCCCAGGCCCGCGCCTTCTGCGGTGTTGGTGAAAGCCGCGACAGCACCGCGGCCTCCTGCGGGGCGGCCTCCGGCTGCGGCGCCATTCCGGTGGCCCCGGTGCGCGCCAGCCGCGCCAGCGCGGTGTCGATCAGCGTCAGCAGCAGCTCGAATTTGTCGGCCGCACCGCGCGCTGCGGCCTGTTCCGCCAGCGCCATGGCGCGCTGCCGATCCAGCCGGGGCATACTGTCCAGCAGCCGCACCACATCGCTATAGGCCTGTAGGCCGCCAAGGTTCAGCAGCCGCAGCGCCGCCCCGACAGAGCCATTGGCCAATGCGGCCAGATGATCGGCCTGACCGGGCAGCTCGGCCCCCGCCTGATTGAGCGCGGCCAGCATATCCTCAGGCCCCAGCGGCGACAGCCGCAGCAGGCGACAGCGCGACCGGATCGTCGGCAACAGCCGCGAGGGCTGATGCGACACCAGCAAGAGCGTCGTGCGGGCAGGCGGCTCCTCCAGCATCTTCAGCAGCGCGTTGGCGGCGCTGGTGTTCATCTCGTCGGCGGCATCGACAATCACCACCCGGCGCCCGCCGTCAGTTGCCGACAGGCCAAAGAACTTGTTCAGTGCGCGGATGTCATCGACAACGATCTGATCGCGCAGCTTTCCCTTGTCGTTGATGCTGTGGGTGATCGAGGCCAGCCCCGGCTCCGCCAGCGCCTGAATACGGTGCTTCACCGGGTGGTCCGCGCCAATCTCCAGCGAGGTGGCAGGCGGCGGCGCGCCAAACAGACCGGCATCCTCCGCCGGGGGCTGCGCCAGCAGAAAGGCCGCGATCCGCCAGGCCAGCGTCGCCTTGCCCACACCCTGCGGTCCGGTCACGAGCCAGCCGTGATGCAGCCGGTCCGAATTGAAGGCGGTCAGGAAATCCTGCTCTGCCTGATCCTGTCCGAACAGTTGAACCGTCTCGCGCGGGTGCGGCGCGCCAACGGTCTGATCCGCGCGCAGGGGGGCGTCATCCTTGCTCATCTCGCCGCGCCATTCTCTGCGGCGGCTGAGGTCACGCCGGGCAGCGACGGGGTGACGGTCGCCAGGACATCCTCGGCCACCAGCTCAATCGGGC
Source organism: Phaeobacter sp. JH20_26 (assembly GCF_048056275.1). Classification (NCBI taxonomy): domain Bacteria; kingdom Pseudomonadati; phylum Pseudomonadota; class Alphaproteobacteria; order Rhodobacterales; family Roseobacteraceae; genus Phaeobacter; species Phaeobacter sp. JH20_26. The sequence goes on along the minus strand of NZ_JAYMWL010000013.1, from coordinate 1,151,491 downwards.
GGTCCCCGTCAATGACGCGAAACCGGTCGGCAAACTCCTCCGCCAGCGCCAGAAATCCCGCGCGCATCCGCTGTTGCAGATCCAGACCGAAATCCTCGAACCGCTCCTCGCTGCCCTGACGCCCCTTGGCGCGGGCCAGCCCCTTGGCCGGGTCCATGTCGATCAGCACGGTCAGATCCGGTTCCTGCCCGATCATCAGCGCGTGCAGCTGGTCGACGCTGGCGCGCAGATCGCCGCGCGACAGCCCCTGATACATCCGGGTGCTATCGGCAAAGCGGTCGCAGACCACCACCTTGCCTGCCGCCAGCGCAGGCAGGATCCGCCGTTCCATATGGTCGCGCCGTGCCGCCGTGAACAACAGCAGCTCGGTCTCCGCAGACCAGCGGTCAGGATCCCCCTCCAGCACCAGACGGCGGATTTCCTCGGCACCATCGGAGCCTCCCGGCTCACGGGTCAGCACCACCTCATGGCCACGCGCCTCCAGCGCCTCGGCCAGCAGCCGGCATTGTGTCGATTTGCCGGACCCGTCGATTCCCTCAAAGGTCACGAACAGGCCGGGGTAAGCAGAGGCACCGCCGGAGCCAGCGGCAGGTTTGGCTGCTGTCACTGGCTGACCTCGGGACCGCTGAGGAAGCGTTTCACCAGCACCTGGGCTGCGGTTTTCACCCGCACCGGAAAGCCGCCGGTCGGAATGTCCTTCTCCGCCACCAGCGGCAGGCGCACCTCGGGCAGCTCATCCGGTTGCAGCACCAGCTCGGCCAGTTTCTGGCCCTTTTCGATGGGGGCATCAATCGGCCCGGTATAGACCACCTCGCCGGTGATTTCGCGGCCCGCAAGCGCAGGCAACAACACATTCAGATCCTCGGCAGGCACCAGCCCTACGGTTGTCTCTGCCCCGCGCCAGACCTCGGCTTCTGCGACCGGAACACCCGCTTTAGCCACCGTTTTTTTGGCAAATTGGCGAAACGACCAGTTAACGATGGCCTCGGCCTCCTCTGCGCGGGCGGTGGTGCTGTCCAGACCGGTGATCACAAAAATCACCCGTCGGTCACCCTGTGCCGCGGAGCCCACCAGACCATACCCCGCCTCGGATGTGTGACCGGTCTTCAGACCATCCGCGCCAATGCCCAGACCCAGCAGCGGGTTGCGGTTGCGCACATTGGAGGGCGCGCGGCCATCAAATTCAAACTCCCGCTCGGCAAACAGCGGATAATACTGGGGGAAATCCTCGATCAGCTTTTCCGCCAGAATCGCCAGATCCTGCACCGACATACGGTGCCCGGCGGCGGGCCAGCCGTTGGAATTGGCAAAGGTGGAATTCTCCATCCCCATTTCCTGCGCCCGCTTGGTCATGTAGCGGGCAAACCCCGCCTCGGTGCCATCCGGGCTCAGCGCTTCGGCCAGCACCACACAGGCATCATTGCCTGACAGCACGATGATCCCGCGCAACAGATCCTCGACCCGGACCCGGTCCTGGGTGTTGAGGAACATGGTCGAGCCCTTGTAGCTCATCGCGTGTTCACTGACCGGCAGCCGCTCATCCAGCGTCAGGCGGCCATCGCGGATCGCCTCAAACGCCACATAGAGCGTCATCAGCTTCGACATCGACGCAGGCGGCAGCGCCAGATCGGCGTTCTTGGCCAGCAGCACCGTGTCGGTCTCCTGATCCAGCACATAGGCGGCGCGGGCGCGGGTATCAAAAGCCGCCGCCGACAGCGCCGAGAGGCTGACCAGAAGGCCAGCCGCACAGGTCAGTTTCAAGGCAGAGCGAAACGGGGGGGGAAGAAAGGTCATGACAGGGTCGTCTTTCCGATTGGTCAGGTCAGGCAGCGCCGCACAGGCAGGGTCAATTGGTGACCGCATAGGCATCGGAGAAGCCGACGTCCTTTACGCTCTTCAGCAGCTGACTGCGTTCTGATTTCGATTGAGCCGGACCCACAAGCACCCTCCAGAACGGCTTGCCGTTGCTGGATTGGGCCAGGACAGAGGGCACAAGCCCGGCGTTGCGCATCTGATCGGCGGTGCGTTTGGCATTGGCCTCAACGCTGAAGATGCCGATCTGGATATAGGGTTTGCTCAGCGATGAGCTGGCCGCCGCCACCTTGGCTGTCGCAGCGGGTGCTGCGCTCACGGCGGCGGGCGCCGGGGCAATGGCGGTGGGGGCTGCGGCATCAATCGCAGCGGCTGCATCGGCAATCGGATCAAGCGGCTGGATGTCGATGTCAGCGGCATCGCTGATTGCGATATCCCCGTCATCCAGCAGCTCCGGCGCAGGTTGATCCGGGTCGGCCACAGCTTCGCGGCGCAGGGCGGTCACATTCAGTTCAACCGGCGCGCCCGCCAGCATGCCAAGCGCCTCGGCGGCATCGGAGGAGACCTGTAACCGGGGGCCGGGGATCTCCCGCTCGCGCCGGAACAGCGCGCCGATCACAAATTTGCCATTGGTCTGATTGCGGATGATCACCTGTTCGGGATCTTCGGCATCCGGATGCGCCACCCAGACCCCGCCCAGCGACGGGCGACCATCCCAGAGACCCGCTTCGGTCACCTGGAACACTTCCGGCGCCTCGACCTCGCGTTCCACCAGCCGGGTGCTGCTTGAGGGCGTGACGGCGCCTGCGTCCTGCGCCTTTGGTTTCAGAAAGGCCAGCCCGGGGCCGTCCTCGCAGGCACCAAGGATCATAAGCCCGGCCAATGCCGCAGCCAGCCGCGCCCCGCGACGCGGCGCACCGAGGCGTCGCGCGCTGTGTTTCCGTGTCGACATAGCGTGAACCATGTGTGCTTCCTTGCCTGTATCTGACGGCGTCCCGCGCCCGGTCTTGTGCTCAGCCATATGACCAGTCACCCACCCCGAGCCGGTTGCTCCGGCGTCAGCTGTTCCTGTACCGGTTGTTCCGGCGCCCTTATGCTGGGCGCAGCATAGCCGTCAGGCAATCGCATGGAAACCCTGCCGCCGCCTGCTCGGCAAGATTTCGAAGATCGCGGATCCGCCCGCCCTCCACGTCCCCGCAGGGGGCCAACAGCGGCTGAGCACGGCGCTGCAGAAATGCCGCCCGCTGCAATTCCCTCTTGCCAGAACGGCAACCAGCGCCTAAACCCTGCGCCGACCGGGGAGGTGGCAGAGTGGTCGAATGCGGCGGTCTTGAAAACCGTTGAACGTGAGAGCGTTCCCAGGGTTCGAATCCCTGTCTCCCCGCCACTCCAGCCGCCCTAAGCTCAAGCGCATGGCCATAGGCATAGCCGAGCGCGAGACCGGACATCTGCGCAGCTGTTGTCAGCTGCGCCGCAGCAGGTAGATATCCATGATCCAGCCGTGATCCGCACGCGCCTTGGCACGGGTCTCGATGATCTGATCGGTGACCTCGGCCAGCGGACCCGAGATCGAAATCTCATTCGCCATGCCGGCATAGGCCGTCCACCAGATGTCGATGCCGTCAGCCTCAAGAGACTGGAACGAACAGGCGCCATCCAGCATCACAACCACGGTATCTGCAGTGGCAGGCCAGCCGGCATCGCGCAGCTGTCGTCCGGTGGTGATGGTGAAGGGGCCGTTGATCGTATTGATCGGGATCGCATGGGCCGCCGTCAGCGCCTGAATGGAGGTGATGCCGGGAATGACGCGCAGGGCAATCTCGGCCCGTGTTTTCAGCCGGTCCGCAATCCGCATCGTACTGTCATAGAGCGACGGATCCCCCCAGACCAGAAACCCGACCGCGCCGCCCTCGGGCAGGTGGCTGGTGATGGTCTGCCACCAGATCTCGGCAATGGCGTCGTGCCAGTCATCCACCCGTTGGCGGTAATCCTGTGTCGCCTCATCGCGCACCGGCAGGTCGAATTCCACGATACGGGGGCCATCGCCCTGCTGTCCGCGACTGCGGATCGCCTCGGCGCAGATCGCCTGTCGCAGTCCCGCCAGATCATCTTTCCCGGCCCCTTTGTTGGGGATCAGGATCAGATCCTGCGCGTTCAGTGCCTCAACGGCCTGCAGGGTCAGATGCTGCGGGTTGCCAGTGCCAATGCCGATCAGGGTGAGGTCAATCATTGCGGGGCCTTTCAGACGAAAACACGGCCCCGAAGGCGGGGCCGTGCCGGTTCACTCATGTGCCAAGGATCAGGCGTTGTTGTAAAGACGCGGCGTGACCAGCGCGCTGCCATTGAGGCCACGCGTCGCCTTTGCCGCCGCCAGAACGGCCAGATCGGCAATCGGCTCGATCAGGATGACCAGCATATAGGCGCCGCCAAAGCTCAGCACCGAGGTCACGGTCGCGCTGCCAAATCCCTGACCGTAGAAGGCCCAGAACGCCACCCAGGCCACCACGCCGCCCTGATAGGCGGTGCTCAATGCCAGCGCCTGGCTGTATTTCAGGTCGATATAGGCGGTGCCCGGCGCGATGATGCGGCTGGCCAGCGCCTGCAGCGCAAACAGTGGCACCAAGAGCGTGGTCAGGTTGATGAAGTACATCGGCAGATCAAACGGCGCAAAGAACACGCCCTGGATCAGCAGACCCATCGCCAGACCAAAGGCCGCAGGCGCGGACCCGAGGATCAGGAACAGGGTCGAGCCGAGAATGAAATGCACCTCGGAGACGCCCACCGGGAAATGCGGCAGCACTTCAAAGAACACCAGCACACCCACGGTCGCGATCATCGCGCGCATCGCGTAGGAGGCGATATTGGTCCTTTTCAGATCCACAAAGGTCTCTTTTGCAGCATAGGTCGCGGCACCGGCTGCGGTGGCATAGGACAAGCCAATTTTGGTGGCATCAACGATGCCCGGTTCGATATGCATATCTGTCTCCTCTCCGTCTCACCCGACGGGTTGATTATGTGGTATGGCCGGTCTCCTGACTCGCGGGTCGCTGCTTGCTTTCCCCCTTCCCAGCCAGTTGGCCAGTGGGTGTTGGAAAGCTGCTCGCCGCTCACAGTCGCGGGGGCGGTTGAGGCTTCGGTGCCGCAATTGGGTCCACCGTTCCTCATTCCCGTTTCAGTCCTGACGCTTCGCGCCGTTGGACACCATATGGCGCCTATGTGGCCCCTGCGCCCCGACTCGGTCAAGTTTGAATCCGGCCCCGGAGAAGGCGATTGCGACGCGCCCTTGGGTCAGCTGCGGCGAACACGCGAAAATGGAAATGCCCCACCCGCAAAACACGGGGAGGGTGTGGCGCTCTCAGAGCGGGATGACCTCTGGTCCGGGCGCAGGGATCGCGCGGTGACGGCGGGTCAGTGGTCGTCCTTGGCCTTCACGGCGGCATGGGCCGGATCCGCAGGCTGATCGGCAAGCGGGCCATAGAGGATCAGCACCGGCGCGGTGGTCTCCATCGCACGCAGCACCTCCGGCAGCTCGCCCACCGTGTGGCAATGCAGCTCCTGCTCCGGCGTCGACACCCCCAGTGCAATCAGCGCATGGGTCTGCGGGGGCAGCCCCGCCTCCAGCAGCTTCTCCGCCAGCGCCGCAAAGGTCCGCTTGCCCATATAGACCACGGTGGTCGCATCCGGGTCCGCCAGTGCGGCGAGGTTCAGCTGATCGGGCAGCCCACCGGTCACATCATGGCCGGTGATGAATTGCAATCGCCGCGCCGTCAGCCGCCGGGTCAGCGGGATATTCGCCGCCGCCGCCGCTGCCGAGGCCGCGGTAACGCCGGGCACGATCTCGAACCCGATACCCGCCTGCCGCAGCGCGGTGATTTCTTCCTCCAGCCGGCCAAAGACACCGGAATCGCCCGATTTCAGCCGCACCACATGCAGCCCACTTTGGGCATAATCCACCAGAAGCTGGCTCACATGGTCCTGCTTGGGGGAGGGACGTCCGGCCCGTTTGCCCACGCCCACCAGATCCGCGTCGGCGCGGGCATGGGTCAGGATCGGCCCCGAGGACAGGTCGTCAAACAGCACCGCATCCGCAGCCTCCAGCCGTTTGACCGCCTTCACGGTCAAGAGCTCCGGGTCGCCCGGACCGGAGGAGACAAAGGAGACAAAACCGCTCATGCGCGCTCTCCCGTGATCAGGTGAAAGAACGTGCCGGTAACATGGCCCTTGATCGAGCCGGTCTCTGGCACCGGGCCGCCGTCGGCATCCATGACATTGGCCAGCGGCGCATCGGGTTCTTCCAGAATGGTCGAATAATGGAACTCATGGCCGCGCAGTGCTGTGCCTGCGTCAAATCCGGGCATCGCCGCCTGAAGCACCGCACGGCGGTAGCCAAGGTGGAACTTGCGCTTCTCGTAGGAGGTCACGAGGCCCAAGAGGCCCAGCATCCGGTGGCGGTTGCCCTCCTTGTCGATCAGCGCCTCGCCCAGGGCCATGTAGCCGCCGCATTCGCCATGCACCGGTTTGGTCTCGGCGTGCTTGCGGACACCGGCGCGGAAGGTCTCCGCCGCCGCCAGCGTGCCGCCGTGCAGCTCGGGGTAGCCGCCGGGCAGCCAGACCAGATCGGCATCCGCCGCAGGGGCTTCATCGGCCAGCGGCGAGAACGGCAGGATCTCTGCTCCCGCCGCGCGCCAGCCTTCCAGCAGGTGCGGATAGGTGAAGGAAAACGCCGCATCCCGCGCCAGCGCAATCCGCTGGGCAGGTGGCTTTGGCAGGCTGGCCGGCGCGGGTGCGGGACCTGCCAGGGCAGCTGCCTTGATCGCGTCGAGGTCGACATTCTCGCGCAGGAACGCCGCATAGCCCGCGATGGCGGCTTCCAGATCGGGATGCTCCACCGCCTGGATCAGACCCAGATGCCGCTCCGGCAAAGCCAGATCGCCGCGTCGGGGCAGGGAGCCGAGCACCTTGATGCCTGCCTTCTCCATCCCCAGCCGGGTCAGCCGCTCATGGCGCGGGCTGGCTACACGATTGAGGATCACCCCGGCAAAGGGCACTTCGGTGTCATAATTCTTGAACCCCAGCGCCGTGGCCGCCGCCGATTGCGCCTGTCCGCCCACGTCTACCACCAGCACCACCGGCCAGCCCATCCGCTTGGCGGTCTCGGCGGAGGAGCCAAAGCCCGACTGCCCGCGCGTCGCCACACCGTCATAAAGGCCCATGGAGCCTTCTCCGACGCAGATTTCCGCCCCCGCAGATTGCGCTGTGACTGCATCCAGCAGGCCGCCGTCCATCGCCCAGGTATCGAGGTTGAAACTGGGCCGTTTCGCCGCCGCCAGGTGAAAGGCCGGGTCGATATAATCCGGCCCGCTCTTGTAGGGCTGCACCACCAGCCCGTCTTCGGCCAGCGCCCTGAGCAGGCCCAGCATCACGGTGGTCTTGCCGGTGCCCGAAGAGGGGGCCGAGATCATCAGTCCGGGAGGGTTCATATTTGTCATGGCCTTAGTCGTCCCCATGGCTCCAGCTCGACCACGGGCTGTCGGCGCTCTGCGGCCGGTAGCGGCGATCGTATTCGGTGGAATAGAGGCAGCTTTCGTCAAAGCCTTCGCCCTTCAGCACCGGTCCAACAAGGATCAGCGCGGTGCGGGAGATTTTCTCGTCCAGCGCATCCTTCAGGGTCTCCAGCGTGGCGCGGATGATCTGCTGATCCGGCCAGCTGGCGCGGTAAACCACCGCCACCGGACAATCCGCGCCGTAATGGGGCGCGAGGCTGTCCACCACATGGTCCAGATTGCCGATCGACAGGTGAATGGCCAGCGTGGCACCGGTACGGGCGAAATTCTCCAGCGTCTCGCCCTCGGGCATCGAGGACGCGCGCCCCGGCGTGCGGGTCAGCACAACCGACTGGCCAAGGCCCGGCAGGGTCAGCTCGGTGCCGAGCGCCGCCGCCGCAGCGGCAAAGGATGGCACACCGGGGGTGACGCTCACCGGAATGCCCTCCGCCTTCAATCGGCGCAGCTGTTCGCCCATCGCCGACCACACCGACAGATCGCCCGAATGCAACCGCGCCACGTCCTGTCCCGCCTCATGCGCCGCCTTGATCTCCGCCACGATGGCATCCAGATCCATCGCCGCGGTGTTCACGATCTTTGCATCCTCGGGGCAATGGCTCAGGATCTCCTCCGGCACCAGCGAGCCCGCGTAGAGGCACACCGGGCAGGCGGCGATGATATCGCGCCCGCGCAGGGTCAGAAGGTCGGCAGCGCCAGGTCCGGCGCCAATGAAGTGAACGGTCATGGCTCAAGTCTTTCTGCTATGGCCGCGGTGGCAAGCCCATCCGCGGTGACAACTCTCGGGGAAACAAGGCGCGCGCGCGCGCCCTTCACCCCATGGCGCGCCCCGGCCAGCGCCGCGGCTTCCGCCAGCGACCCGGTGCCGAACCGCGCCTTTATCCTTGGCGAGCAGGTCAATGTCTGCTCCCCGGCTATATCCTGTTCCTGCAACGAAATCACCGGCAGCCCAAGGCTGCGCGCAAACTCCTGCATAGCGGGGGCGTCGGCCTTCTGAGCGATGGAGGCCAGCGCATCCACCCGCTCCCCGGTCAGCGCCAGCGCGGCCTGCAAATCCGCCGCAGTGGCCGCTCTGCGGAACCCGATGCCTGCCACTTTCATCGCGTGACACTCCATTGTATGACAGGCCGCGCCCGGCGCCAGTCGCGCATGGAGCCCAGCGGTCCGGCCTCGGCGATCTCCGCTTTCAAGAGATGCCCGCCACGGTCCGCATGGGCGCGCATCAGCAGGGTTTCGGTTTCCAGCGTCACCCCATTGGCAACCAGCCGGGTGCCTGCGGGCAGGATGTCCCACAGATGATCCAGCAGCGCCTGCGACCCGCCGCCGCCGATGAACACGCAGTCGGGCATCTCAAATCCGTCCAACACCTCCGGCGCCTTGCCCAGCACAGCGGTCATCCGGTGATCCAGCCCAAAGGCGGAGGTATTGGCGCGAATGTTTTCCAGCCGGCTTTCGCGCGGCTCGAAGGTGATCGCCCGCGCGCTGCGTGCCGCCAGGCACCACTCCACCGAGACGGACCCAGACCCGCCGCCGATGTCCCACAGCAGCTCACCTGCGCGCGGGGCCAGCGCCGACAGGGTCAGCGCCCGAATGGGGCGTTTGGTGATCTGCCCGTCACTGGAAAAGAGGTCATCCGCCAGCCCCGACGCCTGCGGCAGCCCGGGCCGCATGGCCTCGATGGCCATAAGGACCGGCGCTTCTGTCTGCGGCAGATCCCAGGCTTCGGCTGTTGCTTGGCGCAGCCGTTGCCTTGGCCCGCCCAGCCGTTCCATCAGATGAAGCCGCGCGTCGGGCTGGCCGTTTGCAGCCAGCCATTGCGCCAGCTCCGCCGGTGCCTTGCCATCGCGCAGGGTGCAGATCAGGCGCACGCCCCGGCCCAGAAGCGGCAGCAGCCGCGCAAAAGGTGCGGCATGAAGGCCAAGGCACAGAACCTCCTCCAGCTTCCAGCCCAGAAGATTGGCGGCCAGCGCAAAACAGGATGGCGCCGGGTGCGACACCCATTCACCCGCCTCCAGATCCCGCATCAGCGAGCCGCCGGCGCCATGCCAGAACGGATCGCCGGAGGCGAGAACAGCGACTCTGCGCCCGCGCATCGCCAGCACCGGCCCGGTGGAAAACGGCACCGGCCAGGGCTGACCCTTGCTGCCGGCCTCCACCAGCTCCAGATGCCGCGGGCCGCCAAAGATCACCTCGGCCTGCTCCAGCGCCTTCCGGCTTGCATCGCTTAAGGAATCCAGTCCATTTTCGCCCAGACCAATGATTGTGAGCCAGTGCTTGGAAAGGCCATCAGACATGACACGCATCCTTCTGCTGGGCGGCACCACCGAGGCCTCGCAATTGGCCAAAACCCTTGCGGAAACTGGCGCGGATGCAGTGTTTTCCTACGCGGGCCGCACAGCCAAACCGGTCAACCAGCCGCTGCCCACCCGCATTGGCGGCTTTGGTGGCGTGGAGGGGCTGGCGGCATACCTTCAGGCCGAAAACATCACCCATGTGGTCGACGCGACCCACCCGTTCGCGGCGCAGATGAGCACCAATGCGGTGCACGCCTGCGAAGCGGCGGGCGTGCCGCTCTGTGCCTTCGAACGCCCGGCCTGGCAGGCGGGGGAGGGCGACCGGTGGGTTCACACGGACAGCATCGAAGGCGCGGTAAATGCTCTGCCGGATTCCCCCGCGCGGGTGTTTCTGGCGATCGGCAAACAGAACCTTGCGCAATTCGCCGCCAAACCGCAGCACCACTACCTTCTGCGGCTGGTGGACGAACCTGAGGCCGACTTGCCGCTGCCAAACACCACGGTCGAAATCGCCCGCGGGCCGTTTGACGTGGCGGGCGACACAGATCTGATGCAGCGCCATGCCATCACCCATATCGTGGCCAAGAACGCCGGCGGTGCAGGCGCAGCCGCCAAACTCACCGCCGCGCGCACCCTCGGTCTGCCGGTCATCATGATCGGCAGACCCGAGGTGCCTCAGCGGCCCGTATTGGGCAGCGTGGCAGAGGTGATGGCCTGGCTGTTGCATTCCGCCGCTTAACCCTCAGCCGCGTAGCGGGGGGTGTAAACGTAATGGCCCACCCGCCGCGTGTCGCGGTTGCCGACAATAACCACCGTGCGCATGTCGGCCATCTCGGGCGTTGCGTCCTTCAGCGGCACGGTCAGCAGCTCCTGCCCGGGCTTGGTCACGTCGCGGGCAAAGGTGATCAGCGTCTCCGCACCGCAGGCCTCGCGCAGGATCTCCAGCGCGCGGGCAAACTGATGCGGTCGCGACTTGGAGCGCGGGTTGTAGAACGCCATCGCCAGACCGGCCTCGCCAACCAGTTGCAGGCGTTTTTCAATGAGGCTCCAGGGCTTCAGATTGTCGCTGAGGTTGATGGCGGCAAAGTCATGCCCCAAGGGCGCGCCGATGGCAGCAGCGGCGGCCAGCATGGCGGTGATACCGGGCAGCACCTTGATCTCCAGATCCAGCCACTCGGGGTTGCTTTCGGCACTGTTCTCCAGCGCCTCAAACACAGCGGAGGCCATGGCGAACACCCCCGGATCACCGGAGGAGACAACGACAACCCGCTTGCCCTCGGCGGCCATTTCCAGCGCATGGGTGGCGCGGTCCACTTCGACACGGTTGTCGGTGGCGTGCAGGATCAGGCCCTCACGCGGCGCGACCCGGTTGACGTAAGGGATATAGCCAACGATATCCGTGGCCTCATCAATGGCGTCGCGCACCTCCTGCGTTACCAATGCCTCGTTGCCGGGCCCAAGCCCCGCAATCACCACCCAGCCGTTTTGCGATACAGTCATGGCCGGCGCCCCTGTCCGTGAACCAAGACGATAGAGAAATAGGGCACCTCGCCGTCGATCTCCGACAGCTTCTGCACGGTTTGCCCGGGCATGGTGCCGCGTTCGACCAGCCAGGCGTCATCGGCGCGGCCCGCACGTTCCAGGGCGCGGCGCAGCTTGGGCAGGTTGCGGCCGATTTTCATGACGACCAGCGCGTCGGTTTCCGCGGCGCGTTTGGCCAGCTCATCCTCGCTGAGGGTGGCCATCGCCACGGTCAGCACATCATCGCCCCAGGTGATCGGCTGGCCGGAGGCGGTCCAGCAGCCGGACATGCCGGTGATGCCGGGAATGATCTCCTGCGCGGCCCGGCCCTGAAGGCGGGTATATAGGTGCATGTAGGAGCCATAGAGGAACGGATCCCCCTCACAGAGCACCACGACGTCCTCGGTCTGGGCAATCTCGGCCAATGTGTCGGCCCAGCGGTCATAGAACTCCGCCAGTACCCGGTTGTATTCGGGATCGGAGAAATGGATCTCGGTGGTGACCGGGTATTCCATCGCGTGTTCGGTGACGCCGTCTGCCAGCATGCCTTCGACAATCGCGCGGGCCTGGCCCTTGCGGCCGGCCTTGCGGAAATAGGCGATGTGACGCGCGCCGGAAATCATCCGGTGCGAGCGCAGGCTCATCAGATCGGGATCGCCGGGGCCGAGCCCCGCGCAGATGACTTTGCCCTTCGCAATGGTCATGGCTTACTCTTTCCAGCTCGCCAGCGCGTTCACGGCAGCGACAGTGATTGCAGACCCGCCGAGGCGCCCTTTGACGATCATCGACGGCACTGGCAGATCTTCCATCAGCGCCTCTTTGGATTCCATCGCACCGACAAAACCGACGGGACAGCCGATAATGGCGGCGGGGCGGGGGCAATCGGGGTCTTTCAGCATGTTCAACAGGTGAAACAGCGCGGTTGGGGCATTGCCGATGGCCACGACCGCACCTTCCAGTTTCGGGCGCCAAAGCTCCAGCGCGGCGGCGGAGCGGGTGTTGGACATCTCCTTGGCCAGCTCCGGCACCTTTGGGTCGCGCAGGGTACAGATCACCTCATTGTCCGCGGGCAGGCGCGGGCGGGTGATGCCCTCGGAGACCATATACGCATCGCAGAGGATCGGCGCGCCCTTGGCAAGGGCTGCGCGGGCGGTTTCGGCCATGCCTTCGGAAAACCGCACATGCTCCTCCAGCCCCACCATGCCTGCGGCGTGGATCATGCGGACGACGACAACTTCCTCGTCCTTGCTGAAGCGCGCCAGATCGGCCTCGCGGCGGATGGTGGCAAAGCTTTCGGCATAGATCGCGGCGCCATTGGTTTCATAGGTGTGGAGCATATCAGCTGCCCTCTGTCATAAGGTCTGGAGCGGCGCGTAAGCGGGCGGCGCTCAGGGAGGTGTTTAGCGGGTGATCGGCGGCAGTGCCATTGCGGATCAGGTCAAATTGGTCGTCACCGGTGGCGGTCAGCACCAGATCGGCGGGGCGGGGGTGGGCGCAGCCTTTGGCGCAGCCGGAGACATGCAGATGCAGGCCCGCAGGCACCGCAGGGGCCAGATCGCGGGCCAGAGCGCGCGTCGCCGCGCGCGCCTGCGGGCAGCCGGGTGCCCCGGTGCAGGCGCTCACCCGCAGGCGGGGATCGGTTGCATCCAGGATCAGGTCGGGCAGGGGGGGCAGGGTGCTGGCGCCTTCGACAAGCAGCATCCGCCAGGGGGTGAGCCGCAGCGCGCCGTGATCGGCCAGCGCCGCCAACGTGCGGGCAGGCATCTGGCCAAATTCCAAAGCCACCAACAGCCCCTGCGCCGATGCGCCCGGGAGAGGCCGGAAGGAAGACGTTGCGGCACCGACCGTTGCCGCATGCGCAGCAGGGGGGCCGCGGCGAGCAATCAGCCGGTGCATTCTGCCACGCCCCCCGGACGCGCCGCCTTGGTCGAGAAACCAGCGCGCCAGCGCGAGGGCGTCGCCTGCGGCACTGTCAGCCGTGACCGGCAGGCCCCTGTCTGCACCATCGGCGCGCAGGATCAGCCCGTCAGGGCCACGTTCGATGCGGATATCTGCGGCTGTCTCGGCCAGCACGGGCAGGTCACCACAGTCCACGGCAAAGCCGAACTTGCCGGGAAGCGCCAGATCGCGGGCCTCCGTCAGCGCGGTGGCCAGCGTCTGCGCAATCTGGTGGCTGTCGTCGCCTGCGCGCCAGAACGGCGTCAGGGTGATATTGCGACGCGCTTCGGCCTCTGCATCCTCATCGACCAGACCCAGATCGCCAAGACCTGCGATCAGTGGCAGATGGGCGTCCTCGCGAATGCCGCGCAGTTGCAGATTGGCGCGGGCGGAAATATCGACAATGCCGGATCCACAGCGCTGCGCCAGATCGGCCAGACCGCGCGCCTGATCCGGTGTGAGCCGCCCCAAAGGTGCGCGCACCCGCACCACCAGCCCGTCGCCCGACATCATCGGACGCAGCGCACCGGGGCACCAGCCATAGACTTTGGGCGCTGGGGAGGCGGCTTGCTCAGTCACACCGCGCCCTCCAGCTCGGCCATGATCGAGTTGCGCCGCGTGCTCCACAGGCCGGCATCAAACAGCGCGCGAAAGCGGTCGCGCATGGCAGCCAGCGCGTCGGGGTTCTCGCGCTCCATGAAGTCGACCAGATCCTTGCGGCCCAAAGTGGCCTCGAAATAGAGATCAAAGAGATGCGGCTGCACCACCTGCGCCAGATGGGCAAAGGCCGCCATATGATCCAGCGTCGCCGCGATTTCCGCCGCGCCGCGAAAGCCGTGGTTCATCATCGAGGTGGCCCAATCCGGATTGGCGGCGCGGGCGCGCGTCACGCGGGCGATCTCCTCGCCCAAGCTGCGCGCCTGCGGTTTGTCAGGCCGGGTGGCATCCATGTGGTAGAGCGCCGGTGCCTTTTGGCCGATGCGCGCCATGGCGGCGGCAAATCCGGCCTCATGCGCGGCATAATCCGAGGCCACCAGCAGGTCGGTTTCCGGCAGATCCTGCAGGTGGACAAAGCTGTCGGCGGTTTGCAGGCGGACCTCCAGGGCCTCGCGGGCATCGGTGATGGTGCCCTTGGCATCAATCGCGTGCGACGACGCGTTGAGCCAGGCCTCGCCCGCTGCCGCGCGGGCCGCGTCGCTGTAGTCATCCAGATGCGGGTTCATCGACAGGCCGTATTGTCCCGGTTTCGGGCCAAAGACGCGGGGCGTCTGCGCCAGATAGGGATTGTCGCTCGCACTTTCCTCGCGGCCTGCCAGCGCGGCGGCGGCGGCCTCGAACATCTGCGCCAGACCGGGGAAGACGTCACGGAACAGACCGGAGACCCGCAGGGTGACATCAATGCGTGGCCGGTTCAGCATCGAGAGCGGCAGCACCTCGAAACCGGAGACGCGCTCGGAGCCTTCGTCCCACTTGGGCGCCAGCCCCGCCAGATGCAGCGCCATGGCAAATTCCTCGCCCGCGGTGCGCATGGTGGCCGAGCCCCAGAGATCAATCACCAGCCCGCGTGGCCAGTCGCCATGGTCCTGAAGATGGCGGCGCAGCAGCTCTTCTGCCAGCTTGACCCCTTGCGCCTGCGCCGCGCGCGACGGCACCGCGCGGGGATCCGTGGTAAAGAGGTTGCGCCCGGTCGGGATCACATCCGTACGGCCGCGAAACGGCGAGCCGGAGGGGCCGGGGGCCACCATCTGGCCATTCAGCGCGGCCACCAGCCCGGCGCGTTCCTCAGCGCCGCATTGACCGGCGCCAAAGATATGCAGCCCTTCCCCATATTGGCTTTCCTTGATGTCGCAGACAAAGGCGTCGATCCGGGTGATCGCCTCGGCGGGCGAGGTGTCTGGCGTGAGGCCCAGATCAGCCTCCACGCCTGTGCCCTGCGCCTCGGCCCGGATGCTGTCGATCAGCCGGTCGCGGCGGGCCGGATCCAGTCCGTCAGCAGTGGAATATTCATCAAGCAGGCTTTCCAGCCGCGCCATGCCTGCGGGCAGATTGGTCTGCGCCAGCGGCGGCGGCAGATGGCCCAGGGTGACGGCGCCAATGCGGCGCTTGGCCTGTGCGGCCTCGCCCGGATCATTGACGATAAAGGGATAGGCAACAGGCAGCGGCCCGGTCAGCACCTCGGGCCAGCAGTGCTCCGACAGGGCGACGGCCTTGCCCGGCAGCCACTCCAGCGTGCCATGGGCGCCGATGTGGACAATGGCGTCGGACTGGCTGCGCAGCCACATGTAGAACGCCACATAGGCATGGCGCGGGGTGCGGTCGAGATCGTGGTAATCATCGACGCGGGTCTTGACCTCGCCGCGTTCGGGTTGCAGCGCGATCAGCGCCTTGCCTGCCCGCAACGCCTTGAAGTGAAAGGCACCATCGCGGCAATCCGGGTCTTCCTCAGCGGCACCCCAGGCCTCCGACAGCCTGTCCTGCAACACCTTCGGCAGGGTCGCCAGCGCAGCCCGGTAGCCCTTTAGCGAGATGGTCTGCGTCTCCGCCATCAGCCGCAGGCCGGTGCTTTCCAGCGGTTCCACGACATAGCCCTGATCCCAGAGCTCGCGCAGGATTTCATCGCAGGAGGCCAGCGCATCCAATCCCACCGCATGGGCCAGATTGTGATCGCGGCCCGGATAGGTGGACAGCACCAGCGCCAGACGTTTGTCATGATTGGGCAGCTGCGCCAGCCGCAGCCAGCCCTCGATCCGGTCAACGGCTGCGGTGATGCGGCCGGGATCGGCGCGATGGGCAAAGCGGGAATATTGCAGATCCGGGTCTTTCTTGCCCGGCGCCTTGAAGCTGACCAGCCCGGCGAAAATGCGGCCATCCACCTCGGGTAGCACCACATGCATGGCGAGGTCGGCCGGGGACAGCCCGCGATCGGCCTCGGCCCAGTCCTTGCGCCGCGCGGTGGACAAGGCGACCTGGAACACCGGACAGCCGGTGGTGGAGAGCGGCGACGCGCTGCCATCGGTGCCCTGCGCCGAGAAGGCGGTGGCGTTCACGATGGCTGCCGGGGCCAGTCCGGGCAGTTTGTCACGCAGCCAGTCCGCGCTGGCCGGTGCCTTGAGGCTGGCAGCAAAGGCGCCATAGGCCGCATAACCCCGTCCGCGCAGCTCATTGATCAGCGCATCCACCGGGGCGGTATCGGCCGCCGTCAGATAGGAGCGGTAGAAACTCACCAATATGAGGGGTTTGTCCTGCGCTGGCAGATCCGCCAGCACGCCTTTTTCCGGGTCATAGAACCCGTGTTCGGGCGTGCTCTTGAGGCCAAGGACCGGACCGGCATAAAGCCCCGCCGCCAGCGACAGCTGGGCAAGTGCCGCCTGTGCCGCCACCGCACCGCCGGCATCACATAGATGCTGGAGCCGGCGCAGAGTTGAAACCGGCAGGGTCGAGAGGGCGTCCAGACGGGCATCTTCGCGCCCGTCAGCCGGCAGGATCGCCAGCGCGATGCCCTTGCGCCGGGCCAGATCCTGTAGCGTGGCAAGCCCGTAGGACCAGTAGCTTTCGCCGCCGATCAGACGTACCAGAACGCCCTTGGCGCCCTCCAGTGTCTGTTCGGCATAGACATCGACCGAGAGCGGGTGTTTCAGCGCCACCAGATTGGCAAGGCGCAGGCTGGGCAGCTTGCCCTCGGCCCGGTGCCAGCCCGCCGCAAAGGCCCCGAGATCGCTGTCGGAGAACGACAGCACCACAAGGTCCGCAGGCGTCTGCCCCAGATCCTGTGGTGTATCACTCTCGTCGAGGCCGTGGCTTTCGCGGAAGACGACATGCATGGGTCAGGCCTTTGTATTCTGGCAGGCGGCGGGCGCTCTGTGGGCTGCGTCCGAGCCTGGGAGGGTGCGAATGCGCCCGACCGGCATCGGCTCAGGCCCCCAGCTCGGCGCGGATGGCGGCGGCGTCGATGTTGTCATGCTCGGCAATCACCACCAGCTGGGTACGCCGGGGCATGTCACCCCAGGGCTGGTCATATTGCGCGCGCAGGCGTTCGCCCACGGCCTGAACAAGCATCCGCATCGGTTTTCCTTCCACCGCCACATAACCTTTGACGCGCAGGATATTGCGCTCGCGGGCGAGTTTCACGATGGCATCTTGCAATGCCTGCGGATCGGAAACTTCGCCGAGGTCGACCACGATTGTATCAAAATCGTCATGGCTGTGATCATGGTGGTGATGATCGTGATCGTGGTCGTGATCATCGTCATGGTGGTGATGATGCTCATGGTGCGACGGACGCGCATCCAGATCATCTTCGGCCGCGGCCTCAAGCCCCAGAATGACGCGCGGGTCGATCACGCCTTCGGACATCGACAGGATCGGCAGTTTGCGCGGCGCTTCGGCCTCGATCATCGCGCGGGCCTTGTCCAGGCCCTCTTCACCGGCCAGATCGGCCTTCGACAGCAGGATGATGTCCGCGCAGGAGATCTGATCCTTGAACAGCTCCGACAGCGGGGTTTCATGGTCGATGCCCTCATCGGCTTCCCGCTGGGCCTGCACCGCATCCAGATCGGTGGCGAACTGGCCCTTGGCGACCGCTTCGGCGTCGGCCAGCGCAACCACGCCATCCACGGTGATGCGCGACCGGATCGCGGGCCAGTCAAAGGCCTTCAACAGCGGTTTCGGCAGCGCCAGACCGGAGGTTTCGATCACGATGTGATCGGGTTTTTCCGGCAGGTTCATCAGCTGTTCGATGGTGGGGATGAAATCATCGGCCACGGTGCAGCAGATACACCCGTTGGCGAGCTCCATGATGTTCTCTGCCGGGCAGTTCTCATCGGCGCAGGATTTCAGGATTTCACCGTCCACACCGGCGGTGCCAAATTCATTGACCACCACGGCCAGACGCTTGCCCTGCGGGTTCTGCATCAGATGGCGGATCAGGGTGGTTTTGCCCGCACCAAGGAAGCCGGTGATGACGGTGACGGGGATTTTGTTCAGATCGCTCATGGGGTCAGTCCTTGGATAAGGAGGGAGGAGTGGGAGAGGTCGCCGCAGGTGCGGGCGCAGGCGGGATACGGGCGATGGATTGCTTGCGGAACACCACGGGGCGTTCGCGCCAGGGCACCAGACCATCCGTGGTGGCGGCATAGGCGGCAGCGCCGCTCAGGATGTCGGGCACATGTTCGTCGGGATCAAGATCACCGTAGATGTAGCTCCAGCGGGCGTCGCCGCCGCTCAGCACGATGGAACAGCCACGGGTGCAGGCCGAGAGGCATTCGACACCGCGCACCGCAACGCCTTCGGGCAGATCGGCCTCTTGCAGGGCGGCCAGCATACGGGCACCGGGGCGGGGGGCCTCCGGGTCGGTCACCTCGCCGCGACGGCAGGTGGTGCAGATCGTCAATGTTACCTCGGCCATGAGCGCCCTTCACTTGGTTCAGCGAGGGGGCTGCGGGCCAGCGGGGGCGCGAGGGTCGCGCGCGGATCCCAGCCGGTCGCGGAACACCCCGTCCGCCCGTTGCATTTCGTGCGTTGGCAGGTCTCCCGGCTTGCGGATGCCAGGACCTTTTTCGGGTCCTGACGGTCATCCTGCCTTCCCGAGTGGTACTCAGTGGCGTCGGAGACCTCTCCGGTCACGGTCGCGGGGGCGGCTGTGCTTTGACGGACCCTGATGGCCCAACTGTCACATTCCCTCTTCGCCTGCCAAATGGCAGGAACCAACAAAACCCCCTTGCGCCATTGCCCCTGTCTTTGTCAAGAGATGGGCGAACCAGTAGGAGAGCCACAATGAGCGATACGCCCGAGACCGACATTTCCGAAGCAGAAGCGGCACGCCATGCGGCGAAAATGGCCAAGAAGAAGGCCGCCCGCGACCGCATGATGCAGAACAAGGATGGCGAAAAGGGGCTGATCATCGTCCACACCGGTCCGGGCAAGGGCAAGTCCAGCTCCGGATTTGGCATGATCATGCGCTGCATTGCCCATGGGATGCCCTCGGCAGTGGTGCAGTTCATCAAAGGCGCCTGGCAGACCGGTGAACGCACCCTGATAGAGGAGAACTTCAGCGAGCTGTGCCAGTTCTACGCGATGGGCGAAGGCTTTACCTGGGAAACCCAGGACAAGGCGCGCGATATTGCCGCCGCGCAGAAGGGCTGGGAGAAGGCCAAGGAGATGATCCGCGACGAGCGCAACGCCATGGTGCTCCTCGATGAAATCAATATCGCGCTGCGCTATGACTACATCGACATTGCCGATGTGGTGGAATTCCTTGAGACCGAGAAACCGCCGATGACCCATGTCGTCCTGACCGGTCGCAACGCCAAGGAAGAGCTGATCGAGATCGCTGATCTGGTCACCGAAATGGGTCAGATCAAACATCCTTTCCGCGACGGCATCAAAGCCCAGAAGGGTGTGGAGTTCTGATTTCCTGACGTGATCGTGACATGAGGCGGAAAGCTCCTGCACTATTTTGCGGGGGCTTTTTTTGTTGGCGGTTGTTGTTCGGATGCGGGGTCAGTGGCAGGCGGTGAAAGCGGACCCGCAGGGCGGGCTCCGGGCCGGGAGAGTCCGAATTCTTGAAATTTATCTCGATTTTCCACGGTGAATTTACGGCTGTGTAACGCACAAGGTTTAGGCAGGTCACCTACACAAGTAGCGATGGGAAATCACTTTGACGTTCATGGACAGCCGGATCGAAGCGCGCCCGCTCAGGGGAGAGGCTCCCTTTGCGCTCAATGAAGTATTCTACTCCAGAACGGATGGCCGTGGGGTTATTCAAATCGGAAACGAGATTTTCCGGCGGGTGTCAGACTACCCGTGGGGCGATCTGATCGGAGCGCCACATAAGATCATCCGCCACGAGGATATGCCGCGCGGGGTGTTCCAGCTGTTCTGGGAGACCATCCAGGCCGGCGATTTCTTTGGCGGCTACATAAAGAACAAGTCCCGCGATGGGCTGCACTACTGGGTTTATGCAGTTGTTGTCCCCTGCGAAGAGGGGTTTCTTTCGGCGCGGATCAAACCGACCAGCAAACTGTTTGATAAGATTGCACAAGGCTATGCGGATCTGCTGAAAGCCGAGCAGGACGGCGGGCTCAGCCCTGAGGAAAGCCGTGACAGGCTGCTGGACTGGTGTCGTGAACTGGGTTTTGAGAACTACCAGCAGTTTGCCGCCAACGCGCTGGCAGATGAGCTGGCGGCCCGCGATCAGGGGATGGAAAATGCGCCTGATCTGGCGATTGAACGCCTGCGGACCATGCTCGCAAACTCGGATGTTCTTGCAGAAGAAACCCGTGGTCTGATCGACGATTTTGCGGCGATGCGCACCATTCCCCACAACCTGCGGGTCCTTGCGTCGCGGATTGAACCGTCGGGCGGCCCGGTGACCGTGCTGTCACAGAACTACGGGTCCATCTCGCAGGAGATGTCGAACTGGTTCGCCACCCATGTTATGGGCAAGGACAGCAATTTTTCAAAGATCAAGGGGCAGGTCAGCCAGAGCCTGTTCGTGGCAGGCGTCGTACGTATTTTCAGTGAATGCAGCAAGCAGCTTCAAAGCGAAAATCATGCAGTGCTGGGTGAGGAGGGCCGGGCGCATGAGCAATCGCTGCTGCGGGCGCTAGCCATGGTACAGGAAGAACATGCTCGCACACAGCTGTCGGATGTGAACCGCGAGGCGGAGCGGATCACCAAGATCTGCGAAAACATGCAGCGCCAGCTGCTGGGGCTGAGCTCGACGCGGGTGCTGTGCAAAATCGAAAGCGCGCGGCTTCCCGAGGATGGTCATTCTCTGTCTGACATCATCGACCAGCTGGGACGATTCCAGCAGCGTATCTCGCAGCGGCTTCAGCACATCAGCAAGCTGTGCTCCAACGATCCGTCGCCCGCAGATCAGACCGCATGAGGCGCGAGAGATCCTTGGGTCGTGCCGGGACATAGCACCGGCAGGCCGCGCCGGACGAAGGCCGCTGCGGATTGTTGACCGAAGGAATATGGCAACGCTTGCTCACCCCGGGCATTGCCGCTCTTGCTGCCAACAATGTCAGCCCCTCTGACCAAATGTTTCGCGTGCGAAACAATCGGACAGGGGGGCTGATACTTTTTGTAGGCGTTGCGCAGGCTGCGGGCGCATAGGGCTGGGATGTGTTGCCGCGGGGTTAAGCCGCGCAGGCTGAAACGAGCTGAGGCGCGCCTGCTCTGCAACTGGACCTCAGGCGGTCAGATTGGCGGCCCTTGCACGGATATAGCCGTCAACTGCGGCGCGCTCTTCCTCGGTCAGGCGCAGGGCGAGTTTGGTGCGGCGCAGGAGGTAATCCTCGCCGGTGCGGACCCATTCGCGGGCGATGGTCCAGTCGAGTTCACGCGCGGTGATGGTGGCGCCAAAAGCCTGGCCAAGATCCTCGGCTGAGGTTGCCTCGCCCAATACGTCCCAGGCCTCGGTGCCATAGGCGCGGATCAGGCGGCGGGTCGCGTAGGGGCTGAGGAAGGGATAGTCCTGCGCCAGTTTCGCGGTGAGTTTTGCCACATCGCCGACCGGGAAATCGCCGCCGGGCAGGGCGACACCTGCGGTCCAGTCGCGGGGGAGGTCGGGAAACTGGGTGCCGATTTTCTCCAGCGCGGCCTCGGCCAGTTTGCGGTAGGTGGTGATCTTGCCGCCAAAGACATTCAGCAGCGGCGCGGCAGTGTTGTCCAGCGTCAGCACGTATTCGCGCGTGGCAGCGGTGGCCGAGCTGGCACCATCGTCATAAAGCGGACGCACGCCGGAATAGGTCCAGACGATATCGTCAAGGCTGAGCGGATTGGCGAAATACTGCGAGGCGAAATTGATCAGGTAATCCTGTTCCTCGGGCGTGCAGGTCGGGGCGGTTTCGGGATCCGGGTGGTCGGCATCGGTGGTGCCGATCAGCGTGTAGTCCTCTTCGTAGGGGATCGCGAAGATGATGCGGCCATCGGTGCCCTGAAAGAAATAGCAGCGCCCGTGATCGTAGAGTTTCGGGACCACGATATGGCTGCCGCGCACCAGCCGTACGCTTTCGCGGCTGTTCTGGCCCAGTTTCTGGCGCAGCACATCGGCAACCCATGGGCCGCCGGCATTGACCAGCATCTTTGCGCGCCGTTCGAAGGTCTCGCCGGTGGCGATATCCTGAAGCTGGATCACCCAGTGGTCATCGCGACGCTGGGCGCCGGTGACCTTGGTGCGGGTCATGATCTCGGCGCCTCGGGCCTCGGCGTCGCGGGCATTCAGCACCACGAGACGGGCGTCTTCAATCCAGCAGTCGGAATATTCAAAGGCGGTCTTGAACTTCGGGTCCAGCGGGCGGCCTGCGGGGTCGCTGGCGAGATCCAGTTTGGAGGTGCCGGGCAGGATGCCGCGTTTGCCGAGGCTGTCGTACATGAACAGGCCAAGGCGGATCAGCCAGGCGGGGCGGCGGCCCTTCATCCACGGCAGAAAGGTGGTCAGCAGTTTCGACGTCGGCGTGGTGTTGTCAAAGCGCATGTCCTTGTGGAAGGGCAGGACAAAACGCATCGGCCAGGAGATATGCGGCATTGCCTTCAGCAGCACCTCGCGTTCGATCAGCGCCTCGCGGACCAGACGGAATTCGAAGTATTCAAGGTAGCGCAGGCCGCCGTGGAACAGTTTGGTGGAGGCCGAGGAGGTGGCGGAAGCGAGGTCGTTCATTTCGGCCAGCGCCACCGACAGGCCGCGCCCTGCGGCGTCGCGGGCGATGCCGCAGCCGTTGATGCCGCCGCCGATGATGAAAAGATCGGTGATCTGGTCTTGCGCGTGAGTATCAGGCATTTTCGCTACTTTCGTTTTCGCCAACCCAGAGGATTTGCGTGTCCGCAGCCTCGGCTGCGCGGGAGAATTCAGGGGGGACGGGGCGGTCGGTGATCACCACGTCAAGATCGGCAACATCGCAGATGCGGACCGGGGCGGTGCGCTCGAACTTGCTGCCGTCGCAGACCAGCACCCGTTTGCGGGCGTTCTTCAGGATGGCGCGGGCAACCGAGACTTCGCGTGCATCATGGTCGAGAATGGCACCGTCGGCGTCCATGGCCGAAGCGCCGATAACGGCGATATCGACCTTGTAGCGGGCGATAAATTCCAGCGCGTCCTCGCCCACGATGGCGCCATCGCTTTGCCGGATGGCACCGCCGACAAGTATCAGTTCTTTGCTCTCGTCCTCCATCATCATATTGATAATGTTGATATTGTTGGAGAGCACCGTGAGGCCGCGATGGCCGGAGAGCGCGCGCGCGACCTGTTCGGTGGAGGTGCCGATATTGAGGGTGATGGCGCAGTTGTCAGGGATCAGATCAGCGGCAAGGGCCGCCATGGCGCGTTTGCCGCGGGCGTTCAGCTTGCGCCGTTCGGCGTAGTCGCGGCTGGCGCCACTGCTGCTGCGCACCGCGCCGCCGTGCACGCGGGAGAGTGCGCCACGGGCGGCCAGATCGCGGAGGTCGGTGCGGATGGTTTGTAATGAGACGCCAAAGCGCTGGGCGAGGTCCTCGACCTCGACCCGGTCCTGCCGGGTCAGCAGGTCCAGAATTGCCGTTTGTCTTTCGGTTGCGTCCATAGCCCGTCCTCTCGCAGGCTTATCTAGGCCTCCGATTGCGAAAAGTCACGAGTTATTTTCGTTTTGCTTTCGTTTTGCTTTCCGCTGGGGCGCGTCAGGGGATTGGAACCAGATGATTGTCCCAGGCGAGATCGGCCCGGCCCAGATGGGTCAGCGTGCCGTCGCGGATCGTGCTGACCTCACCGGTGCCGGTGGTCACGATAAAGCCCGCGCCCGCGCCAGTAAGCCCGCAGACGTCGGCCAGCCGGACCTCATGCAGCAGCGCGCCGCTGGCGCAGTCGGCGATCTGCACCACGCCGCCGCGTGGCGAGGTGACGGCGATCTGTGTTCCATCGCGGGAAAAGGCGAGGGAGCCGCCATAGCCATCAAGATTGCGCAGGCGGGGGTCATCCTCGGCCATCAGGCGGGGGGCGGAGCCGGGATTGTGCAGGCCGATGATTGGCAGATCGGCGCCCGCATCGCCCTGCCACTGCATCGCAAAGCCGACGGTGCCGGAGGCGCTGATGGCAAGGTGGCGGATCGAGTTCAGGCGCATGTCGGGGTTCAGGATCAGCTGATCGTCCAGGGTGCCATCAAGGCTGAGGTAGCTGAGGTTGGGCTGCATGGTGGCGAGGTTCAGCTTTGCGCGGCCGCTGTCGGGGTGGGTCTGGATGCCGCCGTTGGCCACCACCAGATTGTGCTGGCCGTCAGGGCTGGTGCGCAGGCGGATATCATGCGGTCCGATCCCGCCGGAGGCATGATCGCCAATGCGGCGGTAGCCCGCGCTGGCGTCCCAGATCCCGATGCGACCATCGCCACTTTCATAGGCGTTTTCGGTGGTGAACAGATAGGCGCCGTCCGGTGAGAAGACGCCATGGCCGTAGAAATGATGCCCGGTCGGTGGCGTCAGCCGCGCCAGCGCCGCGCCGTTGCGGCAGTCGATCACATCCGCGAACTGGCCGGGGCGGCGGGCAAAGGCGACCGCCTCGGGGCGGCTGGGGTGTGCGGCTGCGGCATGGCCACGGGCGGGCAGGGCGTGGCGGAACAGGATGGCGCCGCCGCGGTCCAGACCGGCGAGGAGGAAGCGGCCATCGGGGGTTTTACCGGCGGCGAGATAGGCCGGGTGGCCAAGGTCGGCCCAACTGGCCTGCGGGGCCATGCCTGCGGCGAGTAGACCGGCGAGAAAGCCGCGACGGGAGGGGCCTGCCATGGATCAGTCCCCGTCGAGCGAGTTGAACCCGGCAGTGACGCCAAGGGCCGCGCCCAGCCGGGTGGAGATCAGGTCGCGCAGGTCGTTGATATCCTGCTGTAGGGCTTCGATGCGAAAGCGGCGGGCGGGATCGGCAACCCCGGCGAGGGACGGATCGTCCAGCGCGGAGGCGCGTTTCAGCGCCTTGGCAAAGCCTGCGTCGATATCCTGCATCAGCGCGGGGTCGCCTGCTGCGAGGGCAAGGGCAAGCGGTTCCATCGCGGCGAGGTTCAGCGCGATATGGCGCTGGCTGCGGGCGGAGCGGCGGGCCTCGGCGCGGTTGGGGCGGGGGGCGTCGAACTGACCCAGCGGACGGCCCAGTCGCATGTCGGAGAGCACCTGAAACCCGGTGGTGAGGGTTTTGAACAGCTCCTGCCGGATTTCCGCCTGGGACCGGTAGCGATAGCCCGGCCCGGCGGTCACCAGCGTTGCGGCATAGCTGTTGTGCCAGTCGTTGCGGATCGCGGCACTGGTGCGGGCGATATCGCTGGTGATGGCGGCCACCAACGCGCAGCGTTGTGCGGCGCTGCCTTCGGTCTGCATGTCCGCATCGAACAGCAGATATTCCAGCGCATAGAACCCGCGCAGGGCCACCGATTGGCTGGCAAAGATCTCGGGGGTGGTCAGCTCTTCGCGCGGGGTTTCGGTGACGGCGCGGCGCAGGGTGCCGGGGATCTTGTTGCGGCTGTCGGGCCAGAAGGCGAGGGCAAAGGCACGATTGTCGGTTTCGGTGGGACCAAAGCGCAGATGGCTGACTTTGATCCAGGCATCAAAGGCACGGCCAAAGGCATCGCGCAGGGCCGGATCATCCGGGGTGCAGTGGCGGGCGCCGACCTCGGCCAGGGTGGTGCTATGGGCGGCCAGCTCGTCAAAGCCGGGGAGGATGTGGTGGGTCAGGATCCAGTCCACCTGAAGCGCGCGGCTGAGCGACGCGGGCGGCAGCTCCGGCGCGGTGATCTGAAGCGGCGCCGCGGTCTGGGCCAGCAGCGGCGGCGCGGGGAGGGTTGCGCCAAGGGTTGCGGCCAGAGCGAGACCGGTGAGGAGCGCGCGGCAGCGGCGCGATGGCGCGGGGGTGGCGTTGGGGGATGCGGGCATCAGAGCGACTCCAGAAAGCGGATCAGATCGGCGCGGTCTTCGGGCGCAAGGCCCACCACGGTGTCTCGGGCGGATTGGGCTTCGCCGCCATGCCAGAGGATTGCCTCCAGCAGGGTGCGGGCGCGACCATCATGCAGGAAACCTGCGCGGGGATTGACCTGCTGCACCAGCCCCAGCCCCCAGAGCGGCGCGGTGCGCCATTCGCGCCCGGTGGCGCGGGCTTCGGGGCGGTTGTCGGCAAGGCCGTCGCCCATGTCATGCAGCAAGAGGTCGCTATAGGGCCAGATCAGCTGGAAGCTCTGTGCGGGTTGCGCCTCCAGCCGGTTGGTGACGAATTTCGGGGTATGACAGCTGGTGCAGCCTGCGCCGTAGAACTGCGCCTTGCCGCGCAGCACGGCGGGGTCGTCCGGGGTGCGGCGCGCTGGCACGCCGAGGTTGCGGCCGTAGAAGGTGACCAGATCCATATTGGGCTGGTCGATCTCGGTCTCGCGGATGTCATCACCGCCATGGGGCGCGCTGAGGCAGCTGGTCTGCGCGGTGGTGCAATCGCCTGCATGGGCCGGAAACAGCGGCGTGGAGATGCCGATATCGCCGGAGAAGGCGGCGGCGGATTGTTCATGCACCGTGGGCTGCCCGGCCTTGTAGCCAAAGCGGCCGAGCATGATCCGGTTGTGTTCTACAGACCAGACCAGATTGGCGCGCCCGGAGATGCCGTCGCCGTTGCTGTCATCCTCGTCGGCGCCCGCCAGAATGTCGGCGGCCGGGATCGCCTCCAGCAGGCCGAGGCCGATCATGCTGGGGGCGACGCGGGGGGAGAGCATGGCATCGGGGTGCAGCGGGCCATAGCCGAGGGTATTGGCGCTGTACTCGGGGCGTTGCAGGGTGGCGATCTCGCCGCCTGCAAGCGCGATGGTGTCTTCGGTGTAGGTGACGCCGAGGCGGTATTCCGGGGCGATGCCGGGGGCGGAGAAATCCTGCATCTGGCCGCCATAG
This sequence comes from Phaeobacter sp. JH20_26, assembly GCF_048056275.1. Classification (NCBI taxonomy): domain Bacteria; kingdom Pseudomonadati; phylum Pseudomonadota; class Alphaproteobacteria; order Rhodobacterales; family Roseobacteraceae; genus Phaeobacter; species Phaeobacter sp. JH20_26. Next base: position 1,124,487 of record NZ_JAYMWL010000013.1, on the reverse strand, counting down.
GTCGGCTCTGGCGCGGTTCCGATATAGTCGGCGATGGTTTGCATCTGCTCTGGCACCGGGCCGGGAACAGAGACGCGCAGGAACATCGTGGTCGAGGCATAGTCCGGCCTCTCCGGCACATGGCCGCGCCCGTCCTTCAGGTGGCAGCGCTGGCAGGCGCGGGAATTGTAGAGCGGGCCCAGCCCGTCGGAGGCCAGGGTGGAGGCGGGGGAGAAGACCCAGATTTTCTTGAACAGCCCGTTGCCGAGCTTGAATTCCAGCTCTTCCTCGAAGCTGAGATTGGCGCTGTGCTGCGAAAACGCCTCGTCATCGGTGCGGGCGCGGACGGTGGCGGCCCCTGCGGGCAGCGCCTCATAGGGTTCGGTCTGGTCGAACTGATTTGCCGGGCGGGTGACGGCGCGGATGCGGGTCTGTTCCTGGGCGGTGCGGGGAAGGGTGGCGAGATGCGCGTCAGTCAGAATGTCAAAGGGGGAGGATTGGCGCGCCGTGGTATTGGCAACATCCCCGGTGAGGGTCTTTGACAGCGGGGTGGCCTGCGGATTTGCCGAGGCGGGCGCAAGCGGCGCGGCCAGTGCGATCAGGCTGAGCCCCACCAAGAGGGAGGGCAGGTGCGGACGGCAGGGCGGCGGGACAACTCGCATACGGGCAGGACAACTTTTCTTGGGCGGGCGCTGTGCCTCCTTTCCATGGATAGGGGGAACCGCAGCTGGCATCAACTCTTGCCGGGGCACTAAAGTGCCCCGGTGGGCCGGGGCGGGTCCGGGGGGCAGCGGACCGGCGGGCCGACCCCCGGATAGAGGGGCCACGCGATGCGCGGCCCCTGCCTGATCAGTGCTGCTGGCGCAGTGTTTGCGGGGTTACTGGAAAACCGCCGATGGGTTGTCGAGCGAGTCGGAGCCTTCGATGGCGACGCCGTCGAGGTCCAGCGCGGTGACCACCCGTTCGATGGAGCGGGTCTGATCGACCAGACCGTTGACGCCGCCCATGATCAGCGCCTCGCCGGCCTCATTGCCCTGTTCCAGCATCTGGTCGTAGGAGAAACCAGCCTCGGCTGCGGTTTTGATCTGACCCAGCGCACGCATGGTGGTCGCAAGCTTGCTGCGCATTTCAGCGTCCAGCGCCGGGTCGATATCCTGCACCAGATCGGAGAGCGAGGCGCCGGAGACCAGGCTGCCATCGGCGCGGATATATTCGCCGAGATAGACATTCTGCACGCCCAGACCGTCGTAGTAGTGGCTGTTGTGGGTATTGTCGGAGAAGCAGTCATGCTCTTCCTCGGGGTCGTTCAGCATCAGGCCAAGGCGCATACGTTCGCCTGCGGTCTCGCCGTAGGAGAGCGAGCCCATGCCGGTCAGCATGGCGGTGATGCCTGCGTTTTCGTCCGACAGAAGCGTGGTTCTGGCCTCGCCTTCGGTGCTCCACTGTGCGGCCATCCACTCCAGATCGGAGATCAGCAGATCGGTCGCCGCCTTCAGGTAGTCGCCCCGGCGGTCGCAGTTGCCGTTGGTGCAGTCCTCGCCTGCGGCGAAATCGGTCCAGGCGCGGGTGCCTGCGCCATGGTCGGTGCCGTTCAAGTCCTGCCCCCAGAGCAGGAATTCGATCGCGTGATAGCCGGTGGCGACATTGGCCTCGACGCCGTCGGCCTCATGCAGGGTGGTTTCCAGCAGTTCGGGGGTGATGGTGCTGGCGTCGATGGTGGTGCCGGACAGCTCAAAGCTCGGATTGGCGATGATGTTCAGCGCGGCGAGGGTGTTTTCATCGGTCGGACCGCCATAGCTGGCATCGACATAATCAATCAGGCCTTCATCCAGCGGCCAGGCGTTCACCTTGCCCTCCCAGTCGTCAACGATGGCATTGCCAAAGCGGAACACCTCGGACTGCTGATACGGCACGCGGGCGGCGAGCCAGGCCTTGCGGGCGGCTTCCAGCGCCTCGGCGGAGGGTTCCGCGATCAGGCTGTCCACGGCTGTTTGCAGGGTTTTGGCGGTTTCAAGGCTGTCCTGGTATTTGGCCTGGGCAATATTTGCGTAGGTGGTCAGCACCTCAGCCTTGTCGGCCGCAAAAGCGGGAGCCGCAACTGTGGCGAGCGCTGCAACAGCGGTGCCTGCGAGGAAATGCGATGTCATCTGGTTGGTCCTTAGGTGATCGTCGAAACGGGTAAAGTGGAACGGGTTAAGCGACGGGTGCCGGTCGGCGCCGGACCGTCAGTGAAGAGTTGCCGACAGCGGGGTGAGCGGTGCCGGATGCGCGGAGGGGCGGGCCTGCCGATCCGCGAGCTGGTCGAGTACCAGGCCGATCTTGGCGGCGAGAACGGTGGCGCGCTGCGCCTGTCGGGGCTGCACCATCAGCGCGGCAAAGAGATTGGCATCCTCATATTCGCCACGCGCGGCAGCGGCGACCAGATTGGCAAAGCAGTTTTCGTCAGCGCCAAGGCAGGTGCAGGTCATCCCGTGGCGCACCAGCGGGCGGCGGCCTTCGGTCACGCAGAAGTTGCAGAGGCGGCCAAAATTCTCATAGGTCTGACGGCCAAGAACCGGGCCAAGCAGGTCTTGCAGCTGGTGGCGCAGGGCGATGCGGGTTTCGGCCCCGCTGAACCAGTGGCGCAGATGGCGCACGACCATGGCTTCCAGGGCGGGCAAGTCGGTCAGCAGACCAACAGTGGCCCCGCCCCGTGAGACCGCAGATGCGGCTGTTGCAGTATTAGAAATCATTTTGTCAGGATCAGCTTTCCGGCGCGGGTGATCCGCAGGCTGTAGATCTGGCCGTTGAGCAGAATGCGGGCCTGGTTCCCGCCACGGGCCAGTTCCTCGGCGTGGTAGGTTGGGAAGACTTCGGTGGCCGCAGTTGTCGTGGTGGTGGCGTGGTCAAAATTCATCTGGTTCATCAGGGTCACCCGTTTCTGTTTTCCGACCGATCCAGATACCACTCCAGGCAAAACCCCTGATCGCCGCGCGGCAGCCCGTAGGCGTTCAGGCTGTGCGGTATGCTCCGACCCTCGGCGGGGCGGTGGCGCAGGGAAAAGAATTGCAGAAGAAACGACACTGGACGATCTCGGTTGAATTGCTATCAGTCGGGCTGGCTGCACAATCACAGGTTGGCTGAACTGCGCTAAACCTGACCGATTTAATCGGAATCGTCAACCTGACTTTTTTAGTCAGATTAAGGTTTTTTGCGCGCCTTGATATTTTGTCAGCGCGCAGGTGTGGGTGGTGGCGGTGCTGGGCGGAATGGCCCGCATCTGACGAAAAAGGCCGCTCCCGGTGGAGCGGCCTTGGTCTTTGTCACGGGGCGCGGCCCTGAGATCAGTCGCGGGTGCCGGAGAAGCGCTCCTGCCAGTCTTCGCGCTGTTCGTCGGTGATCTTGGCAAAGAGCACCTCCGGCACGGTGAAGGCATGACCTGCGGGCAGCGCGCTGAGGGCGGCGGCCACATCGTCGGGCCAGCTGCGATCCTCGGTCTGAAGGGCGGCCAGCAGACGCTCGGTCGCGTCGGGGATGAAGGGGGCGGACAGCACCGCATAGAGCCGGATCAGGTTCAGCCCCAGACGCACCTGAGCGGCGGCCTGATCGGGGTCGGTTTTGAAGACGGACCAGGGGGCTACGGATTGCAGGTATTCATTGCCTGCGACCCAGATCGCCCGCAGCTCCTGCGCGGATTTGCGCACATCCATGGCAGCCATATGGCCCTCATAGGCGGTGACGCGGGTGCTGATTTCGTCAATCAGCGCCTGTTCGGCCTCGCCGTAGTCATTGCCTGCGGGAACCGCCTCGCCGTATTTGGAGCGGCAGAATTTTGTGATGCGGCTGACAAAGTTGCCCAGCACGTCGGCCAGATCCTTGTTCACGGATTGCTGGAAATTCTCCCAGGTGAATTCGGAATCACTGCTTTCCGGCGCATGGCTCAGCAGCCACCAGCGCCAGTAATCGGCGGGCAGGATGTCCAGCGCCTGATCCATGAACACACCGCGCCCCTGCGAGGTGGAGAACTGGCCGCCGTCATAGTTCAGGTAGTTGAAGGATTTGAGGTGGTCGACCATCTTCCACGGCTCACCCGAGCCAAGGATGGTGGCCGGGAAGGAGAGGGTGTGGAAGGGGACGTTGTCCTTGCCCATGAACTGGACGTATTTGACGTCCTCAGCGCCCTTGTCGGTGCGCCACCAGCGTTCCCAATCGGCGTCGGTCTTGCCGTTGGCGTCGGCCCATTCCTTGGCGCAGGCGATGTATTCGATGGGGGCATCGAACCAGACGTAGAACACCTTGCCCTCCATGCCGGGCCAATCTTCATCGCCTTTCTTGACCGGGACGCCCCAGTCGAGATCGCGGGTAATGCCGCGGTCCTGAAGGCCGTCGCCGTCATGCAGCCATTTCTTGGCAATCGAGGTGGTGAGGACCGGCCAGTCCTTCTTGGAGTCGATCCAGGCATCCAGCTGGTCCTTCAGCTGCGACTGGCAGAGGTACAGGTGCTTGGTCTCGCGCACTTCCAGATCGGTGGAGCCGGAGATCGCGGAGCGCGGGTCGATCAGATCGGTCGGGTCCAGCTGCTTGGTGCATTCCTCGCATTGGTCGCCGCGCGCCTTCTCATGGCCGCAGTTGGGGCAGGTGCCTTCGATATAGCGGTCGGGCAGGAAGCGGCCGTCGGCGTGGGAATAGACCTGTTTTTCGGTCACTTCTCGGATCAGACCCTGTTCGGCCAGCTTGCCTGCGAAATGCTGGGTCAGCGCATGGTTCTGCGCGCTGGAGGAACGGCCGAAGTGGTCAAAGCTGAGACCAAACCCCTTGGCAATACCGGCCTGAACCTCGTGCATTTCGGCACAGTATTCCGCCACCGGCTTGCCTGCCTTGGCGGCGGCCAGTTCGGCGGGGGTGCCGTGTTCGTCGGTGGCGCAGAGGAACATCACCTCATGGCCGCGCGCCCGCTGGTAGCGGGCATAGAGATCTGCGGGCAGCTGACTGCCGACCAGATTGCCCAGATGCTTGATCCCGTTGATATAGGGGATCGCCGAGGTAATGAGAAAGCGCGCCATATCATCCATCCAACTAAAGCTCTGCTGGCCCGTCTAGCGCATGGCGCTGCCGCCGAAAACCCCGTGGTGCGCTTTGCCGCCATTTTCCCGTATCGGGTCGCGGCGGGCTAGCGGCGCTCGCGGGAGCGTTTCAGCAGGCGGCCAATGGTGAAGGAGGTGCGCGGCGCATAGACATAGCGTGTGCGATCCTCGGGGGCGGGGCGGGCGCGCATCCGCAGCAGGCCAAAGACGATCAGCCCAAGGTGGCCCACGGCGACAAAGGCAAACAACGCGCCGGGACCGTAGTTTTCGATCAGCGCCGAGGTGATCAGCGGGGAGGCGATGGCACCAAGGGCGTAGAAGAACATCAGCGCAGCGGAGAGTTCGACGCGCTGCTGCGAGGTGGCAAAGTCGTTAGCGTGTGCGGCCGAGACCGAGAAGATCGGCATGGTGGTAAAACCGAAGAAGGCGGCAGAGGCCATCACCGCCAATGTGCCCATGCCGCTGGCCGCCATGGTGACGCCACAGGACAGGATCGCCACCACCGACAGCCAGATCAGCACCCAGCGGCGGTCGTATTTGTCGGCCAGCCAGCCGAGCGGATATTGCGCCAGCGCGCCGCCCAGGACAAAGGTGGCGAGGAAGAAGGCGATCTGGCCGACCTCCAGACCGACCTCCTGACCGTAGATCGGCCCCACCATACGGAAGGAGGCTGAACTGAGCGCGGCGACGATCACCCCCGCGACGGCGAGTGGCGAGCAGGCCCAGGCCAGTTTCGGGCGCAGGCGCGGGGCGTCGGGGATCTCCGGCTGGCTCGCCTTGGTCATGGTGAGTGGCAGCAGCGCGGCACAGCAGAGGATGGCCAGCAGGTTGTAGGACACGTAGGAGGCGGGCGGCAGCACCGCGATCAGCAGCTGTGCCGCGAGCGAGGCGGAGAGATCCGCGATCCGGTAGGTGCCCATGGCGCGGCCACGGCTTTCATTGGTGACCTTGGCGTTCAGCCAGGCTTCGATCACCGTGTAGCAGCCCGCAACGCAGAGGCCGGAGGCCATGCGCATCACGGCCCAGGCCATTGGATCCTCGGTCAGGGTGTGGCCGATCAGCCCCATGGCGCCGAGCGCGGTACAGACGGCAAAGGCGCGGCTGTGGCCGACATTGCCCATCAGGCGCGGCACCCACCAGCAGCCGACAAAAAAGCCAAGGAAATGCGCCGAGCCGAGAAAGCCGATCTGCTCCTTGTCAAAGCCAAGCGTCAGGCCAGAGATCGCGTCCAGCGGGCCAACGCCGCCGGTCGACAGTTGCAACAGGATCACCGAAAGAAACAGCGCCGCAAAGGAAATCATCATCCGCATAATGGCCAGTCATGACCGCTGCGCCGCGGGATTGCACGGGTGTTTCCGACATTTGCCGGTCAGGAATGTCGTATTGTGCAGCGGCGCGGCAGATTTGCCGCGCAGGCCTGTCAGGCGCGGGTTATTCCGGTGCAGGTCATTCCGGCGCAGGTGGGGTGCGGGTCAGTCGTCGCGCTGGGCGATTTCGCCGCCGGCCTTGCTCCATGCGGTAAAACCGCCCTCAAGGTGCATCACCGGTCCGAGCCCCATCGCCATCGCCGCCTTGGCGGCCAGCGCGGAGCGCCAGGCGCTGGCACAGTAGAAGACATAGGTCTTGTCCTGATTGAACACCGGTTTGTGGTAGGGGCTGTCCGGGTCGATCCAGAATTCCAGCATCCCGCGCGGGCAGGAAAAGGCGCCTGGAATCATGCCACTGGCCTGCAATTCGCGGATATCGCGCAGGTCGATGAAGGCATAGGCGTCATCATGGATGGCCTCTTTTGCGGTCTCCACGGACAGGGTGTCCACGACGGCGTTGGCCTCGTCAAGGAGCGCCTTGACGCCTTTTGTGATGGTTTGCGGCATGCTGTGCTCCCTCCGGCTGTCAGAGGCACAGGCTGCCGGGTTTTGCGCGGGGTGACAAGCACCGCTTGTCCGGTATCAGCCGGTATTTACCACTTGTAAGGGATGGCATCGCCCCCGTCGGCGATCCAGGCATCAAAGCCGCCTTTCAAAAAGACCACCCGCTGCAATCCCATTTCCAGCGCGGTGCTGGCAGCCAGGGCCGACCGCCATCCGTTGTCACAATAGAAGATGAAGGCCCGATCCTCGGCAAAGACCGGTTTGTGGTAGGGGCTGGAGGGATCAATCCAGAACTCCATCAGGCCGCGCGGGCAGGACAGGGCGCCGGGGATGACGCCGGTGCGTTCAACTTCGCGGATTACCCGCAGGTCGACAAACAGGCTGTCGTCACGGCCATGCAGATCTGCCGCCTCTGCCGGGGAAATCGACACCACGATGGCTTCAGCTTCTGCGATCAGGTCTTTGTAGCTTTTGGACATAGAGAACGTCATGTTGTCACTCTCCTTTTCTAGATTTGCGACAATTTTAATCATATCATATCCATCGAGTTTCACGTCTGGATTGTGCATGAAAGGTTAACGCCCTGATGCATGACGGAGGCGATCTGGTTGCACTGGGCCGCGGGTGGGCTAGGGTCTGTTGCGAGTTGCAACACGAAGGATCTGCGCGAAATGAAAAAGAACCCGCTTGGCCGCACCGGTATGGAGGTGTCGCGTATCTGTCTTGGCACCATGACCTTTGGCACCCAGACGGATGAGTCTGACGCCCATGCGCAGATCGACCTGGCGCTGGCGGCGGGGGTGAATTTTCTGGATACCGCCGAGATGTACCCGGTGAATCCGATCAGCGCCGAGACGATCGGGGACAGCGAGGCGATCATCGGCAATTGGAATGCCCGCAGTGGGCGGCGCGGGGATTACATCCTGGCGACCAAACATTCCGGCGAGGGGTTGCAGGCGGTGCGCGATGGCGCTGCGATCACCGCAGAGACCATTCCGGCCACCATCGAAGGATCGCTGCGGCGGCTGCAGACGGATTACATCGACCTCTATCAGTTTCACTGGCCCAATCGAGGCAGCTACATGTTCCGCAAGAACTGGCAGTATGATCCGGGTGGCGATGACCGGGCCGAGGTGCTGGACAATATGGCCGGCTGCCTGGAGGCGCTGAAAGCGCAGGTGGACAAGGGCAATATCCGCGCCTTTGGTCTGTCCAACGAAAGCGCCTGGGGCACGGCGCACTGGCTGCGGCTGGCGGAGGAGATGGGCGGGCCACGGGTGGCCTCGATCCAGAATGAATACTCGCTGCTGTGCCGTCTATACGATACCGATCTGGCGGAGCTGAGCGCCTATGAGGACGTCGGGCTGCTGGCATTTTCACCGCTGGCAACGGGCCTGCTCACGGGGAAATATCAGGATGGTGCGGTGCCTGAGGCCTCCCGCAAGACGCTGAACCCGGAACTGGGCGGGCGTGATACGCCGCGGGTCTATCCGGCGGTAGCTGCCTATCTGGAGATTGCCGCGCGCCATGGTCTGGACCCGGTGCATATGGCGCTGGCCTGGTGCCATACCCGGCCGTTCATGGCGTCGGCCATTCTGGGTGCCACCACGCTGGCGCAGCTGGAGCACGCGCTGGCGGGCGATGATCTGACGCTGTCGCCGGAGGTGATGGACGAGATCGACGCGGCCCATCGCGCCCATCCGATGCCTTATTGATCTGGCGGTGCTGCTGGCAGAACGGGCACGCCCGCCGGGGCGTCCGTTCTGATCTGCAAAAGGCTCAGTCAGCAAGAACCGGTTGAGTGCCGTGGCAGCGGTCCGCTCTGGCGCAGCGAGGTCTGGCCCTGCGACAGGGGGGCTTGGCTGAACAGCGGTTTGCTTGCCGCCAGACGTGGCGTTGCGGCGGTTGCGAGGCTGGTCTGGCGCAGTTCGCGCGCGGTGATGCCATGGGCGGTGCGGAAGGCGCGGGCAAAGCTCGACTGCGAGTTGAAGCCGGTGGCCAGCGCGACCTCCATGATCGGCAGATCGGTGTCGGTCACCAATCGGCGTGCCTCGGCCAGACGCAGTTGCAGATAATGGTCCTGCGGCGTCGTATTCAGCCGCAGGCGGAACTGCTGTTGCAGGCTGCGGGTGCTGGTTCCCAGTTCCTCGGCAATCTCGCTGAGCGGTTTGGGATCGTCCAGCGCGGCCTCCATCAGGGCGTTGGCCCGTGCCGTGAGCGAGGAATGTCTGGAGCTGCCAAGGCGGCTTTGTGGCCGTTCGGTCGAGCCGGGGCCATCGTAGAGGAACAGGCCGGCCACGCGTGAGGCAAAGCCCGCACCATGACGGCTGCCGATGATATGCAGCATCATCTCGATCGCCGGGGTCGCCCCGCCGGAGGTCATCCGCCCCTCGGAGAGCGTGAAGCGATCGTTGCGGCTTTGCACGCCCGGAAAGCGGCTGGCGAAATTGTCCAGATCTTCCCAATGTGTCGTCGCGGGGTGGCCGTCCAGCAGGCCGGCCTCGGCCATCAGCCAGGGGCCGCCGTCGATGCCCGCGATGGTCGCGCCACCTGCCGCCAGACGGCGCAGACCGGCGAGCAGGCTGGGGGTCGCATGGCGCGCGAGCTGGAAGCCGGCGATCACGATCAGCAATTCGCAGCTTTGCAGCCGGGCCAGCGGGATGCCGGGCACCGAGAGGCCGCTGGTCAGCATCGCAGGCTCGCTGGTGGCGGTGACATAGTCCCAGTCAAATGCGCCGCGACCTGCCAGCCGATTGGCCGCGCGCATCGGATCGACGGCAGCTGCGAAGGACAGCGTATTGCTCTCATCAAGCACCAAAACAGCGGTTTTTAGCGGCTGATTCTCGGGCTGGAGGATGTTTTTTGCGGATTTCATCAAGTTCGATTCGCATGTTGACTAGTGGGTGCACCAAGGCTGCGGCACTGTTGAAAGCAACACAAACAGGAATCTGGGGGCAGGCTTGGGGATAACTCGGGCACAACCCTGTACATCGAGGGGAAAACCAAAATGCCTCTGAATATGGCCAAAAACGTCTTTATCACCTGCGCCGTGACCGGCTCTGGCAGCACCCAGGATCGCAGCCCGCATGTGCCCAGATCACCCCAGGCGATTGCCGATAGCGCGATTGCGGCGGCCAAGGCCGGGGCGGCGATCGTGCATTGCCACGTGCGTGATCCCGAGACCGGCGCCCCCAGCCGACGGCTGGATCTGTACCGCGAGGTGACCGAGCGGATCCGCGATGCGGATGTCGATGTGGTGCTGAACCTGACAGCGGGCATGGGCGGTGACATGGTGTTTGGCGACACCGAAAACCCGCTGCCGCTGAGCGAGGCTGGCACCGATATGATCGGCGCCACCGCCCGGATGGCGCATGTGGCGGAGTGCCTGCCGGAGATCTGCACGCTGGATTGCGGCACGATGAACTTCGCCGAGGCCGATTACGTGATGACCAACACGCCGGGCATGTTGCGCGCCATGGGCCAGATGATGACCGATCTGGGGGTGAAGCCGGAGATCGAAGCCTTCGACACCGGTCATCTGTGGTTCGCCAAGGAGCTGGTGAAGGAAGGCGTGCTGAACAGCCCGGCGCTGGTCCAGCTGTGCATGGGGGTCCCCTGGGGAGCGCCCAATGACCTCAACACCTTCATGGCGATGGTCAATAATGTGCCGGGTGACTGGGACTGGTCGGCGTTCTCGCTGGGGCGCGATCAGATGGCCTATGTGGCGGCCTCCGTGTTGGCGGGCGGCAATGTGCGGGTGGGTCTTGAGGACAACCTGTGGCTCGGCAAGGGGCAGCTGGCGGAAAACTGGCAGCTGGTCGAACGGGCGGGCACCATCATCGAGAACATGGGGGCCCGCGTGATGGGGCCGCAGGACGTGCGGGAGCAGCTGGGTCTGGTGAAACGCGCACCGGTGGCGGGTTGAGCGGCGTTTGAGCCGAGTTGTAGCGGCGGACTTGGGGGCTAGCCCCCAAACCCCCAGGATATTTCAGGCCAGAAGAAACGGCCGGTTCCGAAAGGACATCACATGAAAACAGCAGCAATCATCGGCGGCGGGGTTATCGGCGGCGGCTGGGCCGCGCGGTTCCTGCTGAATGGCTGGAACGTGCGGGTGTTCGACCCGGACCCGGAAGCGGAGCGCAAGATCGGCGAGGTGCTGGCCAACGCCCGCCGCTCGCTGCCGGGCCTGGGCAATGTGGCGCTGCCTGCGGAGGGCAGCCTGACCTTCCATGATACCATTGCGGAGGCTGTGGACGGCGCGGCATGGATCCAGGAGAGCGTGCCGGAGCGGCTGGACCTGAAACAGAAGGTTTATGCCGAGCTGCAGGCGCATTGTGCGCCGGATGCGGTGATCGGCTCTTCCACCTCCGGCTTCAAGCCGTCGCAATTGCAGGACGGGCGCGAGAACCCCGGTCAGATCGTGGTCGCGCATCCGTTCAACCCGGTCTACCTGCTGCCGCTGGCGGAGCTGGTCACCACCGGGGCCAACCCGGCGGGTGTTGTCGACCGCGCCAAGGCGATCATCACCGAGATCGGCATGTACCCGCTGCACCTGAAGAAAGAGATCGACGCCCATGTGGCGGATCGCTTTCTGGAGGCGGTCTGGCGCGAGGCGCTGTGGCTGGTGAAGGACGGTATCGCCACCACCGAGGAGATCGACAACGCGATCCGCTACGGCTTTGGCATCCGCTGGGCGCAGATGGGTCTGTTCGAGACCTACCGGGTGGCGGGCGGCGAGGCGGGCATGAAGCATTTCATGGCGCAGTTCGGCCCCTGCCTCAGCTGGCCCTGGACCAAGCTGATGGATGTGCCGGAGTTCACCGATGAGCTGGTCGACCTGATCGCGGGCCAGTCGGACGAACAGTCCGGCCAGTATTCGATCCGAGAGCTTGAGCGGCACCGGGACGACAACCTGGTGGGCATGATGCGGGCGCTGGGCGCAAACAACTGGGGTGCGGGCGCGCTGCAGAACAGTCATGACCTGAACCGCGAAGGCGAGGCCGGGCTGGTGCGCCGGATCGAAGACCTGAAAGACCTGAGCCAGCCGGTTCTGACCCAGAGCCGCGTGGTGCCGCTGGATTGGACCGATTACAACGGCCATATGACCGAGAGCCGCTATCTGGATGCGTTCGCGCAGTCCACCGACCGGCTGATGATGATCATCGGCTGCGATGCGGAGTATATCGCCAGTGGCGGCAGCTATTTCACCGCTGAGACCCATATCCGCCACATCGACGAGGTGCATGCTGGCGACCCGATCCAGGTGCGGACACGGGTGATCATGGGCGCTGGCAAGAAGATGCACCTGTGGCATGAGATGTATTCGGGCGAGCGTCTGCTGGCGACGGGCGAGCATATGCTGCTGCATGTGGATCTTGCGACCCGCCGCTCTGCTCCGCCTGCGCCGCATATCGAGGCCAATCTGGTGAAGCTGGCCGAGGCGCATTCCGCATTGCCCGCGCCCGACGGGCTGGGCCGCGCCATCGGCGCGCCACGGTGAGTTCTGAAGGCATGAGCCGGGTTCTGATCACCGCCGGCGGGTCAGGAATTGGCCGCGCCCTGGCCGAGGGCTTTGCCGCCGCCGGCCATCAGGTCTGGGTCACGGATGTGAGCGCCGTCGCACTGGCAGACGTGCCGGAGGGCTGGAGGGCGACGGCAGTGGATGCCACCGATGAGGCGGGCGTCAAGGCGCTGTTTGCGGAGATCGCTGACGCCTGGGGCGGGCTCGATGTGCTTTGTGCCAATGCGGGCATCGCTGGGCCGACCGCATTGATCGAGGATATTGCGCTGGAGGACTGGCGCAAATGCGTGAGCGTCAATCTGGAGGGCTGCTTTCTGGCGGCGAAATACGCCGCACCTTTGATGAAGGCGGCAAAGGCCGGGTCGATCATCGTGACATCCTCAACTGCCGGGCAGTACGGTTATCCGAACCGGGCACCTTATTGTTCGGCCAAATGGGCAGTGATCGGGCTGATGAAGACGCTGGCGATGGAGCTTGGCCCCTTTGGCATCCGCGCCAATGTGATCTGTCCCGGAGCGGTGGAGGGGCCGCGGATGGAAGGGGTGCTGGAGCGCGAGGCGGCGGCCAAGGGCATGACCCGGGATGAGGTCTATGCGGGCTATGCGTCCGGCACCTCGATGGGCCGGTTTGTCGAGGCCGAAGACATTGCCAATATGGCGGTTTTTCTGGGGTCGGACTCGGCGCGGCTGGTATCGGGGCAGGTGATTGCGGTTGATGGCCACACGGAGAATCCGGACCCGAAGCTGTGACGGTGGAGCGGCGGGCGGAAAGGCCTGCCCAACGGTGAAATGTTCTGCCCGGCTGCAAGGCAGGCGCAGCCCTCGGTGTTAGGTGGAACCTCTGCTGATCGCGGCGCTGAGCGCTCTGAGCCGTCCCGGCAGCTGCCGGGCGGTGATATCGGCCTCGCGCACCAGATTGTCGAAATGGCTGGTGAAGGTGGCAATCCGCTCCTTGTCGCGGAAGGCCAGATAATGCGAGCCGGCATAGAACACCCCTAGGAGCGGGCCGAAGATGGTGATCGGTGAGGAATAGAGCCGCTTGGCATCAAAGAGATAGATGCGCAGGCGGGGGTAGAGTTGCTCACAGAGGCGTTCAAAGTGGGTAAGCTGCTCCCGCCGGATCTCTGCCGACAGCCCCTCATAGTAGCCGACGCCCTGAGCAAAGCTCTCCAGCTCATAGATGGGCATGGCGATTTCATAATCGGAGGCTGATTGGCGCATCCATGTCAGACGATCCTCCGACGCGCCGATGGCCTGATCGGCGGTGCGGCCCAGATGCGGGGCATATTCCCATTCCAGCAGGGCGCGGGTTTTCAGCATGTCGGGCAGGGCGGCGGGTACATGGCGGATCTTGTAGCCCTGTGCCTCCTGGTGCCATTCAAAGATACGTTCATCCACCAGCGCGCGGGGGGCCTCGGTCATCGTCAGGCTGGCGGCCACCAGATCGGCGGCGTTCTCCGGGCGGTCCGACAGGCTGAGGAGCCAGTCGGCAGAGACGCCGAGGGCCGCAGCGCAGGCGCCGACCACATGGGCGTTCGGCAGCCGCGCGCCGGCGTCGGTCAGCAGTTGCGAGATGGTGGAGCGGTCGACGCCGATGGCGCGGGCCAGCGCGCTCTGGCTGAGGCCGCTGTCGCTGAGCGCGCGGTTGAGACGCAGGCGGAACTGTTCGGCGCGCAGCCGTTTGTCCAGAATTTCAATCATGTGGTGATTATTATCATTGTTGCTGAATTTTGTTAATCATATTCCGAATTCTGCATTGTGTCGCGCCGGGGTAGGCCTGAGGGGAGCCGGAAAGACAGGAGGATGCGGATGGAAACGCGGGCGCGATCCGTGGCGAAGGCGGTGATCTGGAACCTGCTTGGCCTGATAATGATGGCGGGCGTTGGCTGGCTGGTGACCGGATCTGCCGGGCTGGGCGGCAGGCTTGCGATCCTGAACAGCTGCGTCGGGTTCCTGTGCTATGTGATCTATGAACGGGTCTGGGCAGGCGTGGGCTGGGGGCGGCGGCATGTCTGATCCGCATACCGCCCGCAGCGCTGGCCTAGACCGTTTCGTGCTCAATCCGGGGCGGGTCGAATGGGGCACGCTGGGGCTGATGCTCGGCTGTTACGCGGTCTGGGGCGCGGCGCTGATCTGGCTGCCACCTCTATCTGTCTGGCTGGCGGTGCCGGTTCTGGCCTGTCTGATCACGTTGCATTCCTCGCTTTGTCATGAGGCGCTGCATGGGCATCCGTTCCGCCTGAGGGCGCTGAACGAGGCGCTGATGGCGCTGCCACTGAACCTTGCCATTCCTTATGGCCGGTTTCGCGACACCCATCTGGCGCATCACCGGGATGAGCGGCTGACCGATCCTTATGATGATCCCGAAAGCAATTACCTGGATCCGGCGCGCTGGCGGCGGCTGGGGCTGCCGGCGCGGCTGCTGCTGCGGGTGAACAACACGCTTCTGGGGCGGGTGCTGCTGGGGCCGCTGCTGGGGCAGATCCGTTTTATGGTGGCGGACTGGCGGCTGATCCGGGGCGGGAGCATGGCAGTGCTGCGCGACTGGCTGCTGCATATCTTGGGGGCTGGGCTGACGTTGTGGCTGGTGGGACAGAGCGCGCTGCCGCTATGGGCCTATCTGCTGGCGGCCTATCTGGGGCTTGCGATCCTGAAGATCCGCACCTTTCTGGAGCATCGCGCCCATGTCAGCCCGGCGGCGCGCACGGTGATCATCGAGCGGGGCGGTGTTCTGGGGTTTCTGTTTCTGAACAACAACCTGCATGTGGTGCACCATAGCCATCCGGGGGTGCCCTGGTACGCGTTGCCGAAGCTGTACCGAAGTCGGCGCGCGGAGTTTCTCAGGCGCAACGAAGGCTATGCCTATCCGTCTTATGGCGCGGTCCTGCGCCGATATGCGCTGCGCGCAAAGGATCCAGTGGCACATCCGATCTGGTCAGAGCGCCCATAGCGCCCCATAAGGGCGGTATGACATTGTGGATCCCCATCGCTATCGCCGCGGCCAGTTTCCAGACGGTTCGCTTCATGCTGCAAAAAGTGCTGAGCAGCGTCACGCTGTCGTCGGCCGGCGCGACCTTTGCCCGGTTTGTCTATTCGGCGCCGGTGATCTGGGCTGGGCTGCTGGCCTATCTGGCGATATCGGGGCAGGGGATGCCCGCGCTGACCGGGCGGTTCTGGGTGTTTGCCACCATTGGCGGGACGGCGCAGATCCTTGCGACCGTCTGCGTGGTAGCGCTGTTTCGCCAGCGCAATTTTGCCGTGGGCATCACCTTCAAGAAAACCGAGGTGATTCAGACCGCGCTGGTGGGGCTGGTGGTGCTGGGCGATCAGATCACACCGCTGGGCTGGCTGGCCATTGTCATCGGGCTTTGCGCGGTGCTGGTGCTGTCGAAGACGCCCGAAAGCAAGGGGCCGTGGTGGCGGCATCTGTCCAGCCCGGCGTCGCTGCTGGGGCTGGGATCGGGGGTGCTGTTTGCCTTTTCCGCGGTGAGCTACCGCGCCGCCTCGCTTGAGCTTGACGCGCTGGCGCCTGCGTTTCGTGCCGGGGTCACGCTGGCCATTGTGGTGAGCCTGCAGACGCTGTTCATGCTGGTCTGGCTGAAGTGGCGGGAGCCGGGCGAAATCGCGCGGGTCTGGGCGGCGCGGCGGGTGGCGATCTGGGTGGGCCTGACCAGCATGGCGGGATCCTTCTGCTGGTTCTGGGCCTTCACCCTGCAGAACGCGGCCTATGTAAAGGCGCTGGGACAGATCGAATTGCTGTTGTCCCTGCTGGCATCGGTGCTGTTTTTCAGGGAACAGATCACGCGCCGGGAAATCCTGGGCATGGGCTTGCTGATCCTGTCCATTCTGGCACTGCTGCTGGCGATCTGAGCGATCGTGCGGGCAAGGCAACTGGCCGGGGGTCAGCCGTCCTGCGGCATCGGATAGCCGTTCAGCCGCAGAAAATGGCTCGATTCATCATCATTGCGAAAGAACGGCACGCTTGCGGGCGGGCCTTCCTGGCGGATGCGGCGGGTGACCTCGGCGAGCACCACCTCGGTGATGAAGGGCAGATCATAGGTGCGCACCTGGCTGAGCGGGATCCATTGCAGGTGCGACAGCTCATCCGAGGCGCGGGAGAAATCGTCGATATCGCTGCTGACATGCGCCGCATCCACCAGAAAGAACCGCGCATCAAAGCGGCGCGGGCGACCGGGGGGCGTGATGGCGCGAAAGACAAATTGCAGCGCCTCGGCGGCAGGCAGATGACCGGTGGCGGCAAAATCGACCCAGTCGGGGGTGGGGGCTGTCGGCCAGCTGCCGGGCTGCCCGAGGATGAGGCCGGTTTCCTCCCACAACTCGCGGATGGCTGCGGCGGCAAGGGCGTGATGCAGATCCTCCTGCGCCTGCTCCGTCAGCCGTTCGCGACAGAGGGGCGGCAGGGCGCTGGCGAGCGGGACATCGGCGTCGCCCGGATCGACGGCGCCGCCGGGAAAGACCACCTTGTTGGGCATGAAGGCGGCCTTTGCCCCGCGCTGCCCCATCAGCACCTGAGGGTCGTCGCCCATCCGGTCGCGCACGGCGATAATTGTCGCGGCGTTGCGGATCGGTGTTGTGTCCCGGCGGGCAGTGGCGGCATCGGCGTAGCCGGTGTCCATGGTTGCCTGGGCCGGGCTGGGCGATTTGCTCATGTCTGGGTCTTCCTGTCGATTTTCGGGATCAGCTGTTCTTGCCGAAGCCGTGCATCCGGCGTGCCCATTGATAGGCGATCACGATGCCTTTCATCCGTGGCAGGAGGAACAGCGAGGACAGCAAACAGCCCAGCGAGAACACCGTGAAGGTGACCATCGGCTCGGGCCGCCAGGTGAAATAGACCACATGCAGCAGCGGGGCCATGATGTGGCCGACTAGCAGAAT
Source organism: Phaeobacter sp. JH20_26 (assembly GCF_048056275.1). Taxonomy (NCBI): domain Bacteria; kingdom Pseudomonadati; phylum Pseudomonadota; class Alphaproteobacteria; order Rhodobacterales; family Roseobacteraceae; genus Phaeobacter; species Phaeobacter sp. JH20_26. The sequence continues at coordinate 1,107,158 of NZ_JAYMWL010000013.1, read as the reverse complement.
GGTCAGATAGGCCGGGCCGTCATCGGCGCGCGCATGGGTGAGATCAAGCCCGCAGTTGGAGCAGCTGTCGTTCACCTTCAGATAGGAGTGCAGCAGCTTGCCTTCGCCGCAGTTGGGGCATTTGCACCGCCAGCCGCGCAGAACGGCGGGCATGGTGGGGCGGTCTTCCTGATCGTTCGATTGAATATCGGCCGAAAGGGCCACAGATGACTCGGTCATGACAAATCCTATCTTTTGTTCGCTTATCTGAGCGTTTCTCCCATAAGTTTAAAGAGGCAGTGCGCCACAGTGCGTCGGCATGCCGCAAGACTGCGCTGCCAAGTGCTTCAGTGCAATGGACGGTTGAAACTTTCTGCGACGGTTTTGAAGTTTTTGCGACGGAACCCGGATGGGGCTGCGTTTTGTTTCTGTGATCGGCAGCATGGGGCTGCCTGCTGCAAGAGGACGCGCAGATATGAAGCATACCAATTTTATTGCCGCTGTTGTTGCTGTCGGAGCTCTGATCGGGGCCACCGGTGCGATCGCCAAACCGGGGTTTGCGGGCAAGGGCGGGCATGGTCCACGGATGAGCTTTGAGGAGATGGACACCAATGGTGATGGTCAGGTCACCAAGAGCGAGATGGAAGGTCTGCGCGAGGCGCGCTTTGCTGCTGCGGATGCGGATGGCGATGGCAAGCTGACGCTGGCGGAGATGGAAAAGGCTGCCGAGGCCCGTGCCAAGACCCGTGCCGCAGCGATGCTGGAGCGGATGGACGCCAACAAGGATGGCGCGCTGAGCCTGGATGAGTTGCCGAAACCGCGCCGGATCGGAAAGATGTTTGACCGCGCCGATGCCAATGACGATGGTGCAATCAGCAAGGATGAATTCGAAGCTGCCCGGGCAAAGCTCCGTGACCGCCATGGCGCTGGTCACCGACCACGCGCCGGGGCGCAGGACAGCGGGACGGAACAGAACTGATCCGATACGAGAGGTGCATAATTCTGCCGATACCCTGCAGCGGGCCCGTGATGAGGGCCCGCTGATGTCACCGCCTGACGTCAAGGCGGCGGCTGATGCGGGCGCTGTGGATGGTCCTGTGTTGGATGATCCCGATGGCGCCTTACTGATCCGATTTGCGGCGGGCGACCGCGATGCGGCCGGTTTGCTGACCTCGCGGCTGGCGCCTCGGGCCTTAGGGGTCGCGATGCGAGTTCTGGGCAACCGGGCCGAGGCCGAGGATATCGCCCAGGAGGCAATGGTGCGTCTGTGGCGACAGGCGGAACATTGGGAACCCGGACGGGCGCGGCTGTCGACCTGGCTCTACCGTGTGGTGATGAACCTCTGTATCGATCACAAGCGCCGCCTGCGCGGGGGGCATGTGGATCTGGATGCGATACCCGATCCGCCCGATCCGTCGAAATCCGCCGCAGAGAAGATGCAGGATGGCGCGCGGCAGGATGCTTTGCAGGCGGCTTTGATGCAGCTGCCGGAGCGTCAGCGGCAGGCGGTGGTGCTGCGCCACATTGAGGATCTGCCGAACCCGGAAATTGCCGGGATCATGGACATCAGCGTCGAGGCGGTCGAAAGTCTGACCGCGCGGGGCAAGCGGGCGCTGGCGGCTCTTCTTGCCGGGCGGCGGGCTGAACTGGGGTATAGTGATGGTTGATAAAACTGGAAAAACTGCGCCCGCGGATATGGGCGATGATGCGCTGCATGAGCTGGATCCGGCGGCGCTGGAAGCTGCGGAGCTGGCGCTGGACGATCTGTTTGCCGAGGCGCGAACCGCCGCACCGATGGCGCTGCCCCCGGCATTGGAGCGCGCGATCCTGAGCGATGCACAGGCGACGCAGGCGGCGATCCTGCAGCGCAGCGTGCCTGTGGGGGATCTGGCGGCTGAGCCCGCTGATATGCGCGACCGGATTTTTGCCGGGCTGCGGGATCTGTTGGCCGGGCTGGGCGGATGGCCTGCCCTAGGAGGCCTTAGCGTGGCGGGCTCGGCGGGGCTGTGGATCGGGCTGGCGCCGCCGTCGTTCCTGCCCGACCCGGTGAGCCTTGCCGGGCTGGAGATGAGTGAGGATGCGTTGCCGGATGACAGTTACGATCTGGCGATGGTGCTGAGCGAGGAGATGGAATGACCAACGAACCCCCCAGACCTGAGCGGCGTCGCTGGATGCGCTGGCTTCTGATTGCCTCTCTGGCGCTGAACCTGGTGATTGTCGGCATTGTGGGCGGGGCCGCCTGGCGGTTTGCGGGCGGCAGGGCCGCTGCCGGGATGCCACCGCCGGTGGGCGCGATATTGTTCCGGGATCTGGAGGCCGAGACCCGCCGCAGCCTGCGCAAAGCGGCAGAAGGCGAGCACGGCAGCTATCAGGGACGGCGCCAGGCCGAGGCGCGCAAGGTGGTGGATCTGCTGCGGGCCGACCCCTTTGATGCCGAGGCGCTGAGCGGAATGCTGGATGAACACGCCGAGCGGCGGCATGGGTTCCAGCGCTCGGTGCAGGCGGCCTGGCTGGATCAGGTGGTGGCGATGAGCCCGCTCGAACGGGCGGCCTATGCCGACAATCTGGAACAGCGGATCAAACATCCGCGTCGGCGCCGGTGGCCGCATTGAGCCATTTCTGCGCAGGCTAACAGGCATGAGGTGCGAATGATCGGGATATAGCACCTCGTCTAATTGCAGCCATACCAAACGGGGCAGTGAGAGGATCGCTGCCCCGTTTCATGTTTCTGGACCCTTCGGCTGCTCGGCCGGTCCTGCCTGCGTCTGTGCCAGTGGCCTGCCGGGTTGTCCCGGTCTGTGGCCGCTGGCGCCCATAACACTGTCCCGTGTCTGGTGGTCGTGGTCTGTGTCCTGCGCCGCGCCATGGTCCGCGCGGATATCTCTGAGCCATTTGCCCCGCAAGAAGTCCCGGAGCCGTGGTGGACTGCGTCAGGCGGCAAGCTCCGCGAGCGAGACCTGATTGCGTCCGGCATGTTTGGCCGCGTAAAGCGCCCGGTCGGCATTGGTGATCAGGGCGCTGACGGCGCTGTCCTGATCCTGAGGCGACAGCGCGGTGCGGCTGTGCTGATCTGCCGGGGTCGATCGCCCGCCGATCACCGCACCGATGCTGATGGTCACATAGATCGGTGTCTCGACACCGGCGATGTGAAACGGCTTGCTGTTGATCCGGTTACAGAGATCGCTGGCGGCGGCCTCGGCCATGGCCTCGCCGATCGCGGGCATCACGATCATGAATTCCTCGCCGCCGATGCGGGCGAGCAGGTCTACCGGGCGCAGCGCGGTCTGCAGGCGCTTGGCCGCTTCGATCAGCACGGCGTCACCAACCGGGTGGCCGTAGAGATCATTGATCTGCTTGAAGTGGTCCAGATCGGCCAGCATGACGGCAAATGTCTCGCCGGTCTTGGCCGATGTCTGCGCGACGCGCTCCAGAAATGGCTTGGCATAGCGGCGGTTGAAGAGGCCGGTCATCGGGTCTTCGACGGCGGCGCGCAGCCCGTTGCGCAGATTGTCGCGCAGCTGGTCGATCCGCGCCTTGTTGCGCAGCTGGCTATCCAGTCGCAGCGCCAGTTCGGCGACATCGAACCCGGACTGGAGCACATCATGAGCGCCCCGGTCCAGAGCTTCTGCGGCGATGGCGGGATCGGCGGGGTGGACGACAGCGATGACGACGGATTTCCGGGTGGCGGCGCGGGCGCGCAGGTCGGCCAGCAGGCGCAGGCCCTGCGCCAGCGTATTGCGGCCGAGTTCGATCACGATGGCATCCGGCACCGGTTCGCGCATCAGCGGATGCACGGCGCTGAACTGGTGGTTGCACAGGTGGTAGGGAACCCGCGGCGCGAGCTGCGCCTGCCAGTAGACCGCAGTGGCGGTCTGTTCGGTGACCAGCGCGACATGGGCGCCGCTCAGACCGGCGCTGATATGCGGGCTGGACAGGGGAAGGGCATAGCCATGCGAGCCGCCCTGTTGCAGATGCAGCTCTTCCTGGGTGCTGCTGGCGCGCAGCAGGCTGCGGATGCGGGCCTGAAGCATGGTGTCGTCGAGCGGCTGGCAGAGCACGTCGTCGATGCCGGTGCTGAGAGCGGCCAGACGGCGGTCGGCGTCGCTGTCGCGATCAATGGCGATCATCGGGATTTCGGCAAGCTGGTCATCTGCGGCCAGCGCCTGTTTCACATCCATCGCCTCGCCATCGGGCAGTGACATCGCGCTGAGGATCAGGTCGGGGCGGCAGCGTCTGGCGGTCTTGGCAATATCGGCGACCGTTTCGGCCTGAACCACCCGGTAATAGGCGGCGGACAGCTGGACCTTTAGCATGATCCGGTTGGTCGCAACCCCGTCGATGATGAGGATAGTGCCTTGCACGTGGTGCCCTTTCGCCCCTTGCATTGGAATTGACTCAAGTTTTAATGAGACTGGTTAACAAACCCTTTCGTATTTTCATCAATTTGACAGCGAAGTGTCAGGAATGTGTGCCCATATGCTATTTTCCGCCGATGCAGCCGAGACTTTGGGCTTAAAAGCGCTTGCCTGGCTGGCGGGCAATGATGAGTTGCTGCCGGTTTTTCTGGGCGCAACCGGAGCGAGCGAGGCGGATCTGCGCGATCAGGCCGCAAATCCCGAGTTTCTGGGATCCGTCCTTGATTTTCTGACCATGGATGACGCCTGGGTCATGCAGTTCTGCGACAGTGTCGGGCTGGCCTATGATCAACCGATGCAGGCGCGGATGGCGTTGCCCGGCGGTTCGCAGGTGCATTGGACCTGAGCCACGCGGCGGGGACGCCCAGCCACGACTCCCAGCCGGGACGGCAGGTCTGCAACGGCTGTGATGGCGGGAATGTGACGCTGACGTGCGCGGCCGGTGGGCGCGGTGTTAACCGGTTTGATTAACCTCTCTGAACCAGGCGATCTGGGCGGTGCTGCCGCGCTCTGGTGTGGGGCGTGGCAATCGCCTATGACTCGGGCGACGTCTCCGGCAGCCTGCGGGCAACCGTTCCGCGTCTGACCCGTTGCGCTGATGTCAGGGCGCGGGATGAAACAGAGCTTTGATCTAGGAGAGCCCATGCCCGTTGATGCCCTGTTGTTCGACAAGGACGGAACCCTGTTCGACTTTGCCGAGACCTGGAACCGCTGGACCCGGCGGATGCTGGAGCTGCTGTCGGACGGCGATGCCGAGCGGTTGCAGGCGATGGCGGCGGCGATAGATTTTGACCTGGAGACGGGAAAGATCCTGCCCAGCAGTCTGGTGATCGCCTCGACCAATCGACAGGTTGCCGAGGCTCTGGCGCCATATGTGTCGACGATGGATCTGGATGCGCTGGAGCGTTACATGGCTGAAAGCGCCGGGGCGGCAGAGCTTGCAGAGGCGGTGCCATTGGCGGCCTTCCTTGATGATCTGCTGGCGCGGGGCAAGGTGCTTGGGGTGATGACCAATGATGCGGAACTCTCGGCCAAATCGCAGCTGAGCCGCGTCGGTGTGCTGGATCGCTTTGCCTTTGTGGCGGGGTTCGACAGCGGCCATGGCGCAAAGCCGGATGCCGATCCGCTGCTGGCCTTCTGCGCCGCCACCGGGATCGCACCTGAGCGGACGGCGATGGTGGGCGACAGCCTGCACGATCTGGAGGCCGGTGCGGCGGCGGGGATGCGACGGATCGCGGTTCTGACCGGCCTTGCCGGGGCCGCAGAGCTGGAAGCGCACGCCGATGTGGTCCTGCCGGATATTGGCCATATCCCGGCCTGGCTGGATCGCTGACCGGCGGTCAGGGTTTGACGGACTGGACACATATGCCCAGAAATATGTGTTCTGAGACGGTTTGGCGCTGAAAAGCGACAAAACCTGTCGGGAACAGGCATTCCTGCCCGGTGTGAACAGGGCCTGCTGAGAGACATGAGCCGGCGGTCGGGCGCATCTCAATGTGTCTGCTGCGGCTGGATGACAGCAGGGGAGGGCCGCCATGACATCCGAGACCAGATCCAGACGGCGCGGTGGTGGGCGCGCGGGGGCAGCTGCCCGGCGCGGCGATGCGGTGATCGAACAGATGCCCTGGTCGATTCCGCGCAACATCGACCGCCCGGTGGAACCGCTGGGGCCTGAGGGGGTTGCGGCGATCCATGATGGCGCGATGCGGATCCTGGAAGAGATCGGCATCGTGTTCCTCAACGATGAGGCGCTTGCGATCTTCAGGGAAGCGGGTTGCAAGGTGGTCGGCGACCGCGTGCATCTGGATCGTGAGTTCGTGATGGAGATGATCGCCAAGGCACCGTCTGAGTTCACCATCACCCCGCGCAACCCGAACCATAGCCTGCCGGTGGGCGGCAATCACCTGCTGTTCGGCAATGTCTCCTCGCCACCGAACTACTGGGACATGTCGCTCAATGCGAAGGTGGCTGGCACCCGCGAGCAGTGCCAGAACCTGCTGAAGCTGACCCAGTATTTCAACTGCATTCATTTTGCCGGTGGCTATCCGGTGGAACCCGTGGATATCCATGCCTCGGTGCGGCATCTGGACGTGGTTTATGACAAGCTGACGCTGACCGACAAGGCGATGCACGCCTATTCGCTGGGCAAGGAGCGGGTCGAGGATGTGATGGAGATGGTGCGCATCGCCGCAGGGCTTACTCATGAGGAGTTCGAGGCCCGTCCGCATATGTATACCAACATCAACTCCACCTCGCCGCTGAAACATGATCAGCCGATGATCGACGGCTGTCTGCGGCTGGCGCGCCGTGGTCAGGCGATTGTCGTGACGCCCTTTACCCTGGCGGGGGCGATGGCGCCGGTGACCATAGCCGGTGCAGTTGCGCAATCCATCGCGGAGGCGCTGTCGGCCATTGCCCTGTTTCAATATGTGCGCCCGGGGACGCCCTGCGTGATCGGCACCTTTACCTCCAATGTGGATATGAAGTCCGGCGCCCCGGCCTTTGGCACGCCGGAATATATGCGCTCGACCCAGATGACCGGGCAGATGGCGCGCTACTATGGGCTGCCGATGCGATCCTCCGGTGTCTGTGCGGCGAATGTGCCTGATGGGCAGGCGATGTGGGAGACCTCCAATTCGCTCTGGGCGGCGGTGCAGTCCGGCACCAATATGGTCTATCACGCGGCGGGCTGGCTGGAAGGCGGGCTGATCGCCAGCCCCGAGAAATTCATCATGGATTGCGAAATTCTCCAGCAGATACAGCGCTATATGCAGCCTGAGATCATTGGGACCGGCCCTGAGGATATCGCGTTGGACGCCATTCGCGAGGTCGGGAACGACGGCCATTTCTTTGGCATCCAGCACACGCAGGACCGCTACAGCACCGCGTTTTACCAGCCCTATCTGAGCGACTGGCGCAATTACGAGGCCTGGGAGGCGGCAGGCGCCATCTGGACCCCGCAGCGCGCCCATAACCTGTTCAAGGAGATCATCGCCCGGTTTGAGGCTCCAGCGCTGGATCCCGCTCTGCGCGAGGAGCTGGCGGAGTTTGTCGCGCGGCGAAAATCCGAGGGAGGTGCCCCGACGGACTTCTAATCCCGGTTGAGGGGAAGTTTCGCCTGTTCGGACCTCTGCCATTAATTGATGCGATTGTATAAATCAGGACGGTCTAACGAGAGAATCGCAACCATGACTGATCCGGATACCGCGACCTTGCTACGGGCCCGCTTGCCGATGGTGGCGTTGGGGGCTGGCAGCGGGTTTGCCTTCTGGCTGCTGGCGCGGTCCTGGGATCAGACGGTCCTGCCGGAGGCCGGGTTCCTGGCGGTATTTGCCTTTCTCTCCAGCTTTTGCGGTGCGGCGCTTGCGATGATTGGCCCGGTATCGCTGGCGCGGGCGCTGCGGGGGGCGCTGTGGATCGCGCTGCCGATCACGGGTCTGATGCTGCTGGCGGGAACGCGGTACGAGGTCGCAACAGGTCTCTTTGACAACCAAGTTCTGGTCCTGGTGGCCGTGGTGCTGGTGGCGATCGCCTGCCCCTTTGTTCTGTTGCGGATGGCGCAGCCGGGGCGCTGGATGCGTTTTGCTGATCTGTCGTCGGCCAGCTGGGGGATGCTGTTCCGGCTGTCCTGTGGCGCCGGGTTTGTTCTGGTGTTCTGGATCCTGGGATTCCTGTCCCATGCGCTTCTTGATCTGGTGAACATCACCCTGCTGGAGGATATCGCCGAGATCGACTGGCTGGCGCTGATGCTGAGCGGCGCTGTCTTTGGGCTGGGGCTGGCGGTGGTGCAGGATCTGGGTGGCAGCGGTGCGCCTCAGCTGCTGTTCCGGCTGCTCAGCCTGCTGTTGATCCCGGTGGCGCTGGTGGTCGGCCTGTTCCTGGCCGCTATCCCTGTGCAGGGGCTGTCCAGCGCCTTTGGCCAGCTGTCGTCGGCGGGAACCCTGATGGCGATGGCTCTTGTGATGATGATGCTGGTCTGCGTGGCGCTGACCTGGCAACAGCACCCGAGCGGGGTCAACGGGGCTGCCGCGCGCCTGCTGGCGGGTGCGCTGATGCTGGTGACCGGGCTTGCCGTCTGGGCGGTGCTGATGCGCGTGCGGCAATATGGCTGGACCCCGGATCGGGTCTATGCGCTGTGGTTCGCGGCGGTCTTGCTGCTGCATGGGCTGGCCTATGCCGGCTGTGCCGTCTTTGGCGGGTCAGGGTGGCCCGGTCGGCTGCGCCGGGCGGCTGTTGGCCTTGCGCTGGTGACCGGGGCCGCCTTGGCCCTGATCCTGACACCGGTTGTGGATGCCGGGCGCATTGCCGCCAAGAGCCAGGTGGCGCGGGTGCTGGCGGGCGAGGCCGATGCGGCGGAATTGCCCCTGTGGCAGATGGCGCATCGGTGGGGGACGGCCGGGCGCGACGGGCTGGAGCAGCTGGCGGCCTATGCCGAGGCCTCGGGCAACACGGATCTGACGACCCGGCTGCAAGAGGCGCGCAGTGCCGCGACCTATTGGGAACTGGCGGCGGATGTGCAGGATGTCACCGATGATCTGCGCCGGGACCTGCTGGAGGTGATGCCGGTGCAGCCAGCCGGAGCGGCGCCGACCCCTGAGGATTTCAGGGGGCTGAGACGTTATCAGCTGGTCCGCTGGATCCGGGGCTGCAAACAGCTGTTGCCGGATGGCGCCGCCGGATGCGTGCTGGTTCGCGGGCCACTCGGGGTGAGTGCTGATGCGGCCGACGATCAGGCGCTGCTGTTGTTCAGAGAGGGCCGCAACGGTGCCCAGCTTGAGAGTCTGGCCCTGCGGTTTGGCCCGGATGGGGCCGAGATGCTGGGCAGCGTTCTGCTTGGAGAGGCGGCCCGGACAGAGCAGACCATAGCGCAGGTCGAGGCCCTGCTGGCGGCGGCGCAGGCGGGTCGTTTCGAAATCTCGCCCGCGCGGCAAAATACGTTGAAATTGGGCGATTTGGAGGTTCTGATAACCCCCTGATCGACGGTTGAGGGAAAACCGTAGCAATTTTAATTGTTGGCCCTTTATTAACCAGGCTGGGCCAAAAGTAGAGACATGTAGCAAGGGGCCAGTGATGCACGGTCTGATCAACAGGGCATTCCAGGCGTTTGTCAGCACCACCTTCGGAACGGAGAGCTGGCAGGCGATTATGGATACGGCAGAGCTCGGCTTCAGCGAGTTCGAAGCCATGCTCACCTACACGGATGAACAATCCCAGACCATGCTGCGCACCGCCGAAGAGCTACTGAGGCGTCCGCTGCCTGAAATGCTTGAGGATATGGGCACGTTTCTGGTGTCGAACCCGCAGTTGGAGTCGCTGCGCAGATTGCTGCGGTTTGGCGGGGTTAACTATGTGGAATTCCTGCATTCTCTGGACGATCTGCCGGATCGTGCGCGGCTTGCGGTATCGGATCTGAACCTGCCCGGACTGGAACTGATCGAACAGGCACCGGGGCAATTCGAACTGCACTGCCAGCCGGGTCTGCCGGGCTATGCCCATGTTTTGATGGGCGTGCTTCGGGCGATGGCGGATGACTACGGCGATCTGGTCTTCCTTGACCACTCCGGCACGCAGGACAATGCCGAGGTGATATCGATCACATTGGTCGAAACCGAATTTGCCGAAGGCCGGGCCTTCGATCTTGGGGCCCATTCGCTATGATGCTGAGCATGCAGGAAATCTCCTCCATCGCCAATGAAATCTGCCCAATGCATGTGGTCATTAACCATGAGGGTCGGATTACCGGGGTCGGACCGACGCTGCGAAAGCTGCGCCCGGATACGGAATGGCTGGGCAGCAGGTTCTTTCGGATCTTTGATCTGGCGCGGCCGCGCCGGGTGCGCTCGACCGAGGATCTGATGAAGACGGCAGGGGCCAAACTGCACCTCAATTTCCGCGATGCGCCGCAGACCGGCCTGAAGGGGGTTCTGGCACCGTTTCCAGAGGGAAAGGGTGGGTTCATCAACCTGTCTTTTGGTATTTCCGTGCTTGAGGCCGTGCGTGATTATGACCTGACCAGCGCCGATTTCTCCCCCACCGATCTGACCATCGAGATGCTCTATCTGGTTGAGGCCAAATCGGCCGCGATGGAGGCGTCACGCCAGCTGAACCTGCGCCTGCAGGGGGCAAAAATTGCCGCCGAGGAACAGGCCTTCACTGATACACTGACCGGGGTCAAGAACCGCCGCGCGATGGATCATATCCTCAACCGGCTGATTGCCTCGGGCCGGGATTTCTCGTTGATGCATGTGGATCTGGATTTCTTCAAAGAGGTCAACGACACGCTTGGTCACGCCGCCGGCGATACCGTGCTACAGCGGGTGGCAAAGCTTATGGTGCAATGTACCCGCCAGAACGACACCGTTGCCCGGGTCGGCGGGGATGAGTTTGTTCTGATCTTCGAGGGGCTTATTGACCGGATCCAATTGTCGGGCATCGCGCGCCGTCTGATCGCCAGCATTGAAGAGCCGATCCCTTTTGGCGACAAGACCTGCAAGATCTCGGCGAGCGCAGGCACCGCGCTTTCTACGATGTTTTCTGCCGGGCTGGATGCCGCGACACTGCTCAATCAGGCCGATGTGGCGCTCTATGCGGCGAAAAACGCCGGGCGCGCGCGCCATTTCTTTTACCAGCCGGGTATGGAAGACAAAGACACCGTCAAGCCGATTTAAGCGGCTGTTCCGCGGCGGCGCGACCTGCGCGCGGCCTTCAGGCGTCTGATGCTCCCTGTGGCCTGATTTCGCGACCGGCGAGTTGGACCTGTCTTGTCGGCAGACGTCGCTGGAGGCGCATCGGAGGCAGTTTTTCAGATGGATTTGCCAGATCACCCGTTGCGCAGGGGCTCAGCATCTGCGGGGAAAACGGGTGATATATTCGAGACCCGGATACCCTTTGAACCCACCAACAGGATCAATCGGGTCTCAAGCGCGTAGGCATCTCGAAGCAAAATCGGGGGAGATACAGTGGCAGCCCGTAGGGGAATCGAACCCCTCTTTCCAGGTTGAAAACCTGGCGTCCTAACCGATAGACGAACGGGCCACTTGGTCTGTGAGGGGGTGTTTACTGAGTACGCTGCCCCGGTGCAAGAGGGATTTTCACAAGAAGACCAGTTTTTTTCCAAATCGCAAAAATCTCTGCAAGCTTCTGAAAAACCTCAGAATATAATCAGAGCTTTTCGGATTTATTCGAACGGGCCGTTTGCCGGTGTTGCAAGGGAACATGACGGCGGGAGACCCGCAGGCAGGCCACGCAGACGCGCAAAAGGCAACAGGGGCGTCACGATCAGCAGGGATATGCAAGGGGAGGAAAAGTGGCAGCCCGTAGGGGAATCGAACCCCTCTTTCCAGGTTGAAAACCTGGCGTCCTAACCGATAGACGAACGGGCCACTTGGTGTGAGCGGGTGTTTAGTGGCTCAGGCCGGAAGCCGCAAGCCAAAAAACACCGGCATCGCGATTTATTTTGTCCCCGCCAAAAGCTGGAGATTGTTGTGCTCTCCCTGGCTCTGCTGGCGGCGCGCGGTCAGGCCTCTGCCGCATCCTCCAGTCGCAGCTGCACCGACTGTCGGCCGCCCCAGGTGTTGATTTCAAGGCGCCCGGCAAAATGGAACCGCGCGCCGCCGTGGTCCAGCAGGCGCTGTCCCAATGGGGTGTCAAAGGCACCAAAGCAGATGGCGTCAATCCCGCTGCTCAGCCCGTCGCTGAGCGAGAGTTTCAGATGGCTTTCACCAACCCGTTTGGCAAAGCGTACCTGCAGATCGGGGAACCCGTAGCGCGGGGCCGGCGCGCCCGCGCCGAAGGGGCCCGCCTGTTCAATCTGTTCGATCAGCGATACCGTGGCGGCGCCCGGCATCAGCATTCCGTCGAGCTTCAGGTCGCTGGGCCCCAGATCACCGGCACCTTGCTTCGCCAGCAGCTCGCTCAGCCGTGCCATGGCGGGCTCCAGCTGGTCGCGCGCGACAGTCAGACCAGCGGCCATCTTGTGACCGCCGCCCTTGATCAGCAGCCCTTCGGCTGCGACCCGCTGGATCGCGGCGCCAAGGTCGATGCCGCTGACAGAGCGGCCCGACCCCTTGCCCTCGTCGCCGTCAAGGCCGATGACAATGGCGGGGCGACCTGCGGCTTCCTTCAGGCGAGAGGCGACAATGCCGACAACGCCCGGATGCCAGCCCTCGCCTGCGGCCCAGACCAGCGGTGCATCCAGTCCGCGCGCCTCCGCCTGTTCCAGCGCCGCGGCGCGAACGGCGTTTTCAATATCACGACGCTCGGTGTTCAGCTCATCCAGCCGGGCCGCGATTGCCTCGGCCTCGGCAGGATTCGTGGTCGCCAGCAGGCGCGCGCCCAGATCGGCCTTGCCGATGCGGCCACCTGCATTGACCCGAGGCCCAAGCAGGAAGCCGAGGTGATAGGTCGAAGGGGCCGAATCCATCCGCGAGACATCGGCCAGCGCCACCAGGCCGGGGCGCTGGCGGGCGGCCATCACCTTCAGCCCCTGACGGACCAGCGCCCGGTTGGCCTCGATCAGCGGCGCCACGTCCGCAACGGTGGCCAGCGCCACCAGATCCAGCAGCGCCATCAGGTCCGGCCCGGTGCCAAGTCCCTTGTCGCGCATCTGGCGGCGCAGCTCGACCAGCATCAGGAACACCACACCCGCGGCGCAGAAATAGCCCAGATCGCCGTCCTCATCCTGACGGTTGGGGTTCACCACCGCCACGCAGTCGGGAAGGGTTTCACCGCCCAGATGGTGGTCCAGAACCACCACATCGGCGCCTTTGGCGGCGGCAATCGGGCCGTGAGACAGCGTGCCGCAATCGACGCAGACGATCAGATCGTGATCTCGCGCCAGGGCGGCCATCGCCTCGTCATTGGGGCCATAGCCTTCGTCGATGCGGTCCGGGACATAGAGCGTGGCGCTCAGGCCGACCTGGTTCAGCCAGACCAGAAGCAGTGCGGCAGAAGACCCGCCATCCACATCATAATCGGCAAAGACCGCAATCCGCTCGCGCCGCTCCACCGCCTGCAGAAACCGGGCGGCGGCCTTTTCCATATCTTTCATCCGGCGCGGATCCGGCAGCAGCTCCTTCAGCTGCGGGGTCAGAAAGCCGCTGGCCTCATGCGCCGGGACGCCGCGTCGGGCCAGCACCTGACAGACGGCCGGGGGCAGGGTGGTCTGCTGTTCCATCATTTCGGCGGCGCGGGCGGTGTCCACGTCGGGACCGATCCAGCGACGACCGGTGAGCGAGGTCTCAACTCCCAGAAAGCTCATATCTGCGCCCCTTTCCTGCGTGCCCGCCCCTAGTCCGATACCGGGGCTGACCATGGCAAAGGCCGGATCTGCGCGGACCCGGCCTTTCACCTTTCTTCAAATACTCAAATCCCGACCGGTGCTGCAAGCCGCACGGTCAGAGCTTACTGATGCGCGCTCAGCGGAGTGCGATAGCTCATCCGGCGCACCGAGCCTGTCTTGGATCGCATCAGCAAGGTGGTGGTCTCAACCCAGCCCGGCTGGCGCTTGATCGACGGCAGCAGCGAACCGCCGGTGACGCCGGTCGCGGCAAAGATCACATCGCTGGTCACCATTTCATCACGGCTGTAGACCCGATCCAGATCGGTGATGCCAGCCTTGGCGGCGCGGGCTTTCTCATCGTCGTTGCGGAACAGAAGACGGCCAAAGATCTGCCCGCCCATACATTTCAGCGCAGCGGCGGCCAGCACGCCCTCAGGCGCGCCACCCTGGCCCATATACATGTCGATGCCGGTGATCTCGCTTTCGGCGCAATGCATGACGCCCGCAACGTCGCCATCGGTGATCAGGCGGATCGAGGCCCCGGTTTCGCGGACCTCGGCGATCATGGACTCATGACGCGGCCGTTCCAGAATGCAGACGGTGATGTCGCCGGGCGCGCAGTTCTTGGCCTTGGCGAGGGCTTCGACCCGTTCACGCGGGCTCATGTCGAGGGAGACGACATTCTCGGGCAGGCCTGGGCCGACAGCCAGCTTGTCCATATAGGTGTCAGGTGCGTGTAGCATGGAGCCGCGCGGTCCCATGGCAATGACGGTCAGCGCATTGGGCATGTCCTTGGCGGTCAGCGTGGTGCCTTCCAGCGGGTCCAGAGCGATATCGACGCCGGGGCCGTTGCCGGTGCCGACTTCCTCGCCGATATAAAGCATCGGCGCCTCGTCACGCTCGCCTTCGCCGATGACCACGACACCTGCGATGTCCAGCAGGTTCAGCTGCTCGCGCATGGCGTTGACGGCGGCCTGATCGGCGGCTTTCTCATCGCCGCGACCGATCAGCGGTGCCGAGGCCAGAGCGGCCTGTTCGGCCACACGGGCCAGGCCGAGCGACAGCAGGCGGTCGTTGAATGCGGCGTCGTTGGTGTCAGAAGTCATAGCCAATGTCCTATCTCAATCCCGGGTCGGTGCCGTCGCATACCCTGCATCTGGCAGCGCGGGCAAGGGCAGTTGGCGGTAACGGCGCGCTGCAATCGGCGCCGCTACCGTTGTTTTTCTGCGTTTGGGCCTGTCAGACCTCTTCAATCCGCAGGGCAACGGGTTCGCTTGCCACCACATCGGTCTTGGCGAGGTCTTCCAGCGCGGTCTGCAGGGTGCTGGAGGTGCATTTGTGGGTGACGATCAGCACAGGAGCGGTCGGTTCGGTATGGCCGTATTGGCGCATCCGGTCGATCGAGATGCCGGCATTGCCGAGGGCCGCCGCCACCTTGGCCAGCGCGCCGGGTTTGTCCAGCAGCGCCAGGCGCAGGTAATGCGGTGCGGCCAGGCTGGTGCGGGCGGCGGGGGCATCCTCCAGCGAGGTGGCAGGCTGACCAAAGGTGGCCAGACGAGTGCCACGGGCCAGATCGCAGATATCGCCCAGGACCGCGCTGGCGGTTGGGCCCTCGCCGGCGCCGGGGCCGCGCAGAACGATCTGTTCAACTGCGTCACCTTCGATCACGACCATATTGGTGCCGCCTTCCAGCTGGCCAAGCGGTGAATCCGCCGGCACCAGACAGGGTGTCATGCGCTGTTCCAACCCACGCCCGGTGCGCTGTGCAACGCCGAGAAGCTTGATGCGGTAGCCCATGTCGGCGGCGTGGCGGATATCATCCAGGCTGATGCGCTGGATGCCTTCCAGCTGCACGTCGTTGAAGGCGGGCTTGGTGCCGAAGGCGATGGCCGAAAGGATCGCAAGCTTGTGCCCAGCATCAATGCCGCCCACATCAAGGTTCGGATCGGCCTCAAGATAGCCCAGGCGGCCGCATTCCTCGAACAGGGCATTGTAGCCCTGACCGGTGGCTTCCATCTGGGTCAGGATGTAGTTGCAGGTGCCGTTCATCACGCCCATGACGCGGGTGATCTGATTACCGGCCAGACCTTCGGTCAGGGATTTGATCACCGGAATGCCGCCGGCCACAGCGGCCTCGAAACGGATCACGCGGCCTGCGGCCTCGGCCTGTTCGGCCAAAGCCTGACCGTGGATCGCCAGGAGCGCCTTATTGGCGGTGACCACATCCTTGCCCGCGGCCAGCGCGGCCTCGGTGGCGGCTTTTGCGGCGCCTTCATGGCCGCCCATCAGCTCGACAAAGACATCCACATCGTCGCGGGTTGCCAGCGCCACGGGATCGGTTTCCCAGGCGTAGTCGCCGAGCGGGACGCCGCGATCCTTGCTTGCGTCGCGCGCCGAAACCGCGGTGATCTCGATGCGGCGTCCGGTGCGGGCCTCCAGCATGGCCGCCTGCCGACGGACGATCTTGACCACGCCGGTGCCAACCGTGCCCAAACCTGCGATACCAAGGCGAAGCGGCTCTGTCATAGCTGGGGATCCTTTAATTCCGAAAGACGTCTCCCCGCCTTAGCGGGTTCGGCGCAGCGGTGCAACGGCAGCGGCGGCTCCGGGCGGACAATTCCGAAGAGCGGGTTTTGGCGGCAGCAATGCAGCCGCATGAGACGGATCAGCAGGGGCTGGGACCAGCGCGGAGGATCCACGCGCAGGGGGATCTCGACCGGCGCCCAAGGCAGGTGCCGCTTAGGGCTGGGCAGCGCGCAGCGCATCGGCGCGGGCCTGAAGGCGGGCAGCGCGGGCCTCCAGCGTCTGCTCGAGCGCTTTGCTCTCCTCGGCGGGGGGCGTCTCGGGGGTCAGGGCCTGCTCCAGCGGAACAAGGGCCGGATAATCGGCACCGCGCAGGTCTGGGGTCAGCCGGTCTTCCAGCTCCGGCACCCGCGCGCAGCCGCAGAGCAGCACGGCCGCGGTCAGCAAGGTCAGGCGCATGGTGGTCCCGTGGCTGATCCATGCCGCCCGCTCGTCATCAGTTGCGGGCATCTGCGGCCGGTTCTCGGGCTCTGCGGTCAACTGCATCAAAACCATCCTTGTTCGCTGTTCCCTTGATGCACATATTGGTGAAAAGGCACAAGCGGGGCTTTTATCTGAACATCTGTTCAGATATTGTTGAGGCATGGCACGTACCCAAGGTTCACATTCCGATATCACAGGCCCACGCATCCGTGCCGCCGCCCTGCAGCTGTTTGCCCAGCATGGGTATGCGGCTGTTTCAATGCGCCAGATCGCATCAGAAGTCGGGGTGCAGGCGGGGGCGCTCTATAACTATACACCAGACAAGCAGAGCCTGCTGTTCAGCCTGATGGAAGGTCACATGACCGAGCTGTTGCAGGCCTGGCAGGATCAGCGCAGCCCCGATCAGGCGGTTACAACCGGCAGTGCCGAGGACCATGTGGTGGCGCGGCTTGAGGCCTTTACCCGGTTTCACATTCGCTTTCACCTAGAACGGCCCGATGCGGTGTTCATCGCCTATATGGAGCTGAGAAACTTGTCAGAGGACAATTTCGCAGCCATCGAATCCCTGCGCCGCGAATATGAAAATACGCTGGAGACCATCTTGAAGGATGGCGTGCGGCTGGGGGTGTTTCACATCCCCGATACCAAGATCGCGACGCTGGCGGTGATTGCGATGCTGAACGGTGTGATGACCTGGTATCGCAGCGGTGGACGTCTGTCGCTGGATGAGGTCGAGGCGATTTACTGGGATATGGTGCAGAAATCCGTGCGCGCCTGACAGCCCGACAGCGGGCGCGGCGCTGTTTGCGTCGCACCCGCCGGGGCGGTGGTGTTTGAGGTCTAATGCGCCGGACGGATAAAGCTGCCGTTGCGCAGATCCCTGAAGGCCTGCCGCAGCTCTTCCTGGGTGTTCATCACGATCGGGCCGTGCCAGGCCACGGGTTCCTCGATCGGCGCGCCTGAGATCAGCAGGAAGCGTAGGCCATCGGGGCCTGCCTGCACGGTAATTTCCTCGCCGCTGCCAAAACGCACCAATGTGCGATCCCCTGACATGTCGCGGATATGCAGCTCTTCGCCTGCGACCTCTTTTTCCAGCAGGACCCCCTGTGGCGGGGCGGCATCGACAAAAGCGCCCTGACCGGCAAAGACATAGGCAAAGGCCCGTCGATAGGTGTCGATGGAGAAGGTCTTTTTCACGCCGGGAGGCACCGAGACATCCAGATACTGCGGGTCGGCGGCAATTCCGTCCACCGGGCCGCGCTTGCCCCAGAATTCGCCCACGATGACCTTTACGCGGGTGCCGTCATCGTCGATGACCTCGGGAATGTCCTTGGCGGTGATGTCCTGATAGCGCGGCGCCGTCATCTTCTGGCTGGCGGGAAGATTGCCCCAGAGCTGGAAGCCGTGCATCTGACCCTTTGCGTTGCCCTTTGGCATTTCCTGATGCAGGATGCCTGACCCTGCGGTCATCCACTGCACGTCACCTGCGCCCAGGACACCGTTGTTGCCGAGTGAGTCGCCGTGCTGAACGGTGCCGTCCAGAACATAGGTGATGGTCTCGATCCCGCGGTGCGGATGCCAGGGAAACCCCGCTTCGAAATCCGCAGGGTGGTCATTGCGGAAGTCGTCAAACAGCAGGAACGGGTCCAGTTCACTGGGGTCGTGGAAGCCGAAAGCGCGATGCAGTTTGACGCCTGCGCCCTCCAGCGCCGGAGTGGCGGGGCGGGTCTCTAGGATAGGGCGGATCGACATAGCGGGTCTCCGGTTGCTGATTGCTCCGTCATAAATAGGCCTGTGCGAGTGTGTCGAAAAGCCCTTCCGGTTAACGGCTGATGTGCGGGAGCGCACAGCCGCAGTCGGTACGGCCCCTGGTGCAGCGGTGCCGCGACAACAGGGGGGCTATGCGGTCAGACGCAATCAGGGTACATCCGCCCGGACCAACCCCGTGATGCAGGCGGGGTGCGACGAACAGGCTGAGGGAGCAGGTGATGGGCGAGATGACTGGATCGGGCGAGATGAGCGATGAGATTTTGGCAACCGTCAATGCCTCGGCACCGCGACGGCTGCTGGCGACAGTGATGCTGGTCGTGGTGGGGGCGCTGGTGATCTATGTTGCACTGGCCACGCCGCCTGCCGCGCATTGGCTGGTGTTCCTGCTGGCCATCGGCGGTTTCTGCCTGTGGCTGGCGATGCGTCTGTGGCAGGCGACAGCGTTGCGGATCGAGCTGACAGAACAGGTGCTGCGCAGCTCTGACGGGGCCGTGATCGCCGAGGTCGCAGATGTCGTCGCGGTGGACCGCGGCGTATTTGCGTTCAAGCCGTCAAACGGGTTTCTGATCCGCACCGCCTCAAAGGGCGACCGCAGCTGGCGGCCCGGGCTTTGGTGGCGGTTGGGACATCGCATTGGCATTGGGGGTGTGACGCCGGGGGCGCAGAGCAAATCCATGG
This sequence comes from Phaeobacter sp. JH20_26, assembly GCF_048056275.1. NCBI lineage: Bacteria > Pseudomonadati > Pseudomonadota > Alphaproteobacteria > Rhodobacterales > Roseobacteraceae > Phaeobacter > Phaeobacter sp. JH20_26. The sequence goes on along the minus strand of NZ_JAYMWL010000013.1, from coordinate 1,088,030 downwards.
CCGAGATCCTCGCCATCATGATTGCACGGCGTGAGGCGGGACAACCACAGGTCTGAGACCGAATTTGTTCGACGAACATAGTAAGGCGCCACCGTTACCGGAGGCGCCTTTGTTGTTCGATCCACTCTTGGGTGGTCCGTAGGGTGTCAGTCTGTTGACGGTGTGCTGTCGTCATGGCCGCCGCCGCTGCCATCCTGACCTTCGAATTTTACCTGTGGTGCAAAGCGGGGTCGGGTGAAGACGAAGTTCTCGATGTCCATGGCTGGCAGGCCGATGTTGAACGCAGGATCGATGTCGTTGCGGGTTTCCACCAGAATGACCCGCTCCTGATCGGGCATGTTTGGCAGGTTGGCTTTTACCTGCTGGATCGTGGCGTCCTGCCATTCGGCGAACTGTCCGCCGCGCACCTTGGACCAGTCAACGTAGTAGCGGTTGTCCGTCTCGTCCCAGCGGATCACCGAAATCCGCAGGGAGATCGACGAATCCACGCGGATCAGCAGCTTGGCCAGCTCGTGCATACTGTCGATATAGTCCTCGTTGAGCGTGGAGGTCTCCCGCGAGATGAGGTCCGAGATCGTATAGGCGGCCTTGAGGTTCACACCTTCCTGCCGGAAAGCATCGAAATAGGTGTAGATCGCCGCAAAGACACCGAGCAGCAGTGGCATGTAAAAGGCGAATTCCACCGAGACGGAACCGTCGGTCTCTCGCCTGTAGCGGCGAAACAGGGCGCGGATATTGGTCAACATGGCTTACCGAGGCTCCTGAACAAAGGCGGAGGTCGCATAGAGGCGGATCCGGCCGTCGGCGTCATTGTCCATGTCATCGGCAAGGCCCCAGTGGGGAAAGACCGGTTTGAACGCCATGCAGGCGCGGATGAACATCAGCTCGTTTGACGCCCCTGTCACGAAGGTTCGGACCGGCTGCACGTCCTCGACCCGGTTGATGCAATCGGGCTCGGGATCGACGGGCATCCAGGCGTAGGGGTCGACCTGGACCATTTCCAGCCTGAGCGATGTGCCGCAGTCGCGGATAAACCCGGACCGGCTACAGACCTCATCGCGGATTTCATTGTGCTGTTTGGGCACGCCGGTCGACAGGCGCAGGCCGCGCACGGTCTGATCCAGCGCCCGCTCCAGCATCGACTGCTGGATGGTGATCATGCCCAGTTCCACCGTATTCATCAGCAGGAACAGAAAGGCCGGGATCACGATGGCAAATTCAACCGTGGCATTGCCGTCTTCGCGATCGCGAAACAGGCGCAGCGCCCGGCGCAGCCGATGGAGGCCCTTATGCGGGAGGTGACAGGTCATTGGGTCAGCCTCAGCTGGCGGATCGACGTGGCGATCGAGGCAAAAGCGTCGTTGATCTCCAGCCCGTTGACGTCAAAGTGATGGGCATCCGAGCTGGCACAGTCCTTCAGCACCGCAGTGCCGCCGCTGGGCGCTTCAAAGCCGATGGTATAGACCACGATGCCCTGGTTCTTGGCAGCGGTGCAGATGGCGCTGGTGCGGGCGTTTTTGACGCTGGTGTTCCAGTAGTCATAGACACCGTAGTACCAGACGCTGCGCGCCGAGGACTGCCCCATCCAGTCGCCATAGAGGTTGGAATAGAGATACTTCAGCGACGTGTCGGCAAAGAGATCCGCGTAGCTCAGCCGTTGCACATTGGCAGGCTCGCCCTGTTCGTCCTGCCACCAGCAGCTATAGCTGTCGCATTTGCGGTAGCTGCCCTGACCATAGGCGTGGTCTTCCCAGCGGTTGAGGCGATCCCACCAGTATTTGTCGCGCTGCGGGTCATAGAGCGAATAGCGCGGATTGGATCCGGTCGCCGCAGAATTGTACCAGACGTCGGATGGCCCCTCGCGGTGATCCTGCTCCACATAATACTGCGCGGTGTTCTGACCGTCGGTCATCAGGACGATGACCTTGACGGTTTCACTGTCGTTGAAATTCGCAGGCCGGTTGGCAAAGGTTGCCGGAACCATAGAAGCGCCCCCCGAGGCCAGCGCGCTGATGGCCGGGCGGGCGGAGGGATCGAGCAGGGCGGTCCCCCATTTCATACCGACGTCAATCGACGTATTGCCTCTTGCGTAGAGGTTGTCGATGAAGGTTTTCAGTGTGTTTGCATCTTTCTGGAGCGGCAGCGTCTCGCGGTCTGCGCGATCTTCGCAGACGGGGCTTGCGACGAGGTCCGAGCTGCGACGGTAATCACCGCTGGACCATGGGCTGAAGTGCATTGTGCGCTGCAGCTCGATCCCGGTCGACAGGGCGGTGCTCTGGAAATGGGCGCCGGTGAAATTCACACAGTTGGAGTATTCGTGTTCATCGGTCGTTGTGTATTGGTCCATCAAATCCGCCGGGAGGCTGACCTGAGTGGCGTAGGGGATGATCGAGATCGACATCTTGTTGTCGATGGTATTGGCGACCATCGTGTCGATGAAGTCTTTGGCTGCAACCTTGAGGTTGGTCAGGCGGCTGTTGGAGTTCATCGAGCCGGAGACATCCAGCACCAGTGAAATCTCCAGCCCGTCAATGCTCTCTTCTGCGCGCGAGGTCGCGTAGAGAGGCATGTCCTGACCGCTGGAGAATTTCAGCATATGGGTTTCAAATGTGGTGTCGATGGTGCTCTGCACCTTTTTGAAACCGATCCCGGTTTCGGCCACCGGTGGGGTGTAATATTTGTTCAGCCCGGCCTTGTTGAGATAATCCTGAACAACCACTGCAGGCGGCAGTGGCTGATCGAGGTCAGCTGCTGCCAGAACCGCACGGTCGAGCGTATATTGCAGGATGGTCCGGTCGCGCTCCATGCGCATCAGATCGACGCCGATCCCGCCGACGGCCAGCATCGACAGCAGAAATCCCACCATGGGTTTCAGCAGCACGCCCGATTCATCCGCGCGGAACGCCCGCAGCCGCGCATCGCCACGGACACAGGCGGTCAGGCAGGCCTTGCGGGCCGCGATGGATATCTTGTCAAAACGCGTAGTCATAAGTCGAACCCCCAGCCGCTTAACCCCCCGGCACAGCGCCATCAGAAATGGAATTTCACACTTATTAATGCTTTATGAAGGTGGCGGAATTGGGGCGTATACCGGACCAAATCGCGCGAATTGTCGTCAATTCCAGGCCCAATGAGGTCTCGGCGCGCCGGTTGTTCGGGCGCTGCGAACAAATCGACGGTAGCTGCGAGCAAGAGGCGACTCAGTCAAATGCCCACTGTTTTCAAATTGCCTAAAAATAAATCTTTTTGCATGGGAATGGTCAAAAAGGTCGCACCTTCTTAATCCAAGAGTCATAGTGTCCGAACACTATCTCACTGAGTCGACGCAGAAGCACGGAGTACAGCCTGATGAGCAGTGCAACAGAACCCAGTTTTCGCCAGAGTGTGGACCTGATGTTCAACAGGGCAGTTGCCCTGATGGACCTGCCACCAGGCCTGGAAGAGAAAATCAGGGTTTGCAACGCGACCTATACGGTGCGTTTTGGCGTTCGCCTGCGTGGAGGCATCCAGACCTTCACCGGCTATCGCTCGGTTCATTCCGAACATATGGAACCCGTCAAAGGCGGTATCCGCTATTCGATGGGCGTGAACCAGGATGAGGTTGAGGCGTTGGCGGCGCTGATGACCTATAAATGTGCGCTGGTCGAAGCGCCGTTTGGCGGCTCGAAGGGCGGGCTCTGCATTGATCCGCGCCAGTATGAAGAACATGAGCTTGAACTCATCACCCGCCGTTTTGCCTATGAGCTGGCCAAGCGCGACCTGATCAACCCGTCGCAGAACGTTCCGGCCCCTGATATGGGCACCGGCGAACGCGAGATGGCCTGGATCGCCGACCAATATGCGAGGATGAACACCACCGACATCAACGCCAAGGCCTGTGTTACCGGCAAGCCGCTGAATGCCGGCGGGATTGCCGGCCGTGTGGAGGCCACCGGCCGTGGCGTGCAATACGCTCTGCGCGAGTTTTTCCGCAACCCCGAGGACGTGGCTGCGGCCGGTCTCGAAGGGAAGCTGGACGGCAAGCGGGTCATTGTTCAGGGTCTGGGCAACGTGGGCTACCACGCGGCAAAGTTCCTGATGTCCGAAGACGGTGCCAAAATCACCGCAGTGATCGAACGCGATGGCGGTCTGGTCGATGAAAACGGTCTGGACATCGAAGCGGTGTCCCATTGGATTGCCAACCATGGCGGCGTCACCGGTTACCCGGATGCCCGCTACGTCGAAAACGGCGCGGTTCTGCTGGAGGAGGCCTGTGACATCCTGATTCCGGCGGCGCTGGAAGGGGTGATCAACCTCTCCAACGCGGCAAACGTGAAAGCGAACCTGATCATCGAGGCGGCCAACGGTCCAATCACTGCAGGCGCTGACGAGATCCTGCGCAAGAAGGGCGTGGTGATCATTCCCGACATGTATGCCAACGCGGGTGGTGTGACGGTTTCCTACTTCGAGTGGGTGAAGAACCTCAGCCATATCCGTTTTGGCCGGATGCAGCGCCGCCAGGAAGAGGCACGCCATCAGCTGGTCGTGGATGAGCTGGAAGCGCTGTCGGAAAGCCTGGGCAAGACCTGGACGCTGGATCCAAAGTTCAAGGAACGCTACCTGCGGGGCGCCGATGAGCTGGAGCTGGTGCGGTCGGGGCTCGATGACACCATGCGCACGGCTTATCAGTCCATGCGCGAGGTCTGGCATGGCCGCGACGATGTCACCGATCTGCGCACCGCCGCTTATCTGGTGTCCATCGACAAGGTCGCCAAGAGCTACCGCGCCAAGGGGCTTTGATCGTCACGCGAAGGACCCGAACCGGATCGGGTCCCCGCAAACACACCGAGCGCTGACGCGGTTTTGCGCCCGACCTACAGGAAACCTCGCCAGCTTGGCGGGGTTTCTTGCGTTTTGGATGTCCGCTGCGACGCGTTGGAATGCCGCCGATGCCCTTCGGAAACCCCGATAAAGCAGTAGCGCTGCGATCAAGGCGGCCCGCTGGCCAGGCCCGAGGCGCGATCCGGCAACGCTGGCTTCTTTGCTCTGGACACATGTGTATTGAATGTGCTGCTGATAGCGGGCGGTGTCGTTTGCAAGGGCGGATCAGGGCAGGTGCAGCGCCGGTCGGCACGGGTGTCCCGGCCAGGGCTGGAACCGGGAACAGGGCGCGGGCCAATCGGTGTATCAGGGCTGGTATCGGGATGCGGAACGCGCCAGACTGTCGCCCGAGAGGGCGCGGCGGCTGGCATGAGATCACCGCGGGTGCAGGTGGCCTGGCCTGCGGACGACCGGGGGATCAACCGGGATGCAAAGGGGGGAGCGGGGATGCGATTTTCTGGCTGGCGTGTGCTGCGCGAAGGGCTGACAGGCAACCGGGGCTGGCAGGCCCATTGGCGCGACCCGGATCCCAAACCCGAATATGATGCGGTGATCATCGGCGGCGGTGGTCACGGGCTGGCCACGGCCTATTACCTGGCCAAGGACCACGGGATGCGCAATATCGCCGTGCTGGAGCGCGGTTATATCGGCGGTGGCAATGTCGGACGGAACACCACCATCGTGCGGGCGAATTACTATCTGCCCGGCAATTCGGAGTTCTACTCCCATTCGTTGAAGCTCTGGGAGGGGCTGGAGCAGGATCTGAACTACAATGCGATGATGTCGCAGCGGGGGATCCTGAACGTGTTCCACAATGACGCGCAGCGCGACAGCGCGGTGCGGCGGGCGAATGCGATCATCAATCAGGGCGATGATGCCGAGATCCTGTCCCGTGACCAGCTGCGCGAAATGGTGCCGCTGCTGAACTATGACAATAACCGGTTTCCCATCCAGGGGGCGCTGTTGCAGCGGCGGGCGGGCACGGCGCGCCATGATGCGGTCGCCTGGGGCTTTGCGCGGGGGGCGGATCAGCGCGGTGTCGATATCCTGCAGAATTGCGAGGTCACCGGCATTCGGACCGAGGGCGGCAAGGTCATCGGGGTGGAAACCCCCCGTGGCCTGATCCGCGCGGGCAAGGTTGCGATGGCCGCCGCCGGGCGCTCCAGCCAGGTGGCGGCCATGGCGGGGCTGACCCTGCCGATCGAGAGCCATGTGCTCCAGGCCTTTGTCTCCGAAGGGCTGAAGCCGATTATCGACCACGTCATCACCTTTGCGGAGGGGCATCTCTATATCAGCCAGTCCGACAAGGGGGGGCTGGTGTTTGGCAGCTATCTCGACCTCTATGCCTCTTATGCGGCGCGAGGCAATCTGCCGATGGTGGAACACACGATGGAGGCCTGCATGGCGATGCTGCCGGCCATCGGCAAGGCGCGGCTGCTGCGCAGCTGGGGCGGCATCATGGATATGACGCCGGACGGATCGCCGATCATTGATCGCACGCCGATTGAGGGTCTCTATCTCAATGCGGGCTGGTGTTATGGCGGCTTCAAGGCAACCCCCGCCTCGGGGCAGTGTTATGCGCATCTGATCGCCACGGATCGCCCGCATCAGGCGGCGGCAGCGTTCCGGCTGGACCGGTTTGAGACCGGTCGGGGCCTGATGGATGAGGAGGCGACCGGTGCGCAGCATAACCTGCATTGACCGTCGCGTGGTCCGCGCCGGCGTCTTGGCTGGCGTGACGGCGTATTTGAGTATTTCTGGAAAGGTGAAAGGGCGCCCGTCATGAGGATTACCTGTCCGCTCTGCGGTGAGCGTGATCGTCGCGAGTTCTATTATCGCGGGGCGGTGCTGGAGGCGCCGGAGGAGGGCGCGCCCCTCGAGGTCTGGCATGCTCATGTCCATCTGCGGCTCAACCCGGCAGGCCCGCTGGAGGAATGGTGGTATCATCAGCACGGCTGTGGCAGCTGGATCAGGGTGCGGCGCGACACCTCAAATCACGAGATGCTCGCCGCCGCGCCTGCGGCAACCGGGGAGGCGGGCTGATGCGGGTTGCAGGTTGGGGCGGCATGGCAGAGCCGCGCGAGGTCGATTTCAGTTTCAATGGGCGTGTGTTGCGGGGGCATGAAGGTGAGCCGCTGGCGGCGGCGCTGTTGGCCAATGACATTCACCTTGTCGGGCGCTCGTTCAAATATCATCGGCCACGCGGCATTCTGACCGCGGGCAGTGAGGAGCCCAATGCGCTGGTTACCCTGGGCGAGGGGGCGGCGCAGGAACCCAATCTGCGCGCCACCACCCTGCCGGTATACCAGGGGTTGGCGGCGCGGAGCCAGAACTGCTGGCCCTCGGTGGGCTTTGATGTGATGGCCGTCAATGATCTGGCGGCCCCGTTTCTGGGCGCGGGGTTCTACTACAAGACCTTCATGTGGCCTGCGGTCTTCTGGGAGAAGATCTACGAGCCGGTCATTCGTCGTGCAGCAGGGCTGGGGGCGTTGTCCGGGGCGCCGGATGACGGGACCTACGAAAAGGCATTTGGGTTCTGTGATCTTCTGGTCATCGGCGCGGGACCTGCGGGTCTGATGGCGGCGCTGACGGCGGCGCGGGGTGGTGCGGATGTGATCCTTTGTGACGAAGATAGCGCGCCCGGTGGTCGCCTGCTGAGCGAGCGCGAGACCATCGCAGGGCAGCCGGCACAGGACTGGGTGGCGGCTGTGGTTGCGGAGCTGGACAGTCTGGACAATGTGCGGCGCATGGCCTCGACCACGGTGACCGGGGTCTATGATCAGGGCACCTATGGTGCGCTTGAAACCACAGCTGCCGGGTCCGGCAAGGCTGCGCGCAGCTGTTTCTGGCGGCTGGTGGCAAAGCGCGCGATCCTGGCATCCGGCGCGCTGGAGCGGCCGGTGGCCTTTGCCAATAACGACCGACCCGGCATCATGATGGCAGGTGCGGTGCGAAGCTACCTCAATCGGTGGGGGGTGGCGCCCGGTGAGCGGGTGACGGTGTTTGCCAACAATGACGATGCTCATCGGACGGCACGGGATCTGGCGGCGGCGGGTGTTCATGTCGCGGCGGTCATCGACAGCCGCCATGACGCACCACAGAGCGATGAGTTCCGGGTGATCCGGGGCGCTCAGGTCTGCAATGCCTCAGGCCGTCAGCGATTGGAAAGCCTGACGCTGCGCTCCGTTGCGGGGGAGGAAAAGCTGCAGACCGACTGTCTGGCCATGTCCGGTGGCTGGAATCCGACGCTGCATCTGACCTGTCACCTGAACGGGCGGCCGCGCTGGCGGCGCGATCTGGCCTGTTTTGTGCCGCAGGAGGGCGCGGTGCCGGGGCTGGCGGTTGCCGGGGCCTGTGGCGGAGCTTTCTCCACTGCGGCGGCCTTGCGGGACGGGGCGGAGGCGGGCGCACGCGCGCTGGAGGCGCTGGGCAGGCGCGCTGTGCCCGTGGAGCTGCCGGAGGCCGAGGATGCGCCCTGCCGGGTGACGCCGCTTTGGTCGGTGCCGGGGCGCGGGCGGGCCTGGGTGGATTTCCAGAACGATGTGACGGTCAAGGACATCTGTCAGGCGGGGCGCGAGAATTTCCGCTCGGTCGAGCATATGAAGCGGTACACCACGCAAGGCATGGCCACCGATCAGGGCAAGAGCTCCAATGTGGTGGCTCTGGCAGTGCTGGCCGAGGCCACGGGCCGCAGCATTCCCGAGACCGGCACCACCACTTTTCGCCCGCCTTATGTGCCGGTGCCGATCGGGGTGATGGGGGCAGGCGCGCAGGATCACGGCTTTGCGCCGCGTCGGCTGCTGACATCCCATGCGCTGGCCGAGGATATGGGCGCGCATATGATGGAGGTGGGGCTGTGGTATCGCGCCAGCTATTTTCCGAAACAGGGTGAAACCAGCTGGCGGCAATCCTGCGACCGCGAGGTCGGGTATGTGCGCAATGCGGTTGGGGTGGCGGATGTCTCCACCCTTGGCAAGATCGACATTCAGGGGCCGGATGCCGCCCGGTTGCTGGACTATGTCTATGCCAATGGGTTTGCCACGCTGCAACCCGGTCGGGTGCGCTATGGGCTGATGCTGCGCGAAGACGGGTTTGTCATGGATGACGGTACCACCGCCTGTCTGGCGCCAGACCACTATGTGATGACCACCACGACCGCAGCGGCCGGGCAGGTGATGGCGCATCTGGAATTCGTGAGCCAGGCGCTGCACCCGGAGTGGGACGTGCGGATCCAGTCTGTGACCGAGCAGTGGGCGCAGTTTTCCATCGCAGGCCCGAAGGCGCGGAGGCTGTTGCAGGATCTCCTCGGCGCGGCATTTGTTAGCGAGGACTGGCCGTTCATGGCCTGTGGCGTAGTGGCGCTGGGAGAGGTCACGGCCCGGCTGTTCCGCATCTCTTTCTCGGGCGAGGAGGCCTATGAGCTGGCGGTTCCTGCGCGCTATGGCGAGAGCCTGTTTGGCGAATTGCTGCGCCGGGCGGAAGCGCTTGGCGGTGGGGCCTATGGGCTGGAGGCATTGAATGTGCTGCGCATTGAAAAAGGGTTTCTGACCCATGCCGAGATCAACGGCACCGCGACGCTGCATGATCTGGGGTTCGGTGGGATGCTCCGCTCCGGCAAACCCTGTGTCGGTCGCGCGATGGCCCTGCGCGAGGGGTTGGTCGCCAAGGCGCGGATGCGGCTGGTCGGGATCAGACCCACCGGCGCGGTGCAGCAGCTGACCGCCGGGGCGCATCTGTTTGACCCGGAGGATCCGGTCGACCGGCCACATGATCAGGGTTATGTCACCTCGGTCTGCTATTCGCCGACCTTGGGGCATATGATTGGTCTGGCGCTGATAAAGGCCGGTCCAGACCGGATTGGCGATCCGATCCGCATGGTGGATCACACGGCAGGGCTGGACGTGCTCTGCGAGATTGTCGAGCCGGTGTTCTTTGATCCAGAGGGGGAGCGTGCGCGTGGTTAAGCTGATTGCAAAATCGCCCTGTGCGGGGCTGCTGCCTGTGCAGGTGGGGGATCTGTCGCTGAGGGAGGCGACGCTGGAGGAGATGACCACCCTCGCGCCCTATGCCGGTCAAGAAGCCGCGCTCTCCGAAGTGCTGTCGGCCGCGCATGGGCTGCGCTGGCCGATGCCGGACCGAAGCAACAGCAAGGCCGGGGCGCGGATTATCTGGTTTGGCCGTGAGCTGGCGCTGCTGTCCGGCGTGCGGCCGGATCCTGCGCTGGCAGATCATGCCGCGCTGACCGATCAGAGCGATGGCTGGGCTGTGGTGCTTCTGGAAGGTGCGCAGGGCGACGCGGTGTTGGCACGGCTCTGCCCGGTGGATTTGCGGCCCGCCGTGTTCAAACGCGGCCATACCGTCCGATGTGAGCTGAAGCACATGGCGGCCTCGGTCACCCGGCTCGGGCCAAAGAGCCTGCAGATCATGGTGTTCCGCTCCATGGCGGAGACACTTGTGGATGATCTGAAAACAGCGATGGAAGCTGTTGCGGCACGGGGGTAATCTCAGGGATCACCAACTGATTCCGGGAGCCAAGTGTATGATCCGTCTTGCCCTTGTCGCAGCTTTGCTGGCCGCGCCAGCCTATGCCGCTGAAAAAAAAGAAGAAAGCTGCAAGTATCAAGGGCAGGTCATGGCGGCCGTGCAGCAGGCGCGGCTGGACCGTGTGAAACAGGCTGATGTTGCCCAGACGATTCTGGACAGTGATCCCGCCTGGCCCGAGCAGTACAGCAAAGCCATTCCGCAGCTGACCGCGCATATCTACAGTCTGCGCAAGCGCGATCTGCGCGACAATGACTTCGGCGCGCTGCTGGAGCAGCAATGTCTGGCGAATTGGGATCAGATCCAGAAGATGCAGAAGCAGTTGCAGAGCAACTGAGATGTCGCTTCCCCCCGGGTTCCTTGATGAATTGCGCACTCGCGTCAGCCTCTCTCAGGTTGTCGGGCGCAAGGTCATGTGGGATCAGCGAAAATCGAATCAGGGCAAGGGCGACATGTGGGCGCCATGCCCCTTCCACCATGAAAAATCCGCCAGTTTCCACGTCGATGACCGCAAGGGTTTCTATTACTGCTTTGGCTGTCATGCCAAAGGGGATGCGCTGAAATTCGTGCAGGAGACGGAGAACGTCGGCTTCATGGAGGCGGTGCAGATCCTGGCGCAGGAGGCGGGGATGGAAATGCCCGCCCGCGACCCCAAGGCCCAGCAGAAGCAGGACCACCGGGCCCAGTTGGCCGAGGTGATGGAACAGGCGGTGCGGTTTTTCCGCCTTCAGCTCAACACGCGGTCGGGTGAGGCTGCGCGCAGCTATCTTGCGCGGCGCGGGCTGACGGGTCAGGCCCTGGAACGCTGGGAGATCGGTTTTGCCCCTGACGGCTGGCAGAACCTATGGGACGCGCTGCGCGGCAAGGGTGTGCCGGAAGAGCTGATCATGGGTGCGGGGCTGGCCAAACCCTCGAACAAAGGCGGCAAGCCCTATGACACCTTTCGCAACCGGATCATGTTTCCAATCCGCGATGCGCGCGGGCGGGCGATCGCCTTTGGCGGCCGAGCCATGGATCCGCGCGACAATGCGAAATATCTGAACTCGCCGGAGACCGCGCTGTTTGACAAGGGGCGCAGCCTTTACAATCACGGGCCTGCGCGCACCGCGTCGGGGAAATCCGGCCAGCTGCTGGTCGCCGAAGGCTACATGGATGTGATCGCCCTTGCAGAGGGCGGATTTGAGGCGGCGGTGGCGCCTCTGGGCACTGCGATCACCGAAAACCAGCTCCAGATGCTGTGGCGCATTGCGGATGAGCCGATCATCGCGCTGGACGGCGATACCGCTGGTCTGCGCGCGGCGATGCGGCTGATTGATCTGGCATTGCCCTTGCTTGAGGCGGGGAAATCCCTGCGGTTTGCGCTGATGCCCGAGGGCAAGGACCCCGATGACCTGATCCGAGCCGAAGGGCCGGAGGCGGTGCAGAGGGTGCTTGATCAGGCGATGCCGATGGTGCGGCTGCTGTGGCAGCGCGAAACGGAGGGCAAGGTTTTCGACAGTCCCGAGCGCAAGGCCGCGCTGGACAAGGCGCTGCGCGACAAGATCCGGCTGATCCGCGATCCCTCGATCCGCCGCCACTATGGCGAGGATCTGCAGGATCTGCGCTGGCAGCTGTTTCGCGGCGGCCGCCCGCGCGAAGCGACAGCGGCACCGGGGCTGGACGCCGGGTTCGATGCGCTGCCGGATCCGGGGTTTGATACCGGTTTTGATCCGGGGCCAAGCTTTGATCCGGGCTTTGGAGCTGCGGGCGATCCCGACTTTGGCGGCGATTATGGCGATTATGATAGCGGCTACGATCCGGGCTACGACAGTGGATTTGATCCCGGTTATGAGGCGCCGCCGCCGCCCGTCACCCCGGCTCAGGCGGGCAATCAGGGCAATTACAGCGCTGGAAAATTCCGCAAGGCTGGTGGTTTCCGCGATGGTGCCCGGATGCCCTGGCGCGGCAAGAACGCCCCACCACAGCCGCTGGAGACGACCCGTAATTCGCTGCTTGCTGGCGGCAGCGAGGAAGCGCTGGTGCGCGTCCGTGAGGCAGTGATTCTGGCGACGGTGATCACCACACCGGCGGTGATTGCAAAATATGAGGTCAATCTGGAACGTATGGCCTGTGTCGGCTCGGATCACGCGCTGCTGCGCGATCTGGTGCTGCGTCATGGTGTAGATGCGCCTGAACGGCTGAAAGAGGAAATTGCACAGGCTGCCGGCAGCCATGCCCTTGAAAACCTCTTTGCGCTTCGCCATGTGGCAATCAGCCCCTGTCTGCGTCGTCCCGGCGATGTGGAAATCGCCAGCCTGACCCTGGCGGAGGAATTTGCCAAGCTGGAGGCAAGCCGGGGCCTGGATGCAGAGCTGGCCGAGGCGGAAGAGGATCTGGACGGGCTGGCTGATGAGGCTGTGACATGGCGGCTGGGACAGGCTGCCGAAGCGCGCAACAAAGCCGTGCGCAGTGAGAACGAAGACCGAGCGCAATATGATGTGGGGGAGAACGGAGCGCGTCTGAACCGTGAGGAACGCGACGCTTTCGGAGCCCTTTTGGAACGAATTGGCTACTCCAAGAAGTGACCGCTGCGCCGCAGTCAGGTCGTTTTGCTAAGGAAGAGCGAAAGAAAAACGGGTAAACCGGGTGACGAATCAGCGGATCGCGATAATGATTCGCGAAACCGAATCGCCCCAGCCCCGACGAGGAGCATTGAATGGCCGCCAAAGATACCGACGACCGCAAACCTGACGATCAGGAGCCCGAAATCTCTCTCGACATGAGCCAGGCTCAGGTCAAGAAGATGATCGCCGAAGCGCGCGAGAAGGGTTACATCACCTATGATCAGCTCAATCAGGTCCTGCCGCCGGATCAGGTAAGCTCGGAGCAGATCGAGGACGTGATGTCGATGCTCTCCGAAATGGGCATCAACATCATCGAAGATGAGGAAGCCGAAGAGGAAGAGCAGAAGGGCTCGACCGATCTGGTGACCACCGACAGCAACCGCGAAGTGGCGGTGGCTGGCGCGGCAGCTGAGAAGCTGGACCGCACCGACGACCCTGTGCGCATGTATCTGCGCGAAATGGGATCGGTCGAACTGCTGAGCCGCGAAGGCGAGATCGCCATCGCCAAGCGGATCGAAGCTGGCCGCAACACGATGATCGCCGGTCTCTGCGAGAGCCCGCTGACCTTTCAGGCGATCACCATCTGGCATGACGAACTTCTGTCCGAAGACATTCTGCTGCGCGATGTGATCGACCTTGAGGCGACGTTCGGCAACCAGCTGGACGAAGACGGTGAGGTTGGCGAGCCGGTGGTGGATACCTCTGTCGTTGCCGCGAGCAAACCTGTGGCGAAAGACACCGGTCCAGAGCTCGACGCTGACGGCAACCCGATTGCATCGGACGACGACGAGGACGAGGACGATCAGGCCAACATGTCCCTTGCCGCGATGGAAGCGGCGCTGAAGGACAAGGTGCTGACCACGCTGGAACAGATCTCCTCCGACTATGCACAGCTGAGCGAAATGCAGGACAGCCGGATTTCGGCCACCCTGAACGAAGATGGCTCTTTCAGCGCGCAGGATGAGCAGATCTATCAGTCTCTGCGGTCTGAAATTGTTCTGCTGGTCAACGAGTTGCACCTGCACAACAACCGGATCGAAGCGCTGATCGACCAGCTTTATGGCATCAACCGCCGTGTCATGCAGATCGACAGCTCGATGGTGAAACTGGCGGATCAGGCCCGTATCAACCGTCGCGAGTTCGTGGATGCCTACCGTGGCCGCGAGCTGGATCCGAACTGGCTGGCCGATATGGCGGAGAAGCCGGGACGGGGCTGGCAGATGTTTGTCGAACGTTCCACCGACAAGGTCGAAGAGCTGCGCGCCGATATGGCGCAGGTCGGTCAGTATGTCGGTCTCGACATCTCTGAATTCCGCCGCATCGTGCAGCAGGTCCAGAAGGGTGAGAAAGAAGCCCGTCAGGCGAAGAAGGAAATGGTTGAGGCCAACCTGCGTCTGGTGATCTCGATCGCCAAGAAATACACCAACCGCGGCCTGCAGTTCCTTGACCTCATTCAGGAAGGCAACATCGGCCTGATGAAGGCGGTGGATAAATTCGAATACCGCCGGGGTTACAAGTTCTCGACCTATGCGACCTGGTGGATCCGTCAGGCGATCACCCGCTCCATCGCGGATCAGGCCCGGACCATTCGTATTCCGGTCCATATGATCGAGACGATCAACAAGCTGGTCCGCACCGGCCGCCAGATGCTGCATGAAATCGGCCGCGAGCCGACGCCGGAAGAACTGGCAGAAAAGCTCCAGATGCCGCTGGAAAAGGTCCGCAAGGTGATGAAAATCGCCAAGGAGCCGATCTCTCTCGAAACCCCGATCGGGGACGAGGAAGACAGCCAGCTGGGCGATTTCATCGAGGACAAGAATGCCGTGCTGCCGCTCGACAGCGCCATTCAGGAAAACCTCAAGGAAACCACCACCCGCGTGCTGGCTTCGCTCACCCCGCGTGAGGAGCGGGTTCTGCGGATGCGTTTTGGCATCGGCATGAACACCGACCACACGCTGGAAGAGGTGGGCCAGCAGTTCAGCGTGACCCGCGAGCGGATCCGCCAGATCGAGGCGAAGGCGCTGCGCAAGCTCAAGCACCCGAGCCGGTCTCGCAAACTGCGCAGCTTCCTCGACCAGTAATGCGGCAGTTGATATCCGAACAGAACAGGCGCCCCGGTGGGGCGCCTTTTTGCTGTGTGCCTTGCAGCAGGGGGCGGTTCGGCATGGATTTTGCGGGTCCAGCCCGTCGCAGCCCGGCCCGCCTGTCTGGGTGGCGTTGTTAACCATTCCTAACAGTCAGCAATTGTTTTTGGGCCGCGAATACCTAAGTTACCAATATGTTAACTTTGCGAGATCGGAGGGGTCCAATGGCGCATCATTCGAATTTGAACGAGGCACTTAATGTGCTGGACGACAAGCTCCGCTCGCTCAGCGCGCTGACCAAGGCGAATGCCTTTCTTGTCGAAATCATGCGCAAAGATCGCGCCCTGCTTGAACAGATGGAAGCCCCTGCTGCCCGGGCGATGTTGATGGACCGCGCCTGCCAGTGCTTTGGTGAGGGCGCAGGAGATGCCGCAGATCCAGATGTTCTGGAGGTGCTGGCGACCGCCCTAACCGAAGGGCAAACAGCTGAAATCATTCCGTTCCCCACCGACCGACGTCATTGAGCGGGCCATAGGCACCGCCGCGTCACCGCGCCTGAGGTGACACATCCGGAAGGGGTGACCCTTCCGGATGTTTTTATGGGCGTTACTCCCCCGCAGTGCTGCGGCGCGTGCGGCCTCAGCCGGTCGGCATCAGGAAGACCTCCCGCACGGCATTGCGCGGGTCGGCCTCCAGCGCAAAGACAACGGCATCGGCCACGTCTTCGGGCTGGAGCTTGTCGGGCTTGGCTTCGTCGAAGAACGCGGTGTCCACCATCCCCGGCGCAACCACGGTACAGCGCCCGCCCCAGTCCTTCATCTCTTCGGCCAGATTGCCGCCATAGCCATGGACGAACCATTTTGAGGCGCCATAGATGGAGCCGGGGATATGCACCCGCCCTGCCGCCGAACCGGTCAGCACGATGTGTCCTTTCTGCGGTTTCAGATGCGGGATAGCGGCTTTTGCCGTGTAGAGCAGGGCCATGATGTTGATATGAACCATGTCATGCCATTCCGAGGGGTCGCCGTTTTCCGTCCCGGGAGTGTTGAGACCGGTCCCGGCATTGGCAAAGGCTGCGTCGATCTGGCCGAAACTGTCGCGCAGATGCTGTAGGGCGGCGACCTGATCCTCGAATTTGGTGGCATCTCCCGGCAAGGCCAGGGCGCCGTCGCCCAGTTCCTCGGCGAGGCTGTTGAGCTTGTCTTCGGACCGGGCGAACAGGCCGACGTTCCAGCCTGCCTTGTGGGCCGCACGCGCGGTTGCTGCGCCGATGCCGCTGGATGCGCCGGTGATGAACAGGGTTTTCTGAGCCATGGGAGGATCCTCTGTCTTGTGGTTGTTTGACCGCTCAACGCGGCGAGTGCCCGATTGGTTGCGCAGGTGATGGGCCTGTTTCGGCAGCGTTGAATGTGAACAGTTGTGACTGGCCGTGGTCGGCGGTATCTGGAATCCTGCCGGTGGCCCTCTATCTCTAACCTGTGGGCTTCGCGCAGATCGCAGGTCAGCTTGCGCGCGCATCCTCAGAGCCGCGGGCTGAATTACTCATCAAGGATAGGCATCATGCGACTATTTTCTGTGACTATTGCGGCGGCGCTTGCGCTGTCAGCCTGCGCCGAAGCAACCCCGACCGGCCATGTGACCGTCGATCAGGCGCGTGTCTTTGCTCTTCCTGACGGCAGTTTCGAAGTGGTCCCGCCGCAGGGCGCAGTGCGCTCGGCATTCTGGTGTGGCGCGGCGGACTACGCGCGCCGCGCGCTTGGTGCCGACTGGGGGCAGAGCATCTATGTCGTGCGCGGTATCGGCGAGGGCGTCGCCGTGAACCGTAAATCCACCGTGCATTTCAGCCTGAGCCCGGTTGCAAGTGATCGTCCCGACAGTTGGCTGAAACGGACAAATGCCTATCGCGTTGGTGACCGGCTCAGCGTTCAGGAGGCCGATCACCAGTGCACCACCGCCTTTGTTCGCTTTTGACCGGCGCCCTCATTCGCAATCGGCGAGGTTCATCATGACCGGTTTTCCCAGTTTCAAATCCCGCAGAGCGCGTCAGATCTCCAGGGGCCGTCGGGCTGGACCACGCCGGACGGCACTCGCCGTTGTGGGTGTTGGGCTTGGCCTTCTGGCGCTGGCGGTGCCGGCATCCGCCTTTCGTGCGATCAACCGGCTGGAGGTCGTGCCCGCGGGGGCGAGTCAGTTTGAGGTGATCGGACGGGCCGGGGCGCTGAAATCCGACTACTGGTGTGCCGCCGGAGACTATGTGCGCAAATCGCTCGGACTGCCCTGGCAGACAAAGATCTACGCCGTCGACGGCATCGGGGCCAGCAGCACCACCGGTGCACGTTCCGCCGTGCGGTTCACCTTGGATCCGGCCGCCGCCGGGGTGACGCCATTCTCCGGCAACTGGACCGGTGATATCCTGACGCCCGGCTATGCGTTTCGTGCCAATGCGGCCTATGGCAAATGCGAAGACTGGATTTTCCCCTTTCGCAGCCGTAACTGATAGCCGGGCAGAAGTTTGGGCATCGAGGTGATCCATGCAGGCAGAGTTCACCGTCTCCACCCGCGGGCAGGGGCTGTATGAAATCACCGATCAGATTGTGGACTGGGTATCGCGCGCACACTGCGACGCCGGGCTGCTGACGCTTTTTGTGCGGCACACCTCCTGTTCGCTGCTGATCCAGGAAAACGCCGATCCGGAGGTGCAGGGCGATCTCCTCGCTTATCTGTCGCGTCTGGTGCCGCCCGCGTCCGATCCGTCGATGGCCTATCTGCGCCACACCTATGAGGGGCCTGACGATATGCCTGCCCATATCAAGGCGGCGATCCTGCCTGTCAGCCTGTCGATCCCGGTGACCGCCGGGCGGCCTGCCTTGGGCACCTGGCAGGGCATCTACCTGTTCGAGCATCGCGACGCAGCGCACAGCCGCAGGGTGATCGCGCATTTGGTTTAAGCCCCGGCATCTTGTGGTCTTAATTCACCTCTACCCAAACCCTAGAGGCTGCCATATAGTTGTGGATAAGGGCGCAGCGGCGTCCGGTTGACCGGCGGACTGGAACAGGGGGGACAGCTGATGCGCTGCCCGTTTTGCGGAAATATCGACACCCAAGTAAAGGACTCGCGCCCTGCTGAGGATCACGTTTCGATCCGGCGGCGCCGGTTCTGCCCGGCCTGTGGTGGCCGCTTCACCACCTATGAGCGGGTGCAGCTGCGTGACCTCGTGGTGATCAAGACCAATGGCAAACGTGAAGATTTCGACCGCGACAAGCTGGAGCGCTCGATCCGCATTTCCATGCAGAAACGCCCGATTGAACCGGAACGCATAGATCAGATGATCTCGGGCATCGTGCGGCGCTTGGAGAGCATGGGTGAGACCGATATCCCGTCCAAGAAGATCGGTGAAATCGTGATGGAGGCGCTGGCCCGTATAGATACCGTGGCCTACGTCCGCTTTGCCAGTGTTTACAAGAACTTCCAGGCGGCGGATGATTTTGAGGATTTCGTTCACGAGCTGCGCCCGCCGGAGGCGCCGGAAGAGTGAACGCCTCCGGACGGATGCGGGCTGGGGATACGCGCTATATGTCGCTGGCCCTGTCGCTGGGACGACGGGGGCAGGGGCAATGCTGGCCGAACCCGGCTGTCGGCTGTGTGATCGTGCGCAAAGGCCGCATTGTCGGCCGGGGCTGGACCCAGCCGGGGGGCCGCCCTCATGCGGAGACCGAGGCATTGCGCCAGGCCGGTGCACTGGCGCGCGGCGCTACCGCCTATGTCTCGCTGGAACCCTGTTCTCATACCGGTAAGACACCTCCCTGTGCTCAGGCCCTGATCGACGCTGGCGTGGCGCGGGTGGTGGCAGCCATGGAAGATAGTGATCCACGGGTTTCAGGCCACGGGTTTGCGATGCTGCGCGATGCCGGTATCGAGGTCACCACCGGGGTGTGCTCGGACGCGGCGGCACGGGATCATGCCGGGTTTTTTCTGAAGACGGAACAAGGGCGCCCCTTTGTGACGCTGAAGCTTGCGAGCAGCTTTGATGGCCGTATTGCCACCGCTGCGGGCGAGAGCAAATGGATCACCGGACCCGAGGCCCGCCGTGCCGTCCACGCGATGCGGGCACGCCATGATGCGGTGATGGTGGGTGGTGGGACTGCCCGTGCGGATGACCCGTCACTGACCGTGCGGGATCTTGGGGTGAGCCGTCAGCCCGTGCGGGTGGTGATTTCGCGACATCTCGACCTGCCGCTGATGGGGCAGCTGGCACGCAGTGCACGCAATATCCCGGTCTGGATCTGCCATGGGACCGGCGCCGATGCTGAGCGCCTGCGCGCCTGGGAAGGGTTGGGCGCGCGGTTGCTGCCCTGCGCCGCAGAGGGTCAGCAGCTGGATGCGGCTGATGTCTTGCAGCAGCTGGGGCAGGCGGGTCTGACACGCGTCTTCTGCGAAGGCGGCAGCGCGCTTGCGGCCTCGCTTCTGGCGCAGGATCTGGTGGATGAGCTGATTGGCTTCACTGCCGGGCTGGCCATCGGGGGTGATGGTCTGTCCTCAATTGGCAGCATGGGCCTAAAGGGTTTGGCCGATGCGCCGCGCTTTGATCTGATCGACATGCGTCCCGTTGGGGCAGATATCCAGCACCGTTGGGCCCGTTCACTGGGCTAGGTCGCCTAATGGCAGCAGCCTAGCGCCAGAGATGCGCATAGGTGGAGAATAGCCCCTGAAGCTTTGCCAGGGTCCGGGTGGCGGTGCCCGGGGCAGGAATATCGCCCTTCGCCAGCCGCTCCACCACCAGTTCGACCTGACAGGGCAGGCCGCTGACCGGATCCACATAGCGCGGATAATCAATCAGCGCGGCATGTACCAACCCCATCAGGGAGGGGCGGGCCTGCCGTCGGGCAACGGGCACCGCGCCCAGATCCCGGGTCAGCCCCCAGCCCGCATAGAACGGCGCGCCAACCGTGGTCACCTTGACCCCACGCAGCAGCGCTTCAAAGCCCAGAAGCGAGGTCATCGTCCAGACCTCATGCACCATGTCAAGAAGCGCCATCGGGTCACTGTCGGGCACGACCACATCCGCCAGCCCCTCGGCGGCGATGCTGCCGTCGCGCAGCCCGGCCTCCACATCCGGGTGCGGCTTGTAGATCAGCACGGCGTCCGGGTTGGCCGCACGGGCCGCCCGCAGCAGGTCGGCATTGGTTGCGATTTTCTCACATCCCAGACGGACCGAGGCATCATCTGCCACCTGTCCGACCACGAGAATGCGGTGCCCCTCGGGCAGGTTCGGGACCGTTCCGCCGAGGTTGTATTTCGACAGGCTGTCCTGCACCAGCCGCCGGGTCAGGTTCTCGGCGCGCTGTTGCTGCTGGGCGGTCAGGGTCGCGCGGGCGGCGATCAGGTCTTCCAGGTCGCTGGGCTGATGCGGATCGTAGTAGATACCCTGCCGGTCGACGACCAGTGACAGTGGCGGCACCAGTGCCGCCCCCAGCCCGCGGGACCGCAGAAACCCGTCCTCGACACGATGGGCGCCCGGAGATTGCCCGGTGCCGGTGCGCCCGGCCCAGATCATCCAGTTGCGCCCGCTGGCGCGCGCGACCTTGGGGCTGTCGCTAAACCGCAGACGTCGGTAGCGGCCAAAGAACTGTTGCAGCGTCCGTCGTTTCCACAGCCGCATTCCTGAGGCGATCCAGCCTGCGCGATCCTGCTGCCAAGCGCGGGCTTCGGCCTCCAGCGCGTCGATCACCTCCTCCAGCTCGCAGAGCCGGTCGTGATAGGGGCTGTACCAGGTCGGATAGAGGATCATCGCCGCCGCAAACAGCTGCGCGCGGGTCAGGCGGCGCTGGCGCCGGGTGATCGGGAATTCGTCCTCGCTGAGGCCCCAGCCTGCGTAGAAGGGCTGGCCAAAAACGCGGGGTTTGTGACCGCAGAGGATGGCCTCGAACCCCATCTGCGAAGACACGGTATAAACGGCGATGGCGCCCTCCAGCAGCGCCCAGGGCGAGACCGGCGCATCAAGGATCTCGACCCGTCTCTGCGCGTCTGCGGCGGTATAGTAACCGGGGCGATGGCCTGCGCGGTCCTCCGGATGGGATTTGATGATGATGCGGGCGCCGGGATGTTCGTCCTGCGCATAGTAGAGCATCTCCTGAAAGCGCGCGTGATCGGTTCCTTCATGAGGGGTGGATGCGCGGACGGAGGCGTCGCCGCGGGCCTGATCAATCACCAGAACATAACCCGGTTCCGGCACCGGCGCGTTTGGCGAATAGGCGTTGTATTTGCTCAGATGGGCCTCCTGTAGCCGGGCAATCGCGCGCCGGGCGCGGCGCATCAGCGCGCTGTCATCCAGCGGGTGCGTGGCCAGCAGCTGCTCCAGATCCGAGGGGGTGGCGGGATCGAAATGCAACCCTGACCGGTCGAGCAGCAAGCCCAGCGGCGGCTCTCCCTCACGGCCGGGATGGATCGAGCGCAGAAACGCGTCTTCGACCCGCAGCAGGCCACAGCCCTGTGCCGCCGCCACGGCCAGACCACGATGAGCGGTATCGGCATTGCCCCAGACCGCGACAAGATCCTCTGCCGTCGGCTTGCCCAGCCGCAGGTCATAGCCCGCCAGTGACAGGATGCGCCGCAGCCGCCGCTGGCGCAGGAAACCGGCGTTGAAATAGTAAAGCCGGGAGCGAATGCCCCCGGCCCTTGTCGTCGGGTCTGTTCCCGTCATGTCATCAGCCGCCGCTGGCCAAACTTTCGACGCTGGCGATCGGCGCCAGCGGGCTGGCCAGAAGCGAGATGGTCTTGGTCCACTGGGCGTAGGGAGCCTCGGTCACATAGAGCGTGTCGGCATCGCGGATCACGAAGTCGCGCGCCACGAACAACCCGTTGGGCTTGGTCAGGTTCAGCACGTAGACCAGCCGCTGCGCCCCGATCAGATCGTTGCGCCCGAGCACCTGATTGGCAATTTCCGCAGGCTCATTACGCAAGACGAAGACGCCTGTCGGATCTGATGCGGTGGAGACCAGACCGCCGACCTGGGCGATGGCCTCAAGTGCGGACAGGTTCTGGCTTTCAAACGGGACACGCGCCTGCGCGCTGGTTGCGCCCAAAGCAGTAAAGGAGCGACTGTCCTCTTCCACCAGGATCTTGTCGCCGCCGCGCAGGGCGATGTCCAGCTCGGGGTGTTTGAACAGATCCTGGAACCAGATGGTACCGCGCTCCGCACCACGAATAACGGTGATCTGGGCGTTCTCCGGCTCAATCGCGACGCCGCCAGCGCGGGCCAGCATGGTGGCAAGCGTCCGTGTCGGACGTTCGATCGCGTAAACCCCCTGTCCTCCGACAGCCCCGGTCAGGCTGACAGTGGCGCCATCGCCTGCGAGGCGGCGGACCTGAACCTGCGGGTCGGGGGTCTGATCTTCGAGTTTCTTGGTGATGGTGCGGCGCAGCTGATCCGGCGTATTGCCTGAGGCGCGCAGCCGACCGGCATAGGGCACGAAGATAAAGCCGGCGCTGTCGACCTGCACCTCTTCCAGCACCGTGGCATTGGTGGCCTCTGCCGCCAAGAGCCCGTCATCGACGTTTTCCCAGACGGTGAGGCCCAGAACGTCACCGGGGCGGATCACGTCGGAGGTCAGCTGACCGGCGCTGCGGAAGCTTTCGGAAAAGCCAAGCGCCGGGACAACGGCGGTGGCGCGGGTCACGCGATCATTGACCGATACAATGAAGGCATCGCCTTCTTTTTGCACGGAACCGGCATAAATCTGACGCTTATTCGGGCCGACCTGGGGCAGGCCACAGGATGCTGCCAGCGTGACTGCGGCCAGAATCGCAACCGGGCGCGCCCATTGCAAGGGAACGGTTTTCACTGCTCGGTCTCCTCGACCTATTATTGTTCTGCCTCAAGTTTTAAGGCCAAGCTAGCGCAGTGTTTTGGAAAAATCCAGCCTTGGAGGTCTGGCTCGTCAGTTCACCACACGCAACTGTTGCCGCGGTGCCGCTGTCCCCTGGATCAGCGCCTGATAGGGGTCCTCCGGCGCCAGCATCATATCCACCACCTGCCGCAGCAGCTGGCGGCGGCCCTTGCGGGAATAGAAGCCACCGGGGAGCTGCGAGGTTTCCAGAAGATAGCGGCGATAATCCTTGTAGGCGCGATTGTCCGGTCGTGCGGGCGCGGCAAAGAACTCCGGCAGGGGTTGGGTGGAGACAAATTCGGGCTTGTCGTAGACCGCCTTGCCAAACACCTTCAGCGGGATGCCGCGCCAGAGTACCTGCTGGCCGGCCGTTGAATTCACTGTGACCGCTGTGCGGGCCTCGTTCAGGAGGGCGGCGAGCTTGCCGCCACGCACGTAGTGGACGCGGTGTTCCAGCCCATAGTGTTTTGCCAGCTGGCGCACCGCGCGCCGGATCGGAACACGGCCATCTTCCAGCGGATGCGCCTTGACCACCAGATGGTGATGGCGCGGCGCGCCCTCGGCAAAGCCCTGGAACACCTCGGTCAGGAAATCTGTGAGGCTGGCAAAGGGGGAATGCTCCTGAAAGGCGCTGTCATGTTCCAGTTGCAGCAGGGCCAGATGATAGGGAAAGCCGCCGTTGCGGATGCGCCGGGTCGCCAATCTGCGTTCCAGCGCCTGAATTGGCATCAGCAGCAGGCGGCGCAGATAGAGCTGAAATTCGCGGGTGACCGGCAGCGCCCGATGCGGGCGGAACTGGCGGTACCCCTGATTGAGCAGCATGACACAGCCGTGGTAAAGCGCGCCGTAGAAGACATGTTGCCGGGTATCGCCCCAATGTGAAGGGGGCAGCGGCGCCTCCATATCGGAGAGCGCAAGCGCTGAGGTCATTTGCTCCACGGGCATGTCCATCAGCCGCGAGTTGCCGTTGGAGCCGTCCCGCTCATAGGTGACCCAATAGGGGCGCAGATAGCCTTCCTCGAAGACATGTACCCGGATGCCGCGGCCCCGCGCGATGCTCACCGCCTTGGCGTGGATCGGGCGGGTATCGCCGTAGAGCACCAGATCGGTGATCTTCTTGTCGTCCAGCATCGTGTCCAGATGGGCGGGCCAATCCTGTGGGGCGCCGCGATAGGGCAGGTAGCTGGCCCGGTCGCGCCAGAACGCCTGATCGCCGGCGTTGAACCCCACCCGCCACACGTCTGAGCCCGCAGCCTGCAACATCTCTGCCAGGCTGGCAAAGAACGGGCCATGAGGCCCTTGCAGAAACAAAAAGCAGCGTTGTGGATGGTCGGTCTTGTGCATAATGGGCCGAATATATCCCGATTGTACAAACAATGGCTTAACCCCTAATCGGATTTAACCATCTTTCCGCGCAAGGGTAGGCTGGCGCGGCTGGGCGAGGCAAGCCCAGTGGCGGCCTGTTCTGCGCCACAGGGGGCCGGGCGCGCCTATCCGGCAACAGCGGGGCTTGCCGCGCGGCGGTCCAATGGCTACCAGAGAGGCGCCGGCCGACCAAGACGGCCATAACCGCATATGCAACCTGCAGGAGCCCGCCCATGTTCACAGGCATCGTCACCGATATCGGCATCATCACCGAGCTGGAGCAGCAGGGAGACCTGCGGGCGCGGATCAAGACCGGCTATGACACTGCAACCATCGACATCGGGGCCTCGATCGCCTCTGACGGTGTCTGCCTGACGGTGATCGCACTGGGGGAGGATTGGTATGATGTGCAGATCTCTGCCGAGACCGTGTCCAAGACCAATATCGGCGGCAACGGCTGGACTCTGGGCAAGCGCGTCAATCTGGAACGCGCGCTGAAGGTCGGTGATGAGCTGGGCGGCCATATCGTGTCGGGGCATGTCGATGGCGTGGCCGAGGTGGTGGATCTCCGCGATGAAGGGGACAGCACCCGCGTGACTCTGCGCGCGCCACAGGAGCTGGCGCGCTTTATCGCGCCAAAGGGATCGGTGGCGCTGAATGGCACCTCGCTGACTGTGAACGATGTCGACGGATGTGATTTCGGCATCAACTTCATCCCGCACACCAAGGAAGTGACGACCTGGGGAGATGTCGCGATTGGCGATGCGGTGAATCTTGAGATCGACACGCTGGCCCGTTACGTGGCCCGGCTGAACGAGCAGGGCTGAGCCTCTTTCACGCGCGCCCCCGTGCAATCTGGGGCTGTCTGCCTGGGGCGTCGCAAAAGGCTCCCGCCCCCGTTCCCCGGCATCGCGGATGCCGTCTCAGGCGTTGGGCGTGGCGCGCCGCAGGGGCGGCGCGCGTCAGCGATCTCCCGCGACGAGGGGAGCTGATCTTGCGGCGTAGTTTGACCTTTGTCGTGGCTGCGTCGTGCCTGTGCAAGGGGCCATCTGCCGCCGCAACCGCTGCCCCTGAAACAGCCTCTGACAGGGGAACGCGCCACCGCGACGCCGCGTCCGGAACATGGGCTGCCGCAAGCGGGGCTGGTATTTACGCTGCGGCTGGTCTATCCCGCTGGGGTATCCACGGCCTTGCTCGGGGTTGTGGAGGTCGCACTGACCATTGTCCACGACTGCCCACCGAAAGGTTGCCTGAATGAGCTTTGAAACACCGGGGCCGATTGAAGCCCAGTTGCGTGACGCAATCAGCCCTATTGAAGAGATCATCGAAGAGGCCCGTCAGGGGCGGATGTTCATCCTGGTCGATCACGAGGACCGCGAAAACGAGGGCGATCTGGTGATTGCCGCCGAATTTGCGGATGCTGCGGCGATCAACTTTATGGCGACTCACGGACGCGGTCTGATCTGTCTTCCGATGACGGCGGAGCGGGTCGATGCGCTGGGGCTGCCGATGATGGCGGTGAACAATTCTTCGCGCCATGAAACAGCTTTCACCGTGTCGATCGAAGCCCGCGAAGGTGTCTCGACCGGGATTTCCGCTGCCGACCGTGCACTGACCGTGGCGGCGGCCATTGACGAGAGCAACACGATGGCCGCGCTGGCGACACCGGGGCATGTGTTTCCGCTGCGGGCCAAACGCGGCGGTGTGCTGGTGCGCGCAGGCCATACCGAGGCGGCGGTTGATATCTCTCGTCTGGCTGGTCTGAACCCCTCGGGCGTGATCTGCGAGATCATGAATGAGGATGGCACCATGTCGCGGCTGCCGGAGCTGGTCGATTTTGCCCGGACGCACGGGCTTAAAATCGGCACCATCAGTGATCTGATTGCCTACCGCGCGCGCAACGACAATCTGGTGGTGGAGACCTCGCGCAAGACCGTCACGTCTGAAATCGGTGGCGATTGGGAACTGCGCCTGTTTACCGACCAGACCCACGGCATTGAACATGTGGTGATGACCAAGGGCGATATCACCACCCCTGAACCGGTCCTGACCCGCACCCATGCGCTGCATGAGGCAACGGATCTTCTGGGACTTGGTCCCAAACCGGGCCGGCAGCTGCCGCGCGCGATGGAACTGATCGCGGCCGAGGGGCGCGGCGTCGTCTGCCTGTTCCGCGAGCCGCGCAATTCGCTCTATGCGCAGGACGACGAAGGCCCGCGCACCATCAAGCAGACCGGGCTGGGCGCGCAGATCCTGTCCAAAATGGGTCTGCATGAGCTTGTATTGCTGACGGATTCGCCCTCGACCACCTATGTTGGACTAGACGCCTACGGCCTGAGCATCGTTGGCACCAAACCTCTTCTGAAGGACGCTTGATATGGCTGCACATGAAACTCACTATACGCTGGACCGTCCGACATTCGACAAACCGGTCAAGCTGCTGATCGTGGTCGCGCCTTATTACAAGGATATCGCCGACAATCTGGTGGCCGGCGCCCAGGCCGAGATCGAAGCCGTCGGCGGCACCTGCGAACTGATCGAAGTGCCGGGTGCGCTGGAGGTGCCGACCGCGATCGCGATTGCCGACCGCAGCTCTAACTTCGACGGCTACGTGGCTCTGGGCTGCGTGATCCGTGGCGAAACAACCCATTATGAAACCGTCTGCAACGACAGCAGCCGCGCGATTCAGTTGATGGGGCTACAGGGGCTGTGCATCGGCAATGGCATCCTGACGGTGGAAAACCGCAAGCAGGCGGAGGTCCGCGCCGATGTGAACGATCAGAACAAAGGTGGCGGTGCTGCGGCTGCGGCCTTGCATCTGATCGCGCTGACGCGTAAATGGGGCGCCCAAACCAAGGGAGTCGGCTTCAAAGCCCCTTCCGAGGCCATCAGACTGGCCGACTCAGACAATGGACCCACCACCGTATGACCACTTCGGAAAGCCAGGGCGCCGCTCGCAAGGGCAGCGACAAGCATAAAATGAAATCAGCGTCCCGGCTCTATGCCGTGCAGGCGCTGTTTCAGATGGAACATAGCAACCTGTCTTTCGACAAGGTCATCGTCGAATTTGAGGACCACCGTTTTGGGGCGGTCTACGAAGGCGATGAGATGGCAGAGGGCGATCCGAAAAGCTTTCGCAAGCTGATCGAGGGCGCAGTCAATAATCAGGCCAAGATCGACCAGATGACGGACCGCGCACTGGTGGCCAAATGGCCGATTGCACGGATCGACCCGACGCTGCGCGCCCTGTTCCGGGCCGCGGGTTCTGAGATGCTGGCAGGCAAGACACCGCCCAAGGTGGTGATCAATGAGTTCGTGGACATCGCGCGGGCCTTCTTTCCAGAGGGCAAGGAGCCGAAATTCGTGAATGCCGTTCTGGACCATATGGCGCGTGAGGCATGCCCCGAAGCCTTCTAACCAGGGCAATCTGACTGGGGCCTTCTGACCGGGGCTTGCGACAGGCGCCAGCTGCTGTGGCGCAACGAGGATCGAGAAGCGTGCCCGATGGGCGCGCTTTTTTCGTCTGCCGCCGGGCTGCCGGCACACTGCCGTAAAATGCTGGTCGACATGCGTCACATCCCGCCGATCCGGCAATTGCCGCTGGACCATGTCGCAAAGAGTGCTACCGTTTTGGCCGAAGCAGGAGGGTATGTCATGCCAAAGCTGGTGAGTCTTTATATTCGCAACGTGGTGATCGGCTTTGCCATTGCCGCAGCTTTTGTCGGGCTGCTGTTGTGGTTCAACGTGATGAACCTCTGGCATCTGGTCAGCACATCGGACAGTGGCGTTCTGGCGGTTGCGATCCTGTGGTTCATGAACGGTATCGTTTTTGCCGGGGTGCAGTTCGGCTATGCGGTGATGTCGCTGGCGCAGAAAGAAGACACCCCGCGCGGCGGGATGCGGATCACCCCCGATATGCACTCTGAGATGGTCCCGGTGCGCGTTCCGGCCAAGAAAGCCTCTCGGCAGCTGCCGCGCCGCTGATCCGCAGATCTGGACACAAAACGTCCAGACCAGCAAGCCGTCAGTCAGCCGTGCCCCTCAGGCGCGGCTTTTCTTTTGTCAGCCAGAACAGTGGTGGAATGCGGCGGGACCACCAGGCAACCGTGCGGTTATGATTCCCGAGGACCTGTATGTACAGGTGGGCGCCAGGTAAAAGGACCAGGGTCCAAACAGAGCCAGCTCCCTCGGAATTGCTTAAGGCCACTGGAATGCTACCTGTCACGAGAAGGGCAGAACCCGCCTCCGTTCTAACTAGGCGTCGGGGCAGGCAGAGACAAGGGGCGTCCGCCGTCTTTTCGACATGGCCCTCTCACCGTGGCGGATGTGGCATGGCCGCAGGCTGTCTTGATACAATATCTGACCAGTGCGTTTGCAAGGTGCCTGCGCCATGGTCTTGCCATTTGTTCATGAATTGTTCACATTGACCCCATGATGCAAGATCTTGCCCCCGGTCAGCGCCTCGCGCGTGGTGTGGCCCGCCATATGGCGGCGCTTGGTTTTGTCACGGTCGAAGAATTCGTTCCCGCCCGTGGTCTGCGGGTCGATGTCATGGCGCTTGGCCCCAAGGGTGAGCTATGGGTGGTCGAATGCAAATCCAGCCGCGCCGACTATCAATCCGACAGCAAATGGCGGGGCTATCTTGAATGGTGCGATCGCTATTTCTGGGCGGTGGATCTGGCGTTTCCGAATGAGCTGTTGCCTGACGACAGCGGTTTGATCATCGCCGATGACTATGACGCCGAGATCATCCGCATGGCGCCGGAACAGAAACTGCCCGCCGCCCGTCGCAAGAAGCTGATCCAGAAATTCGCAATGGACGCCGCCAGCCGCCTGCACCGGCTGCGCGACCCGCGACCGGGGATGGATGGGATATGGGACAGCGCGGCGCGCGGCGCCTGATTGCTGGCGGCGCGTCGGTTGGCAGGGCGGGCGCGTCAGCCCGCCGCCGGGTGTTCGTGAGGCTCAGGTATCGAGGCTGCGCGCTGCCTGGGCTGCGGCCATGATTTCTTCGGCGATTTCATTGGCCTCATCCGGATCAAAATCCATCGGGATTTCGATCCCGTCGGCTTCGATGAAGATGCGGACCATGCCTGCGTCGGTGGGGCCGATCTGCATATTGGCTTCGATGTCGCGCTCGGTGTTGATGCTCATGCGGCACTCCTGTCATGGGGCTTGCGGTGACGGGTTCTGCTAGCCTGCTGCCACTGTAATGGCAAGCACTCGCGGCTTCCAGATGGACCTCGCGGGCGGGGCAGAAGATCGCAAGCGTGACGGCAAATCTCTTCACATTCGGGGTAAAAAACTTGCCGCTTGCCTCTTGCGCTCTCATCGCCCCTGTATTAAATCGCCCTCAGTGCCGCCTTAGCTCAGTTGGTTAGAGCGCCTGATTGTGGATCAGGAGGTCCCCCGTTCGAGCCGGGGAGGTGGTACCACCCTTCAGCTGATATTGATATGACCACATCGGACCGCCAGAGGCACGATTGCCTGTTTTCATGTCGGTAATTCAGCAGCTTACCCTGTGTCAGCTTACATGAACGAGCCGGTGAAGATCAGTCGCTGACCGGTTGGATCGCCACGCGTTGCTCGATTGCGCCGCTCAGATTGTTCAAGATCAGGATCTCATCCCCATCGGTGACCACAGCAATCCAGCCGTCGCCAAAGGTCACGGCGCGCGCGCTGACCCCCGCTGGCAGCGTCACCGTTTCGGGCAGCTTTGGACCTGACGCAGACAAACGGATGACAAGCAGGGTCAGAACCACTAAGAACCCGCAAATCATGATCACCGTCAATGTGGTCACCATCCGCCGCAGGAACACCAGCTGGGGCGGTTCACTTTGAATATCTGTCTCAGAAGGATGTGTCATGGCCCGCCGCCGGATCGAGTTTGTCATCGCGGAAAACCCGCCTAAACGGCTTGATAAAGCGGTTTCGCGTGATGTGCCAGAGGAAGCCACCCTGTCGCGCACCCGTCTGGCGCGGCTGATCGAGGCAGGGCAGCTGCAGGTCAATGGCACGGTCGTGACCGACCCCAAGGCCAAGATCGAGGAAGGTGCGCTGATCGAGATCACCGTGGAAGAGGCCGAGGACAGCCACATCGGCCCCGAGGATATCCCGCTTGAGGTGATCTATGAGGATGACGATCTGATCGTTGTCAACAAACCCGCAGGCATGGTTGTCCATCCCGCCCCCGGAACACCATCGGGCACGCTGGTCAACGCATTGCTGCACCATTGCGGCGATAACCTCTCCGGCGTTGGTGGCGTCAAACGCCCCGGCATCGTGCACCGCATCGACAAGGAGACCAGCGGGCTGCTGGTGGTCGCGAAATCCGATGTCGCCCATCAGGGTTTGGCCGCTCAATTCGAGAAACATACGGTCGAACGCTATTACCGCGCTATCTGTTATGGTGTGCCGGATGCCAATGATCCGCGCCTGCGCGGGGTAAAGGGGACGAGCTTTGAACCTGGCAATATCCTCAAACTGACCACACAACTCGCGCGCCATAGAACCGACCGGCAGCGGCAGGCGGTGCTGTTCCAGGGCGGCCGCCATGCTGTCACCCGCGCCCGTATCGTCGACAGCTACGGCACGCCGCCGGTGGTGGCGCTGATCGAATGCTGGCTGGAAACCGGCCGCACCCATCAGATCCGGGTGCATATGGCCCATGCAGGCCATGGGCTGGTCGGCGATCCGGTCTATGGCGGCAAGCGCAAACTTGCCGCAAAATCGCTGCCCGAGGCCACTGCGGCGGCCATCCAGTCATTCCCGCGTCAGGCACTGCATGCTGCGGTTCTGGGCTTTGTCCATCCTGTCACCGGTGACGACATGCGATTTGAAGCGCCGGTACCAGAAGATATGACAGATCTGCTGCAAATGTTGGCAACGCCCGCGGAATAGTCACGCCTGCGACCAGCGAGCTCCTGATTTATTGCAGAAAAACCGAGGTCCCGCCGCGCGTTGCGGCGGGTCGATGGTCTGCAACTTGCTGTGAACTTCGTCACAGACCGCTTTTCTTATGATTCCTATAAGAGATAAACTTGGCAACTCTTGAACGGGGCTGTGCGTTAACCCATATGACGAGATGTTAAGTCCTTATACATTGGGAGGGACACAAAGAATGGCAAATTATGCAAATCTGCCCGCACCGACACCCGAAGGCGGGCTGAACCGGTACCTTCAGGAAATCCGCAAGTTCCCGCTGTTGGAACCGGAAGAGGAATATATGCTGGCCAAGCGCTGGGTCGAAGAGCAGGACAGTGCCTCGGCCCATAAGATGGTGACATCGCACCTGCGTCTGGCGGCGAAAATTGCCATGGGCTATCGCGGCTATGGTCTGCCGCAGGCCGAGGTGATCTCCGAAGCCAATGTCGGTTTGATGCAGGCGGTCAAACGCTTTGATCCCGAAAAGGGCTTTCGCCTGGCGACCTATGCCATGTGGTGGATCCGCGCCTCGATCCAGGAATATATCCTGCGGTCCTGGTCGCTGGTGAAACTCGGCACCACCTCGGCGCAGAAGAAGCTGTTCTTCAATCTGCGCAAGGCCAAGGCCCGTATCGGCGCGCTGGAGGAGGGTGACCTGCACCCCGACACCGTCAAGAAGATCGCCACCGACCTCGGCGTGACCGAGACGGAGGTGATTTCGATGAACCGGCGGATGTCCGGCGGCGATGCCTCTCTCAATGCCACCGTCGGCAGCGAGGGCGAAGGCACGATGCAGTGGCAGGACTGGTTGGAGGATGAGGATGCCGATCAGGCCGGCGACTACGAGGCGCGCGATGAGCTTGAGGCCCGCCGCGAGCTTCTCGCCAATGCGCTGGATGTGCTCAACGATCGCGAGAAGGATATTCTGACGCAGCGCCGACTGGCCGATCAGGCGAAAACGCTGGAGGACCTCAGCACGCAATATGGCGTCAGCCGCGAGCGTATCCGCCAGATCGAGGTGCGCGCCTTCGAGAAACTTCAAAAGAAGATGCGCGAGCTGGCGTCCGAGAAGGGCATGTTGCCGGTGAGCTGACCCGTCCGGAGCGGTCCGCGAATCGCAGATTAAACGGCCCCCTTTGCGGGGCCGTTTTTCCTGTGCCGCGAGGGGCGCCACAGCGCCGCCGCGACCAGCTGTGGCCCGAGGCGGGCGAAGGTTTCCAAACTCTTAAGATAAGAGATTGAAATTCTATGCAATAATGGCGTGAAGCCTGCGATTTTGGGTCTTTGCCTAACGCTTTGTTAGGGGCGCCGGTCCTAGTGTTCGGGGATGTAATTCCTCAAAGGACCAAGTAACCGATGCCGTCCATATTCTTTCGTCTTCCCATCCGTATCTACGCTGTGGTGGCGATGGCACTCGCGCTCTCTGTGCTGCTGACCGTCCTGCTGCTGTCACGCGCAGTCGACAACGCCTATGCCATGCGCGACCGTGAGCTCAGCAATATCATCGATACCTCAATCAGCCTGCTTGCCGATCTTGAGGCGCGGGTACAGTCTGGTGAGCTGACAGCCGAGGAGGCGCGCGCTCAGGGCCGTGAAGTGATCGAGAAAATTCGCTTCGAAACTTCCGGCTACCTCTTTGCATTCGACAAGGAACTAATCGTGCGTGCGCACCCCATGGTGCCAGACTGGGTCGGCACTGACCGGTCCGGCTTCGAAGACGTGAAGGGTATCAAGGTGTTCCAGGAGCTGGGCAAGGTTGCCGCAGCTGATGGTGCCGGCTCGGTCCGCTATTGGTTCCAGAAACCGGGTCAGACCACTCCAGAGCAGAAAATCGGCTATGTGAAGGCCTTTGAACCCTGGGGCTGGGTCATTGGCACCGGCTCCTATGTCTCTGACATTCGGGCGGATCTTGCCCAGATGCGGACCGAAGCGATGGCCACCCTCGCGATCAGCCTGATTCTTCTGGTGATTGCCTCGACGGTCCTGCTGCGCAGTGTTACTGGCCCGATCAACGGTCTGAAGGCGCGGATGGCCACGATGGCCGACGGCGAGACGGCGACGGATGTACCCTATACTCGGGCGCGCAGCGAAATCGGCGAAATGGCCCGAACGCTGGAGGCATTCCGCGGGAAGCTGCAGGAGCAAGACGTGCTGAAAGGCCAGCAGCAGACCCGCGACGCCGAGCGGTCCGATGTTGTGTCGATCATCTCCAGCCGTCTCGCGGCACTGTCGCAGGGCGATCTGACCGTGCGTATCAACGAGACCCTGCCGGAGGATTACGCCCAGCTGCAGCGTGACTTCAACCGCACCGCGGAAACGCTGAGCGCCACTGTGACCCAGGTGATCGATACCGCCGAAAGCATCCGCAACGGCGCCAATGAGATCAGCCAGGCCTCCGACGACCTGTCCAACCGCACCGAAAGCCAGGCCGCCACGCTGGAAGAAACCGCCGCCGCCCTGGACGAGATGACGGCCAGCGTGAAATCCGCCGCCGAAGGCGCCCGCAGTGTCGAAAGCATCATGCAGGAAGCCAAACAAGAGGCCGAAACCAGTGGCACCGTGGTGCAGAGCGCCGTCTCCGCAATGACCGAGATCGAGCAGTCCTCGACCCATATTTCGCAGATCATCGGGGTGATTGACGACATCGCCTTCCAGACCAACCTCCTGGCGCTGAACGCCGGTGTCGAGGCCGCGCGGGCCGGCGAGGCGGGCAAGGGCTTTGCCGTGGTCGCCAGCGAGGTGCGCGCCCTGGCGCAGCGGTCCTCGGATGCGGCGATGGAGATCAAGACGCTGATCGGCGACAGCACCAAACAGGTGGAGCGGGGCGTAGATCTGGTGGGCAAAACCGGCGATGCGCTGCAAAGCATCGTGGAGCGGGTCGGGCATATCTCGAAACTGGTTTCGGGTATCGCAACCGGTGCCAGCGAACAGTCGACCGGTCTGCATGAGATCAACACCGGCGTGACCCAGCTTGACCAGGTCACCCAGCAGAACGCCGCCATGGTCGAAGAGGCCACCGCCGCCGGACACATGCTCAATGCCGATGCCACCAAGCTGGCCCAGCTGGTCGCCCATTTCCGGGTCGCGGCGGGGGGCAGACCGGCCTCGGAACCTGCCCGCAAGACCCCAGCAGCGGCCCCGGCGTCGCGGGTCACCAGAAATGACCCCAAACCGGCGGCGCCCAGTGCCCATGGCGATGACTGGGATCTGGAGGCGGTGAAACCGACCCCGGCACCGGCGGTAGCCAGCACCAGTGGCAACGCGGCCAAGGATATCTGGCAGGATTTCTGACCCGGAAACGGGCCTTGAAAGCCAGAATTTCAACGACCGAGACAGAGACCGCGCCGGACCATCCCGGCGCGGTTTTTCCATGCCAGCGGTTTGGGTGGCGGCCTGCCGCGATGATGCCGCGATTCCCCAGTGCTCCAGTGCCATGATCCATCGGCCCTGGTGTGGCGCCGGATGCCGATCGTCGCGATCAACGGCCAATGTCAGTCTCAAAGCGCTCCAGAAATCTGCGGCTGGAAACCGACATCACGGCAGCGAGCACCGGAAACAGGCGGCGGGGAACCGACCATGCGCCAATCAGGCTGGGATCTCTTTCAGCCATTCATGCACATAGTCGCCAGCCGCCCGGCAGGCTGTCTCGATCTGTTGCGCGGCCATCAGCTGGACTGCGATTGCGGTGGCCAGGGTGCAGCCGGTGCCGCGCTTGGTCTGTTTCAGTCTTGGCCGCGGGAAGGCGACATGGGTGGCGTCGCAGAAAAGATGGTCCACTGCCATCGCGTCGGTCCCATGTCCTCCTTTGATCAGAACCGCTCCGGCGCCCGCCTGGTGAAGCTGGCCCGCCTGCGCTGCCATGCCGAAGTGCTGCGGGTCAACGCGGCTCCCGCCGCCCGGAACTGCGCCGTGCAAGCCTGGGCATAGCTGCGATGCTTCGTGCAAGTTGGGGGTGATCAGATCGGCGCGGGCCATTAACGGTGCCAGATCACCGGCGTGCATCAGCCGACCGCCTGAACTGCTGCGCAGAACCGGATCCAGCACAACCGGACAACTCGGCGGGAGCAACCGCGCCAGAGTTGCGGCAATTGCCTCGGCAGCTGCCGCGCTTCCGACCATGCCGATCTTCACCGCGCTGATCGGGCCGGTCTCAACAGCGGCCTGTATCTGACCCAGAATACCGTCAACCGGCGTCGGGTAGATCTCCTGCAAGGCCTGGTTGGTCTGCACGGTCACGGCTGTCACCACCGGTCGCAGGCTCAGCGATCGGGCCGCGAACTGCGGGATCATGCGGGCCATCGCCGTGGCGGCGGCGATATCACGGGTCAGCCCGGCGCCGCCGCTGCTGTCGGTGCCTGCGATGATCAGCAGCGCGCTCATTGCCGCCGCCCCGCTGCCAAGAGCGCCAGATCTCCGTCAAAGTCAGGCGCAAGCTCCGCCGCCTTGCGCCAGGCCCGCAGGCCACTATGACAGGCAAGCACAACCCGGCGGTCCGTCGGCAGATCAGCCGCCGTCAACCGATCCGGCAGGATGTGGACAGCGGTCGTCGTGGCCGGTTCAGCGGCCTCATCCTCCGGGCGCAATTCTATCACGTAATCGGCTGCGGTCACGCTGTTCATCCCGATAAAGGGCAGCGACCGCGCAGGCTCTGCAGCCGTGGCGAAATCAAACCCGCCCATCTGAAGCCCGGCAAAGTCGAGGCTGAACATCCGCCCCAGCGGGGTTGGCTGATGGCCCAGTAGCAACTTCAGGGCAAGCTGTGCCTGCAGGGCGCCAATCACCCCGACAACCGGCCCCATAATCCCGGCACTGGCGCAGGTGGCGCTCCTGTCGGGCGGGTCGGGGAAGACGGCGCGTAGCGAGGGGCCGCCCCCGCAAAAGACGCCGACATAACCCGATTGCGCCAGTGCCGACGCGCTGATCAGCGGACGCCCCAGCGGCTGACAGCAATCCGAAAGCGTGTAGGACACCGCATAGCTGTCGGCAGCATCTATCACCAGATCGGCGGGGCCGACCGCAGCGGCGACATTGTCCGGTGTCAGGTCGCGTGCATGGGGGTGCAGCCGCAGCTCCGGCGCCATTGCGGTCAGCCGCCTGCGCGCGGCTTCGACCTTGTAGCGGCCAACGTCCGCATATGTATAGAGCGGCTGGCGTGGCAGGTTGGTTGCCTCAACCCGGTCCCCGTCCATCACCGTGATTTCGCCAATACCGGCACCGGTAAGATATTGCAGAACCGGACAGCCAAGCCCGCCGGCCCCGACAACAAGAATATGGGCGCTGGCCAGCCTCTGCTGTCCCTCGGCGCCCACCTCCGGCAAAGCGGTCTGGCGGTCAAAGCGGCTCATCTCGCGCAGGCCCGGATCCATTCCAGGGTCCGCGCCTCCGGGTTGGCGGCCTGCTGGATATCCGTCACCACGGCAGCGCTGTCTGCACCTGCGGCAAAGACCCCGGGCAGGCGTTCGGGCGTCAGCCCGCCAATGGCAACCAGCGGTGTGTCTCCCGCCATGGCTTTCCACCGGCGCACCCGGTCAAGCCCCTGTGGGGCCCATTTCATCTGTTTCAGCAGGGTTTCATAAACCGGACCAAGCGCCACATACCCAGGGCCATGGGCGAGGGCGCGCTCTAGCTCCGCTTCGTCATGGGTCGACAAGCCAAACCGCACGCCCTTGCGGCGCAGGGCCTCGAAATCGGCCGTGTCCATGTCTTCCTGCCCCAGGTGCACAAAGCTGCAGTTCAGATCCAGTGCGGCCTGCCAATAGTCATTGACCACCAGCTGCGTGCCATGCACGGCGCAGAAATCCCGCGCGCGGGCAATCTGGCGGCGGATCTCCGGCTCCGGCAGGTCCTTCAGCCGCAGCTGCACCAGTCGCACGCCATGAGGCACCAGCAGTTCCAATTGGCTGACATGACCAACGATCAGGTAAAAACGCTCCATTGTCGTCTCCGTGAATAAGGGGGGCGCAGCTCAGCTCAGCGCTGCGAGGCCAAGAACAGGGGTGGAGGGCACCGCCATATCGCGCCGCTCCATCGGGTCTGCGTGATATCCGGCGCGCCCGGCCTCAATCGCCAGCGCCATGGCGTGCGCCATTCCGGCAGGATCCCCGGCCTTGGCCACAGCGGTGTTCAGCAGCACGGCATCCATGCCCAGCTCCATCGCCTGCGTCGCATCCGACGGGCGGCCAATGCCCGCATCCACGATCAGCGGCACCTCAGGGAAATAGGCCCGCATCGCGCGCAGGCCATCCGGGTTGCGCAAGCCCTGACCGGATCCGATCGGCGCGCCCCAGGGCATCAGCACCTCACAGCCCGCCTCAAGGAGTTTCTCTCCGACCACCAGATCGTCGGTGGTGTAGGGGAAGACCTGAAACCCATCGTCAGACAGCGTACGCGCGGCCTCGACCAGCCCGAACACATCCGGTTGCAGCGTGTCGCAATGGCCGATCACTTCCAGCTTGATCCAGGGCGTGCCGAACAGCTCGCGCGCCATCTGGGCGGTGGTCACTGCTTCCTGCACGGAGTGGCAGCCTGCGGTATTGGGCAGGATGCGGCAGCCGGTATCGCGCAGGCCGTCCCAGAATCCCGCGCCGGAGCCATCAGCGGTCTCGCGCCGCAGGGACACGGTGATGATCTCGCTGCCACTGGTCCTGATTGCCTCGCTCAGGACCACAGGCGAGGGGTATTGGGCGGTGCCCAGCAGCAGCCGCGAGGTGATCTCTTCTCCATAGATCTGCATCGTTATCCCCCCTGCATCGGGGCGAGCACTTCGATGCGGTCGCCCTCGTTCAGCTCGGTGTCAGCGCGTCGGGTGCGGGCCACAAAGGCGCCATTCAACGCGGTGGCGACCGACGGGCTGAAATAGCCCAGCTCGCGCAGCGCAGCTTCCAGCGTCCGGGCGCTCACCTCATGCGCTTTGGCGTTCACGGTGATGTTCATCTGATGTCTCCGGTCTAAGGCGGTCCGCCACCTGCTGCGCCATCGCGGGCGCCAGCAGAAATCCGTGGCGGTACAGCCCGTTGAGGAATAGCGTCCCGCCGTCCTGATGAAGGCGGGGCAGATTGTCGGCAAAGGCGGGGCGCAGCCCGGCGCCTGTTTCCACAACGCTGGCCTCGGCAAATCCGGGATGCAGCGTGAAGGCAGCATTTAGCAGCTCGCTGAGCGAGCGCAGGGTGATCGCGCGCGCTGATGTGCTTTCAACCATGGTGCCGCCGATCATGAACAGCCCGTCGCCGCGTGGGACGAGGTACAGCGGTATTCTCGGGTGCAGCAGCCGCAGCGTGCGGCTGATCTTCACCTCCGGGCAATGCAGAATGGCCATTTCTCCGCGCACCGGGCGCAGATCTGCTAGCTGTCCTGCGGCGGCGATGCCTCGGCAATCCAGATCAACGCTTCCCGGCGCATCAGCCCCCAGACAGATCTCAACGCCAAGGGCAGAGACCGCAGCCGCCAGATCCCGGATCGCCTGTCGCGGGTCCAGATGTGCCTCCTGCTCAAAGAACAGCCCCTGCGCAAACCGCCCCGCCAGCGCCGGCTCCATCGTCGCGATCTCGGCCTCGTCCACGCCCCGATGCCCGGTGGTGCGGCGGGCAAAGCGGGTCAGCTCGGCCCGGTCGCGGGCAGGCGCCACCATCAGCGTGCCGCGCCTGTGGACGCTCGTGACCTTGGCCCACCAGTCGATGGCGCGGCCACCGAGGGTGATCACCGCCTCCTCGGCGCTTTCGCGTTCGCACCAGGGGGCGAGCATGCCGCCGGCATAGCGCGCGACACTGCCTGCACCGATCGCAGCCGCGCGTTCGTAGATCCGCACGGCGGCCCCGCGCTGCGCCAGCTCATAGGCGCAGGCGAGACCGGCGAGGCCTGCGCCTGCGATGGTGATCATTCCGCCGGTTCCGCAGCCTCAGGTGCAGGCACATATAGCTCGCCGCCCTCGCGGAACTTGGCCGCCATTGCCTCCATGCCTTCCTTCTGCGCTTCGGCGCGGATGTCGTGGCTGATCCGCATGGAGCAGAACTTCGGCCCGCACATGGAGCAGAAATGCGCCACCTTATGGGCCTGTTTCGGCAGAGTCTGGTCGTGGAATTCGCGCGCAGTATCCGGGTCCAGCGACAGGTTGAACTGATCCTCCCAGCGGAACTCAAACCGCGCGCGGGAGAGCGCATCATCGCGGCGCTGGGCCCCCGGCAGACCCTTGGCCAGATCGGCGGCATGGGCTGCGATCTTATAGGTGATCACGCCGGTTTTCACGTCGTCCCGGTCAGGCAGGCCCAGGTGCTCCTTCGGCGTCACGTAGCACAGCATCGCGCAGCCGAACCAGCCGATCATCGCCGCCCCGATGCCGCTGGTGATGTGGTCATAGCCCGGCGCGATGTCGGTGGTCAGCGGCCCAAGCGTATAGAACGGCGCCTCGTGGCAGCACTCCAGCTGCTTGTCCATGTTTTCCTTGATCTTGTGCATGGCGACATGGCCCGGCCCCTCGATCATCACCTGGCAATCCTTGGCCCAGGCGATCTTGGTGAGTTCCCCAAGGGTTTCCAGCTCGGCAAACTGCGCCTCGTCATTGGCGTCGGCGATGGAGCCGGGGCGCAAACCGTCGCCCAAGGAGAAGCTCACGTCATACTGGCGGCAGATGTCGCAGATCTCCTCGAAATGCTCATAGAGGAAGCTTTCCTTGTGGTGATGCAGGCACCACTTCGCCATGATCGAGCCGCCGCGCGAGACGATCCCCGTCACCCGGTTCACGGTCATCGGCACCATGTGCAGCCGCACACCCGCATGAATGGTGAAGTAATCGACGCCCTGTTCCGCCTGCTCGATCAGCGTGTCGCGGAACACTTCCCAGGTCAGGTCCTCGGCGATGCCGTTCACCTTCTCCAGCGCCTGATAGATCGGCACGGTGCCGATCGGCACCGGCGAGTTGCGCACGATCCATTCGCGGGTGTTGTGGATGTTGCGCCCCGTGGACAGGTCCATCACCGTGTCAGCACCCCAGCGGATCGCCCAGACCAGCTTGTCCACCTCTTCCTCCATCGAGGAGGTGACGGCAGAGGTGCCCATATTGGCGTTGATCTTCACCTTGAAATTGCGGCCGATGATCATCGGCTCGAGTTCGGGGTGGTTGATGTTGGCCGGGATGATGGCGCGACCGGCGGCGATTTCGGAGCGAACGAATTCCGGAGTCACGTAGTCGGGGATATTGGCGCCAAAGTCATTGCCGTCGCGTTTGCCGTGGCAGGGCGACAGCTCGCGCAGCTGGTTTTCGCGGATCGCCACGAACTCCATCTCCGGCGTGATGATACCGGCGCGGGCATAGGCCAGCTGGGTCGGCGCGGCGCCGTCCTTGCCGCGCAGCGGGGCAGGCTTCACCGGGAACTCAGGCACCAGCCGGTCGCCCTCGACAAAACCGTTGTCCTCTGGCTTCACATCGCGGCCCTGATAGCTCTCGACGTCGCCGCGCGCGAGGGTCCACTGGCGGCGCAGGGCGGGCAGGCCCTGTCGGATATCGGTCAGCACGTCAGGGTCGGTGTAGGGGCCGGAGCTGTCATAGACCGGCAGCGGCGCCTCGCCCGCAGTGGGGTGGGTGGCGATCTCGCGCATCGGCACGCGGATGTCCTGATGGACCTCGCCTGCAACGTAGATCTTGCGCGATGCGGGCAGGCCACCTGTGGTGATCTTTGGGTTGGGGACGTTCATTATGGTGCTCCTCGAAGCCTAGACTCAGAAAAGACACCAGATGAGGCTTGGCTCGGGAAACAGAGAGCGCGCGGCCCTCTTGTTCGGTCAACGCAGGGTGGTCGGGGTGTATTTGTCCCGGCGCCATGCATGCCTAGCTTCCTACGCCAGTATCAACTGGGTCAGGTTCAAAGGGTCGCGCCGCCGGTTTGGGTTGCCCCGCACCAAAACGCCTCTCAGTCCCCTTGGCGGGACTCCCCTGCGTGCCTTAGGGGTAGGGGAGATGCTGTCATCCCGTCAACCTGTAATTTTATAGATTATTTATATGTATAAATAACAATGCACTAAATCCAAGATGACTCCTCCGGTGGGGCAAATCGCTGCATCGCAGCTTTGCGCTTGATCGCAACCCTACAAGTTATCTATAAAACCGCAACGCCATCCGCGCATGGCCGACAGGTATAGAGAACAGGAGACAGCATGCTGGACGCTGCACCCATCCGCACCGACTGGACCCGCGAGGAAGCGGAAGCGATCTACAACAAACCGTTCATGGATCTGCTGTTTGAGGCGCACAGCGTGCACCGACAGTATTTCGATCCCAATCAGGTGCAGAAATCCAAGCTCCTGAGCATCAAGACCGGCGGCTGCGCCGAGGATTGCGCCTATTGCTCGCAGTCGGCGCGCAACGGCGCGCAGCTCTCGGCCTCCAAGCTGATCGAGGTGCAGCGGGTGATTGCCGAGGCCAGGAAAGCCAAGGAAGGCGGCGCGACGCGCTACTGCATGGGGGCCGCCTGGCGCTCGCCCAAGGACCGCGACATGGCCGCACTTGAGGCGATGGTGCAGGGGGTCAAGGACCTGGGCATGGAAACCTGCATGACGCTGGGCATGCTGGACGAGGAACAGGTGTTCCGCCTGCGCGACGCAGGGCTGGATTATTACAACCACAATATCGACACCTCGGAGCGGTATTACTCCGAGATCATCACCACCCGCACCTTTGCCGACCGGATCGACACCCTGAACCGGGTGCGCGAGGCGGGCATCAAGGTCTGCTCCGGCGGCATCGTCGGCATGGGCGAGCAGCAGCTGGACCGCATCGACATGATGCTGGCGCTGGCGACGCTGGAGGTGCATCCGGATTCGGTGCCGGTCAACATGCTGATCCCGATCGCCGACACGCCGCTGGCCAATGTCGAGAAGCTGGATCCGATCGAATTTGTCCGCTCCGTGGCGCTGGCCCGCATCTTGATGCCGAAGTCGCATGTGCGCCTGTCGGCCGGCCGCACCGATATGTCGGACGAGA
This sequence comes from Phaeobacter sp. JH20_26, assembly GCF_048056275.1. Lineage (NCBI taxonomy): Bacteria > Pseudomonadati > Pseudomonadota > Alphaproteobacteria > Rhodobacterales > Roseobacteraceae > Phaeobacter > Phaeobacter sp. JH20_26. The sequence continues at coordinate 1,045,794 of NZ_JAYMWL010000013.1, read as the reverse complement.
TGCAGGCGATGTGCTTCTTTGCCGGCGCCAACTCGATCTTTGTGGGCGACACGCTGCTGACCGCCGACAACCCCGAAGAGGACAAGGATCAGCAGCTATTCGACCGTCTGGGCATCACCGCCATGGCTGCGGGTTGCGACGGCAGCCGCTGATGGCGGGCGCCTTCCCAAGGCATGACAGATCGCTGGAAGCGCTGCGCACACGCGGACGCTACCGGCAACTGATGCCGCGGGACGGGCATGACTTTGCCTCCAACGACTACCTTGGGCTGGCAGGCAGCGATGTGCTGCGCGCCGCCGCTTCAGATGCGCTGGCGCGCGGGGTGCCGGTGGGGGCGGGCGGTTCGCGCCTTTTGCGCGGCAATGACGCCGAACACCAGCTGCTGGAGACGGAGGCGGCCGCGTTTTTCGGCACCGAGGCGGCGCTGTTCATGGGCGGCGGCTTCAACGCCAATCAGGCGATCTTCTCCACCCTGCCGCAGCAGGGGGATCTGGTGCTCTATGATGCGCTGATCCATGCCAGCACCCATGACGGGATGCGGCTGGGCCGGGCAGAGACCCGCAGCTTCGCTCATGGCGATGCGGAGGACGCGGCACGGGTGCTGAAGGATTGGCGCTCGACAGGCGGTTCAGGCCAGGTCTGGATCGCGGTAGAGGCGGTTTATTCCATGGACGGCGACCTGGCGCCGCTCGGTGCGCTGATGGCGCTGGCGGATGCAGAGGGCGCAGTGCTGGTGGTGGATGAGGCGCATTCGACCGGCGTGTTCGGCGATCTGGGCCGCGGGCTGGCACATGACATCGCCCACCGCCCCAACGTCCTTTCCTTGCACACCTGCGGGAAGGCGCTGGGCGCTTCCGGCGCTTTGATTTGCGGCCAGCAGGTTTTGATCGAGACTCTGATCAACAAAGCGCGCGGCTTCATCTTCGCAACCGCGCCGTCGCCGCTGAACGCGGCACTGGTGCGGGCCGCCTTGCAGGAGCTGCAACAGAACCCGGGCCGCCGCGAGCGGGCGTGGCAGGGGATTACTCATGCGCATGATGAGGCCAAACGCCAGTGCGGGCTGGAGGGTTTCCAGAGCCAGATCCTGCCGGTGGTGATTGGCGACGATAAGCGCACCATGGCGCTGGCCGCGAGGATGCAGGCCTGCGGCTATGACATCCGCGGCATCCGCCCGCCGACGGTGCCGCGCGGCACCTCGCGGCTGCGGCTGTCGATCACGTTGAATACGGGGGCAGAGGTCATCACCCGGATGTTCGAAGACCTCGCCCGGGAAATGGAGAGTGCAGCATGAGCGCGCTGATTGTCACCGGAACCGATACCGGCATCGGCAAGACCATCTTTTCCGCCGGTCTGGTGCAGGCGCTGGGCGCGACCTATTGGAAGCCGGTGCAATCCGGGCTGGAGGAGGAGACCGACAGCCAGATCGTCGCCCGCCTGTCGGGCCGCCCGGCGCTGCCGGAGGGGTACCTGCTGCAACTGCCCGCCTCGCCGCATCTGTCGGCGAAGGCCGAAGGGGTGGAGATCGACCCGGATACGCTGCCGTTGCCCGAGGTGGACGGCGTGCTGGTGGCCGAGGGCGCGGGCGGGCTGATGGTGCCCTTGAACCGCAAGCTGCTGTACCTCGACCTGTTCGCCCGCTGGCGCGCACCGGTGATCCTCTGCGCCCGGACGCAGCTGGGGACCATCAACCATACGCTCCTGTCACTGAAGGCGCTGCGCGATGCAGGCTGTCCGGTGGTCGGCGTGGCCTTCATAGGCGACGCGGAACCGGCGGTGGAGGAAACCATCTGCCAGTTCGGCCAGGTGGCACATCTGGGGCGGCTGCCCTTCATGGAAGAGCTGAGGGCCACGCCCGAGCCTGGGCGGGTGCGAAGCGCCCTCCCGGGGGGAGGGTCGGGCGCGGCCCGGTCTATCGACCGGACCAGAACGGTGCTCGAAGATACCTTTGCCGAAAGCATCAACGTGGACCTGATCAAGGAGGCCTTGGACCAAGGAGAGATGGCATGAGTGCGGCAGACCTCACCCAGCTGGAATTCGACCAGCAGCACCTCTGGCACCCTTACACCAACGTGGCCAAGCCCGGCCCAACCTTTGTGGTGAAGGAAAGCGAGGGCATGTACATCACCCTGGACGACGGCACCCGGCTGATCGACGCCATGTCGTCTTGGTGGTGCATGATGCACGGGCATAAAAATCCGGCAATCACCAAGGCGATCCACACCCAGCTCGACACCCTGCCGCATGTGATGTTCGGCGGGCTGACCCATGACCCCGCCATCGACCTGGGCCGCAAGCTCTTGGAGATCGCGCCCGAAAGCCTGACGCGCATTTTTTACTGCGACAGCGGCTCGGTCTCGGTCGAGGTCGCGATGAAGATGGCGGTGCAGTACCAGCACGCTATCGGCCAGCCGGACCGCCAGCAGTTCGCCACCATCCGCGCCGGCTATCACGGCGATACCTGGAAGGCGATGAGCGTCTGCGACCCCGACACCGGCATGCACCACCTGTTCCAGGGCGCGCTGAGCGTGCAGCACTTCGTCTCCCGCCCGCCGGTCCGCATCCATGAGGACTGGGTGGACGACCCGGCCCGGAACGGCCTGGGTGAACTGCGCGATGTGCTGGAGGCCAACGCAGAAAGTATTGCCGCCTTCATCCTGGAACCTGTGGTGCAGGGTACTGGCGGTATGTATTTCTACCACCCGGAATATCTCAATCAGGCCCGTATCATCTGCGATGAGCTGGGTATCCTCCTGATCTTCGACGAAATCGCCACCGGCTTTGGCCGCACGGGGGAGCTGTTCGCTACCAATTTTTGCACAGTGGAGCCGGATATCATCTGCCTTGGCAAGGGGCTGACCGGCGGCCATATCTCCTTTGCCTGCACCATGACCAACGACCGTGTGGCGGAAGGCATCGGCGGCGGCAGTCCCGGTCTGTTCATGCACGGGCCGACCTACATGGGCAATCCGCTGGCCTGCGCCGCGGCTAAGGCCTCTCTGGATCTGCTGACCGGACAGGACTGGCGCGGCACCGTGGCGGCCATCGCTGAGCAGTTGCAGGCCGAACTGGCCCCGGCCCGCGATCTACCCAATGTGGCTGATGTGCGGGTCTTGGGCGCCATTGGTGTCATCGAGATGAAGCACCGCGTCTCGGCGGATGAGGCGCACGCGCGGGCGCATGAGATGGGCGTGTTCCTGCGCCCCTTCGGCACCAACATCTACACGATGCCGCCCTTCATCACATCGCCGGAGCAACTGAGCGAAATCACCGCAGGCATGCTGCGGCTGGCGCGGGAACTCTAGGCGATGGAATTCCGCTGGCTCAAACAGAACGAGGCAGCCGAGGCCATTGTGGTCTTCGGCGGCTGGGCGATTGGGGCGGATGTTTTTGCGCATCTCACCGGCCCTGAGGATGTTCTGTTTGTCAGCGATTTCCGCAGCCTTGATGCCGATCTCCCCGATCTGTCTGGCTACGATCATGTCACGCTGCTGGCCTGGTCTTTCGGCGTTGCGGGTTATGCCCATTGGCAGCAGGGGCGCGGCGATCCCTTTGATCGCAAGGTCGCGGTCAACGGCACCCTTGCGCCTGTGGACGAGACGCGCGGCATCCCGCCGGAGGTGATGGCCAGGACCGCAGAGGGGCTGAGTGAGCAGAGCTTTGCCCAGTTCCTGCGCCGGACATTCAATGCGCCGCAGTCTCCCCATGAGATCGACATTGACGCTCGCCGGGCCGAGCTGCATGCGGTCGCGCAGCGCGGACCGGCGCCGGCTGTCGGCTTTGATCTGGTCTGGATCGCTGGGCGGGACCGAATCTTTCCGCCCGCAAATCAGCACTGGGCCTGGGCGGGCGTGGCGCTCAGGGAGCTGCCCACAGCCGCCCATGCGCCGTTTGATCACTTCGACAGCTGGCAGGCCCTGCTGTCATGAGGGATCTGGCCCCCCCAACCGTGGATGCCGCCCGCGTGGCCCGCGCCTTTCGCCGTGGGCTTGGGAGCTACCACGATGCTGCCAGCGCGCAGGCACAGATAGCGGCAGAGCTGTCGGCGCTCCTCGCTGCACATATCGGCACCTCACCCGTCGCACATCTGTTTGAATTCGGGGCAGGGACCGGCCATCTGACCGATGCGCTGTTGCGGGATCTGTCGGTCCGCCATCTCACCCTCAACGACCTTGTGCCAGAGGCAGAGGCAGGCCTTCAGCCGGTTCTGGCAGCGCATGGGCAATCGGCGCTCTTCCTGCCGGGACGGATCGAAACCCTCGCGCTGCCCGAAAACCTGGACCTGATCGCGGCTGCCTCGGTTGTGCAGTGGATCGGCGACCTGCCTTCCCTCCTGCAAGGGTTTGAGACCGCGCTGCGCCCCGGTGGCTGGCTGGCGCTCTCTGGCTTTGGGCACGCGCATTTCCACGAATTGGTCGCGCTGGGGTCCGGGGCGGCGGCGCCCAACTACATGGATCACCACGAATGGGCGCAGCATCTGCCGCCGGGGCTGCGACTGGTCGAGTTGCGGCAGGCTCCGATCACGCTCAGCTTTGAGACCCCGCGCGCCGTGCTGCGCCACCTGCGGGCAACGGGCGTGAATGGCCAGTCTCGGGGAGGCTGGACCCGCAGAAGGCTGCGCCAGTTCGAGGAGGACTATCGTCGCCGCTTTGGCCATCAGGGGGGCGTGCGGCTGACCTATGATCCGGTGCTGATGCTGGCACAGCGTGTCTGATGCCAAAGTCGTGTATCGCGCGGCAATCGGGCCTCTGGCTGTCATGTGCATTTGGGGTTAGCCTGCGGGCACGCAATTTCCTAGCAAGAGGCCACAATGCATCTGTCCTACGTGATGACCCAGGAACGCGGTGCCACCGATAAACTGCTCAGCGCCCTGGCGGAGCGGTTGCAGGCCGATGGGCTGCGGCTGGCTGGCATCGTCCAGACCAACACCGAATGCTACGACAGCCAGCTCTGTGACATGGATGTGCGCGTTCTGCCCGCGGGCGAAACCATCCGCATCTCGCAGTCTCTCGGCCCCGAGGCACGCGGCTGCCGCCTGAACCCCGAGGCGCTGGAGCGCGCGGTTGGACAGGTCACGGCAGCGCTGGGGCAGGACCCGGCGCCGCAGGTTCTGCTGGTCAATAAATTTGGCAAACACGAAGCTGACGGGCGCGGGATGCGCCCCGTTATAGGCGAAGCGCTGGCGCGCGGCGCGGTCGTGGTTTCAGGTGTGAACCGGATGAATGTGGAGGCGTTTCAGAGCTTTTCCGACGGGCTGGCACAGGAGGCCGAACCGGACCTTGAGGCGTTGGTGAGCTGGGTCCATTCCGCCGTCGCACAGGCCGAACAGGACCGCTGAAGCCTTCGCGTCCAACCTCCAATTCGATGAGGCCGGCGCAGATTGCTGCGCCGGTTTTCTTCTGCCGCAGCCACGGATCATCAGCAGATGACATGGAAAGCAGCTCGGCGGCCGAGCGTCTTGATGTGCCGGAATAGTGATATGTATCAGAGGCTTGCGAGATGCGCCCATGGTCCGGGCGGCTGCCACCATCTTCTTGCTTACCGTCACTGAAAGAGAGAAGATGGTGGGCGACCCTGGAATCGAACCAGGCGTGCGTCTCCGCGAGGGAGTTACAGTCCCCTGCCACACCTTGCGGCCTGTCGCCCACAATCAGTTGCGTGTTGCACCTGATGTGGAGGCGTGATTACAAGCAGGCCAAAGGGGCGTCAACAGGAAAATCGCCAGATTTTCACACGGGTCCGGATTTCTTTCTGCTGGAGAGCAAAATGTCTAAAAAACCCAAATGGGTCGTCGAAAAAGAGCAGTCCAAAAAGGCAGCCTCGGCGGAAACGGTATGGTTGTTTGGTCTGCATGCGGTGCGCGATGCGCTGCTCAATCCCAAGCGCGAAAAACTGCGTCTGATGGTGACCCAGAACGCCGAGGCGAAACTGGCCGATGCCATCGCCCAGTCGGGCATCGAAGCCGAGGTGATCGACCCGCGCAAGTTCAATCCGCCGATCGACAAACAATCCGTCCATCAGGGCGCGGCGATGGAGGTCAAGCCGTTGAACTGGGGCGGTCTGGCGGAAAACTGCATCGGTGCCGAACGCCCGCGTGTGGTGCTGCTGGACCGGGTCACTGATCCGCATAACGTCGGTGCCATCCTGCGCTCGGCCGAGGTGCTGGGCGCCAGCGCCGTGATCGGCACGCGGCACAACTCGGCACCGGAAACCGGCGCCCTTGCAAAAACCGCCAGCGGCGCGCTTGAGCGCCAACCCTATCTGCGGATGCGCAATCTCGCCGATACCATCGTCGAGTTGCAGCGGATGGGGTTTCTGGTGCTCGGCCTTGATGGCGAGGCGGAAGAGACCATCGAAACCGTGCTTGAGGGGCGCAAGGGGGATCCGGTAGCCCTCGTGCTGGGGGCAGAAGGGCCGGGCCTGCGCCAGAAGACCAAGGAAACTGTGGATCATCTGGTGAAGATTGATGCGGCGGGCGGATTCGGATCGCTGAACGTCTCCAATGCCGCGGCGATTGCGCTTTATGCCTCCATTGCGCGCTAAGCCTTGTCTGCCTGTCGATGCCGCCAGCTGAACCGCTAGCGGCGGCCCAGCCCCGATCAGGGGTTGGGCGCATCTGTGCAAAGGTCACGGATCCATCACAAATGCGTATCCACCCTTTGCAGCGGCCTGCGCGCCGGGCAGACTTGGCCGGGTAAGAGCGACTGTTCTTGCTGCGCTTTCATTCCAACCTCAGTTGCCTGACAAGGACCTGCACGCCCGTGACGTTCTCGACTGCCATCATCTGCCGGAGCTGGCGCGCCTGCGCGCAGCCCGTGTTGGGTGCCTCGGCAGGATTGGTGGCTGGTTTGCTGGCCAGTTTGCTGGTCGGTCTGGTGGTCGGCGGGGCCGCATCGCGAAGCGATGGCAAGGCGGGATCCAGGCTCGCCGCCCTGTGCCTGGGCGCGCTGATCACCCTGGCCGCAGCGACGCTGACAGCCGCGCCGGCACGGGCGGAGGTTGCACTGGTCTCCGCGCCGCGGGGGCTGGCGGTGGGCGGCCATGACGTGGTGGCGTTCTTTCAGGATGGCGCGGCAATCCCCGGTCAGCAAGACCATGCGATCCTGTGGCGCGGGGCGATCTGGCGCTTTGCCTCATCGCAGAATCAGGAAGAATTCGAACGCAATCCCAGAGCTTTTGCGCCACGATTTGGCGGCTATTGCGCCTATGCGCTGTCGCAGGGATATCTGGCGCCCGGCAATCCGACGCTCTGGGTGATTGCTGACGGGCGACTCTATCTCCTGAACAACCCCAGCGCATTGGCCGCCTGGGAGGCGGAGCGGCTGAGGTTGATCGCTGATGCCGAACAGCAGTGGCCAGCCGTCCTGCGCAAATGACCGCCTCGAACGCCTGCTTGTGCTATGGGCCTATGTGACTGGCCCCGCAGGAGAAATGTCACGAATTTGAGAGGATCCCTTTCAAAACGCGATGACCATCCCATATTATTAACAGACTGCGAATTGGAACCTTCGCAGATCTTTTTCACTGTCCCTCGTTCCATACCTCGCGCCCAGGTTTGTCCTGGGCGCTTTTTTATTGTCTGACCGGGCTTTATCTCTCGTTCTTGCACCAACAGGCTGGTCCGCCAGCGGGCGTCAGAGCCGTTGCAATTCATCTTGCACCTCGTGTCCCAGCCGATAGGGTCAGGCAGATCGAAGCGCGATGAGGGCGCCTTGATACAAGGCCAGAACAGCCGGGGGAGCGATGCCAGACTATTCCGATCGACATCTGAAGGACGTGCTCACACGGAGCAAGACCATTGCCGTGGTCGGGGTCTCCACGAACCCGGTGCGTCCCAGCTACTATGTGGCCCGCTATCTCGGGCTCAAGGGCTATCGCGTCCTGCCGGTGAATCCCGGTCATGCCGGCAAAACCCTGTTCGGCCAGACCATTCACGCCAGTCTACGGGACATCGACGAGCCGGTGCACATGGTCGACATCTTTCGCCGCTCAGAGGCAGTCCCACCCATTGTCGAGGAGGCGCTGGAGGTCTGCGAGGGGCTGCAGACGATCTGGATGCAGATCGGGGTCGAACATGCCGAAGCGGCTGAACGGGCAGAAGCGGCGGGCCTCACCGTGATCCAGAACCGGTGCCCCAAGATCGAATATCAGCGCCTGTTTGGCGAGCTGCGCATGGGTGGGTTTGCCACCGGAATCATCTCGTCGAAACTGTGATGCCCGACCGCCGGGCAGGGCGCTCCCGCCCATTCCCGCCGCCCTGACGGGCGGCATACACGGTTGGGCCGGGCGCCGCTGCGCGGCGCAGACGATGTGTTGGGATCCCCTTGAAGGACCTTAACGATTGTAAGGGGTCTTTGCGCGTCAAGGGCAAGCCGCGCGTGCCGCGCGGAGGCAGCGCCTCCCCTGATCCGCCGCATGGCCTGGATTTCAGCCCTTGGGGCGGGCGGCCTTCTCGGCGATGCCGCTCAGACCCTGACGCTCGGCCAGCACCTTTAGCACATCATCCAGCGCCACATCGCGGGCCGCCAGCATCACCAGAAAATGATACAGCACATCGGCGCCCTCGGAGGCAAGTCCGGCCGTGTTGTCCTTCACCGCCTCGATGATGGCCTCAATGGCTTCCTCGCCGAATTTCTCGGCGCATTTCTCTGGACCCTTGGCCAGCAGTTTGGCGGTCCAGCTGCTCTCCGGATCAGCCCCCTTGCGGGACCGAATGGTAGCTTCGAGATCGTGCAGCAGGCTCATGTCAGCCTCATCGGGATACCGGCCTTGGCCATATGCTCTTTGGCCTCCTGGATGGTGTATTCGCCAAAGTGGAAGATCGACGCCGCCAGAACCGCGCTGGCGCCGCCTTCGGTGACGCCCTCGACCAGATGGTCGAGCGTGCCAACCCCGCCAGAGGCAATCACCGGCACGTCAACCGCATCCGAAATGGCGCGGGTGAGCGGCAGGTTGAAGCCAGATTTCGTGCCGTCGCGATCCATCGAGGTGAGCAGGATTTCCCCGGCGCCCTTGGCAACGACCAGCCGGGCGAAGTCCACCGCATCAATGCCGGTTTCGCGGCGCCCGCCATGGGTGAAGATCTCCCATTTGCCGGGGGCCACGGTCTTGGCGTCGATGGCGCAGACGATGCACTGGCTGCCAAACTGATCGGCCGCCTCGCGGATCACATCCGGGTTGGCCACGGCTGCGGAATTGAACGACACCTTATCGGCGCCTGCCAGCAGCAACGCGCGCACATCATCCTTTGTGCGCACCCCACCGCCCACGGTCAGCGGCACAAAACACTGCTCTGCGGTGCGCCGCACCATATCGAACATGGTGCCGCGATTTTCGTGGGTTGCATGAATGTCGAGAAAGCAGATTTCATCCGCGCCTGCCGCGTCATAGGCCTTGGCTGCCTCAACCGGGTCTCCGGCATCGCGCAGGCCGACAAAATTGACACCTTTGACCACGCGGCCGTCAGCCACGTCGAGACAGGGGATGATACGGGTCTTCAGCATGGCGATCCCTTTGCCGCTGGGGGTGCCTTGTGTCTTTACTGCGCGGGTGGTTGGGATGCAATCATCGGGCGGTGCCGCGCGATGCGGCGCATGCTGTCACGGATGATCAGGATGTGAAACGGCATCACCAGCGCCAGATAGATCCGTCCCAGCAGATTGTGACGATGCACCCAGGTGGCCATGTGAATCCGTCCTTCGTGCCGCAATACGGTGATCCGGAAATCGAGATGAGCATCATCGGCGCCCAGGATCAGCTCGCGGCTGTCCTCGAATGTCACCGGAAAAATCGCGCCCTCGCCGCTGTCGCTCACCTCGGTCTTCAGTCCGAGCGGGCGGACCAAGGCATTGCGCAGCCGCAGGAGTGCGGCTGCCCAGCCCGGCATCGACAGGCCGATATCGGCGGCTTCACGCGGGGTGAGCGGACTGTCGACCGCATAGCCATCGACAAAATCACCGGGCGATACCATCTGCCACAAACGGGCGCTGTCTGGGAGGCGGGTCTTGCGGACGCGGGGCATGGGAGAACTTTCGTGTCTGTGATCGCAACCGGAGGCGCCGGTTGCGCTGTCGCCGCGCAATAGACGCCATTACGTGAGGAATGGAAAGCAGGCGCGGTGCCGCAGGCCGCGCGTGGCCCTGGGGTGTCGACCGCGGGTCTTGCCTGGCAGAGGGTGGGCCACAGAGGGGCGGTCAGGTCAGCGACACTCTGCCGATGCCTGAGATGTGAATTGCCTGTTTGCCCTGCTTGGCCTGTGCTGCTGGCATGTTGTCATTTTCTCGGAGCCATCGCCATGATCAAATCCCTTGCCCTTGCCGGAACTCTTGCTGCGCTCTCCGCGATCCCGGCCGCAGCCGAACTGATGACGGTTCCGAGCCCGAGTTCCGTGTCTGACACCATGGATGCGCTACAGACGGCGGTCGAAGGCGCCGGGGCCACGGTTTTTGCCCGGGTGGACCACGCTGCGGGTGCGGCAGCCGTGGATATGTCCCTCGCCGAGGCGCAACTCCTGATCTTTGGCAATCCCCAGCTGGGCACCCCCGCGATGCAGGCGGATATGCGGGCGGGGCTTTTCCTGCCGCTGAAGGTTCTGGTCCATGAGGATGCCGAGGGGCAGGTCTGGCTGACCTATGAAAACCCGTCAGAGATGCTGGCTGGTCTGGATATGGCGGCTGATGCCGATGTCATCGCCAAGATGCGGGGCGCGCTGGCAAAACTGACGGCGGCCGCCGCGCGCTGATCCGCTGCGGGGGCAGCTGGAGCCAACCGGGAGCGGGGGCCGGGGCGGGGGCGCTGCCCCCTCTGGGCCTTTGGCCCATTCACCCCCGGGATATTTTCGGCCAGAAGAAGACCAGGTCTCAGCCCTTCAGGACCTTCAGCGCCTGCGCGAGGTCGATGGCCCCATCGTAGAGGGCGCGGCCGGAAATCGCGCCATTGAGCGGCGCGCCGCAGGATTTCAGGGCCTGCAAATCGTCGAGCGAGGACACGCCGCCCGAGGCGATCACCGGGATGCTGACGGCATTGGCCAGATCTGCCGTTGCCTCGATATTCGGCCCCTTCATGGCGCCGTCGCGCAGAATATCGGTGTAGATGATCGCGGCAACACCTGCGTCTTCGAAGGATTTTGCCAGATCCGTAACCATCACATCGGTTTCCTCGGCCCAGCCTTTGGTCGCTACGCGGCCATTGCGCGCGTCAATGCCGACGGCAACCTTGCCCGGGAATGCACGTGCCGCCTCGCGGACCAGATCGGGATTTTCCACCGCCACGGTGCCAAGGATCACCCGCGCCAGCCCCTTGTCGATCCAGCGTTCGATGGTCGCCATATCGCGAATACCGCCGCCCAGCTGTGCGGGCACCTGGCACCGTTTCAGAATGTCCTCGACCGGGGCCGCATTGACCGGCTCGCCTGCAAAGGCACCGTTGAGATCGACCAGATGCAGCCATTCGCAGCCTGCGGCGACAAACTCCAGCGCCTGTGCGGCCGGATCGTCGTTGAAGACCGTTGTCTTGTCCATATCGCCATGCAGCAGGCGAACGGCTTGCCCGTCCTTGAGATCAATTGCGGGGTAGAGGATCATATCGCGTGCCCTTATCGGTACTGCCAGAACTGTCTGAGCCGGGGCCGCTGCCTCCGGTCGCCGGTGATCGGGGGCGGGCCTGCTCTGACGCCTCTTTTGCACAAGGCGGCCCGTGATTGCAACGCGACCCGAGGTCAAGCTTGCCTGAATTGCCTGTTGGCGGCCAGACTGGCTGCAAAAGGGAGGATGACACATGAAGAAACTGGCACTTGGCGTGACATTTGCACTGGGGCTGGCGGGCATGGCCGCGGCGGATCCGGTACTGGGCACCTGGAAGACGCAGACGGATGACGGCTCTTATGCGCATGTCACCATGGCGCCCTGCGGCGCGGCGGTCTGCGGCAAGATCAGCCGGACCTTCAATGCCGAGGGAGAGTATAAATCCCCCAATATCGGCAAGACATTGGTGATCGATATGGTGGCCAATGGCGACGGGTCTTATGCGGGCAAGGTCTGGCGGCCGTCGAACAACAAGATCTACATCGGCAAGATGAACCTGTCGGGCGCATCGCTGGCTCTGCGGGGCTGTGTCGCGGGCGGGCTGATCTGCTCCAAACAGACCTGGAGCCGCGTGAAGTAAACAGCCGGATTGCTGTGAGTGATCGGACGGGCGGCGTGGACGGTATGTCTGCGCCGCCTTTTTTGTGCCCGTCTAGAACAGCCCCAGCTGAACCGGAATCGGGACAAAGCCGCGTTTGATCTGACGGTCGCGCTGCTGCGCCGCTGCGGCCAGCGCGATCTCCTGCGAGGCATAGTAGCTGCGCCGCTGCTGCCCTCCGGCCTCACCCAAGGGCCCGCTGGTCTGCTCGACACACCATTCGCCAAACAGGGTTCGGCTCAGATGCAGCACGCAATAGCGGTGCTGGCCTTCCTGGTGGTCGAATTTTTCAAGACGGATCTGCACCGGACGGTGACCTGCAAGCGACTGGGATAATCTGGGTCTGCGGTGTATGCCCTTGTGCGGCACCGCTGTCCATCCATTCTTGCCCGGATTTCTGCCTGTCGACCTGAGGCAGGTGGCGATCCGGCCACAGCACGCCGTGGCCGACTGGCGCCGCGACCTGGCGCAGCCCGCGTCAGACGTCGCCGTCGTATTCGCCGCGCGCCGGATAGTCGTTGGCGATGGCGAAATCCAGCGCCGATACCAGCTCTGAAAAATGCGGCCGGACAAAGGGCATGGTCTGCACCGACCCATAGTAGAGCGTCTGCTCCGGGGTCACCATGAACAGGCCCGGTTCGGAGAACAGCGCCGGCTCCTCGATCCCGATTGATGTCTTCCCGCGTGAGGTCGACAGGTACAGACCCCATTGGCGGGCGACATTCAGGGGCAGATCATAGCCAAACCGTAGGTTCTTCGCCTCGATCTTCTCGGCCATGGCGCGGGTGCGCTCTTCGCCGTCCGAACTGACCGCAATGCAGTTCACGCCACGGCTGGCGAAATCGGTCACCCGTTTTTCCAGTTCCTTGAGGTAGTTGGCACAGATCGGGCAGTGCAGTCCGCGATAGAAGCAGATCACGGTGCCGCGCTGGCTGTCTTCCCGCGACAGGTCAAACGGTCCATGGTCCAGCGTTGGCAGGGTCAGATCGGGCGTGGGTTGGCGTGGCATCAACATGTTGTCGCTCCTTGTTCGAAGTCAGCTCTGGGGGCTTGTCTCGAAGTATGACGCAGCATAGTGTCAGATAAATCCGAAAAACCTGACGGAAACACCGATGCCATGGACCGCCTGACCACATTGATGGAGCGTTTCCAGCTCTCCGTTCGCGCTGCCGCACCGGGAGAGGCCAATCTTATCGCTCTGGCGGATGCGTCGGGGGAGCCGGTGCGGCTGCTCTACAGCAGTTGTGATGATGCCCCGGCGCAACCGCCCGACAGGGTGATGTGGGCGGCACGGGTGGATTGGTCAGGGCGCCGCAATCCGCTCATCGCCGCACTGCCCGGGCTGGTGGATTATGACATCGCCGACAAGCCGGAGGCCCGGGATCTGCTGTGGTTGATGCGGGATGAGGCTGATGCGCAGCGCTGCGGGGCACAATCGGTGATCAACCGGCTGGGGGAGGTGCTGATGGTGCGGCTGCTGCGGCATCAGATCCGCGAGGGTGCTACGGAGCCGGGGCTGCTGGCAGGGCTGTCCGACCCGCGTCTCAGCCGGGCGATTGTGGCGATGCACGATCACCCCGGCCGCCTTTGGAGCAATGCCGATCTGGCCGAGGTCGCCGGCCTGTCGCTGTCCCGCTTTGCCGAGCTGTTCGGGGCCGCTGTCGGCGAAACCCCGATGGGGTACCTGCGCCGCTGGCGGTTGATTCTGGCGCATCAGGATCTCACGCGCGGCGACCGGGTGGAGGCCGTGGCCCGCCGCTATGCCTATGCCAGCCCCGAAGGCTTCAGCCGTGCCTTTCGCAAGGCCTATGGCGCGGCGCCGCTCTCGCTGCGCAGGGCAGCGGCCTGATCGCGCCCCGCCTGTCATCTTTCCATAAATACTCAAAAACAAAAGCCGCCTGTGCAGCAGGCGGCTTTTCATATGCTGCGGGCCAACCGCTGTGTCACGGTCGCCAGGTCAGAAAGTTCCCGATCATCCGCAGGCCGATATCCTGGCTTTTCTCCGGGTGAAACTGCATCCCCACCATGGTGTCGCGCCCGATGACGGCCGTGACATCGCCGCCATAGTCCACATGCGCCAGCCGTTCCGCCGGATCGGTGACGCGGAAATGATAGGAATGCACGAAATAGCAGTGATCGCCTGAGGAAATACCATCAAAAATCGCGTGGTCATGGTCGATCACCAGATTGTTCCAGCCCATATGCGGTACTTTCAGACTGTGGTCGCTGGGGGTGATCTTGACCACATCGCCCTCAACCCAGCCAAGGCCGGGCGTCTCGCGATACTCATGACCGGTGGTGGCCATCAGCTGCATGCCGACGCAGATGCCGAGGAAGGGTCGGCCGTTCTGCTCGACCGCCTCCACCATCGCCTCATAGATGCCGCGATGGCCGCGCAGTTCTTCTGCGCAGGCCGGAAAGGCGCCGTCGCCGGGCAGCACCAGCCGATCGGCCCGCGCCACCACATCCGCGTCAGAGGTCACGATCACCTCGCCGCCATTCACCTCCCGCGCCATGCGCTGAAAGGCTTTTTCGGCGGAGTGGAGATTGCCCGATTCATAGTCGATGATCGCGGTCAGCATTTACAGAGCGCCTTTGGTGGACGGGATCGCATCCGCCTTGCGCGGGTCGGTCTCAACGGCGGTGCGCAGCGCGCGCGCCACCGCCTTGAACGCGGCCTCGGCAATATGGTGGCTGTTGAACCCGTGCAGCTGGTCGATGTGCAGGGTGATGCCGCCATGGGTGCTCAAGGCTTGAAAGAACTCGCGCACCAGCTCGGTATCAAAGCTGCCGATCTTCTGGGTTGGCAGCTCAACGTTCCAGATCAGGAAGGGGCGTGCCGACAGATCCAGCGCACAGCGCACCTGGGCGTCATCCATCGGCAGGTGGCATTCGCCATAACGGTTGATGCCTTTCTTGTCGCCAAGTGCGGCAACCAGCGCCTGACCCAGTGCAATGCCGGTGTCCTCCACCGTGTGGTGGTCGTCGATGTGATAGTCACCCTTGGCGCGGATGGTCATGTCGATCAGCGAGTGGCGCGACAGCTGGTCCAGCATGTGATCAAAGAAACCGACGCCGGTCTGATTGTCATAGGCACCAGTGCCATCGAGGTTGATCTCGACACTGATCTCGGTTTCGGCGGTCTTGCGGGTGATCTGAGCGGTACGCATGGTCGGCATGTCCTTGATATCCTGCCGCTGCTTATAGGGGCAGGGCGGGGCCGCGCTCAAGCCTGCCGCGTCAATTGGCGCAAAACTGTTGCGCCAATTGTCTGCGGCCAGCCTCTCATGCCCGTCGCCGGGGATTGCCTCTGCTGCGCCCGCATGCCAGCTTGGCGCGCAAACCACGCATTCCCAAACAGTTGAGGGCCATCATGTCCACCTGCGTCTTTATCCAGATCCGCTGCAAACCCGGCACCACCTACAAAGTGGCCGAAGAGATTGCCCTGCGTGAAATCCACTCCGAGCTTTATTCCACCAGTGGCGATTATGATCTCCTGATGAAACTCTACATTCCCAGCGATCAGGATGTTGGCAAATACATCAACGATCAGCTGCTCGATATCGAGGGAATCGAACGCTCGCTGACAACGATGACCTTCAAGGTCTTCTGACCTGGGATCCGGCTCATAGGCTCAGACAGGAAGCTCTGAGGCCCGCAGCCTGTCAGGCAGAACTTCACGCAGAGTTTCAGCCAGACTGTCCGGCGGCAGGGAGTGACGCGGTCCGTGCCGCCTCACGTCCCATGCCCCGGTTCCCCCGACCTACCGGATACAGTGGTCCCCGGACCCATTGGTCTCCGTATCCCACAGGTCCCGGACCATCAGGTTCCCCCCGAAACCATCCGACCACAGGGCCATGCGGGATCGCGAAATGCGCTGGTGCTGAAATGCAAGGTTTGGAACACCCTTGGGATAAGACAAACCTCGCAGTAATTTGTGATCCTTTCACGGGGAAAAACCGCAAGATTGTGACATTACCGGATATCGCACAGATCTCGCGGGTGTCGCGATCAGCCTGTTGTCTGGCTAGGCGGAGGTCTTGGGGGCGATAAAAAAGCAGCGCCTCAGCCGGGGCGCTGCTCTTGTCGGTCCGTCGTTGCACACCGGGGCGTCTGCGGCCTCAATGCGCCAGGTGACCGGCTGCTTTCAGCTCTTCGAAACTGGCGTCGATCGCGGTTTTCAGGCGTGCCAGCATGTCGTCCACCTCATCCTTCGTGATGATCAGCGGCGGGCAGAGCGCGACCGCATTCCCGGCCACGGCCCGCAGGATCAGACCATTGTGCTGACACAGCCTTTGCGCGGTCGCCCCGGCAAGACCCCTGTCAAAGCTTGCGCCGGTGGTTTTGTTCGACACCAGTTCCAGCGCCGCGATCAGGCCCTTGCCACGCACTTCGCCCACCAGCGGATGGTCGGTGAAAATCTCGCGCAGCTGCGTTTGCAAATAGCTGCCCACCTCGGCGGCATGCTCAAACAGGTTGTCACGCTCGTAAATCTCCAGTGTTTTCAGCGCTGCCGCACAGGCGACCGGGTGCCCGGAGTAGGTATAGCCATGCCCAAACACGCCGACCTGATTGGTCTGATCCACCATCGCCTCATACATCCAGCCCGGAATGACCGAGGCCGAGATCGGGAAATAGGCCGAGGACAATTGCTTGGCAAAGGTCATCAGATCCGGCTTGATGCCCATGGTGGTGCAGCCGAAATCGGCGCCGGTGCGCCCAAAGCCACAGATCACCTCATCGGCCCAGACCAGAATGCCATATTTGCGCAGCAGCGCCTGTAGCCCCTCATAGTAACCCTCCGGCGGCACGATCACGCCAGAGGCGCCGGTGATCGGCTCTACGATCATCGCCGCAATCGTTTCGGGATCTTCCGCCAGGATCTGGTCTTCGAGGTTCTGAAGGATGCGCTCGACAAACTGCGCCTCGGTCTCATTGCCCTTGCGGGCGGTGTAATAATGCGGCGAGTCGGCGCGCAGGATCGACAGCGCCTCCAGCGGGGCATCAAAATGCGCGAGATTCGCGGGCAGGGAGGTCAGCGAGCCGGCTGCAACCGTGACCCCGTGATAGCCGCGCTCGCGGGTGATGATCTTGCGCTTCTCCGGCTTGCCGATTGCGTTGAAGTAATAGCGCAGCATCTTGTAATGGGTGTCATTGGCGTCGGAGCCTGAGTTGCCAAAGAAGATATAGGCGTCCTCCACCGGCACCATCGCGGCCAGCTTCTTCGCCAGATCCTGGATCGGCTGATGGGTCTTGCCGCCAAAGGTGTGCGAAAATGGCAGCCTATGCAGCTGCTCGGTGATCGCATCCATCACTTCGGTATTGCTGTAGCCCAGCGATGTACACCAGAGCCCGGCCAGCCCTTCGATATATTTGTTGCCCTCGCTGTCGAACACATAGATGCCCTCGCCGCGCTCAAGGCAGAGCTGTTCGGTGGCGGTGAAATTGGTGGTGGGATAGATGACCGGGGCCATGGGCTGTTGTCCTCCTGAGCTGAAGCGCCAGACCTGCGGCGCATAGGCGATGGGGCTCTGGCCCCTTTGGCACAGCATTGGCGGGTTTTGAGAGTCGCGTCAAAGGAATTTGATCAAATGTTCGCGCAAGCGCATCGTGGCGCTGATCCGGGTGCGGAAACGCAAAAGGCCGCTCGGAAAGAGCGGCCTTTGCAGTCCAAATGGAGCGGGCGAGGCGATTCGAACGCCCGACCCTAACCTTGGCAAGGTTATGCTCTACCCCTGAGCTACGCCCGCGCTGCCATTTGGTGAGGCGGTGTTTAGGAAATTGCCGCAGCACCTGCAAGAGGAAAAATGACAGCTGCGTGAAGAAATTAATCGGACGCCCACCCGCACGTCAGCCCTGCACGTCAGCCCTGTGCGCAGATCCAGATCGCCGCAATCGTCATCGCCGTAAAGACACCTTAGATGGCCGGGTAACCCTGTGTTTTTGGTAGAAAAACAAAAAGCCGCTCAAAAGAGCGGCCTTTGTGATCCCGATGGAGCGGGCGAGGCGATTCGAACGCCCGACCCTAACCTTGGCAAGGTTATGCTCTACCCCTGAGCTACGCCCGCGCTGCCATCCGGTGAGGCGGTGAATAGGCAATTGCGCGCAGGGCTGCAACCGAAAAACAGCGGGTTTTCACCTCGGATCGAAAAAATCTTCGCGGATCGTGTGACCAGCGCTGGCGGCCAGCCGCGCCTGCGTCAGGTTGGAGAGCTGCGCCGATATGAACTCCGAGCCGCCGCAATGGGGCAGGTCAAGCGCGCGGATCAGCTGCGCATCCTTGCGCCCCTCGAGGATAACGATGCCCTCCCGCCCCAGCAGGTCCCGCGTGCCATGGCCGCCATCCGAACGGATCCGTCGCATGAAATCCTTCTGCGCGGCCACCGCCTCGACGACGTCACGAGGAATCGGCTGACGCTGCACCTCCCGGAACAGCGTCGCCATCCGGGCATTGCCGCTCTCCCCGGCAAAGATACGCGCCACCACCCGCTCCGGCAGCAGGCGCCAGAAATTGGCCGGATAGGGCTGATCACAGAGCAGCCAGAGAATATTGCCAAACCCCTCGGCCGAGATCGAGCGTTTGGCGTCCTTGTTCTGACCGGCGGTCAGATAGGCCTGCCGCGCGACGATCAGCCCGAGGTAACAGCGCGCCCGCGGCTCATCCGCCGCCACCAGGATACAGGGCTGGTCGACGGCTTCGGTCGGGATCATCCAATTGCTGCCCATGGTGTGTTTGATATCCACATCATGGCCGAGGATCACGGTATCCAGCCGCCCCTTTGGCAGGCGCAGCAGCGCCCGCAGCTCAATCTCGACACGGGTGCCGATATAGGTCTTCTCGGTTTTTTCCAGATCCTCATAGGCGCGCCGCCCGGTCTTGGCGGTCAGGATCACATCGTCGATGCACGTGCGCAGCATCAGCGGAAAGTCGGCCGCCAGCTCCATCGGGCCGCCTGCGCGGCTGGTGATCTCCTGTGCCAGCGCGCTGAGCAGCAGGTGATCGGCATGGCCGGGATGGATCCGGCTGGGCGGCAGTTTCTGTTTCATCGCAGAGCCTGTTCCCGGTTGCAGCCGTGGCTTGAGTATTTTGGGAAAGGTGACAGGGCAGGATGTGGCCCTACATCGCGCAGCGCCATCACGACGGCCCGATCAACGCCCGGTGGCAGGGCTGGTCACCACCTTCAGGCTGGGGCGTGCGATGGCCTGACGGATCTGCCGGGCCACGGCTTCGGCCACCGGCGGCGGAAAGGCATTGCCGACCTGGCGATAGGCGTTGGTCTTGGCCCCGGTGAAATGCCAGCTGTCGGGGAAGCCCTGAATGCGCGCCACCATCCGCACGGTGAGGCGCGGCATGTCGTTGTGAAAGGGATCCGGCGCCTCATAGGCGATGGTGCGCCCCTCGACGCCCAAGGCGGCCCAGGCGCGCCGCGCCCGGGTGGGGCCGAGGTCCGGCCCGCCATGTTTCTTGGAGCCGCCCACAATCGTTGGCGCAATCTCATCGGCCCTGGCGGCCCAATCCTCGGCCCCGCGCCAGCCGCGTTCCTTCATCAGGTCAAGCAGGGTCTCGCCCACGGTGCGGGGATTATGCGGCAGCGGCTCGGGCCAGTTGAACTGGCCCGAGAATTCCTTGCGCAGGGCGACGATGGCCACCCGCGGGCGCAGCTGCGGCACGCCGAAGTCGGAAGCATTCAGCAGGCGCCAGTCGGTCTCATAGCCCAGTTTGGCCAGCTGTTTCTTCAGCTTCTCGCGGTAGTCATGGAATACTGCATCCAGAAAGCCGCGCACATTCTCGATCATCACCGCGCGGGGGCGGGTGGCGGCGACGATTTCGATGGCATCGTCAAAGAGGTTGCGCTCGTCCTTCTCGCCCAGCTGTTTACCTGCCACCGAAAATGGTGGGCAGGGCAGCCCGCCAGCCAGCAGGTCAATGCCGCGATAGGCGTCGGCATCCGCCTTGAAGGCGCGCACATCCTCTTCCAGCACATTCCACTGGGGCCGGTTGTGGCGCAGGGTGGCGCAGCAATGTTTGTCGATTTCGACCAGCGCGGTGTGGTCAAAGCCGGCTTTCTCAAGCCCCAGTGCCTGGCCGCCTGCACCAGCGCAGAGTTCTACCGATGTGAGCATGCTGCCGTATCACCTGTTCTCATGCTGCCGTTGCAGCTGTTCGCGCTCTGTTCTTAGGCGCTGAAGTGATTCCGCGCAAGCCAGAGGCTATGTCGTATTTCACAAACGCGAAAGGCCACCGTTGCGTCTGCATACGGTGGCCTTTTCATGTATCCAAATGGAGCGGGCGAGGCGATTCGAACGCCCGACCCTAACCTTGGCAAGGTTATGCTCTACCCCTGAGCTACGCCCGCGCTGCCATTCGGTGAAGCGGATTTAGTCATTCACAGGCAGGGCTGCAAGGGAAAAACGCAAAGCCGTCGGCAAAAAATGACCGTCACGGTGTTTTGAGCGACGGAAGCCGCCACGTGCGGCGTTTTACCCTTATGATGATGACATGAGCCTGGCCAAGACGACCTGATGTTTGCGAGCCAACGAGCCGGGCCAACCCGCGGAGATATCTGCGAAACCGAAAGGGAGCCCCGAGATGACACTGCTTAGCAAACCGCTGCGCGACCGGATGGGTAAATCCTTGGACGACAGGCTGGACACATTGCGCATCCTTGGCCTGACCGTCGCCATTGGTCTGGCGATCGGTGCCAAACTCACCACGGATGGGCAGGCTGCGGGTCTTCATACCGCCGAGGCGCCGGTGATGATGCCACCACAGATCGAGACACAGGCGCTGATCTGACCACCGCGCATCTGGCAGACCGCGCCACCTGACAGAAAAAGGCGCCCCCGGAATGCGGGGACGCCTTCATGTGATAGTCGCAGTGCCTGTCATCGGTGACAGGCGCGGGCTGTGATCACTCCAGCTCGATCAGCAGATCCTTGGCGTCGATCTGCCCGCCTGCCTGCACATGCAGGGCCTTCACCACCGCATCGCGCTCGGCATGAATGCCGGTTTCCATCTTCATCGCCTCGATGGTCAGCAGCAGGTCGCCCTCATGCACCGGCTGGCCAACCTGCACGGCAACGGTGGCCACGACGCCGGGCATCGGCGCGCCGACATGGTTTGCATTGCCCTGCTCGGCCTTGGGCCGGGCCTGCGTCGTCGCCTTGACCAGACGGTTCGGCACGCGGATGACGCGGGGCTGGCCGTTTAGTTCAAAGAAGACTTTCACCTCGCCCTTGTCATCGGTATCGCCGATGGCCTGCAGGCGGATTTCCAGCGTCTTGCCGGGGTCGATTTCTGCGGTGATCTCCTCGCCCGGTTCCATCCCGTAAAAGAAGGTGCGGGTGGGCAGGCTGCGGACCGGACCATATTGGCGATGGCGGCCCATGTAGTCGAGGAAGACCTTGGGATACATCAGGTAGCCGTTCAGATCCTCGTCATCGACGGCCTTGCCTTCCAGCTCCCGCGACAGCTCCGCACGGGTCGCTTCCAGATCGACCGGGTCCAGATGGGCGCCGGGGCGATCCAGATTGGGCGCGTCGCCTTTCAGCACCTTGGAGACGATCCCCTCAGGGAAGCCACCCGGAGGCTGGCCGAGGTTGCCGCGCATCATGTCGACAACCGAGTCCGGGAAGGCCACATCACTCTTCGGATCCTCGACGTCGTCACGGCTCAGACCCTGGCTGACCATCATCAGTGCCATGTCGCCAACCACTTTGGACGAGGGCGTCACCTTCACGATATCGCCGAACATCTGGTTCACATCGGCATAGGTCTGGGCGACCTCATGCCAGCGATCCTCCAGCCCCAGGCTGCGCGCCTGTGCCTTCAGGTTGGTGAACTGGCCGCCGGGCATCTCGTGCAGATAGACCTCCGAGGCGGGCGCCTGCAACCCGGATTCAAAGGCGGCATATTGCATCCGCACCTGTTCCCAATAGTCCGAGATTTCGCGGATCTTGGCGATGTCCAGCCCGGTGTCGCGGTCGGTGTTGCGCAGCGCTTCGACGATGGAGCCGAGGCAGGGCTGCGAGGTGCCGCCACTGAAGGCGTCCATAGCGGCGTCCACCGCATCGACGCCGGCATCCGCTGCCGCCAGGATGGTGGCACCAGCCACACCCGAGGTATCATGGGTGTGGAAATGGACCGGCAGGCCGACCTCTTCCTTCAGCGCCTTGACCAGCTGGCGGGCAGCGGCCGGCTTCAGCAGGCCCGCCATGTCCTTCAGGCCCAGAATATGCGCGCCTGCCGCTTCCAGCTCCTTGGCCATGCCGACATAATACTTCAGGTCGTATTTGGCGCGCTTCGGATCCAGGATATCGCCGGTGTAGCAGATGGTGCCTTCGCAGATCTTGCCGCTTTCAACGACCGCATCCATGGCGACGCGCATGTTCTCGACCCAGTTCAGGCTGTCAAAGACGCGGAACACATCAACGCCGGTGGCCGCCTGTTTCACAAAGCTCTGCACCACATTGTCGGGATAGTTGGTATAGCCGACACCATTGGAGGCGCGCAGCAGCATCTGGGTCATCAGGTTTGGCATCCGCTCGCGCAGGTCGCGCAGGCGCTGCCAGGGGCACTCCTGAAGGAAGCGATAGGCCACGTCGAATGTCGCACCGCCCCAGCACTCGACCGAGAACAGCTGGCTCAGGTTCTGGGCATAGGCCGGGGCCACCTTGATCATGTCATGGCTGCGCATCCGGGTGGCCAGCAGCGACTGGTGGCCGTCGCGCATGGTGGTATCAGTCAGCAGCAGCTGACGCTGCGCCTTCATCCAGTCGGCCACGGCCTGCGCGCCCTTTTGCTCCAGCAGGTTGCGGGTGCCATAGGGCTGCGTCGCGGCATCGGCCTTGGGCGCGCGCGGCTCTTTCAGATCGGGATGAGGCGCCGGGCGACCTTCGGTTTCGGGATGCCCGTTCACCGAGATATCAGCGATATAGGTCAGCACCTTGGTGCCGCGGTCGCGGCGCTTGGCGAATTGGAACAGCTCCGGCGTCTCGTCGATGAATTTGGTGGTGTATTCATTCGACAGGAAGGTCGGGTGTTTCAGCAGGTTCTCGACAAAGGCGATATTGGTGCTGACACCGCGCACCCGGAATTCACGCAGCGCGCGGTCCATGCGGGCAATCGCCTTTTCCGGGGTGGGGGCCTTGGCCGTCACCTTGGTCAGCAGCGAATCATAGTAACGGGTGATCACGCCGCCCGCATAGGCGGTGCCGCCATCCAGACGGATGCCCATGCCCGTGGCCGAGCGGTAGGCGGTGATTCGACCGTAATCCGGGATGAAGTTGTTGAGCGGATCCTCGGTGGTCACCCGGGTCTGTAGCGCATGACCATTGAGCTGGATCTCGTCCTGCGATGCCTTGCCGGTGGCCTCGGCAATGGTCTTGCCCTCGGCGATCAGGATCTGCGCCTGCACGATGTCGATGCCGGTGACTTCCTCGGTCACCGTATGCTCCACCTGCACCCGCGGGTTCACCTCGATGAAGTAGAATTTGCCGTCGTTCATATCCATCAGGAATTCGACGGTGCCTGCGCATTCATAGTTCACATGCTGGCAGATCTTGCGGCCCAGATCGCAGATTTCGGCGCGCTGTTCCTCGGTCAGATAGGGGGCGGGCGCACGCTCGACCACTTTCTGGTTGCGGCGCTGCACCGAGCAGTCCCGCTCATAAAGGTGGTAGATTTGCCCATGTTTGTCGCCCAGGATCTGTACCTCGACGTGGCGGGCGCGGGTGATCATCTTTTCCAGATAGCCCTCGCCATTGCCAAAGGCCGCTTCCGCTTCGCGGCGGCCTTCCAGCACCTTTTCCTCAAGTTCGGATTCGCTGTGGATCGGGCGCATACCGCGACCGCCGCCGCCCCAGGAGGCTTTCAGCATCAAGGGATAGCCGACCTCAGCCGCTTCGGCGCGGATCGCATCCATGTCATCGCCCAGCACTTCGGTGGCGGGGATCACCGGCACGCCGGCCTCGATTGCGACGCGACGGGCACTGGCCTTGTCGCCGAGCGCGCGCATGGTTTCCGCCTTCGGACCGATAAAGGTGATGCCGTTGCGGGCGCAGGCATCCACGAAATCCGGGTTCTCCGACAGCAGGCCGTAGCCGGGGTGGATCGCATCGGCGCCACTTTCCTTGGCCACGCGGATGATCTCGTCAATCGACAGATAGGCGGCAACCGGTCCCAGACCTTCGCCGATCCGATAGGCTTCATCCGCCTTGAACCGGTGCAGGCCCAGCTTGTCCTCTTCGGCATAGACGGCAACCGTCTTCTTGCCCATCTCATTGGCTGCCCGCATGACGCGGATGGCGATTTCGCCGCGGTTGGCGATCAGGATTTTCTTGAAGTCAGTCATGGCTTCCTCGGGGTCGTGCAGTTTGGCGGAGTGATAAGCGCAAATTAGGGTCCGGTATAGACGTAGTTCTGGGTATGGACAGCGTGATAGCGCTGACCTGAGGCCAGAATCCGGCAAAAAATACGATTACGGCGGAGATTTTAGGTCCGTATCGGTCTTAAGTGTCGCAAATGGCGGCGCAATCGGCTGAAGTGGGAGCGGTTGCGGCAGCATCGTCAGGTCCTCCGCCCCCAGCTGGCCCATGTTTGCCAGCAGATCCAGGCGCAAAAGATCGATCAGATGGTCCGGCCCCTGCGGGCCAAGCGCTGCCAGGGCAAAGTGGAACGCGCGGCCTAACATGACGTAGTCCGCCCCCAAGGCCAGGGCGCGCAGGATATCCAGACCACCTTCGATACCGCTGTCGAAAATCAGCGGCAGGGTGGTGGCCGCACGGATATCCGGCAGGGCCTCGATGGTGGCGCGGGCCGCATCGAACTGGCGCCCGGCATGGTTCGATACCCACAGCGCATCGACGCCAAGCGCCTCCAGCGGTGCGGCATCCTCGGCGCGCATCACCCCCTTGATGATCAGCGGCCCCTCCCAATGATCGCGCAGCCATTTCACATAGTCCCAATCGGGCGAGGTGCGCAGCAGATAGCCGACATGGGCCGTCGACGACAGGCTGCCGCTCTGGCCGGTCACATATTTATCCAGCGTCCGCATATGCGGCATCCCCCGGCGCGCCATGCCCATGGCCCAGGCCGGTCGCATCGCCACCTGTGCCAGCAACCGGGGCGTCAGCCGGGGGGGCTGCGTCAACCCGGAGCGCGTCTGCCGTTCCCGGCGCGAGGCCACGGGCACATCAACTGTCAGCACCAGACCGGCAAAGCCTGCGGATTTGGCGCGCTGCAGCATATCGCGGCGGATGGCGGGATCCTTCGGCGGGTAAAGCTGGAACCACGGCGCCGCCCCGAGGTCATCGGCCAGATCTTCGGGGGACTGGCTTGCCACGGTCGACAGGCAGTAGGGCAGGCCCTGCGCCGCGGCGCAGCGGGCCAGCTGGCGTTCCGCGTCGGGCCAGATCAGCCCCGACATGCCAACTGGCGCAATGCCAAACGGCAGCGGGCGCGACACGCCCAGAAACTCGGAGCTGAGCGAGGGCTGTTGCGGCCCATGCAGAATCGACGGGGCAAAGCCGATACAATCCAGCGCTTTGCGGTTGCGGGCGGTGGTCGCCTCTCGCCCGGTGCCACTGTCCAGATACTCCCAAACGAAACGGGGCAGGCGCCGCCGGGCGCGCTGGCGAAGGTCACTGAGAGCGGGGTAACGCTGGTGCAGATCCATGCTGCGCATTTGTCGCTGCCTTGCAGCAAAAGTCTAGTGTGGAGTGCAGCATTGAAACATTTTTGTAACTATTTGGACCGCACCCGTTCCAGCTCCTGCGCTGTTGTCGTCCGTATCGGCCACCCGCTGCGCGCCCTTTCTGGTGCCTCGCTCGCGGGTCGCTGCCATCCGTTACCCACCCCGGTGCATTGTGCGGGCCTCTATTGCTTGCGAGCCTTCTGATCGGTGTCTTGTTGCGGCCCTGCGGGGATCACGCCGGGTCGAGGGGCCACGCCAGGCCCAGAGCCAGGCCCATCGGGCGCGCGATGTGTCCGCCAATTGTAAAAGAGGGCTATTGCGCGCCCGATGGGCCAACGGTCGGCGTCGGGGCGTGTCATCCTGTTGGCTGGTCAATGACCGATCCGAAGGATCGCGCAGCGAGCGCGAAGCCCGTGTCGAAGGCGGTCTGCCCACGCGCCCAGTTGCCCGGTCACGCCGTCAATCCAGCCGCCGCAACTGGGGCGCTGGCGCCGGGTGCATCGCTTGGTCGCTGTGACGGGGCTTTGGTCAATGCCCGTCGGCCCGGTTCCTGCTGCGGGGGCAGGGGTCTCCGGCCTACTCCGCAGCGATCGAGCTGCCCGAATCCGACGGCTTTGAGGGACCTGTCTGCGCGGCAGGGTTGCGTGGCGCCTGCTCTGCGGCGGAGGCGACACAGACCTGGTTGCGGCCTTTCGCTTTTGCATCGTAGAGCGCCTCGTCGGAGGCGCGCAGCAGGTCCTGTGGCATCGTGCCGTGGCGCGGGTAATGGGCCACGCCAAGCGAGATCGAAATCCCGGGCAGCGCCTTCTCGCCGTAGCGGACGACAATCGCCTCCACGGCCTGGCGCAGCAGCTCGGCCTTGGTCATCACATCCTGCTGGCTGACCCCGGGAAGGATCAGCGTGAATTCCTCTCCGCCCGGACGGCAGGCCACTTCATCGCCGTCACAGGCCTGTTCCAGCACCGAACCGACCGCCCGCAGGACCATGTCACCGGCATCATGGCCGTGATTGTCATTGAACTTCTTGAAATGATCCACATCCACCGCAATCAGGCTCAGCGGTGTGCCGCTTTTCTGGCTGCTGGAGATGCTCTTGCGCAGGGTCTCCGTCATGTGGCGACGGTTGAACAGACCGGTCAGCGGATCACGCACCGACTGATCATGCAGCTGGTCGCGCATCCGCACATTGGCGATCGCCATGGAGATCTGTTCGGCGCACATCTGGGCCAGTTTCTTGCTGCTGCGGAACTCTTCGGTGGCGTCGCTCAGCGCGCGCAGATGCATCAGGCCGACGGTCTCGCCATGGGCCAGAATCGGGAAACAGTAATAGGCGCGGCCGTCATGCGGCTCGGCATGTTCGCAGACAAAATCAATCTCGGAGGAGCCGAATTCATAGCTGCGGCCGCGACGCAGACCCCAGCATTCTTCCGGGTGGATATGGTCCTTGTGACTGCCGCCATTCCAGCTGGCACAGCCGTCAAGCACATCGCGCGAGTTGGAGTAGACATAGACGCTGCCCTCGGCCGTCGGCAGGATATGGGTCATGAAACGGGCCACCATGTCGAACAGCTCGTCGAGCGAACGGCTGGATTGCAGCCATTCGTTCAGCTCGCCCAGCAGCTGCACTTCACGGGCCAGCCGCAGCTGCTCGTCCAGGATCTCGCGCTCCGTCTCGTTGCGCTGGCGCAGCTGATTCATGCGGAATCGGTTCGATTTGAACACGACATAAACAGCAATCGTCATTGCCAGCAGCGCAATGGATGTCAGCACGATCAGCGACAGTCGCACCCGGTTGATGAAGATATTCCGCAGCTCGGTGATATCGGTATAGAAATCAATCGCACCGTCGAAATGCCCGTTATGAATAAGGGGCATGTATACCTGTGCGATCTCCCGCGTGACCTCGCTGTTGTAGTTGCCGGTTGCCAGGGTCAGCCCGTCGACGTCATAGGCGGGCAAGGCATCGTGCATATAGTAGACCTCACCTTTGGCGACCTTGGTGGTGAAAAAGACATTTGCCTCAAACTCGCCGATTTCATCGCTGCGCGAGGACCAGAAAATTTCGCCCGAGCTGGTCAGCAGGCGATAGCGGTAGACATCGGTTTCCTCGGTGAACAGCGCCAGCATATGGGCGTCATGCGGCTGGATGATGCCCTCCTCGAACGACTCCTCCGGGTTTGCCATATGCAGGACGATCCGCCGCTGCCAGAGTTCCGCCTGTTTGCGGATGTCGGCTTCCAGCATGTGATCGACGATGGGGGTTGGCACCGCAAAAACGGCCCAGACCGAGGCGGCCGCGGCCACAACCAGCACGAAAAGGAGTGACATGCTGCGGGTTCTCTCCGCGACGCTGGTTTTGAGATCAGGTTTCATGGTGCCGTCTGCCGTCCGATTGAGAGTGCCCTCACGGCGCTATGGCCGCTGGTCCATGCTGGTCGGTTGAGTTTTCAATTGTGTTAATCGTTAACCTAAATTCCGGTGTCTCGGGATTTAAACTACTGAAGATTTTCGGGATTTGCTCGGTTGACCTGTTGCAGATGTCTGCGGAACAGACTGTGAACGCCCTCTTTCCGCCGGGATTGAATCACGTTAATGTCCTGCCCATGAGCAGTTTTGACGATATCGACCCCTATGAGGGGATTTCGCTGTCCGCGCGGGCCATGGCGGCGCGGCCGATGCCCTATCTTGACGGGCTGAACCCCGCACAGCGCGCCGCCGTCGAATGTCTGGAAGGGCCCGTACTGATGCTGGCAGGGGCCGGCACCGGCAAGACCAAGGCGCTGACTGCGCGGATTGTCCATCTGCTGACCACCGGCACGGCCAAACCAAACGAGATCCTTGCTGTGACCTTCACCAACAAGGCCGCGCGCGAGATGAAGGAGCGCGTCGCCGGAATGCTGGGGCAGGCGGTTGAGGGGATGCCCTGGCTCGGAACCTTCCACTCGATCTGCGTGAAACTGCTGCGCCGTCACGCCGAACTGGTCGGGCTGAAATCCAATTTCACCATTCTGGACACCGACGATCAGATCCGGCTGCTGAAACAGCTGATCAAGGCCGAAGGCATAGATGACAAACGCTGGCCTGCGCGGATGCTGGCGGGGGTGATCGACGATTGGAAAAACCGCGCGCTGACGCCTTCCCGGGTGCCGGTCGCGGATGCCAGCGCCTATAATCACCGTGGCGTGGACCTCTATGCGCAGTATCAGGTGCGGCTGAAGGATCTGAATGCGGTCGATTTCGGCGATCTTCTGCTGCATATGGTCACCATCTTTCAGGACAACCCGGATGTGCTGGAACAATACCAGCGCTGGTTCCGGTTTATCATGGTGGACGAATATCAGGATACCAACGTGGCCCAGTATCTCTGGCTGCGGCTTCTCGCGGGCGCGCATAAGAACATCTGCTGCGTTGGTGACGACGATCAGTCGATCTATGGTTGGCGCGGGGCCGAGGTGGGCAATATCCTGCGGTTTGAAAAGGATTTTCCCGGCGCCAATGTGGTCCGGCTGGAACAGAACTACCGCTCGACCGAACATATTCTCAGCGCCGCCTCCGGGGTGATCCGGGGCAACAGCGGACGTCTGGGCAAGGAACTCTGGACCGAGGCACGCGGCGGCGAGAAGGTGCGTCTGATCGGCCATTGGGACGGCGAGGAGGAGGCCCGCTGGATCGGCGAGGAGATCGAGGCGATGCAGCGCGGCACCCGTGGCCTTGCCCCCATCGACCTCAACGATATGGCGATTCTGGTGCGGGCCTCGCATCAGATGCGCGCGTTTGAAGACCGCTTTCTGACCATTGGTCTGCCGTACCGGGTCATCGGCGGGCCGCGCTTCTACGAGCGGCTCGAAATTCGCGATGCCATGGCCTATTTCCGGCTGGTGGTCAGCCCGGAGGACGATCTGGCGTTTGAGCGGATCGTCAATACCCCCAAACGTGGTCTTGGCGACAAGGCGCAGCAGACCATCCAGACCATGGCGCGCAGCAATGGCGTCTCATTGGTCGAGGGCGCGCGGCTTGCGGTGGAGAGCGGCCAGATCAAGGGCAAGGGCGGCAATGCCCTGCGCCAGCTGGTCACCGATCTTTCCCGCTGGGGACGTCTGGCGGGCGACGCCGACATGACCCATATGGAGCTGGCCGAAACCATCCTCGACGAGAGCGGCTACACCACCATGTGGCAGACCGACAAGAACCCGGATTCGCCGGGCCGTCTGGAAAACCTCAAGGAACTGGTCAAGGCGCTGGAGGCGTTTGAAAACCTGCAGGGCTTCCTCGAACATGTCAGCCTGATCATGGACAATGACAAACAGGATGCGGCGCAGAAGGTCTCCATCATGACGCTGCACGCCGCCAAGGGGTTGGAATTTCCTGCTGTTTTCCTGCCGGGCTGGGAGGATGGTCTCTTTCCCTCGCAGCGCTCGATGGACGAAAGCGGCCTGAAGGGCCTCGAGGAAGAACGCCGTCTGGCCTATGTCGGTATCACGCGGGCCGAGGACATCTGCACGATCTCCTTTGCCGGCAATCGCCGTGTCTTTGGTCAGTGGCAATCGCAGCTGCCCTCCCGTTTCATTGATGAGCTGCCCGAAGAACATGTCGAGGTGCTGACCCCGCCCGGTCTCTACGGCGGCGGCTACGGCGCGGCGGCTCCGGGCGGTTTCGGGGGCGTGCGCTCCACGATTGAGGATCGCATGGCCTCTGCCGATGGGTACAACTCACCGGGCTGGAAACGCATGCAGTCCCGCGCCGGAGAGCGTGGTCTGTCCCAGCCCAAGGAAAGCAAGTCCAGCGTCATCGACCTCACCGCCACCTCCGCCTTCACTGCCGGTGAACGGGTGTTCCACCAGAAATTCGGCTATGGCGCGATCACCGCGATCGAGGGGGACAAGCTGGAAGTCGCATTCGAGAAGGCCGGCACGAAGAAGGTTGTCGCCCGTTTCGTCACCGCAGCAGAGGACGTGCCGTTCTGACCGCGCCGACTGCGGGTCTGATCCAGCACCGATAGATCCCCGCCATCGGCAGGCGGGCACCAGCTCGGGCGTCGGCAGTTTGCCGGCGCCTTTTTTGCGTCCTGTCATCAATGGCAGGCGCTGCCGATCAGGCAATCAGGCACAAAAAAACGGCGGTGCCAGGGAGGAGGAGGGCACCGCCGTTCTGTACAACACCATACCATCAGGGAGGAGGAGGCATGGTGTATCAGGGTCCGGCTATGACGCCGGTATAGGGTGCGGTGACATCAGGGAGGAGGAGGATGTCACCGCGATAGCAGGCTCCCAAGGGAGGAGGAGAAGAGAGCCTGATCTCTTTATTTCGTGCCGTATGCGGCCTCATAGGCGACGCTGCGCAGCATGGAGCGGCTCAGCCCCAGGTCAGCCAGCTCGCGACCGGAGAGCGTCGACAGCTCATCCATGGTCTGGCGATACAGGCGGTAGCGTGCAATCTTGCCTTTCAGCTCGTCGAACATGGCGCGCGGGCTGAAGGCCAGAGCGCCTTTGCGGGTTGTGATATTGTCAACAGCGGCCATCGGTGTTGTCCTTAACGTCTATGAATGTCTGGCCGTTCCCGGCCTCTCTTGGCCTCATAAATATGATAATGCTGCGCACGCACAATCCCTGAAAGGGGCATTTCTGCTATGCAGCAAATGCATGGGTTTCCTTGCGGAAACCGGGTTGATCTTGCCGAGGTATGCGCCAATCGGTGTGCTGATGCCTAAATTCGCGGCAGGCGGCAAACGGGCAGGCTACAGGCCGCGCGCAGATTGGGGCCGACCGAGAGCCTGTACAGGGTCCGATGCGGTCTTGGGCTTGTCGGCCGCAGGTCTTATATGGCGGGTAACCAACAGGAGACAGGCCATGACCCCCACCCAGGATGAGATTCGCGACGCCCTTGCGCGGCTGCAACTGCCCGATGGCGGAACGCTGGTCTCGCGCGACATGCTGCGCGCGCTGATGGTGGAGGGAGGTCGCGTCAGCTTCGTGATCGAGGCGCCCAGCCCGCAGATCGCCGCCCAGATGGAGCCGCTGCGCCGCGCTGCCGAGGCAACCGTTCTGGCGCTGCCGGGGGTGGAGAGCGTCTCCGCGGCACTAACCGCCCACTCCGATGCCGCCGCGCGGCCCGCGCCGACCCTGAAACTGGGCGGCCACCCCAAGCCGCAGCAGGGGCCGCTGAAACCCAGCGGGGTGAAACGCATTCTCGCCGTGGGATCGGGCAAGGGCGGCGTGGGTAAATCCACCGTCAGCGCCAATCTCGCCGTGGCGCTCACCCGGCAGGGGCGCAAGGTGGGCCTGCTCGACGCTGACATATATGGACCCAGCCAGCCACGTATGATGGGGGCGAGCGGCCGCCCCGCCAGCCCTGACGGCAAGATCATCGAACCGCTGCACGCCCATGGCGTCACGCTGATGTCGATCGGCTTCATGGTTGACGAGGCCAAGGCGGTGGTCTGGCGCGGCCCGATGCTGATGGGCGCGCTTCAGCAGATGCTGGGGCAGGTGAACTGGGGGGAACTTGACGTGCTGATCGTCGATCTGCCGCCCGGCACCGGCGATGTGCAGCTGACCTTGTGCACCAAGGCCGAGCTGTCCGGTGCCATCGTGGTCTCCACCCCGCAGGATGTGGCGCTGCTGGATGCGCGCAAGGCGATTGACATGTTCAACACCCTGAAAACACCGGTGCTGGGCCTGATCGAAAACATGTCCTTCTTTGCCTGCCCGGATTGTGGCGGCGAACATCACATCTTTGGTCACGGAGGGGTTGCTGCCGAGGCTGAGCGCATCGGGGTGCCCTTGCTCGGGGCGCTGCCGATTGATCTTGAGACCCGGCTGGCCGGTGACAATGGCACTCCCATCGCTGCCGGTGACGGTCTGATGGCCGAGGCCTATGCAAAAATGGCCGAAGGTCTGATCCGCGGCGGCATGGCCTAGATCGCGAAGCTGAAACGCTCCCGGCGCTGCTGGGAAATCATGGGCCGCGTGGGAATTGATGGGCCATGTGGGAAATTATGGGCGGCGTCGAGACATTTTGGCCCGCTTTCCCGAATCACTGTGCTGTTCTGGCGTGATTTTCAGGCGATATCGCCCGGATCACGGGAATTGCCCCGGTCCAACTGCCACATGCGCCCGTGAACGAAATGTGAACATTCTGATTCTCCAGACTCGCTCTCAAAATTTCTGGGAAATCATGGCACTTTTTCCAAAACAGATGTGACCCTACATATAGTGGCCTTTATGGTGACTTAATCTACCACTGGGCGCATCTGCGATTCTTTCCCGTAGAATCGGCGCGTCGTTATCTAGATGTTCAGATGTGGTCCATAAAAAACAGTTGTCGCCCACGTATTCCCATAGTATCCCTAGTTCATCGAATGAGACGAAGAGCAGGGGCACCAAACGACCCCAACCAAGACTACTAAGAAGCAGGTTTCATACAGGCCTTCGCTTTCATCGAAAATAGAGAGATCCGGCGCGCGAGCGAGCAGACATCCCCCCAGGTGGCGCGCGCAGTCGGACACCCCGCAAGTCGGGACAAGGAGGCGGGTTGATCAGTGGCAGCAGATCAGCCCGCCCCTTTTGCTTCTGGGGATAGCTTCGGCACGAGGGACGCTGAAAAAAGGGACGATAGATTGGGCCGTAGGTTCAGAGGTGAAAGCCACCACAAGGTGGATACAAAGGGGCGGGTCTCGATTCCGGCCTCCTTTCGCCGTGTTCTGGAAGCGGGTGACCCCAACTGGCAATCCGGCAGCAACCCCGAACTGGTCATCGTCTATGGTGACCACCGCCGCAATTTCCTGGAATGCTACACGATGGAGGCGATCGAGGAAGTCGACGCCAAAATCGACGCCTTGCCGCGCGGCTCGATGCCGCGCAAGATGTTGCAGCGCATGTTCCACGGTCAGTCCTTCCCGACCACCGTTGATGAAACCGGGCGGCTGGTGCTGCCCGCCAAGCTGCGCAACAAGATCAATCTGGAGGCCGAGGCGTTCTTCATCGCCGCCGGCGACACCTTCCAGATCTGGAAGCCTGAAACCTATGAAGAGGAAGAACTGGCAAAATCCGAGGAGTGGCTGGACGATCTGCCCGAGGACTTTGACCCGGCGGAATTCCTCGATGGCGCCGGAGGCGCTTGATCCATGACAACGGACCGCCCAACCTCAACCGGTCCTCACGTACCGGTCCTTCTGCGTCCGCTGCTGAAAGCCGTGGCGCCGGTTTCCGGGCGCTGGCTTGATGGCACCTTCGGGGCCGGGGGCTACAGCCGGGGCCTGCTGGAGGCGGGGGCCGATCACGTGATCGGCGTTGATCGCGATCCGCTGGCCTTTGAAATGGCTGAAAGCTGGATCGGCGACTATGCCGGCCGCCTGACCCTGCAACAGGGGGTGTTCTCCCGCATGGATGAATATGCGCAGGATCTCGACGGCGTCGTCCTCGATCTTGGCGTCTCCTCCATGCAGCTGGATCTGGCCGAACGCGGCTTTTCCTTCATGCGCGACGGGCCGCTGGATATGCGGATGTCGCAGGATGGCCCCTCTGCCGCCGATCTGGTCGCGGAACTGGACGAGGCGGCGCTGGCCGATATCCTGTTCCTCTTTGGCGAGGAACGCGCCAGCCGCCGTATTGCCCGCGCCATCGTGAAGGCCCGCACCGAGGCGCCGATCACCACGACACTCCAGCTCGCCGGAATCATCGAGAGCTGCCTGCCGCGCTCCAAACCCGGCCAGTCACATCCGGCAACCCGCAGTTTTCAGGGTCTGCGCATCGCGGTGAACGCCGAATATGAAGAGCTGTTCGAGGGGCTGCTGGCCGCCGAACGCGCGCTGAAACCCGGCGGCCTCCTGGCGGTTGTGACCTTCCATTCCATCGAAGATCGCATGGTCAAACGCTTCTTCCAGCATCGCGCGGGCAAAACCGGTCGCGCCAACCGCTACGCCCCCGAGGTCGAGGAAACGCCGTCGCAATTCACGCTGGTCACCCGCAAGGCCGTCGGGCCGGACGATCAGGAGCTGGCGGACAACCCGCGCTCCCGCTCCGCCCGGCTGCGCGTCGGTCGCCGCACCGGGGCCGCGCCGATTGCGATCAGCGCCAAGGATATTGGCATGCCGCAGCTGAAACAGGCGCAGGCAAGAGAGAAACGCTGATGAAGACCCTGCTTTATATCGCCACCTGTCTCGCCGTCTTTGGGCTGGCTTTCTGGGCCTACCGCGAGAATTACACCACCCAGCAGGTACTGAAGGAAACCCGCAGCCTGCAACGCCAGATCGGCGCATCGCAGGTCCGGCTCAGCGTGCTGCGCGCCGAATGGGCCTATCTCAACCGTCCCGACCGGCTGCGCGAACTGGCGGAACTCAATTTTGATCGCCTCAGCCTGCTGCCGCTGCGCCCGGAACAGTTTGGCCGCGTGGATGAGGTCGCCTATCCGCCGCAGGAGGATGAGCTGCTGGATTTCACCAATGGGGTTGAGGTTTCCTCGCTTGGGGCCAATGGGCAGACCGCAACGGGGACACAGCCATGATCCGCACGCCGCTACGCCCGCTGGCGCGGATCCTGACCGCGCGCGCGCGGGGCGAGAACCCGGATGCAATCGAACGCGAAAACCTGCGCCAGCGCCACGCCGAGATGCAGGCCCATGCCCGCCAGCGCGCCGAGGGGCGGCTGCTGGTTCTGGGCATGTTCTTCCTCTGCGCTTTCACCGCGATTGGCGCCCGTATGGCAACGCTGGCCACCTCGGAGCCGGTCGAACCGGTCGCCAGTGCGCCGGGCAGCGCCATTGCCATGCAGCGCGCCGATATCGTCGACCGCAAGGGCCGCATGCTGGCAACCAACTTCGAGACCCATTCGCTCTATGCCCAGCCACCGCAGATGGTCGACCCGGAAGGGGCGGCGCGGCGTCTGGTGGAGATTTTCCCCGATCTGGAGCTGGAACGCCTGCTGAAGGATTTTTCCGGCAAGCGTAAGTTCATCTGGATCAAGAAAAAAATCAGCCCCGAACAGAAACAGGCCGTCCATGACATCGGCGATCCGGGGCTGCTGTTTGGTCCGCGCGAAATGCGTCTTTACCCCAATGGCAGCCTGGCGGCCCATGTGCTGGGCGGCGCCGGTTTCGGCAAGGAAGGCGTCAGCGCCGCCGAGGTGATCGGTGTTGCCGGGGTCGAAAAACAGTTCGACGACTACCTGCGCGACCCGGCCAACGGCGGGCGGCCCTTGCAGCTCTCGCTGGATCTGACGGTGCAGGCGGCATCCGAGCGGGTGCTTTTCGGCGGCATGAAGCTGATGAACGCCAAAGGCGCCACCTCGATCCTGATGGATGTTCACACCGGCGAGGTGATTTCGGTGGTGTCGCTGCCGGATTTCGATCCCAATGACCGCCCACGTCCGCCGACCTCCGGTTTCGATCCCTCCGACAGCCCGTTGTTCAACCGCGCGGTGCAGGGGGTCTATGAACTCGGCTCGACCTTCAAGATTTTCACCGCAGCTCAGGCCGTTGATCTGGGGCTGGTGAATTCCGAGACCATTATCGACACCTCCGGTCCAATGCGGATCGGGCGCTTTCCGATTGGCGAGTTCCACAACAAGAACTACGGCAAGCTGAGTGTCGCCGATATCATCGTCAACAGCTCCAACCGGGGCACCGGGCGCCTGGCGCTGCAGATCGGTGCCCAGCGGCAGCAGGATTTCCTGCGCGCCATGGGGATGTTTGATCCGACGCCGATCGAAATCGCCGAGGCCGCAGGCGGTAAGCCGCTCAAACCCAGCAAATGGGGCGAGCTGAGCACGGTGACGATTTCCTATGGGCACGGGCTGTCCACCAGCCCGATGCATCTGGCGGCCGGTTATGCGGCCATCGCCAATGGCGGCCAATATGTCAGCCCCACCATCCTGCGCCAGAAGGGGCCGCAGCTGGGCCACCGGGTGATGTCGGCTGAGGCGGCCCGTCAGGCCCGCGCCATGCTGCGCAAGGTGGTGACCAGCGGCACCGCTTCCTTTGGCGAGGTTCCGGGTTATCAGGTGGGCGGCAAGACCGGCACCGCCGATAAACCCAAACCACGCGGCGGCTATTACGAAAGCAAGGTCATCGCCACCTTCGCCGCGATGTTCCCGGCCCATGATCCGAAATATGTGCTGGTGGTGACGCTGGATGAACCCTCGGTCATCGCCCATGGCGAGGAGCGCCGCACCGCAGGCTGGACCGCTGTGCCCGTCGCTGGCGAAATGATCGGTCGGATCGCGCCGCTGCTTGGCCTCAGACCGCAAGTTGAACCGGATGAGATGGCTGCTATAACCCTCACCTCAAACTGATCAGGTGGGGTTGCTATGGGCACCATTGAAAACCGTCCTCTTAGCCAGCTGGGGCTGACCGCTCGCGGCGGTGTCGATCCGACGATCCATGGCATTGCCGTGGACAGCCGCAAGGTGGTCGAAGGGGGGCTGTTTGCAGCCCTTCCGGGCAGTCAGGTGCATGGCGCCAAATTTGTGCCCGCCGCTCTCGGCAATGGGGCGGCTGCGATTCTCACCGATGCGACAGGCGCGTCGATTGCGGCGGAGCTGCTGCGCGAGTCGACCGTGGCGCTGGTGGTGGTCGAAGACCCGCGTCAGGCGCTGGCCTATGCCTCGGCGCTGTGGTTCGGCGCACAGCCCGAAACCATGGTGGCAGTGACCGGCACCAATGGCAAAACCTCGGTGGCGAGCTTTGTACGCCAGATCTGGGTGGAGCTGGGCCATAAGGCGGTGAACCTCGGCACCACGGGGGTTGAGGGCGCCTGGAGCCATCCGCTCAACCACACCACCCCGGAGCCGGTTACCCTGCATGACGCGCTGGCAAAAGCGGCGGCGGCGGGGGTTACCCATGCCGCAATGGAGGCCTCCTCGCATGGGCTGGATCAGCGGCGTCTGGATGGTGTGCATCTGGCGGCGGCGGGGTTCACCAATTTCACCCAGGACCACCTCGATTACCACGAGACGTTTGAGGCATATTTCGCCGCCAAGGCGGGCCTGTTCCGCCGGGTGCTGCCCGATGATGGCGTGGCCGTCATCAACATGGACGACCCGCGCGGCGCCGAGATGCGGGCGGTCGCCGCTGCGCGCGGGCATGAGGTGATATCGGTCGGGCGCGGTCTCGGTGATCTGAGCCTTGTCGGTGCGCGTTATGACGCCTCGGGGCAGGACATGCGCTTTACCTGGCACGACCGGCCCTATCAGGCGCGGCTCAACCTTATTGGCGGCTTTCAGGCGGAGAATATCCTTTTGGCCTGCGGTCTGGTGATTGCAAGCGGCGAGGACCCGGATGCGGTCTTTGCGACGCTGCCGCATTTGCAGACCGTGCGCGGCCGGATGCAACTGGCGGCCACGCGCGAAAATGGCGCGACGGTTTTTGTGGATTACGCCCATACGCCTGATGCCGTGGCCACCGCGATCAAGGCACTGCGCCCGCATGTGCTGGGCCGGCTGGTCGCCATTGTTGGTGCCGGTGGTGATCGCGATGCCGCCAAACGCCCGCTGATGGGGCAGGCGGCGCAGGACAATGCCGATCTGGTGATCGTGACCGATGACAACCCCCGCAGCGAGGACCCGGCCGTGATCCGCGCCGCCGTCAAGGGCGGCGCGCCGGATGCGATGGAAGTTGGCGACCGGGCCGAGGCGATCCTGCGCGGCGTTGATGCGCTGGGGGCGGGTGACGCGCTGCTGATCTGCGGCAAGGGCCATGAAACCGGCCAGATCGTTGGCACTGATGTTTTGCCCTTTGATGATGTGGAGCAGGCCAGCATGGCGGTCGCGGCTCTGGACGGGAGGTTGGTATGAGCCTTTGGACAGCTGAGGAGGCGGCAGCGGCCACCGGTGGTCAGGCGATTGGCGACTGGAGCGTGAATGGCATCTCCATCGACACCCGCAGCATTGCGGCGGGCGATCTCTTTGTGGCGCTGAAGGCGGCGCGCGATGGCCATGACTTCGTGGCGCAGGCGCTGGAGAAAGGCGCTGGTGCGGCGCTGGTCTCGCGCAGGCCCGAGGGCGTCGGTGAAGATGCGCCGCTGTTGCTGGTGAATGACGTGCAGGCCGGGCTGGAGGCTCTGGGCCGGGCAGGTCGTGCGCGCACGGATGCACGGGTGATTGCCGTCACCGGATCGGTCGGCAAGACCTCGACCAAGGAAATGCTGGCGCGGATGCTGTCCGATCAGGGGCGCACCCATGCGGCTGTTGCCAGCTATAACAACCATTGGGGCGTGCCGCTGACGCTGGCGCGGATGCCGCGGGACACCGAATTTGCCGTCATCGAGATCGGCATGAATCACCCCGGTGAAATCAGCCCGCTTGCCAAGCAGGCGCGTCCGCATGTGGCGATGGTCACCACCGTGGCGCCGGTGCATCTGGAGGCCTTTGACGGGATCGAGGGCATCGCCGCCGAAAAAGCCGCCATCATCGACGGGCTGGAGCCGGGCGGTGTTGCGGTGCTGAACGCCGATATTGCCGAGGCTCCGATCCTGCACTCCGTTGCCGAGGAGGCTGCGCGCCCTGCGCAGTGGTTTGGCACCGGTCAGGGGCCGATCGTGCCGGGCTATCGCCTGACCGAAACCGCCTCACGCGGGGATGAGACAGAGGCCGAGGTCACGCTGCCGGATGGGCAGCGATATCGCCTGAATATCCAGTCGCTTGGCGCCCATTTTGCGATGAACGCGCTTGGCGCGCTGGCCTGTCTGGCGGCGCTGGATCTGGATCTGGCCAAGGCCGTGCAAAGCCTGTCGCTCTGGTCGCCGGTCACCGGGCGCGGGGCGCGTGAAACCGTGACGCTTGGCGCGGGGCGGGGCGAGATCCTGCTGCTGGATGACAGTTACAACGCCAATCCGACCTCGGTCGCGGCGGCGCTGGCGGTTCTGGCCGCGACCCCCTGCGCGGGACGGCGGATTGCCTATCTGGGCGATATGAAGGAGCTGGGACCGCAGGAGGCCGAGCTGCACGCGGCCCTCGCCGATCTGCCCGCGATGGCGGATCTCGATGTGGTGCATTGCATCGGCCCGCTGATGGGGGCGCTCCATGCGGCGTTGCCTGCGAACAAACGCGGTGGTCACTATGCCAGCAGCGGTGATGTGCAGGCGGATCTGGCGGGTCAGATCGCGGCGGGGGATGTGGTTCTGGCCAAGGGATCGCTCAGCATGGCGCTGGCCAAGGTTGTTGACGGCATCCGCGAATTGGGCCATGGCGAGGCCACTTTCTGAACTTTGACGAACTGAGGACCGGCTGACATGCTCTATTGGTTAACCGCGCTGTCGGATGGGGGCGATCTTTTCAACCTCTTCCGCTACATCACCTTCCGCGCGGGCGGGGCGTTTCTGACGGCGCTTCTGTTTGGGTTTCTGTTTGGGCCACCGCTGATCAATGTGCTGCGCAAGAAGCAGGGCAAGGGTCAGCCGATCCGCGATGACGGCCCCGAAGGGCATCTGGCAAAGGCCGGCACGCCCACCATGGGCGGGCTGCTCATCGTCGGCGCGCTGGTGACGGCGACGCTGCTCTGGGCGCGTTGGGACAATCCCTTTGTCTGGCTGGTGCTGTTTGTGACGCTGTCCTTTGCGCTGATCGGTTTTGCCGATGACTATGCCAAGGTCTCCAAGCAGAACACCGCAGGCGTACCGGGCAAGCTGCGGCTGGCGCTTGGGATCACCATTGCGGTGATCGCCGCCCTCTGGGCCTCGGCCTATCATCCGGTGGAGTTGCAGAACCAGCTGGCGCTGCCGGTGTTCAAGGATACGCTGATCAACCTTGGTCTGTTCTACGTGCCGTTTTCGATCTGCGTGATCGTCGGCGCGGCCAATGCGGTGAACCTGACCGATGGGCTTGACGGGCTGGCGATTATGCCGGTGATGATTGCCACCTCGACCCTCGGGGTGATTGCCTATGCGGTGGGGCGTGTCGACTTTACCGAATATCTGGATGTGCATTACGTGCCCGGCACCGGGGAAATCCTGATCTTTGCCGCGGCGCTGTTTGGCGGCGGTCTGGGCTTCCTTTGGTACAATGCGCCGCCAGCGGCGGTGTTCATGGGCGATACCGGCTCGCTCGCCCTTGGCGGGGCCTTGGGCGCCATTGCGGTGGTCACCAAACACGAGCTGGTGCTGGCGATTGTCGGCGGGCTGTTCGTGGTGGAGGCGCTGTCGGTGATCATTCAGGTGCTCTATTTCAAGCGCACCGGCAAACGGGTCTTCCTGATGGCGCCGATCCATCACCACTATGAGAAAAAGGGCTGGGCGGAGCCGACCATCGTGATCCGCTTCTGGATCATCTCGCTGATCCTCGCGATGATCGGTCTGGCCACGCTGAAAGTGCGCTGAGCCACGCCGGATCGCCGCCGCGCAGGTCATCCTGCGGGGCGGTGTGCCGATCTGGTCTGATATCTGAAACCGCTCGGGGCTGAAAATGCCTTGGGCGGTTTTGCGTAAGAAGAAGGCGGCGCCGCCGGAGGGGCGGAGGGTGGATGACCTTTGCCAGGGGTCATCTCCGTCTGTCGGCCTGTGCGGATCCCCATACGCCCGGAGTCTTGACCTTGAAAGGGTCAGTTGGGCGGGGACGTTCTCCTGATCTTGGTGTTGCAACGGATGTGAGCATAGCGCTGCCGCCTGAACGGATGGTAAGCCCTGCGTGCGCCGGGCTGGCAACGGCGGCTCAGAACACCGACCAGTCCATCTCCCGCGCCAGCCGCTCCATCGCTTCGGTGCCCAGTTTCGAATTGCCGTTGCGGTCCAGCCCCGGCGACCAGACGGCGATGCTGGCCTTGCCCGGTACGCTGGCCAGAATACCACCGCCAACCCCGCTTTTGGCGGGCAGGCCGACGCGATAGGCGAACTCGCCCGAGCCATCGTAATGCCCGCAGGTCAGCATCAGCGCATTGAGCCGCCGCACCCGGTCCAGCGAGACCAGCCTCGGACCGACACCGGCGCCGATCAGGAAACGGCCGGCACGGGCCAGCTGGGTGGTGGTCAGCTCGGTGGCGCAATGGTGGAAATAGGTGCCGAGCACCTTGTCCGGGTCATTCTTGAGATTACCGCAGGAGGCAAGGAAATGGGCATGGGCGAAATTGCGGTGCCCATGGGCGGTTTCGGAGCGGGCAACCGCGCCATTGATGTGGATATCGTCATCCTCGGCGGCGGCGCGGATAAAGCCCAGGAATTCGGCCAGCGCATCGCGCGGTTCGCGGCCTGCCAGCACCTCATCCGTGGTGACAATGGCGCCTGCATTCACAAACGGATTGCGCGGTCGGCCGCGTTCATGTTCCAGCTGCACGATGGAGTTGAAGGCGGTGCCGGAGGGTTCGCGACCAACCCGCTGCCAGAGCTGATCGCCGGAGCGCCCGAGCGCAATCGCCAGCGTAAAAAGCTTGGTGATGCTCTGGGCCGAGAACCGCGTGGCGGCATCCCCGGCGCTGTAGATCTGGCCGTCGGCGGTGGCCACGGAGATGGCAAACTGGTGGGGATCGACTTGCCCCAGTTCGGGAATGTAGCTGGCCACCTCGCCCCGGTCGGGATCGTCGCGAAGATCGCGGTTGATGGCATCGAGGATCTGCTGCAATCGCGCGTCCATGGCTGTGGGGCCTCCCAATTTTTGGCCGACACTAGCCGGGTGTCGGCGGACTGGCAAACGCAACGGGACTGGTGTTGGTTCCCCTGATCGGGTAGCGATTCGAGCAAAGATCAAATGGGAGGGCAGGCGATGATCCCTGTGACCGGATTCGAAGGCGCAACTGTAGCGGTGCTGGGGCTTGGACGGTCTGGCCTTGCCACCGCGCGGGCCTTGCGTGCAGGCGGGGCAGAGCCGGTCTGCTGGGATGACAACCCCGGCGCGCGGGCCCGGGCCGAGGTCGAGGGGTTCACCTGCCGGGATCTGCTGAAATCCGGCGCCTTTGACGATGTTGCATCGCTGATCGTCTCGCCGGGTATTCCGCATCTCTACCCCAAACCCAACCCGGTGATCCGCGCAGCGCTGGTGGCGGGGGTGCCGGTGGACAATGATATCGGGTTGTTCTTCCGGTCCATCGCGACCCAGGGCTGGGAGCAATACGATCAGGCGCCGCGCATCGTGGCGGTCACTGGCTCCAACGGCAAATCCACCACGGTCGCGCTGCTCCACCATATTCTTCAGGAGGCCGGTCGCGAAAGCCAGCTGGCGGGCAATATCGGCCGCGGTGTGCTGGATATTGATCCGCCGGGCTCCGGGGGCGTGGTGGTGCTGGAGCTGTCGAGCTATCAGACCGATCTGGCGCGGGCGCTGACGCCGGATGTGGCGGTGTTCACCAACCTCAGCCCCGATCATCTGGACCGGCACGCGGGCATGGGCGGCTATTTCGCGGCCAAACGCCGGCTGTTTGCCGAAGGCGGCCCGGATCGTGCGATCATTGGCGTCGATGAGGATGAGGGGCTGTATCTGGCCGGTCAGCTCTCGGAGGCGGCCAGCGATGACCGGGTGATCCGCATTTCGGCCAGCCAGAAACTGACCGGACCGGGCTGGCAGGTCTTTGCCCGCAAAGGGTTCCTGAGCGAATACCGCAAGGGGCGGCAGGCGGCCTCGATTGATCTGCGTCAGATGCAGGGGCTGCCGGGCGCGCATAACCATCAGAATGCCTGTGCGGCCTATGCGGCAGCGCGGGCACTGGGGCTGGCCCCGCGCCTGATCGAGGAGGCGCTGGCCAGCTATCCGGGTCTGCCGCATCGCAGCCAGACCATCGCGACCCATCAGGGGGTGCGCTATGTGAATGACAGCAAGGCCACCAACCTTGACAGCGCGGCCAAGGCGCTGAGCGCGTTTGACAATATCCGCTGGATCTGTGGCGGGCTGGAGAAAGAGGGCGGCCTGGACGCCCTGCGCGGCCAGACCGGCAAAGTGCGCAAGGCCTATGTGATCGGTCGCGAGGCGGCAGGCTTTGCCATGCAGCTGGATGTGGAGGCCGAGGTCTGCATCACCATGGCGCAGGCGGTGGCCCGGGCCGCCGCTGAGGCGGAGGCGGGTGATACCATCCTTCTGGCCCCGGCGGCAGCGAGTTTCGACCAATATGACAACTTCGAGCAGCGCGGAGAGGATTTCATCGCCGAGGTGCAGAAGCGACAGGGGGAGGCCCCGGTGCAACCCGATGGGGAGACAATCTGATGGCCGAGACGACAGCGCCGCAGAACACGGTGATGCTGGCCTTTCAGGTCATTCCCCGGCTGCGTGAGGGCAATAACTTCGAGGTTGTGGACCGCGCGATTGATGTGGTGAAGGCCTCAGGCCTGCCGTTTCAGGTGGGGGCGATGGAGACCACGATGCGTGGTGAGCTGGATCAGCTGCTGGGGATCGTGAAACAGGCCGAACAGGCCTGTCTCGATGCCGGGGCGGTGGAGGTGATCACCAATATCAAGATCCATACCACCACGCCCGATGCGCATGACACCTTCTGCACCTATACGCGCGGCGTCACGCCGGCCAATAAGGTGTTTATCGAGGAGTGACGCGAGGGGTGAACGGGGCGGCGTTTCTTGCTGGCCCGAGCGGAGACTCCCGAGGCTCAGCCCTTGGCGGCGATTGCGGTTCCGGCCGCG
This sequence comes from Phaeobacter sp. JH20_26, assembly GCF_048056275.1. Lineage (NCBI taxonomy): Bacteria > Pseudomonadati > Pseudomonadota > Alphaproteobacteria > Rhodobacterales > Roseobacteraceae > Phaeobacter > Phaeobacter sp. JH20_26. Next base: position 1,001,382 of record NZ_JAYMWL010000013.1, on the reverse strand, counting down.
ACACCGGAGGCCCAGGCCCATTGGAAGTTATAGCCGCCCAGCCATCCGGTCACATCAACCGCTTCGCCAATCGCATAAAGCCCTGGAACCGTCTTGGCCTCCATGCTCTTTGACGACAGCGCATCGGTGTCGATACCGCCCAGCGTCACCTCGGCGGTGCGATAGCCTTCGCTGCCCGAAGGGGTGAGCGTCCAGTTTTCCAGTTGGTCGCAGAGATCGCGCAAGGCGGCGTCGGACTGGTCGGCGAGCCGCCCCTTCAGGGCGAATTCAGGGGCCAGGAACTCCACCAGCCGTCCGGGCAGGTGACGGGCCAGTTCGGTGGTCAGATCCTTGCGCCCGGTTTCCTGACGCTGGCGGCGCAGGTGATCAAACAGCGGCGTTTCCGGGATCAGGTTGACGCGGATCTGCTCCCCCTCGCGCCAGTAGGACGACAGTTGCAGCACCGAGGGGCCGGAGAGGCCGCGATGGGTGAACAACAGCGCCTCGTCAAAACTGGTGCGCTCATTGGAAAGCCGTGCGGGCAGGGCGACGCCCGCAAGAGGTTTGAAGCGGTCTTCGGAGAACGTGAACGGCACCAGTGCCGGGCGGGTTTCGGTCAGCGGCAGCTCAAACTGGCGCGCCAGATCATAGGCCAGACCGGTCGCGCCCATCTTCGGGATCGACTTGCCGCCCGTGGCAATCACCAGATTGCGCGCGGTCAGCACCTGCGGCTTGCCCTCTCGCTCCACCGCGACGCGAAACCCATCCGGGCTGCGGCTTACCGAGGTGACGGAGGTCTGCAACCAAAGCTCGGCCCCGGCGGCCTGCATCTCCTGCACCAGCATGGCGACGATCTGTTTGGCCGAGCCATCACAGAACAGCTGGCCCAGTGTCTTTTCATGCCAGGCGATGCCGTGGCGGTCCACCAGCTCGATGAAATCCCACTGGGTGTAGCGCGCCATGGCGGATTTGCAGAAATGCGGGTTCTGCGACAGGTAGTTTTCGGGGCTGGCGTACATATTGGTGAAATTGCAGCGCCCGCCGCCGGAAATGCGGATTTTCTCGCCCGGCGCCTTGGCGTGATCAATCACCAGCGTGCCTGCGCCGGAGCGGGTTGCACACATCATGCCGGCCGCGCCGGCGCCAAGGATCAGGGTTTCATATGCCATGCCCGGCCATAGGCGCGGATAACTGCCAAAGGCAAGAGGAAGAGGGTGGCCTGAGGCAAAGTTTCCGGTTACTGTTTGCCTAACGATCCCGAAAACGGGACGGATGACGAGGCAGATAGTGGCGGTACTTCCATGACTGAAATGGTCTATGGCGCGCTCCCCGTACAGGCGGGCGAGCCGATTCTACCCAAATGGTGGCGGACGCTGGACAAATGGACGATGTCCTGCGTCCTGATGTTGTTTGTCATCGGGCTGCTCTTGGGGCTGGCCGCTTCGGTGCCGCTGGCCGAGCGCAATGGGTTTGACAATTTCCACTATGTCGAGCGGCAGGCGATTTTTGGTATCACCGGGCTGGTGGCGATGCTGATCACCTCGATGATGTCGCCAACGCTGGTGCGGCGACTGGCGGTGATCGGGTTTATCTGCGCCTTTGTCGCGCTGGCGCTGCTGCCGGTGTTTGGCACCGATTTCGGCAAGGGCGCGACGCGCTGGTACAGCCTCGGCTTTGCCTCGTTGCAGCCGTCGGAGTTCTTGAAGCCCGGATTCATCGTGGTGGCGGCCTGGATGATCGCCGCGAGCCAGCAGATCAACGGCCCGCCGGGCACGCTGATGTCCTTTGGCCTGTGCCTGACGGTGGTGCTGATGCTGGTGATGCAGCCTGACTTTGGTCAGGCCTGTCTGGTGCTGTTTGGCTGGGGCGTGATGTATTTCGTGGCCGGTGCGCCGATGCTGCTGTTGGTGATCATGGCGGCGGTGGTCGTGATGGGCGGGGTTGTGGCCTATTCCAGCTCCGAGCATTTCGCCCGCCGGATCGACGGCTTCCTGAACCCTGAAATCGACCCGACCACCCAGATGGGCTATGCCACCAATGCCATCCGCGAAGGTGGGTTGTTCGGTGTCGGCGTTGGCGAGGGCGAGGTGAAATGGTCGCTGCCGGATGCCCATACCGATTTCATCATCGCAGTGGCGGCCGAGGAATACGGGCTGGTGCTGGTGGTGATCCTGATCCTGCTTTATTCGGCGGTGGTGGCCCGCACGCTGTTCCGGCTGATGCGGGAGCGCGACACGTTTATCCGGCTTGCCGGAACCGGTCTTGTCTGTACCTTTGGCGTGCAGGCGATGATCAACATGGGCGTTGCGGTGCGGCTCTTGCCGGCCAAGGGCATGACTCTGCCGTTTGTGAGCTACGGTGGCTCCTCGCTGATTGCCGGCGGGATCGCGGTGGGGATGTTGCTGGCGTTTTCGCGGTCGCGCCCGCAGGGCGAGATTGCAGACTTCCTGCGCGGACACGGGCGCGGCTGAGCCTGCCCGATTGAAGCGCACCCCTCGGTCTGCCCTGCGCGGTCGGGGGGGTGAGTGAGCAGAGACAGAAAGACCGAAAATACGATGGCGCAGAAATTGCTCTTGATGGCGGCGGGTGGCACCGGGGGGCATATGTTCCCCGCGCAGGCCCTGGCCGAGGCGATGCTGAGACGCGGCTGGCGGGTGAAACTGTCAACGGACGCGCGGGGCGCGCGGTACACCGGCGGCTATCCGCATACCACCGAGATTGCCGAGGTGCCCTCGGCCACCTTTGCCCGCGGCGGGCTGCTGGCCAAGGCGATGGTCGCGCCGAAGATCGCCGCAGGTGTCACAAGGATGGCGATGCAGATGCGGCGGGACCGGCCTGACGTGGTGGTCGGCTTTGGCGGCTATCCGTCGATCCCGGCATTGGGGGCTGCGACCCTGCTGAAGCTGCCGCGTATGATCCATGAACAGAACGGTGTGCTGGGCCGGGTCAATCAGCTGTTTGCTCCCCGTGTGGCCGGGGTGGCCTGTGGCGTCTGGCCCACGGCGCTGCCGGAGGGGGTTGATGGCGTCCATGTCGGCAACCCGGTGCGCGCTGCGGTGCTGGAGCGGGCAGGGGCCGGTTATATTCCGCCGGGTGACTATCCGATGTCGGTGCTGGTGATGGGCGGCAGCCAGGGCGCGCGGATTCTGTCGGACGTGGTGCCCGCAGCGATTGCCGCACTGCCAGAGGCGCTGCGCAGCCGGTTGCGGGTCTCGCATCAGGCGCGCGATGAAGATGGTGCGCGGGTTGCGCAATTCTACGCCGAACAGGGGATCGCGGCGGATGTGCAGCCGTTTTTCACCGATGTGCCCGCCCGCATGTCGGAGGCGCAGCTGGTGATCTCGCGCTCCGGTGCGTCGTCGGTTGCGGATATCTCGGTGATCGGCCGCCCGTCGATCCTGATCCCCTTTGCCGCGGCGGCTGGCGATCACCAGAGCGCCAATGCCCGTGGGTTGGTCGATGCCGGGGCGGCGATCCTGATCCCGGAAAGCGCTCTTGACGTTTCGGCGCTGACAGAGCAAATGAGCGCGGTTCTCAGCAATCCCGATGGTGCCAGCCAGATGGCACGGGCCGCCTTGCAAGTGGGTATTCCCGATGCGACCGAGCGGCTGGTGGGGCTTGTTGAACAGCTGTCCGAGGAAGGAATGACATGAACCCTGCGACCAAACTCCCCGGTGATGTGGGCCCGATCCATTTTGTTGGCATCGGCGGCATCGGCATGTCCGGCATCGCCGAAGTGCTGCTGAACCTTGGCTATGTGGTGCAGGGCTCGGATCTGAAGGCGTCAAAGATCACCAACCGGCTGGAAGAGCTGGGCGCGCGGATCTTTGTCGGGCAGGCGGCGGAAAACCTGGAAGACGCGGCGGTTGTGGTCATTTCCTCGGCGATCAAACCGGGCAATCCAGAGCTGGACGAGGCGCGCCTGCGTGGCCTGCCGGTGGTCCGCCGGGCCGAAATGCTGGCCGAGCTGATGCGGCTCAAATCCAACATCGCCATCGCAGGCACCCATGGCAAGACAACGACCACCACCATGATGGCGGAGCTGATGGTGGCCGGTCATTTCGACCCGACCATTGTCAATGGCGGCATCATTCACGCCTATGGGTCGAACGCACGGATGGGCCAGGGCGAGTGGATGGTGGTTGAGGCCGACGAAAGCGACGGCACCTTCAACCGCCTGCCCGCAACCATTGCGATCGTCACCAATATCGACCCTGAGCATATGGAGCATTGGGGTGATTTCGACACGCTGCGCGACGGGTTTTACGACTTTGTCTCCAATATTCCCTTCTACGGCGTCGCGGTCTGCTGCACCGACCATCCCGAGGTGCAGGCTCTGGTTGGCCGGATCACCGACCGCCGGGTCGTGACCTATGGGTTCAACGCGCAGGCAGATGTGCGGGCAGTCAACCTGACCTACAAGGCGGGCGTGGCGCATTTTGATATTCATCTTCAGGCCGAGGATCGCGTGATCGAGGGCTGCACTCTGCCGATGCCGGGGGATCACAATGTCTCCAACGCGCTGTCGGCAGTGGCCGTGGCGCGCCATCTGGGCATGAAGAGCAGCGAGATCCGCGAGGCTCTGGCGGCCTTTGGCGGCGTCAACCGCCGCTTCACCAAAGTGGGCGAAGTGGACGGTGTCACCATTATTGACGACTACGGCCACCACCCCGTCGAGATCACTGCCGTGCTGAAAGCGGCCCGGCAGGCCTGCGAGGGCCGGGTGATCGCGGTGCATCAGCCGCACCGTTATTCGCGCCTGTCCAGCCTGTTCGAGGATTTCTGCGCCTGTTTCAACGAGGCCGATGTGGTCGCCATCGCCGAGGTCTTTGCCGCGGGCGAAGACCCGATCGAGGGCGCCGGGCGCGACGATCTGGTGGCCGGTCTGATCCGTCATGGCCATCGCCACGCCCGCGCGCTGCTGGACGAACCCGATCTGGAGCGGCTGGTGCGTGAACAGGCCCGACCCGGCGATATGGTCGTCTGCCTTGGGGCGGGTACCATCAGCGCCTGGGCCAATGGTCTGCCCGAGCGGTTGCGGGGCTGAGGGTGGCTGGCGTGATCTCCTATCCGCGGGCGAGGGTCCCGGCGGTTGAGGCAGCGCCATGCTGAGCCTGCTGGCCTCTGTCCTGTGGGTGTTCATTGCCACCGGCGTGGCCGCCCTGCCGGTTCGCTGGCAGCGAGGGCCGGGGATTGCGCTGGTCGCTGTGGCGCCGGTGCTGATCTATTTCCTGGGGCGAGACCACGGCTGGTTTGCCGCTGCCTTTGGCTGTTTTGCGCTGGTGTCGATGTTCCGCCGTCCGCTGCTGCATGTGCTGTCGCGCCTGCGCCGAGCCTCCGGGCCGGAGGTTGGCGAATGACGCAGTCGCTGATCCTGGCCTGTCTCTGGGTGGTGGCCGCCAATGTGCTGGCGATGCTGCCAAGCCGGGACAATCACTGGTCGCGCGCCTATCTCCTGATTGCCTTTGGCATCCCGCTGCTGGGCTATGTCACCTATGAAAACGGTCCCTGGTGGGGGCTGGCGGCGCTGTTTGCGGGCATGTCGATGCTGCGCTGGCCGGTGATCTATCTGGGCCGCTGGCTGCGCAACCGCCTGAGCCGCAGCTGAACCCCGCCGATTTCCACGAATGAGCGCTCTGCCCTTTGCGCCGGGCTGTCGGCTGGGCCATTGTGTGCATGGGCAAAACCAGAGTACACGCAGGGCCGGTCCGGGCTGCTGAGTCTCGTCGTCGTTTGCCCGCTGGGTGCTGCGTCGGCTCGCTTGGCCGGGGTGGACGCCAAGACAGGCAGGGGCAGAGCATATGAACATCGACGGGCTGCGCGGCAAGCTTCATCCGAATCGCGATCTGGCAGGGTTGACCTGGCTGCGGGTTGGCGGACCGGCGGACTATCTGTTTCAGCCTGCCGATGTGGAGGATCTGGCGCATGTTCTGCGGTCTCTGGATCCGTCGGTGCCGGTGTTCCCGATGGGGGTCGGCTCAAACCTGATCGTGCGTGATGGCGGGTTGCGGGCGCTGGTGATCCGGCTGGGGCGCGGGTTCAACGCGATTGAGGTCGAGGGCGACACGGTGACCGCTGGCGCTGCTGCGCTGGACGCCCATGTGGCCCGCAAGGCCGCGGATGCGGGGGTGGATCTGACATTTCTGCGCACCATCCCCGGTTCGATCGGTGGCGCGGTGCGAATGAATGCCGGTTGCTATGGCAGCTATGTCGCAGATGTCTTTCAGTCGGCAACGGTGGTGCTGCGCAGCGGTGAAGTGGTGAGGCTGAGCGGAGAGGACCTGAAGTTCGCCTACCGTCAGAGCGACCTGCCGGAGGGGGCGGTGCTGGTTTCGGCGGTGTTGCGCGGCCCGATGGGCGATCCCGAAGCCCTGCATGCGCGCATGGAAGAGCAGCTGGCCAAACGCGATGCCACCCAGCCGACAAAGGACCGGTCAGCCGGGTCGACCTTTCGCAATCCGGCGGGGTTTTCATCGACCGGTCAGGCCGATGATGTCCATGATCTGAAGGCCTGGAAAGTGATTGATGATGCCGGAATGCGCGGCGCCCGGCGCGGCGGTGCCCAGATGAGCGAGAAGCATTCCAATTTCTTGATTAACACAGGTGGCGCATCTGCCGCAGATCTTGAGGGATTGGGCGAAGATGTCAGAAAAGAGGTTTACGCCAATTCTGGCATAACGCTAGAGTGGGAAATCATGCGGGTGGGGGATCCGCTTTCCAAATAGCCGATAAAGGCCATGTTTTTCAGAGAGTTATCTCTGATCAGCAGGTTGTTCCTGTGGGAATCGCAGCAGCTGGCGAACTGGAAAAGCGCGATCTTGGTAAAGGCACTGTTAACGGGCCGGTAACGTTTATGACGTTAATGTGGTGACAGCGAACCACAGTGGTCCGTCCGGTGCGGGGAATAGACCTCGCAAGACGAAAAAGCAGGCCTTGGCCTGCGCGAATTGGGGTCAATTTACGACCGCATAACAAGGGGCGAGAAGCCCCGGAACATTTGAGGCGCTTGTCGTGAGTAAGTCGAGCAGGACACTCCCGAAAGTGGCGGTATTGATGGGTGGCCCCTCGGCTGAACGCGAGGTGTCTTTGTCCACAGGGCGCGAATGCGCCACCGCGCTGCGGGACGAGGGATATCAGGTTACAGAACTGGACGCGGGTCCGGATCTCGCGGCGCGTTTGCAGGCGGATCGTCCTGACGTGGTGTTCAACGCCCTGCATGGCCGCTGGGGCGAGGATGGCTGCGTGCAGGGGCTGCTGGAATGGCTCGGCATCCCCTATACCCACTCCGGCGTGCTGGCCTCTGCCCTGGCGATGGACAAGCAGCGGGCCAAATCCATCTATCGCGCCGCAGGTCTGCCGGTTGTCGAAAGCGGCATCTATTCCAAGACCGAGGTGATGGCCGGCCATGTGATGGCGCCGCCCTATGTGGTGAAGCCGAATAACGAAGGCTCCAGCGTGGGGGTCTATCTGGTGAATGAAGTCGCCAACGGTCCGCCGCAGCTGTCGCAGGACATGCCCGATCAGGTGATGGTCGAGAGCTTTGCCCCCGGCCGCGAGCTGACCACCACCGTACTGGGCGACAGACCACTGACGGTGACCGATATCCTGACCGACGGCTGGTATGACTATGACGCCAAGTACAAACCCGGTGGCTCGCGTCATGTGCTGCCTGCGGATCTCCCGGAGGAGATCTTTGCGCTCTGTCTCGAATATGCAGTGAAGGCCCATGAGGCGCTGGGGTGCCGGGGCATCAGCCGCACCGATTTTCGCTGGGACGAGACGCGTGGCGCCGAGGGGCTGATCCTGCTGGAGACCAATACCCAGCCCGGAATGACGCCGACGTCGCTGACGCCGGAGCAGGCGGAACATGTGGGTATGACATTCGGGCAGCTCTGCGCCTGGCTGGTTGAGGATGCGACATGCCCTCGCTGATCACGCGGTTTCGCAAACCCCGCGAGGGGCGTTCCGATCCTGCCCCCTCCCGTCTGACCTATCGCATCCAGCGCTGGATGCTGACCCCGGGCATTCGCTTTGGTGTGCGTTTTGGCATTCCCTTCTGTCTGGTCTTTGTGGCCGGCACCGTGTTCATGGCGGATGAGGCGCGACGCGACCGGTTGCAGGTGATGATCAGCGATCTGCGGGCCTCGATCGAGGAGCGCCCCGAATTCATGGTCAATGTGATGGCCATCGACGGGGCGGGGCGCAGCGTGGCCGAAGATATTCGCGAAGTGGTGCCGATTGATTTTCCCATCAGCTCCTTCGATCTGGATCTGGCCCAGATCCGCGATGAAATCACCGGTCTGGATCCGGTGCGGACGGCGGATGTGCGGATCCGCCCGGGTGGGGTGCTTCAGGTCACGGTGGAAGAGCGCAAACCCGCAGTTGTCTGGCGCAGCCGCGAAGGTCTGGCGCTGCTGGATGCCAATGGCGTGCATGTGGCTGAGCTGGGCGCGCGCAATATGCACCCGGATCTGCCGCTGGTGGCCGGGCGCAATGCCGACGACGCCATTGAGGAGGCGCTGCGGCTGTTTGCGGTGGCCAAGCCGCTGGGACCGCGGATGCGTGGGCTGGTGCGGATTGGCGAACGGCGCTGGGATCTGGTGCTGGACCGTGGCCAGCGGATCATGCTGCCGGCCGAAAATCCGGTGCCCGCATTGGAGCGGGTGATTGCCGTCAGCGAAGTGCGCGATCTTCTGGAGCGTGATGTGGCGGTGGTGGATATGCGCCTGGCGGCGCGTCCAACCGTAAGAATGACCGAAAACGCCGTCGAGGACTGGTGGCGGATCCGACAGTTGAACGCAGGCGGGCTATGATATGACCGATCTCTACCAATCCCAAAGAGCCATGCGGCAGATGCGACGCCAGGCGATGCAGCGCGGTGTTGTGGCCATTCTGGATGTGGGCAGTTCCAAGATTGCCTGTCTGGTGCTGCGTTTCGACGGCACCGGGCGGCTGAGCGAGGATAATTCCATTGGGTCCCTGGCGGGGCAGTCAGGGTTCCGGGTGATCGGCGCGGCCACCACGCGCTCGCGCGGGGTGCAGTTCGGCGAGATCACCGCCATGCAGGAAACCGAACGTGCGATCCGCACGGCGGTTCAGGCCGCGCAGAAGATGGCCGAGGTGCGGGTGGATCACGTGATCGCCTGTTTTTCCGGGGCCAATCCGCGATCCTACGGGCTGGATGCGCAGGTGGATCTGGAAGGTCAGGTGGTGACCGAGAATGAAATCGCCCGCGTGCTGGCGGCCTGCGAGGTGCCGGAATATGGCGCTGGACGCGAGGTGCTGCATGCCCAGCCGGTGAACTTTGCGCTGGACAACCGGTCGGGTCTGAATGACCCGCGCGGACAGATGGGGCAGACGCTGGCGGCGGATATGCACATGCTGACGGTTGATGCGCTGACCGTGCAGAATCTGGTGCGCTGCATCCAGCGCTGTGATCTGGAGCTGGCGGGCATCGCGTCCTCCGCATACGCGTCCGGGTTTGCGGCACTGGTTGAGGATGAGCAGGAGCTGGGGGCGGCCTGTATCGACATGGGCGGCGGCTCGACCTCGATTTCGGTCTTTATGAAGAAACATATGATCTATGCCGATGCGGTGCGTATGGGCGGTGATCACATCACCAGCGATATTTCGATGGGGCTGGGGGTGCCGACGGCCAACGCTGAGCGGATCAAGACCTTTCACGGTGGCGTCCATGCCACCGGCGCCGATGACCGCGAGATGATTGATATCCACGCCGATACCGGCGACTGGGAACATGACCGCCGCACTGTCAGCCGGGCCGAGCTGATCGGAATCATGCGTCCGCGTGTCGAAGAAATCCTTGAAGAAGTCCGCGCGCGTCTGGATGCCGCCGGGTTTGACAGCCTGCCAAGCCAGCAGATCGTGCTGACCGGAGGCTCCAGCCAGATTATGGGTCTGGACGGGCTGGCGAGCCGGGTTCTGGGGCAGCAGGTGCGCCTCGGCCGGCCTTTGCGGGTTCACGGCCTGCCGCAGTCGGCAACCGGTCCCGGCTTTGCCTCCGCCGTTGGTCTCAGCCTGTTTGCCGCCCATCCGCAGGATGAGTGGTGGGATTTTGAGATGCCGGTGGACCGCAACGCCAGCGGCACGCTGAAACGGGCGGTAAAATGGTTCCGCGACAACTGGTGAGGCCTCTGTCGGAGCAGGGGGTGCAGGCCCGCTCCGCGCCTTCGCAGCGCCGCCTTCATTAATCAAATGTTAACGAAAAACTTCGCTGGCAAGGCGGTTTCGCGGGTGACAGCGAAATCCTGCCGCGTTAATGTTCCGGTAACGACCGCATCATGCGGCGCATGTAGGCCGAGCAGTGGCCACCAGTATCAGTGACGAGATGTGCTTTCGAGGGCTTTGGTTTTCGGAGGCTGCCGTCATGTTGTGGTGTGTTGCTGGGCTTTCCACAGCATTTGCCAAAATCGGCGAAATGTCGCGAAATTAGACAATACTATGTCTATATTTTGTGGAAAATAGCGCTTTTTTGGATGACGCGACTCGTGCTGCGCGGTAGGATTGTCGCAAAGATGGACAGGAATAGGCCCTTGCGGGAGGGCTGATAACACAGGCGGAACGAGCATGACCTTGAACCTTTCGATGCCCGGCCAGGAAGAGCTGAAGCCCCGGATTACCGTGTTTGGCGTCGGCGGGGCAGGCGGCAATGCCGTCAACAACATGATCGACAAACAGCTGGACGGCGTGGATTTTGTCGTCGCCAATACCGACGCGCAGGCGCTGCAGCAAAGCGCCTCCAAAAGCCGCGTCCAGCTGGGCATCAAAGTCACCGAAGGTCTGGGCGCCGGCGCGCGCCCCTCGGTTGGGTCTGCCGCTGCTGAAGAAAGCATTGAACAGATCGTTGATCACCTCGCGGGCGCGCATATGTGCTTTATCACCGCAGGTATGGGCGGCGGCACCGGCACCGGGGCTGCGCCGATCATCGCGCAGGCCGCCCGTGAACTGGGTGTGCTGACCGTTGGTGTTGTCACCAAGCCGTTCCAGTTCGAAGGCAACAAGCGGATGCGTCAGGCCGAGGAGGGTGTCGAAGCCCTGCAAAAGGTCGTCGATACGCTGATCATCATTCCGAACCAGAATCTGTTCCGTCTGGCCAATGAAAAGACCACCTTCACCGAGGCGTTCTCGATGGCGGATGATGTCCTTTATCAAGGTGTCAAAGGCGTGACCGATCTGATGGTGCGTCCGGGTCTCATCAACCTCGACTTTGCGGACGTGCGCGCCGTGATGGACGAGATGGGCAAGGCGATGATGGGCACCGGCGAGGCCGAGGGCGAAGATCGCGCCGTGCAGGCCGCCGAGAAGGCCATCGCGAACCCGCTGCTGGACGAAATCAGCCTCAAGGGCGCGAAGGGTGTTCTGATCAACATCACCGGCGCACATGACCTGACGCTGTTTGAACTGGACGAAGCGGCCAACCGCATTCGCGAAGAGGTCGATCCCAACGCAAACATCATCGTCGGCTCGACCCTCGACACCGCGATGGAAGGCAAGATGCGGGTTTCCGTTGTGGCGACCGGTATTGATGCCGTGGATGTGCACTCCGACATTCCGGTGCCGCGCCGTCCGATGTCGGCACCGCTGAAGCAGACCGTCAGCGTCGAAGACAGCCGCAGCGCCGCGCCGCTGGAGCTGAGCACCCCGGTTGAGCAGCCCGCAGCTGCCGCCGAACCCGTGGCCGCCGCTCAGGAAGAGCCGTCGCTGTTTGCGGAGTTCGACGATGGTCAGGCCGCCGCTGAAGGTCACTATGAAGAGGTGCTGGAGGACGCAGGCGAACAGCTGGGCGCCGACGGTCTGCCCGCACCGGCCTATCAGGGCACGCCCGCGCCGGAATTCCAGCCGCAGGCCGAAGTTGCGGCCCATCAGGCCGAGAGCTTTGTGGCACCAAAGGCGCCCGCACCCGGTACCCCGTCGCCAGAGGCGATCGTGCGGCTTCAGGCGGCTGCGCAGCGCGCCCAGCCTCAGCAGCCGATGCAGCAGACACAGATGCAGCAGCGCCCGTCGATCGACACGGTTCAGCCGCGGGCTCCGCAGCAGGTGCAGCAGCAGCCTCAGCAGGTGCAGCAGCCTGCCGCAGCGGGTCACGAACAGCGCCGCTTTGGGCTCAATTCGCTGATCCATCGCATGACCGGCAGCGCCGCTGAAGGCCAGGCCGCCAAGCCGCAGCAACCGGCACGTCAGCAGCCGCCCATGCAGCAGGCCGCCGCACAGCAGGCCCCGATGCACCAGCCCCAGGTTGCGCATCACGGCCAGCAGGCGGCACCCGCAGCGCAGCCGCAGCGGCAGGCGAACCCTGAGCAGGAACGCATCGAAATTCCCGCATTCCTGCGCCGTCAAGCCAACTGAGCTGATCACATATAAGTCAAAAAGGTCGCCATAGGGCGACCTTTTTTCGTTTTGAATCAGCGAGTTGGTGCCGGTTGGGCAGGGTTTTGCCGATCTGTTACAGGGATGTTTCATTCCGTTACAAAGATTGAGTTGAGCCTAACGAAGTGACACCTTACCTCTGTTCCGCAACAAGGGCCCAAGTACGGCCCACCCTTACGGAATGAGGCCATCGTGCAGAATACGCTTAAAGCATCAGTGACGTTTGACGGTGTGGGGCTCCACTCCGGCAAACCCGTTCGCATGATCCTGAAGCCTGCATCGGCTGGCCACGGCATCTGCTTCCGGCGCACTGACATCGCTTTGGGCAACACCATGGTGCCGGCGCTTTGGGACCGGGTCGAGCGGACGCCATTGTGCACGCGGCTGGTCAATGCCTCCGGTGTTTCGGTTTCCACGGTGGAGCATATCATGGCCGCGCTGGCGGGCTGTGGCATCCACAATGTGATGATTGATATCGACGGCCCGGAAGTGCCGATCATGGATGGGTCTTCGGCGCATTTCGTGCGGGGCATCATGCAGACCGGTATTCAGCGCCTTGCGGCGCCGGTCACCGCCTATCAGATCCTGAAGCCGGTGAGTGTCAGCCATGACGGTGCCACCGCCACCCTGTTGCCGAGCAACCGCCTGACCATCGAGTTCCACATCGACTTTGCCGAGACGGCGATTGGCCGTCAGAGTAAGACGCTGGATCTGCGCAATGGTGCCTTTGCGCGTGAGCTTTGCGACAGCCGCACCTTCTGCCGTCGCGTTGACGTCGAAAGCATGCAGGCCAATGGTCTGGCGCTGGGGGGTGTCCCCGGCGAGAACGCGGTTGTGTTCGACGGCCCGCAGGTCGAGAGCGGCGCGGGTCTGCGCCACTCGGATGAGCCGGTGCGCCACAAGATGCTGGACGCGCTTGGTGATCTGTCGCTGGCGGGTGGCCCGGTCTTTGGCCACTATATCGGCGAGCGTGCCGGTCATTCGCTGACCAACACATTGCTGCGGGCGGTCTTTGCGACACCCGGCGCGGTGCGTCAGGTGAGCTGCGATGCGGCGATGACAGCGCGCCTGCCGGGGCAGGGGCTGGTCTGGGCGGAGATCCCGACCGATGCGCGCCGCGTAGCGTAACTGAATTGAGGCTATCGGGCGGGAACGTCGGCTGGGGGGCCTGACGTTCAACCTGGGTTCCCCCGGACAATCGGGGTGCACCCGGCGCCAACCGGACCGCGGGCTGCAACGACAGTACTCCGGTCACTCGCGAACTGATGATTGCAGCACAGACGCCGGGCGCAGACTGCACCACAGTTCGATCCAATACAGGCCTATGCGTTGGCGCAGCCCGACCGGGGCAGATTGCGCCGGGGGCACCGGGGGAGATCTTCGAGCCGTCCTTAGGTCGTGACCCTAGAGGGGCGGGGCGGTTCGAAGATCACACCGGCGGCTTCACGGCGCAGCGCGCGGCCTCAGCGTGCCCCAACGCGGCTTGCCGGGATTTGTCCAGATCCCGTTTGGTTCGGATCCTTGCAGCGCTCACCTCATATTGACCAATGTTTTCGGATGCGGCGAACCCCGGCGCGGCATGGGGTATCGGCTGGCGTGGGCCATGTTGTGGCGGGCGGGGGCTGTTTCGCACTCTTGACCCCGCCGCGCTTTCTCTGCCAAGTGGGCGGGAAATCGGTTAAAGACGTTTTGCGCGTCAATTGAATGTGCTAGACCGGGCAGAACCGGGGTTCACACCCGTAAGTAAATGACGGTGAGGTTAGGCGAACATGATGGGCATGGGGGCGGCAGCCAAAACCATCGGCGCGGTTCTACTCGTAGCTGCGCTTTCGGGATGTGGCGGAGACGGGGGCGCGGCCAAGAGTTCGCAGCCACTTGACGGGTTCACCCCGGAGCAGATCTACGAGCGCGGCGAATTCGAGATGGAGCGCAACCGGACCGAGGATGCGGCCTTTTACTTCTCCGAGATCGAACGTCTTTACCCCTATTCCTCCTGGGCGAAACAGGCCCTGATCATGCAGGCCTATGCCTATCATCTGGGGCGTGACTACGAGGACAGCCGCGCTGCCGCACAGCGCTATATCGACTTCTACCCGACCGAAGAAGACGCCGCTTATGCGCAGTATCTGCTGGCGCTGAGCTACTATGATCAGATCGACGAAGTGGGCCGCGATCAGGGCCTGACCTTTCAGGCGCTGCAATCGCTGCGCACCGTGATCGAGGTCTACCCGGACAGCGAATATGCGAGCTCGGCAATCCTGAAGTTCGATCTTGCCTTTGACCATCTGGCGGGCAAGGAGATGGAGATCGGCCGCTACTATCTGCGCAAGGGGCATTATACCTCGGCGGTGAACCGGTTCCGCGTTGTGGTCGAGGATTTCCAGACCACAACCCATACCGCAGAGGCGCTGCACCGTCTGGTCGAGGCCTATCTGTCGCTGGGGCTGGTGAATGAGGCGCAGACCGCCGGTGCCATTCTGGGCCATAACTATCAATCGACCGAATGGTATGAGGACAGCTTTAAGCTGCTGACAGACAACGGGCTGAAAATGCGCGATGTCGGCAACAACTGGTTGAGCCAGATCTACCGTCAGTCCATCAAGGGGGAGTGGCTGTAATTGCCACTTCCGCAATTGGGGCCGGGCCATGCTGCGCGCGCTTGATATTCGCGATATCCTGATCATCGACCATCTTGAGCTGAATTTTCAGCCGGGTCTCAACGTGCTGACCGGGGAGACCGGGGCCGGCAAGTCGATCCTGCTGGATTCGCTTGGTTTTGTGCTGGGCTGGCGGGGCCGGGCCGAACTGGTGCGCCAGGGCGCAAAACAGGGGGAGGTGCTGGCCGAGTTCGAGCTGTCGCCAGACCATCCGGCCCATGCGGTGCTGGCTGAGGCGGGGCTGCCCGGAGGCGATACGCTGCTGTTGCGCCGGGTGAACACCGCCGAGGGACGCAAGACCGCCTGGGTGAATGACCGGCGCTGTTCGGGCGAGGTACTGCGGGCGCTGTCGGACACGCTGCTGGAATTGCATGGCCAGCATGATGACCGGGGCCTGCTGAACCCGCGCGGCCACCGCGCCATGCTGGATGAGTTTGCCGGTCTTGGCGATCTTCTGCGGACCGTCCGTGATCGCTGGGCCGCTGCCAGCCGCGCCCGAAAGAGCGTTGCCGAAACCCGCGCCGCGCTGGAGGCCATCCGCGCCGAAGAGGATTTCCTGCGCCATGCGGTGGCGGAGCTGGACGCGCTTGACCCGCAGCCCGGCGAGGATGCTGCACTGGATCAGCGCCGCCGCGAGATGCAGTCCGCCGAGCGGATCCGTGGCGATATCCAGCGCGCCCAGAGCATCCTGACCGATGGTGCCGAGACGGCACTGGGGGATGCGCAGCGCTGGCTGGAAGGGGTCTCTGCGCAGGCAGACTCGGCGCTGGATGCGCCGATTGCGGCGCTGTTGCGGGCGATGATCGAACTGGGTGAGGCGCAGGATGGCGTTGCCCGTGTGCTCGACGGGCTGGAGTTCAATCCCGGTGAGCTGGAAGAGAGCGAGGAGCGGCTGTTTGCCATCCGCGCGCTGGCCCGCAAACATGATGTGCTGCCTGATGATCTGGGCGGCTATGCTGAAACCCTGCGCGAGAAACTGGCGGCGGTGGACGCCGGGGATCAGGATCTCGCCGATCAGGAGGCCGCACTGGCCGAGGCCGAGGCGGCCTATGCGGGGGCGGCGGCGCAGCTGTCGGCGGCGCGGCGGGAGACGGCGGCGGCACTGGATGCGGCGGTGATGGCTGAGCTGGCCCCGCTCAAGATGGAACGCGCGGTGTTTGAAACACGCCTGACCGAGGCCGAGCCGGGACCGGAGGGCAAGGACGCGGTTGCCTTTACCGTGGCCACAAACCCCGGCGCGCCGGCGGGGCCGCTGAACAAGATCGCTTCGGGCGGTGAGCTGAGCCGCTTTTTGCTGGCGCTGAAGGTCTGCCTGCGCGGCGAGACCGGCAATCAGACGATGATCTTTGACGAGATCGACCGCGGCGTGGGCGGCGCGACGGCGGATGCCGTGGGGCGGCGGCTGAAGGCGCTGGCCGATGGCGGGCAGGTGCTGGTTGTGACCCATTCGCCGCAGGTGGCGGCCCAGGGCGCGCATCATTGGCGGGTGCAGAAGCAGGTTGTCGACGGGCAGACACTGTCGCAGGTGGTGCCGCTGGATGAGGACGAACGGGTCGATGAGCTGGCGCGTATGGTTTCAGGTGATACAATCACCTCGGAGGCCCGCGCCGCCGCCAGGGCGCTGCTGGTGGGCTGAGCAAAACTGTTGCCCGGATCGTTCTAAGCTGTTGAGTTTTCACGATGGCTTAACCAACCTGCCGATAGTTTGCCGCGTAAACAGACAAGAACGACACCGGGACAATCGGGTTCATGCCACAGACCATACGCTCCGCCATTTCCGCCCAGCTGGCTCAGGGGGTTGCTGGCGTGCGGGATGTCTGGCGGGTGCTGCGCCACCGGGGGCCGAGCCAGTTTCAATTCTGGTTTATCGCCTTGCTGATCGGGATCGCCGCCGGGTTTGCGGCGCTGTTCTTCCGCAAGGGGATCACTGCCTTTCAGGCCTGGGTCTATGGCGCGGAGGATGTGAATTTCCTGCATAGTTTCGCACAGGACATGCCCTGGTACTGGCTGATGATCATTCCGACCCTTGGCGGGCTGGTGGTGGGGCTGATCCTGCACCGGTTTACGCCGGATGCCCGGGTGCGATCCGTTGCCGATGTGATCGAGGGGGCTGCGCTTGGCGATGGGCGGGTGGAAATTCGCGCCGGTCTGGCGTCTGCCTGTGCCTCTCTGATCACGCTCAGTACCGGCGGATCAACCGGTCGCGAGGGGCCGGTGGTGCATATGGCGGGAGTGATCTCGACCTGGGTCAGCAATCGCATTCAGGCCGATGGCATCACCGGGCGCGATCTCCTGGGCTGTGCGGTGGCGGCGGCGGTCTCTGCCAGCTTCAATGCGCCTATTGCCGGGGCGCTCTTTGCGCTGGAGGTGGTGCTGCGGCATTTCGCGGTCCATGCCTTTGCGCCCATTGTCATCGCCTCGGTGGCCGGAACCGTGATCAACCGACTGGAATACGGCGATGTGACCGAATTCGATCTGATCACGCCGGGGGCGCTGCAATTCTACGTCGAGCTGCCGGCCTTTCTGATGCTTGGGCTGATCTGCGGGATCGTGGCGGTGGTGCTGATGCGGTCGATCTTCTTTGCCGAGGAAATCGGCAATGCTGTGCAGACAAAGCTGGGTCTGCCGCGATGGCTGCGTCCGGCGGCCTCTGGCCTGCTGCTGGGCGGGCTTGCGGTCTGGTTTCCCCATATCATTGGCGTTGGCTATGAAACCACGGTTCTGGCCCTCACGGGCGCGCTGGTGCTGCATCAGACCATTCTCTTTGCCATGGTCAAAACCGCGGCCGTGGCGATCACCATGGGCGGGCGCATGGGGGGCGGGGTGTTCTCGCCGTCGCTGATGGTCGGGGCGCTGACCGGGCTCGCCTTCGGGCTGATTGCGACCGCTGTGCTGCCGGATGTGTCGGGGACGCATACGCTCTATGCCTTTGCCGGGATGGGCGCCGTGGCGGCGGCGGTGCTTGGCGCGCCGATTTCCACGACGCTGATCGTGTTCGAGCTGACCGGCGACTGGCAGATCGGCCTGGCGGTGATGGTGGCGGTGTCGATGTCGACGGCGCTGGCGTCGCGGATTGTCGACCGGTCGTTCTTTCTCACCCAGCTGGAGCGGCGCAATATTCATTGCGCGGCGGGGCCACAGGCCTATCTGCTGTCGATGCTGCGCGCCGGAGCGGTGATGCGGCCCCTGGGCGATCCGCGCTGCGCCAGCGGGGAGGACTGCGCCGCGCTGATTGACCAGGGGCTGTCGGTCCGCGCCTCTGCCTCGCTGGAGGCGGCGATGCCGATCTTCGACCGGGCCGATCTCAGCTATCTGCCGGTACTGGCCGAAGGGGAGGGCGGCGATAATCCGCCGAATCTCATCGGGGCCCTTTACCACATTGATTCGCTGAAAGCCTACACCCGCGCGCTGGCTGCGGCGGCTGCGGAGGAGCATAGTTGAGGATTGAAAACTACGGCGGCTCATCGTCAATTTGCGACATTTCCCATAAGGCCGTCGCTTAAAGACAAGTTTACCCGCAAAAGACGATCCCAAATATGTGATATTTCTGAAACGGGTGTTCGCTTTTTTCCAGAAGAAATTTTAACCTTTATCGGCCCAGCGGCTTAAATATGGTTAACATAAGGATAATGGTGATCATTCTTCGGAAGTGAAAACATGCAAAACAAAACAATCAGCCCGACAGAGGCTGAAACAGTGGCGAAGGCAGTAGAGCAGGAAAATGAACGGGCGTCTTATGAGGCCCTGATCGACTATGTCGTTCAAAGCGCACGGGATGCACAGATGTTCTGTACCGGTGAGGCCGTCGAGGCCGCGCGTCAGCATCTTTGTCAGACCATCCTGAACTAGGGGGACATGCGACATCCGTCGCGCCTATTTGTTTCTTCGTCGGTATCTTATTTGGTCCTGGGGCAGGGGTCCGGGCGGGCTCTCTTCGGCCTGCAAAAACGGTAGCGAAATAACGATCAATATGATCGTTATACGTGCATCTTTCTAATTTCTGTGTCGGGAGAATATGTGAAGTCCGAATTTTCCGACCACGTCAGTGGCCGTTTTTCGGATCCGTTCGTGACCCATCAGATGGCGTTTTCCGACAATCGCGCGCCGCTGCGCCGGGGCCTGCGGGCGGTGGGTTGCCCGGTTCCCAGCGCGGTTTCCTGATGAGCGAAAGGCTGCTTATCCACGAAAAAGGCGCCCCGAGACGGGGCGCCCTGACTGCATAAGAGCGTGTTTTTGCCGATCGAGCCGGGCCTAGATCCGCTCCACTTTCACGGTGTCACCGGTGACGAAGGCAAGGTGGTCCTTGATCTGCGCTACGGCCTCATTGGGGGTTTCGTAGCTCCAGACCGCGTTTTCGGTCACGGATGATTTGTTCACAATCGAGAAGTAGCTGGCATCGCCCTTGGCCGGGCAGTGGGTGGTCTTGTCGCTACGGTCGAGGAAGGCTGTCGCGATGTCGCCACGGGGAAAATAGATGACGGGCGCCAGATCGCCCTCGCTCAGCTCAAGCGCGTTGCTGCTCTCGCCCAGCACGGCACCACCGGAGCGCACCACCCAGGTGCCTTCTGCTTTGCGAATATGGATCTTTGTCATGGTCTTTTCCTTCACGTCGTTCGTCACGGATCAATGTCGTCTTCAGATGTAACACTGCGGTATCACAGCGGCGCCGTTGCGG
Source organism: Phaeobacter sp. JH20_26 (assembly GCF_048056275.1). NCBI lineage: Bacteria > Pseudomonadati > Pseudomonadota > Alphaproteobacteria > Rhodobacterales > Roseobacteraceae > Phaeobacter > Phaeobacter sp. JH20_26. The sequence goes on along the minus strand of NZ_JAYMWL010000013.1, from coordinate 981,684 downwards.
CATCCAGCCAGCGTTGTGCTGGGTCTGTTACGTTGGGTCCTATCTTGGCGGCTACATCCGCATGATAGGCGTTCAGCCAGTCCCGCTCTGCCGTGGTGAGCAGGTCCACCACGATCAGGCGGCGGTCCAGCGGGGCGTAGGTCAGGGTGCGCCAGCACAGCATTTCGCGTTCGGCGTCGGCGCTGTCCAGCTCAGGCGCCGGTTCTACCACCAACAGGTTCTCAATGCGAATACCAAAAGCGCCTTCGCGGTAATATCCCGGTTCATTGGAGAGGATCATGCCGGGTTCCAGCGGTACGGTGCCGGCACGGCTGAGCCGCTGGGGGCCTTCATGTACGCTGAGGAAGGCGCCGACCCCGTGGCCAAGCCCGTGGTTGAAGTCCTGCCCGGCGAGCCAGAGCGGCATTCGTCCCACCGCCTCGATGTCGCGACCGGCAAGCCCCTTTGGCCAGCGCAGGCGGGACATGGCGATCATGCCTTGCAGAACGCGGGTATAGGCCTCGCGGGCCTCCTGCGGTGGGGTGCCGATGGCGAGGGTGCGGGTGATGTCGGTGGTGCCGTCCAGATATTGCCCGCCGCTGTCCAGCACCAGCAGATGCCCGTCCAGCAGCGCGGCATTGCTGTCCTCGCTGACCCGGTAGTGGATGATGGCGCCATTGGGGCCGGTGCCCGAAATGGTTTCAAAGCTGATGTCGCGCAGTTTCGGATCCCTGCGGCGGGTGGCTTCGAGATGTTTGACCACGTCGATTTCGGTGATGCTGCCGGGGGGCTGGGCGTCCAGCCAGGCGAGGGTTTCCACCACGGCGGCACCATCGCGCAGATGAGCGGCGGCGCTGCCTGCGATCTCGGCGGCGCATTTGCGGGCCTTGGGCAGGGCGCAGGGGTCACCGGCCGCAACCAGCGCATCGCCGAGCTGATCGGCGACGATCCGGGGCAGGGTCGTCAGATCGACGGTGACGGAGGCATCTTTGGCCTGCGCCAGCTCAGCCACGGCTGACAGGAAGCTCTGCGGCGCATGAACGGCCACATCCGCGCCGAGGTGATCCCTGACACCCGTCAGCTTCTCTTCCGCCATGAACAGATCGACCCGCGCGTCGGCGTGCAGGATGGCAAACCCGTGGGCGACCGGGTTGTGGGCGATATCGCTGCCGCGGATGTTCAGGAGCCACATGATGCTATCTGGCAGGGTGATCACGGCGGCGCAATGTCCGGCGTCGCGCAGCTCTTGGGCCAGAGAGGCGGTCTTTTCGGAGGCGGATGTACCTGCATAGCTGAGCGAATGGGCGATGACGGGCTGCATCGGCGGGGTGGGCTGATCCTGCCAGATGCGATCCACCAGATTGTCGACCGGCACGAATTCAAACCCGTGCAGATCGAGCCCCTGCATCTGGCTGGCCGAATGCAGCCAGGGGTCATAGCCGATGCGCCCCCCGGTCGGCAGCTGCTCCTTCAGCCAATCGGCCAGCTGTACCTCGGGCCAGTGCACCGGGGTAAAGACCCCCGCGACCTGCTGTTTTACCTGCGTGCGGTAACGCCCGTCGATAAACACCCCGGCCACATCGCGCAGCACGACACAGAAGCCCGCAGAGCCAGTAAATCCGGTGAGCCAGGCCAGACGTTCATCGCCGGGGGCGACATATTCGCCCTGATGGGCATCGCTGCGCGGCACCAGAAAGCCGTCGAGCCCCTCGCGCTGCAATTCGGTGCGCAAAGCCTTGAGGCGGGGCGGGCCCTGTTCCGGGCGGGCTGTCACGTCGAAGGTCTGGAACATCGGCTCCCTCCATCTGTTTCGGGTGGTCCGCGACGGTTGGTCAGGGCGCAGCGGCCGGCCCTTCTGGGCGGGTGTTGCGCAACGTCGGCAGGAACAAGGAAATGGCGCGGCGGTCATGGCGCGCTCTGTCGCGAACACTTGTTCCAAATCCGGCGACGTCCCGCAACCCCTGTAACACAAAGCCCCGCACCGAAGCGGCGCGGGGCTTTGATTCAGAGCGGCGCGGCTGGGGTGCTCAGCTCGCGCGTTTTATGCCCATCACCCGGGCGCGGGCGCGCGGGTCACTGTCAAAGAGAGCGGCCAGCTGCTCGGTCATGGCGCCTGCCAGCTGTTCAACATCGGTGATGGTCACGGCGCGATCGTAATAGCGGGTGACGTCATGGCCGATGCCGATGGCCAGCAGTTCAACCTGTTTGCGCCGCTCGACCATCGCGATCACATCACGCAGGTGTTTTTCCAGATAGTTGGCCGGGTTCACCGACAGCGTGCTGTCATCCACCGGCGCGCCATCGGAGATCACCATCAGGATCTTGCGGGCTTCCTGACGGGCGACCATGCGGCGGTGCGCCCATTCCAGCGCCTCGCCGTCGATATTCTCCTTCAGCAGGCCCTCTTTCATCATCAGGCCAAGATTGTCGCGGGTCCGGCGCATCGGCGCATCGGCGGCTTTGTAGATGATGTGGCGTAGGTCGTTGAGGCGTCCCGGCAATTGTGGGCGGCCGTCATTGAGCCAAGCCTCACGCGCGAGCCCGCCTTTCCACGCGCGGGTGGTAAAGCCGAGGATTTCGACCTTCACGTTGCAGCGCTCCAGAGTGCGGGCCAGAACGTCGGCGCAGATCGCGGCGATGGAGATTGGCCGACCGCGCATGGAACCGGAGTTGTCCAAGAGGAGCGTCACCACGGTGTCGCGGAATTCGGTGTCTTTCTCCCGTTTGAACGACAGCGGCGTGGTGGGGTTGGCCACCACGCGGGCCAGACGGCCGGCGTCCAGAATGCCCTCTTCGAGGTCAAACTCCCACGAGCGGTTCTGCTGCGCCTGAAGGCGGCGCTGCAATTTGTTGGCAAGCCGCGAGACGGCCCCTTTCAGCGGTTCCAGCTGCTGGTCCAGATAGGCGCGCAGCCGTTCCAGCTCCGCCGGTTCGGCGAGATCCTCGGCGGCGATTTCCTCGTCATGGGCATCATCGAAGACCTTATAGTCGGGATCAGCCTCCGACACGGCGGGCGGCGGTGGCGGGTCCAGCGGAGCCTCGCCATCGGGCATTTCGGTATCTTCAGCAAGCTCTTCATCGGCCATCTCGTCCATCGAGACCTGCGCCTGGCTTTCGTCCTGCTGCTGTTCCTGAGCCTGCTCGGGGTTGGCGTCGGCCTCTTCCTCTTCGGAGTCGTCCTGACCGCTGCTGTCGGGGTCCTGCTGCTCCTCGGCGTCGTCTTCGGCGTCGCTGTCCTGTTCGTCGTCGAGCTGATCCGGGTCGTCGCCCAGCTGGTCGCCATAGCCCAGATCGGTGATCACCTGCCGCGCGAATTTGGCGAATGCGGCCTGATCCTCGATGGTGCCACCGAGATTGGCCAGCGTGTCGCCGGCCTGCTGCTCAATGAAACCGCGCCACAGTTCCATCACATTGGCGGCGGCCTCGGGCATCGGGCGGCCGGTCGCCAGATGGCGGATCAGATAGCCGGCGGATACCGCCAGCGGCGCCTCGGTTGCGGATTTGATCTGGTCGTAACCCCTGCGCAGGGCTTCGTTCTGGATCTTCACGTCGATATTGGAGGCGGTGCCGGGCATGTGCCGCGCGCCCATCGCCTCGCAGCGGGCGGATTCCAGCGCCTCGTAGAGATCAAGCGCCATGTCGCCGGGCGGGGCATAGCGGGCATGGGTGGCGGGGTCGTGGAATTTGTGGCGCAACGCCAGCGCATCGGCGGTGCCACGGGCCAGCAGCACCTCTTCGCGGGTCATCCGTCGGGAGACCTGAGGCAGCCGCATATTGTCGCCGGACAGACCGGCAGGGTCGACCGAGTAGGAGACGTTCAGCTCGGAATCATTGGCCATGACCTTGGTGGCTTCGGCCAGCGCCTTCTTGAACGGATCGGCGGGGTTGTCGTTGGGCTTTTTCATGGTCGCACCTAGTCCCTTGTGAGCATCCCCCCTCGTGTCGGAAAAGTCCAGTGGCACTGCTGCGGATAGGGCAGCGCCTGTCCCGGCGGGGTGAGAGGCGAAGCGCCCGCCCGTTTTGCCGGAGGCAAACCTTCGGTCTGGCGGGGGCAGTTCGGGCGCTGCCCGGCCTTGCGGCCGGGCGGCACATTGCTGTTAGCCCAGCGAAACGCTCGCGGCGCTTTCCGGCAGCTCTTCGTCAAAGCAGCGCTGGTAGAACTCGGCCACGGTCTGGCGCTCCAGCTCGTCACATTTGTTCAGGAACGACAGGCGGAAGGCATAGCCCACATCGCGGAAAATCTCGGCGTTCTGCGCCCAGTTGATCACCGTCCGCGGCGACATCACGGTGGAGAGATCGCCGTTCATGAAGGCGGTGCGGGTGAGATCGGCGACGGTGACCATCTGGCTGATGGTCTTGCGACCCTTCTCGGTGTTGTAATGCGGCGCCTTGGACAGGACGATCGCGCTTTCGGCGTCGTGGCTGAGGTAGTTCAGCGTGGCCACCAGCGACCAGCGGTCCATCTGGGCCTGGTTGATCTGCTGGGTGCCGTGATAGAGGCCAGTGGTATCGCCCAGACCAACGGTGTTGGCGGTGGCAAACAGGCGGAAGAACGGGTTCGGGGTGATGATCTCGTTCTGATCGAGGAGCGTCAGCTTGCCGTCATGCTCCAGAACGCGCTGAATCACGAACATCACGTCCGCGCGGCCCGCGTCATATTCGTCGAACACGATGGCAACCGGGTTGCGCAGCGCCCAGGGCAGGATGCCTTCGTGGAATTCAGTGACCTGCTTGCCGTCGCGCAGCTTGATCGCGTCCTTGCCAATGAGGTCGATCCGGGAGATGTGGCTGTCGAGGTTCACCCGGACGGAGGGCCAGTTCAGGCGCGCGGCGACCTGTTCGATATGGGTCGATTTACCGGTGCCGTGGTAGCCCTGGATCATCACGCGGCGATTGTGGCTGAAGCCTGCCAGAATGGCCAACGTGGTCTCGGGATCGAATTTATAGGTCGGATCCAGAGCCGGAACCCGGTCGGAGCCGTCGGCGAAGCCCTTGACGGTCATATCCGTATCAATTCCGAACACATCGCGCACCGAAAGGGTCTCGGTGGGTTTCGCGTTCATATCCAGCATACCGTCGGTCATCGCAATCGATCCTTATCCTCATCCGCGCAGCGTCCGTCGGCTGGCGGCAATCCGGTGGATTGGTGCCTGATCTTGTCTGCAATCGCAAGGGGCCAAGGCCGGGTTTGACCAGCTGTCGTGACGTTTGGTCTCAATCTGGCACTAAGGCCGCGCCTGGCCGGGCCAGTTGCGCGCGTGTCGGGCGGGGGCATTCCGGCCCGCGCCCCTGTGTTCTGCCGGTGGCAGGGTGTGGCGGCAAACGCATAGCGGGGTTGCGTCTGCTGGTGGCTTCTGGTGCCGGATGAGCCAAATGAACCCTGTACAAAAGGGGGCAAAGCCGATATCAGCGCGCACTTGGATGATGCCATCCGCGTTCCTGCGCAGTCGGGGACATTCCCGATATTCGGCGTGCCCTTTGGCGGCGCGCCCCGCAGCAAGCGAAATGAAATCTTGAAAACAGCACTCGAACAAGCGCTTCAGGCGCGCGGCTACGAGCATTTGACACCCGTTCAACAGGCCGTCACCGCGCCCGAGCTGGATCAGTCCGACCTTCTGGTGTCGGCGCAGACCGGTTCCGGCAAAACCGTAGGCTTTGGCCTGGCGATGGCCCCTACATTGCTGGGTGAGGCCGAGAAACTGGACCGGGCCGAGCTGCCGCTGGCGCTGGTCATCGCGCCGACGCGCGAACTGGCGTTGCAGGTGAAACGCGAACTGGGCTGGCTCTATGCCGAGGCCGGTGCGCAGGTCGTCTCCACCGTGGGCGGTATGGACATGCGCGACGAACGCCGCGCGCTGGAGCGTGGCGCGCATATCGTCGTGGCCACCCCCGGCCGTCTGCGCGATCACATCATGCGCGGCTCGATCAACCTGTCGCAGGTACGCGCCGTGGTGCTGGACGAAGCAGACGAGATGCTGGATCTGGGCTTCCGCGAGGATCTGGAGTTCATTCTGGGCGAATCCCCGGAAGACCGCCGCACCCTGATGTTCTCGGCAACTGTGCCGACTGGTATCGCGCGTCTGGCGGAGACCTATCTCAAGGATCACCAGCGGATCAAAACCGTGGCTGAAGCCTCGCAGCACGCGGATATCGAATACCAGATGCTGGCTGTGGCGCAGCGCGACGTCGAAAACGCCGTAATCAACGTGCTGCGCTTCCACGAGTCGCCCAATGCGATCGTGTTCTGCAACACCCGTGCGGTGGTGAACCGGATGACCACGCGGCTGAGCAATCGCGGATTTTCCGTGGTTGCCCTGTCGGGCGAGCTGTCCCAGGCGGAGCGGAGCAACGCGTTGCAATCCCTGCGCGACGGGCGGGCGCGGGTCTGCGTGGCCACCGATGTGGCGGCGCGCGGGATCGACCTGCCGAAGCTGGATCTGGTGATTCATGCGGATCTGCCGTCCAGCCACGAAACCCTGTTGCACCGCTCTGGCCGTACCGGCCGTGCCGGGCGCCAGGGTGTGTCCGCGCTGATCGTGCCCCCAAAGGCCAAGGGCAAGGCCCTGCGCCTGCTGCGTGCCGCCAAGATCACCGCAGAAACCAGCCCGGCCCCCAGTGCCGATGATGTGCGCGCCCGCGACTTTGAACGTCTCTTGGGTGACAAGGCCTGGAGCGAGCCGGTCAGCGAAAATGAGACCGCCCCGGTGGCGGAACTGGTCGAGCGTTTCTCTCCCGAGCAGCTGGCCGCCGCCTATCTGCGCCTGTTCCACGACCGCCACAGCGCGCCGGAAGAGCTGAGCGATCCGCAGATGGACAAGCGCGAGCGGGAAGAGCGGGCGCCCTTTGGCCCCTCCGTCTGGTTTGCGGTCAGTGGTGGTCGCAAGGCCGGTGCAGAGCCGCGCCGCCTGCTGCCGATGCTGTGCAATGCCGGCAATCTGACCAAAGACGACATCGGCGCGATCCGCATTCAGTTCGACCAGAGCTATGTCGAGGTGCGCGAAAGCAGTGCCGATGCGTTCTGGGGTGCGGTCAAACATGGTGAGCTGGAAGAGGGCGCCACGGTAACGCGTCTGGACAAGGCGCCAGATCTGCCGAAATCGCCGCGCCCGCAGAACCGGGACCGCGATGGTTTCCGCGATGACAAGCGTGGCCCCCGTGGCCAGGATCGTGGTGAGCGCAAGCCCTACGGCGACAAACCCAGCTATGACAAGCCGCGCGGTGACAAACCCCGGGGCGACAAACCTGCCTATGGCGACAAACCGGCCTACGGTGACAAGCCACGGAGCAGCAAGCCCTATGGCGACAAACCCCGTGGCGACAAGCCCAGCTATGGCGACAAGCCGCGCTTTGACAAACCAAAGCGTACTGGCGAAGGCGGCAAGGCCACGGTGACTGCGCGCGGCCCGTCGGATCGTGCCGCCAGCCCCTCAAAACCCGCCAAACCGGCGGTTCCGGGCAAGCCCAAGGGCGATTGGTCCAATCCGGGGAAATCGGGCCGCAAGGGCGCACCGCCACCAAAGGGCAAGCCGACCAGCAAGAAGAACAAGGCCCGGGCAGCAGTTGCCAAAACAGGCGGAGCGGCGCGGCCGCAGCGCAAGGGCAGCTAACATCCGAGCCTGTCAGCAAGACAGAAAGCCACGGCACCGATCTGCCGTGGCTTTTTCATTTAGGGACAAATCTCTGCCCCGCGACTTTCCGTAGCTGTCGCGTGGCGGGCGTCTGAACGCTGCAAGCTTCCGGCGTTGCAAAGCCCAGAGGTTGCACAAAGAAAAAGCGCCGCTTGCGCGACGCTCTGGTTTTCTGTCTGGCTGGTTCGGGGCGCAACTACCGCTTATTTGAAGCTGCGGCTGTCCTTGATCTGGTCCCAGGCCCAGACCACCTCTTGCAGCTGTTCTTCCTGGCTGCGGTCGCCACCGTTCATGTCGGGGTGCAGCACCTTGATCAGCTTCTTATAGGCTTTGCGGATGTCTGCCTTGCTCCAGTCGTCCTTGGCCTCAAGCACTTCCAGCGCGCGGCGTTCGGTCGGGGGCAGGCGGCGCCCGGCCTGGGCTGAGCGCCCCGGATTCCGGGTGGCGTTCTGGCCCAGCACCTGATGCGGATCCTCGATGCCCAGCCGCGCCCAGGCGCGCGCCTCGGGGTCACCCATCGGTTTGGTCTGGCGTTCCCAGACCTTGTCCTTGGATTGCTGGGCGTTCAATTCGGCCTCGGTGGTGCCTTCAAAGAAGTTCCACTTGGTATTGTATTCGCGCACGTGCTCCTGGCAGAACCAGTAGTAATCATCCAGCACATCCGGTGCCTTGGGCGCGCGGAATTTGCCGGGTTCATCGCAGCCATCCTTGTCGCAGATGCGCTGCGAGGTCTCGGACGCGCCGGTGGCGGCCCGCCGGCCGCGGGGGTTCTTTTTCTTCGCTGACCGGATGGACATATCGAAACCAAAGGGATCTGACTTGGTCATGGGGCGCACCTTCTAGACGCAACTGTTCGACTCGGAGGCAGCAGTTTAGTCTAAGGGGCGGCAGATTGAAGGGGGCTGGGAAAATTAATACGGGGATTTTTATGCAGGACACGCCAGAATGAGCATCCGTGAAGAGATCGAGACGCGTCTGCGCGAGGCATTTGCACCACGCGCATTGCGGGTTGAGGATGAGAGCGACCAGCACGTCGGCCACGCCGGTCACGACGGGCGTGGCGAAAGCCATTTCAACGTATATATCCGGGCCGATGGCTTTGCCGAGATGTCCCGCGTGGCGCAGCATCGCGCCGTGCATAAGGCGCTGGGCGATATCGTGCCGCGCATCCACGCGCTGGCGCTGGATATCGGGGTCTAGCGGCGGAAGTCAGGCAAAGCCCCGCCGATGTGCCACAATGGCAACGCTGGCGGGGAATTGCATCCGGGGGCTGGTCAGCTGTTTGCCGGATCCTCGGAGGATTTTTCCGATCTGGTCAGTTTTGGTTCTGCTTTTGGCGCGGGTTTGGCGGCGCCATCTTTCGGGGTGGCGGCAAGGCTGGCGCGGGCTTTCAGGGCGGCGGTCAGGCCGGAGACCGGGCTCAGCTCCTCGACGCCGTCATCGGCGACCATGGAGCGGGCGCCCCGGCCCGGAACGGCAATGGCGCCTGCCGGGGCCTCTGGGTCGCCGGCGATGGCGATGGGTGGCGCGACAGCGCTGGTGGTGGCCGGGCCAAGCGTCGGGACTGCTGGTGTCTCCTCCGCGGGGGTCGCTGTGGCAGCTGCTGCTGTGCCGTGATCCGCCGCTTGGGCGGGGGACTGCGCTGCGAGCTGCGCGGTGATCTGGGCGGCCAGCTGAGCCACGGCCTGAGCCTGCAACTGCTCGGCGGCGGCTGGCAGCGCACGGCGGAAGATCAGCACGTTGCGCCAGTTCGTCGTCGAGCCGGTCAGCCCGCTGCGCTCTTCGGATGGCAGCAGCTCCGCGCGCTGATATTCCCAGCCCTCTGCCGCCATGTCGTTCAGCAGGATATCAATGGAATTGGCAAAGCGGGCTTCGGCGGTTTTGACGCCCTTGGCCTTGGTGCCCTTGGCGGGGGCGGGGACAACTTTGTATTCAAAAGCTTGCATAAACGTCTCCTGTGTCGGCGGCAGGTTTAGCGCAAGCGTGCGGGGGGTCAAGCGTCCGCGTTCCCCATGGGCGGGGACCTGTCGGGCGGCAGTATACCCCAATTGCCGCTGCGGCTTCCAGATCATCGCGTTCGGGTTGGGGTGTGGCAGCGCCTTTCACACGACAAAGGGCGCCACCGGGGCGCCCTTGCGTGGTTCTTATCTGAGGGGCGTCGCGTGCCCGGTGGCCGGATCAGCCGCCCAGTTTCTGCGCCACCAGCTTGTTCACGGCGGCCGGATTCGCCTTTCCGCCGGTGGCCTTCATCACCTGGCCGACAAACCAGCCTGCCAGTTTCGGGTTCACCTTGGCCTTCTCCACCTGCGCGGGGTTGGCGGCGATGATCTCGTCCAGCGCGGCTTCGATGGCGCCGGTATCTGTCACCTGCTTCATGCCGCGCTCTTCGACGATCTGAGCGGGGTCGCCGCCTTCGGTATAGACGATCTCAAAGAGGTCCTTGGCGATCTTGCCGGAGATCGCGTCGGAGGCGATCAGGTCGATGATGCCGCCCAGCTGGGCAGGTGAGACCGGGGAGTCGGTAATCGTGTGGTCTTCTTTCTTCAGGCGGCCGAACAGCTCGTTGATGACCCAGTTTGCAGCCAGCTTGCCGCTGCGGCCCTTGGCGGTTTCCTCGAAGAAGGCCGCCGATTCCACATCCGCGGTCAGTACCGAGGCGTCATAGTCGCTGAGGCCGAAGTCTTTGATGAAACGTGCCTTTTTCTCGTCCGGCAGTTCCGGCAGGTTTGCCTTGATCTCATCCACCCAGGCCTGTTCGATTTCCAGCGGCAAGAGGTCGGGGTCGGGGAAATAGCGGTAGTCATGCGCCTCTTCCTTGGAGCGCATGGAGCGGGTTTCGCCCTTGTCCGGATCGTACAGGCGGGTTTCCTGCATGATCTCGCCACCTGCCTCGATGATGGCGATCTGGCGACGGGCTTCGACCTCGATCGCCTGCTGGATGAAGCGCATCGAGTTCATGTTCTTGATCTCGCAGCGGGTGCCGAGGTGGGAGAAGTCCTGGGTTTCCTGATACTTCTCGTACTGGCCCGGCAGGCAGACGGAGACGTTGACGTCGGCGCGCAGGTTGCCGTTCTGCATATTGCCGTCACAGGTGCCGAGATACTGCATGATCTGGCGCAGCTTGGCGATATAGGCGGCGGCTTCTTCCGGGCCGCGAATGTCGGGGCGCGAGACGATCTCCATCAGGCAGACGCCGGTCCGGTTCAGGTCGACAAAGGACATGTTGGGATCCATGTCGTGGATCGACTTGCCCGCGTCCTGCTCCATGTGGATCCGCTCCACACGCACGTTGCGCGCGGTGCCGTCGCCCAGTTCCACCAGCACTTCGCCTTCGCCCACGATCGGGTGGTAAAGCTGGGAAATCTGGTAGCCCTGCGGCAGGTCGGGGTAGAAGTAGTTCTTGCGGTCAAAAGCCGACCACAGGTTGATATCGGCCTTCAGGCCCAGACCGGTGCGCACCGCCTGTTCAATGCAGTATTCGTTGATCACCGGCAGCATACCGGGCATCGCCGCGTCCACAAAGGCCACGTTGGAGTTCGGCTCGGCGCCGAATTTGGTGGAGGCGCCGGAGAACAGCTTTGCATTGGAGCTGACCTGAGCATGCACCTCCATACCGATGACCAGTTCCCAGTCATGCTTGGCGCCCGCGATCACCTTGGGCTTGGGGAGTTCATATGTCAGGTCGAGCATGGTTTTCCGCCGTATCCGAATGTCCGATGTTGGCAAGCGTTCTAGGCCCCCGCGCGGGCAGGGGCAAGGGGGCATTGAGGGGCAGAAGGGTACATTGATTTGCCCTTTTGCATGGGCCGCAGGTCCGGGCAGCGCCCGTCCCGCGCCCCTGGGCGGGCGCTTCACGCCCACCCACGGGACGGACTCTGCCCTTCGCAATGGTTCGCTCGGGGCTGATTCAGCCTCTTGGCGAGACGTTCCGGCAGGGCTAGTACTGGCAGCCCGAGCAGAATTTTCAGGAGGCCGCCTTGGACACATCCGCCCGCATCAGCCAGACCATTGCCACGGAAATCGGCGCCGCCGCCAAACAGGTGAGTGCCGCCGTTGCGCTGCTGGATGAAGGCGCCACAGTGCCCTTTGTCGCGCGCTACCGGAAGGAGGCCACGGGCGGGCTGGATGACACCCAGCTGCGCACGCTGGCGGAGCGGCTGGACTATCTGCGCGAGCTGGAAAAGCGTCGGGCGGCCATCCTCGACTCGATCAAGGGGCAGGACAAGCTGACCGACGATCTGGCCGCCTCGATTGCTAAGGCGGAGACCAAGGCGCAGCTGGAGGATATCTATCTGCCCTACAAGCCGAAGCGGCGCACCAAGGCGATGATCGCCAAGGAGAACGGGCTGGAGCCGCTGGCGGATGCGATTCTGGCCGACCGCAGCACCGAGCCGGAGGCGCTGGCCGAAGGCTATGTTACCGAGGCGGTCGTGACGGTGAAGGACGCGCTGAACGGCGCGCGGGATATCCTGACCGAGCGGCTGACGGAGAATGCAACCCTCTTGGGCCGACTGCGGGAGTTCCTGCAGAAGGAGGCGGTGCTCACCGCCAAGGTGGTCGAGGGCAAGGAGCAGGAGGGGGCGAAATTCTCCGACTATTTCGCGCATTCCGAACGCTGGGCGGATGTGCCCTCGCACCGGGCGCTGGCGATGCTGCGGGGATCAAACGAGGGCGTGCTGACGCTGGACGTCGGGCCGGAGCCGGAAGAGGGCGTGGCGCGGGCGGAAGGAATGGTCGCGGCGGAGCTTGGAGCGGGCGGCAATGGCCCGGGCGACAAGTGGCTGCGCAAGGTCGCGGGCTGGACCTGGCGGGTGAAGCTCAGCCTCTCGATGATGCTGGAGCTGATGGGCGATCTGCGCGGCCGGGCGCAGGAGGACGCCATCCAGGTTTTTGCCCGCAATCTGAAGGATCTGTTGTTTGCCGCGCCAGCCGGTGCGCGGCCGACTCTCGGGCTGGACCCGGGCATTCGCACCGGCGTCAAGGCGGCGGTGGTTGACGCAACCGGAAAACTGGTGGCCACCGAGACGTTGTACCCGTTCCAGCCGAAGAACGATCTGCGCGGGGCGCAGGTGTCGATTGTGAAGCTGATTGCCGAACATGGCGTTGAGCTGATCGCCATTGGCAACGGGACCGCCAGCCGCGAGACCGAGCGGATGGTGGCGGAGGTGCTGCAACACCTGCCGGCCAAGGTGAAGGCGCCGACCAAGGTGGTGGTGTCTGAGGCTGGTGCCTCGGTCTATTCCGCCTCTGAGCTGGCGGCGCGGGAGTTCCCGGATCTGGATGTCTCCTTGCGCGGTGCGGTCTCGATTGCCCGCCGCCTCCAGGATCCGCTGGCGGAACTGGTGAAGATCGAGCCCAAGAGCATCGGCGTTGGCCAGTACCAGCATGATGTGGACCAGCACAAACTCTCGAAATCGCTGGAAGCGGTGATCGAGGATGTGGTGAACGCCGTTGGGGTAGACCTCAACATGGCGTCGGCGCCGCTGCTGAGCCATGTCTCGGGGCTTGGTCCCGGCCTGGCGGAGGCGATTGTGGCGCATCGCGACATGAACGGCGCGTTCAACTCGCGCAAGGAACTGCTGAAGGTCGCGCGCCTCGGCCCAAAGGCGTTTGAGCAATGCGCAGGTTTTTTGCGGATCCGCGATGGCAAGGAGCCGCTGGATGCGTCCTCAGTTCACCCCGAAAGCTATGATGTGGCGCGCAAGATCGTGGCGGCCTGCGGCCGTGATATTCGCCAGATCATGGGCGATGGTGCGGCGCTGAAAGGCTTGCGGGCAGAGGATTTTGTGGGCGGCGACGTGGGCCTGCCGACGGTTCGGGATATCTTTGCGGAACTGGAGAAACCGGGCCGCGACCCGCGCCCGTCTTTTGTGACGGCGTCCTTCAAGGATGGGGTGGAGACGATCACCGACCTGAAACCCGGCATGGTGCTGGAAGGCACGGTCACCAATGTCGCGGGTTTTGGGGCATTCGTGGACATTGGGGTGCATCAGGATGGGCTGGTGCACGTGAGCCAGCTGGCCGACCGCTTCGTGAAAGACCCGCATGAGGTGGTGAAGACAGGACAGGTGGTCAAGGTCACTGTCACCGAGGTGGATGTGCCGCGAAAGCGCATCGCCCTCACCATGAAGAAGGACGGCGGTGCCTCAGCCAGAGAGGAGCGCAATGCTCGCGGCCCGGCCAAGGGCGCAGCTCCGCAGCGTGGTGGCAAGCCCGGTGGGCATTCGGGCGGCGGCAAGCGCCAGATGTCCGCTGGCCCGAAGGGTGGTCAGGGCAGGGGGCAGGGTTCAGGTCAAGGCTCTGGGCAAAGCTCTGGCCAAACCACAGGCGCGCTGGGTGCGGCCCTGTTGGATGCGTTCAAAAAAACCTGAGCGATGCTGCGCGGCCCGCCTAATCAGGCGAGACGCGCAGCCCTTTGGCGGAAAACTCCACCCGCTGGCCGGCCTCGATTTCGCTGCGAAACAGGTCGGCGATGAAGCGCAGCGCGTCCCGGCGGCCATGGTCGGCAAACCGGCGCGGTGAGGCGATGCGCAGGTTGTTGTCGAACCGCTGCGCGGCGTGGGCCCAGATCAGCGGATGAATTTCGCGCAGGTGGTCGCGGATCAGCCAATCCGCCGCCCCGGCGATCTCGCCGCGCTGCCCGGTGGTGGTCGTTGCGGTCTCTTCGACATAACGCAGCGCCACCGCGCAGTAAGAGGCCAGCAGGTTGATCATTTCCTGATCCGGTCGGCGTGAGACTATATCGCGCAAGCCATCCATGAAGAAGTCGATGTCGACGCGGGCGCAGGCTTCCGGGTCCAATGCGATGGCGTCGAAATAGACCCAGGCGTAGCCGCCGTCGCCCCAGATCTCTTGTGTACGGGCGGCAGTGCGGCGCGCTTCGAGGTCGAGGGCATCGTAGCTGCCGAACCAGCGCGGCAGCATATGGGTGCCGAGACTGCGCATGTGGCGGTGATTGTCGGGGTCCAGGTCGATGAGTGCGGCGAAATCATCCGCCACCTGCGTCGCGCTGGCGGATCGTTGCCCGGCGAGCAGCGCGGTTTTCGCTGCGGCAATAAACGGGCTGTCGAGGGCAATACCATCCAGCGGATGCAGTAAGGCGGCTGCCCTGTCGAAATGGGCGGCGCAACGCTGGCCATTGGCCACGGTGATTGACAGGACATCGGAATAGCCGCGCCAGATCCAGGCCACATCAATATGGGCGAGGGCCACCAGAGTGCGCAGATAGGGATCGTCGCGGTGTTCCACGCACATCGTCTCCAGCCCCATGACGCCTTCGATCATCTTGCGCCGGTCCCCGGCGTGGCCAAGGCTGAGCGCATGTTCGACGGCATTGACCACATCGCTGCGCGCGCCATGGGCCAGAAGCTCGGCAACGGGCAGGCCATGCGGCGTATTCTGGCGGGCCTTGTCGGCTTTTGCGATCTCTGCGGAGAGGTCCGTCCAGCGGTCCTGACGGGCCAGAAACTGTCCCTTGTCCTGAAGCGTTGCGCAGTCGCTTTCGCCCTGATCCGGCTCGCAGACCGGCACGATGAGCTGCTGCTGGGGGTGATCCGGGCGGTCTGCGGCGCGGCGGGGGGCGGTTGCCTGATCCTGCCTGCTGCGGGCGGCAGCGCAGGGGGGCGCCGCTGTGTTTTGCGTGAGGGTCGCCCGACCTTCACCGGGTAGCAGAGTTGAAAATACCTGTCTGATAAGGTCGCGCGCTGGGGTGTTTTTGTTGAGCATATCCATGTCCGCGTGCTGGCAGCTGAAATCACTGCAATCAGACTGGCCGTTCTTTGGGGCGCAATCATGGCGGGCGCGCGCCATTGCGATGGACGATTGGGATATTCCAGTGGCAGGTTAACGCGGGTTAAGATTTGCCTGTTTGGCGGCGGGGAGTCGTTTTGGGGAGGTCCGCGCTCAATAGACGCGGAAGTGATGCCGCCTGACGGGCAGGCCTGCTGCGGTGAGGGCCTGTTCAAGGATCTGATGCGGTGGCAGGCAATCGGGGGGAATGCGCAACCGCTTGCCCGCCTCCGTATGAATGGTGGCGCGGTGAGAAAAGTCCCAGCGCCGGTCGAGCGTGACATGGCTTATCCGATTGATCGGCAGGTCTACGGCGCCTGAGGCATTGCGCCAGCAGAGCCGTGTTGCATCCAGCTTCAGGCTGGCAGTCGGGTTGCGCCAGAGTTCCCAGAGGCCGGGCAGCATTGGCAGGATCAGCAGCAGCGAGATCCAGAGCGCGACGGACAGCGCCAGCGACAGCGCCGCAATCCCGGCCCCCCACAGGCCGAGGGCGAGCAGCAGGCGTGGCGAGCGGGCGGCCCGGCTGTAGCGATAGGCGGGAATGACTGCCCGGCGGCTCGTCGGCGGATCTATCATCGGAGCATCAGCCATGAGGCGGGGCCTCGATGACAGATGGTTCGCGCCGGGGTGCGGAGGAGCGGCGGCGGATTGCGAACGGGCCATGATATGGCCCGCTCCTCTGCGCGGCCTGTCGCATCACCCCTTCAGGATCCGGCTGACCATTTCATGGGTGTCCCGGCTCAGCCCGTCAGTGGCCAGAATGCGCTCCAGCTCGGCCCGGACCAGCGCCTGACGCGCGCTGTCGTAGCGCGTCCAGGTCTGGAAGGCAGCACACATCCGTGCGGTGGTCTGCGGGTTCAGCGGGTCCAGCGCGATGAGGTTCTGCGCCAGCAGGGAATAGCCTGCACCGCTGTCGTGGTGAAAGCCTGCGTGATGGCCGGCAAGCGCGCCCATGACGGCGCGGAACCGGTTGGGGTTCTTCATGCTGAACAGCGGGTGCTGGGTCAGCTCTGCGGCCGTGCGAGCGGCGGCGTCTGGCGCGGCGCAGGCCACTTGCAGGGCAAACCATTTGTCCATCACCAGACGGTCGTCCTGCCATTGATCAAAGAAGGCCTGGCTCTGGTCCGCGCCTTTCTCCGCCTTCATCAGGCTTGCCAGTGCGGCATATTGCTGGGTCATGTTGTCGGCGGTCTGATACTGGCGCGCAGCCTGATCGCCACCGTCGAGACGGGTCAGCAGCGCCAGAATACGGCCGTTCAGCGCCCGCAGGCCCGCGCCATGGGCGTCGGGCTGATAGGGGCCATCGACAGTGGTGGCGGCATAGAGCCGGGGCAGGCTGGTTTCCAGCTGCTGCGCCAGGGTCTGGGTGAAGGTCTCCGCCGCGTCGTAGATTCTCTGCGGGTCGGGCGTGACCCCACGATCGTGCAGGGTCTGGGCGATTTCCGACTGGCTGGGGGGAGACAGAACCAGCGCGCGGAAGGCGGGGTCCAGCGCATCGTCGCGCACCAGTTTGACCAGCGCATCAAGATAGGCCGTATCGGGGGCGATGCCATCGGTCACCATGGCGACGCGGGTTTCTGTCGCGAGGAGATTGCCGGCCTCCCAGCGGTTGAAGGGATCAGTGTCGTGGGCCAGCAGGAAGGCGCGCTCTGTGTTGGTGGTCTCGCGCTCCAGGATCACCGGGGCCGAAAACTCCCGCAGGATGGAGGGCACCGGTTTCGAGGCGAGGCCGTCAAAGGTGAAGCTCTGTCTGGCTTCGGTCAGCTCCAGCACTTCGGTGCCGCGCAGGTCGTCGCCGTTGGGGGACAACAGGCCCACCGCGATCGGAATGACCCGCGGCGCCTTGTTCTGCTGGCCGGGTGTCGGCGGCGTCGATTGCTCAAATGTCAGGGTATAGGTGCCGTCGGCGTAATCCTCGGACACTTTTACCCGCGGCGTGCCTGCCTCGCTGTACCACAGCTTGAATTGGGTCAGGTCGCGGCCGGTTGCGTCCTCGAACACCTTCAGCCAATCCTCGATGGTGCAGGCCTGCCCGTCGTGGCGCTCGAAATAGAGCTTCAGCGCCTTGTAGTAGTTTTCATCGCCGACCAGCCGCTTCAGCATGCCGATTACCTCGGCGCCTTTTTCATAGACGGTGGCAGTGTAGAAGTTGTTGATTTCCTGGAACTGTTCCGGGCGCGGCGGATGGGCGAGGGGGCCGCCGTCTTCCGGGAACTGGCGGGCGCGCAGGGCGATGACGTCTTCGATCCGCTTCACCGGCTCCGATCGCATGTCGGCGGTGAACTGGGCGTCGCGATAGACGGTCAGCCCTTCCTTGAGGCAGAGCTGGAACCAGTCGCGGCAGGTGATGCGGTTGCCGGTCCAGTTGTGGAAATACTCATGCGCGATGATCGCCTCGATCCGTTCGAAATTGGCATCCGTGGAGGTTTCGGGTGATGCCAGAACGCAGGAGGAGTTGAAGATATTCAGCCCCTTGTTCTCCATCGCACCCATGTTGAAGTCGTCAACCGCGACGATGTTGAACAGATCGAGGTCATATTCGAGGCCATAGACGTCCTCGTCCCATTTCATCGACTTCTTCAGCGCCTCCATGCCAAAGGCGCATTTGCCCTCATCCCCCGGACGGACCCAGATGTTCAGCTCGACATCCTTGCCGGATTTGGTGGTGAAGCGGTCGGGGTGGTTCACCAGATCGCCGGCCACCAGCGCAAAGAGATAGGCCGGTTTGGGCCAGGGGTCATGCCATTCGGCCCAACCCTCGCCTGCGCCCACCGGGTTGCCGTTCGACAGCATCACCGGCGCGTCGCCTTCAATCCGGACCGAGAACGTCGACATCACGTCCGGGCGGTCCGGGTAGTAGGTGATCTTGCGGAACCCTTCGGCCTCGCATTGGGTGCAATACATGCCGCTGGACATATAAAGCCCTTCCAGCGCGGTATTGGCGGCGGGGTCGATTTCCACCTCGGCCTCCCAGACGAAGGGAGTATCGGGGGTGGCGCAGGTCAGCCCGCCGTCGATCAGCTCGGGTGTCACCGGCGCGCCGTCGATTTTGGCCGAGATCAGCTTCAGCGCTTCGCCATGCAGGAAGAACCGGGGATCGGCGGCCTCGGCTTTGGGCGAAAACCGGATCTTGCTCAGAACGCGGGTGGCATTCGGCGAGAGTTGAAACGTCAGCTCGACCTTCTCCACCTCAAATCCGAAGGGTTTGTAATCCTTTAGATAAATCGTCTCCGGTGCGGTGGCGGGCGCGGCATCTTTCATGGTTTTTTCCTGTTCCATGGAACCCGGATGGGTCCGTCAGCGTATCTATACCAAGACTATGTACCAGCGGCTGCGGCCCCGCGCCAGCAACCGCGCAAACTTGTAGACAAAGGAGCGGCCCATGTCGGCACCTGACACCAATGTTGAACGCGAAGAGAAACTGCACAAACCGGCCCTGTTGGGCATTCGGGGCGTCGTTGTTGCGGTGCTTTTGATGTTCGCCGTCTTCCTGTTGTGGGTTTTCAACAAAGGTGGCGAGCAGGACGTGGTCGAAGCACCGCAGACCGCCGCCGAAGTGCAGGCGACCATCGCCGGTGACTGACCCTGTATGACAATCTGATATTCCTCCCCGACTTGCCCGGTAGCTCGCTACCGGGCTTTTTCTGTTTGGAGAGTGTCGCTAGTCTGAGAGACGGTCAGCGCTGTCGGGCATCTGTAGAGATTATTTGAAGCAGTTTCGCATGAATTGGTAAACTAATATTACCGCCGACGTTGATGATACGGAACTATTGGTGTATCGGGGGCAGTAATACGCCCAGTTAACAGGAGGATGGCCCCATGAGCGGGATGCAGGAACGTCATGATATGCAGGTGGCTGACACGCTGGTGTCCTTCATCGAGGACAAGGCGCTGCCCGGCACCGGTGTCACGACAGATGCCTTCTGGGGTGGTCTGGATGGTCTAGTCAACGGCATGGGTGACGAAAATCGCGCATTGCTGGCCAAACGCGCCGATCTTCAGGGACAGATTGATGCCTGGCATATCGCGCGCCGGGGCCAGGCCCATGACGCGGCGGCCTATGAGGCGTTTTTGCGCGAGATCGGCTACCTGCTGCCCGAAGGGGATGATTTCGAGATCGAGACGCAGAATGTTGACGATGAAATCGCCAATGTTCCGGGGCCGCAGCTGGTGGTGCCGATCACCAACGCGCGATTTGCCCTGAATGCGGCCAATGCGCGCTGGGGCAGCCTGTATGATGCGCTTTATGGCACCGATGCCATGGGCGACCTGCCGGAGGGCAAAGGCTATGATGCCGGGCGGGGCGCGCGGGTGATCGCATGGGGGCGTGGGTTCCTCGATCAGACCTTCCCGCTTGCTGACGGGTCGTGGTCGGACTGCACTGGCCTGTCGGTTGAGGATGGCGCGCTGGTGCCTGCGCTCAAGGATGGGACGCAGTTTGCAGGCTATGACGGCGCCGCCGCCACGCCGGGCAAGATCCTGCTAAAAAACAACGGGCTGCATGCAGTGATCGTGGTCGATGCCGAGGGCAATATCGGCAAGGGCGATCAGGCGGGGATCAACGATATCATCCTGGAATCCGCGCTGTCGACCATCATGGATTGCGAAGACTCCGTTGCCTGCGTGGACAGTGAGGACAAGGTCACGGCCTATTCCAACTGGCTGGGCCTGATGAAGCGTGACCTTTCCGAGGAGGTGAGTAAGGGCGGGACCACCTTTACCCGCGTACTGAATGACGATCTGTCCTTCACCGCGCCGGATGGGTCCGACCTGCGGCTGAAGGGGCGCTCGCTGCTGCTGGTGCGCAACGTCGGCCATCTGATGACCAATCCAGCGGTTCTGGACAGCGAAGGCCGTGAGGCGGGCGAAGGCTTCATGGATGCGATGATCACCGTGCTCTGCGCCATGCACGACCTCCAGGCGGAGGGCGGCAATTCGCTGCATGGTTCGGTCTATGTGGTGAAGCCGAAGATGCACGGGCCCGAGGAAGTCGCCTTTACCAACCGGATCTTTGACCATGTCGAAGACGCGCTGGGCCTGCCGCGCCACACGGTCAAGATTGGTATCATGGATGAGGAACGCCGCACCTCGGTGAACCTCAAGGCATGTATACGCGCGGCCAAGCATCGTGTGGCCTTTATCAACACCGGCTTCCTGGATCGGACCGGCGATGAGATCCACACCTCGATGGAAGCAGGCCCGATGCTACGCAAGGGCGAGATGAAATCGACCCCCTGGATTGCCTCCTACGAGGATCGCAATGTCGATATCGGTCTGACCTGCGGTCTGAAGGGTCGGGCGCAGATCGGCAAGGGGATGTGGGCGATGCCGGATCGCATGGGCGAGATGCTGGAGGCCAAGATCGGCCACCCGAAATCCGGCGCGACCTGTGCTTGGGTGCCGTCGCCGACGGCGGCGACCCTGCACGCCACCCATTACCACCATGTTGATGTCCACGCGGTGCAGGACAGCCTGAAGGCAGCCGGTGCGCGCGGAACCCTTGCGGATCTGCTCACCATTCCGGTGATGGATGGTCAGAACCTTTCGGACGCCGATATCGCGCAAGAGATCGAGAACAACGCGCAGGGCATCCTGGGCTATGTGGTGCGCTGGGTTGATCAGGGCGTCGGCTGCTCCAAGGTGCCCGATATCCACGACGTCGGGCTGATGGAAGATCGGGCGACCTGTCGGATTTCCAGCCAGGCGCTGGCCAACTGGCTGCATCATGGCGTGGTGGACGAGGCGCAGGTCATGGCCGCAATGCAGAAAATGGCGGCGGTTGTGGACCAGCAGAATGCGGGTGATCCGAGCTATACGCCGATGGCACCCGGATTTGACGGGGTTGCCTTTCAGGCGGCCTGCGATCTGGTGTTCCGCGGTCGCGTTCAGCCCTCCGGCTATACCGAGCCGGTGCTGCACGCCCGCCGCCTGGAGCTGAAGGCGCAGGGCTGAGAAAAACGACTGGGGTCGGGCGGTCTGCCCGGCCCCTTTTTTATGTGCACATCAAGGACAATAGACATGACCCTCACTCTGGATCAGGCCCGCAGCATCATCGAACATACCCGCGCCAAGGGGCGGGAGATGGCGCTGAAACCGCTCTCTGTCGTCGTCTTGGACGCGGGCGGACATGTGCTTGCCTTTGAACGCGAGGACGGCGCCGCGCCCGGCCGCTTTGCCATCGCCCATGGCAAGGCCTATGGCGCGGTGATGCTGGGCATGGCTGGCACTGCGCAGATGGCGCGCGCTGAACAGCAGGTCTATTTCATGGCGGCCGTGAACGGTGTCTACGGCGGGCAGGTCGTACCGGTCCCCGGTGGCGTATTGCTGCGCAGTGATGCAGGTGCGGTGATCGGGGCTGTGGGGGTCACCGGCGATACCTCCGACAATGACGCCGAGGCGGCGATGGCCGGGATCCGCGCCACCGGGCTGACCGGGGAAGCGTGAGCCGGGGCGCCCGCTGACGAGCTGGCAGACGATCGCGATCTGCCGAAAGCTGCGGCGGAGATACAGCTTTTTACGGCAAAGCGGCAGGTTGCGCCCCATAGGGGAATTGCAACCCGCCGCGGCAGGGCTGTAGGATTGCGGTGATCCGGAGATGCTGTCCGAGGATGGACAGAAGGGCCGGCGCCCAAACCGCTGAGGACAGAATGACACGCCCCAAAGTCGGCATTATTGGCAATTCCTATCTCATCAATGATGAATACCCCGCCCATGCCGGGGGGACGATGAACTCCGAGGCGGTGGCCGAGGTTGCAGGCTGTATGCCACTGCTTATTCCGTCGGATCCCCGGTTTCTGACGGTGGAGGAGCTGCTGGAGAGCTTTGATGGCTTTCTATTGACCGGCGGGCGGCCGAATGTGCACCCGCATGAATACGGCGAGGCCGAGACGGATGCCCATGGCGCCTTTGACCGGGCGCGTGATGCCATCACCCTGCCGCTGGTGCGCGCCTGCGTCGAGCGGGGGCAGCCGTTTCTTGGCATCTGTCGTGGCTTTCAGGAGGTGAATGTGGCCATGGGTGGCACGCTTTACCCGGAAATCCGCGATCTGCCGGGACGGATGAACCACCGGATGCCCCCCGACGGGACACTGGAAGAGAAATTCGCCATGCGCCACATCGTTGAGCTGAGTGAAGGCGGCGTTTTCCATCGTCTGTTCGGTGCGGCGGAGGTGATGACCAATTCGCTGCATGGGCAGGGGATCAAGGTGCCGGGCAAGCGGATCGTCATCGACGGAACCGCCCCTGACAGCACACCCGAGGCGATCTATGTGAAAGACGCTCCCGGTTTTACCCTTGCGGTGCAATGGCATCCAGAGTGGGACGCCGCGAATGACCCGGTGTCGCGGCCTTTGTTCACCGCCTTTGGTGACGCGGTGCGCGCCTGGGCGGAGGGTGCGGGCAGACCAACCCAACGGAAATCGGCCTGAGGCACGACATCGGCCTGAGGCATCCGGTCTTTGACTACCCGTAGACACCTCAATCGGCACCGCCTTTAGGGCGGTGCCGTTGGTCTTTCAGACCAGCAGATCAAACTCATGTATCAGCGGCAGCTGACGGGCGCGTTTGCCGGTCAGATCGAAGATCGCATTGGCCAGCGCCGGGGCCGCCGGGGGCGTGCCGGGTTCCCCGGCGCCGCCCATGCGGGGTTGGTTTTCCAGCAGCGCGACCTGCACCTCGGGCATTGTGTGCATGCGCAGGGCGTCATAGTCGGGGAAATTCTGCTGCTGGACCGCGCCACCGTCAAAGGTGATCTCGCCAAAGCAGGCCGCAGACAGACCGTAGACCATGCCGCCAAACATCTGCGCGCGGGTGTTCTGCGGGTCGATGACACGGCCCAGATCTGCGGCGATCCAGGCTTTGGTCATGCGAATCTGCCCGTCCTGGTCGGCGACCTCGATGACCTGCGCCACCGGCGTGCCGAAACTATAGGCAAGCGCCACACCCCGGCCGATGCCATCGGCTGTCTTGCCGGTCCAGCCGGACATGTCGCGCACGGTTTCCAGCACCTTGGCAGCAGGCTCCCACTCGGCGCGGGCCAGCTCCAGCCGGAATTCCAGCGGATCGCGCCCGGCGGCATGGGCCATTTCGTCGATGATACAATCGGAGAAGAAGCCGTTGAAGGAGGCCCCCACCGAGCGCCAGAAGCCGACGGGAATCATCGGTTTGGCCAGATAGCCTTCGACGCGGAAATTGGGGATGGCGAGCGGCTGGTTGAAGGCGGTATCCACATGCCCCTTGTCCGGGCCGGACATTGGCAGGCCGAGCATCCGGCCAGCGCCTTCGACGGTGGTCGATTGCGCGGCGATTTTGCCGTGGACCATCACCGCCTTGCCGTCCTTTACCGCGGCGCGGTAGCGGGCGATGGCGCCTGGGCGGTAGAAGTCATGGGTCATGTCTTCCTCGCGGCTCCATGTCAGCTGCACCGGGGTGTCGGGCATCTGCAATGCGATCTGAACGGCGCGGTCGGTATAATCGGTTTCAATCCGCCGCCCAAATCCGCCGCCGAGGTAGGTTGTATTGACCTCAACCGCCTCGGCATCGAGCCCGGCAAGCGCTGCGGTGTTTTTCTGCACCACGGTGGGCCCCTGATTGGGCGCCCAGATTTGCAGCGCATCCCCGGTGTAAAGCGCGGTCGCGTTCATCGGCTCCATCGTGGCATGGGCCAGATAGGGCAGGCGATATTCCGCTTCGATCACGGTTGCGCCCTCTGGCAGCTCGTCGACATCGCCGTCATCGCGCAGGGTCGAGTTGGGGGCAGTGTCAAAACTGCGGGCGATCTCGTCAAAAATCGCGCCGGTTGTCTCGGGGTAGGGGGCTGCCTCCCACGTTACGTCAATGGCATCCACGGCCTGCTGCGCGAGCCAGGTGTTGCTGGCAACCACCGCGACAGCATCGCCAAGATCCAGTACCTTTTCCACACCGGCCATGCCTTCGGCTGCGCTGGCGTCAAAGGCGGTCTTGCCCACGCCGAAATGCGGGCTTTGTTTGATGGCGGCGAATTTCATGCCCGGCAGGCGGACGTCGACGCCGAATTCTGCGGTGCCGGTGGATTTGGCAACCATGTCGATGCGGGGCACATCCTTGCCGATCAGGCGCCAGCTCGACGCCGGGCGCAGATCCGCCTCGACAGGGTCAAGGGCGGCGGCTGCAACGGCAAGGCTGCCATAGGGCAGGCGGGTGCCATCCGGCGCGATGACATGACCATCTTCGGTGGCGAGCTGATCGCGTCCGACTGCCAGCTGCTCCGCAGCGGCCTGTTTCAGGGTCTCGCGGGCGCTGGCGCCCGCATGGCGCATCCGCTCAAAGCCGTCGCGCATGGAAGAGGAGCCGCCGGTGACCTGAAGATCAAGGAACTTGGCCATGTGACCGACGATTTCGCCCAGTGAATGCTGCAGAGGCGAGCTGTCATAGCCCCGTCCGGGCAGCGCCTCTGACATCATGGCGCTGTTGTAATAGGCCTTGGCGGCGGGGCCGTGCAGGACCGTGACCTTGGCCGGATCCACGTCCAGCTCTTCGGCGATCAGACTGGCCCAGGCGGATTTGACGCCCTGTCCCATCTCCGCCCGGGGCGCAATCAGAGTGACGCCGGATTGATCCACAAACACAAAAGGGTTGAGCACCGCGCGACCATCCTTCTGGTCGAGCGGGTTGGGAGCGGGCTGGTGGTACTTATAGGTGCCAAAGGCGACGCCACCTACGATGGCAGCAGAGCCGATGAGAAAGCTGCGGCGGGCGATTTTCCTGATGCTGGCCATGGCTCAGACCTCCTTCATCATTTTGGCGGCGTCATGGATGGCGGCGCGGATTCGGGGGTAGGTGCCACAGCGGCAGAGGTTGCCCTGCATCGCCTCTTCGATATCGGCATCCGAGGGGGCGGGGTTTTCCGCCAGCAGGCTTGCGGCCTGCATGATCTGGCCGGACTGGCAGTAGCCACATTGCGCGACTTGATTGGCGACCCAGGCTATTTGCACGGCGGCCATGGCGTCGGGTGTGCCGATCCCCTCGATGGTGGTGACCTCACCCCAGACATCGGACAGCGCCACCTGGCAGGAGCGCACGGCCTCGCCGTCAATATGCACGGTGCAGGCGCCACAGGCCGCGACGCCACAGCCGAATTTGGTGCCGGTCAGGCCGACTTCATCGCGCAGCACCCAAAGAAGCGGCACGTCGTCAGGCAGGTCAATCTGATGGGATTTCCCGTTGATGCGAAGGCTGGTGGACATTGGGTGTCCTTTCTGTGCTGGCTGCGTGACTTTGTGACAAAATGGTGCATATGTGTCAGTGTGTCAATTGACAAATTTGGTATCGAATGTCAGAACTGCGCTATGGACATGCAGCAGATCGACCCCAAACAGCGCAACATTCTGGAATCCGCCTGGGAAGCCTTTGCGACCTATGGGTTTCGCAAGACTTCAATGGATGACATTGCCAAGCGGGCGGGGATGTCTCGCCCTGCGGTCTATCTGCATTTCAAGAACAAGGAAGCCATCCTGAAGGCGCTGATTGATGCCTATTACGCCGAGACAGTGCGAGCGGTTCACGCAGCGCTGACCGCAGACGGGGATCTTCAGTCGAAGGTTCTGAACGCATTCGACGCGCAGGGCGGCCCGGCTATAGAGGCTATGCTGAGCACGCCCCACGGGATGGAAACGCTGGAAGCCAGCATGAACGCCGCCGGCGATCACATTGAGGCCGGCGAATGCCTGATGCGCGGGGTTTATGCGGATTGGCTAAAGGATATGGCTGCTGCGGGACTGGTGCGGTTGGCCGGCACGCCGCAGGATGTGGCGCGCAGCTTTTGCAGTGCCATGAAGGGCGTCAAACATACCTCGGCAGATTATGCCGCCTACCGCTCGGGCGTTCGCCAACTGGCGCTGTTGTTTGCGGCTGCGCTGTCGCCGCGCTGACTGGAGCAGGTTGACTGAGGGCAGGTCCAAATGGGGCAGCCTTGGGGGGGCGGGCAGGGCTGGCCTGCCGCCGATCCCATCTGGCGTCAGAGCGTGGTGCGCAGGTGCCAGAGCTCGGGGAACAGCTCCACCTCCAGCATCCGTTTCAGATAGCTGACGCCACCGGTGCCGCCGGTGCCGCGTTTGAAGCCGATGACCCGTTCCACCGTGGTGACATGGTTGAAACGCCAGCGGCGGAAATAATCCTCAAAATCCACCAGTTTCTCGGCCAGCTCGTAGAGATCCCAATGCGCTTTGGTATTGCGGTAGACCTCGGTCCAGGCCGCCTCAACCGCCGGATTGGGGCTATAGGTTTCGGAGAGGTCACGGTTCAGCACCTCTTCGGGCAGCTCAAACCGCTTGGACAGGGCGCGCAGGGCAACATCATAGAGCGAGGGCTGGCGCAGTTCTTCTTCCAGAAGCGCCAGAATGTCGGGGCGGTGGGCGTGCGGGCGCAGCATCGCCTTGTTGCGGTTGCCGAGCATGAATTCGATCTGGCGATACTGATGCGACTGAAAGCCGGAACTCTGTCCCAGTTCATCGCGAAAGGCAGAATAATCCGAGGGTGTCATGGTGCGCAGCACATCCCAGGCAGAGTTCAGCTGTTCGAAGATCCGCGCAACGCGGGCCAGCATCTTGAACGCCTCATGCGGTTTTTCCGCCAGCAGGCGCGCGCGCGCGGCGGTCAGCTCGTGAATGGCGAGGCGCATCCAAAGCTCTGAGGTCTGATGCTGGATGATGAACAGCATCTCGTCATGGGTGTTGGTCCAGGTCTTCTGCGCGGTCAGCAGCGTGTCGAGCGACAGGTAGTCGCCATAGGACATGCGCCCGTCAAACGACATCTGCGCGCCTTCCTTGGCGGGATCATAGGGGGTGGACATGGAAAGGCTCCTTGGTGTTCCGGTAGTGTATCAGATTGCGGGAACGGGGGCCTTTCTTGCGTTGAGCGTACCGCATTGGGCCAGTCGTCGCCACAGGGCGATCCAGCCCGCTGGTCGGCAGAGTGGCAGGTGATATGCGGGCAGGCTCGCCATCAGGTGACTGCGTTGCGGGTTTTGTATTCCGGGCGATCCCAGAGCGCGTTTGTCATCACGTCCTCGATGATATCAACAGCGGCCCTGACGTCGCCTTCGTCAATGTAGAGCGGGGTGAAGCCGAAGCGCATGATATCCGGCGCGCGGAAGTCTCCCACCACCCCACGGGCGATGAGCGCCTGCATGGCGGCATAACCTTCATGGAAGCGGAAGGACACCTGGCTGCCACGGGCGTTGCCGTCGCGCGGCGACGCAAGAGTGAGATCGGGGCAGCGGGATTCCACCTCGGCAATGAACAGATCGCAAAGTTCGATGGATCTGGCGCGCACATCGGCCATATCGGCCATGTCCCAGATATCCATCGAGGCCTCGAGTGCGGCCAGCTGTAACACCGGCGGCGTGCCGACGCGCATCCGTTCGATCCCGCTGCCGGGTTTGTAATTCAGGTCGAATTCAAACGGCGCGGCGTGACCCAGCCAGCCGGAGAGCGCCGGGCGGGCCGTGTCGGCATGGCGCGGCGCCACATAGATGAACGCTGGACCACCGGGGCCGCTATTGAGGTATTTATAGGTACATCCTACGGCGAAATCGGCCTTGCAGCCTGCCAGATCGACCGGCAGCGCACCTGCGGAATGGGCCAGATCCCAGACCGTCACGACACCGGCAGCATGGGCCTGTTCGGTTAGCGCCTTCATATCGTGCTTGCGACCGCTGCGGTAATCGACTTCGGTCAGCATCAGCACGGCAATGTCGTCGGTGATATGGGCGCTGACCTCTTCCGGTGCGACCACGCGAAGCGAATAGTCCGGGCCAAGCGATTTCACCAGACCTTCGACCATATAGAGATCGGAAGGGAAGTTGCCGCTGTCAGACAGGACCACCTTGCGCGATGGGTTCAGCTCCAGTGCCGAGGCGACGGCCTGATAGACCTTGATCGACAGGGTGTCACCCATCACCACATGGCCGGGTTCTGCGCCGATCAGCCGGGCAATCCGGTCGCCGATGGCGGTTGGTTTCTGCATCCACCCGGCCCTGTTCCAGCCGGTGATCAGCATCTCGCCCCATTCGTCCTCGATCGTGCTGCGCACCCGTTCGGCGGTTGCACGCGGCATCGGACCCAGAGAATTGCCATCGAGGTAGATCATCCCTTCGGGCAGGGAAAACATAGCCTTGGTTGCGGCGAAATCGGTCATCTGAACCTCGTGATCATGGGCGGCCTGACGGACGGAGTGGTTTATTTTAGGCTTAAAGCTTCTCGAGTGCTACCGCATCGGATCTGTCCTGTCCAGAGATTAGCGGCTGGTGGGATCCAGCTGCGGTTCCGGAATGCCCAGTTCAGTTCGTTTTCGTTTCGACAGACCGGCGGTCACCAGACTGTACGACAGGCTGATCTGCTCTTTCAGCTCGGCATCGGTCAGGCCGGGATCTTTGAAATGTTGCAGCCACTTCATTCCGCGCGAGGCCAGATAGGGCGCCGGGCGGACGCCCGGTCGCTCCTGCAAAACCTCAAAGGCGATCTCGCCCGTCTTGAAGGTAAAGGCGTCCTTGCCCTCGGCCCAGCCGCAGATGGCAAAGACCTTGCCTCCTGCCTTCCACACATCGGCATCGCCCCATTGGACGACATGCGATGTAGCGGGGAAGCTGGCGCAGAAGGCGTTGAACTCCTCGCGGGTCATCAGGTCTGCCCACCTGCGATTTCGATGGTTTGCCCGTTGATAGACTGAGAGCCGGGACCACAGAGCCACAGCAGCGCGGCGGCAACCTCATCCGGTTGGATCAGCCGCTTGTGCCGGTTCGCAGAGACCATGATCTTCAGCGCCTGTTCTTCGCTCACTCCGGCGCGCTGAGAGATCGAGGTGACGTTGCGGTCGATGATCGGCGTATCGACATAGCCCGGGCAGAGCGCGTTGAAGGTATAGGGCGTGCCCAGATAATCCTCGCTCAGCGATCGGGTCAGGCCGATCAGCCCGTGTTTGCTGGCCGAATAGCAGGGCGCGCCCTGCAGCCCGCGCAGGCCTGCGATGGAGGATACGGTGATGACACGGCCCCAGTCGGTCTGGCGCATGGATTTCATAGATTCGCGGATCGTCAGAAAAGCGCCGTCGAGGTTGGTTGCCATCATGTTGCGCCAGAAGTCCATCGACATCTTGTGCAGGGCCTTGCCCTCGGCGATGCCTGCATTGGGGACGCAGATCTGCACCGGACCGCGAGCTGCGGTGGCGGCGTCAATTTTTGCGATCACGTCCTGTTCGTCGCGCACATCCATGGCGAGCGGATGCAGCCCGTCGGTTGCGACCTCCTCCAGCACCTCCTGCCGACGGCCGGTGATCGTCACCGCAGCCCCCTCGGCGGCCAGCGCCTTGGCCATCGCCAGACCAATGCCGGTGCCACCGCCGGTGATCAATGCGTGTTTTCCCTTGAGTGTCATGGTGTTGCTCCGCTGTTGTTCGTAACTGTTGGGGCCATGCGGGTGATCCCCACATGCAACCCGGATCTTCATATGAGCCTAACCGCCGCAGGGAGGCTGGCAAGATCTCCGTTCCGTCACTTTATCAACCGGCACGGGCACAACGCTTGTGGCGGCGGGTCTCGGAGAAACGGTTTACAGAAATATTCCAATGTGTGAATGTCACGGCATGTGGCGACGAACCGCCACCAAGGCTGACGGAGGATCCCATGAAAGCTCTTGTCTGTGGCGTGGCAACCGCGCTGATGTTGCCTCTATGCGGGCTGGCCAGCGAAGATATCGCGGATCAATACCCGCAGTCCGAGCTTTACTCAAAGCCGGTGGAGGTGATCCCGCATGTGTTTTCGGCCATTGGAGCCACCGCGCCGCCAACCTATGAAAATGCCGGCCATAACAATAACCTGAGCTTCGTTGTGACCGAGGCGGGTGTTGTGGTGATCAATGCGGGGGCGTCTGATGCGCTGGCTGCCGCGCTCCATGCCGAGATCAAGGCGGTGACCGATCAGCCGGTGGTTCTGGTGATCAATGAAAACGGGCAGGGCCATGCGATGCTGGGCAACGGCTATTGGCGCGATCGGGGCGTTGACGTTCTGGCGCATGTAGATGCCACGGCCGAGGTGACGCAGAACGGTCATTTTATCCTTCAGGGGATGCAAGGCTACAATAAGGACAGGGCCGGGGACACGCGGGTGGAGCCTGCGAACCTGAGTTTTGAAGATCGTTACGATCTGTCGCTTGGCGGGGTCGACTTTCAGGTCCTGCATCTTGGTCCAGCCCATGATCCGGGTGACACGCAGGTCTGGATTCCGCAGTGGGGGATGCTGATCGCAGGCGATATTGCCTTTCACGAGCGGATGTTGCCGATTTTTGAACATACCTGCACCAGCTGCTGGATCGAGACCTGGCAGGACAAGCTGGAACCGCTGGCGCCCACCTATGTGATCCCCGGCCATGGTCATCCGACCAACCTGGATCAGGTCCGGCGCTACACGCTGGAGTATCTGCTCGATCTGCGCAGCAAGATTGGCGCCCATATCGAGGAGGGCGGCGATCTGGCCTCGGCCTATTACGTGGATCAGGCCCGCTGGCAGCAGCTCGATACTTTTGAGGAACTGGCGACCAAGAATGCCGGGCGTGTCTATGAGGAGATGGAGTGGGAATAGCGCGCCCACCCGGTGATCTGCGCCCATCGTGATCCTTGCGACAAGAACTGTGAGCGGTAGCAGAACTCAGCATGCCGATCAGTTGCGGCAGGCATGCAAAAGTATACGTGGTCATTCGCAACAATATATGCAGGATCATGCCGCAAACGGAACGGATTCGCCGTTTCACGACCATTTTGGGCAATCTGTCCTTATCCTTCGGAAGTCATCTCCGAAGGCTGGACGTTCTGGCCACATGAGGGAAAACTGCCGCTGATGCGCATCAAGACCGACAAGGATCACCTGGAGTGCCGTCTGCAATGAAATGGATTGACGTGCCTCCTGTGTGGTTGCTGGGGTTTGCAGTGCTGGCCTGGTGTCAGGCACGTTTCCTGCCTATGGGGCTCGAATTGTCGCATGGCGTGATCGGCGCCGTCGTCGGGCTGGTCAGCGGCCTCTTGATCGGAGCGGGAGTCATTCTGATGCTGCTCGCGGTGATGGAAATGCGGCGTCATAGGACGACGCTGCATCCACACGGGCAGCCAAGCCAGCTGGTTCAATCGGGTATTTTCAAACGCAGCCGCAATCCGATCTACCTAGGTGATTGCCTGCTGCTGCTCGGACTGATCCTGCGGTTTGACGCGGTGCTGTCGCTGATACTGCTGCCGGTCTTTGTCTGGGTGTTGGAACGCCGTTTCATCCTGCCCGAGGAAAACCGGTTGCGGCGGCAGTTCAGGGCGCAGTGGGGGCGCTACGAAAAAGACACAGGACGATGGCTGTGACGGATTTGCGGCACCGCAGCAAAGTGTTGCGGCGACGCAGCGAAACTGTTGCGCAAAAATATTGCGCAATGTAGTCAAAATATTTGCGATCCGTGCTCAGTCAGTCTGATGCGGACACAAAGAGGGGGACCGACAAGGTGAAAATAGGCACACCAAAAGAAGTGTTTGACGGCGAGGCGCGGGTTGCGATGACCCCGGACTCCGCGGTTCAACTGCAAAAGCTGGGGTACGACTGCGCGATTGAAAGCGGTGCCGGGGCAGCGGCAGGTTTTTCTGACGCCACCTACGAGGCTGTCGGCGTCGAGATCATCAAGACACCGGCCGCATTGTGGAAAGCCTGCGATATCGTTGCCAAGGTGCGTCAGCCCACCGAAGCGGAGCTGAAGCGGATGACAGCGGGCAAGACGCTGATCTCCTTCTTCAATCCCGGCGGCAATAGCGAAGGTCTGGAACTCGCCAAATCCAAGGGCGCCAATGTGATCGCCATGGAAATGGTGCCACGTATCAGCCGTGCCCAGAAAATGGACGCGCTGTCGTCGATGGCCAATATCGCAGGTTACCGCGCCGTCATTGAGGCCGGGAATAACTTTGGCCGGTTCTTCACCGGTCAGATCACAGCTGCGGGCAAGGTTCCTCCGGCCAAGGTTCTGGTGGTTGGTGCAGGGGTTGCAGGCCTTGCGGCGATTGGCGCCTCTACCAGCCTGGGTGCGGTGACCTACGCCTTTGACGTGCGCCCCGAAGTGGCGGAGCAGGTCGAAAGCATGGGGGCCGAATTCGTCTATCTGGATTTCGAGGAAGACCAGCAGGATGGCGCGGCAACCGGCGGCTATGCTGCGGTCTCCAGCCCGGAGTTCCGTGAAGCGCAGCTCGCGAAGTTCCGCGAACTGGCTCCCGATGTCGATATCGTCATCACCACCGCGCTGATCCCCAACCGCGAGGCTCCCAAGCTGTGGCTTGAGGATATGGTCGCCGCGATGAAGCCGGGTTCGGTGATCGTTGACCTTGCAGCCGAAAAGGGCGGCAACGTCGAAGGCACGGTGATGGACGAGAAAGTGGTAACCGAGAATGGCGTGACCATCATCGGCTATACCGATTTCCCGAGCCGGATGGCCGCGCAGGCCTCGACGCTTTATGCCACCAACATCCGCCATATGATGACTGACCTGACGCCCGAGAAGGACGGTCAGATCAATCACAACATGGAAGACGACGTAATCCGCGGCGCCACGGTGACCTTTGAGAAGGAAATCACCTTCCCGCCGCCACCGCCCAAGGTGCAGGCCATCGCGGCCCAGCCGAAGAAAGAGGTGAGGGAACTGACGCCCGAAGAGAAGCGGGCGCAGGAGGTCGAAGCCTTCAAGCAGCAGACCAAGAACCAGGTCACCCTGCTGGCTGTGGGCGGTGCCTTGGTGCTGTTTGTGGGGCTGTTTGCCCCCGCGAGCTTCATGCAGCATTTCATCGTGTTTGCACTGGCCTGTTTCGTGGGCTTCCAGGTGATCTGGGGCGTTGCCCATTCGCTGCATACGCCGCTGATGGCTGTCACCAATGCGATTTCCTCGATCATCATCCTTGGCGCGTTGATGCAGATCGGATCCGGGTCGTTCCTGGTGATCTTCCTTGCGGCGCTGTCGGTGTTCATGGCCGGGATCAATATCTTCGGCGGGTTCCTCGTCACGCGGCGCATGCTTGCCATGTTCCAGAAATCTTAAGGAGGCCGGGAGTATGGACTTTGGCTTTACAACTGCCGCCTATGTGGTTGCGGCTGTTCTCTTCATCTTGTCGCTGGGCGGCCTGAGCGGTCAGGAAAGTGCGAAACGCGCGGTCTGGTACGGCATTGCGGGTATGGCGCTGGCGGTTCTGGCAACCCTGATTGGTCCCGGTGCCGGTCTTTGGCTGTTGTCGATCGTCCTGATCGCCGCAGGCGGTATCATCGGCTACTACGTCGCCAAACGCGTGCAGATGACCGAAATGCCGCAGCTGGTGGCGGCGATGCACTCGCTGGTGGGTCTGGCTGCGGTGTTCGTGGGCTTCATCGCCCATATCGAGCTGGGCCGCGTTCTGGCGATGGATGATACTGCGAAAAAGGCGCTCGAAGGCTTTGGTGCGCTTCTGGCCAAGAAAGACGGTGTCGAGATCGCGATCCTGCGGGTGGAACTCTTCCTCGGTGTCTTCATCGGTGCCGTGACCTTCACCGGGTCGGTGATTGCCTACGGCAAGCTGGCAGGCAAAGTGTCCTCGGCGGCGACCAAGCTGCCCGGCGGCCATATGCTGAACGCCGGTGCTGCGGGTCTCTCGCTGATCTGTCTGATCTGGTATTTTAACACTGGCGGTTTCTTCCCGCTGTTCCTGATGACCCTGGCAGCGCTGTTCATCGGCTACCACCTGATCATGGGAATCGGCGGCGCGGATATGCCCGTGGTTGTCTCTATGCTGAACAGCTACTCCGGCTGGGCCGCGGCGGCGATTGGCTTTTCGCTCGGCAACGATCTGTTGATCGTGGTTGGTGCGCTTGTGGGCTCCTCCGGTGCGATCCTCAGCTACATCATGTGTAAGGCGATGAACCGGTCCTTCATCTCGGTGATTCTGGGCGGCTTTGGCGGCACGGCTGGTCCGGCGATGGAAATCGACGGCGAGCAGATCGCGATTGATGCCGATGGTGTGGCCGCTGCCCTGGATGAGGCCGACAGTGTCGTCATCATCCCCGGCTACGGTATGGCAGTGGCGCAGGCCCAGCAGAATGTGGCTGAGCTGACCCGCCGTCTGCGTGCCAAGGGCAAGAACGTCCGCTTTGCGATCCATCCGGTTGCAGGTCGTTTGCCGGGCCATATGAACGTGCTCCTCGCCGAGGCGAAAGTGCCCTACGATATCGTGCTGGAAATGGACGAGATCAACGAGGACTTCCCGGACACGGATGTGGCGATCGTCATTGGCTCCAACGACATTGTGAACCCAGCGGCACAGGAAGACCCGAACTCGCCCATCGCCGGTATGCCGGTGCTGGAATGCTGGAAGGCGAAACAGGTGTTCGTCTCCAAGCGCGGGCAGGGTACGGGCTACTCGGGCATCGAGAACCCGCTGTTCTTCAAGGAGAATACCCGCATGTTCTATGGCGATGCCAAGGCCAGCCTGGATAAACTGCTGACCATGATCAGCTGATTGTTCGGCGTATCGCTGCACATACCGAAAGAGCGCTCCTGCCGGGGCGCTCTTTTTTCGTGATCCTGTGGTATCATTCGCCAGCCGAGGAGGATGATATGGAAAAGGCCCAAGGCATAGGTGGCGTGTTTTTCCGCGCCAAAGACCCCGAAGCGCTGAGCCGGTGGTACAATGACCATCTGGGGATTGACCCCGTCGGCGGAACCCCCTGGATGCAGGGCGGCGGCTATACCGTCTTTGCTCCATTTGCCGAGGATACCGATTATTTCGGAGATACCAGCAAACAGTGGATGATCAATTTCCGGGTGACGGATCTGGCCGCGATGATCGCCCAGCTCACTGCCGCCGGTATCGCTGTTGAGACCCGGCCGGAGTGGGACGGCGAGATTGGCTATTTCGCGCGGTTGCATGACCCGGAGGGCAATCCGATAGAACTCTGGCAGCCGATCGGACGCGCCGCAGATACCGCTTGAGCTGGAGTGTACTCCAACCGCTAGGGTGTCCCGACTCACCCATGAGGGGTGGGCAGCAAGAGAGATGTGCATGAAGATTTCAGAGGTGGCGATGGCCACGGGGCTGAGCGTGGATACCCTGCGCTTTTACGAGAAGATCGGGTTGATTGATCCGCCGGCGCGGGATGCCGCCGGGCGGCGGGTTTATGATCGCGAAATCCTCGGCTGGATCCGCTTTCTGGGGCAGCTGAACGCCACCGGAATGAAACAGGCGGATCGGGTCCGCTATGCCCGGTTGCGGGCGCGGGGGCGCGAAACCCTGGCCGAACGCCGCGCAATGCTGGAGGCCCACCGCGAGGTGATCCGCCAGCAGCTGGAGCAGCTTCATGACACGCTTGCCCTGATGGATCGCAAGGTTGCGATCTACCACGAGCTGGAGAAGGAAAGCTCAGATGTCTGACGCAGTGACCAAGGGCCGCAATCTGTTGGCCGAATTGAATCCGGAGTTGGAGAATATCCTGGCAGAGCGCTATGACGCCCATCTGCCCGGAATGTCGGAGAGCCTGGTGGAATGGGCCTATGGGCGCCACTACGCACGCGCGGGGCTGGACCTGCGGACACGGCAGCTCTGTACGGTTGCGGCGTTGACTGCGCTTGGCGGTCAGACCGCGCCGCAGCTCAAGGTGAATATCGCCAACACCCTCGCCGCAGGGGCAAGTGAAGGCGAGATTCTGGAGGTCATCTGGCAGATGGCGGTCTATGGCGGCATGCCTGCGGCCATCAATGGTTTGAATGCGGCGATTGAGGTGTTCGAGGCGGCATAATGTCGGCAAGAGCTGAGGGCTGCCTCATAATTGTATACGGTTGTATCCAGTTAAGGTATTGAAAAAACGTAATTCTTTACAGGTTGCTCCACCTCGGCTAACCTGTGGTCTGCTGCTCAGGGAGACCATAGATGCCGCCGATCCAAGACCACCCGCTGCGCTACCAGCTGGCCAATGAGCTGCACGCCCGCCCGTTCCCGACGATGAGCAACCCCTCGACGGTGATCTACCTGGCGATCAAGCAGCCACAGGAGGCCGTGCATCGGGATCGCAGCCGGGACCTTGCGCATCTGGTCGATCTCTTGGACCGTCACGGTGTCGCCCACCCGACGCCGGGGGCGACCCATCATTCGGTGCAGCTGGGCCGCCATACGCTCAAATGGGAACAGCATACTGAATTTGTGTCCTACACCCTGTATTTCGACGGTATCAGCGCCCGCCCGTATGATCCTGCGGATTTTGATGTCTTCCCGTCGGACTGGCTGGCGGAGGCTCCGGGTCAGCGCATCACTTCGATCATGCTGCGGGTCTTGCCGCGTGGCGAAACCTCTGACGTTCGGGCGGCTCTGACCGATTGGTTCGTGCCGGAAAGCCTCGCCGTGGCCCGAGTGCTGGACGACAGCTGCGTGGTGGCGGGGGATTTCCGCATTGATCCGGCTGGGCATATGCGGTTTGCGGTTTTCCCGAACCGGGAAACCGGCGCCCAGCGGATCGGCCGGGTGGTGCAGCGCCTTTGCGAGATTGAGACCTATCGGGCGATGTCGATGCTCGGGTTTTCGCGGGCGCGCGGGCTGAGTCCGACGATTGGCGCGCTCGACACCCATCTGAGCGAGATGATGGCCGAGATGACCGGGGATCGTATGCCGGCGGAACAGACCCTTGCGCAGCTGCTCACGGTCTCGGCTGAGCTGGAGGCGATGGCGGCGCAGGCAGCGTTCCGCTTTGGTGCGACAGGGGCCTATGATGCGCTGGTCAACCAACGGATCGCCCTGCTGCGCGAGACCCGGTTTGAAGGGTATCAGACCTTTGCCGAGTTCATGCTGCGCCGATTTGAACCGGCGATGCGCACGGTGAAGTCAACCGAAGGGCGGCTCGCTACGCTGGCAGACCGGGCGCGTCGCGCCGGGGAGCTGCTGCGAACCCGTGTCGATGTGGAACGCAGTGCCCAGAACCAGGCCCTTCTGGAAAGCATGGACCGCCGCGCCGATATGGCGCTGCGGCTGCAACATACGGTGGAAGGGCTGTCAGTGGTGGCGATCAGCTATTACGCTGTGTCGCTGGCGTCTTATGCGCTCTATCCCCTCGCGGCGGTGCTGGACCTCAGCAAGGGGATGATGACGGCAGCACTTACTCTGCCGGTTGTGCTGCTGGTCTGGCTCGCGGTGCGGCAGATCCGGAAGCGGCTGCATTGAGCAGGGCGTCTGCCGCCAAACCGCCTGCGCCAATCGACAGCAGTGCCAGAACAGCCGCTAGGCTGAGGGTTGGGATACCGGCGAGACCGGCCCCGACTGTGCAGCCGCCAGCCAGTACACCGCCAATCCCCATCAGCACCGCCCCAGTGAGGTAGCGGCCGGTCTGTCGCGGGCTATCAAAGCTCTGCCACTGGAAGCGACCGCTCAGCAGGGCGGCGACCAGCGCGCCAATCAGCACACCGCCCACCAGCCCGGTCCCGAAGCCCGCAGGCACGGCGCTGGACGCCAGCGTGTAGAATAGTGTTTCCGCCGAAGGCGCGGTGAAGGAGAGGCTCTCCATGGCGATGGGGTCAAATTCATCATACAGCACATAGCCGGTGCCGACCCAGGCCAGCGGCACCAGCGCGCCGATGGCGGCCCCCCCGGCCAGCATCAGAGGATGATTGCCCGAGCGCAGAGCGATGACAAGAGCGGCCGCAACGATCAGCCCGGCGCCCGTCAGCGCGCCGCCGGGCAGTGCGGTGAGAGAGGCGAAATCCCCAATCGGCACCGTGATGCCGCCGATCCAGCTGCGCAGCGGTGCCAGCACGCCTTTGAGCGTGGCGTGGGCGACAATTGCAAAGGTCACGATCACAACCAGCGCCCGCAGGTTGCCGCTGCCGGTCAGAACCATCAGGCGCGAGACGCAGCCACGGGTCAGCACCATGCCGACCCCGAACATAAGGCCGCCCAGTACCACCGCAGCAATCGGCAGATCCGCGACCATCAGGCGGTGCTCGGCAAAGCTGATCCAGCCCTGCGCCACGGCGGCCTGCGTGCCCAGAACAGCAACGGCCAGCGCCATTGTCCAGACGCCTGCGGCCTGACGGCGATCCGCGCCGACAACAGCGCGGCGGAAACAGAAGCGGGTCAATTGCGCCAGCCCGCCTAACAGGACACCGACAGAGAGTGCAAACAGTACCGAAACCGCCCGCGCGGTGGTGTCTTCAAAGCCAAGTGTCTCGAACATATGCGGCCTCCATTGCTGCGAGCGGATTCGTCGCGTTTGGAATATTTTCCCGAAATGGCCGGTTTCTCTGATCTGAGCAACCCTATGGCACCAAGCTGGCGCGGCATCCGGCAGAATGATGTTCTCTGCCAGGTGTCCTTCGCAGGCTATGTGTCCCAGCCCTGCCGCTGCGGGCAAAAACAAACCGGCCACCTGGGAGAAGTGGCCGGTTGATATGTTTTTATTTGAATGTGTTGAGCTGTTCTGCCCTCACATCTCTGGTATGGTCAGCGCCCGCGGATCCGTGGATCCAAAGCGTCGCGCAGACCGTCGCCGAGGTAGTTCACGCTCAGCACGGTGAGCGAGATCGCCATACCGGGCCAGAACACCCGCTCCGGGTATTGCTGGAGATAGTCCGTCGCATCATAGAGCAGACGCCCCCATGTCGGGAAATCAGGCGGGAAGCCCAGGCCGAGGAAGGACAGGGCGGATTCGGTGATGATCGCGGTTGCAATCCCCAGTGTGGCCGAAACCATGATCGGTGACAGCACGTTGGGCAGGATGTGCCGCGAAATCAGCTTGCTGTTGGTGGTGCCGATGGAGCGGGCCGCAAGAACGAATTCCCGTTCCTTGATCGCCAGCACATCGCCACGCACGATCCGCGCGGTGGGCATCCAGCTGGTGATGCCGATCGAGGCCACGATCAGGATAAAGATCCCCTGTTCCGGGCCGAAGGCGGCGTTGAGCGGCTCGCGGAACAACAGCATCATCACCAGCAGAAGCGGCAACAGCGGCAGCGCCAGGAACAGATCGGTCAGGCGCATCAGCGGTCCGTCGAGACGTTTGAAGAACCCTGCGAGAACGCCAACCAATGAGCCGAGGAACAGCGCCAGCAGCATCGCGGTCAGGCCAACGGAGACCGAGGTCGCGCCGCCTGCCATCATCCGGGCCAGCATGTCACGTCCCAGCTGATCCGTGCCAAAAGGATGCGCCCAGCTTGGGCTCTGGTTGCGGGCACGGATATCAATGCGGGTGGCATCAATGTCCCAGAAAAACGGGCCGAGATAGACGGCCAGTACGATCAACAGGAACAATGCCCCGCCAAGCATGGCGCCCTTGTGTGACTTGAACTGATCCCACACATCCAGCCACTGGCTGCGGGGGGGTTGGTCCAGTTCTTCGACCACGCCCGCCGCAGGTAGCGCGGTCGAGGCGGGCACAATCCCTTCGTCGGGCACCAGACGGTCCTTATCAGTCATAGCGGATCCTCGGGTCTAGAATGCCATAGAGCACGTCGGCAATCAGGTTGAACAGCACGATCAGCACGGCAAAGATGAAGGTCAGCGTCTGCACCATCGGCAGGTCGTTGGCCTCGATCGCGCCGATCAGCAGCTGGCCGATGCCGTTCACCTTGAACACCTGTTCGGTGATGATGGCGCCACCGAAGATCGACGGAATCCCCAGCGCGATCACGGTCACGACCGGGATCATCGAGTTGCGCAGAACATGGACCATGACGACCACATATTCGCTGAGGCCCTTGGCGCGGGCGGTGCGGACGTAATCCTGATTGAGGTTGTCCAGCATCGAGGCCCGCATGAACCGGCTCAGCTGTGCGGTGATTTGCAGCGCCAGCACCATGACCGGCATGATCATCTGTTGCAGCTGCTTAACAAAAGACTCCCAGCTGTTCACAACATGAGTGGTGTCGTAGATCGATGGGAACCAGCCCAGCTGGACCGAGAAGATCACAATCACCAGTACGCCGGAGAAGAAGGGCGGCACCGAGAAACCCACCATCGACACAAATGTGCCGACCTGATCGAACCAGCTATACTGGCGATAGGCCGAATAGATGCCGATGGGCAGGGCGATGGCGATGGCGACCAGATAGGCGGTGCCCACGACCCACAGGGTCTGGGGAATACGCTGCACGACGATATCCATCACCGGCGAGCGGGTCTGCCAGGAGATCACCCGCAGGTCACCTGCGGAGAAGCTGGTGCCAAAATAATAATCGATCAGAACCTGAGGTTCGATCCAGAAGAACTGCACGATCCATTTCCAGAATCGGATATGCGCGGGTTGGCCAAGGCCAAGCGCTTCGCGCATCTTTTCTTTGACTTCGGGGGGGACGGTCAGAGGGACCTGAGCCATCGGGTCACCGGGCGCAAGTTCAAGCAGCAGGAAGATCACCAGGCTGATGAACAGAAGCGTCGGTACCGACAGGACAAGGCGTCTGATTGTAAAGGTCAGCATCCAGTAGGCGCCTTTGCAATTGGAAGAATGGGGTGGAACTGGGCGGTCTTTTGCCTGAGATCCATTTCTGGCCGACGCAATGACGTCATTCGGACGTGAATGGCAAGAGGCCCCAGCGCGTTAACCGGGGCCTCTGCAGGCGTTTGACGCTGCTTACTCGGTGCGGTGCCAGTCAGCGGCGTTCCACAGTTCGCTGTCCCAGACGTTCAGATCCACACCGCCAAGGGTGTTGGAGCGCGCGGAGAGGCGACCACGGTGCACCAGCGGAATCATACCACCTTTTTCGACAATGATGTCGTTCAGGCGCTTGGCGATTTCCGCGCGGGCTTCCAGACCTGCGGTCTGCGCCAGCTCTGCGTGCAGCTTGTCGAACTCTTCGTCACAGAAGCGGGAGATGTTCTCGCCCTGCCACTGGGTCTCGGGACGCGGTGCCTTGTCGCACAGACCGTTGCCCAGGTAGGACTGCGGATCGGTGCCATTGAAGGTGTTGGCGTACATTTCGACGTCAGCATAGAACTTCTGGAAGGTGTCGGGGGAACCCGGATCACCACCGAAGAAGACGGATGCGTTGATGTTGCGCAGCTCGGTTTCGATGCCGATTTCGCTCCACCACTGTTTGATCAGCGCCTGGAAGTCCTGACGCACAGCGTTGGTCGAGGTCTGATACAGGATCTTCATCGGCTTGCCATCGGGGGTTTCCCGTACGCCGTCGCCATTGGTGTCCTTGTAGCCTGCTTCGTCCAGCATGGCGTTTGCGCCTGCGATGTCCTGAGTGTCACAGGTCATCGAGTCGGAGTTGAAGGCCGCAGGTGCCGGCACCCAGTTACAGGTGACCTTACCAGCCTTGCCATAGCCGATTTCCACCAGCAGCGGGCGGTCGATGGCCATCGACATGGCTTTGTAGACCGCAGGATCGCTGAGGAACGGATGCGGGCGGATCACCGAACGCTCATCCGGGCCAAGTGCCGGATCGGGGTTGGTGTTGTTCAGCATGATGCGTTCGACCAGCGGGCCGAAGCCAGCAACTGGCACGCCTTTGCCGCCGGCTTCCATCTGGGCGACCACTTCGGGCGCCAGCTGAAGGTTCCAGGCGTAGTCGAATTCACCGGTTTCCATGACCGCACGGCCCGCAGCAGTTGCGTCGCCGCCCCCTTTGAACAGGAGCTTGGCAAAGGCCGGCTTGGCCGGGTCGCGGTAGTTGTTGTTGGCCGACATGGTGATCACGTCGTTGGGCTTGAACTCATCCACGACAAACGGGCCGGTGCCGATCGGGGCAAAGTTCGCTTCGGTACACTCAGGTGCCTTGGCGCCCAGGCATTCGGCAAATTGTGCCGCCTGAATGATCGGGCTTTCGCCGCCGACAAACGGGCCATAGGGGAAGGGGGTCGGCTTGTCGAAGGTGACCTTGACGGTCAGATCGTCAACGGCCTCGACATTGGTGACTCCTTCGAATTTGGTCACCTGCGCGCAGCCGCCCTCGGGGTGCATACAGTATTCGGCGGTGAATTTCACGTCATTCGCGGTGAAGGGCGTGCCATCGGACCACAGGATGCCGGGTTTGATTTTCCAGGTGATCGAGGTGAGGTCTTCGCTCACGCCGCCATTGTCGACGGTGGGAATGTCCTCAACCAGGTAGGGAACCATCTCACCTTGCGGGTCGTAGCGGGCCAGCGGCTCGATCACGAGGGAGGCGGATTCCACATCCTTGGTGCCACCCGAAAGGAAGGGGTTCAGGATCGAGGGCGCTTGCCAATAAATAATGTTAACCTGGCCGTCGGATCCCCGTTCGGCAAAGGCTGCGGGAGCAAGCGCGGCTGACGCAATTGCACCCAGCAAAAGGGTCTTGATTTTCATAATTCACTCCTTGTCGGACACGTAAGTGCCTTCTTTATGACCGGGGCTTTGGCGCCCCGGAGATTTGCCACATCACTGCGGTCTGTGCGTTTGAGCACGCGCTATCTGCCGGGCGTTGGCTGCGATCACGTTACCGCGATCATGGCTTGCAACCGGAGGCAGGCGTGGCTGCACTGAAGGTATCGAATACAGACTCCTGCCAAATTGCAAGACTTCCGTCGGAGAAAAAATCGCGCAGGGTTAGGAGGTGGGTTTGACGGGGTCAACGCAGGTGCGTACACATTTCTGTTAACGCCATCGAAAAAGAAGAACACGAAGGGGACGTCACGGTGCTGGATCAACCAATCGCGCAAATTAAGGGACTCCGGGTGGAGTTTCAGACAAAGGACGGTCCGGTTGTGGGGGTGAAGGATGTCTCCTTTGACATCAATCCCGGCGAAACCGTTTGCATCGTTGGCGAATCCGGGTCCGGCAAATCGGTGTCCTCACTGTCGCTGATGCGGCTGGTTGAGTTCGGCGGCGGCGACATTACTTCGGGGCAGCTGCTGTTTGACCGTCGCGACGGCGAGGAGGTCGACCTCGGCAAGACCGATCAGGCGCTGATGAAACAGATTCGCGGCAATGAGATCGGAATGATCTTTCAGGAGCCGATGACCGCGCTCAACCCGGTGTTCACCGTCGGCCGTCAGCTGACCGAAGGGTTGCGGATCCACAAGAACCTCAACAAGAAACAGGCCGAGGCCCGTGCGCTGGAACTGCTGCGTGAAGTGCGGATCCCCGAGCCGGAGCGCCGCCTGAAGCAATATCCACACGAACTGTCCGGCGGTATGCGCCAGCGGGTCGTGATTGCCATGGCCATGGCCTGCGAACCGCGCCTGCTGATCGCGGATGAGCCGACAACCGCGCTTGATGTGACCATCCAGGCCGAGATCCTGGCGCTGATGGACCGACTGAAGCGCGAGACCGGCACTGCGGTGATGTTCATCACCCACGACATGGCCGTCGTGGCGCAGATGGCGGATCGCGTTGTTGTCATGTATCGCGGCAACAAGGTCGAGGAAGGCACCGTCACCGAAATCTTCGAGAACCCGCAGCACGACTATACAAAGGCGCTGCTGGCCGCCGTTCCCAAACTGGGCGAGATGCGCGGCAAGGACTACCCGGAGCCGATGAAGCTGATGGGTGTGGAACAGCAGGAGATCAAGCCGATCAAGGGCAGCGACGAGGTGCTGCTGGAGGTGCGCAACCTGGTGACCCGCTTCCCGGTAAAAGGCGGCGTTCTGCGCCGCACCATAGCCAATGTTCACGCGGTGGAGGATGTCTCCTTCAAGGTGTTTAAAGGGCAGACGCTGTCGCTGGTCGGGGAATCCGGCTGCGGCAAGTCCACTGCCGGACGGTCGATCCTGCGGCTGGTGGAGCCGCTGTCCGGGTCGGTGGAATTTGAAGGGCGCGATATTCTGGGTCTGAACCCGCGGGAGCTGCACAAGGCGCGCCTTGATATGCAGATGATTTTTCAGGATCCCTTTGCCTCGCTCAATCCGCAGATGCAGCTGCTGGATCAGGTGGCGGAGCCGATGCGCAACTATGGGCTTGCCTCCGGCTCCGAATTGCAGGACCGCGTCGCCAATCTGTTCGACAGGGTGCATCTGCCGCGCAGCTTCATGCGCCGTTATCCGCACGAAATGTCCGGCGGTCAGCGGCAGCGCATTGCCATCGCCCGCGCGCTTGCGCTCAACCCGAAACTGATCGTCGCGGATGAGGCCGTTTCGGCGCTGGATGTGTCGGTGCAGGCGCAGGTGCTTAACCTGATGATGGAACTGCAATCAGAATTGGGCCTGTCCTTCTTGTTCATCAGTCACGATATGGCGGTGGTCGAACGGGTCAGCCATCAGGTCGGTGTGATGTACCTTGGCCGTATCGTGGAACTGGGACCGCGGGCGCGGGTCTTTGAGAACCCGCAGCACGCCTATACGCAGGCCT
Source organism: Phaeobacter sp. JH20_26 (assembly GCF_048056275.1). Taxonomy (NCBI): domain Bacteria; kingdom Pseudomonadati; phylum Pseudomonadota; class Alphaproteobacteria; order Rhodobacterales; family Roseobacteraceae; genus Phaeobacter; species Phaeobacter sp. JH20_26. Next base: position 936,993 of record NZ_JAYMWL010000013.1, on the reverse strand, counting down.
TGATGAAGGCGGTGCCGATTGCCGATCCAAATCAGCGCAAATCGGAGAAGGACCTGAATTTCAAACCGATCCCATCGCCGATCCATGATCTGAACTACGAGCCGGAGCCATCGCAATATATCGAGGTGGAACCGGGGCATTTCGTTCTGACAACTGACAGCGGCTACTAAGGGTATGGCAGATCAGCTCAGCCCGCTGGAGATCATGACCAAGCTGATCTCCTTTCCCACTGTCAGCAGCGAAACCAACCTGCCGCTGGTGGATTGGGTTGAGGGCTATCTGGCAAGCCACGGCATCACCACGCATCGCTGGGTCGATCCCGAGCAGCCGCATAAAGCGGCGGTCTTTGCCCATGTTGGCCCCGAGGTCGAGGGGGCTGTTGTGCTCTCGGGGCACACGGATGTGGTGCCCATCGAAGGCCAGCCCTGGGACAGCGATCCCTTCACCGTGGTCGAGCGGGATGGCAAGTATTACGGGCGCGGCACCTGCGATATGAAAGGCTTTGACGCGCTGGCGATCTGGGCGCTGGTGGCCGCCCATTATCGCGGCGTCGCGCGGCCCTTGCAGCTGGCGCTCAGCTTTGACGAAGAAGTCGGCTGCACCGGCGCGCCGCCCATGATTGTCGCGATGCAGGAGGTCCTGCCAAAAGGATCCTGTGTCATCGTTGGTGAGCCTTCGGTGATGCGACCGGTGACCGGGCACAAGGGCGGGATCGGCTACAGCACCCATCTGGTGGGTTTTGAGGTGCACAGCTCGCTCATGCACACCGGTGTCAGCGCCATCATGCAGGGCGCACGGCTGATCGACTGGGCCAATGCCCGCAATTCCGAGAATATGGCTAAGGCGCCGGATGAGGTTGCAGCGCTGTTCACGCCTCCCTTTACCACCTGTCATGTCGGGATGATCAACGGCGGAACCGCGCATAATATCACCGCAAAGGACTGTCGCTTCGTGATGGATTTCCGCGTGGTGCCGGGCGAATCTGCCGCCGACTGGGAGGCCGCCTATCTGGCCAGGGTGCGTGAGGTTGAGGCGGAGATGCAGGCGATCCATCCCGACACCCGCATCGACGTCAGCAAGAAATTCAACGTTCCGGGGCTGGTCCCCGAGGTCGAGGGCGAGGCAGAGACGCTGGTGCGCTCTCTCACCGGGGATAATGGCACCCATGTGGTGAGCTATGGCACCGAGGCCGGACAGTTTCAGGAGGCGGGCTATTCCGCCGTGATCTGTGGCCCGGGTGACATTGCCCAGGCCCATCAGCCCAATGAATATATCGAGGTGTCGCAGTTCGACGCGGGCCACCACTTCATGCAGCAGCTGGTCGACCGGCTGGCATCCTGAGCCCAGAACAACGGCGCGTCGGCGGCAGCTGTTTGGGCTGATCACGGCCTAAGGAGATCTGCTTGCACGTCGATACTTGATAAGGCAACTTTTCTGGCAGAGAGTGGCCGCAGACCCCGGACGTTAGCGCTGTCGCCGGTCTGCACAGCCTGACTCAACGCGCATCGCCGAGGTGCAGGCTCAGTGCGCATCAGCCAGCGGTGCGATTGGGGAACGACGGATCAAGTGTAGGGAGACACCCATGCCGATCAAGAATCGCCTGTCCGAAATGCACGCCGAAATCACCGGCTGGCGACGTCACCTGCATCAGATGCCCGAGCTGCTCTATGAGGTGCATAAGACAGCGGCCTTCGTCGAGGAAAAGCTACGCAGCTTTGGCATCACAGACATTACCACCGGGATTGGCCGGACCGGGGTTGTCGCTGTGATCGAGGGCAAGGCGAACACCTCTGGCCGGGTCATTGGCCTGCGCGCGGATATGGACGCGCTTCCCATCACCGAGGCGACCGGGCTGGACTATGCGTCGCAGACACCGGGGCTGATGCACGCCTGTGGCCATGACGGTCATACCTCTATCCTGCTTGGGACCGCCAAATACCTGGCCGAGACCCGCAATTTCGACGGCAAGGTTGTGCTGATCTTCCAGCCCGCCGAAGAAGGCGGCGCCGGGGGAAAGGCGATGTGTGACGATGGCATGATGGATCGCTGGAACATTCAGGAAGTCTATGGCTTGCACAATGCTCCGGGGATCCCTGTTGGCGAATTTGCCATCCGGTCCGGGCCTCTGCTTGCCTCCTCCGATGAGTTCGAGATCAGGGTGACTGGGGTCGGCGGCCATGCAGCAACCCCGCATGAGGCAATTGATACCACGCTGGTCGCGGCACAGATCGTGGTCTCGCTCCAGTCTATCGTGGCGCGTAATATCGACCCGCTGAAACGTGTGGTGTTGACCGTTGGCACATTTGAGACAGACAGTACCGCCTCTAATGTCATTGCCCATACCGCGCGTCTGCAGGGGACGGTGCGGACGCTGGAAACGGAGTGCCGCGGTCAGGCCGAGATCCGTGTGCGCCGCATTGCGGAGGATATCGCCTCTGCCTATGGCGCCCATGCCGAGGTCATCTGGACGCCGGGCTATCCGGTCACCGTAAATACCGAGGCTGAGACCGGATACGCGGTTGAGGCCGCGCGCGCTGTTGCGGCCAAGGTCAGCGATGACACCGACCCGATCATGCCCTCCGAAGATTTCGCCTATATGCTGGAAGAACGTCCGGGCGCCTATATCTTCCTCGGCAATGGCGACACCGCCATGTGCCACCACCCGGCCTATGATTTCGACGATGAGGCAATTCCGCTCGGATGTAGCTGGTTTGCCGAACTGGTCGAACGACGTCTGCCCGCAGCCTGAGGATTACCCGATGCCCGTGAAGAACCGCTTTGCCGAAATGCACGCTGAAATCACCGCCTGGCGTCGGGATATCCACCAGCACCCCGAAATCCTGTATGAGACGCACCGCACCAGCGCGCTGGTTGCCGAGAAACTGCGGGCCTTTGGCTGCGACGAGGTGGTGACCGGTGTTGGCAGGACCGGGGTTGTCGGGGTGATCCGGGGGCGCAGCGACACGCAGGGCCGCGTGATCGGCCTGCGGGCCGATATGGATGCACTTCCTATGGCGGAGGATACCGGCCTGCCACATGCGTCGAAGATCGACGGGGCAATGCACGCCTGCGGCCATGACGGTCATACTGCGATGTTGCTCGGGGCTGCGAAATATCTGGCGGAGACGCGCAATTTCGATGGTGCGGCGGTGGTGATCTTTCAGCCCGCAGAAGAGGGCGGCAACGGTGCGGAGGCCATGTGCAAGGATGGGCTGATGGACCGTTTCGGCATCGACGAAGTCTATGCCATCCACAATTCGCCGGGGCTGGAGCTGGGCCAATTCGCGCTGCGGCCCGGCCCCATTCTGGCATCGGTCGACGAGTTTATCATCCGTCTTCAGGGGCGCGGCGGCCATGCTGCCAAACCGCAGGAAACCGTCGATACCACGGTGATGATGTGTCAGCTGATCACCGCCCTGCAATCCATCGTGTCGCGGAACGTCGATCCGGTGATGCAGGCAGTTCTATCGGTCACCTCGGCAGAAACGTCATCGAAGGCCTATAACGTCATTCCCGACCGGGCCGAGGTAAAGGGCACCATTCGCACCCATTCTCCGGACGTTCGGGCGCAAATCCCGGAACGGCTGCGCGCGGTGACTGCCGGTATCGCGCAGAGCTTTGGCGGTTCGGCGGAGGTGGAGTTCGTGAACGGCGTGCCGGTGACCATCAATGACGCTGCCGCAACCGAATATGCCCATGCGGCTGCGGTGGCTGTGGCCGGTCGTTGCGCGGAGGTGCCCCTGGCGATGGGGGGCGAGGACTTCTCCTTTATGCTGGAGGAACGCCCCGGTGCGATGATCCGCGTCGGCAATGGTCCCTCTGCTGGGCTGCATCACCCGGCCTATGATTTCAACGATGACGCAATTCCCAGCGGATGCAGCTGGTTTGTCACCCTGATTGAGCAGCGCCTGCCGCTGCCCTGACGGGCAGGCGCGCTGCGCCCTGATCCAATTACCCGAATACGGCGCAGACCATGACGGTCGGCGCATTGAGCAAAAAAGAGGATATTATCATGCCTGTGAAGAACCGCTTTGCCGAACTGCAAGAGGAAGTCACCGCCTGGCGCCGTGACATTCATGAAAACCCCGAAATCCTGTTCGAGACCCATCGCACCAGCGCTCTGGTCGCTGAGAAGCTAAAAGAATTCGGCTGCGACGAGATTGTCACCGGCATTGGCCGGACCGGTGTTGTGGGCGTGATCAAGGGCAAGTCTGACAGCTCCGGCAAGGTCATCGGTCTGCGCGCCGATATGGACGCGCTGCCGATCCATGAGCGGACCGGTCTGGATTATGCCTCCAAAACCGATGGCGCGATGCATGCCTGTGGCCATGACGGCCATACTGCGATGCTGCTGGGGGCGGCCAAATACCTGTCTGAGACCCGCAATTTCGACGGTACTGTCGTGGTGATCTTCCAGCCCGCCGAAGAAGGCGGCGGCGGCGGCAAGGAAATGTGCGACGACGGCATGATGGATCGCTGGAATATCCAGGAGGTCTATGGGATGCATAACTGGCCGGGTCGGCCGGTTGGATCCTTTGCGATCCGCCCGGGTGCTTTCTTTGCAGCGACGGACCAGTTCGACATCACCTTTGAAGGGCGCGGTGGCCATGCCGCAAAGCCGCAGGAAACCATCGACACCACCGTGATGACGGCGCAGGCGGTGCTGGCGCTGCAAACCATCGCCTCGCGCAATGCGGACCCGGTGCATCAGATCGTTGTGTCCGTAACCTCCTTTGAAACCTCCTCCAAGGCGTTCAATGTGATCCCGCAGAGTGTCCAGATCAAAGGCACCGTGCGTACGATGTCGGGCGATATGCGGGATCTTGCGGAGAAGCGCATCAAAGAGATCTGTGCCGGTGTGGCAGCGACCTATGGCGGCACGGCTGAGGTGACCTATCACCGCGGCTACCCGGTGATGGTCAATCATGAAGAACAGACCGAATTTGCAGCCAAAGTGGCCCGCGACATCTCCGGCAGCTGCGATGACGCGCCGCTGGTGATGGGGGGCGAAGACTTTGCCTTCATGCTGGAAGAGCGCCCCGGTGCCTATATTCTGGTCGGCAACGGCGATACCGCCGCCGTGCACCACCCGGAGTACAACTTCAACGATGAGGCGATCCCGGCGGGCTGTAGCTGGTGGGCCGAAATCGTCGAGCAGCGCATGCCTGCTGCCTGATCAGCCCGTCATCCAGTCGGTGACCTGCTTGCCTGTCCCATCGGGGCAGGCAATTTGCGTTCTGGCCGGTGAAGGGGAGCTGGATCAGCCTGCGGACCAGAGGTCCTGATAGACCGCGTCAATCCCATCGGCCTCGGCGCTTGCGCTGAAGGTCGTTACCGCGAGGTCACGCCCGGCGCGCCCGAAATCCAGCAGCTGATCGGGTGTCGACAGCAGGCGATCTGCAGCTGCCGCCGCGGCCTCGGCAGCTTCCAGCGGCACCACCGTCCCAACCGTTCCCTGTGCGGAGAACGCGCGGTAGTAGCCTGTGTCTGACCCGACAAAGGGGACGCCGCTTGCCAGCCCCTCCAGCGGAGCCATGCCATAGCCCTCATAGCGCGGCAGCTGCATCACCAAGGACAGCGCCCGTATCACACGCGGCAGATCGCCAGCCGGAATTTCGCCGGGAAAGAGGATGCGATCGCCAAGGCCAGCCGCCGCAATCCGGGCCTGCAGCCCCTTCAGAAAGCCCTGATGCTCCCGCGCAGCGCGGCCGACCACCAGAGCCACCAGACCGGGGTGATCCGGCAGCAGGCGCAGCATGGCGTCCACGAATAGATCGGTGCCCTTCTCGGGGCGAATGCGCCCGATGGTGGCAATCCCCTGCTGGCCTCCATACCCCAGCGCGGCCCAGGCGGAACTGCGGTTTTCCGCCGGTGTGAACAGATCTGTATCGACGCCATGTGGCACCACCGCGCGGACATGCGGGACATAGGCCGCTGCGGCCTCGGTGGTTGCGATCACAGCGTCCATGCGCGAGATCAGCCAGCGCGGAAAGGCCGAGTGGCGCCGCTGCGCCGCCGAGGTGAAGACAATGCGGATGGGCAAGCGCAGGACGTCGCGTGCCCAGATCGCCGCACGCATTTCGGTGTTGCGCCTCACATGCCAGATGGCAAAGTGTTTGGCGGGATCATGCCTGCGTGAGGCCGCGCGGGCAGCGGCGATGCTGATGGGGTCCGGGCAGCCGGGCAGGGCGCGTCCGACGAGCGCCATATCATAGCGGCCCGCCTGCTGACGGATCACATTGGCGGCGGTTGCCGAAACGCCGGTGAAGTTGCGATTGAAATTGGTGACAAGAAGGTCGGCCATCTGCGGGTCCCGTTCAATGGGGCTGGCTGGCGGGCGACAGCGCCAGATTGTCGATCAGCAGATCAACCACGCCATCAAGCGCTGCCGCCTGTGCCGCGACCACGCCCCGCGCCGCGTTGCGCGCTGCGTTGAGGGCGGCATCATCAACCATCCAGTGGCTTACGGCACCTGCTAGCCCCTTGGCATCATTGACCTCGACCGCGCCGCCCGCGCTGATCAACGGCGGATAGGTCTCGGCGAAGTTGGAGTATCCCGGACCCGTGATCACGGCAGCGCCTGCCTGTGCTACCTCAAAGGGGTTATGGCCGCCGATGGGCGCAAGGGAGCCACCAAGAAACACGATGGGCGACAGCGCATACCAGGTGCCGACTTCGCCCAATGTGTCGGCAAGATAGACCTGGGTATCCGCTGTCAGCGGCTGACCGGCGCTACGGCGCGCAACGCTGAGGCCTGCCTGCTCGATCAGCGCGATGATGTCCTCGGCTCGTTCCGGGTGGCGGGGGGCCAGCAGCAGGCAGATGTCCGGGTCCTCGGCCAGCAGCGTCTTATGCGCGGCGATCACCGTCTCTTCCTCGCCCCGGTGCGTGGAGCTGGCCACCCAGAGCGGGCGCTCGCCAAGCTCTGCGCGGACCGCATCAAGGGCCGCCTGATCGACGGGCAGCGGAGCGGAACCGGCCTTGAGGTTGCCGCTGGGATGGACTTTGTCCGGTGTGGCGCCCAGCTCGATCAGGCTTTCCCCCATCTGCGGGTTCTGGCTGAGCAGCAGATCAAACTTCTGCATCACAAACGCCGCGGTGGCCGGTTTCGATTTCCACCGCGCCACAGACCGGGCCGAGAGGCGGGCATTGACCAGCGCGAGCCGCACAGCAGCCTGTTCAGCGGCATGGAGCGTTACCGGCCAAAGCTCGCTTTCGACAAAAAGCGCTGCATCGGGCTGCCAATGGCGCAGGAACCGATCGACCGGGGCGGTGGCATCCAGCGGGGCGAACTGGTGGCGACAGTTGGCGGGCATACGCTTGGCCATCATCTCAGCCGAGCTGGCGGTGCCGGAGGTCAGCAGAAACTCCGCGCCGGGCAGCCGTGGGGCCAGTTTGTCAATCAGGCTGAGCGCTGCGAGGCTTTCACCGACCGAGGCCCCGTGCAACCAAAGCAGAGGCGCAGGCCTGCCGTCCGGTCCGCGTGGGGTCGGGCGCGGCTGGCTGGCATAGCCCAGACGCTCGCGCTGCCGTGTGGGAGAAACGCCATGGTCGGCGAGCTTGCCCGCCACCTTGCGAAACGCGAATGGTGCCAGCAGCGAAGTGACGCCACGGTAGAGGTGAAACAGCAGCGTCGGCGCGCTGGTCCTGCGGCTGGCCATGTCAGCCGCCGGTATGGCTCATGTGGCGTGGCATCTGCCCGTCCAGTTTTTGCCGGGAATAGTCGAAATCATGGCCCTTGGGTTTGAGCGTGATCGCAGCCCGTATGGCCGCTTCCAGCGCCTGATCATCCTCGGGGTGATCCCGTAGCGGCGCGCGCAGGTCCGCCATGTCTTCCTGCCCCAGGCACATGTATAGCTCACCGGTGCAGGTCAGGCGTACCCGGTTGCAGCTTTCGCAGAAGTTATGCGACAGCGGCGTGATAAATCCGATCTTCTGGCCGCTCTCCTCCAGGCGGACATAGCGCGCCGGTCCGCCGGTCCGTTCGGTCAGATCAGTGACGCTGTAGTGATCCTCATAGGCGCGGCGCACGTCTTTCAGCGACCAATATTGACCCAGTCGGTTTTCATTGCCGATATCGCCCATCGGCATGACTTCGATCCAGGTCAGATCCATATCGCGCTCGGCGCACCAGCGGGTGATGGCGGGCAGCTCGTCCTCGTTGAAGCCTTTCAGGGCAACAGCGTTGATCTTGATCCGCAGCCCGGCCTTCTGGGCCGCATCAATCCCGCGCAGAACCTGGGGCAGGCGGCCCCAGCGGGTGATCTCGGCAAATTTGGCCTCGTCGATGGTATCGAGCGAGACATTCACCCGCCGCACACCGGCGTCATAAAGATCCTGCGCGTATTTTTCCAGCTGCGAGCCATTGGTGGTCAGCGTCAGCTCCTTCAACGCCCCGCTTTCCAGATGCCGGGTCATGGCGCGGAAGAAAGTCATGATGCCCCGGCGCACTAGTGGCTCACCACCGGTGATCCGCAGTTTCTCAACACCAAGATTGACGAAGGTCGAACACATGCGATCCAACTCTTCCAGTGTCAGAAGATCCTTCTTCGGCAGGAAGGTCATGTTTTCGGACATGCAGTAGACGCAGCGAAAATCGCAGCGGTCGGTGACCGAAACGCGCAGATACGTAATGGCGCGGGCGAAGGGATCGATGAGTGGCGCTGTCATTCTTCTTAGGTAAAGCGGGGCGGCGCTTGCGGCAAGGGCTGAGTTTGGCCGAACCCGGGATTGCCGCTGGCAAAGCCGTGAGCGCGGAGCTAGTGTCGCGATATGCGTTATTCTGTTTTGATCCTGTCGTCTGTCGTGCTGCTTGGAGCCTGTGGCCAGTTGCAGTGGAATTCCTCGGTTCTGGGTGGGGGTAGACCCTCTGGCCCGGTTGGTGATCCGGTCAGTGATACGGCCGCTACGGTCCCGCCGGCGCCGGGTGTCGAACAGACACCGCTGGACGCTGCGAACGGTTCGGTTGCCCCGGTCGGCGCGGCTGCGGGCTATACCGGGCGCGCCTCAACCGTGGCCAGCCTCGGGGATCCCTCGCAGCCCGGTCTGTGGATGGATACGCCTTTGGTCGATAGTGCGCAGGTGGCGCGCGTGCGCTCGCCTCGGGGCACCGAGGTCACGCTGACTCTGCGTCCCATCGGCGGGGATACCGGCGCCGGAAGTCGGCTTTCGATTGATGCGATGCGCGCACTTGGGCTGCCGCTGACGGAGCTGGTCGAAGTTGAGGTCCTGCCTGCCGCCTGATCGGCCCTGAGGTTGTCACCTCCGGCGAGCCCCCCCAAAAAAGAAATGGCGCGAAGGATATCTCCTGCGCGCCTATTTTGTTGGTAACAGCTGTTGCGAGATTCCTGCCTGCGCGGTTCAGTCGGCGTGACTGGCAGCAGGCAGATGTTTGGCCGCTTCCTTGCGGGCAAAGGGCTTCATCGCTGCGCCATGTTCGGTAAGGAATGCGCGGGTGCGCTCAGCGTCATGTTTGCTCAGATCGCGCAGCCACCAGGCGATGGATTTCTGAATGAACCAGTTGCGATCCGGCACGTAGCCAGCGGCCCAGCCGAGGATCCGCTCGCGTGCGGCCAGTTCTTCAGCTTTTGGGTTGGGCAGCTTGGCCCAGGGCAGGGTGGCAACCAGGGCTGCCCGGCGGGTCCACATGTGATCAGAGCCGGTCCAGCCCTCGACGATATCCAGACGTGCGGGCTCAGCCTGAAGGCGTTTCTGGATGGCCGAGGCTGCGTGGTCTGCAATGGCCCAGCTGTCAAAATCCGGCAGCCAGCTTTGCAGCAGGTCCCAGACCGGTGCGTCGTCCCTGATCCGCGCCTGTGTCAGCAGCTTTGCCGCCGCGATGCGCGCTTCGAACACATCGCTGGCCCAGAGCTCTTGCGCCAGCGCGCAGCGCGCGGCAACCCCATCGTCGCCCGAACTCAGCTGCTTGCGCCACTCCTGGCTCAGGCTGTTGATGGTGGGATTCGGAACCCCCAGCACAACGCGCTTCTGCTTGTGATAGCTGGCCATCTGAGCCGCGCGCGCAGGCTCGGCGGCGCTCTCCAGCGCGGCCAGTGCCACCTCCAGTGTCAGATCGCTCATTCCACTGTCACCGATTTTGCGAGATTGCGGGGCTGGTCCACATCGGTGCCCTTGGCGATTGCGGTGTAATAGGCGATCTGCTGCGCCGGCACCGCATAGAGGATCGGGGCCAGCGCATCGGGCACCTGCGGCATCACGATCACCTCATGGGTGCCATCACCGGCGATCTTGGCGCCTTCGGTGTCGGTCACCAGGATCACCTTGCCCCCGCGTGCCATGACCTCCTGCATGTTTGACACTGTCTTGTCGAACAGTGCATCACGCGGCGCCAGAACCACCACCGGCACCTTCTCGTCAATGAGCGCGATGGGGCCGTGTTTCAGCTCGCCGCTGGCGTAGCCTTCGGCATGGATATAGCTCAGCTCCTTGAGCTTCAACGCGCCTTCCAGCGCCAGCGGATAGAGCTGCCCCCGCCCGAGGAAGATGATATCCCGTGCCTTCGCCAGCCCGCGTGCCGTAGCGGTGATCTGCTTGGCGCCCGTCAGTGACTGGTTGATCAGACCGGGCAGCGCGCGCAGATCGTCGGGCATTCCGGCAGGCAGGGCGATGCCGCGCTGTTGGGCCGCCCGCAGGGCGAGCAGCAGCAGGATGGTCAGCTGGCAGGTAAATGCCTTGGTCGAGGCAACAGAGATTTCCGGGCCGGCGTGCAGCGGCAGAAGCACATCGCTTTCCCGCGCGATGGAGCTTTCGGGGACATTGACCAGCCCCACGATCTGCTGCGCCTTGCCGTCCATGTAGCGCAGGGCGGCCAGGGTGTCGGCGGTCTCTCCCGATTGTGACACAAACAGCGCCATCGTCTTCTCCGACACCGGCGGCTCGCGGTAGCGGAACTCAGAGGCGACATCGACTTCGACCGGCATCCGGGCGATCTGTTCGAACCAGTATTTCGCAACCATACAGGCATAATAGGCGGTGCCACAGGCCACCATGGTCAGCCGCTCGATCCTGGTGAAGTCCAGCTCGGACGGCAGCGCCAGCTGGCCATCCTCGCTCAGATAGGCTTTCAGCGCGCGGTCAATGGCAACCGGCTGTTCGGCGATTTCCTTGGCCATGAAATGCTTGTGGCCGTCCTTGTCGACGCGCGCATTTGCCAGCTGGATCTGGCGTTTTTCGCGGTTGGCGATGGCGCCGCGCTGGTCCCAGATATCGAGGCTGGTCCGGGTCAGTACCGCAAAATCGCCTTCTTCCAGATAGGTGATCTGGTCGGTGAACGGAGCCAGCGCTATCGCGTCCGACCCGACGAACATTTCGCCCTCGCCATGGCCGATGGCAAGCGGCGAACCCTTGCGGGTGGCGATCATCAGATCCTCTTCGCCCTCAAACAGGAAGGCCAGGGCAAACGCTCCGTCCAGACGCGACACGGTTTCGCGCGCCGCTTCGACCGGGGACTTGCCGTCGCTGATCAGCGCCTCGCAGAGCAGGGCGACGGTTTCGGTATCTGTCTCGGTCTCAAAAGTGATGCCTTTCTGACCCAGCTCCACACGCAGCTCTTTGAAGTTCTCGATGATGCCATTGTGGACAACGGCAACCCTGCCGGCCCGATGCGGGTGGGCGTTGCTGACCGTCGGCGCCCCATGGGTGGCCCAGCGGGTATGGCCGATACCGGATTTGCCGCGCAGCGGTTCATGAACAAGAAGATCGGAAAGGTTCACCAGCTTTCCCACCGCACGGCGGCGGTCCAGCGCGCCGTCACTGACGGTGGCGATCCCGGCGCTGTCATAGCCGCGGTACTCCAGCCGCTCGAGAGCCTTGACCAGGATTGGGGCCGCTTCATGATTGCCAAGAACGCCGACGATGCCACACATTATTCGGCTCCTTTGCCAAGACGGGCCTTCTTGGCGCGCAGCATGTCCATCAGCTTGCGCGCCCGCCCAGGTTTGTTCTGTTGCTCGGCGCGCGCAATGGCCAATGCGCCGTCCTCGACGGATTTCGTGATCACGGCTCCGGTCGCGGTCATGGCCTGATTGCCGACGCGCACCGGGGCCACCAGCATGGTGTTGGACCCGATAAAGGCACCCGCTCCGATTTCGGTCCGGTGTTTCATCACGCCGTCGTAGTTGCAGGTGATCGTTCCCGCGCCGATATTGGTACCGGCACCAACGCTGGCATCGCCGATGTAGCTGAGGTGGTTGACCTTGGCGCCCTCGGCAATTTCAGCATTCTTGATCTCAACGAAATTGCCGATGTGGGTGTTCTCTGCCAGCTCTGCACCGGGGCGCAGGCGGGCATAGGGGCCGACCTTGGAGCCGCGCGAGATATGGCAGCCCTCAAAATGTGAGAATGATCGGATGAAGACACCGCTTTCGACCGTGACATCGGGGCCGAAGACAACACTGGGCTCGATGATCGTGTCGCGGCCGATGACGGTGTCAAAGGCCAGATAGACCGTCTCAGGATCCATCAGCGTGACGCCATCCTCCATCAGCGCGGCACGTGCACGGCGCTGGAAGATGCGGTCGGCTTCGGCCAGATCCGCGCGGGAATTGATGCCAAGGGTCTCGGCCTCGTCGCAGGAGACCGCAGTGACCCGAAGCCCATCGGCGCAGGCCAGCTCCACAAGATCAGTGAGATAATACTCGCCGGAGGCATTGGCGCTGTCGACACGGTCAATCAACGCAAACATCTGCTCCGCATTGCCGGCCATCAGCCCGGAATTGCAGAAATCAATCGCGCGCTCGGCCTCGGTTGCGTCCTTGTATTCGACAATACGTTCCAGGCTGTCGCCATTCATGACCAGGCGGCCATAGCGTGCCGGATCAGCTGCGGTGAAGCCCAGAACCACCAGATCGGCGTTCTGCCGTGCGGCGATCATATGTTCGAGCGTTTCGGCGCTGACAAAGGGCGTGTCGCCATAAAGCACGACGATATCGCCCTCGAAACCGGTCAGTGCCTCACGCGCCTGCGCGACGGCATGAGCTGTGCCAAGCTGTTCGTCCTGAACGACAATTTCGACATCTTCGTCGATATCGGCCAGGGCTGCCCGTACATAATCCGCGCCGTGGCCGGCCACCACGATGGTGCGCTCGGGGGCCAGCGCGCGACCGGCGGACAGCGTATGTTCCAGCATCGGGGCGTGGGCAATGGGATGCAAAACCTTGGGCAGGTCGGAGTTCATCCGGGTGCCTTTGCCTGCGGCCAGAATGACGAGGGCGGTGCTCATGTGATGTTTTCTCTTTGTCTTTTCAGCGCCCCCGTTTTATCCGCTAACAGCAGGCGCGCAAGGCAAAGCGCCATCAAACAAGGTTGCGGCTTGCAACAAGCGGTGGCGGAAACGCGCCGAGAGAGGGCAGATATGCGAACGGTTATCTTCGATCTCGATGGTACTTTGGCGGATACATCCGGTGATCTTCTGGCTGCGGCGAATGCCTGTTTCCGTCAGATGGGACTGGGGGACCTGCTGACCTTGCCACGGGATGCTGCGGTTGCCCTGCGCGGCGGCAAGAGCATGTTGACCACCGGGCTGAAACGCGCCGGGGAGTATCGTGAAGAAACCGTCGAGGAATACTATCCGCGGCTTCTGGAGTATTACCGTGATGCGATTGACCATCACACGGTGTTGTATCCGGGCGCCATGGCGGCGGTGGAGCAGTTGAAAACCGACGGGTTCCGGGTGGGGATCTGCACCAACAAGCCGGAGGCGCTGGCGGAGAAGCTGATGCAGAGTCTGGGCGTACGTGATGCGTTCCACTCTCTGGTCGGGGCGGATACGCTGCCGGTGCGCAAGCCTGACCCGGAGCCGCTGCGGGAGGCTGCCCGGCGGGCCGGGGGTGATCCTGAGCGTACCATTCTGATCGGTGATACGGACACCGACCGCAAGACCTCGGCAGCGGCCGGGGTGGCCTCGGTGCTGGTGACCTTTGGTCCGTCCGGCGACGACCTTGAGGCGCTGCGCCCCGAGGCGCTGTTACAGCGTTTTGAGGATCTTCCGGCACTGGCGGCCCGCTTGCTGCCTCTTTGATGTCAGGCGATGTCGTCATGACATCGTCGCCGTCTTCTCGGGTGGTTCCATGGCAGGGCTTGACCTCGTGTGATCAGGGGCAGACAAAAACACCATGACAGAGATATTCAGCGGTAGCTTTACCCAGCAGGAACCCATCCCCGAAGACGCCATCGAAGCCGCCGTCGCGGTGATGCGCCACGGACGCCTGCATCGCTACAATGTGGTGGCGGATGAGGCGGGCGAGGTAACCCTGCTGGAAGAGGAATTTGCGGCACAGATGGGCGCGCCCTATGCCCTGGCCGTGGCGTCGGGGGGCTATGCGCTGGCAACCGCCCTGCGCGCGGTCGGGGTGCGGCCTGGCGACAGGGTGCTGACCAATGCCTTCACCCTCGCGCCGGTACCGGGGTCGATTGCCGCTGTTGGCGCACAGCCGGTCTATGTCGGGGTAACCGAAGCGCTGACCCTTGATCTTGAGGATCTTGAGCGTCAGCTGGCGGCGGATGGTCACCCAAAGGTTCTAATGCTGTCGCATATGCGGGGGCATCTTTGCGATATGGATCGGTTGATGGCCATTTGCGATGCTGCGGGTGTCACCGTGATCGAGGACTGCGCCCATACCATGGGGGCGCGGTGGAACGGGGTACTGTCCGGCCGTCATGGCGCTGTTGGCTGCTATTCCTGCCAGACCTATAAGCACGTCAACTCGGGAGAGGGTGGTCTGATGATCACCTCGGACCCCGAAATCGCGGCCCGCGCCATCATGCTGTCGGGGTCTTATATGCTCTACTCACGGCATCGGGCTGCGCCCGGACCTGAGGTGTTCGAGCGGATCAAATATGAAACCCCCAATATTTCGGGCCGTATGGACAACCTGCGCGCTGCGATCCTGCGCCCGCAGCTGCGGCAACTGGACCAGCAGGTGCAGCGCTGGAACGAACGCTATCAGCAGATCGAGACAGGGCTGCGAGACACGCCCGGCCTGCAGGTCGTCGAACGCCCGCAAGCGGAGCTATATGTCGGCTCCTCCATCCAGTTCCTGCTGCTGGACTGGTCGGCTGACAAGATCCGTGAGGTGCTGCGCCGGTGCAGCGCTCGCGGGGTCGAACTCAAATGGTTTGGTGCGGCTGAGCCGGTCGCATTCACCTCCCGCTATGACAGCTGGCGCTATGCGGCGGCACCGGCAATGCCCGCAAGTGATCGTGTGCTGCACGGGATCATCGACATGCGGGTGCCATTGACCTTCTCGCTTTCCGACTGTGCGCAGATCGCGCGCATCATCCGGGCTGAGGTGGCGGCGGTGTTCCAGGCCGGAGAGCGCTGACGGGTCGGCTGGCTGCTCGGCTCAGATAGGATCCACGACAGCGCGATTGTTTTTGCCGATCCGTTCCAGAAGCCGCTTTTGTCTGGGCTGTGGCGGGATGGGTCTGGCGCTGGCAGGGCCGTGCTGGGCCGCGCCAACCAGATCCGGAAACAGCTGTTTCAACTCCTGCCGCGCGGCGGGGGAGAGGGCGGCCAGCGACGGTTCGGTGACCAGCAGGCTTTCGCTGGGGGCACCATTGGCGAGAACGATCTCGTGGTTGTCGAACAGCATGTGGAAATAGGCGATGCCCTCCTGCGGTGCGGATACATAGATCCCCGGCAGGGCCGTAAGGCGAATGGCCGGGATCAGCACCTCGAATTGGCCAAACATGCGCTGCGCCACGCGTGATCGGATCAGCATCCGATGCTGCCGCGAGACCAGCAGCGGTTTCTTGGGCAGTCCCGGCCCGAGGGCGCCGGCCTCGATCCGCACCGGGCGGAGCCTGGGGTCGTCCCTCATCTCGTTCGCCGAGACACGCCGCCTGCCAATCCAGCGCAGCGGCTTCAGCCCGTCCTCGGTCATGACCATGTCGCCCGGCGTGAGGGTTTCGATGGCGCGGGGACCGTCGGCCGTTTCGATCAGGGTGCCATTGCAGAAGCATACCAAGAGCGAGATATTGTCGACGATCGCGCCGAGACTATCGTCGCTGCCAAGTTCGGTCAGGCGCAGCGTGTAGTCTCCGGGGCTGGTGAAGTTCACATTCAGGCTGGCCTGGGTAAAGCTGCTGGTGGTCGGCAGCACCGACATGGAGGCGATAACGGCTCCGCTCGCATCCAGAATTTCGACGGTAAATCCCTCGGTGCCCGCCTGACTCAGCGAGGCGGTGCGCAGGGCGGCGTCCAGCGTCAGCGTGGTCTGGATCGGAGCAGTGACGGTAAAACTCTGCTCCATCACGGTGGTCTGGCCGGATTGACCGTCCATTTCGGCTACGCGATTGGATGAGCCATTCCCGAGATAGGCGCTCTCTGTATTGCTGGCCTCCAGGTCGGTGCCGCTCCAATTGGCGGAGCCGCTGTCAAATGTTCCGTTGATGATCAGATTTTGCATCGCGCTGGGCCTCTGCCTGCTTTTGGTAAACAATGCGTTAATCGCAAAGTAAGGCGCCAGTGTGGCAATCGCACCGCCGTGGCGGCGGGTATACGCAGATTATTTCTGCACGCTGAGGTGTCATCTTATTGACTGAAGGCCAGGGATGTGGCTATTAATGAACAACTGTTCAATAACCGGCGACTTCGGGAGAAAACGATGTTTAACGCAAGCATGACCTTTGATTTGGGCGAAGATGTGAATGCCCTGCGCGACATGGTGCACCGCTGGGCGCAGGAGCGCGTCAAGCCAATGGCGCAGGAGATTGATCAGAAAAACGAATTCCCCGCCGAGCTATGGCAGGAGATGGGTGAGCTGGGATTGCTGGGTATCACCGTGCCTGAGGAATTCGGCGGTGCCGGCATGTCCTATCTGGCCCATACCGTCGCGGTTGAGGAGATCGCCCGGGCCAGCGCCTCGGTGTCGCTGTCTTATGGCGCGCATTCGAATCTCTGCGTCAATCAGATCAAGCTCAACGGCAATGCCGAACAAAAGGCAAAATACCTGCCGCGGCTGATTTCCGGCGAACACGTCGGCGCGTTGGCCATGTCCGAGGCAGGCGCCGGTTCCGATGTCGTCTCGATGAGCCTGCGCGCGGAGAAGCGCAATGATCACTACCGCCTGAACGGCAATAAATACTGGATCACGAACGGTCCCGATGCCGACACGCTGGTGGTCTATGCCAAGACCGACCCCGAAGCGGGATCCAAGGGGATCACAGCCTTCCTGATCGAAAAGGAATTCAAGGGCTTCTCGACCTCGCCGCATTTTGACAAGCTGGGGATGCGCGGCTCCAACACCGCCGAACTGGTGTTCGAAGACGTCGAGGTCCCATTTGAGAATGTGCTGGGTGAAGAAGGCAAGGGCGTGCGCGTCCTGATGTCTGGTCTCGACTATGAGCGCGTCGTTTTGGCGGGCATCGGCACTGGCATCATGGCCGCCTGCATGGATGAGATGATGCCCTACATGAAAGAACGCAAACAATTCGGCCAGCCGATTGGAAACTTCCAGCTGATGCAGGGCAAGATCGCCGACATGTATACCGCGATGAACACCGCGCGGGCTTATGTCTACGAAGTGGCAAAAGCCTGCGACAAGGGGACCGTGACCCGCCAGGATGCCGCCGCCTGCTGTCTTTACGCCTCTGAGGTGGCCATGACGCAGGCGCATCAGGCGGTGCAGGCCTTTGGTGGGGCGGGCTATCTCTCCGACAACCCAGTGGGCCGTATCTTCCGGGATGCCAAGCTGATGGAGATTGGCGCGGGCACCTCGGAGATCCGCCGGATGTTGATCGGCCGCGAGCTGATGGGCCAGATGTAAGCCGACACCGGGGCAGATGCCCCGGGTGACTGCTGTCTTGCGGCTTGGTGATGCAACACGCCTGCAAGGCGCAAGACAGAGAAAGCGGCGCCCCATAAGGTGCGCCGCCTCTCCCTGAACCACTCGTTCTAATCAGTTACTCGTCAAAGGGATCAGAAACGGTGAACGTAGCCAAACCCAACAGTGACCGGATCAATCTCGGCGGTGCCGATCCTGGTGCCGTTCAGGGTCACATCGGTTTCGATATCCATGTAGCGGACGTTCACCCGCAATGCGCCACGATCCGAGATCTGCCAGTCGGCGCCAAGGTTCAGTGCCAGCCCGACGCTGTCATCAAGCGAAATAACCCCCGCGGGCGAGCTTTCCTCAAAGAAGGTCGTGTAGTTGATACCAACGCCGACAAAGGGTTTGAACTTAGTCTGCGTCGGGAAGTGATAGTTGACCGACAGGGTCGGCGGCAGATGCTTCGTAGTCGCGATATAGGCGCCGTTCAAAGAAATATCATGTTCGAACGGGCTGGCGGCCAGAAGTTCAATCCCGATGTTGTCGCGGATGAAGTACTCCGCGGTGAAGGTCAGAGCAGTATCGTCGTCAATCGTGGCAGCAGCACCGGCGAGCGTACCATTGTCGGATTTCGGATTGACGTTGGCGATGCCGATGCCAAGGGTCCAATCCCCCTGGGACTGGGCAAGGGCGGGGCCGGCCAGGGCTGCCAGTGCAGCGCTAAGAGCCAGGGCGGAAACCATACGGGTCATTGGGACTATCCCTCTTCTTTCGTGTACGGGGGATCTATGCGCTCATCCGCCGGGTGTCACACTGATCTGGATCAAACCCGCGCGGGCTTTCCCCTTGGGAATGCAGTGAAAAAACGCATGGCGGCCATGCAACCTGCGAGGGGCTGTTAATGATCAAGCAGACGACATATCCCGGGTTGACGGCCGCAGGCGGCTGGGCGTTTCCTGCGCGCCTCAACATGGCTGAACAAGCTCTGGACCACCCGGACGATGCGCTTGCGCTGATTGATCTCACAACCGCAGACCGCCGGGATGTGACCTACGGGATGCTGCGTGGACAGGTGGACCTGCTGGCCCGCCACCTGTCGGCGCAGGTCGCCCCCGGAGATCGTGTCGGTGTACTGCTGAGCCAGTCTGTCGGCTGCGCAGTTGCGCATCTGGCGATCTGGAAGATTGGTGCCATCTCGGTGCCGTTGTTCAAGCTGTTCCAGCAGGATGCGCTGGCCTCACGCATCGGCGATGCCGGATTGGACCTTGTGCTGACCGATACGGCTGGGGCCGCCCAGCTGGGTGAGCTGGCACAGCCGCTTCTGGTGGAGGAGGTCCTGACCAAAACCCCGGCGCACAATGGCGATCTGCTGCCCTATGCCGAAACCACCCCGGAGACGCCAGCGGTGTTGATCTACACCTCCGGCACCACAGGCAGCGCCAAGGGGGCATTGCACGGGCACCGGGTTTTGTCGGGCCATCTTCCTGGTGTTGCGATCAGCCATGATCATCTCGGCCAACCTGGCGATTGCCTCTGGACCCCTGCGGACTGGGCCTGGATCGGCGGTCTGTTCGATGTGCTGATGCCGGGTCTGGCGCTGGGCGTCGCTGTTGTCGCCGCACGGTTGGACAAATTTACGCCGGAGGCTTGCGCCGACATCATCCGCCGGGGGGACGTGCGCAACGTCTTCTTCCCGCCGACCGCATTGCGCCTGCTGAAGGCGGCGGGGCAGGGGCTCGACGGTCTGCGCTCGGTCGCGTCTGGTGGAGAGCCCCTGGGCGCAGAGATGCTCGCCTGGGGCCAGCGGAGCCTGGGCGTGACCATCAACGAATTCTACGGTCAGACCGAATGCAATATGACGGTTTCCTCCTGCGCCGCTGATTTCCCGGTCCGTCCGGGCTGTATTGGCAGGCCGGTTCCGGGGTGCGTGGTCGAGGTGATCGACGCCGACGGCACCCCCACGCTTGCTGAGGGCGATGTCGCCGTGCGCCGGGGCGCGGCGTCGATGATGCTTGAATACTGGAACCGCCCCGACGCGACGGCTGAAAAATTTCATGGCGACTGGCTGGTCACCGGGGATCGCG
This sequence comes from Phaeobacter sp. JH20_26, assembly GCF_048056275.1. Classification (NCBI taxonomy): domain Bacteria; kingdom Pseudomonadati; phylum Pseudomonadota; class Alphaproteobacteria; order Rhodobacterales; family Roseobacteraceae; genus Phaeobacter; species Phaeobacter sp. JH20_26. The sequence goes on along the minus strand of NZ_JAYMWL010000013.1, from coordinate 917,120 downwards.
GCATCTGGGAGGGCGACTATCTGCGCTTTGTCGGGCGTGAGGATGATGTCATTACCTCCGCTGGCTATCGCATCGGCCCAGCGGAGATTGAGGATTGTCTGATGACCCACCCGGCCGTGGCAACCGTGGGTGTGGTGGGTAAGCCGGACGAGCTGCGCACCGAAATCGTGAAGGCCTATGTGGTGCTGAAACCCGGTCACTCACCATCCGAGAAAGATCTGCAGGACTACGTCAAATCCCGTTTGGCAAAGTATTCTTACCCACGCGAAGTGGAGTTCTTGAACGCCCTACCTATGACTGTGACCGGTAAGGTGATCCGCAAGGAACTGAAGGCGCGGGCAGCGGGGGAGGTGAATTGATAAGGCAACTCGCAATATCGGCTCTTCTGATCGCAGGCGCCGCCGGTGCAGCTGCGCAGAAAGCACCAGAGCAACTCGATGTGCCACTTTGGTTTGACCGTTGTACTGCCCTTTCGAGCACTCACATTGCCAGTGAGATGGATCGTCGGTGTATGTCCACCGCATACGACTATTGCGAATATGGGAGGCTGTATGATGAAAGGCGGCCCTGCATTGAGGAGCTGACCCTCCATATTCGAGGTCGAACTGAGGCGATCGCAGCGGTACTTCCTGAACAGGCATCGTTGTCTGACGCCTTCTTGGAGCAATCGTATCATCAGAGATTGGCAACGCTTATGAACGATGAGTTGGCCCCCAACTGCGCGCAGATGACGAAATTTATGTGTGAAACCCTGAAAGTCGTGTTGCGATGGAGCACGGCTCGCGAATTGGCACGCACTGCCGGTGTAGCAAATGAATTGGATGTGAAATGAAACTCAATTCCAAGGCGATGCCTTCCTCGGAAGGCTTCAAACAGAACCGCGAGGCGCATCTGGACGCGCTCGCGCAGATCAGCGAGGCGGCAGAGGCCGCGCGTATGGGGGGCGGCGAGAAGTCCCGTGCCCGGCACGAAGGCCGCGGCAAGATGCTGCCGCGCCGCCGAGTGGCGAACCTCTTGGACCCCGGCTCTCCGTTTTTGGAGATCGGCGCCACTGCGGCGCATGCCATGTATGACGGCGCCGCTCCTGCGGCGGGCGTGATCGCGGGCATCGGTCGGGTTCACGGCCAGGAGGTCATGGTGGTCTGCAACGACGCCACCGTGAAGGGCGGCACCTATTACCCGATGACGGTGAAGAAGCACCTGCGCGCGCAGGAGATTGCCGAGGAAAACCGTTTGCCCTGCATCTACCTGGTCGACTCGGGTGGTGCCAACCTGCCCAACCAGGATGAGGTCTTCCCCGACCGTGACCACTTCGGGCGCATCTTCTACAATCAGGCGCGGATGTCGGCCAAGGGCATCCCGCAGATTGCCGTCGTCATGGGCTCCTGCACTGCGGGCGGTGCCTATGTGCCGGCGATGTCGGATGTCACCATCATCGTGAAGGAGCAGGGCACCATCTTCCTCGCGGGCCCGCCGCTGGTGAAGGCCGCCACGGGCGAGGTGGTCAGCGCCGAGGATCTGGGTGGCGGCGATGTGCACACGCGCCTCTCCGGTGTGGCGGATTACCTCGCCGAGGATGATGCCCATGCGCTGGCACTGGCGCGGCGCGCGGTGCAATCGCTGAATATCACCAAGCCGTTGACAGTGAACTGGGCCAGCCCAGAGGAACCCGCCTACGACCCCGAGGAAATCCTCGGCGTGGTGCCGGGCGATCTGCGCACGCCTTATGACATCCGCGAGGTGATTGCGCGGCTGGTCGATGGCTCGCGCTTTGATGAGTTCAAGCCGCGCTTTGGCGAGACCCTTGTGACCGGCTTTGCCCATGTGAAGGGCTGCCCGGTCGGCATCATCGCCAACAACGGTGTCCTGTTCTCCGAAGCCGCCCAGAAAGGCGCGCATTTCGTGGAGCTGTGCTCCCAGCGCAAGATCCCGCTGGTGTTCCTGCAGAACATCACCGGCTTCATGGTCGGCCGCAAATATGAAAACGAAGGCATTGCCCGCCACGGCGCCAAGATGGTGACAGCGGTTGCCACCACCAATGTGCCGAAGGTTACGATGCTGGTTGGCGGCTCCTTCGGTGCCGGCAATTACGGCATGTCGGGCCGCGCCTATTCCCCGCGTTTCCTGTGGACCTGGCCGAATTCCCGTATCTCGGTGATGGGTGGCGAGCAGGCGGCGGGCGTGCTGGCGACAGTGAAACGTGACGCGATCGAACGTATGGGCGGCAGCTGGAGCACTGAGGACGAGGCCGAGTTCAAACGCCCCACCATCGAGATGTTCGAGGAGCAGAGCCACCCGCTTTACGCCTCGGCGCGGCTTTGGGACGACGGCATCATCGACCCGCGCAAGAGCCGCGACGTGCTGGCCCTGTCGCTGAGTGCCGCCCTGAACGCCCCGATCGAAGAGACCAAATTCGGCGTCTTCCGGATGTAAGCGCCCCGCGTTTCTTCTGGCCCAAAATATCCCCGGGGGTCCGGGGGCAGGCAGCCCCCGGTCCAGAGCTCCAGACAAAGGACCAACCCCATGTTTGACAAAATCCTGATTGCCAATCGCGGCGAGATCGCCTGCCGTGTGATGGAAACCGCCCGCGTCATGGGCGTGAAAACCGTGGCGGTCTATTCCGACGCCGATCGTGGCGCAAAGCATGTCGCCATGGCGGATGAGGCCTGCCACATCGGGCATGGCCCGGCGCCGGCCGACAGCTATCTCCTCGGCGATGAGATCATCGCAATCGCCAAGGCGACCGGTGCGCAGGCCATCCACCCCGGTTATGGGTTTCTTTCGGAGAACCCGGGCTTTGTGGATGCGGTAGAGGCTGCGGGCCTTACCTTCATCGGCCCTTCTGCGGAGGCGATCCGCAAGATGGGTCTGAAAGACGCCGCCAAAGTGCTGATGGAGGCGGCTGGCGTGCCGGTGGTCCCGGGCTATCACGGCGCCAATCAGGATGCCGATTTCCTCAGGGATCAGGCGGATCAGATTGGCTATCCGGTGCTGATCAAGGCAGTTGCCGGTGGCGGCGGCAAGGGGATGCGGCTGGTTGAGAAACCTGCCGATTTCGCCGACGCGCTCAAAAGCGCGCAGGGCGAGGCCACCACCGCCTTTGGCAACCCCGATGTGCTGATCGAGAAATACATCCAGCAGCCGCGCCATATCGAGGTGCAGGTTTTTGGCGACGGCAAAAGTGCCGTGTATCTGTTCGAGCGCGACTGCTCCCTGCAACGCCGCCATCAGAAGGTGATCGAGGAAGCCCCCGCGCCGGGCATGACCGCAGAAATGCGCGCCGCGATGGGCGAGGCGGGCGTGCGCGCGGCCGAAGCCATCGGCTACAAGGGCGCGGGCACGGTTGAGTTCATCGTTGACGGCTCTGACGGGCTGCGCCCTGACGGGTTCTGGTTCATGGAAATGAACACCCGCCTGCAGGTGGAGCATCCAGTGACCGAGCTGATCACTGGCGTTGATCTGGTGGAATGGCAGCTGCGGGTTGCATCGGGCGAGAGCCTGCCTGCCAAACAGGAAGACCTCACCATCACCGGCCATGCGTTTGAGGCACGGCTTTACGCCGAAGACGTGCCCAAGGGCTTCCTGCCCGCAACCGGCACGCTGACGCATCTGTCCTTCCCGGCTGAGGCCCGCGCCGACAGCGGTGTCAGGGCAGGGGATACCATCAGCCCCTGGTATGATCCGATGATCTCGAAGGTGATCGTACATGGTCCCACCCGCGCAATCGCCCTGTCGCGCCTGTCGCAGGCGCTGGCGGCAACCGAGGTCGGCGGCACGGTGACCAACCTTGCCTTCCTTGGCGCGCTGGCGGCGCATGAGGGCTTTGCGGCGGGGAACGTCGACACGGGCCTTATCGCGCGCGATCTGGATCAGCTGGTGCAGGCGCCTGGGGTGACGCCCGAGCAGAAGGCCGCCGCCGGTATGCAGGCGCTTGGCCTCCTCGAGGGCGGCTGGGAGACCGGCTTTACCCTTTGGTCCGATATGCGCCGTTCCGTTCACCTCAGCCATCAGGGTGATGTGTTTGAAGCCACGGTTGAGGTGGATGGACCGGATCGCCAGATCTGGGAGTTCCCCCAGGACCCCGAATCCCAGGTCTGCGCCACCAGGATCGGTGGACATTGGGTGCTGGGCGGTAATCGTCTGCCCTCGATCGCCCAATCGGGCAATACGATCACCGTATTTGATAGCTATGGCCTCGAGTTCGAGGTGATTGACCCCCTGGACCGCGCATCGGCAGCGGGCGGGGATCAGAATGTGATCGAGGCCCCGATGCCCGGTCTGGTCAAGGCGGTTTTTGCCGAAGCAGGCCAGAGCGTCAAAGAAGGTGAACGACTCGCTATCCTTGAGGCGATGAAAATGGAACACTCGCTTCTGGCGGCCCGCGACGGTGTGGTGGCCGAGGTGCTGGCCTCGGCTGGTGATCAGGTCGAAGCGGGGGCCGCGTTGGTCCGCCTGGAGGAGGCGGACAGCTAAACGGCTGGCATGGGCGCGATCTCGGGTCGTGCCCGCGCCCTGCGGCCTGATGGGCCATTTGATTTGTGAATTGAGCTTGGGAGGATGTGCTGTGGGTGAAAGCGTCGAGATTTTCGAAGTCGGACCACGCGATGGTTTGCAGAATGAAAAGCGGGACATACCGGTATCGGAGAAGGTCGCGCTGATCGACCGCCTGACGCAGGCGGGCTTCCGGCGGATTGAAGTGGCGAGCTTTGTCTCGCCCAAATGGGTGCCGCAGATGGCCGGATCGGGCGAGGTGCTCGCCGGGATCAACCGTGGGGCGGATGTGCGCTATGCCGCGCTGACGCCGAATATGCGCGGTTACGAGGATGCCTTGGCGGCCAAAGCGGATGAGATCGCGGTCTTTGCCTCTGCGTCGGAGGGGTTCTCCAAGGCCAATATCAACGCCAGCGTGGCCGAATCCATCGAACGGTTCACGCCAATCATAGAGGCCGCGCGCCATATCGACCTGCCGGTGCGCGGATATATCTCCTGTGTGACCGAATGCCCGTTTGACGGGCCAACGGACCCCGACGCTGTTGCGGCGCTGGCGGATCGGCTGTTTTCCATGGGCTGCTATGAGATTTCGCTGGGCGACACCATTGGTCAGGCAACACCGGATTCGATTGCACGCATGTTGCTTGCGGTGCGTGAGCGGGTGCCGGTCAGCCGCTTGGCGGGGCACTATCATGACACGGCGGGGCGGGCGATTGACAACATTGATGCGTCGCTTTCGCTTGGTGTCCGGGTGTTTGACGCGGCCGTCGGCGGCCTGGGCGGTTGCCCCTATGCGCCGGGGGCGGCAGGCAATGTCGCAACCGAGGCGGTGCATGAGCATCTGACGCGGCTTGGCTACGAGACGGGGCTTGACGGTTCTGTGCTACTGGACGCGGCGAAGATGGCCCAGGCAATGCGCAGCGACGGAAGCTGATTCACACCGAAGCGTAAACTACAGCGGACCGAAACCAAAATCGCAGCCCGCCGGCAGTGGGCTGCTAGCAGGACAGGCAGGACGACCCCTATGTACACCACACTCACGCTGACCACCGACGATCGGGGTGTTGCGACCCTCATGCTCAACCGTCCCGAGAAGCACAACGCCATGTCAGGCGAAATGCTACAGGAGCTGAAGGCTGCCGCAGCTGCGCTGGCTGCGGACCGGTCGGTGCGCGTTGTCGTGCTCACTGGGGCGGGCAAAAGTTTCTGCGCGGGCGGCGATCTGGGCTGGATGCAGGCACAGATGACTGCGGATGCCGAAACCCGTGCGCGCGAAGCCAGGGTTCTGGCGGAGATGCTGATGGCCATCAATACCCTGCCGCAGCCGGTGATTGGGGCGGTTCAGGGCAATGCCTTTGGCGGCGGTGTCGGCATGGCCTGTGTCTGCGATGTCGCGATTGGGGCCGACCACATCAAGATGGGTCTTACGGAGACACGGCTGGGCCTGATCCCGGCCACGATTGGCCCCTATGTCGTCGCCCGCATGGGTGAGGCGCGGGCGCGGCGTGTCTTTATGTCGGCGCGTCTGTTCGGGGCTGATGAGGCGGTCGATCTGGGGATTCTTGCGCGGACCGTGCCCGCCAGCGAGATGGACGCCGCAATCGAGGCCGAGGTGACCCCCTATCTGAGCTGCGCGCCCGAGGCGGTCGGGGCCGCAAAGGCATTGGTACGTGATCTGGGGCCGAAAATCGACGATGCGGTGATTGATCACACGATTGCCGCATTGGTGGAGCGCTGGGAAGGCCGGGAGGCACCCGAAGGGATTGCCGCGTTTTTTGCCAAGGAAAAACCAAGCTGGCAGCGGTAGCCCCGTTAAAAATGCCTGATTTCTTCGCTTGGGGCGTGCCTTTTGCCGGGTACGCCTTATCCTATGAAAACAATAGGGTTTAAGGCCCATGATGTGGATCTGCCGCGCCCGTTACAGAAGGTTTATCCATTAACGATGCGTTGGTTGACGGTGAGGGGGGAGGGGAGTAGACACTGCCCCAAGTCAACACGCCAATTGACGGCGCGCAGAAATCCGCGCGCACGGAAAGGAGCCACTCGTGGAAGAGATGTTGCGGGAATACCTCCCGATTCTGGTGTTTCTGGCCGTAGCGGTCGGGCTTGGAATTGTTCTTATTTTGGCGGCAGTTGTGCTGGCCGTCCGCAATCCGGACCCTGAAAAGGTCAGCGCCTACGAATGCGGGTTCAACGCATTCGACGACGCACGGATGAAGTTTGATGTCCGGTTCTACCTGGTGTCGATTCTGTTCATCATTTTTGATCTGGAAATAGCGTTTCTGTTTCCCTGGGCCGTCGGCTTCAAGGATATGAGCGATGCGGGCTTCTGGTCGATGATGGTGTTTCTCGCTGTGCTGACCATCGGTTTTGCCTATGAGTGGAAGAAAGGGGCCCTCGAATGGGAGTGATGACCGGAGCCAATACGGCTGGCGTCGACAAGGAAGTTGTCACCCAGGCCCTGAATGCCGAACTGCAGGACAAGGGGTTTCTGCTGACCTCGGCAGAGGATATCATCAACTGGGCGCGCACCGGCTCGCTGCACTGGATGACCTTTGGTCTGGCCTGCTGCGCGGTTGAGATGATGCACACCTCGATGCCGCGCTACGATGCCGAGCGTTTCGGTATCGCGCCGCGTGCCTCTCCGCGCCAGTCGGATGTGATGATCGTCGCGGGGACGCTGACCAACAAGATGGCGCCCGCCCTGCGCAAGGTCTACGACCAGATGCCCGAGCCGCGTTATGTGATCTCGATGGGGTCCTGCGCCAATGGCGGCGGCTATTACCACTACAGCTATTCCGTGGTGCGCGGATGTGACCGGATCGTGCCTGTGGATGTCTATGTGCCCGGTTGCCCGCCGACGGCAGAGGCGCTGCTGTATGGCCTGATGCAATTGCAGCGCAAAATTCGCCGCACCGGCACGCTTGTGCGTTAAGTGGCTTTGGTTGGAGAGACAAATATGACTGAAGCTCTGAAAGAACTCGGCACCCAGATCGCTGCCAAACGTCCTGATTGTGTCATCGACTGGGATGTCAGCTTTGATGAGCTGAATGTCGATGTTGCCCCGTCGAACCTTGCAGGGTTTGTCGAATTTCTGAAAGCCGATGCGACGTGCAAGTTCTCGTCGCTTGTCGATATCACGGCCGTTGACTACCCGGACCGCGCCAAGCGGTTCGACGTAGTCTACCACTTTCTGTCGATGTATCAGAACCAGCGGATCCGCCTGCGCGTATCGATCCGCGAGGATGAGATGCTGCCGTCGATCGTGACGATCCATCCCTCGGCCAATTGGTTTGAGCGGGAGGTGTTCGACATGTTCGGCATCCTGTTCACCGGCCACCCGGATCTGCGCCGCATCCTGACCGACTATGGTTTCCGTGGCTATCCGCTGCGCAAGGATTTCCCGACCACCGGCTATACCGAGGTTCGCTACGACGAGGCGCAGAAGCGCGTTGTTTATGAACCGGTCAGCCTGGTTCAGGAGTACCGCCAGTTTGACTTCATGAGCCCGTGGGAGGGTGCCGAATACATCCTGCCCGGCGACGAGAAAGAGGGGGCGAAGTAATGGACGGCTCCAAAATGGATGACGCCCTGACCGGCGAACAGAAGATCCGTAACTTCAACATCAACTTCGGACCGCAACACCCTGCGGCGCACGGCGTTCTGCGTCTGGTGCTGGAGTTGGACGGCGAAATCGTTGAGCGCTGCGACCCGCATATCGGCCTGTTGCACCGTGGCACCGAAAAGCTGATGGAGAGCCGGACGTACCTGCAGAACCTGCCGTATTTCGACCGCCTCGACTATGTGGCGCCGATGAACCAGGAACACGCCTGGTGCCTGGCCATCGAAAAGCTGACCGGCGTGGAAGTGCCGCGTCGCGCGTCGCTGATCCGTGTGCTCTATTCTGAAATCGGCCGGATTCTGAACCACCTGCTCAATGTGACGACGCAGGCGATGGACGTTGGCGCGCTGACCCCGCCGCTGTGGGGCTTTGAAGAGCGCGAGAAGCTGATGATCTTCTACGAGCGGGCCTGTGGTGCGCGCCTGCACGCGGCGTATTTCCGCCCCGGTGGTGTGCATCAGGATCTGCCCGACGCGCTGATCGACGATATCGAGGCCTGGACCCATAGCTTCCCATCCGTTCTGGATGACATCGACGGGCTGCTGACCGAGAACCGCATCTTTAAACAGCGGAATGCCGATATCGGTGTCGTGACCGAGGAGGATATCCTCAACTACGGGTTCTCCGGGGTGATGGTGCGCGGCTCCGGCCTTGCCTGGGACCTGCGCCGTGCGCAGCCCTATGAGTGCTATGACGAATTCGATTTCCAGATCCCGGTTGGCAAGAACGGCGACTGCTACGACCGCTACCTTGTCCGTATGGAAGAGATGCGCCAGTCGCTGTCGATCATTCGTCAGTGTATCGGCAAGCTGCGCGAAACGCCCGGCGATATTCTGGCCCGTGGCAAACTGACCCCGCCCAACCGTCGCGACATGAAAACCTCAATGGAGAGCCTGATCCACCACTTCAAGCTCTATACCGAGGGGTTCCACGTGCCCGCCGGCGAGGTCTACGCCGCTGTTGAGGCACCCAAGGGCGAATTTGGCGTCTATCTGGTTGCAGATGGCTCCAACAAACCCTATCGCGCCAAGCTGCGTGCGCCGGGCTTCCTGCATCTGCAGGCCATGGATTATGTGGCCAAGGGCCACCAACTCGCCGACGTCGCGGCCATCATTGGCACCATGGACGTCGTATTTGGAGAGATTGACCGCTAATGCTTCGTCGTCTGCATTCCGAACAACCCGATAGTTTTGCCTTCACGCCCGAGAACCAGACATGGGCCGAGGCGCAGATCACCAAATTCCCTGATGGCCGTCAGGCCAGCGCGATCATTCCGCTGCTGTGGCGCGCGCAGGAGCAGGAAGGCTGGTTGACCAAACCTGCGATTGAATATGTCGCGGACATGCTGGGCATGGCCTATATTCGCGCACTTGAGGTTGCCTCCTTCTACTTCATGTTCCAGCTGCAACCCACTGGTTCGGTTGCACATGTTCAGATCTGCGGGACCACGTCCTGCATGATCTGCGGCGCAGAGGATCTGATTGCCGTCTGTCAGGATAAGATTGCCAATAAGCCCTTCACCCTGTCGGCGGATGGTAAGTTTACCTGGGAAGAGGTCGAATGCCTTGGCGCCTGCACCAACGCCCCGATGGCCCAGATCGGCAAGGATTATTACGAAGATCTGACCGCTGAAGACTTTGCCAAGCTGCTGGATGATCTGGCTGCAGGTCAGGTCCCGCTGCCGGGTCCGCAGAACGGGCGCTACGCGGCTGAACCGAAGTCGGGTCTGACCTCGCTGACCGAATATGAAAGCGGCAAGACGCAGTATAACGCGTCGGTCCAGCTGGCGGCGGATATTGGCGATACAGTCAAGCGTATCGACGGGACTGAGGTTCCGATCCTGACGCCCTGGATTGGCAAGGACGGCAAGGTTGCCGGTCGCGACAGTGCCGATACCCCGCCGCCCGCGCCGAAAACACCGCTTCCGGCGGTGAAACAGGCAGAGGTTGCCAAGGCAAAGAGCGATGCCCCAAAGAAAGCGGCACCGAAAAAAGCGGGCGTTGGCGAACCGGCCTCTCCTGAGGGCGCCGCCGCAGAAGCCGGGGTTTCGGTTGAAGAAAAACCGGAAACCCTGACCTCAGCACGCGATGGCAAGGCCGATGATCTGAAGATGCTGAAAGGTGTCGGTCCCAAGCTGGAGCAGACCCTTAACGATCTGGGATTCTTCCACTTCGACCAGATCGCAGCCTGGACCGATGAGCAGGTCGCTTGGGTCGACAGCCGGTTGAAGTTCAAGGGCCGCATCGTCCGCGATGGCTGGATCGAACAGTCCCGGCAGCTCGCGGCAGGTGAGGAAACGGACTTCGCAAAGAAGGCCAAAGCTGACGATCGCTACAAAAACGACTGAAACAAGATAACCGCCGCTGCCCATCGGGGCAGGGGCCAAAATTCAGGACCATATGAGCGTAGAACACGACAAAGCACTGGCAGCAAAGGGGCGGCACATCGCGTTGGTGATTGCCGCAACCATGCTTGGTTGGCTGGCAATGTCGTTGTTCATCGGCCCCGCGCTGGGGCTCGCCGGACGCTACGCTCTGCTGTTTGATTTCGCAGCCCTTGCAGGCTTCATCTATGCAGCGGTCAACATTTTTCAACTCTGGCGGATGCGCCAGGACAGCCAAAGGTAGGCAGACATGCTGAAGGACCAGGACCGGATCTTTACCAACCTTTACGGGATGCATGAGCGCACATTGGCAGGCGCAAAACAGCGGGGCCATTGGGATGGCACTGCGGGCATCATCGAAAAAGGGCGGGACTGGATCATCCAGAACATGAAGGATTCCGGCCTGCGCGGACGCGGTGGTGCGGGCTTCCCGACCGGCCTGAAATGGTCCTTCATGCCGAAGGAGAGCGACGGGCGTCCCTCCTATCTGGTCATCAACGCCGATGAATCGGAGCCGGGCACCTGCAAAGACCGCGAGATCATGCGCCATGATCCGCACACGCTGATCGAGGGCGCGCTGATCGCCTCCTTCGCGATGAATGCGCATACCTGCTACATCTATCTGCGCGGCGAATACATCCGCGAGCGCGAGGCGCTGCAGGCCGCGATTGATGAATGCTATGACCAAGGTCTTCTGGGTCGCAATGCCGCCGGATCCGGTTGGGACTTCGACGTCTTTCTGCACCATGGTGCAGGGGCCTATATCTGTGGCGAAGAAACTGCGCTGATTGAAAGCCTTGAGGGCAAGAAGGGCATGCCACGTATGAAGCCGCCGTTCCCGGCTGGTGCTGGCCTCTATGGTTGCCCGACCACGGTGAACAACGTGGAGTCTATCGCCGTGGTGCCGACCATTCTGCGCCGTGGCCCGGATTGGTTTGCAGGCTTTGGCCGTCAGAACAACGCGGGCACCAAGCTGTTTGCGATCTCCGGTCATGTCAACAACCCCTGTGTGGTTGAGGAAGCAATGTCGATCTCCTTTGAAGAGCTGATCGAGAAGCATTGCGGCGGTATCCGGGGCGGTTGGGACAACTTGCTGGCGGTCATTCCCGGTGGCTCTTCTGTTCCCTGCGTGCGCGGCGAGAAGATGAAAGACGCCATCATGGACTTCGACTATCTGCGCGGCGAACTGGGCTCCGGCCTTGGCACCGCAGCGGTCATCGTGATGGATAAGAACACGGACATCATCAAGGCGATCTGGCGTCTGTCCAAGTTCTACAAACACGAAAGCTGTGGCCAGTGTACGCCGTGTCGTGAAGGCACCGGCTGGATGATGCGCGTGATGGACCGTCTGGTGAAGGGCGAGGCCGAGCTGGAAGAGATCGACATGCTGTGGGATGTGACCAAGCAGGTCGAAGGCCACACCATCTGTGCACTTGGCGATGCTGCGGCCTGGCCGATCCAGGGTTTGATCCGCAACTTCCGCGAGGAAATCGAGGACCGTATCAAGGCACAGAAGTCAGGGCGCATGGGCGCCATGGCAGCCGAATAGGGTCGGGGGGCAGCGGATGATCACGGGTGTGACCAAAACCATGGCTGTGCTGGCCGTCTGCGGCGGAGTGCTGGCGGGGTGTGACGGTATCGTCAACAATCGCCCGACCTACGCGGGCGTGCCCTTCTCGGCGAAGTCCAAAGCGGTCAACAAGAAAGAGACGCTGGCGGTGTTTACCACTACGGTATCCAAAGCCTCGCGCTCGCTGGAAGGCGCGCGGCTGGCCGCTCATCACGAAAGCACCCGTTACTGCATCGAAAACTTCGGCACGTCGCGCATTGCCTGGCAGGTCAACCCGCTTGATGCGGATATTGCCGTGCCGCTGGATGGCGATACGGCCGTCTATGGCGGAACCTGCACCCCGTGATCGCAGGCCGGGCATATCCCTTGGCCGCGCAATCTGCGCCCACGCCGGTGTTATTGCATAACGCCGTCGCCTGCGCGCGTTCTGGTCGCTCCCTCACCAAGGAGTGTTCACCAATGCGAATCCTGATTGCGACATGTGCCGCCTGCCTGATGCTGCTGCCGTCGATGGGCGCGGCAAAGCCGTCCTTGCGCGATGTGCAAGAGATCGAAGACCCGCTGTTCGCGGTCGCTCTGGCCAAGGAAGTGGCCGACCACTGTGATGCGATTACCGCGCGTTACTTCAAGGGTCTGACCGAACTGCGGCGCCTGCGGGCACGTGCCAATGCTCTTGGCTATACGGATACGGAAATCCGCGCCTACATCGGCTCGGACGAGGAAAAAGCCCGGATGCGGGCCAAGGGAGAACGCTTCCTGGCGCAAAACGGGGTCTCATATGAGAAAACGGAAACATTCTGTACGTTTGGTCGTGCGGAAATCAAGAAAAACAGCGCGATCGGCGTTTTACTGAGGGCGAAATAGACCATGTCTGACCTCCGCAAGATCAACATTGACGGAACCGAGATTGAGGTGGATGGGGCGATGACCCTGATCCAGGCCTGTGAAGAGGCCGGGGTGGAAATTCCCCGCTTCTGCTACCACGAGCGCCTGTCCATCGCCGGCAATTGCCGGATGTGCCTGGTTGAGGTTGTCGGCGGCCCGCCGAAACCTGCCGCCTCCTGCGCCATGCAGGTCCGCGACCTGCGTCCCGGTCCCGAAGGCCAGGCGCCGCAGGTGAAGACCAATTCGCCGATGGTCAAGAAGGCCCGTGAGGGCGTGATGGAGTTCCTGCTGATCAACCATCCGCTGGATTGCCCGATCTGCGATCAGGGTGGCGAATGTGATCTTCAGGATCAGGCGATGGCTTATGGCGTTGATTTCTCGCGCTTCCGAGAGCCAAAGCGCGCCGTCGACGATCTCGATCTCGGTCCGCTCGTCGGCACCGCAATGACCCGCTGCATTTCCTGCACGCGTTGCGTTCGTTTCACCACCGAAGTCGCAGGCATTACCCAGATGGGCCAGACCGGTCGTGGTGAGGATAGCGAGATTACCTCCTATCTGAACGAGACGCTGGATTCGAACCTTCAGGGCAATATCATCGACCTGTGCCCGGTGGGGGCGCTGACCTCGAAACCCTATGCCTTCACGGCCCGCCCGTGGGAGTTGACCAAAACCGAAACCATCGACGTGATGGACGCGCTGGGGTCGAACATCCGTGTCGACACCAAGGGCCGCGAAGTGATGCGCATCCTGCCGCGCAACCATGACGGCGTGAATGAGGAATGGATCAGCGACAAGACCCGGTTCGTCTGGGACGGGCTGCGTCGCCAGCGTCTGGATCGCCCCTATGTGCGTGTCGACGGCAAGCTGAAGCCCGCGACCTGGCCGGAGGCCCTGGAGGCAGCGGCCGCCGCAATGAAGGGCAAGAAGATTGCCGGCCTGATCGGTGATCTGGTCCCGGTTGAGGCGGCTTTTGCGCTGAAACAGCTGGTCGAAGGGGAGGGTGGCAAGGTTGAGTGCCGGACGGACAAGGCCCGTCTGCCGATCGGCAACCGCGCGGCCTATGTCGGCACCGCAACCATCGAAGATATCGACAGCGCCAAGGCGATCATGCTGATTGGCACCGATCCTCGCAATGAGGCGCCGGTTCTGAACGCCCGCCTGCGCAAGGCCTGGATCAACGGCGCCAATATCGGCCTGATCGGCCAGCCGGTCGATCTGACCTATGACTACGCCCACCTCGGCACCGACCGCGCAGCGCTCGAGACACTGCTCAACGGCGAAACCGAAGGCGCGATTGGCAAAGATACGCTGGTCATCGTCGGCCAGGGCGCCCTGCGTGAGGCCGATGGTCTGGCGGTACTGGCCCATGCGCAGAAATACGCGGCCATGACCGAGAGCAAACTGCTGGTGCTGCACACCGCTGCCGGCCGTGTTGGTGCGATGGATGTGAATGCGGTCACCGAGGGTGGCCTTGAGGCGGCCATCGACGGCGCAGAGGTGATCTACAACCTCGGCGCTGATGAGGTCGAAATTGATGCAGGCGCCTTTGTGATCTACCAGGGCTCGCACGGCGATCGTGGTGCCCATCGCGCCGACGTCATCCTGCCCGGCGCTGCCTATACCGAAGAAAACGGTCTGTTCGTGAACACCGAAGGGCGTCCGCAGCTGGCCATGCGCGCAAGCTTTGCCCCCGGTGAGGCCAAGGAAAACTGGGCGATCCTGCGGGCGCTCAGCGCGGAGCTGGATGCCAAGCTGCCATATGACTCGCTGGCGCAACTGCGCAGTGGGCTGGTCGCAGAGGTGCCGCATCTGGCGCGCATTGACGAAGTGGCGGCAAATGACGGCCCGGCGCTTGAGGTTGAGGCCATGGGCAAGGCGGCATTCCTGCCTGCGGTCAAGGACTTCTACCTGACCAACCCGATTGCGCGGTCGTCGCAGCTGATGGCGGAACTCTCCGCCAACGCAAAGGCGCGTAGCGCCGAGAAGATCGCGGCGGAGTGATCCGTGCGAGCATCATATCGCCTCTGCTGCTGGCAGCCTGCGTGCAGGCCCCGCAGACGTCTCGGGCGCCGTTCACCCCCGATTACAAAGGGGTAGAGACACGGCTACTGGATGGCGATCTGGTGCAATTCCACGTGGCCATGACCGGCGCCCGCAATGGTGCCGATCTGGACAACTATGCGGAATGCGCGGCGGCGCAATATGCGCTGATCCGCGGTTATGGATTTGCACGTCATGTGCGCACAAAAATGAAACAAGAGGGTGGCAATCAGACGGCAGATGCTGTCTACACCATCTCGCCTTCCCTCCCGCGCGGACTGCGCACCATCGACGCCGAAGTCGTGGTCGCGGATTGCGAGGCTAACGGAATACCCACGGTGTGAGGACCTATGGCTGAATTCTTTAACACCCCAGGCGGCATCGCTGTTCTGATCCTGGCGCAAGTGCTTGCAGTTGTTGCATTTGTCATGATTTCGCTGCTGTTCCTCGTCTACGGGGACCGCAAGATCTGGGCGGCTGTCCAGATGCGTCGTGGCCCCAATGTCGTAGGCATCTACGGCCTGCTGCAAACGGTGGCCGACGCGCTCAAATATGTTGTCAAAGAGGTGGTGATCCCCGCCGGTGCCGATCGCACCGTGTTTATTCTGGCCCCATTGACCAGCTTTGTGCTGGCGATGATCGCCTGGGCGGTGATCCCCTTCAACGACGGCTGGGTCCTGTCGGACATCAATGTGGCGATCCTCTATGTTTTCGCGGTCTCCAGCTTGGAGGTCTACGGCGTGATCATGGGCGGCTGGGCGTCGAACTCGAAATATCCGTTTCTCGGTTCCTTGCGCTCAGCGGCGCAGATGATCTCTTACGAGGTCTCGATTGGTCTGATTATCGTTGGGGTCATCATCTCCACCGGCAGCATGAACTTCGGCGACATCGTACGTGCGCAGGACGGCGATCTGGGTCTGCTGAACTGGTACTGGATCCCGCATTTCCCGATGGTCTTCCTGTTCTTCATCTCGGCACTTGCGGAAACCAACCGCCCGCCGTTCGATCTGCCGGAAGCGGAATCGGAGCTGGTTGCAGGCTACCAGGTGGAATACTCGGCGACACCGTTCCTGCTGTTCATGGCCGGGGAATACATCGCCATCTTCCTGATGTGCGCGCTGACAACACTGCTGTTCTTCGGCGGCTGGCTGTCTCCGATCCCTGGGCTGCCCGACGGCGTCCTGTGGATGGTCGGCAAAATGGCGTTCTTCTTCTTCCTCTTCGCAATGGTGAAGGCAATCACGCCCCGCTACCGCTATGACCAGCTGATGCGTCTGGGTTGGAAAGTGTTCCTGCCGTTCTCGCTGGCCTGGGTGGTCTTCGTATCCTTTGCTGCAAAATTTGACTGGTTCTGGGGCATCTTCGCCCGCTGGACCGTGGGAGGCTGATCAATGGCGAACATCGACTACACCCGCGCCGCCAAATACTTCCTGCTGCAGGATTTCTGGGTCGGCTTCAAACTGGGGATGAAGTATTTCTTTGCCCCTAAGGCCACCCTGAACTATCCGCACGAGAAGGGCCCGCTCTCGCCGCGTTTTCGCGGCGAGCACGCGCTGCGTCGCTATCCGAACGGCGAGGAGCGCTGCATTGCCTGTAAACTGTGCGAGGCGATCTGCCCGGCGCAGGCGATCACCATCGACGCGGAACCGCGCGAGGACGGCAGCCGCCGCACCACGCGGTACGACATCGACATGACGAAGTGTATCTACTGCGGTTTCTGCCAGGAAGCCTGCCCGGTGGATGCAATTGTCGAAGGCCCGAACTTCGAGTTCGCCACCGAGACCCGCGAGGAGCTGTTCTATGACAAGGACAAGCTGCTTTCGAACGGGGAGCGCTGGGAAGCCGAGATCGCGCGCAATCTCGAACTGGACGCGCCGTACCGATGAGCGATGCCAAGAACCCATTTGAGGCCATGATGGCCCAGGCCCAGGACATGGCCAAAGCCCTGAACCCGGCGTTGGAGAGCTTCTCTCCCACCGGAGCGTTCAAGGAGTTTGAAGCGCTGTGGCCGACGATGCCGAAGGATGTCATGGAGATGATGTTCGGCAATACCGTCAACAAGGGCGGGCTGGATGCCAAAACCCGGCTGCTGCTGACATTGGCCGGGCTGACAATGCAGGGCGCACAGGCGGATTCAGCCGTGCGCCAGACCGTACGCCATGCCCTGGAGGCGGGCGCTAAGAAACAAGAGATCGTTGAAACGATCGGACAGATGTCGGTGTTTGCCGGCATCCCGGCCATGACCCGCGCGCTGGAACTGGCGCAAGAGGTTCTGGACGCCAAAGGGGACGATGAAACATGACCGTTTTTGCCTTTTACCTCTTTGCCATCAGCGCCATCACCGGCGGGCTGTTCACAGTGATCAGCCGCCAGCCGGTGCATTCTGTGCTGTGGCTGATCCTGGCCTTTATTTCCTCGGCCGGGCTGTTCGTGCTGCTGGGCGCCGAATTTGTCGCCATGCTGCTGGTCATCGTCTACGTCGGTGCCGTTGCGGTGCTGTTCCTCTTTGTGGTGATGATGCTGGACGTGGATTTTGCCGAGCTGAAAGCAGAGATGGCGCGCTATATGCCGCTGGCGCTGCTCATCGGTCTGGTGATCCTTATGCAGTTCGTGATGGCTTTTGGTGTGTGGGAAACCGCACCGGCGGCGGCCACGCAGCTGGCCCAGCCGATCCCGACTGACCAGCATAACACCGAGGCGCTTGGCCTCATCATTTACGACCAATATTTCCTTCTGTTCCAACTTTCCGGCCTGATCCTGCTGGTTGCGATGATCGGCGCCATTGTGCTGACCCTGCGCCACCGCACCGACGTCAAGCGTCAGGACGTTGTCGCCCAGATGATGCGCGATCCGGCCTTGGCCATGGAACTCAAGGATGTGAAACCGGGGCAGGGGCTTTGAGACAATGATCACACTCGAGCATTATCTAACCGTCGCGGCGACGCTGTTCGTCATCGGCATCTTCGGGCTCTTCCTGAACCGCAAGAACGTCATCATCCTGCTGATGAGCATCGAACTGATGCTCTTGGCGGTGAACATCAACCTTGTGGCTTTCTCCAGCTTCCTTGGGGATCTGGTGGGTCAGGTCTTCACCCTCTTTGTGCTGACCGTGGCCGCCGCCGAGGCCGCTATTGGTCTTGCGATCCTGGTTTGCTTCTTCCGCAACCGCGGCACCATCGCCGTGGAAGACATCAACGTGATGAAGGGCTAAAGCGTCATGGAAACCATCCTTCTCTTTGCCCCTCTGGTCGGGGCCATCATCTGTGGCTTTGGCTGGAAGTTCATCGGCGAGACCGCAGCCACCTGGACGGCGACCGGGCTTTTGTTCCTGTCGGCGCTTCTGTCGTGGATCGTCTTCCTCAGCTTTGACGGGGTGACCCAGTCGATCGAGATCATGCGCTGGATCGAAAGCGGCTCGCTGTCGACATCCTGGGCGATCCGTCTGGACCGGATGACGGCGATCATGCTGATCGTGGTGACCACGGTGTCATCGCTGGTGCATCTCTATTCCTTTGGCTACATGGCCCATGATCCGCAGTGGAAGGACGGGGAGAGCTACAAGCCGCGCTTCTTTGCCTATCTGTCGTTCTTTACCTTTGCGATGCTGATGCTGGTGACCTCCGACAACCTGGTCCAGATGTTCTTTGGCTGGGAAGGCGTGGGCGTTGCCTCCTACCTGCTGATCGGTTTCTACTACCGCAAGCCTTCGGCCAATGCGGCAGCGATGAAAGCCTTCATCGTCAACCGCGTGGGTGACTTTGGCTTTGCCCTCGGTATCTTTGCCCTGTTCTTCCTGACTGACAGCATCAATTTTGATGACATCTTTGCAGCGGTGCCGCAGCTGGCGGAAACCCAGCTGACCTTTCTCTGGTCGGAGTGGAATGCCGCCAATCTGATTGCAGTCCTGCTGTTCATTGGCGCCATGGGCAAATCGGCGCAGCTGATCCTGCACACCTGGCTGCCGGACGCGATGGAAGGCCCGACCCCGGTGTCGGCCCTGATCCACGCCGCCACCATGGTGACCGCCGGTGTCTTCCTGGTCTGCCGCATGTCGCCGCTGATGGAGTTCGCACCCGAAGCGACAACCTTCATCACCGTGCTGGGTGCAACCACGGCCTTCTTCGCGGCGACTGTGGGTCTGGTTCAGACCGACATCAAACGCGTGATCGCCTATTCGACATGTTCGCAGCTTGGCTACATGTTCGTTGCAGCCGGGGTAGGCATGTACTCCGCTGCGATGTTCCACCTGTTCACACATGCCTTCTTCAAGGCGATGCTGTTCCTTGGTGCAGGCTCCGTGATCCACGCGATGCACCATGAGCAGGACATGATGAACTACGGTGGTCTGCGCAAAAAGATCCCCTACACCTTTGCGGCGATGATGATTGGCACGCTGGCCATCACGGGCGTTGGTATCCCGCTGACCCACTTTGGCTTTGCCGGCTTCCTGTCCAAGGATGCCATTATCGAGAGCGCCTATGCTGGCGGGTCGATGTATGGTTTCTGGCTGCTGGTCATCGCGGCGGCAATGACATCCTTCTACAGCTGGCGCCTGATCTTCCTGACCTTCTACGGCAAGCCGCGCGGCGACAAGCATACGCATGATCACGCGCATGAAAGCCCGATGGTCATGCTGATCCCGCTGGGTGTGCTTGCCCTTGGTGCGATCTTCTCTGGCATGCTCTGGTACAACAGCTTCTTCGGCCATGCTGATAAGGTTGGCAAATTCTACGGCATCCCAGTGGCAGAAGCCGCGGCATATGGCGATGCGGCAGCGGATTCGGGCCACGGCGCTGATGACAGCCATGCCAGCACGGCGGATGACGGTCACGGCACAGCTGACGCATCCGGTGAGCATCACTATGTATTCGCAGGCCAGCCGGGCGAAGGCGCGCTGTATTTCGGTGCCGACAACACTGTTCTGGATGACGCGCACGCCGCTCCGAAATGGGTGAAAGTTTCGCCCTTTTTCGCGATGCTGCTTGGCCTTGGTCTTGCGATCCTGTTCTACATCGTGAACCCAAGCCTGCCGGGCCGTCTCGCCAAGCAGCAGCAGCCGCTCTACCTGTTCCTCAAGAACAAGTGGTATTTTGACGAGCTCTACGATTTTGTCTTTGTCAAACCGACGCTGATGATCGGCCGCTTCTTCTGGAAGCGCGGTGACGGCAAGACCATTGATGGCGCGCTCAACGGGATCGCCATGGGCATCATTCCCTTCTTCACCCGCCTCGCCGGTCGCGCACAGTCGGGTTACATTTTCACCTATGCTTTCTGGATGGTGCTGGGCATTGCTGCCCTGGTTACCTGGATGTCGATCGGCGGAGGAGCGCACTGATGGACAATCTCCTTTCTATTGTCACCTTTATCCCGGCGCTTGCGGCGGCCATTCTGGCCCTGTTCCTGCGCGGCGAGGATGAGGCGGCGCAGCGCAACGCCAAGTCTGTTGCGCTTTTTGCCACCACGATCACCTTCCTGGTGAGCCTTGGCATCTATTTCCAGTTCGACCCCTCCGACACAGGCTTTCAGTTTGTGGAAGAGGCCGAATGGATCTTTGGCCTGAAGTACAAGATGGGCGTCGATGGCATTTCGGTGCTGTTTGTGATGCTCACCACCTTTGTGATGCCGCTGACCATTTTGGCGAGCTGGGGTGTGAACACCCGCGTCAAGGAATACATGATCGCCTTCCTGATGCTGGAGACGCTGATGCTTGGCGTGTTCATGGCGCTGGATCTGGTGCTGTTCTACCTGTTCTTTGAGGCGGGCCTCATTCCGATGTTCCTGATCATCGGCATCTGGGGCGGCAAGGAACGGATCTACGCGTCGTTCAAATTCTTCCTCTACACCTTCTTTGGCTCGGTGCTGATGCTGGTGGCGATGGTCGCGATGTACGCAGATGCAGGCACCACCGATATTGCCCAGCTGCTGACGCACAGTTTCTCTGCCTCCGGCTTTGATCTTCTTGGTGTGCATGTCGTTGGTGGGATGCAGACCCTGTTGTTCCTCGCGTTCTTTGCCTCCTTCGCGGTGAAAATGCCGATGTGGCCGGTGCACACCTGGCTGCCCGATGCGCACGTGCAGGCGCCGACCGCAGGCTCCGTGGTGCTGGCGGCGATCTTGTTGAAGATGGGCGGCTACGGCTTCCTGCGCTTCAGCTTGCCGATGTTCCCCGTCGGGGCCGACGTGATGACGGATCTGATTCTGTGGATGTCGGCGATTGCGGTGGTCTATACTTCGCTGGTGGCGTTGGTGCAGTCGGACATGAAGAAGCTGATCGCCTATTCTTCGGTGGCGCATATGGGCTTTGTGACCATGGGCATCTTTGCGGCGAACCAGCAGGGCATTGATGGCGCGATCTTCCAGATGCTGAGCCACGGCTTCATCTCGGCGGCGCTCTTCCTCTGCGTGGGTGTCATCTATGATCGGATGCACACCCGTGACATCGACGCCTATGGTGGCCTTGTCATTCGTATGCCTGCCTATGCGCTGGTCTTCATGTTCTTCACGATGGGCAACGTCGGCCTGCCGGGCACCTCGGGCTTCATCGGGGAATTCCTGACGCTGATGGGCACCTTCCAGAAGAACACCTGGGTCGCAGCAGTTGCCGCAACCGGTGTCATCTTCTCGGCAGGCTATGCGCTGTGGCTCTACCGCCGCGTGGTCTTTGGCGACCTGATCAAGGGCAGCCTCAAGACCATCAAGGATATGACTGCCCGCGAGCGGTTCATCTTTGCACCGCTGGTGGTGATGACCATCCTTCTGGGCGTCTACCCGGCGCTTGTCACCGATATCATCAGCCCGTCGACCGAGGCGCTGATTGCAAACTTCAATGAATCTCTGGCTGCCGCGGACCTGTCCCCGGCGACCCAGATAGCTTCGCACTAAGGGGGCGTGGGCGATGATCCCAGCTGATCTCACCGTTATCCTGCCAGAGATTGTTCTGGCGCTCAGCGCAATGGCGGCGCTCCTTGGCGCCGTCTACACCGGCAAGGACAAACTGGCCCCGGCGTTGATCTGGCTGATGGCCGGTTTGATGTCGGCGCTGGCCATCTGGATCGCCACCGGATCCTCGGGCAGCCGCGAGGCATTCAACGGCATGTTCGTCGACGATGGTTTTGCCCGCTTTGCCAAGGTCGCCATCCTGCTGTCGGCCTCTGCCGTGCTGGTCATGGGCCAGGACTACATGTCACGCCGTGGCATGTTGCGCTTTGAATATCCCATCCTCGTCGCGCTGAGCGCGGTAGGCATGATGGTGATGGTCTCGGCCGGCAACCTGATGTCGCTGTACATGGGCCTTGAGCTGCAGTCTCTGGCGCTCTACGTCGTGGCGTCGCTGCGTCGTGACAGTGTAAAATCCACCGAAGCCGGTCTGAAGTACTTCGTGCTCGGCGCGCTTTCGTCCGGTTTGCTGCTCTATGGCGCATCGCTGGTCTATGGTTTTGCCGGGACCACCGACTTTGCCGGTATCTACGCGGTGGCCAAGCATGGTGAAGTCTCCGTCGGTCTGCTGTTCGGCCTGGTCTTCCTGATCTCCGGCATGGCGTTCAAGGTGTCTGCCGTGCCGTTCCACATGTGGACCCCTGACGTCTACGAAGGCGCGCCGACCCCGGTTACCGCATTCTTTGCATCGGCGCCGAAGGTTGCGGCCATGGGTCTGTTCGCCCGCGTGCTGCATGATGCCTTTGGTCATGCGGTACAGGACTGGAGCCAGGTTGTGGCCCTTCTGTCGCTGCTGTCGATGTTCGTCGGGGCCGTTGCCGCCATCGGCCAGCGCGATATCAAGCGTCTGATGGCCTATTCCTCGATCGCCCATATGGGCTATGCGCTGATGGGCCTCGCCGCGGGCACCGCTTATGGCGTGCAGGCGCTGCTGGTCTATATGGCGATCTATGTCTCGATGAACATCGGCACCTTTGCCTTCATCCTGATGATGGAGAAGGACGGTAAGCCGATCACTGACATTCGCGCGCTCAACCTCTACTCCCGTCGCGAGCCGGGCAAGGCGCTGGCGATGCTGATCCTGTTGTTTTCTCTGGCGGGTGTACCGCCGATGCTGGGCTTCTTCGGCAAGCTTTATGTGCTTAATGCGGCCTATCAGGCGGATATGGCGTGGCTGGCGATTGCCGGTGTGATCGCATCGGTTATCGGCGCGTTCTACTACCTGCGCATCGTGTACTACATGTATTTCGGTGAAGAGGGCGAGGAGCTGGAAACCAACCGCTCGCCGATCCTTTGGGGGTTCCTGATGGCCTCGGCGGCCGTGATGCTTCTTGGGATCATCAACATGTTCGGCATCGAGGGTGCAGCGGCTGCGGCGGCTGCCACGCTGGTCAACTGACGGTTTCGACACAGAACACACAAAGGCCTGGTCTGCGGACCGGGCCTTTTTGCCTTGAAGGGACAGCATCATGAGTGATTGGCCAGAGGGATACGAGCGGAGCCTGCTTGACGAGGTGGACAGCACCCTCGATGAGGCGGCGCGCCGCGCGCCCACATTGACCGGCCCTGAATGGATCATGGCCAAACGCCAGACAAAGGGGCGGGGGCGCCGTGGCCGTGCCTGGAAGGAGCCCAAGGGGAATTTTGCCGCAACACTCGTCATGCGGCCGGAGGGGCCACCCGATCAGGTGGCGCTGCGCAGCTTTGTTGCGGCGCTGGCGCTTTATGATGCCTGTGTCGCGCTCTGCGGCGAGACGGCTGGACTTGCACTGAAATGGCCCAATGACGTGCTGCTGAATGGTGGCAAGCTGGCGGGGATCCTGCTGGAAAGCGCGGGGGCCGCCGCCGGTGTGACACATCTTGCGATCGGGATTGGTGTCAATCTGATCGAGACGCCGATGCAGGAATGGCTGGAACCGGGTGCTGTCTGGCCTGTCTCGCTGCTGTCGGAAACCGGGGTCCAGGTCACCCCAGAGGCGTTCCTGACCGCGCTTGCTGTCGCCTATGACCGCTATGAACGACAGTTCGTCACCTATGGGTTCGAGCCGATCCGCACCGCCTGGCTGGCCCGTGCTGCGCGCCTGGGCGAGGTGGTGGTGGCCCGCACCATGAACTCCGAAACCGAAGGCACCTTTGAGACAGTGGACGGCGGCGGCAACCTCGTCCTAAACACCGCCAAGGGCCGTGTCAGCATTCCGGCGGCGGATATCTTTTTCTAGGGCATAGGAACGGGGCAGGTCATGCTTTTGGCAGTCGATTGCGGCAACACCAATACTGTCTTCTCAATCTGGGACGGGGAGAATTTCATCGGCACCTGGCGTACCGCCACCGATTGGCGGCGCACGGCGGATCAGTATTTTGTCTGGCTCAATACGCTGATACGGCTACAGGGGATCGAAGCGGATATCACCGATATGATCATCTCCTCCACGGTCCCGCGCGTTGTGTTCAATCTGCGGGTGCTGGCGGATCGTTACTTCCACACTCGCCCCCTGGTGGTGGGTAAGCCTGACTGCCTGCTGCCGGTTGCGGTGCGGGTTGATCAGGGAACCAATGTCGGCCCGGACCGTTTGGTCAATACAGTCTCCGGGTTTGACAAATATGGCGGCAACCTCATCGTCGTCGATTTTGGCACGGCGACAACCTTTGACGTGGTGGCCGAGGATGGCGCCTATATCGGCGGTGTGATTGCGCCGGGGGTGAATTTGAGCCTGGAAGCCCTACATCAGGCAGCAGCGGCCCTGCCGCATGTGGATATTTCCAAACCCCAGTCGGTGATCGGCACCAATACGGTTGCATGTATGCAGTCAGGTGTGTTCTGGGGATACGTAGGACTGGTGCGCGAAATCTGCGCCCGCATCAAAGCGGAGCGCGATGTGCCGATGAAAGTAATCTCGACAGGCGGGCTGGCGCCTTTGTTCCAGCAAACAGCAGATCTGTTTGACGCATTTGAGGATGATCTCACGATGCATGGGCTACAGATCATACACAAATATAATAAGGATAACGGTCTCGAGGATGAGCACTGAACGTTTAATCTACCTGCCCCTCGGCGGGGCAGGCGAAATTGGTATGAACGCCTATATCTACGGCTACGGCAAACCGGGCAAGGAACGCCTGGTCTTGGTTGATCTTGGCGTTACTTTCCCGGACATGGACAGCACGCCCGGCGTGGATCTGATCATGCCGGACATCAGCTGGCTGAAGGAACGGGCCGACCAGCTGGAGGGGGTGTTCATCACCCACGCCCATGAGGATCACATCGGCGCCGTGGCGCATCTCTACCGTGACCTGAATGTGCCAATCTATGCCCGTGCCTTTACCGCAAATCTGGCGCGCCGCAAGATGGATGAGGCCGGTCTGGACAGCGAAGAGGTGAAAACCGTCTCCGCATGGCCAGAGGTCACCAAACTGGGGCCGTTTACCATCGGCGTTGCACCGATCTCACATTCCATTCCGGAGAGTGGCGGTCTGGTGATCGACACGCCTGCGGGCCGGGTCGTTCACACCGGTGATTTCAAAACCGACCCGACGCCGATTGTCGGCGAGGCATTTGATCCCGACATGTGGAGCGAGATTGCCAAGGATGGCGTCAAGGCGCTGGTCTGCGACTCCACCAATGTATTCTCGCTGCATCCGGGCCGGTCTGAGGTCGATGTCGGACCCGAGATCACCCGCCTGGTGGGCGAGGCTGAGGGGATGGTGGTTGCCACCACATTTGCCTCCAATGTCGCGCGGGTGAAAACCCTCGCCGAGGCCGGTCAGCGGGCCGGGCGCTCCATCGTGCTGCTGGGCCGCGCCATGCAGCGCATGATCGAAGCCGCCACCGAAACCGGCGTGCTCAAGGACTTTCCGAAGGTGGTCAGTGTCGAGGCCGCGCAAGAGCTGCCGCGTGAGAACCTGATGCTGATCGTGACTGGTAGCCAGGGCGAACGCCGTGCGGCGTCCGCCCAGCTGGCGCGCGGCAAGTATCGCGGGATCGAGGTTAAGGAGGGCGACCTGTTCCTGTTCTCCTCAAAGACCATTCCGGGCAATGAGCGTGGCGTCATTCGCATCATCAACCAGTTCTCCGAAAAGGGTGTGGATGTGGTCGATGACAGCTCCGGTCTCTACCATGTCTCCGGTCACGCAAACCGCCCCGATCTGGAGCGGATGCACGATATCATCAAGCCGCAGATGCTGATCCCGATGCACGGCGAGCACCGTCACCTGCGCCAGCACGCCCGTCTCGGCGAGGCCAAGGACATTGCCAGCGCGGTTGTGGTCAACGGCATGATGATGGACCTGACCGGTGATCGCCCCAAGGTCGTGGATTATGTCGACACCGGTCGCACCTATCTGGATGGGTCGGTCAAATACGGTGCGCTGGATGGCGTGGTCCGGGACCGGATTCGCATGGCGCTGAACGGCCATATCATCGTCACCGTCATTCTTGACGAGGAAGATGAGCCATTGGGCGAACCTTGGTGCGATATCAAGGGGTTGGCCGAGACAGGCCGCTCCAATGCCGCGCTGGTCGAGGTGATGGAAGAGGATCTCAACCAGTTCATCATGCGCGCCGGTGCCAAAACACTGCGCGATGACGACAAGCTGGAAGAAAACCTTCGCCGCGTTGCCCGCCAGACAGCACAGAACGAGATTGGCAAGAAACCGGAAGTTACCGTGGTGGTCAGCCGGATGCGCTGATCGCTTCGGATCAAGTTGATAGACAGGCCCGCCGCAGTTTCTGTGGCGGGCTTTTTTTATGTGCACATCGGCCCTGTGGGCCACAGCCCACGCGCTTTATAGAAAAAGCCCCGGCGGTGGGGCCGGGGCTTTGTTCGGCTGCTATAGGGGCAACCGTCAATCTATACTGCGCAGGCGTCGCTGCGGATGGGGTCAGGCGTGCCGGGGGCGCGACAGCAGCGCTGCAAGCTTGCCGGGCACGCTGACGATCCCACGGCCCAGGCTGCGCAGGAAGGAAGCCATCGCCTGTGCGCGCAGCTCATGTGCGCGGGCTTCGATGGCGCGGATTTCGTCGGCGGTCACAGTGGGGAACTCAAGGTTGTTCATGGCGGCTCTCATCTTGCTTAAGTGCGTCTTGTTGCCCTCCAGATAGGCGTTCCTGCCGGGGGCGACATCTGCAAAAATGGGCAATCCTGCCATGCCGCAAGTGCAAAGCTCATGAGAGAATTCGGGCGCTGTTTGCGGTCAGGTTCCTGATCACACATATGAAAAAGGGCCGCCCCAAGAGGCAGCCCTTCGGAATACGACTATGCGGTAGCCAGTTTAGCCGGCGCGGCGCTCGGCAAAGCTGAGTGCGATAAAGCTCGGCATATGGTCGCCCATGCCAACCACATTGTTGCGGTCGTTGCCACCACGTCCCCGGCCGGATTTCTGGTTGCCCTTCTGCCCGGTCTTGGGGGTGGAGGGTTTCTCAGCCGATTTCTGACGGGAGGAAGAGCGGCTATCGCTGCGCTTCTCCTGCTCGCCTTGCGGCTGCTCCGGCGTTGCCGCTTTGGCTTCAGCTGTCGGGGTATCCTTGGCCTGTGCCTCTGGCGCTGCGGTCTCTTCCTTGGCGGCTGATTCCTTGGCAGCCGATGCACGGGTGGAAGACCTGCGGCTGCGGGTCTTGCGCTCTGTGGTCTCGCCGGTCGCTGCGTCCTTGCTGTCTTTTGCCGCTGGTTCGGCCTTTTTCAGCGGGTTCTCAAGACGCGGGATCTCGTTCTGGACAAGGCGCTCGATATCTTCGAGGTTCCTTTCGTCCTTGGGCACGCAGATCATCATCGCGGTGCCGTTACGGCCTGCGCGACCCGTCCGGCCGATGCGGTGAACATAGTCCTCAGCATGGCTCGGCACATCGAAGTTGAACACATGGCTGACGCTGGGCACATCAAGCCCGCGGGCGGCCACATCAGATGCCACCAGAAAGCGCAGCGACCCTTCGCGGAAGCCTTCCAGCGTCTTGGTGCGCTGGCTCTGATCAAGATCACCGTGGATCGGTGCCGCGTCATAGCCGTATTTCTTCAGCGATTTCGCAACGATATCCACATCCGTCTTACGGTTGCAGAAGATGATCGCATTGGTGCATTTCTCGCCTTCCTGATCAATCAGGTGGCGCAGAAGCTTCCGTTTCTCGCTGCCTTCACGATCGCGGCGCGAGGCTTTGAACAGCACAACACCCTGGGAAATATTCTCAGAGGTGGTTGCCTGCCGCGCCACTTCGACACGCTCCGGGGCGGAGAGGAAGGTATTGGTGATCCGCTCGATCTCCGGCGCCATGGTGGCGGAGAAGAACAGGGTCTGACGGGTGAAGGGCGTAAGGCCGAAGATGCGTTCGATATCGGGGATGAACCCCATGTCGAGCATACGGTCGGCTTCATCCACCACCATCACCTTGACGTCAGACAGGATCAGCTTGCCGCGCTCGAAATGGTCGAGCAGGCGACCGGGCGTTGCGATCAGAACGTCAACCCCCTTGTCGATCAGCGTGTCCTGTTCCTTGAAGGAGACACCGCCGATCAGCAGGGCCTTCGTCAGTTTCAGGTGTTTGGTATAGGTGTCGAAGTTCTCCGCCACCTGGGCTGCCAGCTCCCGCGTGGGGCAAAGCACCAGGCTGCGCGGCATCCGCGCACGCGCGCGGCCACGCGCCAGCAGAGTGATCATCGGCAAGGTGAACGAAGCCGTCTTGCCGGTGCCGGTCTGTGCGATCCCCAGCACATCGCGCCCTTCCAAGGCGGGCGGAATCGCCCCTGCCTGAATGGGGGTGGGGGTTTCGTAACCCGCTTCCTCAATCGCTTTGAGGACTTTGGGGTTCAGGTTCAGATCTGAAAATTTTGTCATATGCGTCCGTTTTTGCGGACACTGACCTGGCCCGCGCGTGTATGTCAGGGCCGATTCCGCATGGTCTTGCGTCCTGTCTCTATCGGCTTGCGCGGGGCATAGCAAAATCCGCTGCAATCGTCAAACGAAGCCGGGTTTTCGGCGCGTATTGATTGAAAAACGGGCAAACTCGAAACAGTTTATTCAAATTGCGGGAAATGTTCACGCCGTTTGGCGGTCAGATCCAGCGGGCAGTGGTGGATCATCCCACGCTTTTGCAGCCGTTGATAGATGTCTGGCGCCTCTGCGTTGATTTCGCCAAAGAAACGCTTCAGCCCTTCAGAACCGTGCTCTTCCTCGATCATCGACAGCAGATCATGGGTGTTCAACCCGCCGAGGTTGCGCGAAAACCCGGCAGCTAGACCCGGACGATAAGAGCCCTGCTTGAGCCGGAACCGATAGCTGTCCTGCCAGGCCTCCCAGCTCGGGGCGTGGCGATGACAGATCTGCAGGGCGTTCTGCTCCTGCTCGCGCGTGTTTTTTTCACCATGCTGGAACAGGTTGTGGATTCGGAACTGAATGTCAGGCAGGCCGGTGCGGGCGAACAGCTTGCCCGCAGTATGGCTGAGGAACCCGCCTTTCAGGAAGACACCAAATTCGGGATAGATCGCGCGGACCTGCTGTTCGCGGTCGGCTGCACTGGCAATCATGGATTTATACATATCCACCCGCCCAGCAAGCGCTTCCAGCGGGCGCATCCGCAAGACATCGGTTTCAGCGGGCAGGGCAGCCAGTATTTCGCCAATCTGCGGCCTCGCACCTCTTGCCGAGATATGGGGCCAGAGAAATTCATCCACATCTATATGGGCGACCCAATCGGCCTGGATCCGGCCGTAGGCATGGGTCGCATTCATCGTCTGGCGCGCCTGGTGCATCTTCGGGCGCGGTTTCTTGCGCTGGCTCCAGTGGCTGTCGTCGCAGGTGGTGACCCGCACCTTTGGATGTGCTTTCAGATGCGGATAGGCCTCAGGATTCGGCGCATCCAGATAGAGATGAAGCCGATGGGCCCCCAGATCCAGATGATAGGCGGCGAAATTCAGGATGGTCTCTGCATCGGACTTGATCGTGCTGACGATGCCCCATTTCGGATCGTTGGGCCTGCTCATGATTTGCGGGGTTTCTTGTAACGCTGAATGCGGCCGAAAATGCTGCGGGGATCGTCCATGACCATCCGCAGCATCCGCACACCAAGCGGGCGCAGCACGGCATCGTCCTCGACCTGGCGCCAGAGCCGCGCCAGCATGTACCGATCCAGATCTCCGTGGGGCAGGTGATAGGGCTTCATGCCAAAGCCGATATCGTCAAGCTTCTTGCCTTTCACCCGAGGAAAGCCGCTGTCGGTCGGCCGTCCTGACAGCCGACGTTCGCTATCGTGCAGTGCGATCAGGTGAAACAGCATCTGGAGCCCCTGACCACCAAGCCGCTGCTCCATGGTATCCCCATGATCGGCAAAGGTGGCGGCGGCGGAAATCAACCAGCGTGTGGGCAGCTCGGCGGCGAGCATCGCGCCCTGTTCGCGCCAGATCCGCAGAAAGAGGCTGCGCGCTTGCTCTGGCGGATCCCGGCGCCGCAGAATCGCGATGCACAGCGCATGTCGTGCCCAAAGTTCGGGCTGACCTGCGAACTCGGCTCGCAGGGCCTCCCATTTCCGCGCGATATGCCGACTGGGCAGATCGTCCTCTGGTGACTGTAGTGCGGCCTCGGGCAGGGGGGCGAGCAGCGACGAGAGATCCTCATCCACCGGCGGCAGCGCCGACGCCGGATCTATGAAGGGGGTCTCTTTTTTATCAAGCTGGCGCAGCAGGCTGTAGAACCCGCCAGGATAGGTTTCGTTGTCGATATCCATGGCGGGGTCTGATGTCACCTATGTGTCAGGGTGCTGGTCTTAAACCATCATCTCCTTGGTCGCCGTCAGTTTCAAGTCTGGATAGTCGCGCTCTACACGGTCGATATCCCACTGCAGGCGGGTCAGATAGACCACGTCGCCGTCATGGTCATGGGCAATGTGCTGCTTGTTGGTATTGATGAATTTATCAAGCGCGGTCTTGTCGCCACTGACCCAGCGGGCCGAGGTGAACTGCGAGGCTTCGAAGCGCACCGGCAGGCCGTATTCCATCTCGATACGGCTCGCCAGCACTTCGAATTGCAGCTGGCCGACCACACCCACGATAAAGCCGGAGCCGATCGAGGGTTTGAAGACCTTTGCGGCACCTTCCTCGGCAAATTGCATCAGCGCCTTTTCCAGGTGCTTGGCCTTCATCGGGTCACCCGCGCGCACCCCCTGCAACAGTTCCGGCGCAAAGGACGGAATGCCGCTGACACGCAGCGCCTCTCCTTCGGTCAGCGTGTCGCCGATGCGCAGCTGGCCGTGGTTCGGGATGCCGATGATGTCACCAGCCCAGGCTTCCTCGGCCAGCTCGCGGTCAGAGGCCAGGAACAACACCGGGTTGGAGATGGCCATCGGCTTCTTTGAGCGCACATGGGTCAGCTTCATACCGCGTTTGAAATGGCCCGAGGCCAGCCGGACAAAGGCCACACGGTCGCGGTGCTTGGGATCCATATTGGCCTGCACCTTGAATACAAAACCGGCAACCTTCGTCTCATCCGGCGCAATCTGGCGCGGCAGCGCCGATTGTGGCTGCGGCTCGGGTCCGTAGGTGCTGATGCCATCCATCAGTTCCTTCACGCCAAAGGAATTGATCGCCGAGCCGAACCAGATCGGCGTCATATGCCCCTCAAGCACCGATTGCGGATCCAGTGCAGGCAGCAGCTCGCGGGCCATTTCGACCTCTTCCAGCAGCTTCTCAAGCAGATGTGCAGGCACATGCTCGGCCAGCTTGGGATCGTCCAACCCCTCAATCGCGATGCTTTCGGCGATCTTGTTGCGATCCGCGCGGTCCATCAGTTCCAGCCGGTCGCGCAGCATGTCGTAACAACCGATGAAATCACGGCCAACGCCGATCGGCCAGCTGGCGGGCGTCACGTCAATCGCAAGGTTCTGCTGGATCTCGTCGATGATCTCAAAGGTGTCCCGGCTCTCTCGGTCCATCTTGTTACAGAACGTCAGAATCGGCAGGTCGCGCAGGCGGCAGACTTCAAACAGCTTCTGGGTCTGGCTTTCCACACCCTTGGCACCGTCGATCACCATCACCGCCGAGTCCACCGCCGTCAGCGTGCGATAGGTATCTTCCGAGAAATCGGAGTGACCGGGTGTGTCCACCAGATTGAAGCGGTAGCTGTTGTAGTCAAACGACATGGCCGAGGCTGAGACGGAGATCCCGCGGTCCTTCTCCATCTGCATGAAATCCGACCGCGTGCGCCGTGCCTCGCCTTTGGCGCGCACCTGACCTGCCATCTGAATAGCACCGCCATAAAGCAGGAACTTTTCAGTCAGCGTGGTTTTGCCGGCATCCGGATGCGAAATGATCGCAAAGGTGCGGCGCCGGGCAATTTCGGCCGGCAGGTCGGGGCGGTTTGGGACGATATCGAGCATGAGCGCGCGTATATCAGGATGGCGGGCCGAGGCAAGAAAAACAGGGCGACAGCCGTTGCGTCGCGGTCCTGATAGCTGAGGCCGGCTGGTTACTCCCAGACCAGCGTCTGCCCTCCAAGGCAGGCCGGCATGGCATCTGGCGGCAGCTGACCCAGCTGTTCAAAAAAGGTGAAGGCATCGAACTTGGAACTCAGCTCGGCGATTTTGCCGTCCGCAAACCGAATCATCATGATCCCCTCGGCACTGACCGGCGTCATCCCGTCCGGGCCATCAGAGGTCAGCAGATAGCGTGTCGAGGTCCAGTCGCCATCCTCGATATACTGCAGGATCTGAACGCGGAATTTGCCCGCAAGCTTGTGAACGACGTCAATCAGGACAGGATAGTCCTGACGTGGATTGGGGAGCCCGTCGAGCAGTTCGGTCGTATCCAGAGAGGGGGCCAGCATCTCGGCAAACGCGGCCATGTTGCGTTTCTCCCAGACCTCGAAAAACCAGCGCTGCACCAGTTGCTGTTTTGTCATCGTCAGGCAAAGTCCCATAGAGTCCATAAGGAGAGAATTCCCCATATGGTTGAATTGTAGGGGCAATTCTATCAGTAATCGTAAACTCGCTTCGCCTCTCGCCCAGTTCCCGGGCATCTGTTGCGGCCCCGCACATCCCGGCGCGAAGGGGCCATATACCAGCGTGTTTACATCGGGCGCGGCTCCAGGCCCGAGATGCGCGGTGGTTGACCGGGGATCAGGCCCGGCGTGCGGATCAGCTTCTCCTGCGGCAGCGCAGCCCGTGTCAGCGGATCAAGCAGCAGGCTCTCAGCGGCGATCCCTTCGGCAAAGATGATCTGGTGGCGATCAAACAGCAGCTGGAAATAGTCGATGAAGCCGCCGGTTCGTTCGACAATGTCGATGCCATTGACCAGTTCGCGTGCGCGCACCAGCTGATCTGGTCGGCCACGGCGGCGACCTTCACGACAACGATGCACCAGCAACCGGTGGTCCGGGCTGACAAGCAGGTCATTTGCGTTGTTGAGCGCCCCGGCCCGGATCAGGATCGGAGCCATTTCTCCAACCGCACGGCTGGTGCATTGGCCGATCCAGCGCACCACTTGGGCACCGGCATCGCGGGTCAGAACCCGGTCGCCTACCTGTAGATCCTCAATCGGTCGCTGGGCGCCGGTGTCCAGGGTGATATGTGTTCCGCGCGTGAAGGAGACACAGGCCAGCTGTGCAAGCCGCTGGCGCGTGCCCTCGCGGGTCTTGCGCACAAGGGTATAGCCGGTCTGCGGCAGCAAGGGGGCAAGCGGCAGCAGATAGATCGCCGCGATCAACCCGTCGTCATCGACCTCAACCACCACCAGCGCCTCCACATTGGCGCCGATATCCGGCATCAGCGTTAACAGGCAATCCAGATGCAGCCGGGCACCGGGTGCACCGGTTGCGCTGTCCTGACCAAGAACAAGCTGCCCGTCCGCGCGTGCGGTCAACGACAATTGGCGCGGTGGCGCGTCGCGCATCAGCTGATAGACGTCGTCCAGATGCAGGTCATCATATACCCCAAGCCCATCGCCCATATTCGCGCCCATCTCGACGCAGAAATCGGCGGCAGGAAAAACAGCAAGAATCTGGGCGGCAACGGGGCTCTGATGCAGCTGTGTCAGCATGAATAACCTAACCAGTATCGTGTGCGCATCCTGCGCGTATGACCTTCTATCTTGCGGCGAAATGTGGCGAGATGCGGACCAGAGCGGGGTGGTTTTGCGAAGCCGCAGGGGGAAACTGCCAAAGCCGGCAGGGCAGGGGACGACCACCGGGTCGCCGATGGCATCGGGGCTGGTCAATCCCGGGGCGAGTGTGCAAGCTTCGGGCAACAGAACAGATGCGTGATCCGGTCCGCTACATCAGCCCATCGGGCAGCTGACAGGCGGACGACGACGCGCCGTAACAGGGAGAGATCTGATGGATTTGGGATTGTCGGGAAAGCGGGCGTTGGTCTGTGCCAGCAGCAAGGGGCTGGGGCTGGGCTGTGCTGAGGCTCTGGCCGAGGCGGGCG
The DNA here is from genome assembly GCF_048056275.1 of Phaeobacter sp. JH20_26. Lineage (NCBI taxonomy): Bacteria > Pseudomonadati > Pseudomonadota > Alphaproteobacteria > Rhodobacterales > Roseobacteraceae > Phaeobacter > Phaeobacter sp. JH20_26. The sequence continues at coordinate 882,793 of NZ_JAYMWL010000013.1, read as the reverse complement.
TGGATCTGGTGATGAACGCGCGCGGCGAAGAGGCGCTTCTGGCGTCAGCCCAGTCGATCCGCGATGTGCATGGTGTCAATGTCGAAACCATTGCTGCTGACATCACCACCGAGGCAGGGCAGGCCGAGGTTATCGCCGCGGCAGAGGGCGTCGATATCCTTGTCACCAACGCGGGCGGGCCGCCACCGGGCATGTGGTCCGATTGGGGCCGTGATGATTTCATCAGGGCGCTGGATGCGAACATGCTGACGCCGATCGCGCTGATCAGGGCGCTGGTCCCCGGCATGATGGAACGCGGATGGGGCCGTGTCGTCAACATCACCTCACAGTCGGTGAAGGCACCGATAGCGGTTCTGGGCCTCTCCAATGCGGCGCGCACCGGGCTGACCGGCTATGTGGCAGGCACCTCGCGCCAGGTCGCGTCCAGGGGCGTGACCATCAACAATCTGCTTCCCGGCATCCATGCCACTGACCGCGCGGTCTCGCTGGATACGGGCGTGGCCCAGCAACAGGGGATATCGCTTGAGGAAGCGGCCGAACAGCGCGCCGCCAGCATTCCCGCCGGGCGCTACGGCACGCGGCAGGAATTTGGCGCTACCTGCGCCTTTCTCTGCTCCCAGCATGCGGGTTTTATCATTGGCCAGAACATCCTGTTGGATGGCGGCGCCACCAATATGACCATCTGATGGGGGCGGCAGCGTGGCATCCGGTTTCTCACTGAAGGATCAGTTGTTTAATCTTGAGAAGACCCGCTATCTCGCGGGTCTCTTTGCGGCGGCGGACCCGGGGTTTGAAGCGGACAGATTTGTGTCCGAGGTGATGGCGGATCTGCCCGATCTGGAGCTGAAGCAGCGCATCGCGCTGATTGCCGATGTGCTGGCCCGCCACCTACCGGAGGATCTGGAGGCCGCAGCACCGGTGTTGCGGCGCGCCTTGCCACCGCCTCTGGACCCAAGCCTGAGCGATGATGACTTCGGTGATTTCATATTTGCGCCTTTGGGGGAATTTGTGGTGCTGCGCGGGCTGGACCAGGCGCCGGAGCTGTCGTTGCAGCTGCTCCGCGACATCACGCAGCGGTTCTCGATGGAATGGGCGATACGTCCCTTTTTGACCCGCTGGACCGATCTGACGCTGGCAGAGATGCAGCACTGGGCCACGAGCGACAATTATCATGTCCGCCGTCTGGTGAGCGAGGGCACCCGTCCAAGGCTACCCTGGGGGCAGTCGGTACCGCTGTCTCTTGCGCAGCCCTTGCCGCTGTTGGATCAGCTTCACGCAGATCCAACCCGCTATGTCACCCGCTCGGTCGCCAACCACCTGAATGACATCTCGAAAAAGGAGCCGGAACTGGTGCTGGACCGGCTACGCAGCTGGCAGGCGGCCGACCAGCAGCGCCCGGAGGAGCTGGCCTGGATCACGGCCCATGCCCTGCGCGGTCTCGTCAAAGAGGGTCATACAGGCGCCATGCAGATGCTGGGCTATGATCCCGAGACCGCCGTCAAGGCGACGCTGGCGCTTGCCAAGGAGCCGGTCCGTATCGGCGGAGCCCTGCAATTTGACTGCCATCTGGACGGCGCGCCCGGCGCCCCTGTGCTGGTGGATTATCGCCTGCATTTCCAGCGCCCCGGAGGCAAGGTCTCGGCGAAGGTCTTCAAACTGAAACAGACGGCGATCTCCGATGGCGGCACCCGTCTCAGCAAGCGCCATCCGCTGAAAGCCGGGGCCAGCACCTTTACGCTGGTGCCGGGGCCGCATCGGCTGGAGTTGCTGGTCAATGGCCGGGTGCGGGATGATCTCACCTTTGATCTGCTGGAGCCTATGAGCTAGCAGTCAGCCCTCGGTTTACCCTCTGCCAGCTGCCCCTCCGTCAGCGGTGAGTTTGCCCGATCCAAAGCGCGATCTGTCGCGCCGCGCCCCGTTCCCTTGCATGGGGGCAGCGGGGTTGATATCTGCGAGCTAAACCAGATCGTTTTGATCAGAAACCAGTTACGAGGTCGCATGACATCTGCCCCCCTTGATCCGATGGTTGGCACCGATAGACCCGCCGTGACCGCACCACGTCTGGAGATCCGCAACCTGCGGCGCTTCTTTGACGGGCGGGCGGTGGTGGATGACGTGTCGCTACAGATCCAGGCCGGTCAGGTGACCTGTCTTCTGGGGCCTTCGGGTTGCGGCAAATCCACCACTTTGCGGATGATTGCCGGCGTCGAGATGCAGGACAGCGGCGAGATTTACGTCGATGGCAAGCTGATCTGCGACACCGTGTTCCGCGTTCCGCCCGAACGCCGGGAAATCGGGCTTATGTTTCAGGACTTTGCCCTGTTCCCGCATCTGAGCGTGGCCGACAATGTCGCCTTCGGACTGAAGGGCAGCAAGGACGAGAAACGCCTCCGGGTGCAGGAGCTGCTGCAGAAGGTGTCGCTGTCGCAATATATCGACGAATTCCCCCATCAGCTGTCGGGCGGCGAACAGCAGCGGGTGGCCCTGGCCCGCGCGCTGGCGCCCAAGCCGCGCATCATGCTGATGGATGAGCCGTTCTCCGGGCTGGACAATCGCCTGCGCGACGGCATTCGCGACGAGACCCTGACATTGCTGAAGGAAGAGGATGCTGCCGTCCTGCTGGTCACCCATGAGCCGGAAGAGGCGATGCGGATGGCTGATGAGATTGCGCTGATGCGGTCCGGTAAGATCGTGCAGCAGGGGGCGCCCTATAATGTCTATACCCGTCCGGTCGATCGTGCGGCGGTGGGGTTCTTCAGCGACACCAATGTTCTTCATGCCGAAGTGAATGGCGCTCTGGCCGAAACGCCCTTTGGTCAGTTTCTGGCGCCGGGTGTGCCTGATGGCACCAAGGTCGACATCGTGTTCCGCCCCCAACATCTGCGCATTGATTTTGATCGGAACGGGCGCGGCCCGCACCCGACCCCCAGCGACGGGGTAGCCGCGCGCGGCGTGGTCGAGCGGGCGCGCTTTCTAGGGCATGAGAGCCTGGTTGAATTTCGCATGGATTTCGATGGCAGCGTGCTGAAGGCGACAGTGCCCAATGTATTCCTGCCGGATGCAGGCCGGGTGATGTGGCTCACGGTTCGGCGCAACCGCTGCTTCGTCTTCCCGACCGGCAGCTGAGCTACATCCATCAGCCGGTCGTTGGCCCCGCAGCGGCATCGGACGAGTCGGCATAGGGCTGGTAGTCCATCAACCGTTTGCCGGGCTCATCCACGAACAGCTCGGGCAGGGGTTTGGCCGCTTCGATCAGGTCGACCCGGAACACCCGGAAATCGCCACGCGTTTCGCACCAGGCGGTCAGCGTCCAGACCCGGCCCCAATACTCCATATGCAAGGGGCGGATGACGCGCTCGGTCAGCGTCTCATCAATGCGGCGATAGGTCAGATGCAGCTTCTGGCGGGCCTTTATCGCGGCCCGCAAGGTTGGCATCTGCGTAAAGCCCCGCGCAGCATCGGCAAAGGGGTAGACGGCAAACTTCCACGCATCCGCCTCGGCGATGGTGCCTTCGGGCAGCACCGCGTCCACCTTGGCGGCCAGCCTCTCGGCGGCGGCCTTCAAATCCGGATCGGCGGCCTCGGCCACAATCGCCATGCCCAGGTTCAGCGCCTCCAGCTCCTCCGCAGTCAGCGTCAGCGGCGGCAGCGTGATCGCTTCGCGCACCATATAGCCGACCCCTCGTGCGCCCTCCACCGGGACACCGCTGGCAACCAGCGTATCCATGTCGCGGTAGATCGTCCGGGTCGAGACTTCCAGCCGTTCGGCGATATCCTGTGCGCGGTGCAATTTCCCGTCGCGCAGGATCTGGATAATATCAAAGAGGCGATCAGTACGGCGCATGATCTAGCCTTGGAACGGCGCGGGGAGGAGGTCAAGGCCCGACACCACGCGCAGTGATTGACGCCCCCCGCCGGATAGAGGGCGGATGCAGCGCATCCACCCTCCGTACTTGACCTGAGCCTGGCTCGCGCCCCTCAGGAGGCCATGCTCCACTGTACCTCCTCATGACGCATCTGCGCAGTGCCCTCGGCAATCGCCTGCATCAGGCTGGCGCAGAAGTCCTGCTTGTGGAACTCAGCCGCGACCGACTTGGCGGTTTCCATGTCTGCCCAGATGACATAATCGGTCCAGCGCCCGTCCTCGCCGCAGCTCAGCTGTCGGTGAACAAATCCGGGCTGGGCGCGAACGAAGGATTCGCTGGCCTGGCTCAGCACGATGAATTCCGCTTCGCTCACACCTTCGGCCAGTTTGAAGGTCACAATCTCTGCAACATGTTTGCTCATCACGTCTCTCCTTGAATGCTGTGATGGGGGTGGTGTAGAGCAGTCCAACTGACATAAACCTGTCAGTTGTGTTTTCAGCAGCGCGCAAAAATGCAGTTTTGCGTGGAATCCACGCCCCTGCCGATGTCTCACCGCTTTTCCCGCCGGGGGCTCGGCGCTTAATAACAGGTCAAACAACAACGCAGACCGTCTCCCGGCGGATCTGCCGCAGAAGGAGACGCTCTCATGCTTAATAATATTGGCCTTCCCGGCCTGCTGCTCATCGCCGTCGTGGTTCTGGTCCTCTTTGGCCGCGGCAAGATTTCCTCGCTGATGGGTGAGGTCGGCAAAGGCATCACCGCCTTCAAAAAGGGTGTGAACGACAGCACCAAGGAGCTGGAAGAAGAGACCACCGCCGAGACCGCGCGCGACGTGACGCCCGAGACCGAAAAAGACAAGGTCTAAGCCGCGATGTTTGATCTTGGGTGGACCGAACTCATGGTTATCGGCGTTGTGGCGCTGATTGTTGTCGGGCCCAAGGACCTGCCGGTTTTGTTCCGCAATGTCGGACGGTTCGTGGGCAAGGCCAAGGGCATGGCGCGCGAATTCAGCCGGGCCATGAATGACGCCGCCGATGAGGCGGGCGTCAATGAGATGGCCAAGGGGCTGAAAGCAGCGGCCAACCCGGTCAATACCGCAATGGACGGCGTCAAACAGGCCGCGCAGGATATGGCAAAATCCATCGACCCGACCAAGTTCGACCCCGACAGTGAAACCGGGAAACTGGCCGCTGAGCGGGCTGAGGATGCCAAGAAGATCCAGGCGGCCACTGCCCGTGCCGCTGCGGACCGCAAGGCACGCGAGGCCGCAGAGGCCCAGGCCAAGGCAGCCGAAGCGGAGGCGGCCCTGGCTGCCACAGACACGTCGGCGACGTCAGAAAGTGAGACCAAGACATGAGCGCGTCCGAGGATATCGACGACAGCACAGCGCCGCTGATTGAGCATCTGGCCGAATTGCGCACCCGCCTGATCCGGGCGGTTGGCGCGTTCATCGTGGGGATCGTGCTGGCCTTCACCGTGGCAGAGCCGATCCTGCAGTTCCTGCTTGGCCCGATCGAGGAAACCCTGCGCAGCCTCGGCGACCCGTCGCCAACGCTGCAATACACCAGCCCGCAGGAATATCTGTTCACGCTGTTCCGCATCTCCATGGTGTTTGGCTTTGCGCTGTCATTCCCGGTTATCGGCTTCCAGCTCTGGCGCTTTGTGGCACCGGGGCTCTACAAGACAGAGAAGAACGCCTTTTTGCCCTTCCTCATCGCATCGCCGGTGATGTTCCTCTTGGGGGCCAGTTTTGCCCATTTCGTGGTCACACCGCTGGCGATGGCGTTTTTCCTTGGCTTTGCCGATGTGTCATCCATCTTTGCCAACCTCTTGTCCGGCGCGGTCGACAACCTGCCTGCGGATGCCGCCGTGGTGCCGGAAACCACAGAAGGTGTGCGCATCACCTTCTTTGGCAAGGTCAACGAGTCGCTGGACATCACGCTGAAGTTCATTATGGCCTTTGGCCTGTGTTTCCAGCTGCCGGTGCTCCTGACCCTGATGGGCAAGGCTGGGCTGGTCAGCGCCGATGGTCTTGGCAGCGTGCGCAAATACGCGGTTGTCGCCATTCTGGTGCTGGCTGCGCTGGTGACGCCGCCGGATGTGATCACCCAAGGCATCCTGTTCTCGGTGGTCTATGGCCTTTACGAGCTGTCGATCCTGTTGGTGCGTCAGGTGGAAAAGACCCGCGAGGCCAAGCTGCGCGCAGAAGGCTACTATGATGACGAGGATGATGACGGCGACGATCTGTTCGAGGAGATGGACCGGCATCCCGAAGACGACCCGTTGATGGCCGAGTTCGACGATGAGGACGACGGCAAGACCCGGTAATCCAGACCGGATCTGCTCCTGCCAGATCTGGACCAGCATATCGAGGAAGGGCGCGCCGGAGACGGTGCGCCCTTTCTCATGCGGCCGGGGCGCCAGGGCGGATCGGGCAGGGGTGTATAGGCTGCCCCCTTGCTCGCGCAGCCGGAACATGCTTTGACGCCGGTAACCCACCGACGGAGACACCCATGGACCAGACCAAACCCACCCGCGTTGTTCTTTCCAGCGATCACGCCGCAATCGACCTGCGCCAGGCCATTGCCACGCATATTGCCGCAAACGGATATGAGGTGGTTGATATCGGTCCGACAACACCGGAAAGCACGCATTACCCCAAACATGGCGCGGCGGCGGCAGAGCGCGTTGCCTCGGGTGATTGCGATCTGGGCATTATCCTCTGCGGCACCGGCCAGGGCATCATGATGGCCGCGAACAAGGTCAAAGGCATCCGCTGCGGCGTCTGCTCGGAGACTTTCTCGGCCAAGATGATCCGCCAGCACAATAACGCCAACATGCTCTCTATCGGGGCGCGTGTGGTGGGCGACAGCCTGGCGATTGAAATTGTCGATGCCTTCCTTAATGCTGAGTTCGAGGGCGGCCGACATGCCACGCGCGTCGACATGATCGAGCCGCAGGACAGCTGAGCCCGAGCGCGCCGATACGCCCCACGTGCAATAGACCGGAGGCCCCGATGGATGACACAAGCCTGAGCCGCATCGCCGATGCGCTGGAACGGATGGCACCTGCGCCGCTGAAGGCGCCTGATTTTGGTGCTGCCTCTGCCTTTGTCTGGCATGTGGCCCCGGACCGGCTGGAGGCTGTCGAAACCGTGAACCGCGTCGATCTTGAGCTGCTGCTGGGGATCGACCGCGCGCGCGACACGCTGCTGGACAATACCCGCCGCTTTGCCGCCGGGTTCGGCGCCAATAATGCACTGCTCTGGGGCGCGCGGGGGATGGGTAAATCCAGCCTTGTGAAAGCGATCCACGGACAGCTGTCGCCGGAATTCCCCGCTCTGAAACTGGTGGAGCTGCAGCGCGAGGATCTGCCATCGGTCGCGCGTCTGCTGAACCATCTGCGGGCAGCGCCCGAGCGGTTCATCCTGTTCTGCGATGACCTGTCCTTTGGCCATGACGATCAGCACTACAAAAGCCTGAAAGCGGTGCTGGATGGCGGCATCGAAGGTCGGCCGGACAATGTGCTGTTCTATGCCACCTCCAATCGCCGTCACCTGATGCCGCGTGATATGATCGAGAACGAACGCTCCAGCGCCATTAACCCGTCGGAAGCCGTTGAGGAAAAGGTCTCTCTCTCGGATCGGTTCGGGCTGTGGCTGGGTTTCCACCCCTGCGATCAGGATGAATATCTCGCCATGATTTCAGGCTATTGCGCGGCCTATGGCGTTGTGGTGCCGGAACCGGTTCTGCGCGCCGAGGCGATCGAATGGCAGGCCACGCGCGGCGCCCGCTCGGGCCGGGTGGCCTGGCAGTTCTTTACCGATCTGGCCGGCCGCCATGGGGTGAAGGTCAGCTGACCGCAAAGACGGCAGCAGCCATGATTGAACAGCTGTGATCAACCAAAAGACGGCGCTCGGGATGACCCGGAGCGCCGTCTCTTTATTGCCTGTTGCCGCTTGCGACGTTTATTGCAGATAGGGCAGCGGATCGACGCTTTCAAAGCCGTTGCGCACCTCGAAATGCACATAGGCTGCGGGTCCGTCCCGCAATGCGGCGATGGTCTGACCGCGTGAAACGGTGTCGCCCTTGTTCACCTCGATCTTGTCGACATTGGCATAGACCGTCAGCAGCTTGGCGTCGTGGCGGATCACAATGATCGGAATATTGTTGGAATCCTTGGTGATCGCCGCCACCGTACCGCCATCGGCGGCCTGCACCGGGGCGCCCGCTGCACCTGCGATATCAATGCCGTCGTTCTTGCCCTTGGAATAGGTGCGGATGATCTTGCCCTTGACCGGGAAGCCCATCGCGGCGCTGGAGCTGCGGGTCGGGGTCGGGACCTCTACCTTAGGCAGCGCTTTCGGCGCCTGGGCCGCGGGGGCGACGGTTTCCTGCGGCAGTGGCTTGGTGGCGCTTGGCGGCAGGGGCGTATTGGTGCCTTCACCCGGCGCGGTGACGGTGGCGGCGGCTGGAACCGCCGCTGCGGATGCTTCCTTGCGCGGGGCTGGGCGGTCCTTCAGCGGGATCAGCAGGAACTGGCCCTCACGGATGGCAAAATCGCTGCCGAGGCCGTTCCATTCCGCAAGGGATTTCACCGGCACCTGATAAAGCCGCGAGACGGTATAAGCGGTTTCGCCGCGCTTCACCTTATGGCGCACCGGCTCTGGGCCGCTTTGGACCTGCGGCTTGCTTGCGGTCGGCTGCGGTGCCAGCGGCGTTGTGCTGACGGTGCTTGCCGCCGAGGGTGTGGTCGATGGGGCGCTGTCGATCGCATCCCCCGCCAGCGAGGCGATATCGACGCCGCCGCTGGTCGCCGTACCGGGTGCGCGGCGGGGCAGGGCAATGATCTCCCCCTGCCGCAGCGGATCGTCGGGCTTCATCCCGTTGAACCGGGCCAGCTCGCTGGCGGGCAGACCAATGCGGCCTGCCACATCGTTCAGCGTATCGCCGCGACGGGCAACGGCCACCTGATAGGATGGATAGGTGATCAGCCCCTTGGCATCGGGTTTCGGGCGGCTGGCGGTTGCGGTCTGCGCCGCCTTTGTCGTGTTGAACGCACCGATCTGGCCGCGCAGATCGTAATCCAGCGGTGCCTCGCAGGCCGCCAGCAGGGCCACCAGTGGAAGCGCCATCAGCGCCTTGCGTCCTGTCACACGATTGCGGTGGGTGGGTACAGTCACTGTCATTTCGCTCTCCTCGGAACGCCGTTCCCGTCTTGCGGGCCCCCATTATCCCTGGGGCTTGCCAATAGTCTGTCGGCCAGCCACGCGATCCCGCTCGAGGATGTCCGGAGCGGTTGGGGTGGGCGGGTCTCTTGCCCCTCCCTTACGTGTCTTTGCCGATCCCCTCAAGCAGGGGAACAAAACGCACCGGGCGCAATTCGTCGTATTCGAGGCCGCTGTCGGTTTTTTGAACACGGATCAGCGTCTGTACAGTGTCGGACTGCCCCACGGGCACCACCATAATACCGCCGGTCTTCAGCTGCGCCAAGAGTGGGCCGGGCGGGTCTTCGGCGGCAGCAGTCACGATGATTCGATCAAAAGGCGCCTGTTCGGGGAGGCCGTGGCTGCCATCGCCGACCAGCGAGGTAATATTGGACAGGTGCAGTTGGTCGAAGATCTGCCGCGCCTCCCGCACCAGCCGCGCATGACGATCCACGGTATAGACCCGCCGCGCCAGCTTGCTCAGGATCGCGGCCTGATAGCCAGAGCCGGTGCCAACCTCCAGCACCGTATCGCGGGGCGAGATCTGCAAGGCCTGGGTCATCAGACCGACAACAGAGGGCTGCGAAATGGTCTGCCCGCAGGCGATCGGCAACGGCATATCCTCGTAGGCACGCGCCGAAAACAGCCCCCGCACAAAGGGGCCGCGGTCGATCTGTTCCATTGCATCGAGGACCTGCGCATCCGTCACCCCGCGCGAGCGCAGGGCAAACAGGAACTGCATTTTGGTTTCAGCTGTCGGGTCGCTCATTCAATGCCCTTCAGGCGCTCCAGCGCATCTGTCGCGGTCAGATCCGCCCGCATCGGCGTCACGGAGATATAGCCTGCCAGGTTCTGCGCTGCGTCACTGCCCTCGGCGGTGGCAACATGCTGGTTGCCACCACGGATCCACAGGTAGCGCCGCCCGTTGGGCGAGGTCTGCTCCTCGGCCGAGAAATGGCTGCCGCGCCGGAAACCCTGCGGTGAAATCCGCCGTCCCTTCACATCAGCGGCAGGAACAGGTGGGAAATTAATGTTGTAAAACAATCGGTAATCGGCGTCTTCCTTGGGCTGCGCTTCCAAGATGGAACGGATCAGATCGGCACCATGTTGGGCGGCTGCCTCAAACGGGTTTTCAAGCTGCGCGTTCTGAGGCCCGAAATACTGCGACAGGCCCATGGCCGGAATGCCCTGCAATGCCGCCTCCATCGCCCCGCCAAGGGTGCCGGAGTAGAGCGCGTTCTCGGCAGAATTGTTGCCCCGGTTTACCCCGGACAACACCAGATCCGGTTGCTGGTCTTTCATCACCACATGCAGCCCGGCCAACACACAGTCCGCAGGCGATCCTTCTGCGGCAAAGCGATGTTCGCCCAGCTGGCTCAGCATGAAGGGGCGGGTGTAGCTGATGCAATGACCAACGCCGGATTGCTCAAACGCCGGTGCCACTGTCCAGACCTCTCCGCCGGGACCTGCAACCTCGCGGGCGATCTGCTCCAGAACCGCAAGGCCGGGGGCGCTGATGCCATCGTCATTGGTGATCAGAATTCGCATGGACGGGGCCTCTCGTCTGGCTCTGGCAGCCTATGTGTCGGGCGTGATTACGCCGATCTGCACTCCAGACCTGAATAAGATGTGGGGCAAAAGGGGGCAAGCCTTTCCCCGTCGTGATCCCGACCAGAGCGCCCGGCGCCAGCCCCTGCGGCACAGAGGTCACAGATTTTCTGGCCCGCTTGAAAACCAGAACGACCGGCGCCCGTTGCAGGCACCGGTCGGCGGAAAGCCGCGTGTTCGCGCAGTTCGCGGGTGTCTTTGACCCTCAGATCAGTCGGCGGCGGCCAGAATCTCGGGGAGCAGCCGTGCGGCCTCGGCCTGCGGCGTGCTCAGGGCATCGCGATCTTCACCCGGAAAGAACCGTGCGCGCACCGCTGTCGCCATCGGATTTGGCGTCAGCACCTGCACCTTGGGGCCGGTCTTGGCGCTTTCGACCTGCCAGCTGTTGGCCAGCGACATCTGCGCGGCCTTGCTGGCGCCATAGGCTCCAAAGAATTTCTCGCCCGCGCGGGGATCGTCAAAGAATACGGCCTGACCGGTCTGCCCCAGAAGCGGCGCGACATAGGGGATCAGAACGGAGGGTGCCGTGGCATTGATCGCGATGGATTTCTGCCAATCCTTGGCCGCCACGAATTGCGCCGGGCTCAGCGGCGCGGCGTGAATGGCGGTGTGCAGCCAGAGGTCCAGCTGTCCCCAGCGATCATGGATGCCCCGGCAGAGCGTGGCCATGGCCTCCGGAACGGTGATATCCATAGGGGCCAGAGTCGCCGAGCCACCGTTGGCCTTGATACGATCGTCCAGCTCTTCCAATGCGCCTGTGGTGCGGGCCACGGCGACGATGTGATGCGTCGGCGCCAATGCCTCTGCGAGGGCGGCGCCCAGGCCCCGTGAGGCCCCGGTGATGAGAGCGAGTTTCTGTGTCATGGGCGCCTTGTGCGGCGCAGCGCGGCGCGGGTCAAGGGGCCAAAGCGGCGCAGCGGTCTCAAGCCTGGGCGTGATGCCCGTCCGCGCGCCGGTTGCGGGTCACCCGCCCGGCATCGCCAGACGTGATGCCTTGCCGTTTTTCTGAAGGATCAGGCCGTCGGCATCAATGGCAACAACTTCGCCACCGGACAGGCGGCTGCCGCGGGTCACGATCTGCATGCGGCCGTTCGGCATCCGAACCATGGCGCTCAGGTTGTCGTTGGCGCCGAACAACCCCAGAAGGCTGAGGCGGTTGCGGTGCAATGCGTCTTTCTGGGTGGCATGACCGGCGACATTGGCCGGCGTCTTGCCATTCTCACGATTTGCCATTCTGGACAGGATTTCTTTCTTGTGCGGTATCGCCCTTCGGCTATCAGCTGTGCACTGCCGGGAACAGGGGGCGCCGAGAGCGTGGGCAAGCCCATGCCGGTGCGCCCCGGCGCCCTGCGCAAACGCCCGCCCATTCCGCCAAGTGACCCTGCGCAATTGCGCGCAGGGGGCTTGAAGTCTCAGGTGTGGCATCTTGCAAGAGCGACAGTGCAGCGCCTAGGCGGCGCGCAGAGCAGCCTCCTCAGGCATCATAGATGAGCGAGGGCAGATCGTGGCCATAGGCATAAAGCAGCCCCAGCAACTCTTCCATCTGCGCGCCGACCATCTGCAGATTGTAAAGCGGGTGATCCGGCTCGGAGATCTGTAGCTCAGGGTATTGCCCTTCGGGCCGCATATGCAGCATCGCTTCAACAGACTCGCTGTCATCGGGCGGAATGGCATTGGCCAGCCAGGCCCGCTTGCTGTCCATATCTTCGGTGTCCTGCATCTCGAACCGGTCGAGATAGGCATCGAAATCCTCTTGGCTGAGCCGCGCCCATGTGCCCAGAATGAACTCTTCTCCACGGGTGTCCGCCAGCGGTACAGCCAGCACCGCCCGCACAAAGCGCAGATGCCCCAGGCGGCAGAAATCTTCGGTCAGCACATCCCCCGCCTGCGCCGAGATCGCCGTGTTGTCATGCACAAACATATCCTCCGGGCAGACGTCGGGCCGGTCGCAGCTGAGGCTCAACAGCTGGGCAAACGTCGCTCCGCAACAGCGACACTGGCGCTGCGAGCCAAGCATGCGGGCGAGATGTGGATCCAAGGGGGCGGCCTTTCGGGGGCAGGGGCAAAAAGGAAAGAGGCGCCGATCCGGTGATCAGCGCCTCATGAGTCGAACTGATATCGGCTGCGCTCTTACTCTGCCGGCGACTTCATTTCAAACCCCCGTTCGACCATATCGGTCGGAACAACAGGGTATTCGCCCGAGAAACAGGCGTCACAATACTGCGGGCATTTGCTGTTACGGCCCTGATCCTGCCCGACGGCCCGGTAAAGCCCGTCCAGCGAGATGAACTTCAGGCTGTCCACGGCCAGATGTTTGGCCATCTGATCCTCGGACATGGTTGCGGCCAGCAGCTTGTCACGTTCGGGTGTGTCCACACCATAGAAACAGGGCCAAGCGGTCGGCGGCGAGGCAATGCGGAAATGCACCTCGCTGGCCCCGGCATCCAGGATCATCTCCTTGATTTTGCGCGATGTTGTCCCACGCACCACGGAATCATCCACCAGGATCACCCGCTTGCCCTCGATCAGCGCGCGGTTCACGTTCAGCTTCAGGCGCACGCCCATGTTGCGGATCTGCTCGGTCGGTTCAATGAAGGTCCGGCCCATGTACTGGTTGCGGATGATCCCCATCGCATAGGGAATGCCCGATTGCAGCGAATAGCCGATCGCTGCGGGCGTGCCGCTGTCCGGCACCGGGCAGACCAGATCCGCCTCGACCGGGTTTTCCTTTGCCAGCTCGCGACCGATGGCTTCGCGGGTCTCATAGACGGACCGCCCGCCAAGGATCGAATCAGGGCGGGAGAAATAGACATGTTCAAAGATGCAGAACTTGGACGACTGGCGGCGGAACGGGAAATGGCTCTCGACACCTTTGTCGGTGATCACCACCATTTCGCCCGGCTCAATCTCGCGCAGGAACTCGGCGCCGATGATGTCCAGCGCACAGGTTTCCGAACTCAGCGCATAGCCTTCGCCGACCCGACCCAGCACCAGCGGGCGCACGCCCAGCGGGTCGCGGACACCGATCAGCTTGGTCCGGGTCATGGCGACAACCGAGAAGGCGCCTTCGACCCGGCGCAGCGCATCTTCCATCCGCTCCGGGATATTGCGCTGCAACGAGCGGGCCATCAGATGAATGATGCACTCACTGTCGGACGAGCTCTGGAAGATCGAGCCGCGCTCGATCAGTTCGCGGCGCAGGGCATTGGCGTTGGTGATATTGCCGTTGTGGGCAATCGCTGCACCGCCCATAGCGAATTCGCCAAAGAAAGGCTGCACGTCCCGGATCGCAGTCTGACCCTTGGACCCGGCGGTGGAATAGCGCACATGGCCAATCCCGATGGGGCCGGGCAGGGTGGACATCACATCCTGCGAGGTGAAGTTGTCGCGGACATAGCCGAAACGACGGGCGCTCTGGAACCCTTCGACAGGATCATGGGTGACAATGCCGCCGGCCTCCTGTCCCCGGTGTTGCAGGGCGTGCAGGCCGAGCGCGACAAAGTTGGAAGCGTCCTGGACGCCGACGACGCCAAAGATGCCGCATTCTTCGCGCAGCTTGTCATCGTCAAACGGGTGGGCGGGGGGCATCTGCGGCATCGGCAAGGCGGTGTAGCTCCGAATCCGGTTGTCAGGATGTCCCCCACATAGAGGGTCCGTCCGCGCATGTCACCCAAGGATCACGGTTTCACGACAGTTGGGTAAAAAAACCGCAGCCCTGACCGCCGTCGGACAGCCGCCAAAAACAAAAAAACCTGCGAAATATCGCAGGCCGCAGGAGGGGGGTGCCGGAGCATATTTATTTGGCGAACAGCGTGGCATATGCAGATCCCGTGACCGGCAACGTCCAGATCCGTGTCCGGTTCGCGCCCGCGTCAGCCTCAGGCGGCCAGCAGCCCGCGCAGCATGTCAAAGGCGGAGAGCACATCGTCACGGTCATCTTCGCGGCTGTCGGTCTCGTCCTTGCCCGCGTCAGAAAGAGCACGCCCGTCCTCGCTGGCGAGGATCTGACGGGTTTCGGCCAGCGACAGCGCCCGGAAGGCACCATCATCGGCGCTGTTGGCGGTGTTCTCATGTGCAACATGTACCAGCATCCCGCAGGCAGCCCAGATCATTTCTTCCTCGGCAAAGGACAGATAGATGCGGGCCATCTTCTCCGGCATGGCGGCAGAGATGCCGTTGTAGCCAATCAGCGACACCACCTTGGTGATCGCGGTGGGCACATCAAACAACCGCTCGACGGCAGCCAGTTCCAGACCAACCTGCTGATCGGCGGGCAGCATCAGATCGTCATCATTGCCCAAAGCGCCGGCGGGCACATGCACCAGAGAAGTGAGGCGCGGCACCGCGTGTTTGACACCGGTCACCTCCTGCGCACCGCCATCCAGGGTGTAGACCTTGTCGCCGGGCTTGACGTGACGGGCCTGTACAAACCCACGCTCGGTCTCGACCATCATATGCGGCAGCAGACCGCCGGTGCGCGGACGCAGGCGGCTGCGGTTGGATGCGGCAGGGCGCGCAGCTGTCGGGAAATCCATCAGAAGACCAACCGGCTGACAGTCCGCAAATGATGTCGAGTGATCCAGCAGCATGGTGTTGTCCTTCTGAGCGATAGGCCTGACGTTCTGTCCGGCGTCTTGTTGACACCAATGTGCGCTCCGAATTTGGACGGAATTGGGGCAAGGATCGGGCCGATTGGGACAACAGCGGGGTTTTTGGTCTCCAAAGCTGCCTCATTCCCCAAATTGTTGCCGAAAAACACCTCCGATCACAGGATTTGTTAACTTTTATCGGTTTGCCCCCGCGCTCAGCACATGGAGCAGGGAGGCGATCAAGCGCCAAAAACGCGATTCTAATTGGTTAATAAAGCGTTAATGGGCGTTCTTGATGTTAGGAAAGGTAAACGCCAGTCGGGGCTGGAATGTCGGAATTGGATAAGCCGCCATCGCTCCAAAGCCCGCACTGCGCAGCCCTAACCGGAGGCTGTCATCGCCAGTCGAGGCGGCGCTTCCCATGGGCGACACAACGCGCCTCCTGTCCCGGACGTAACCCGACGTATTAAAAAAGGGCGCCCGAAGGCGCCCCGTTTCAGTCCGGTTGTAATCCCGTTTCTCGCCCGCATCCGTGATCCGCGCAGCCACCCACTGGTGGCGGATCGGCGTCCGCCTCACTTGTCGCAGGAGCCGATCAGGCTTTCATATTGTGTGGTCACCCAGCCAAGCGCCTGCTCGGGGTTGCGGTCTTCGATCTTGCCGATCATCCGCTCAAACACCACCGCAGAGCGGCTCTCGTCCACGATGGTAAAGCTCTGGCCGGTCATCACCACATTATAGAGGAAGAAGGCAATCGCCACCAACAGGATGCCGCGCAGCACCCCGAAGAAGAAGCCGATCCCCTGATCCAGCCCGCCAAGCGCCGAGCGCTGGACCAATGATGAGAACAGCGGCGTGAAGAACGACACCACAATCAGCGCCAGCGCAAAGACCGCGGCAAACGCCGCGATGATCGACAATTCGCAGCTGTCCGCAATGAACTCCCCGATGACCGGGATCTCGGCCATCAGCGGCTCAACCTGTGGCGCAAACAGAAAGGCCAAGATGGCGGCGGCGATCCAACCAGCGATGGCCATCGCCTCACGCACGAAACCGCGCGAATAGGCCAGCAACGCTGATACAACAATGACCAGGGCCACGACCCCGTCGATAATGGTGAAACCTTCCATGTCCCTCGCCCGTTAACCTGCGATTAGAATTCTTGCGACTTTAGCCAGCCCCAAAGTATTCGCCAACAAAACCGGCGAGATCAGAGGCCTGCCGCACCGCAAGTCCGGGGACCGCGACGGATTTGCCACCACTTGGAGCTATCGCTGCGGTGAAACCAAGTTTTTGCGCTTCTTTCAACCGGTTTTCGGTCTGCGGGGCCGGTCGCAGGGCTCCTGAGAGCGATATTTCTCCGAATACCACCGTATCAGAGGGCAATGCGGTGTCTTCACGGGCGCTGAGCAGCGCCGCCGCCACCGCCAGATCCGCCGCAGGTTCCGATATCTTCATGCCGCCGGCCACATTCAGATAGACGTCGAGCCCGGCAAAGGGGATGCCGCAGCGCGCTTCCAGCACGGCAAGGATCATCGCCAGGCGCGAAGAGTCCCAGCCCACCACGGCCCGGCGTGGCTGCGAATGCGGCGAGGGCGCGACCAGCGCCTGCATCTCGACCAGAACCGGGCGGGTACCTTCAATGCCAGAAAACACCACAGAACCGGGCGAGGGTGTGCCGCGTTCCGACAGAAACAGCGCCGAGGGGTTGCGGACTTCGCTCAGCCCGCCACCGGTCATCTCGAAGACGCCGATCTCATCCGCCGGACCAAAGCGGTTCTTGACCGCGCGCAGAATGCGGAACTGATGCCCGCGCTCGCCTTCGAAATACAGCACGGTATCCACCATATGCTCGACCACCCGCGGACCGGCAATCTGGCCTTCCTTGGTGACATGGCCCACCATGATGATAGAGATCCCATTGGTCTTGGCAAAGGTGGTCAGCTCATGCGCCGCGGCACGGACCTGGCTTACGGATCCCGGCGCGCTGTCCACATGATCGGCCCACATGGTCTGAATGGAGTCGATGATCGCCAGCTGTGGCCGCTCCGCCTCCAGCGTGGTCAGGATATCGCGCAGATTGGTCTCCGCCGCCAGCTTGACCGGCGCTTCAGCCAATCCCAGCCGCTGCGCCCGCATGCGTACCTGCGCACTGGCCTCTTCGCCGCTGACATAGATCGTCTTGAGGCCTGAATGGGCAAACTGCGCCGCCGCCTGTAGCAGCAGCGTCGATTTCCCGATCCCGGGATCGCCGCCCACCAGAATGGCCGAGGCAGGCACCAGCCCGCCGCCCAGCACCCGGTCCAGTTCCGCAACCCCGCAGCAGGTGCGTGGCGGCGGTGTCTCCTCGGTTGCAAGATCGCTGAGCGGAATGGTCTTGCCCCGGCGCATGCCCAGAGATTTCGACGCCGGGCCGCCTTTGGACAGGCCCTTGTCTTCGGTGATGGAATTCCACTCGCCACAGCCATCGCAGCGCCCGGACCACTTTGAAAAAGATGCTCCGCAGGCAGAGCAGGAATATGTTGTTTTTGCCATCCGGTAGATCTGGCAGATGTTTCCGGTTTGTTCAAGTGTCGCGGTCGCTGAAACCGATCCTGCGAGGCGCTGCCTCGCGCTCCGGGATATTTGACGCCAGAAGATGGGAAGTAGCGGATTTCTTCTGGCCGGAAGTATCCCGGGGGAGGCCGCAAGGCCGGGGGCAGAGCCCCCGCGGACCCGGTTCTTACTCGGCAGTTCTGACCCGCCGCTCGGTTATCAGCCCCAGCACCACCGAGGCCAGGATACAGCCTGTAAACAGATAAAGCCCCCAGGCGGTTTCGATCGTCGCGTAGCCGATCCCCTTGGCCAGGGTGATATAGAGCGCGATCAGAAAGACATCGGCCATCGCCAGCTTGCCCAGAATATGGAGGACGGGCTGTAGCCGTATATCCAGCAGGCCCCATTGCACCAGCGCCAGCCCGATGGTTTTGAGATAGGGGGCGAAGATCGCAAAAGCCGTGACCGTCAGAGCAAGGATCACGTCACTACCCCACAGGCTCTGCAAGCCGGTGATCACCGAGATCTCGCTGAGGCCGAAGATCGGCAGCAGACCCGCCCGCATCAACGGCGCAAACCAGGCGACGGGGTAGAGGATCAAGAGCGAAAGGGTGAGGAGGCGGAGGATCATGGCAGCTCGTTTTCTGGGGTCGGCCAAGACTTGCGCGTTTAGTGCCGGATTTGAAGGGGGAAGGGTGCGAGCGAACGCCAGACGCGGTGCCAGAGACAGCGACCCTCGCAAAAAAAGGCCGCGAGGCCTAACGCACCGCCTCGATCGGCCCCTCGGCACGCCCATGGATGAACTGCTCCATGTAGGGATCGCCAGAGTTGTCCATCTCGCTAACCGGGCCGGTCCATTGGATCACGCCTGCGTGCAGCATCGCCACATTGTCGGCAATGGCGCGGACCGAGGACATGTCGTGGGTGATGGTCATCGCCGTTGCGCCCATTTCCACCACGATCTCGCGGATCAGGTCGTTGATCACGCCGGACATGATCGGGTCCAGGCCGGTGGTCGGCTCGTCAAAGAAGATGATTTCGGGCTCGGCTGCAATCGCACGGGCAAGTCCCACACGCTTCTGCATGCCGCCCGACAGTTCTGCGGGCAGCCGGTCCGCCACATCAGCCTTCAGACCCACCCGGCGCAGCTTCTCGATGGCGATTTCGCGCGCCTCTTCGGTGGGCCGCTTCAGCGCGCCGCGCAAGAGGCGGAAGGCCACGTTTTGCCAGACCGGCAAGCTGTCAAACAGCGCGCCGCCCTGGAACAGCATCCCGAAGCGGGCCAGAAACATGTCGCGGTCGCCGGATCCGGCGGGTTTGCCATCGACAAGGATCTCACCGCTGTCGGGCTGGATCAGGCCAAGGATGCTTTTCAGCGCCACCGATTTGCCGGTACCGGAGCCGCCGATGATCACCATTGAGGTGCCTTTGGCGATCTCGAGATTCATGCCATTGAGCACGCGGTTGTCGCCAAAGGCCTTATAGACGTCTTTCATCTGGATCATAGCGAGAAGAAAATCCCTGTAAGGACAAAATTGGCGGCCAGGATCAGCACGGCTGCGGCCTCAACCGAGCCTTTGGTGGCGCGGCCGACGCCCTGCGCGCCGCGGCCCGACTGCATGCCGTAGTAGCAGCCCATCGTGGCGGCGATGGTGCCAAAGGCGGCGCCTTTGACCAGGCTCGAGACGATGTCGCGGGCTTCGAGGAAATCTACGGTGTTCTTCAGATAGGCAGCCGGGTTGAAGCCCAGATTCTGGGTCGCCACCACATAGCCGCCCATAATGCCGATGATGTCACCAACCCCGACAAGCACCGGCACTGTGATCAGCGCGGCCAGCACCCGCGGCGCCACCAGGTATTTCATCGGATGGGTGGAGAGCGTCACCAGCGCGTCGATCTGCTCGGTCACCTTCATGGTGGCGATCTCCGCCGCGATGGAGGAGGTGACGCGCGCGGCGATCATCAGCCCGACCAGAACCGGGCCGAGTTCGCGAACCATGCCGATCGCCACGATCTGCGGAACCACAGCCTCTGCGTTGAAGCGGGCGCCGCCGGCATAGATCTGCAAGGCCAGGGCCGCGCCGGTGAAAATCGCGGTCAGCCCAACCACCGGCAGCGACAGCCAGCCCACCTGCAACAGCGCATTGAGCAACTCGCGCGGGTAGAAGGGCGGGCGCAGCATGTGGCTGAAGGTCGAAAGACCAAAGAGCGTGACCCGCCCCACAGCCCCCAGTCCGGCAAGGGCCATCTGTCCCAGCCGGGCAAGCAGGCTGAGGGGCGAGAGACGCGAGAGGGTGCTCATCCGGTGTAGCTCCGTGCATAGCGGCTGCCGAGGGCAGTGAGAATTTCATAGCCGATGGTGCCGGCCGCATCGGCAAGCGTATCGACGGTCTGGCGTTCATTCAGAATGGTCAGATGACCCGGCTCGTCGCCAAGGTCGGTGACATCGACCGTGATCAGATCCATCGACACCCGGCCGACCACGGGGCAGGGCGTGTCGCCCGCGTAGACCTTGATCCCACCATTGCCAAGCGCGCGGTGCAGCCCGTCGGCATAGCCTGCGGCGACGGTGGCAATACGGCTGGGGCGCTGCGCAGTCCAGCTGTTGCCATAGCCGACGGTCTCGCCGAGATCCAGGCTGCGGATCTGGATCACCGGCAGATCGAGTTGCACCACCGGCAGCGCATCACCGAAGGGCTGGCCACCATATAGGCCGATGCCCGGACGGCAGAGGTCGAAGTGATACTTGCGCCCCAGCAGCAGCCCGCCGGTCGCGGCGAGGGAGCGGGGCAGATCAAGCCCGTCGGTCATCTCGACGAAGCGCTGCAACTGCTGGTCGTTCATCGGATGGGCCGGCTCATCGGCGCAGGCCAGATGCGACATCAGCAGCACCGGCCCCTGGCTGAGCGCGATGTCGCGCACGGCGCTCCACTCGGCGGCTTCCATGCCGAGCCGGTTCATGCCGCTGTCGAGCTGCACGCCAAAGGGGTGCCCCGGCAGGCTTTCGAAATGGCGCAGCATCTGGTCCAGCGAATTGAGCATCGGCGTCAGCTGGAAATCACGCAGCAGTTTTGCATCGCCTTCCATATGGCCTGCAAAGACCGAGATGCCGGGGCCGGGCCCGATGGCGCGGCGCAGGGCGACGCCTTCCTCTGCCATGGCCACGAAGAAATTGCGCGCGCCCGCCTTGGCCAGCGCCTTGCCAACGCGGCCTGCGTCCAGCCCATAGCCATTGGCCTTGACCACGGCGGCGGTTTCGCAATTGGTCAGCGCATCGAGATTGCGCCAGTTGGTCACCAGCGCATCGAGGTTGAGTGTCAGTCTAGCAGTCGTCATGTGCTGTTCATGACATGGGGGGCACAGGGGTCAAGGGGGAAACCGCATTCCGGCTTTGCTGCGGGCGTGCTTGGCGGAGTTTCGGCGCTGACCTGACACATATCGGCCTGCGGGGAGACCGGGCCTGCAGGGGCTGTCACGGCAAGTGCTGATCTGCGCCGCGATCGGGGATTTCGAGTATTTCTGGAAAGGTGACAGGCAAGACCTGGACCATGACCGAGGACAAGCGCCGAGCTGCGGCCCAAGTCGGCAGGGCGCGCGGGGCAGGGCCGCGGCATAACAACAAGGCAGCACAATAGATCTGCGCCGCCTGATGTCGATTGCCGAATTATCAGCGCTCAATATTCGGGCGCATGGTCCTGCTGCCAGGCTTTGGCGAGATTGCCGAAACGGGTGAACTGCGCCTCAAACGCCAGTTCCACGGTGCCGATGGGGCCGTGACGCTGCTTGCCGACGATCACCTCGGCCTTGGCGTGCAGCCGTTCCATGGCCTGTTTCCATTCTTCCATCTTGTCCAGCTCGTGATCGCCGGGCTTCTCGCGCTCCTTGTAGTATTCCTCGCGGAACACGAACATGACCACGTCGGCATCCTGCTCGATCGAGCCTGATTCCCGCAGATCCGACAGCTGCGGACGTTTGTCTTCGCGGCTTTCCACCTGACGCGACAGCTGGGAGAGGGCAACCACCGGAATGTTCAGCTCCTTGGCGATGGCCTTCATGCCCATGGAGATCTCGGCGATTTCATTGACCCGGTTGTCAGCCATGCCGCGACAGAGCTGGAGGTAGTCGATGACCAGCAGATCCAGCCCATGGGTCCGCTTCAGGCGTCGTGCCCGGGCCGCGAGCTGCGAGATCGGCAGCGCCGGGGTGTCGTCGATAAACAGCGGACAGCTTTCCAGATCCTTCGCCGCCTGAACGAACCGGCGGAACTCTTCCTCGGTCATATCGCCCTGACGGATCTTGTGGGAGGAAATTTCCGAAGCCTCGGCGAGGATACGGCCGGCCAGCTGTTCGGCCGACATCTCCAGCGAGAAAAAGCCAACCACCCCCCCGTCAATGGCGCCTTCGGTGCCATCGGGTTTCACACCCCGCTTATAGGCCTTGGCCACGTTGAAGGCGATGTTGGTCGCCAGCGAGGTCTTGCCCATCGAGGGCCGCCCGGCGAGGATCAGGAGGTCCGAGGGGTGCAGGCCGCCGAGCTGTTTGTCGAGATCAGCCAGACCGGTGGAAATCCCGGCCATGCCGCCGCCACGCTGATAGGCTTCATTGGTGACATTGACCGCTTCGGTGACCGCCTTGAGAAAGGATTTGAAGCCACTTTCCGTCTGCCCCTGTTCGGCCAGTTTATAAAGCGACTGTTCCGCCTCGACGATCTGCTCCTTGGGTTCGGAGGCGACATCGACGCGGCGTGCCTTGTCGGCGATGCTGCGCCCCAGTGCGATCAGCTCGCGGCGGATCGCCAGATCATAGATCATCTGCGCATAGTCGCGCACCGCAAAGGCCGAGATCGAGGCGCCTGCCAGTTTTGCCAGATAGGCAGGGCCGCCCAGTTCCTTCAGCCCCTCGTCATCCTCCATGAACGCCTTCAGCGTGACCGGGGAGGCCAGCGTGTTCTTTGAGATCCGCGCAGCGGCGATCTCGTAGATGCGGGCATGGACCGGATCGTAGAAATGCGCCGAGGTGATGATCGAGGCAACGCGGTCGTAGACGTCGTTGTTGGTCAGGATGGCGCCGAGGAGCTGCTGTTCGGCCTCGACGGAATGGGGCAGGATGCTGACGTCGTCTGCATTGCCCTCGCCAGTGGCATCAGGCTGCGGGGCGGCGGGCAGATTGGGGTCAAAAGGCGTAATATCGTTCATCGCTGCTCTCGTCTTTGGCCCCGCGTTATACCGGCGTGGCGCGCGGTTTGGCTATCTGGAAAACTCTGTGGATGAATTGTGAACAGCCTGTGGATATCCGCAGGCTGGCCTGTGCGCCAAATCCACAGAGACCGGCTTGGGCTGGGCGTATTCTATATCATGTGGTGTAATCTGGAAAGCGATCTATATCTGGGAGATTGCCTGTGGCAGAGACGATTCGAGGGCAGCCCTGTCCACAGGCCGCCCCCGGTGCATCACTGCGCTGATTTCAGATCAGGCGGATTTATGCGCGTCCTGCCAGGCGCGCGGATCCTTGAGGAAACGCTCCACCTCATCCAGCGTCTCGCTGGAGAAGGCCTGCTGCGCGCGCGCCTCGGCCAGCACGTCCCACCAGGTGCACAGATAGTGCAGCGATACGCCGTGGTCGCCCAGCGTCTTTTCGGTTTCGGGGAAGATGTCGTAGTAGAAGACCACTGCCGTATGGCCACAGGAGGCGCCGGTTTCGCGGATCGCATCGACAAAGGACAGTTTCGAACCGCCATCGGTGGTCAGATCCTCCACCAGCAGCACCCGCTCGCCATCGCTCATCGCGCCTTCGATGCGGGCGTTCTTGCCATAGCCTTTGGGCTTCTTGCGCACATAGGTCATCGGCAGCGCCATGCGCTCGGCGACCAGCGCGGCAAAGGGAATACCTGCGGTTTCGCCCCCGGCAATATTGTCAAAGGCCTCAAAGCCGGCATTGCGCATCACTGTGACGGTCATGAAATCCATCAGCGTCGAGCGGATCCGCGGAAAGGAGATCAGCTTGCGGCAGTCGATATAGCTGGGCGACGGCAGGCCGGAGGCCAGGGTATAGGGCGTCTCGGTATTGAAATTCACCGCGCCGATCTCCAGCAGCATACGGGCGGAAAGACGGGCGATTTCTTCGCGGGAAGGGTAGGAGGAGGGGATCATTCTATCATCCTTGTGGTCGGCGCGAGCCGCCGGTGGCAGGAGCCTCCGGCGGGGATATTTGGAGCCAGAAGATATGGTCAGGCAACTTTCCAGAATACATCAAACCCCGGATCAAAGACGGTCACCGGGCCATCGGCGGTGCTGATCTGGTCGGGGAACACTACGGCATTGTCCTGCTTGATCAGGGTCAGCCTGTCTGCATTGACGGGCAGGCCGTAGAAGGCCGGGCCATGTTCCGAGGCAAAGCCCGCCAGCTTGTCCAGCGCGGCCTCTTCTTCGAAGACATGCGCGAGCAGCGACATCGTATTGGGGGCCGTGAAACAGCCGGCACAGCCGCAGGCGCTGAGTTTGTTGGGGTCGGTATGGGGCGCGGAATCCGTGCCGAGGAAAAACCGCCGATCGCCGGAGGTGGCGGCCGCGCGCAGGGCGATCCTGTGCTCCTCGCGCTTGGCCACCGGCAGGCAGTAGTAATGCGGTTTGATGCCGCCGGCCAGGATGTGGTTGCGGTTGATGATCAGATGGTGCGTGGTGATTGTCGCGCCGAGGTCTTCGTCCTGGCTGGTGACATAATCGGCGGCGTTTCTGGTGGTGATATGTTCCATCACCACCCGCAGGCCCGGTGTCGCCTTGCGGATCGGGTCCAGCACCCGGTCGATGAAAACCGCCTCGCGGTCGAAAATGTCGATATCATGGTCGGTGACCTCGCCATGGGTGCAGAGCGGCAGGCCGATCTCTGCCATCGTCTCCAGCACCGCACGGACCTTGTCGAAATTGCTCACCCCCGAAGCAGAGTTGGTGGTGGCCCCGGCCGGATACAGCTTCACCGCCTTGACCAGACCGCTGGCGTGGGCCGCTGCCACATCCGCAGGATCGGTGTCCTCGGTCAGGTAGAGCGTCATCAGCGGTTCAAATGCCATGCCGTCGGGCAGGGCCGCCAGAATACGGTCGCGGTAGGCGGCGGCCTGGTCACCGGTCACCACGGGCGGCACCAGATTCGGCATGATGATCGCACGGCCGAAATGGCGGGCGGTTTCGGGGAGAACGGCCTTCAGCATCGCGCCGTCGCGCAGATGCAGATGCCAGTCATCGGGGCGGGGGATGGTGAGCTGAACGGTCATGGCGTTCGCCTAGCACAGGGCCGCGCGAAGGGGAAGCGACGGGATCATCTTGTCGCGCCGCTGGCCTGTCCCCAGTGTCGCTCAGCGCTCGGGTGGCAGGGTGATCTCGCCCTCGGCAGCGCGTTTCCGGAGCGCCTCAAGCCGACGACGGAAGCGCGGGGCCCGCAGCCTGCCGGTGACATTGCGGCAGAGCAGCGCCATCAGATAGGGGCGGTCTGTCTGTTCCAGCTCTGCCATCAGCTTTCGCAGATACGGGCCATTGGTGCGGCGGGCGCGATAGAGTTTGTAGAACTGCTGTTCCGTCAGCCGGTCGGCACCGGCCAGCGCCAGAATATTATAGAGGATTTCCATCTCGATCAGCCGGGTCTGCACAGTGTCGCCCAGATGGGGCGTGCGCAGGCGCATCACGTTTTTGCGCGCAAACAGGGCGGCATGCATGGAATCCAGCCGCTCACGCGGATCGTAGATCACAAAGCCCTGCCGGGCCGCATCCATCATGTCGGGGGCAAACCCGTAGCGATGGCTGAAATCGACACGGCGCATCTCGGTGAAGCGGTCGTCCCAGTCTGTCAGCCGGGGATCAAGGGTTGCTTGCGGCTGGATCGCGACCACGGTAGCGCCGGGCGCGGCCACGGAGAAGGCGGCCGCGGCATAGCCGCAGGGACCGGCGCCGTAGAACACCACCTTGTCGAATTCGTCAAAGAAACCATCATCGATCAGCTGGTCGAAAAACCCGAAGATGCGGTCATTGCGAAACCAGGTGTCGCCGTTGGAGATGAGGCACAGATGCGACCAGCCCAGGTTCTTGACCAGATCAAACCCGAGGGGCTGCGCCAGATCTGACAGGTTGTGGATGCCTTGGATTGTCTCAAAGCTGACCAGCAGCGTATTGCCCTGATCGATGAAGCTGGCAAAGTGACGGTTCCCGAGCGGCTGATACATGCCGTTTTCTTCGGCCAGCGCGGCCATGCGGGCCTGCCACTGCGCGGGCTTCAGCCCGGACAGATCCTCGTCCAGCGTGTCCAACGTATCCTGCTGCATAGCCTCGTCCTCTCGCCCCGTCCTGGATCGGACGGGTTTGCCTCCAGCAACATCTAAAGGCGAAATAAGGCTAAAATTGGAAATTGTAAGGCCGGTTTGTCGGCCATTGTTGCGCGCAAAAGGAGGCGGAACGGCTTGCTGCGCGGGCGGCGGGGGCGGGCCGATCGCATCCGGTCAGGGCTCAGCTCTGCCCACTGCTCAATCCTGCCCATTGTCGGGTTTGTCGCTGCCCTGCTGCGCGCTGTGACGGCCCAAGGTAGCAAAACCGGCGAGAGTGCGGGCGGTTCCGGGGCTGATCAGCCGCGAAGGCGGAGTCATCAGCAGGCGCGAAAACAATGTCCGATAGGCGTCCTGCTGCATCAACATGCGAAAGCGGTCGTGGCGCCACTGCACCGCGCGTTCGTGCAGGCGCTGCAGCTTGGGGTCTTCGCGCAGCAGCTCGGCGATCGCCTCACGGGCGGGGCGATAGCGGGCGATGCTGCCGTCCTCATCGGTGTTGAAATTGCGTTCCACCCAATAATCCATGCCCAGCTCGCCCGGGCGGTTGACCCGTCCGCGGTCGGCTTTCAGCACATAGCTCTCCATCGCGCCAAGCGGGTAGTGGTTGAGCTGCACCAGATCGAAATTCGACTGACCATAGTTGGAGTAGATCCGCTGCGTCCTGAAGTCCTGACCCAGTTCACGACCCGATCCGTCGAACCAGCGATACCGCGCCAGCGCGGCCTCCTCCTGTGGGCTTCGCGGGCGATGCACCCCCAGTTTGCGATAGGTGCCGTCATTGCGATAGAGCGTCTTGAACATCGCCGCGCGCCACGGCCAGTGGATCACCTCCGGTGCGCAGCGGGTAAAGCTGTCGGTCACCGGCTGGTCCTGATAGCGCACCGTTTCGCCATTGCCGAACAGCCGCCAGGTGAGGGTGATCGCATCCGCCTCCGGCAGCGCGTCATGCAGGTCGGTCAGGCGGCCGTCTCCGACGTGGATATTGACGAACTCATCCACGTCAAACGCCATCACCCAGTCCGCCTTGCGCATCAGCCGGTGTTTGTCCGCTTTCTTCAGCCCGGTGAACTGGATGCCGCCCTTGTCATAGGGGCCGTCGTTGCGCAGATGGGTGATATGGCCCAGTTCATCCAGTCGATCCAGCATCCGGTCGGTGCCATCCGCGCAGTCATTGGACAGGATCAGAATATCGCTGAAGCCGACGGCCTTGTGATGGGCGATCCACTCCAGCAGGAAAGCCCCTTCGTTCTTTACACATGTTACGGCCAGTGTTCGCATGCTGTCTCCCGCTACGTCTGTGCCGTCGCCGCCTTGGGGGCATGGCGCGCCCTTGGGGCGGATGGCCTGCCTCTGTCATCGCATTGCAGCGAAAGCCGGTCAATGTCATGCGCCGCTGCGCCGGGTGTTTGGGCCTTGCTGTGCAGATCGGTACATGCGGTGCGGGCGTGGTCGGCGGGGCGTCTATGAGACCAAAGTGGCATCGACAAGCGCTTGACCCGGCCGGTTCGGCGTGGCCTCTTGGTGCTGAACATATGGCCTGTTGGTCAGGGGCCAGATGTCTCCTGATCAGGGACCAGAAGGGGGGCAGATGTCGCAGGAAACACGGGCGGTCGAGCCGGAAAATCCCACCCGCCACGCAGCGGACAGTGCCCAGGCTCGGGGACGGGCTCAGGGGCAGGCTCAGGCCAACGGTCTGCCCGGCTCCATTGATGCGGTGCAAACCCTGCTGACAGGCGCGGGCTATGTCGCGGATCGCGGGCTTGCCACGGTGGTCTTCCTGTCGCTGCGCCTCGGTCGGCCGCTGTTTCTGGAGGGCGAGGCCGGGGTCGGCAAGACCGAGATCGCCAAGACACTCGCCGCCGCGCTTGGACGTCGGCTGATAAGGCTGCAATGCTACGAGGGGCTGGATGTCGCCAGCGCCGTCTATGAATGGAACTTTGCCGCCCAGATGATGGCCATCCGCACCGCCGAAGTCGCCGCCGGGGAGGCAAGCGACCGTGCTGCGCTTCAGGCGGAACTCTTCAGCGACGACTATCTGATCCGCCGCCCGCTGCTTGAGGCGATGCAGCCGGACCCGGCGGGCGCACCTGTCTTGCTGATCGACGAACTCGACCGCACCGATGAGCCGTTCGAGGCCTTCCTGCTTGAGGCGCTCAGCGATTTTCAGGTCACCATCCCCGAACTCGGCACCATCAAGGCTCCCGAGCCGCCCATTGTGATCCTCACCTCCAACCGCACCCGCGAGGTGCATGACGCGCTGAAACGCCGCTGTCTCTATCACTGGGTGGATTACCCGGACTTTGAGCGCGAAATGGAGATCCTGACCGCCCGCGCTCCCGGTCTCGCACCGCGTCTGTCGCAGGAGGTCGTCGCCTTTGTGCAGGCCCTGCGCACCGAGGATCTGTTCAAACGCCCGGGCATCGCCGAAACCATCGACTGGGCCAATTGCCTGCTGGCGCTGGATGTGATCGACCTGTCGCCCGAGGTGATCGCCGACACGCTGGGGGCCATCCTGAAATATCAGGATGATATCAGCCGCCTGCATGGATCAGAGGCCAAACGCATTCTCGATCAGGCCCGTGCCGCGCTGGGTCCCGCCTGATGCGCCAGCCCTGTCCATATGCCTGAATACCCGCCATTGCCGCTGCCGGAAACGCCCCGGCTGGCGCAGAACATCACCCATTTCGCGCGGGCTTTGCGCCGCGCTGGGCTGCCTATCGGTCCGGGCCGGGTGAGCGAGGCGGTGGAGGCTGTTGCCGCTGCTGGCTTTACCTCGAAACAGGATTTCTACTGGACACTGCACGCCTGTTTTGTCTCCAAGCCGGAGCATCGTCAGGTCTTTGCGCAGATCTTTCGCCTCTATTGGCGCGATCCGCGCTTTCTGGAGCATATGATGGCGGCGATGCTGCCCGCAATCCGTGGCACGCAGGAGGAGAAGGCCGCCAAACCGGCCCAGAAACGCGCCGCCGAGGCATTGCTGGACGGGGCTGAGGCACCGGATCGCCCTGACCCGCCGGAGGGGGAGGAGCCACCGGAACAGCTGGAATTAAACGCCGAACTCACCATGTCGCGCGAGGAACGGTTGCGGCAGCTCGACTTTGAGCAGATGAGCACCGCCGAGGTGGCCGAGGCCAAGCGGATGCTGGCCAAGATGCAGCTGCCGATCCGCCCCATTCAGTCGCGCCGTTTGATGGCGGCTCCCTCTGGCAGCCGGATCAACTGGCGACGCACGCTCGCCCAGGCCGCACGTCAGGGCGGAGAGGTCACGACCCTCGCACGGGCGCAGCGACGACTGCGCTGGCCCAATCTGGTGGTGATCTGCGATATCTCCGGCTCGATGAGCCAATATTCCCGCCTGATCCTGCATTTCTTGCATGCGGTCGCCAATCGCAAGGGGCCGGGCTGGGCGCGGGTCCATGGTTTTACCTTCGGCACACGGCTTACCAACATTACCCGCCATCTGGCGCAGCGCGATGTTGATGCCGCCCTGGCCGCAGCCGGGGCCGAGGCGCAGGACTGGGAGGGTGGCACAAGGATCGGCGCCTGCCTGCATGATTTCAACCGTGACTGGTCGCGCCGCGTCATGGGGCAGGGGGCCGTGGTCCTGCTGATCACCGACGGGCTGGACCGCGACGACAGCGATCAGCTCAGTGCGGAAATGCAGCGGCTGCATCTCTCCGCGCGCCGTCTGATCTGGCTCAACCCCTTGCTGCGCTTTGACGGGTTCGCCCCCAAGGCGCGCGGCATCCGCGCCATGCTGCCTCATGTCGACAGCTTTCGCGCAGGCCATTCCATTGCCGCGCTTCAGGATCTGGCGGATATGCTCGCGCGTCAGGATGACAGCGGCGAAAAACAGCGCCTGATGCAGATGCTGACCGCCGACTGACCCCGGCGCCCGACGCCCGCATCGGCAGGCTCTGGCCGAAAAATGACCCTCACAGGCAACTTATTTGCTTTGCCGCGAGTTGGCTCCTTAGGCTTTGCACCGCACAGCGAAAGGAACACCGCATGGTTTCGCAGCTTCTCAGATCCTCGACCGCATTGGCGGTCATCGTCTCTCTCAGCCTTCCGGTCGCCGCACCGGCGCAGTCCAAATCGGATCCGACCGATCTCAGCCAGATGACGGCGGAGCAGATCACCGAGGCCGTGCAGCGCTGCCTGCGTTGGCTGCAAAACGGCCGCATCACCCCCGAGGGTGAGATCCTCAAAGGCAAGGGCAAAGGCGCCAAGGCAGAATTCTGCCAGGCCTATGTCACCGGAGAGCTGGACGCAGCATTGGATCCGGCGCTCGCGTCCGTTGCCCTGATGGCGGGCGCTGAACAGGCTGAGCCTGCACCTGAGGCAGGCGAACAGGCTGAGCCAGCAGCCCCGACCGAGGCCGAGCAGGCCGCCGCCGCTCCGGTTGAACCTGCCCCAGAACCTGCCACAGACGCTGCCGAATCTCAGACCGCGCCGACCGAAGCTCCGGCCGAGACGGCAGAGACAGCCGTTGAACAGAGCGCAGGTGAAACCACCGCAGAGGCAGAGACACCGGTGGAGCCGGCAGCCAATGACGGGGTGGATGCAGCCGCCAGCACAGAGGCAGGCGCCGCCGCCGCACCCGAGGCTACGGCTGAGGCCGAGACCACCTCCGACACCGAACTGGCCGCAGCGCTGGCAGAGGCGGAGGCCGTGACCGACCCTGCACCTGCGTCCGATCCTGAACCCGAACCCGAGGTTGAGCCGCTCGACAGTCAGGCGCAGGCCGACGCCCTTGCCCAGACCGAGGAGGCAGATGACAGCGCCGCCGCCGCAGCGGCCAGCGCCGCCGCCACCGAGGAGGCAGAGGTTGTCGAGGAAACCGTGACCGAGGACAGCGCGCGCAGTTCGGATGAGGAGTTTGAAACTGCGGTGAACACCCCGGCGGCTGAGGCCGCGGCCACTGCCGAGACGTCTGCAAACGCTGAAACTGACAGCAACAGCGCCGCTGCCACCGCAGACAACGACGATGACGGTCTCAGCAAGTTGCAGAAGGCCGCTCTGCTTGGACTGGGGGCCGTGGCCATCGGCCAGCTCCTGAAACAGGGCGAAACCGTTGTCAGCAATTCCGGCGACCGCGCGGTGGTTGAACAGAACGGCCAGTACCGGGTGATCAAGAATGACGACGCCCTGCTTCGCCAGCCCGGCAGCAATGTCACCACCTACAAGTTCAAAGACGGGTCCACCCGGACCGTTGTCGTACGCGAGGATGGCGCTGAGGTGGAAACCATCCGCGCCCGCGATGGCCGCGTCCTGCGCCGCACCCGCACGCTGACCGATGGCAGCACCGTGGTCCTGTTCGACGACACCCAGCGCAGCGACAATGTTGTGGTCTCCGAACTGCCCACCGCCGCGCCGCGTCAATCAGGTTTCAGCAGCGACGCGATCAGCGCCGATGAGCTGGCGCTGGCCCTGGCGGCAAAGGAATCGCCACAGGTCAACCGCCGCTTCTCCCTGCGCCAGATCCGCAATATTGACGCGGTGCGCCGCTTGGTGCCGGAAATCACCGTGCAATCCATCAACTTCGAGACCGGCTCTGCCGTGATCCGCGCCGCCGAGGCCGAAGAGCTATCGGCGCTGGGCAATGCCATGCGCGAGATGATTGCAAAGAACCCGCAGGACGTGTTCCTGATCGAAGGCCACACCGATGCGGTCGGTGCCGCGCCCTATAATCTGGCACTATCGGACCGCCGCGCCGAGAGTGTCGCGCTGGCGCTCACCGAATATTTCAACGTGCCGCCGGAAAACATGGTGGTGCAGGGCTATGGGGAAACCGATCTGGCCGTGGTGACACAGCGCGCCGACCGCGCCAACCGCCGCGCTGCCGTACGCCGCATCACGCCGCTGCTACAGGGCGGTAGCTGACCGGGTGGCAGGGGGCAAAACCCCCGCATCTGCACATAGTAAAAGGGCGCCCCAACGAGGCGCCCTTTCTGTCTTGATCGCGCAGCGCGGTTACTTCCGGTTGCGTTTCTTGATCGACTTCACGGTTTTCACCATCTTGCCAAAGCTCTTGTCCTTGGCACGGCGCTGCGCCAGCGAGGCCGAGTTGAACGCCTCCTCCGCCGCCAGCTTGCGCCAGCGGTCAAGCCGCGCCGGGTCCACCTCGCCGGCTGCGATACCGGCCTGCACCGCGCAGCCCGGTTCGCCCTCATGGGCGCAGTTGCGGAACCGGCACTGGGTGGACAGCTCTTCAAGATCGGCGAAAACATCGCTCACCCCCTCGGCGGCATCGGTCAGCTGCAACTCCCGCATTCCCGGCGTGTCCAGCACGCCGCAGCCGTTTTCGATGAAATAGAGCTGCCGCCGGGTGGTGGTGTGGCGCCCGCGCGCGTCATCTTCGCGGATGCCTTGGGTTGCGATATCCAGATCATCGCCCAATGCCTTGGTCAGCGTGGATTTGCCCACGCCGGAGGTGCCGAGAAAGGCAATCGTCTGCCCGGCCCGGACCCAGGGCGCCAGCGCCTCGCGCGCGGTCTCGCTCTTGGCGTTCAGCGGAACCACCTCAACCAGATCGGAAATCGCCTTTGCCTTGGTGACATAGGGCTCAAGATCGTCGCAGAGGTCGATCTTCGTCAGCACGATCACCGGCGTCACCTCCGCGTCAAAGGCCATGGCGATAAACCGTTCCAGCCGCGCGACGTTGAAATCCGCGTTGCAGGAGGTGACCACGAACATGGTGTCGATATTGGCCGCAATCAGCTGGATCTTGCGATCCTTGCCCGGCGCGCGGCGGCGGATCAGGCTCTTGCGCTCCAGCACCCGGCTATGGGTCGGCAGCTCGGCGTCCAGCATCAGCCAGTCGCCCACCGTGGCCTCGGGGCCGGGGGGGATCACCATGTCGATGCCATCGCCAAGGGCGCGCAGCCCGCTGCGGTTCACCTCGGTGATACGCACGGGCGGATGGCTGGCGATCTCTTCGAGATCGGTTTGCTGAGAGAAAAAGCTCTGCCAGCCCAGATGCTCCAGCGGGCTCAGCGGCCGCGCGGTATCGGCAGATCCGTCAGTGGAGGCGGGGCTCAGGAATTGGGAATAGTCCCTTGTCATTGGGAATGTCTTTCTTGGTGTGATCGCGGGGCCTGCCCGGATCCGTGTCTCTGATGAATGTCGCGCAGATCTTTCCTGACACCTGCGGATGAGCGCAGGTGGTCTTCACCGGGGCAATCTGCAAACCGGGGTGGCCTCTGCCGCCCCTTCTTCACCAGGACATAAACTCTCCAATTCTCTGGCGCTTGGTCTACCCGAGGCAGGGTGACTTGGCAAGCTTTCGCCGCGCGTGGCCAGTGCGGGCTGCCGGGCCTAGCGCGTCAGCTCCCGCATGCCGCGCTCCAGTCCCGCCAATGTCATCGGCACCATCTGATCCTCGAAAATCTCCCGGATCATCTGGATCGAATGGGTATGGCCCCAATAGGCCTCCGGCACCGGGTTGATCCACAGATGTGAGGACCACTGCGCCCGCGCCCGCTCCAGCCAGACCTGACCTGCCTCCGGGTTCCAATGCTCATTGGCGCCGCCGGGATAGGCGATTTCATAAGGCGACATCGAGGCATCGCCGACAAAGATACATTTATAGTCCGCCCCATAGGTGCGCAGCACCTCATGGGTGGGGATCTGCGCCTCCCAGCGGCGCCGGTTGTCGCGCCAGACCCCTTCATAGAGGCAATTGTGGAAATAGAAATATTCCAGATGCTTGAACTCGCTGCGCGCCGCCGAGAACAGCTCCTCCACCACCTTGATATGCGGATCCATCGACCCGCCGACATCCAGAAACAGCAGCACCTTCACCGCATTGTGCCGCTCGGGCCGGGTCTTCACATCCAGATAGCCATGTTCGGCGGTGGCGCGGATGGTGCCGGAGAGGTCCAGCTCCTCGGCAGCGCCCTCGCGCACCCAGCGGCGCAGCCGTTTCAGCGCCACCTTGATATTGCGGGTGCCCAGTTCGACATCGCCGTCGAGGTTCCTGAACTCGCGCTTGTCCCAGACCTTCACGGCGCGCTGGTGGCGGCTTTCCTTCTGGCCGATGCGCACGCCTTCGGGATTGTAGCCATAGGCGCCAAAAGGCGAGGTGCCAGCGGTGCCGATCCACTTGTTGCCGCCTTGATGGCGGCCTTCCTGTTCCTTCAGCCGCTCTTTCAGGGTTTCCATCAGTTTTTCAAACCCGCCAAGCGCCTCGATTTCGCGGCGCTCTTCCTCGCTCAGATGCTTTTCCGCCATCTTGCGGATCCACTCCTCGGGAATATCCACGGCCTGCATCACCGCCTCGGCGGGGATCGCCTCCAGTCCCGAGAATGTCGTGGCAAAGGCACGGTCGAATTTGTCGATATTGCGCTCATCCTTCACCATGGCGGCGCGCGCCAGATAGTAGAAAGCGTCGATATCATAGGTCGCCAGCCCGGCCTTCATCCCCTCGAGAAAGGTCAGATACTCCCGCAGGGATACCGGAACCGCCGCCTTGCGCAGGTTTTCAAAGAAGGGCTGAAACATCGGGGTCTCCGTCAGGGCTGATCAGGCGGTCATGTCGCGGCCCATAGCCCCGCGTCAGAGCAGGGCGCGGTCCGCAAGGATGGTTGCAAACATCCCCAGAATACCAAAAACAATGGCGTATGCAGCGCCATATTGCAGTTTGTCCGCCAAGCTGCCGCCGCGTTTCTGGGCCGTACGGGCCCCCAGGAATGCGCCAATGATCAATGCGCCGATTACGATCATGCCAATGTCCGTATGTTAGAGTGTTCAGGTCTCAGGTGGGGCCGCCGCGGGCCGGGTCAAGCCGGTGCGCCCCTCAGCTGCGGTTATTGCGGCGGCGCCAGGGCTGCGATTTCGCGCATTGCCCCCCGGACCGCCCAATCCGGGCCAAACCCGTATCGCGCCCACCCCTGACTGTCCAGCCTGACCGCATAGGCAGCGTCAG
The DNA here is from genome assembly GCF_048056275.1 of Phaeobacter sp. JH20_26. Taxonomy (NCBI): domain Bacteria; kingdom Pseudomonadati; phylum Pseudomonadota; class Alphaproteobacteria; order Rhodobacterales; family Roseobacteraceae; genus Phaeobacter; species Phaeobacter sp. JH20_26. Next base: position 847,755 of record NZ_JAYMWL010000013.1, on the reverse strand, counting down.
TTTGCCCCTCCAGCAGCAGCGCCTCGGCCTCCAGCAGCATCAGGCTCGACAACAGCACCGCATTCTCGCCGCGCGCTGCCACCGGCAGGGCAGGGCGGATCCGCGCCAGGGCGCTGGCGCCGTCGCCGCGCACGATGTCAAAGGCCGCCATGCGGCTGGCGATCTGCGCGCGCAGCAGCGGGCTGTCATAGCGCCCCTGCAAATAGATCAGCGCGGTCTCGAAATGCTGCTGCGCCAGCTCCGGCTCGTCCCGCTGCAAAATGCGCCCCAGCACATAGTGGTTGAACGCCCGCCGGTGATCCTGCCAGCCCAGATCGCGGGCAATGGCGGCGCCGCGATGGGCGGCCTGCAAACGGGTGCCACGGCCAGTGCCCGGTGTCAGCGCCGCCTCGGTCGCGCGGATCCAGTCCCGAGAGGTGCGCGGCAGCGGCGCCGCGGCGCGCCCGGCACCTGCCGGGTTCAGCCGTGCCAGAATGGCAGGCAGGCGCGCGGCCACCTCGGCCCGTGTCATGCCGGTACGCAGCTCGGGCGCATAGCCCAGCCGCAGGATCAGCATGTCAAACCCGGTCAGTACCGTATGGATATTGTCATCGTTGAACACTGAATCCGGCAGCCGGTAGAGATCGTTCAGCGGCCCGATCGCCTGCGCCAGCTCTTCGTGCAGGCAGTCGCGGGTCTCTTGCGGGCTGACATCATTCGGCACAAAAATCGCCAGCCGCTGACGGGCGCGCAGATTGGCCCAATTGGTGCGCGGATGGCGCTTGTAGCGGCGATACTCCGCCAGCGAGCTGACGTTGGGGACCACGAAACAGGCCGCCCGGGGCGAGGCGCGGCGGATCGCCTTGCGCGGCACGGCTTCGATGGTGATATTGGCCGCCCCGGTGGTCAGCTGCCGCAGGTCCAGCCCCGCTTCTCGGCGCAGCCGCAGCAGCAGCGCCTCCAGATCGCGGGTCAGCCCGCTGCCCGGCTGGCCGGTGACGCGCAGCGTGATCGGAGTTTCAAACCGGGTAAACACAGGCAGTTCGGTGCCGCCTTCCAGCTGGAAATGCAGATCCAGGAAATCCCGTGCGATATCGCTGTTGGCCCGCTGCGGCGCCACCGGATGGGCACGGGCAAAGCTCTTGGCCGGGGCCAGCGCCGCCGTGGCCGCGCCGCGGTGACCGGGGCCTGGGGGGGCGCTTCCGGTGCCACATCCCGCCAGTGTGGCGAGCAGCACCAGCGCGGCGCAGCCGCGCCGGAACACGCAGGACGGGGCAGCCGCCGGGCCGCTGCTGCCGCTGGCAGGCTTGCGCGGGGCCGCGATGGGGGGCCGGAATGTGAACAAGCGATATCTCCTGCGGCGCGATCGCCCCAGCTTGTGCCAAGACAGGGTTAAAAATCAATGTTATGGCTGGCCTTATCGCAGCGGTGTGACAATGAGAAGAGCCACCCGGCATCACATTGACGGCAAAATTTCGCCCGCGCCGCGGGCGGTGCGGCTCTGCTGATGCAGACAGAGGTTGTGCATCACGGCGGGTCCGATCAACTCTGCCAGCGGTGACGGAACGCAGAGACAGGTTGAAAAGGCTACGCCAATGGCGTATATACGCAAAGAGACACAGAAATGCCTGCGGGTGGATTATCGCATCACCCCGGTCGCGGTCGAGGACGCCATCCACGCCTATCTGGACGAGGATGAGCTGGCCCGGCTGATCGCAACCCTGGTGCGCGACCCCACCATCGGGCGCAAGACGGATGAAGATTACACCCATGTCGCCGGGGATCTGGCGCTGCGCTACCGCATCCATCAGGCCAGCCCTGATCTGATGATGGTCTATGTGCTGCGGATCCACCGCCGACAGCCCGATCCGCGGCTGTCCGGCTTGATGGCGCAGGGGGCACGGGCAGTGCGGGATCTGGCCCTGGATGTGGTCAAATCCCGGATCAAGGCACTATTGAAGGAGGGCAACTGACATGGCAGAGCATCACGCACGGCGTCGAACCGGCAGCCGTATCCGCCAGCAAAGCGAAGCGGACCGCGACGCCATGGCGCTCAAACAGATGCAGGAGGACATCTCCGGCAAGACGCCCTTGGAGACCATCGCAACCCGCGAGGTGCCGATGGTGGATGTCGTGCGCCTGCGCAAGACCCTCGGAATGTCGCAGGAACGCTTTTGCAGCCACTTCGGCTTTCGCCTCGGCTCGGTGCGCAACTGGGAACAGGGCCGCCGCCTGCCGGAACGTCCCGCCCGCATCCTCTTGCGCATGATCGAGGATGACCCCGAGCGCGTCGAACGCTTCCTGCGCGAGGCGTATTGACCTTGTGACCGCTTCCATGCGGGCAGGGCAGGCCGACGGGGCAACCCCGCGGTGCCCAACACCGCAGACGGAAGACACGGCATAGGCGCCGGTCCAGCCCACTGGCGCACTCAGCCGTCAGCAGGCCGGTGTATGTGCCGCCCCCTTACCAACCCCGTCGCGTCGCCGCGCACCATGCGTGAGCACCGTAAACAACGCTCAGTAATCAGGGAGCGGACGTGCCTCCATCACAGCTTACGATCACACCCCGGCTGTCCTGCGATGATCTGGTCACATGGGCGCATCGCGGTCCCGGCGACAGGCTCGTCGTGTGTTTTTCAGGGATTGGCAAGGATGCCGAAACCTGCCCGCCTTATGAATTCGCGCGAAGCGCGACGGGAAATGGCCGCCACAACACCCTGTTCATCGCGGATCCGCAGCGAAGCTGGCTGAACACGCCGGGTCTTCTGAGCCGCATCGGTGCCGAAATTGAGAGTTACCGCGCGATATGCGGCGCCACCCGTGTGATTGCGATGGGCCATTCCATGGGCGGCTTCAGCGCCATCGTCGCATCCTCCGTTACCCGCATAGACGCCGTTCTCGCCTTTGCGCCGCAGATTTCGATCCACCCCGATATCGTGCCTGACGAAACACGCTGGGCGGCCTATCGCAACCGGATCTCGCATTACGAGGTGAAATCTGCTGCCGATCATTTTCGCGACGGCACGGATTACACTGTCATCCACGGGCGACATGGCCGCGAGGCAACGCAACGGGACCGTTTTCCCCGGCGCGACACGCTTCGCCACTATGTGATGCCCGGCACCCATCATAACGTCCCGCAACGGCTCAAACAGCTGAACTGTCTGGAGCAGGTCGTGCACTTTGCCATCGAAGGGCGCCCGCGCAAGCTGCGGCTTCTGTTGAAGCAGACAGCGCAGGCCTATCTACGACCAGAAGAGCAACAGCCCGTCTGATACGGAGGCAAGGACAAAAAAGGCCCGCAACAAGGGGCGGGCCTCTGGTCTGATCCTGCGCGGCTGGCCTTCAGCGACGTCCCCGCGCCATAAAGGCGAGTCGCTCAAACAGATGCACATCCTGTTCGTTCTTCAGCAGCGCGCCATGCAGTTTCGGCAGCGCATCCGCGCCATCGCGCTTCAGATCTTCTGCGCTCAGATCCTCGGCCAAGAGCAGCTTCAGCCAGTCCAGCACCTCCGAGGTCGAAGGTTTCTTCTTCAACCCGGCCGTATCGCGGATCTCGTAGAACTGCGTCAGCGCGGTGGTCAGCAGGCTGTCCTTGATACCGGGATGATGCACCTCGACGATCTTGCGCATGGTTTCGGCATCGGGAAACTGGATGTAGTGAAAGAAGCACCGACGCAGAAACGCGTCCGGCAGTTCCTTTTCATTGTTGGAGGTGATGATCATGATCGGGCGCTGCCTGGCCCGGATCGTCTCGCCGGTTTCGTAGACATGGAACTCCATCTTGTCGAGCTCCTGCAACAGGTCGTTCGGGAACTCGATATCGGCCTTGTCGATTTCGTCAATCAGCAGAACGACCTTCTCATCGGCCTCAAAGGCCTCCCAGAGCTTGCCTTTCTTGATGTAGTTCCTGACGTCATGCACCCGCTCGTCGCCCAGCTGACTGTCGCGCAGCCGGCTGACCGCATCGTATTCATACAGCCCCTGCTGCGCGCGGGTGGTGGATTTCACGTTCCATTCGATCATCCGCAGTCCCAGCGCATCCGCCACCTGCCGCGCCAGCTCGGTCTTGCCGGTGCCCGGCTCGCCCTTCACCAGCAGCGGCCGCTCCAGAGTGACCGCGGCATTGACCGCGATTTTCAGATCTTCGGTCGCGACATAATCCTTAGTGCCCTGAAACTGCATGTCTTTCCTGCCTCGTTGCCTCGCTGCAACCCCTGGGGGCGCTCTTATGCAGGTTTTAACCCTTTGTGCGTACTATTGTGTAGTGACAATCGCCTGCGCAGGGGATAAACGCTGCGGCATGCGGGGGGAGCCGCTGAGTTTGTAAACAATACCGAGGAAGACCGGCAGTATGGGGCAAACCAAAGGTAGCGAAATGAAGCAAGACGTGTTCCTGCCGGATGATTATCGTCCGGCTGAAGATGAACCCTTCATGAATGACCGGCAGCAGGAGTATTTCCGTCGTAAGCTCTATGACTGGAAACAGGAACTCCTGGCCGAAAGCCGTGACACCATCGAGGGGTTGCAGGACAATACCCGCAATATTCCCGATGTTGCCGACCGCGCCAGCGAGGAAACGGACCGCGCGCTGGAACTGCGCACCCGGGACCGTCAGCGCAAACTGGTCGCCAAGATCGACGCCGCGATCCGCCGCATCGACGAAGGCGAATACGGCTATTGCGAAGTCACCGGTGAACCGATTTCGCTCAAGCGTCTGGACGCCCGGCCCATCGCCACGATGAGCCTTGAGGCACAGGAACGCCATGAGCGGCGCGAAAAAGTCCACCGCGACGACTGATTTTCTTGCATTTGTGAAAAAAATCACAACGCCGGGGCCTGTCGCTCCGGCGTTTTTCGGTTATCTGGGGGTATCGCCTGGCCAGAACGGACCGGTCGGCGTGCAGACAGCGGGACAGCATGAGACTGACAGACCGGAAAATCACCATCATCGGCGCGGGCATCGGTGGGCTGGCGGCGGCACTGGCGTTCAGCCAGCAGGGCGCCGAGGTCACGGTCCTCGAACAGGCCGAGGCGATCACCGAGGTCGGCGCGGGTATTCAGATCAGCCCCAATGGTGTCGCGGTTCTGCGCGCGCTGGGGCTGGCCGATGATCTCGCCTGGACTGCGCCGCGCGCCCGTGCGGTGGTTCTGCGCAGCCACCGGCGGGGCCGGGAGGTGCTGCGTCTCGATCTCGACCAATATGCGCCGGGGCGGAATTTCTACTTTGTCCACCGCGCCGATCTGATCAACCTGCTGGCTGATGCCGCACGTCGCAGCGGCGTCAAGGTGCGCCTGTTGCAGAAGGTCGACCGCATCAGCTGCGGCGCCCGGCCGGTGGTGCATCTGGCCAATGGCGCGCAATGCGGCGGCGATCTGGTGATCGGCGCAGACGGGCTGCACTCCAAGGCGCGCGCCGCGCTGAACGGCGTGGCCAAACCGCGCTTTACCGGGCAGGTGGCCTGGCGCGCTACGGTTGCCAATCTTCACAATCACCCGGCCGAGGCGCAGGTCTTCATGGGGCCGGGTCGCCATCTGGTCACCTATCCGCTGCGCGACAGCAGCCTGATGAACATCGTCGCGGTGCAGGAACGCAAGACCTGGGCGGATGAGGGCTGGCATCAGCAGGATGACCCCGAAAACCTGCGCGCCGCCTTCCAGGGCTTTGGTGGCGCTGCCGCAGAATTGTTGGGGCAGGTCGATCAGGTGGCGCTCTGGGGGCTGTTCCGCCATCCGGTGGCCGAAGTCTGGCACAAGGGCGCGCTGGCGATCATGGGCGATGCTGCGCATCCCACCCTGCCGTTCATGGCTCAGGGTGCGAACCTCGCGCTTGAGGATGCCTGGGTGCTGGTTGATGCCCTGCGCAACGCCAAGACCACCGAGGCCGGTCTGGCCGCCTATCAGGCGCGCCGCTACGACCGCACCGCCCGGGTTGTCGATGCCGCCACCGGCAATGCCTGGAAATACCACCTGCGCCAGCCGCTGGCCTGGCCTGCGCATCAGATCCTGCGCCTTGGCGGTCGCCTCGCGCCCCAGCGCATGGTGCAGCAATTCGACTGGATCTACGGCCATGACGTCACCGGCGACAGCGCGGCCCCGACCGAAAACGACCCCGGCACCGGCGGCCCCGTCACCACGCTGGCCTGACCGGCGGGCAGGCCGTCAGAACCTGGGGCGCGGCGCTGGAGCTGGCGCATTCGCACACCCTCGTCGCAACAATCCGCAGTTGCTGCTTGCTTAGTTGCACAAAGGCAGGTAGGGAGGTCGGGTTAGGTTATCTCTATCGACTTTTCTGCTCCTTACGGCTCAGCGATGCGATCTTGCACTGACTGGCCGAGCTGCCGCATTCCGCGGGTGGCATTTTTAAGGAGACTTACGATGGCTAATGGCACCGTAAAATGGTTCAACTCTACTAAAGGTTTTGGTTTTATCGCCCCCGAGGGCGGTAGCAGAGATGTGTTTGTGCATATCTCGGCGCTTGAGCGCGCAGGCCTGACCACACTGAATGACGACCAGAAAGTCACATTCGATATCGAAGCCGGTCGTGATGGCCGCGAAAGCGCAGCCAATCTGGCTCTCGCCTAAGCTTTTGCCCCCGCGGGGGTATCTGCTGAGATGATATTCGGGCGCATCGGAAACGATGCGCCCTTTGTTGTTCTTGCGGACTTGTTTGTGCGGAGTTGTCCGTGCCGAGATGAAATCTTTGCGGACCTCAGGGGCGGGCCGATATCAGCGGCCCGCGCGCCGCTAGGGCTGACCCCGGTCAATCCGCCGGATCGCCCGCGACCCGGCGCTCAGGCTGCTGCCTTATCCGCCTATAGGTCCAGATCGACCCAGACCGGCACATGGTCTGACGGTTTGTCGCGGCCGCGCACCTCCTTGTCGATCTGGCAGTCGCGCAGCAGATCGGCGGCCTGCGGGCTCAGCAGGAAATGGTCGATGCGGATGCCGTTATCGCGGTTCCAGGCCCCGGCCTGATAATCCCAGAACGAATAATGCCCCGGCCCCTGATGGCGGGCGCGGAACGCTTCGGTAAAGCCAAGCGCCACGATCCGCTGGAATGCCGCCCGGCTTTCGGGGCGGTGCAGCGCGTCGTCTTTCCAGGCTTCGGGCGTCTTGGCGTCTTCGGCCTGCGGAATGATATTGTAATCCCCGGCCATCAGCGCGGGCATTTCCTCGGCCAGCAGATCCTTGGCCCGCTGCCGCAGCCGCTCCATCCAGGCCAGTTTATAGGCGTATTTGCCGCCGTCGACCGGCTGTCCATCTGCGTCCAGCTCAACCGGGTTGCCATTGGGCAGATAAAGCCCGCAGATGCGGATCGCCTGTTTGCCCACCACGGTTGCCTCGATCCAGCGCGCCTGTTCGTCGCTGTCATCTCCCGGCAGGCCGCGCCGCACATCCTCCAGCGGCAGCTTCGACAGGATCGCCACCCCGTTGAAACTCTTCTGGCCATGGGTTTCGACATTGTAGCCCCGGTCCTCGAACAGCTCACGCGGAAAGGCCTCATCGACCGATTTGATCTCCTGCAGCACCACCACATCGGGTTGCGCCTCATCCAGCCATTCCGGCAGCGCATGGATGCGGGCCTTGATGCCGTTGATGTTGAAGGTGGCGATTTTCATATCCGGTCTCCTGCCTCAATGGCCCGCAGCGGGGCGCCTGATCTATCGCGCAATCCGGGCGAGGGGGCAAGGGCGCGCCCCGGCGACAGCAGCGAATCAGCAGCACGCGATCCGCTCGGTCTCGCCCTCCCGGCTGCCGGGTGATTTGCAGCCCTGCAAAATCATCGCCTGACGGTCTGCTTATGCTTTGTGCGTCTGCGGTTGTGGATAGCTCTGTGGCTAACCTGTGCAGAACCTGCCATTCGGTTCAGGATCAACGGATTGACGCTCCTTCCTAAACCGTGGACCTATCAGAAAAACAACCGATAGGCGTGTTTATCAGTTGCGAAACAGGCATCCCGTGCCAATCGTCGACGGGTGTTTTTCACCTAGAACGGGAGACGATCCATGACCACTTCAACCTTACGCCACGACCTCTTTGCACAGCCGTCGACACCTGCGGCGGCGGAGCTTCATACCGGCGATCTTCATGCCGGGGACGGGGTCGAGATGTTCTCCTCCGGTTCGATCTGCCGCGAGGGCGACGGCAATCTGGTTGCGGGCGCAGGCACCGCGCTGTTCTCCTCCGGTTCCGCCCCGCCGGCCGATGGCGCCACCACCACCGGCGCGGCCACCGGCCTGTTCTCCTCCGGCAGCTAAGCCGCGATGAGCCAGCCCCCCGGCAGCCTGTCTGACGGCTGACGGGCACAGGGCGCGTTCCATCTTGGTGCTTCAACCATGACCATCATCCTGCCTTTCAAGATCCCGGACGCCGAAACTCGCGCGTCCGCAGATGGCCCGCCCGACCATCCGCCTCCCTCTGGACCGGGGCGGCGGGGCACGGCGCCGGGTACATCGGCTGCATCATGGGTCGAGAGCTTTGCCTGCCACCGGCGCCGGCCGCAGGAGGTCTACTGGCTGAAGGAGAACGCAGAACTGCTGAGCCTGCTGCGGGTGATGCAGCAGCGGGCCGGGGGACCGGCAGGCGCAGGGGGGATCGGCGGCGAGGCGGCGCTGTCCCCCCTGCGCCCCTTCTGTGACGGCGCCACGCGCCAACTGCGGTTTTTCCCGCAATATTATCGCTTTATCCTGTCGATCTGCCTCGACTACGAAGATCTGACCGGCACGCCCGCCGCCGCATCGGAGCTGGCACATTGGGCCGCGGCTCAGGGTCTCGTGGAGGCGGAACTGTCGGATCTGCAACGCGCTGAGGCACAGCAGCTGCTGGCCCGCCGTGGCATTGCGCTGCCGGTTGATCCTGGGCTTGCGGACCGGCTGCGCCGCTTCACCCGCCGCAGCGCGACCTTTGCGATCCCCAATCGCAAGGCTGCCTACGAGCTGACCCATATCGTGTTCTACCTCTCCGATTACGGGCGCCGGGATCCGGGGTTGGACGCCCGCGCCCTGCAAAGTCTGACCTACGCCGGGCTGTTGGCCTGCCTTGATCAGGATCTGGACCTGTTGGCCGAGATCTGCATTGCCCTGCGCTATGCCGGCGCGACGCCTCCGCCCTATTGGGAGCAGCTGCTCAGCCACGCGACCGCGCAGTTTACCCTGACACCAGACGGGTTTGACGGGCGCATGGATGGCTATCACGCCTGTTTCGTTACGCTGTGGTGGCAGCAGGTAACTGCGGTGGGCAGAAAAACCGAGCCCGCCTGCCGGCTCCCCGCAGGCGCCGGGCAGGCCCTGCATATCGCCGCCCCGGCCACCCGCAGCCTGCTGGCGCCGCTGTCGGTCTGGCTGATGGAGGCAGGCGCTGGACCCGGCCGGACAGCACCCGCACTCTGGCAGGATGCCCTCAGCCATATGGCGGCGCACTCCGGTCCCGACGCCCGCAAACAGTTGCGGAACCTGCAAAACAGCACCCCCGCATTCGAGGCGTTCTGGCAGATCTTCAGCAGGGCGGGGGACTGTCACGCCCGATATCGACGGATCGGGGCAGGGGGGCTCAGCCTGTCGCCGTGATCAAGACGCGCCAGCCCGTTTAGCGGCGACGCTCCGGCCATATGGCAGCAGATCACGGACCTGGTCCGCAGGGCACCGCGCGGCCAGCATCACTTAGCGCAAACCGATGGTCATACAGCCCCTGTGGGCGTTTCTACATCGAAAACGAGGTGCCGCAGCCGCAGCTTGAGGTGGCATTGGGGTTGTTGATCACGAACCGCGCGCCAATCAGCTCTTCGGTAAAGTCGATCACCGCGTTTTCCAGAAACGGTAGCGAGACCTCATCCACCACCACCTTCTGCCCCTGACCCTCAAGGATCAGATCATCGGCCTGCGGGGCATCCAGTGCAATTTCGTACTGAAACCCGGAACAGCCGCCGCCTTCGACAGCCACGCGCAGCGCCTGACCCTGATCGGCGGCGCCGATTTCGGCCAGCCGGGCAAAGGCGCGCTCGGTCACTTTTGGAGGCAATTGCATCTCTGGTCTCCCAATACGGTGATCACTGCCGTGTTGCAGCTGAGTTCATAATATAGAAAGGTGACGCCACAGGGACAAGATTGACCGGGGAAAAGATTAGTGACCTACGCGCCTTATGCGACCATGCCCGACCGTAGCCGTGGCCGCCAAGTCCCCGAAGAAGAAAGCAGTTTCCGCTCCCCCTATCAGCGCGACCGTGACCGGATCATCCACGCCAGCGCCTTTCGCAGGCTGAAACACAAAACCCAGGTCTTTGTTGAACATGAAGGCGACAATTATCGCACCCGGCTCACCCATTCGATCGAGGTGGGTCAGGTGGCGCGGACCATTGCGGGCGCACTTCGGCTCAATCAGGAACTGACCGAGGCGGTGGCGCTGGCGCATGATCTGGGGCACACGCCCTTTGGCCACACCGGCGAGGATGCGCTGCATGCGCTGATGGCCCCCTATGGCGGCTTCGATCACAATGCGCAGGCCATCCGCATCGTCACCTCGCTGGAACGGCATTACGCCGAATTCGACGGGCTGAATCTCACCTGGGAAACCCTTGAGGCGATTGCCAAACATAATGGTCCGGTTGTGGGCGATCTGCCCTGGGCGCTGGCCGAATGCAATGCGGCGCTGGATCTGGAGCTGCACACCCATGCCAGCGCCGAGGCGCAGGTTGCGGCCTTGGCCGATGACATCGCCTATAACAACCACGACCTGCACGACGGTCTGCGCGCCGGGCTGTTCACCGATGCCGATATTGCCGAGCTGCCGGTGATCGGTCCGGCCTATCAGGCGGTGGATCGCCGTTATCCCGGCCTTGACGCGCGCCGCCGCCGGCATGAGGCGCTGCGGCGGGTCTTTGGCGTGATGGTCAGCGATGTGATCGACGGCGCCCGCGCCCGTCTTGCTGCCAGCGGCGCGCAAAGCGTCGAGGATGTGCGTGCCCTGGGCGCGCCCGTGGTGGTGTTCTCCGATGCGCTCTGGGCCGACCTGAAGGAAATCCGCGCCTTTCTCTTCACCCGCATGTACCGCGCGCCCAGCGTGATGCGCAAACGCGCTGAGGTCTCCAAGGTGGTGGAGGCGCTGTTTCCGCATTTCCTCAACCATCCGGCAGAGATGCCCGCGCGCTGGCAGGGCGATATCGCCGCCGCCACTGATGAAACCGCTCTGGCCCGGATCGTGTCGGATTACATCGCAGGCATGACCGACCGCTTTGCATTGCAGGAGCACCGCCGCCTGTTCCCGGCTGAGGCCGCTGCCGCTGCGGCAGATCTGCAAGCCGGGCAATAGGCGCGGGCTGCGCTGCGACTGGCGGTAACGCTGATGCCAACTGGCACTATCCTGAGGCAGGTCAGATGCGGTTTCATGGGGCAGACGCCCAGAACCGCAATCGCAGATGCAAGAGGCCGCCATGGCAAGCAATGGCATGACGCATTGGACCGTGACCTTTCAGGATGCGCCAGAGATGGCGCGGATCCGCGCGGATCGCCCGCGCCGGGATGCTCATATCGCCTTTGTACGCGCCCATCCCGAATTGCAGATCGGCGGCGCATTGGCGATGCGGCCCGAGCAGGATTTTCCGGGGGCGATCTGGAATGTCGAGGCGGCCAGCCGCGATGAGGTTGAGCGTCTGATTCTGCGCGACCCCTATTATGTCGCCTCGCTGCGCCGGTATCAGATCACCAGATGGGGCCGTCTGCCGGCCCGTGATGTACCGGTGGCCTGACCTGCCGCGCCTTGGTGCGCATATCGCGTAACCTCGCCCCGCGCGCAATTTTCTTCACCCGGAAAATTGACCGGAAAACGGGAATTCTCCGGGGCACCCCCGCTGCTGATGGTGATGGGTTCTGCAATCCTGTTGACCCTTCCTGCCGCCCCCGGTATCCGCTGTGCTGAACAGTTGGGACGCCAGATATGAACCTCTTTACCGATATCCGCTCGCTCGTGATCGACAGCCTGACCGCCATGACCGGCGAGGGCGCGCTGCCCGAAGGGCTCGATTTTGCCAATGTGGCGGTGGAGCCGCCGCGCGATGCCGCCCATGGCGACATGGCGACCAATGCGGCGATGGTGCTGGCCAAGCCCGCCAGGATGAAGCCGCGCGACATCGCCGAGGCGCTGGCGGCGAAGCTGGCCGCGGACGATCGGATCGCCAGTGCTGAGGTCGCAGGCCCAGGCTTCCTGAACCTGCGGCTGGCTCCCGGCATCTGGCAGGGCGTTCTGAAATCGGTCCTGGACGCAGGCACGGATTTCGGCCGCTCGGACGTCGGCGCGGGCAAGCGCGTGAACGTGGAATATGTCTCCGCCAACCCGACCGGCCCGCTGCATGTGGGTCACACCCGCGGCGCGGTCTTCGGCGATGCGCTGGCGGCGCTCCTGGCCTATGCCGGCTATGACGTCACCCGCGAATATTACATCAATGACGGCGGCGGTCAGGTCGATGTGCTGGCGCGCTCTGTCTACCTGCGCTACCTCGAGGCACACGGGCAGGACGTGGCCTTTGCCGATGGCACCTATCCGGGTGATTATCTGGTTCCCGTCGGGCAGGCGCTGAAGGACAAGGTGGGCGATGCCTATGTCGACCAGGGCGAAGATGTCTGGCTGGCCGAGGTGCGCGAATTCGCAACCGATGCGATGATGCAGCTGATCCGCGAGGATCTGGCCCAGCTTGGCATCGAGATGGATGTGTTCTACTCGGAAAAATCCCTCTACGGCACCGGCAAGATCGAGGCCGCGCTGAAAGAGCTGGACGCCAAGGGGCTGATCTATCAGGGCGTGCTGGAACCGCCGAAGGGCAAGAAACCCGACGATTGGGAGCCGCGCGAACAGACCCTGTTCAAATCCACCGATCACGGCGACGACGTTGACCGGGCAGTGAAGAAATCCGATGGTTCCTGGACCTATTTCGCGCCCGACATCGCCTATCACTACGATAAGGTTGAGCGCGGCTTTGACGAGCTGATCGACATTTTCGGCGCCGACCACGGCGGCTATGTCAAACGGATGAAGGCGGCGGTTTCGGCGCTCTCCGATGGTCGGGTGCCGCTGGATATCAAGCTGTGCCAGCTGGTGAAGCTGTTCAAGGACGGTCAGGAGTTCAAGATGTCCAAACGGGCAGGGACCTTTGTCACCCTGCGCGATGTGGTCGATGCCGTCGGCGCGGATGTCACCCGTTTCATGCTGCTGACGCGCAAGAACGATCAGGGTTTCGATTTCGACCTCGACAAGGCGCTGGAGCAGTCCAAGGACAACCCGGTGTTCTATGTGCAATACGCCAACGCGCGGATCTGCTCGACCCTGCGCAAGGCGGCAGAGGCCGGGATTGCGACCGACGAGGCCACGCTGGCCGCGGCCGACCTGTCGCTTCTGGACGATTCCGCCCAGCTGGCGGTGGCCAAGAAGCTGGCCGAATGGCCACGTCAGGTGGAAATCGCCGCCCGCACCCACGAGCCGCACCGGGTTGCCTTCTATCTCTATGATCTCGCCTCGGAACTGCACGGGCTGTATCACCTCGGCAAAACCAACGAAGGTTTACGTTTTGTTAACGAGAGCAACCCATCTGCAACACATGCAAAAATGGCACTGGCCAAGACCGTTTCCATTGTCATTTCTGCCGGTCTTGGTATTCTTGGGGTCACACCGGCGCAGGAGATGCGATAGCTAAAATCGCCCAGGCCGCCGGATCGAGGCAGATCATCAAGTAGAAACCCGGATCGGCGCATTGCGTGCCGTCTGCGGGCAGTGAGGCGGAAATGGCGTATTTTACGCAGGCAGGTCACGGCCAGTCGTATTCCAATGGTGGGGACCGTTCTTCGGCCTCCGCCACTGAAACACAGGGCACCCGGCAGGAGCCTTCCTTTGCCGATGCGCATCTGCCCTATCCGCAGCCCAAACACCCCTTCGGATTCGATCCGCAGACATCGGCCGCCGCGCCACAGGCCCAGCAGCCGACAGCGGGCGGCTATTTTGCGCAGCCCCATACATCCCCCGGACAGGGCGCGCAGTCCTACAGCCCCTATCAGCAGCCAGCGCCCAGCTATGGTGCCTCCGCGCAGGACGCCTATAGCGGGCCGGGCACCGGTCAGGGGCATCGCTACGATGACTACGGGTTTAGCCCGGAACCGGCAGGGGCCGGTCGCGCCGGCCTCAGCAAGGCGTTCAGCGTCCTTGGCGCCGTGGCCTCGCTTGCATTGGTCGCAGGCATAGGTCTCTGGGGCTACCAGCTGATTTCCCGCGATGTCAGCGGCGTGCCGGTCGTGCGCGCCGTCGAAGGCCCGCTGCGGGTGCAGCCCGAGAACCCCGGCGGCCTCCCCGCCGACCATCAGGGGCTTGCCGTCAATGCGGTTGCCGCCAATGGCAATGTCGAAACTCCTGCCGACCGGCTGACACTGGCGCCGCAGGACGTGCAGCTGACCGAGGATGACCAGCCCATGCAGGCGGCGCTCACCACCGGTGCTGCGCGGATCAACGACACCCGCGATGGGGCGGCTGATGCCGCTGCGGCGGCCAATGCCGATACAGGCAGGCTCTCCAGCGAAGCGGTCGCGGCCTATCAGGGCGGCGATATCGACGCGCTGGTGGCTGAGCTGACCGAGGATTTCGCCCCTCTGGGGGAGGAGACCCTGCGCGGCGCCGAACAGCTGTCGGCTTCCGCCACAGCCCCGGCCATCGTTCAGCCACAACCCCTGCAGGCCGTGAGCGTCGCGGCCGTGGCGCCCGCGCCAAATGCAGCCCTGCGCAATGCCCCCGGTGTGCGCGTCTCGCTGCGCCCCGCCGCGCGGCCCGCCCGTTTTTCACCAAGCCGCGCCACAGCGTCTGCCCCGGTGGCGCAGACCACGCAGGATGTCTCGCCCGACAGCCTGCCCGCAGGCACCCGTCTGGCCCAGCTCGGCGCCTATGAAAGCGCCGAGGTTGCGCGCGCCGAATGGGATCGCATCCACGGACGCTTCGCCGATTATCTGGAAGGCAAGAAACGGGTGATCCAAAAGGCGGAAAGCGGAGGTCGCACCTTCTACCGCCTGCGCGCGATGGGCTTTGACGACCTCTCCGATGCGCGCCGTTTCTGCTCCGCTCTGGTGGCAGGCAACGCCGACTGTATCCCCGTGACCACCCGCTAGGACATGGGCCTCCCCCCGACACCTCCGCGCCCGGCTCCAGCCGGGCGTTTGTCGTTTTCCATCCGGCAAACTGCTGCCAGTTTGACCCATCCGGCCATGGCGCCGCCCCCGACACTGGTGTATCAGCGCCCCAGCACAAGAGGATCGCAATGCGTTACGGAGCCACAATTCTAGATGCCGAAGGTCTGCGTCTCAGCGCCGCCGAAAAGGCGCTGTTCGCCCGCGCCAATCCCTTTGGCTTCATCCTGTTTGCCCGCAATATCGACAGCGCCGAGCAGACCCGCGCGCTCTGTGATGAACTGCGCGAGGCGGTTGGCCGGAACTGTCTGATCACCATAGATCAGGAGGGCGGCCGCGTGCAGCGCCTGCGCCCGCCGCTGGCACGCCAGTGGCGGCCCGCGCTGGATCACGCGGCGGCTGCCGGGGCAGGGGCGGATCGCGCCATGTATCTGCGCGCCCGCCTGATCGCGGAGGAGCTGCGCGGGCTGGGCATCGACAGCAACTGCGCACCGCTGGCCGATGTGGCCGGTCCCGATACCCACCCGTTTCTCCAGAACCGCTGTTACGGCAGCGATCTGGCGGCGGTGGTGCGCCGCGCCCGCGCCACCGCCGACGGCCTGCTGGATGGCGGCGTCGTGCCGGTGGTGAAACATATCCCCGGTCATGGCCGCGCGACGCTGGACAGCCACAAGGACCTGCCCCGCATCAGCGCGCCGCTGGATCTGCTGACCGGCTCGGATTTTGCCGCCTTTGCCGCGCTGAATGACCTGCCGATGGGGATGACCGCCCATCTGGTCTATGAGGCGCTGGACAGCCGCCCCGCCACCCTGTCGCCCCGCGTCATGCAGATGATCCGCACCGACATCGGTTTTGACGGGCTGATCATGAGCGATGACATCTCGATGAAGGCGCTGAGCGGCACACCGCAGGATATCGCCCGCGACACGCTGGCGGCAGGCTGCGATGTGGTCCTGTTCTGCAACGCCCCGCTGGATGAGCGCGCCGCCGTGGCGGAGGCTTCGGGCCAGATGAGCGTGGCTGCACAGGCCCGCGCCGAACAGGCCGAGGCCGCTCGCCGCGCTCCGGCCCCGCTTGACATAACCGCGGCCGAGGCCGAACTATCAGCCCTCATGGGCGGACAGGTATATGGCTGACACTTTGTTTGACGACGACGCGACCAGCGTCGAGGAGCGGCTCGCGGCCGAAGCATTGATCGTGGACGTTGACGGCTACGAGGGGCCGCTGGACGTGCTCTTGTCGCTCTCGCGCACGCAAAAGGTCGACCTGCGCCGCATTTCGGTGCTGGAACTGGCGCGCCAATACCTCAGTTTCGTGGAAAAGGCCCATGAGCTGCGTATCGAACTGGCCGCCGATTATCTGGTCATGGCGGCCTGGCTTGCCTATCTGAAATCTCGCCTGCTGCTGCCGCCCGACCCGACGGAGGACGGCCCCTCCGGTGAGGAACTGGCGGCGCATCTGGCCTTCCAGCTGGAGCGGCTTCAGGCCATGCGCGACAGCGCGGCGCGGCTGATGGCGCGCGATCAGCTGGGCCGCAACTTCTTTGCCCGTGGTCAGAGTGAGGATGTGACCCGCATCCGCACCGTCAGCTATTCGGCCAATCTCCTGGACCTGATGCAGGCCTATGCCCGGATCCGCACCCGCGATGATTTCCGCCCCTTCGTGCTGGACCGCGAGGCGATCTTTACCATGGAGGCGGCGCTGGAACGGATGCGCCACCTGATCGGCTACACCGGCAGCTGGACCGATATGCTGACCTATCTGCCCGATGGCTGGCACTCCGACCCGATGAAACGCCGCTCCGCCACCGCCTCCACCTTTGCCGCCTCGCTGCAATTGGTGAAAGAAGGCCGGCTGGAGCTGCGACAGAGCGAGACCTATGCGCCCATTCAGCTGCGCATTCGTGACAAGGATACCTGATGGACGACCACAGCCAGAACACTGTTGCGGAGGAAACCCAAACCCTCTTCGACGCGCCCCCCATGGCCGAACAGGAGCGCATGGTTGAAGCGGTGCTCTTTGCCAGCGCCGAACCGGTGACGGTGCGCGATCTTGAGGCGCGGATGCCGCATGGCTGCGAACCGGGCACCGCGCTGGAGCACCTGCGCAAACGCTACGACGGGCGCGGCGTCAATATCGTGAGCGTCGGCGATGCCTGGGCGCTGCGCACCGCCTCTGACCTTGGCTTTCTGATGCAGAAGGAAACGGTCGAAACCCGCAAACTCTCACGCGCGGCCATCGAAACCCTTGCGATCATTGCCTATCACCAGCCGGTCACCCGCGCCGAAATCGAAGAGGTGCGCGGCGTGTCGGTGTCGCGCGGCACCATCGACCAGCTTCTGGAAATGGACTGGATCCGCCTTGGCCGCCGCAAGATGACACCGGGCCGCCCGGTGACCTTTGTGGTGACGCCCACGTTCCTCGATCACTTCGGGTTGGAAAGTGCGCGTGACCTGCCCGGCCTCAAGGAGCTGCGCGCCGCAGGTCTGCTGGAAAACCGCCCGCCACCAGGCAGCCTGCCTCTGGGCGGGCGCGGCGACAGCGACGAGGTCGAGGAACAGCCGGAACTCTTTGGCGACTGAGGGCAGGCCGCCGCGCCGCAAAAGGGCCGCAAACCTCTGCGATACTGCCGGTGCACGCGGTGAGATCCGCGTGCAACAGACCCCAGGGCCAAGGAGTGACGCAGATGAGCATAGACCGGTTGATCAACATGATCCTGCGCCGTCTTGTGGGCCGCGCGGTCAATGCAGGCGTCAACGCCGGGATCAGGGCAATCGCCAAGCGCGACAAGGGTCAGGGCACGGAAAAATCCGCGCGCCCGCTGCCACAGGACAAGGCAACCGCCCAGAAGGCGCGCCTGACCGGGCGCAATACCCGACCCCCACGGTTCTAGGCTCAGGCTCCCCCAGTCAGGGCGTCAGCCCTTGGTTTGGGGTTTGAAATGCTTTGATAGCTTCAGCCCCTGACCCTGATAGTTTGATGCGATATCAACGCCATAGAGCTGTTCGGGGACTTCCGACATCTTCTCGTAGACCAGCCGCCCCACGACCTGCCCGTGCTCCAGCACAAAGGGCGCATCATGGCAGCGCACTTCCAGAACGCCACGCGATCCGGCCCCGCCAGCGGCAGCATAGCCAAAACCGGGATCAAAGAAGCCCGCGTAATGCACCCGGAATTCGCCCACCATCGCCAGATAGGGCGCCATTTCGGCAGCATAATCCGGCGGGATGGCAATCGCCTCGCGGCTCACCAGAATGTAGAACGCACCGGGATCCAGAATGATCTGCCCCTTGGTGGTGCGGACCTCTTCCCAGTACTCCGCCGGATCGTAATGGCCGAGCTTTGACAGATCGACCACACCGGTGTGATGTTTGGCGCGGTATCCCACCAGATCGCCCCGCTCAGGCCGAAGATCGACGGAGAAGCCCAGACCGTCGGAGATCACCGGTGTTCCCGACACAATCGGCGTCGCCTCATGCACTGCGCGCAGCTCCGCATCACTGAGGAATGTGCGCCCCTGACGAAAGATGATTTGCGTCAGCAGCTGCCCCGGCTGCACCACCACAGAGAAACTCTGCGGGCAGATTTCCGCATAAAGCGGCCCGTCATAGCCATCGGTGACCCGGTCGAACTCAACCCCCTGATCGGTGATCACCCGCGTCATCACATCCAGCCGCCCGATGGAGGATTTGGCGCTCGCGGCGGCTGTCATTCCCTCGGGCAGACGGATCCGCTCCATCAGCGGCACCACATAGACGCAGCCTTTTTCCAGCACCGCACCACCGGTCAGCGCCACCCGGTGCATGGTCAGATCCTCCAGCCGGTCGGCGACCGTGCGCCCCAGACCGGGCAGAAAGGAGGCCCGCACCCGATAGGCACAATCGCTCAGCCGCAGATCAAGGCTCGCTGGTTGGATCTGGTCATTCAGGATCGGAGAAGAAGCGGAAATCGCAGCCTCGGTGATCATCTGGCGGATTTGGCGATCCGACAGCACGCCCTGTGCCGCTCCGCTCACGAGCCGTGGTTCTGATGTCATCCCGATCCTCCCAACGCTTTATTATCAATACCTTGCACGAAAGGCAGATACAAAAACACCCACCCCAAAGAGGGGCGGGCGTTTTTTAGCCCCTTGCGAGGCGGGGTATTTTGGTCGGGCTAGCAGGACTCGAACCTGCGACCTTCCGTCCCCCAGACGGACGCGCTACCAGGCTGCGCTATAGCCCGTTGCGCTGGTTTCTACCCGTTTTTCCGGCAGGGGCAAGCGAAAAAACCAGATTATTTCGCCGCCTCCGCAAGATTAATGTGACGCGACCCTAGGCAGCGCCCCGATGCGCCCGCAATGCCTCGGCACAGGCGCGGGCCTGTCCGACATGATCCGCAGGCAGCTGCGCAATCCCCGCAAGCCGCGACAGCGCGCCGGAGGTCTGCGCAGCGCGCGGCTCCGCCTCATCGGGGATATCAATCACCAGCGGTCGAAGCTCCGGCGCCGCAGCCTCGGCGGGATCGTCGGCGGAAGGGGTGTCAGCGGCAGATGTATCAGCGGCGGGCAGGTCCGCTTCGGCCACATCGGCTGCGGGGAGATCGGGTTCGACAAATTCCTGCCCTGCCGGGGCGGAAACCGGCGCGGCAGGCTCTGCCGGTTCATCCAGCGCCGGCGCCGTCTCCGTGACCTCTGCGACCTCGGTAACCTCTGCCATCGCCTCCTGGTCCGGCGTTGCCGCATCCACAGGCTCTGCGAGCGGCGCGGTCTGCACCAGCTCTTCAGGCTCTGCCAATTCGGTTGCCGCGCCCAGTTCGACAGGGGCGGTCAATTCGCTCGGCGGGCTCAGCTCGCCCGTGGCAGCCAGATCGGAGCCACCCGCGGGCATCGCAGCCGCATCCTCGTCATGTGGCTCAGGCACGATAGGCTCAACCGCGCCTTCGGTCACTTCGGATACCGGGTCAGCGGTGGCCAGTTCCGTGGCCTCCGCTTCGGGATGCTCCGGCGCGGCAGCCGCAAATCCTGCGTCCTCAAGTCCCGCAAGGTCAGGTTCCGGCAGGTCAGGTTCCGGCAGCGCGGCATCCTCCTGCACCGGCGTGGTCAACAGATCCTCATCAACCGCAGGCGCAGCCAAGACCGGATCGCTGACAATGCTCGCGTCCAGCTGCGGATCCTTCAGGGCAACTGGAGCCGCAACGTCAACCTTGGCCGCAACCTCAGCCAGATCTGGCAGCTCTTCCGGCCCCGCCTCCAGTGCTGCCACAGCCTCAAGCTCCGCACGATCGGCAACCGGGTCAGGCATATCCAGCACGTCAGCCGGAGGCGCGGCAGCGTCCGGCGTCTCCGCCGCATCGGCAAAGGCCAGCGGCACATCCTCGGGCGAGGGGGCCTCATTGTCGTCGGGCAGATGATCACCCGCTGCGTCGGTCAGCAGATCGCTGCCCGCCAGTTCGCCCGCCATCAGATCGCCATCTGCCAGCGCGTCATCTGACACATCGCCACCAGCGAAAAAGTCGGTTGTCGCTACCGGCTCGGCAGCCTCCTGTGTGACATCGGCCTCAGGATCGGCCAGCGGCTGCACTGTGACCTCTGGCACGGCCTCCGCCGCAGGCACGTCCGGTGGCATATCGCCAAGCGCGGGATCGCTGTCCAGCGCCTCAACCACGGGTGCCGGGCTGTCGCCCTGATCAAACACCACGGGATCTTGCGTATCCGTCTCGGCGGGGGGCTCGGCCATCGGCGCGTCAGAGTCGGCAGCAAATACATCCGCGCCAGCACCGGCAGGGGCCTCGGCCTCATCGGCGGCAGGCGCCATTGCCATGGAAACCGGCGTTTCCACCTCGGGCGAGGCAAGCTCCTCATCCCCCCAAGGAGAGAGATTCGGCGCCTCGGCCTCGATTGATGCGTCTTCCGCAGTCTCTTCCACGACCTCCGGGATGAGCTCAGGCTCAGGCTCGACCTCAGGCTCAGGTGCGAGGAGCGGCGCTGGCTCAGTCTCGGCTATCAGCTCCACCGGCGCGACAGTTGTCACCGGCTCGCCCGATTCTGCCATCAGCGCGGCGCTGTCAGACATGGCGCTATCAGACATGGCGCTGTCAGGCGCATATGGCGCAGGCGCGGCACTGTCACCTGCGCCCGCATCTGTGTCCAGAGCCATGGCAACCGGGCTGTCCGCTGGACCCTCAACCGGACTCGCAACCGGCATCTCGATTGTCGCCTCCAGCGCCGGATCCGCTGACGGTTCGGCAAGCCTGTTCCCTTCCGCCGCCACCGGCGGGAGCGCCGCAGCCTCGGCGACCTCCACGGTGCCGGGGTCTTGCGCCTCCGGCGTCTCCGGCCAGAGCTGCGCCTGCTCCTGCTCCGGCGCATCCGCCGCAGCCTCGACAGGCGCATCCAGCAGCGCATCCTCTTCCTCACCAAGCGGCAGGCCCGGTTGGGTCAGCTCCGCTGCAACATCGGATGGCGCCGCCGGGGGCAGGTCTGCGATCGCGTCGGCGGTATCCGCCGGCACGGAAACGTCGGGTGCCTGCGGCATGGCCGCGTCCATCATCGGCGGGAGGTCATCCGCAGGACCATCTGCCTGTGGCGCGCTCTCGGGGGCGTCGGCCATGACATGCAGATCGCTGGTGGGTTCGGCGGCGGCAGGGATGGCGGTTTCGCTGACCGGTGCGGCAGGCGGGTGGACCGAACCGGTCTGCGCGACAGCCGCGTCAATCGGATCCATCGGCGCCATGGCAGGCTCCGTCGCAAGCGGCGCTGTCGGAGCGGGTGCAGCTGCGGCGGGTGGAACATCTGCCAGTGGGGCCATTGATGCCGCGCCCTGAGGCTGCACTGGCGTCAGGGGGGCAGCGCCGGTTTCGGGCTGCGCCGGGACAGGGCCAGCATCGGAAGGCTGCGCCACGGCGGCGGCGTCGAAGGCGGCAGCCTCAACCGGACCGGCATCCACCGGTGAGGTTGCTGCGGATCCGACCACTGGCGCGGGCGGGCCACCTGCGGTGGGCGCTGCGGGCATTACGGGCGCAACAGGCGCGGCGGAGGCAGGGGCCATTGGTGCAGCGGCAGGAGCGGTCGCAGCGGCGGCGACAGGCGCGGTGACAGGCGCGGTGACATGCGCAGTGGCGGGCACGTCCGTAGCAGGCATCTCAACAGCGGGGGCGGCTGCCGCCTCTGGCGTCTGCGCGGTTGCAGGCTCTGGCGCGGGCGCCTCGGCGTCGGAGAAAAGATCACCCCCGGACGGCTCCGCGCTGGCGGGTTCCTCCTGCGCCTCTGCGACCGTGGCCTCAATTGTGTCCGCCTCGACCGCGTCCGCCTCAACTGTGTCGGCATCTATCGGGGCGCCACCGCCCATCGCGGCGACATGGACCGGGCCATGTTCGCGCAACAGCGCCTGCACATCCTTGATGGACAGCCCCTTGTCGTGCAGCAAGTACTTGATGCTGCTGATCAATTCCACATCGGCAGGACGATAGTACCGGCGTCCGCCTGCGCGTTTGACCGGTTTGATCTGGGTGAATTTGCTTTCCCAGAAACGCAAGACATGCGCCTGGATCCCCAGCCACTCCGCAACTTCGCTGATGGTGCGGAAGGCGTCTGGTGATTTTGACATCGCGTGGTGTGTCCCGTGGTTACTGACCGTTATTTACGGTTCCCGTCTGCCACCCGGTCCTTCATCAGATGCGATGGTCGAAAGGTCAAAACCCGGCGAGGCTGAATGGGCACCTCTTCGCCGGTCTTCGGGTTGCGGCCAACGCGGGCGGATTTATCGCGCACGCTGAATGTCCCGAAGGAAGAAATTTTGACCTGTTCCCCACGGACCAGGGCGTCAGACATATGCTGAAGCATGCTTTCCACCAGCTGCGCGCTTTCGTTGCGCGACAGGCCAACCTCGCGGAAGACCGCTTCACTCAAATCCATTCGTGTTAGTGTTTTTTCGCCCATGACTATCCCCGCTGTTTGGCAAAGCATAGGGCGGGGGGAATTTCCCTGTCAATATCAATGAATTGCATCGCGGAGTTCCGCCCGTAAAATCGCGCCGCTTCTCGGGCTGGCTTTGCCGCTTACCAGCGCAGGACAACCGATCCCCAGGCCAGACCGCCGCCGATGGCTTCGGTGACGACCAGATCGCCCTGTTTGATCTGGCCGCGTTCCTTGCCCACTGACAGCGCCAGCGGGATCGAGGCGGCCGAGGTATTGCCGTGGTCTTGCACGGTGACCACCACCTTTTCCATCGGCAGGCCCATCTTCTTGGCGGTGCCCTGGATGATGCGGATATTGGCCTGATGGGGCACGATCCAATCGACATCGGCGGCGGTCAGGCCGGCGCGCTCCAGCGCGGTATTGGCAGTGGAGGCCAGTTTCTCGACCGCATGGCGGAACACCTGATTGCCCTGCATCCGCAGATGGCCGGTGTTCTGGGTGGAAACGCCGCCGTCCACATAAAGCAGATCCTTGTAGCGGCCGTCGGAATTGAGGTCGGTGGCCAGAATACCACGGTCGGCACTGGTGCCTGCGCCGTCCTGCGCCTCCAGAACCAGCGCACCGGCACCATCGCCGAACAGCACACAGGTGGAGCGGTCGCTCCAGTCCATGATCTTGCTGAAGGTCTCGGCCCCGATCACCAGCACCTTCTCGGCCTGCCCGGAGGCCACCAGCGCATTGGCGTTGCTCAGCGCATAGACAAACCCGGCGCAGACCGCCTGCACGTCAAAGGCAAAGCCACGGGTCATGCCCAGCTGGGCCTGCACCATGGTGGCGGCAGAGGGGAAGGTGAGATCGGCGGTCGATGTGGCCACCACGATGGCGTCGATATCATCCGCGGTCAGCCCGGCATCACCCAGCGCCTTTTCGGCGGCCTTGGTGGCCATGAAGGAGGTGGTCTCGCCGTCGGCGGCGAAATGGCGGCGCTCAATCCCGGAGCGGCTGCGAATCCATTCGTCCGACGTATCCAGCGTGGCTTCGAATTCCGCGTTCTCGACCACGCGTTCAGGGAGATAATGCCCGGTCCCGACAATTACTGCGCGTCGCGTCATTCTGATGCCTGCCTTTTAGTCTTTTTTGGTGGGCGCCTGGTCGGTTTTGGTCTCGTCCATTTGCGCTGGTTTATCTTGGGTAAGCGCCACAGAGGATGCAACCCGTGCGGCGAGTTTTTCTGCAAACCCCTGCTGGGCAAGACGGAAGGCCAGCTTCACCGCCGCCGAGACACCGGTGGCATCCGCGCCACCATGGGATTTCACCACGGTGCCATTGAGACCAAGGAAAACACCGCCATTGACCCGGCGCGGGTCCATGCGCTTGGACAGCCGCTTGAGCGAGGTCATCGCCAGCAACGCCGCAATCCTAGACAGGAACGAATATTCAAAGGCTTCCCGCAGGGCGACACGCATCAGGCTGGCAGTGCCCTCGCCGGTCTTAATCGCGACATTGCCGGTGAACCCGTCGGTGACGATCACATCGGCGACATCGCCGGGGATATCGCTGCCCTCGACAAAACCGACGAAGTCAAACCCCCCGGTTTCGGAATGATCCGAGATCAGCCCATAGGCTTCTTTCAGGTCGGCATGTCCCTTGTGCTCTTCGGTGCCGACATTCAGCAGGCCCACGCGGGGGCGGGGAATGTCCATCGAATTGCGCACATAAGAGGTGCCCATCATGGCGTATTGCAGCAGATCCTGCGCGTCGGCGCGCACATCGGCGCCAACATCGAGCATCACGTTGAAGCCCTGCGGATTGCGCGACGGCCAGAGAATCGCAATGGCCGGGCGATTCACACCGGGCAGCTTGCGCAGCCGCAGCATCGACAGCGCCATCAGCGCGCCGGTATTGCCGCAGGAGACCGCACCGGCGGCTTCACCCTCCTTGACCGACTCCAGCGTCGACCACATCGACGTGCCCTTGCCGTGGCGCATCACCTGAGAGGGCTTGTCCTCCATGGTGACCACATCGCGGGCATCGCGGAATTCCACCCGGCCGTCGAGAATACGCTTCTTGGCGACCAGCGGCTTCAGCTGTTCTTCGGGACCATGCAGGATGAACCCCAGATCGGGGTTCTTTTCGGCGGACATGGCAATGCCGGCCACCACAACTGCGGGGCCGGCATCTCCGCCCATGGCGTCAACCGAAATAACTATGCGGCTGGCATTCTTCTGCATCTGATCGGGTTTACCCGCCATGAAAATGCCTGCCTGACATTAAGTCTGGTGCAGACGCGGCTTAGGCCGCGTCTTCGTCCATGTCGATCTCGTCAGCGGCTGCGACGATTTCTTTCTCGTCGTAGTGGCCGCAGGAGGGGCATACGTGGTGCGGACGCTTCAGTTCGCCACAGTTGCCGCATTCGTTCGGGTTTGCAGCAACCAGTGCATCGTGCGCGCGGCGGTTGTTGCGACGCGACTTGGATACTTTGTTCTGTTGGACAGCCATGTCTCAACCTTTGTCACTTGGGGCCTTGGGGCTGTCCCCGCGGCGCGTTTCACATTCAATGTTTCGATCGGTCTGCCGTGCGTTTAGGCCTCAGCCTTGCCGATGTCCAACCAAAATTCCGATGAGCGCGCGAAAATACTGCGAATTGACGCTGGCGCAAGTGGTTTTTTGGCCGGTCAGCGCATGAACACCAATCGGAATCGTCTGGCCGCTCTCTTTTCAGTCTTCGCGGCTGCCGTCAAGCTGATCACGCAGCGCGGCCAGCCCGGCAAAGGGCTTTGTGTCCTCGTCGCGCATCGGGGCAACACCCGGTTCGGCGTGCACTGATTCTCCGAGCGAGACGCCGTCTTTACGGGGGTATTGCGGCAGCGCCAGCGCCAGCGCTTCGACCATCACCTCATGCGGGGAGATATGGCTGCCCAGCGGTTCGCTGGTGTCATCCTCGGGCATCTCCACCTCTTCCTCGCTGTCGGGATGCACCATCCCGGCGATAAAGCTGCGGCGCACCTTCTGATCAATGCGGGTGGTCACCGGATCCAGTGTCACCACGCAGGGCTGCACCACGGTGGCGCCCAGATCCGCAACCAGTTCCCAGTCACGTTTGCCCAGAGCGCGGATCTCTCCGGCAAAGCGCAGTTTGCGCAGATCGTCGACGCCCAGCTCCTGCGCGAGGGCGGTCAGACCAGCGGCGTCGGGGCGCAGTTCGAACGAGGTTGCGCGGTTTTGCGGCAGGTCAGCGACCCGAAAAGCGGTGCTCTCAGACATTTGGGGGACTTTCGTTTCTTGAACCGGAGGCTTGGTTTAGGTAATCCGGTTCAAAGGCGTATTCAAGCCGGGGGGCAAGAGAGTAGCATGGCATCCAAACGTATGAGGTCGCTGAAGGCGGCGACAAGGGTCACGGTTCTCTTGGTAGCGGGGCTCGCGGTTGGCGCCTGTTCCATGTACCGCAAGCACGGATATGTCCCCAGCGAAGAGCTGCTGTCAGAGGTGGTTGTCGGCGTTGATACCAAGGACAGCGTTGCTGAAACCATTGGGGTTCCGGCGGCTGAGGGCGTGCTGACCGATGGCGGCTACTACTATGTTTCCACCCTGATGCGCCGCCGCGGACCCTCGGCCAGCAAGCCGGTCTCGCGGGAGCTGGTTGCGATCAATTTCAACGATCAGGGCGTGGTCACGGGGATCGAACGCTACGGTCTGGAGCAGGGCCGGGTGATTCCCCTGCAACGCCGCGTGACCAGCTCTAACGTGCAGGACAAGACCTTCCTGCGCCAGCTGCTGGGCAGCCTCGGCAACTTTGGTCCCGGTGGGCTGATCGAATGATGCGGCGGGTCTGATCGGCCTGCATATCTAATTCTGAGAAAGCCATCCCGATCCGGAGTGGCTTTCGTCGTTTGGCTGATACGTGATCCATGCTAGGCAGGCCTCAGGCTGCGGTGCCTGTGGTCGCTGGAAGAGCTGCGTTGCGTGATCTGTTGCCCCTTGTGAAGATGTCCCCTGCAAGGGTCGCGCCGCGGCCGCTGCTGTGTCGTGGCCGCTATCGGGTCCGGCTGATTGATGGCGCCGGGCAGGTGGCCGGTGATGGCGGCGATCTGCAACGGGCGCGGGCGCTGCGAAGCCTGTGTTTCGGCCATAGCAAGCTCGACGCAGAACCGTTGGACCTGCGCTGCCAGCATATGCTGATCGAGGATCAGGCCAGCGGTGTTCTGGTCTGTTGTTTTCGCCTGCTGCTGCTGCCAGATGGCGCATATATCGCCCAGAGTTATTCCGCGCAAAGATATGATCTGAATATGTTTTCCGCCCGTCGTGGCCCGTTGCTGGAGCTGGGAAGGTTCTGCATCCATCCCGATTGGCAGGATGCCGATATCCTGCGGCTTGCCTGGGGGGCGCTGACAGCGTTTGTCGATGATCACGGGGTCGAGCTGCTGTTTGGCTGCTCGTCCTTTCAGGGTGTTGATCCGGCGCCCTATGGGCAGGCCCTTGCCCTGCTGCTGGCCCGTCATCAGGCACCGACCGGGCAGGGGGTGGGGGTGCGGGCGGCGCAGGTGCTGCCCCTTGCGGCACTGGATCTGCCGCCCGTGGATGGCAAGGCGGCGCAGCAGCAGATGCCGCCCCTGTTGCGCACCTATCTGATGATGGGCGGCTGGGTCAGCGACCATGCGGTGATCGACCGCGAGCTTGGCACGCTGCATCTCTTTACGGCGGTGGAAATCGCCACCATTCCCGCAGCGCGCAAACGTCTGCTGCGCGCCATTGTCACCGGCGTTGACCATCCGGTGCGCTGACAGCCGTTGACCTGCCCCGCGCCCCGGTTTAGCAGCCTCACATGGCACGTATTCCTCTTTTACAGATGTCCGGTATCTCCCTCACCTTTGGGGGCGATCCGGTGTTCGCGGATCTTGATCTGGTGGTGCAACCCGGCGACCGGGTGGCGCTGGTCGGGCGCAATGGCTCCGGCAAATCCACCCTGATGAAGGTGATGGCCGGTCTGGTCGAGGCCGACACCGGCTCGCTGGTGGTGCCGCCGGGCAAATCCGTCGGCTATATGGAGCAGGACCCGCAGATGACCGGGTTTGCCACGCTGGGCGATTTTGCCAGTTCCGAACTGGATCCGGGCGAGATGTACAAGGTGGAGCGGGCAGGCGAGGGGCTGAAGTTTGATCCCGCCCGCCCTGTGGCGACGGCCTCCGGCGGTGAAAAACGCCGCGCGGCGCTGGCCAAGCTGATGGCCGAGGCACCCGATCTGATGCTCTTGGACGAGCCGACCAACCATCTGGATATCGAGGCGATCACCTGGCTTGAGAATGAGCTGAAATCGACCCGCGCCGCCTTTGTGCTGATTTCGCACGACCGGGCGTTTCTGCGTGCCCTGACCCGCGCGACGCTTTGGGTGGACCGGGGGCAGGTGCGCCGTCAGGAGAAGGGGTTTGATGCCTTTGAGGCCTGGCGCGACAAGATCTGGGAAGAAGAAGACCAGCAGAGGCATAAGCTGAACCGGCTGATCAAATCCGAAAGCCGTTGGGCGGTGGAGGGGATTTCCGCCCGCCGGAAACGCAATATGGGCCGGGTGCGCGCGCTTCAGGACCTGAAATCTGAGCGGTCCAGCCAGATCAAACGTCAGGGCACGGCTGAGCTGGCGCTGGACGCGGGCCCGAAATCGGGCCGCAAGGTGATCGAGGCCGAAGGGCTGACGAAATCCTACGGTGACAAGGCAATTGTGCGGGACTTCTCGCTGAAGGTGCAGCGCGGCGATCGCGTTGCCTTTGTCGGGCCGAATGGGGCAGGTAAGACCACGCTCCTGAAGATGCTGCTGGGGCTGGAACAGCCTGATGAAGGCCATGTGCAGATGGGCACCAATCTGGAGCTGGCGCTGTTTGATCAGACCCGTGATCAGCTGGACGGCGATGCCAGTCTCTGGGAAAACCTGACCTCGGATCCGCTTCTGGGGATTTCTGGCAAGGCGGATCAGGTGATGGTCCGGGGGCAGCCGAAACATGTGGTCGGCTACCTGAAGGAATTTCTGTTCGACGAGGCGCAGGCCCGCGCGCCGGTGCGGTCCCTGTCCGGCGGCGAGAAGGCGCGTCTCTTGCTGGCGCGGCTGATGGCGCGGCAGAGCAACCTGCTGGTGCTGGACGAACCGACCAATGATCTGGATGTCGAGACGCTCGACCTGTTGCAGGAACTCCTGGACAGCTACGATGGCACGGTTCTGCTGGTGAGCCACGACCGGGATTTTCTGGACCGCGTGGCCACCACCACCATCGCCATGGAAGGCGGCGGGCGCGCCACGGCCTATGCGGGGGGCTGGAGCGATTACCTCTCGCAGCGTGCCCCGGTCGAAGGTGCGGCGGAGAAGGCGGAGAAAGCCAAGGCGAGCAAGCCGAAACCCAAGCAGGAAGCCCAGCCCAAGGATGGTCTGAGCTTTAAGGAAAAACACCGGCTGGAGGCGCTGCCCGGAGAGATCGAGCGGCTGGAGGCGGAGATCGCCAAATTGCAGCAGCTGATGGCTGATCCCGAGCTGTTCACCCGCGAACCGGTGAAGTTCCAGAAGGCCACCGATGCGCTGGTGGAGCGGCAGGAGAAACTCTCTGCCGCTGAGGAGGAATGGCTGGAGCTGGAAGAGAAATCCGCAGGCTGAAGCCCCTCTGATTTTTCGGTAAGCAGGGCTGACCCAATGTTTCGCACGCGAAACATTGGGTCAAAGACGCTGCCGTAGTCTTTTGTAAAATATAAATTTTTCCTGATTGAAGCCTAAGGCGGCGCGCGGCTGCTGCGCAACGGGTGCGAGTTTTGACCCTGCGGATGCTAGCGATGAAGCGCCCGCGCCGGATTGCCGACCACTATCACCCCGGCCTCCACATCTCGTGTCACCACCGCGCCGGCACCGACGATGGCGCCATCGCCGATGCTGACGCCGGGCAGGATGATCGCGCCGCCACCGATCCAGACATCGCACCCCAGCGTGACCGGATGGGCGATTTCCAACCCCTTGGCGCGCAAGGCTTTATCCTTATGGTGCTGGGCGCAGAAGATCTGCACATTCGGCCCCAGCATGGAGCGGTCCCCAATACACACCGGCGCGGTATCAAGGATGGTGCAGCCCGCGTTCAGATAGACCTGATGCCCGAGGGTGATATTGACCCCGTAGGCGCAGTGAAACGGCGCCTCGATCAGGCAATTCTGCCCATGACCGGCAAAGAGGGCTGCCAGCGACGGGCTGAGGCTGTCGCCGGGGTCAGGGGGGCGGTGATTGTGTTGATGCACCGCCAGACGGGCCTGATGACGCAACGCGGAGAGTTCGCTGTCTAGGCAACAGTACCAGTCGCCCGCCTGCATCTTTTGTCGTTCGGATCTGCTCATGCCGGATCCGTTCCGGGCGCGGAGGGTGCGATGGTATTGACGTAATCATCCATCAGATCCGCCAGCTCCTTTGCCGTTGTGGGGAAGCGGGCATAGCTGTGAGCGGCCGGAACCGTCGCCCAGGGCTGTTTGTCCTCGGTCATGACTTCGACATAGGGGGTGAACCAAGTCAGATCATTCAGCAAAGAGGCGCGCAGGTTCACCCGTTCTGGTGCCGCCTTCAGGCGGGAGAGGACAAAGCTGAGGCAGGTCGGGCAGTAATAATGCTTGCGCTCTTCGCTGTGTTTTCCACCCTGCACCAGCTCTCCCGTGACGGTGACCGCCTCTGCCGGAAACATGACGGTCAGGGAATAGGCGCTGGCGGCAAGTTTCTGACAATCGCGGCAGTGGCAGGCCAGCGTCAGCAGGGGGGAGGCGGTGACATGCAGCTGGACAGCACCGCAGAGACAGGCGCCGGTCAGCGGCAGGTTGGGCTGGGTCATGGGTCTGCTCCCCCTCGGCAAGGTTGTGCGACAGGCTAGCGGAGAACCGGGAGGCTGTCGCTGATCAATTCCGTATTGCGCGGAGAGGGGAGAGGGGGTGTCTCAAGGGGTGGTCTGCCCCTTGAGGTCTTGGTTTCGATGCGGGCAACCGAGAGCGCCTCAGCGCATCCGCAGCGCGCCGTCGAGGCGGATCACCTCGCCGTTGAGATAGCCCATCTCGACGATGAACCCGGCCAGACGGCCATATTCGGCAGGGTCGCCAAGCCGGGCCGGGTTGGGCACATCGGCGGCGAGCTGCTGCTGCACCTCTTCCGGCAGGCCCGCCAGCATCGGGGTCATGAAGATGCCCGGCGCGATGGTCATCACCCGCACGCCAGAGGACGCGAGATCACGGGCCATCGGCAGGCACATGCCCACAACGCCGCCTTTGGAGGCGGCATAGGCAGCCTGGCCTTTTTGGCCGTCAAAGGCCGCGATTGACGCGGTGTTGATAATGACACCCCGGCCGCCGTCTGCCTCAGCCTCGCATTTGGCGATTTCCACCGCAGCGAGCCGGGCGACGTTGAAGGTGCCGACAAGGTTGATGTCGATGGTGCGCTGATAGGCATCCAGAGGGTGCGCGCCATCGCGGCCCACGGTCTTGATGCCAAGGGCGATGCCTGCGCAGTTCACACAGACGTTGATCTTGCCCATCTTCTCGCTGGCAAGCGCCATGGCGGCGGCAACCGACTCTTCGCTGGTGACATCGGTCTGGGCAAAATGCCCGCCGATTTCGGAGGCTACGGCAGCGCCGCGTTCGGCGTCACGATCCAGGAGCGTGACCTGGGCGCCTTGGGCGGCAAAATGACGGGCGGTGGCCTCACCAAGGCCAGAGGCGCCGCCGGTGATGACGGCGGCGGTTTGCGACAGTTTCATGAGCAGGGCTCCTCCCGGGGGTCTATGCTATCGGGTTCATATCTGAACGTGTGTTCAGATAATCACGTCCCCCTAGCAGTGTCCAGAGAGCCCGGGGTTCATCAGCCGTTTGTCGAGCGCGGCGAGCGGACGCAGCAGGCGACCCAGCGGCGGCCAATAGGCCCAGGTGCCACCCAGCTGGTGCAGCCGTGCGCCGGTGCCCAGTTTGAAGCGGGCCAGACCGGCGGCGTTTTCGGTGTTGATCACGCCAAGGTCGAGCTGTTCATAGCCGCGTTTGGCAAGCCAGGACATCGCCTCCCACATCAGCAGGTTATGGGCGGACAGCGCCTTGCCGCGATCGGTGGTATGGCCGATGTGATAGGTGGCGCCACGCCCATGGCAGAGCACCAGCACGGCGGCGACGATCTCCTTGCCGTCATGGGCTTCGAAAATCTTGGCCATCCCCTTGTTCTCGCGGGCATAGGCCAGGGTCAGATCCACCGGCCAGTTGCGATAGCCGCGGCTGGATTGCTGCGCGGCATCGGCAGCAAAGATCCAATGCGCCGGGGTCTGGGGCAGGGATTGGCGGGTGATGCGCAGCCCCTGCTGTTCGCCATGGACCAACCGGTTGCGCCATTTCTGGTGCAGCGCCGCGCGGCGCTGATCCGGGTCACCGGTGAGGTCGAGCAAACCGACATGCGCCGGGCTGACCAGCGCCACCGCGCCGTGGCGGGCGAGGGCGGGGGTCGGCGTTTCTGGCGACAGGATGACGGGCGTGCGGCGCAGGCCGTTTTCCTGCAATTGTTCCAGCAGTCGCAACGGCTTGTCGATGCGGGCGCGGTTGACCATGGCCACGTTGATGCGGCCCCAGAGCTTGCGGCGCATGACGACGGTGCCTTTCATCTGGTTCAGCACCAGAGGGTCCTTGCCCGTCGCCTGAAGCGCGCGGGCAAATTCCGCCGATTGCGGTAGGGCAGAGATGGTTTCGTCGCGGAGAATGGGGCGGGGCATGACATCTGCTGGTGTGAAATCGAACATGGCGCCATTAACCGCAGCGAAACCTAAATGATGGTTAATGAAGATATGAAAAATGCGAATAAAATTCGAAATCATTCCGCACCGGCTCCGCGGGTCACCAAAGCTGCGGCTCTTCTGGTGGCTCTGGCGCTGTCGCTGCCGGTTGGGCTGGTGCTGATGCTGCTGGATCTCTGGGTGCTGTGAAGCCTTTTGTTTTAGCCCGGGATCCGAGGGCCGGGTTGTGGCAGCAGCTCCGGTGCACGGCGGTGATGCCCTGTCGTGATGCGCTGCCGCGCCGCGCCTTCGCGCGGCGCCCCGCCCAACGGGAACACCCCATCCGGGATGGGGGATGACGGGCGGGAGCCTTTTGCGGAGGTTCCCGCAACGCCTCGGCCCTGGGCTGGCAATGGCGCTGCGGCTGGTCTGATCTTCGGGATCGAAAAAGGGGCCACAGCGGCCCCCTTTTTTTGATTGCTGTCGGTTGGTCCGGCCCGTCGGCTGCACCGCGGGGCGATTACCCCTCCAGCTGCACCAGCGCGTGGCGTTTTTTACCGGCGGAGAGTTTGATCGGCGAGGCCAGAGCGGCGGCGTCGATCATCAGCCCTGCATCGGTCAGCGGCGCGTCGTCGATCTTGGCCCCGTTCTCGGCGATCAGGCGCTTGGCGTCCTTGCCCGATTTGGCCAGCCCGGATTTCACGATCAGCTGCACGATGGAGATGCCATCGCCCAGATCTGCGGCAGTCAGGCTGAGCGTGGGCAGGTCGTCGCCAATGCCGCCTTTCTCGAACACTTCGCGGGCGGTGGCCTCGGCGGCGGCGGCGGCCTCGGCACCGTGCAGCAGGGTGGTCACCTCATTGGCGAGGATCACCTTGGCGGCGTTGATCTCCGACCCTTCCAGTGCACCCAGGCGGTTGCATTCGTCCACCGGCAGCTCGGTATAGAGCTTGAGGAAGCGGCCCACATCGGCGTCGGTGGTGTTGCGCCAGAACTGCCAGAACTCATAAGGCGAGAGCAGATCGCCATTGAGCCAGATCGCGCCATTCTGCGATTTGCCCATCTTCTTGCCGTCGGAGGTGGTCAAGAGCGGCGATGTGAGACCGTAGATTTCATGGTCCAGCACCCGGCGGGTGAGGTCGATGCCGTTGACGATATTGCCCCATTGATCGGAGCCACCCATCTGCAACACGCAGCCGTAGCGGCGGTTCAGCTCCAAAAAGTCATAGGCCTGCAAAATCATGTAGTTGAATTCGAGGAAGGACAGCGACTGTTCGCGGTCGAGACGCGATTTCACGCTCTCAAACGACAGCATCCGGTTCACCGAGAAATGGCGGCCGATATCGCGCAGGAAAGTGAGGTAGTTCAGATCATCCAGCCATTCGGCGTTGTTCAGCATCATGGCGGCGTTACCCGCGCCGCTGTCATAGTCGATATAGGCGGCAAACACCTTCTTGATGCCGGCGATATTGGAATCGATCTGCTCATCCGTCAGCAGCGGGCGTTCATCAGCGCGGAAAGAGGGATCGCCCACCTTGGTGGTGCCGCCGCCCATCAGGGTGATCGGTTTATGGCCGGTTTTCTGGAACCAGCGCAGCATCATGATCTGGATCAGCGAGCCCACATGCAGCGAGGTCGCGGTGGCGTCAAAGCCGATATAGGCGGATTGGCCGGGGGTCATCAGCGCCTCGTCCAGGCCCTGGTAATCGGTGCAGTCGGCCAGATAGCCACGTTCCATCATAACTGCGATGAAGTCCGATTTTGGGTGGTAGGTCATGATGTGCCTCGGCTTTCTAAATTGCGCGCTGCTGTATAAAACGCAAATTGCCGGGGGGAAAGCAGTGTGAACGGCTTTGCGCAAGAAATTCGCTGCTGTATCCTTGGCGCAAACCGGCGCGGCGCGCCCAATATCACAGCAGGCACCATCAGCATGACCAGATCCCCCTCCTCGGCCCGTTCTGTGGCGATCCCCAAGACCGGCGTTCTGCGCGCCCTTGGCACCATGAGCGGCACCTCGCTGGACGGGGTGGATGCGGCCATTGTCGAGACCGATGGCGTGGTGATCCACGGCTTTGGCGCCAGTGCCTATCGCGCCTATGAGCCGGTGGAACGGGCGCAGCTGGCGGCCGCACTGGGACAGTGGCAGGGGCCACAGGTGGACGCCGCCGCTGAGATCGTGACCCGCGCCCATGCGGCGCTGCTGGCGCAGGTTCTGGCTGAGGATGCAGCGACGGGACCGGTTGATGTCATCGGGTTTCACGGTCAGACGCTGGCCCATGCGCCGCGCGTGCAGGGCACCCTGCAGGTGGGCGATGGTGCGGCGCTGGCGGCTGAGCTTGACACCCCGGTGGTCTGGGATTTTCGCAGCGACGATGTGCGGCTGGGCGGGGAGGGCGCGCCGCTGGCGC
Source organism: Phaeobacter sp. JH20_26 (assembly GCF_048056275.1). Taxonomy (NCBI): domain Bacteria; kingdom Pseudomonadati; phylum Pseudomonadota; class Alphaproteobacteria; order Rhodobacterales; family Roseobacteraceae; genus Phaeobacter; species Phaeobacter sp. JH20_26. The sequence continues at coordinate 812,576 of NZ_JAYMWL010000013.1, read as the reverse complement.
CGTTCTTTCATTTTGCCTGCGCCAAATACCTGAAGCGGGACAAACCCCTGTGTTTCCTGAACCTCGGTGGCGTGGGCAATCTGACCTATGTCGATCCGCGCTGTGACGCGGCTGAGGATCCCGGCGCTCTTTTGGCGTTTGACACCGGCCCTGCCAATGCGCCGATCAATGATCTGGTGCAGGCGCGCTGTGGGCAGATGATGGACGAAGGCGGCGCGATTGCCCGTGGCGGCGCGGTGGAGACCGGGGCGCTGGAGCTGTTTCTGGCGGAGCCCTATTTTGCCCGGATGCCGCCGAAATCGCTGGATCGCAATGATTTTTCCGAGATGATCACGCTGGTCTCCGAATTGAGCGACCGCGATGCGACGGCGACGCTGACCGGCATGTGCGCCGCTGCTGTTGCACAGGGGATGGAGCATTGCCCGGAGCCGCCGGAGGTGGTGTTGGTCACTGGCGGCGGGCGCCACAACCCGGTGCTGATGGAGATGCTGCGGGTGTCGCTGGACTGCCCGGTTCAGCCGATCGAGACGGTGGGGCTGGATGGCGACATGCTGGAGGCGCAGGCCTTTGCGCATCTGGCGGTACGGGTTGCGCGCGGGCTGCCGACCTCCTGTCCCGGCACAACCGGTGTCAGCGCCTGCGTTGGCGGCGGTGTGGTGAGTGTGCCGGGGCGCGAGGACTGAGGTCTGGCGGCCGGGAAACTTGGAGGTTTCCTGGCAAATCCCATCGACGAAATCTGGGGTCAGGCGCGCGGGATATCGAAGCCGGGGTCGGCGAGGGTGAAGCCCTCGAACCGGAACCCCGGTGAGACGGTGCAGCTGACCAGCGTATAGTCGCCGGTGGTGCGGGCGGCCTGCCAGTGGCCTTCGGGGACGATCAGCTGCGGTTCTCCGGTGGTCAGGTCCGGGGTCAGCAGGTGATCGTGGGCGGGGCCGTCATCGCTGGCTGACAGCGACAGCACCAGCGGCGCGCCAGCGTGATAAAGCCAGATCTCGGTGGCATCGACACGGTGCCAGTGGCTGCTCTCACCCGCCTTCAGCAGGAAATAGATGCAGGTGCCGGTTGCGCGGTCATCGTGGCTGGCTGTGGTTTCGGCGATCCATGTCTGGCGGTAATAGCCGCCTTCGGGGTGGGGCTGGAGGTTCAGCCGGGCGATGATCTCATCGGCGGTCATGTCAGTGCTCCGTTTTGTCTGTTGGCTCTGGCAATTTGGCATTTGCCGCATATGTTTGGGCCATGACATTGCACATCCCTTTTGACAATACATATGCCGCGTTGCCGCCGCTGTTCTATAGCAAACAGGCTCCCGTGCCGGTGAAGGCGCCAGAGCTGATCGCCTACAATGGTGCACTTGGCGCGGAGCTGGGCATCCGGGCGGGTGACAGGGCCGAGCTGGCCGATATTTTTGCGGGCAACCGTGTGCCCGATGGCGCCGATCCGCTGGCGCAGCTCTATGCCGGGCATCAGTTCGGTAATTACAATCCGCAACTCGGCGATGGGCGCGCGATCCTGCTGGGCGAGGCTGTTGGTGTTGATGGCGAGCGCCGCGATATCCAGCTGAAGGGATCCGGGCGCACGCCCTATTCGCGGGGCGGTGACGGGCGGGCCTGGCTGGGGCCGGTCCTGCGCGAATATGTGGTGAGCGAGGCGATGCACGCGCTTGGTATTCCGACGACGCGCGCGCTGGCGGCGGTTGCGACCGGTGAGCTGGTCTGGCGCGAACAGGGCGGTTTGCCCGGCGCGGTGCTGACACGGGTGGCCGCGAGCCATCTGCGGGTCGGGAGCTTTCAGATTTTTGCTGCGCGGGGCGAGCAGGCGGCGCTGCGGCAGCTCACGGATTACGCGATCCAGCGCCATTATCCTGAGGCGAAGGGGCCGATGGGGCTGCTGCGGGCGGTGCGGGATCGGCAGTCGGAGCTGATCGCGGCCTGGATGTCGGTAGGCTTTATCCACGGGGTGATGAATACCGATAACTCGTCCATTTCCGGCGAGACGATTGACTATGGTCCCTGCGCCTTTTTGGATGTCTATCACCCCAGCACTGTGTTCAGTTCGATCGACCGGATGGGGCGTTATGCCTATTCCAACCAGCCTGATATTGCGGTCTGGAATCTGGCGCAGCTGGCCACCGCGCTGATCCAGCAGGCGGAGGATCCGCAGGCGCTGGTTGAGGAGGCGACCGAGATCGTTCATGCGATGCCCGCCCGGACCGAGGCCGCCTGGCTGCGGCGCTTTGGCGCCAAGATCGGCATTGCCGAGGCAACGCCTGACGATATGGCGCTGATCACCGACCTGATGCAGCGCATGGCGGCGGGGCAGGCGGATTTCACCAATACCTTCCGGGCCTTGGGCGATGCTGTTGCGCCGGACACCGGCAAGGTGCGCGATGAGTTTCTGGAGCCGGAGGCGTTTGACGGCTGGGCAATGGACTGGCGCCCGCGTCTGGCGCAGGAGGCCGATCCGGCGGCGGTGATGGCGGCAGCGAACCCGGTCTATATCCCGCGCAACCACCGGATCGAGGCGATGATCAGTGCCGCCGTTGCGGGCGATTTTGCCCCGTTCGAGCGGCTCAATACCGTGCTGGCGGATCCCTATACCGTGCAGGCAGGGGCCGAGGATCTGCGTCGCCCGCCGGCTGCGAGCGAGGTGGTGAAGGCGACCTTCTGCGGCACCTGAACCTATTTGCGATTGATCAGCAGGATGCCGACCGCGACCAGCACCAGTGCGGCCCAGACCTGCGGCAGGATCACCTCGTCCAGCAGCAGCCAGCCGAGAATGGCCGCGATCACGGGCGACAGGAAGCTGAAGGAGGCAACGGCATTGGCGCGGTAGAGGCTGATCAGCCAGAGCCACAGCAGATAGCCGAGGCTGGCGATGGCGATGGCCTGAAACAGCACGCCGGAGATATGCAGCGCCGTGGGGTCGCGCAGCAGCGGTCCAAACAGCGGCGAGATCGCCAGCAGCACCAGCGCCGATGTGGCCAGCTGATAGGTGAGCTGGCGGATCGGCGGCACATGGGCCAGTGGCGACAGCCGCGCGCAGAGGGCGATCCCGGCCCAGGCCAGCGTCGCCGCAAGCGCGAGAATATCGCCCAGCAGCGAGGCATCGCCGCTGCCCCGGTGCAACACGGCCAGCACCACGCCGCCCATGGCCAGGATCAGTCCCAACATGCGCAGGCTGTTGAGCCGCTCGCCGGGCAGGAGCAGATGGCCGGCCAGGGCCAGCCAGACCGGCATCGAGTTGAAGATGATCGTGACCCGCGACACCGAGGAGAGATCAAGTGCGATATAGAGGCAGACAAATTCGGCCGTGAACAACAGCCCGGACACCAGCCCCCAGAAATGGACAGAGCGGCTCCAATGCGCCGACGTCTGGGCAGGGGCAGGAGTGCTGGCGCGCTTCAGCTGGCCGCGAAAGGCGAGCCATGTCAGCAGGACCGCCAGCCCGATGAGAGAGCGCAGGCCCGCCTGAAACACCGGGCCGAACCCGCCGTTGGAGACCTTGATCACCACCTGATTAAAGCCCATCAGCCCGCTGAAGCCGATCAGCATTGCGGCCCCGATGCCGTCCATTGCGCGTTTCTCACTCATGCCGCCAGAGGAGGTGGGCTTGGTCCGAGAGTCAAGCCGGGAAAACAGATGCTTAGGCCGCGATGGGTGTGACAGGGCGCGCTCTGGCCTGCGGTGCGGATTTCGGCCATGCTGTGGCCGTATCACGCACCGGATCGGTGACAAGGCGCGGTGGCAAAGAAGGCAGAGGAATGACGCAGGAACAGGGCACCCGGCCGGGACGGCTGCGGCTGGCAAGTTACAATATTCAGAAGTCGATGGGGCTGGATCTGCGTCGGCGTCCGCGTCGCACCTTGCAGGTGATCGAGGGCACCGGGGCGGATCTGGTGCTGTTGCAGGAGGCCGACAAGCGGCTGCCGCCACGACCCGCCGCGCTGCCGCATTTCATTCTGGATGAGGCAGGATGGCAGATTGTCGATCTGGGCGGGGCAGGGTCGCTGGGCTGGCATGGCAATGCGGTGATCTGGCGGGGCGACGGGATTGCGCTTCAGGATCACGGCCATATCGCGCTGCCGGGGCTGGAGCCGCGCGGGGCGGTCTGGGCGCTGTTCGAGACGGCGCTGGGACCGCTCAGGGTGGTGGGCGCGCATCTGGGGCTGACCACCAAGGCGCGCCATGAGCAGGTCCATCATCTTGCGGGGATCATCGCCAAGCGCCCGGATCTGCCGACGGTCTGGGCCGGAGATTTCAACGAATGGTCCCGCCAGCCGGTGCTGGATCATCTGGCTCCGAAACTGCGGTTTGTGCCGCCACGGCCCAGTTTTCCGTCGCTGCGCCCGATTGGCGCGCTGGACCGGATTGCGGTCAGCCGGGGGCTGGAGGTGGTGGACAGCGGCGTCTATCGCGCCCGTCCGGCGCATATCGCCTCGGATCACCTGCCGGTCTGGGCGGATCTGGTGGCGGCGCGGTAAGTCGGTGACGAAAAAGTAAAAAACCGGGGACGAAAAAGCCGGGGACGCAAAAGGCATCCCCGGCTTTGTCTGGTTTTCAGCCGTGCCCCCATAGGGGCATGGTGAGGGTTTACTGGGCGCGACGGCGCTGACCGCCGGGTTTGCCCTGAGCCGCGCCTGCGGCGGCACCGGATCCACCGCTGCGCGCACCGCTCTGGCCGCCACCGGCACCACCGCTGCGACGCCGGCGATGACCGCCGGGTTTGCCGCTGCCACCGGGTTTGCCGCCGCCACGACGGCCCGCCGGGGCCTTGGCATCGGGCAGAACCTCCCACGGACGGCCTGAGGCCACCGGGATATTGAGGTTCATGGTCTTCTGGATCGCCTTCAGCTCATCCATTTCATCCGGGGCACAGAAGGCCACGGCCTGACCGTCCTTGCCTGCGCGTGCGGTCCGGCCAATCCGGTGCACATAGGCATCCGCCACATTGGGCAGCTCGTAGTTATAGACGTATTTCACATCCGGGATATCGAGACCACGGGCCGCCACATCGGTGGCCACGAGGATCTTGACCTCGCCGGATTTGAAGGAGGCAAGCGCGCGTTCACGCTGGCCCTGACTTTTGTTGCCGTGAATTGCTGCGGCCGAGAAACCGGCGGCCGACAGCGTTTTCATCAGCTTTTCCATGCCGTGTTTGGTGCGGCCAAAGACAAGTGTCCGCTCGTCCTTGTGTTTGGTCAGCAGCTCTTTCAGCAGCGAGAGCTTCTCTGCCTTGGCGATGAAATGCACCGATTGGGTGATCTTGTCGGCAGCCTTGCCGGGAGGGTTCACCTCGATCCGCACCGGGCTTTGCAGGTAGGAATTGGCGATCTCGTTCATCTGCTTGGGCATGGTGGCCGAGAACAGCATGGTCTGGCGCTGTGCCGGCAGAAGAGCGGCGATCTTGCGCAGCGCGTGGATAAAGCCGAGGTCCAGCATCTGGTCGGCCTCATCCAGCACGAGGAAGTCGCAGGAGCCAAGATCCAGCGCGCCACGGTCAAGGATGTCCAGCAGACGGCCCGGGGTGGCGATCAGGATATCGGTGCCGCGCGACAGGCGGCTGATCTGCGGGTTGATGGAAACGCCGCCGACAACCAGGCCGGTTTTCATCGGAGTGCCTTCGGTCAGGCCCTTGAGGTTGGCGGCGATCTGGTTGGCCAGCTCGCGGGTCGGCGCCAGCACCAGACCGCGCACGGTCTTGGCGGCGGGTTTGCGGCCGTATTGCATCATCTGGGCAATCAGCGGCACGCCGAAGGCGGCGGTTTTGCCGGTGCCGGTCTGCGCCAGACCCAGCACGTCCTTGCCGTTCAACGCATGCGGGATGGCGCGGGCCTGAATCGGGGTCGGATCGGTATAGCCAAGTTCTGCAATGCGCTTCAGAAGCTGCTCGGGCAGCCCCATGGTTGAAAATTCTGTCACGTCTCGTCCTTTCACAGCCGCGCCAACAGGGCTCGGCCGGTGCCGCCACGGGGGCGGTCTGTCGTTGGGGCAGGGACCTCGGGCGGGGCTGGCATCATGCCAGACCGCTGGTCGCTGCGAGTGCCCCACGCGTGATATTGGGAACGGTGGCATATCCTTAGGGTCGGTGTTTGGCCTGCGCATTGATCTGGCGCGGCCCGACGTCCTCTGCTCACGCGGCAGGGAGGGATGCCTGACAGGGCAGATGGCCCCGCCAGCGGATAAAGTCAATGGGCAATTGTTGTATATTCTGCGCCACAGACTGTTAAAACCCGGTTTGCGGCGCGGGCGTCTTTGTATAAACAGGGACGCCATGCTGAATAAGGGATGACCATGAGCGAGACGATTATCGCACGCTGCGAAGCCATAGGTCTGCGGATGACAGGCCAGCGACGGGTGATTGCGCGCGTATTGCAAGAGAGCGACGATCACCCCGATGTCGAGGAACTCTATGCCCGTGCCAGCGCGCTGGACGGGGCGATTTCGCTGGCCACCGTCTATCGCACGGTGAAGCTGTTTGACGAAGCGGGCATTCTGGAGCGGCTGGAGTTCGGCGACGGGCGTGCCCGCTACGAGGATGCCGACCGCGACCATCACGATCATCTGATCGACATGACCACCGGGGCGGTCATCGAATTCTGCGACCCGGAGATCGAGGCCTTGCAGGAGAAGATCGCCGAAAAGCTGGGCTATGAGCTGCGCGGCCACAAGTTGGAACTATACGGCGTGCCGCGCAAGAAGAGCTGAGCCAGCGCGCGCCCGCTGACCACATGCCGATCGGCCTGCGGGGCGTGTTTTCTTAGACAGGATAACGGGTCCGAATATTCCGGAAAATTCCGGGGCGTGCCGCAGCCCGGCGGTGGCCGAGTATCACGGCGCGTGATAGGAGCGGTCACATGAAGTCATGAAGCTGCGCCGCAAATATCGAGTCGCGTCGCAAATGGACAAGTGGGCGGTCGCTTCCGGCTATTTGTTGTGCGGATCAGTCGATGCAGCGACGGCGGGCACGGCCCCCTCGGCAGAGCCATCGGACCCATTGGAATGGAACGATCAAGATGAACAATGTCTCGGGAATATTGCTGGTGATCCTCGCCATGGCGGGGTTTTCGCTGGAGGATATGTTCATCAAGCAGCTCGCCACCTCGGTGCCGGTGGGGCAGATCCTGATGATGCTGGGGCTGGGCAGTGGCACGATCTTTGTGATCTGGGCCAAGCTGCAGGGCCACCGGGTGCTGGCGCCACGTAACTGGCGCTGGCAACCGGTGCTGCGTGCCTCGACCGAGGCGCTGGCAGCGGTCAGTTTTGCCTCGGCGCTGGCGGTGGTGGATATCTCGACCGTGGCAGCGGTGTTTCAGGCGATGCCGCTTGCGGTCACTGTCGGGGCGGCGCTGTTTCTGGGCGAGGATGTCGGCTGGCGGCGCTGGACCGCGATCCTTGTCGGTTTTGCCGGGGTGCTGATGATCGTGCGGCCCGGTCTGGCCGGATTTGAGCCGGGGGTGCTGCTGGTGCTGATCTCGGTTGTGGCGGTTGCGGCGCGCGACCTGATGACGCGGGTGATGGATAGCGCGGTGCCCTCTGCCGTGGTCAGCTCGCAGGCCTTTGGCTCGGTGATCCCGGCGGGGCTGGTGATGCTGCTGATCCTGCCCGGAGAGCCGGTTGCCCTGGAAGGCAGCCAATGGGGCATGTTGCTGGGAGGCGTCATCTTTGGCGTGCTGGGGTACTACGGGATTGTCACCGCCACCCGGATCGGCGATGCCGCCGTGATCACGCCGTTTCGCTACTCCCGGCTGGTGTTTTCGACCCTGATCGGCGTGGTGATCTTTGCCGAGGCGCCGGATATGATGACGCTGGCGGGATCGGCGCTGATCATCGGCTCCGGGCTTTATACCTTTCTGCGGGAGCGGCGTCTGGCGCGGCGGGCGGCGCGGGCGCAGGCGGCGGTCCCTGTCTGAGCACATCGGGCTGGCGCCGGTGGCGATTGATTGCGCAAACAGCGAACTGTTAGCCCTAACCCCGTAAAATAAGTGACGTTAGCGATAACGCTCATGGTTTACTTTTGACCTGTGAATGCTATGACGCAGGCACCAATTGCCGCAATCACTTGCCAAGATCAGGGACCTGAATAATGAGCACCATTATCGATATCCACGCCCGTGAAATTCTCGACAGCCGGGGCAATCCGACCGTTGAAGTCGACGTCATGCTGGAAGACGGCACAATGGGCCGCGCGGCGGTGCCGTCGGGTGCGTCAACCGGGGCCTATGAGGCGGTGGAAAAGCGCGACGGCGACAAGTCCCGTTACCTTGGCAAAGGCGTGCTGGAAGCGGTTGCCGCCGTCAATGGCGAGATCGCCGAAGAGCTGGTCGGCTTTGACGCCTGCGAGCAGGTCGCCGTGGACATGGCGATGATCGAGCTGGATGGCACCGAGAACAAGGGCCGTCTGGGCGCCAATGCCATTCTGGGTGTCTCCATGGCGGTGGCCAAGGCTGCGGCGGACTTCACCACCCAGCCGCTGTATCGTTATATCGGTGGCACCTCGGCGCGGGTTCTGCCGGTTCCGATGATGAACATCATCAACGGCGGCGAACATGCCGACAACCCGATCGACATTCAGGAATTCATGATCATGCCGGTGGCTGCGGACAACATCCGCGACGCCGTGCGCATGGGCTCTGAAGTGTTCCACACCCTGAAGAAAGAGCTGTCGGCGGCGGGTCTGTCGACCGGGATCGGTGACGAGGGCGGTTTTGCCCCCAATATCGCCTCCACCCGCGAAGCGCTGGATTTCGTGCTGAAGTCGATTGAAAAGGCCGGCTACAAGCCCGGCGAGGAAATCTATCTGGCGCTCGATTGCGCGGCGACCGAATACTACAAGGATGGCAAATATGTGCTCTCCGGCGAAGGCAAGACCCTGTCGTCGGAAGAGAATGTGGCCTATCTGGCGGCACTGGTGAAGGATTATCCGATCATCTCCATCGAAGATGGCATGGGCGAGGATGACTGGGACGGCTGGAAGGCCCTGACCGAAGAGCTGGGCGACAAGGTGCAGCTGGTCGGCGACGATCTGTTCGTGACCAACCCGGCGCGTCTGGCCGAGGGCATCGAGCGGGGCTGCGCCAACTCGATGCTGGTCAAGGTGAACCAGATCGGCACCCTGACCGAGACCCTGAAAGCCGTCGATATGGCGCATCGCGCCCGCTACACCAACGTGATGTCGCACCGCTCCGGCGAGACCGAGGACGCCACCATTGCCGATCTGGCGGTGGCCACCAACTGCGGCCAGATCAAGACCGGTTCGCTGGCGCGCTCTGACCGGCTCGCGAAATACAACCAGCTGATCCGTATCGAGGAAATGCTGGGTGAAGTCGCCGAATACGCGGGTCGTTCGATCCTGAAGTAAGACCAGAGGCCGGGGCATGTTGCTCCGGCCTTTTTGTTCCTGTGTTCCGTTGTTGTGTGGTTATCATGCTCAAGAAGGTTGCCCATTTCCTGATCCGGCGGGCTGAACGCCGTATTGGCGTCTCGCTCGATTATGCCCATGCCATTGCCGATACGGACCTGGGGTTGCTGGCCCGCTACAACCGGGTGTTTGGTTTTCTGGATCCGAACCGTCAGCTGCCTGCCGCCGCCTATCATGCGGCGCGGCTGACCGGGGCGCTGAGCGCGGATTGCGGGTCCTGTGTCGAGGCGGAGATCAACCTGGCGAAATCCGCCGGGCTGTCGCCCGAGCTGATCAGGTCGATCCTGACAGGCAGCGCGCTGGAACCTGAGCTGGAGGCGGTTGTGCGTCTGGCGGGCGCGGTGGCTGGCACGCGCAGTGACGATCCTGAGGCGCGGGAGGCCGTGCGCGCGGCCTATGGCGAGGCGGGGCTGATCGAGCTGAGTTTTGCGATGAACGGGGCGGCGATGCTGCCGGGGATCAAGCGCGCCATGGGCTATGCCACTGCCTGCGACCTGCAGCTGATGCGTCGGCTGTCCTGAGCGTCTGAGTGCCGGGCCTGGGTGCCGGGCCTGCGTGTCGGGGCGAGGACGGCCCCGGATCTGCGCCGATAACCTCTCAGATCGAAATCTGTGCGGATGGCGCACTTCTGTGGCCTGCTTCACAGACCTGTGATCGCGGCTATGGCAGTCTTGGTCGCAGGCGCTACGGGGGTGGCGCTGGCCAGGAGGGGAAGATCATGGGAGCGACTGCACATCTGAAAGCCCGGGAGAGTGTTTATCCGAAGCCTGCGGTGAGGGTGGCCGGAACCGCAAGCTGGCTGCCGCTGGGGTTCATCATTGCGGTGGCCCTGCTGGCCGGTTGTGCGGGGCCCGGGCATTATCCGCTGACAGGGCATGACGCAAATGTGGCTGATCCGGTTCACAGCATGTCGATGACACAGGGCGCAATGGTGGCCGGGGGGCTCTGAGGCGCCCTGCCAAAGGGGGATCGACATTGTCAGCCCTGAGTTTGTCAGGGACTTGGCGCAGAGGGGGCGCGGCGTAATTTCAAGCCGTTGGCGACAGGGAAAGACCCTGAGAGCGGATCCGCTCTCAGGGTCTTTCTTTGACTGTTGGGTCGGATCCGCGATCCGTGATGCGTGATGCGAACGCTGCAGGTCTCGCCCGCGCTCTGCGCCGGAATTACGGGCAGGCCGCTGTGTAATAGGTGCCGTCACCGCGGGAATAGGCGCATTGGCGCGACTGGTTGTTCTGCGCCACAAGCGTACCGGCGGCGGCCCCGCCAAGGGCGGCAATCAGGCGCCAGTCGTCATCGGCCTTGAGCGCGTCGGCGGCAATCAGACCTGCTGCGGCACCACCGGCGACACCGGCCACTGTGCGCTGTTCGGGGGTCAGATCGGTGCAGGCGGAGAGCGCCAGCGTCGCGGCGCTGAGGCCGGCGAGGATATGGGATTTCATGAGATTTCCTTTCCTGTCATTGATGCGCTTGTGATGGCTGTGCAGGAGCGCTCCTGCATCTTTGTGGCTTGTCCCGGCGATACGCCGTCTCCGGCCCGCTTCGACTGGCGCCAACCGGAGCCGCCACACCCCAGGACGGCTCCGCTCAGCTGCTGGGGCCCACCCCTGAACCCCGGTTTGGTCGACCGCCAAAAGGCCGCCGCCGTCGTGCGGATCCATGGCCCCATGGTGTGATGAGGCGTGACGGATCCGGTGTTACGCGCGCGGGGGTTCGCCCGGCGCCCACCCCGGTGGGTGGCTGTGCATCACGGCTTCTGCCGCTGTCTTCGTTGCGCCGCCTATCGGTTGGCGGCGCGCTCCCACACGTTCCACGGTGTGTTCAATTGGTCTGTTCCATCGCGCTGGCGCTGGCCGGTGCCCCGCGCCGCTGGTTCAGAGAGAGAACCCCAGACGTGCAGATTGGTTCCCTGTGTCATGAAAAATAATTCACGGGGCGCGAAACTGGCGCCAGACAGCGTGCCATCCGCGCACAGGCAATCGCCATGCGGCGGCCTGCGCGCACGTCCGGGAACGCCCGGGCGCGTCCGCAAGCGGGCGGCATGCGCGGTGGTCCGGTGCTAGAGCTTGCGGCTCATCAGCATGTGTGTGTCGCGGGGCTCGAACCGGGCTCGGGCATAGAGGCCGCGGGCAGGCGCATTGTTTCTGTCGACGTCCAGATGCAGCGCTTTGATGCCGGCTTCGGCCAGGGTGCGGGGCAGGGAAAACAGCACTTCGGTGGCAATGCCGCGCCCGCGCACGGGGGGGCGGATGAACAGCTCGTCGATAGAACCATCCATGCCGCCAAACTCCACCGACCAGCTGAAGGTGACAACGATATAGCCCACCGGAGCGCGGGTCGGGCCGATCAGATAGACGGCGCCATAGGGCAGCCCGTTCAGCAGCGGCTCAATGGCGGCGCGGCGGTGCGGCTCATCTGAGGCGATGCCCATCTCGCCGTGAAAGGCCGCGACGAGATCCAGAACACGGGTCAGATCCTCGGGGCCTGCAAGGTGCAGCGCGGCGCTCATAGGGTGGCCAATCGGCTGGTGATCAGGTCAAAGAAACCATCGGCGTCCAGATCGCCAATGAACAGCGCATTGGCAGGCCGGTCGGTGACCCCCCACCAATCGGCCACAGTCATGCCGAGGGTCAGCTCGGAGGTGGTTTCGACCACCACGTTGATCTTGCGGCCCGAGAACAGCTCAGGCCGGATCAGATAGGCAATGACGCAGGGATCATGCAGCGGGCCGCCTTCGGAGCCGTATTTCTCGACATCAAAGCGTTCAAAGAAATCAAGCATATCGGCGGTGAAATCGCCCACTTTGGTGGCCAATGCACGGATCGCCTCGATCCGGGGGCGGGTGGCCAGCGCCTTGTGGGTGACATCCAGCGGCATCATGGTGACCGGCACGCCGGAGCTGAGCACGGCGGCGGCGGCCTCCGGATCGACGTAGATGTTGAATTCCGCCGCCGGGGTGATGTTGCCGACCTCGAAATAGGCGCCGCCCATCAGCACGATCTCCTGAACCCGGGTGACGATGTCGGGGGCTTTCTGAAAAGCGGTGGCAATATTGGTCAGCGGCCCCAGCGGGCAGAGCGTAACGGTGCCGGGAGCTTCGCGGCGCAGGCTGTCGATGATGAAATCGACAGCATGTGTTGCAGCCAGCGGCATGGTTGGATCCCAAAGGTCCGGCCCATCAAGGCCGGTCTTGCCATGCACATGTTCGGCGGTGATCAGCGGCCGGGCCAAGGGCGCGTCGCAACCTGCGTGCACGGCGACATCCGGGCGGCCTGCCACTTCGCAGACGCGGCGTGCATTGGTCTGGGTCAGCGCCAGCGGCACATTGCCCGCAACACAGGTTATGCCAAGCAGATCAATCTCTTCTGGGCTGGCCAATGCCAGCAGAATGGCGACAGCGTCATCCTGTCCGGGGTCGGTGTCGATAATGATCTTGCGCGCGCTCATGGGGCTGTCCTTCTGGTCGTTGCCAGACCCTCGCAAGGGTGGCGGGCAATGTCCAGCGGCGGCGCGGGCTGCGGTCGGGAATTCGCCGGTTTGCGGCCTAAGCCGCCGACAAAAAGGCGCGCCGCCTCAGCCTGCGCGCCCCGGTGTCCGATGAACCTCGCCGCCCGCAGGGTCAGGCGGCAGCGGCCCCCATGGTGTCGGCCATCGCAGACAGCAGCACAGTGGCGATCACATCGAGTTCGTCGCGGCTGAGGCGCACCGGCAGGCGCACATCGCAGGCCTGCATCAGCATGGCGCGGGTCTGCGGCAGCTCGGGGATATCGCGCAGGAACTGCCAGTTCCAGAAAGCGCGGGCGTTGTCTTCGGAGAGGCCGAAGATCTGCACCTTGACGCCCCGCGCCTCGGCTGCGGCGGCAAAGCGGTTGATCTCCTCGCTGCTCATATCGACCAGGTTGAACTGGATCGAATCCGGCGCGCGCTGTTCCGACGGCAATGGGGCAGGCACGTCGATATGCGGCGAGCGGTTGAGCTGATCTGCGACATAGTCGTGGTTCTTCAGCCCGTCGCGCACCCGGCGCGCCAGTTCGGGCAGCTGCGGGCGGATCACGGCGGCCGACAGGTTGCTCATCCGCAGGTTATAAAGCGGCAGCTGGTTCTGCCATTTGGCAAAGGCCTGCTCGAGCGCGCCGGTGTTGTCGCCGGGGGCGGATTTGTGTTTTTTCCAGTTGTGCTCATAGGCGCCAGACATGATCACGGCGCGGGCGACCAGATCGGCATCATCGGTGACCAGGATGCCGCCTTCGCCGGCGTTGATCATCTTGTAGGACTGGAACGAGAAGCAGCCGATGGCGCCCAGCGTGCCGATATTGCGGCCATGCCAGGTGGTGCCCAGCGAATGGGCGGCATCCTCAATCACCGGAATGTCGCGCGCGCTGCAGAGCGCCATGATGGCATCCATATCGGAGGTATGGCCGCGCATATGGCTGATGATCACCGCCTGCACATCCCCCAGCTTGGCCTCGAAATCGGCCATGTCGATCCGGTAGTTGGCCCCCACCTCGCAGAGGACCGGCACGCAATCGGCGTGGACAATCGACGAGGGCACGGCCGCAAAGGTGAAGCCGGGGATCAGCACGCGGGCATCGCGGGGCAGGTCCAGCGCCTTCAGCGACAGGAACAGCGCCGCAGAGCAGGAGGAGACCGCCAGCGCGTATTTGCTGCCAAGGAGCTGGGCAAATTCCTCTTCCAGCAGGGCAACCGGCGCATCCTGCGGCGCGGTGTAGCGGAACAGATCGCCAGACTGCATCAGGGCGTCAATGGCGGCGCGGGCGGCCTCCGGGATCGGTTCTGCCTGATGGACGTTCGGGACTTGCGACGGGGATGCCTGGCTCATATTTCAAAATCCTGAATCTACCTTTCCAAAAACATAAATGCTTGGCGCAAAAATGCCAAGCCTCGCCCGCGGGATCGGCAGGTTTTGGCGGAAAATTTCACAGAACTGTTGCTTTGGCTGCGGGCGTGGTCTGCGGGGGTGATCCCCTGTGGCCTGGGCCGCGCAGGATCAGACGCCGATCCGGTCGCGCAGCGCATACCAGGTCATCGCCAGCGCCAGTAGGGGGCTGCGCATGGCGGTGCCGCCGGGAAAGGCGGGGGCGGGTACGCGGGCCATGGTATCAAAACCGTCGCTCTCTCCGGCGATGGCCTGCGCCATCAACTGGCCTGCATGGGTGGCGGTGCCGACGCCATGGCCGGAATACCCCGAGGCCGAGAGCACATTGGGCGCCAGCCGCACCAGATAGGGCATCCGTTTCATGGTGATCGCGAGGGTGCCGCCCCAGGCGTAGTCGATCTTCACATCGCGGAGATGTGGAAAGATCTGGACCATCGGCTTGCGCACGGTGGCGGCGATATCGCTGGGGAAGCGGTAGCCATAGCTTTCACCACCGCCGAACAGCAGGCGGCCGTCATGGCTGAGCCGGAAATAGTTCACCACAAATTTGCTGTCGGCCACCGCCACATCGCGGGCCAGTACCCGCGCGGTTTCGGCGCCAAGCGGCGCGGTCGCGGCGATGAAATTGTTGATCGGCATCACCCGCGCCGCCACGCGGCGGTTGAGCCCGCCGAGGTAGCCGTTGCAGGCCAGCACCAGCTGATCGGCAACGACCTCTCCCGCCGCGGTGCGCAGCCGGATTTGCTTGCCCTCGTCGATGTTGAGAACCTCGCTGCCCTCACAGATCCGCACACCGGCTGCCGCAGCGGCACGGGCGAGGCCAAGCGCGTATTTCAACGGGTGCAGATGCGCCGCCCCCATATCGAGAGAGCCGCCGACATAGGCGGGCGAGGGGCAGATCGCCTGCAAACCATCGTGATCCAGGGCGGTGATCTCCTGGTAGCCATAGCGGTTTTGCAGATGCTCCACATAGCGGTGTTCGTGGTCGACCTCGCCCTTTGAGAAACAGGCATGGGCAATGCCGGGCTTCAGATGGCAGTCGATATCGTGGCGCGTGATCAGCGATTTCACCAGATCCTTGGCGTCCTCTGCCAGCTGCCAGAGCTTTTCGGCATCCGCCGTACCCAGCAGGTTTTCCAGCCCGTCCTGTTCCATACGCTGACCGCTGCCAAGCTGGCCGCCGTTGCGACCGGAGGCACCAAATCCGACGCGGTTGGCCTCCAGCAGGATCACCGAACGCCCGGCCTCGGCCAGATGCAGCGCCGCCGACAGCCCGGTGTAGCCACCGCCGACAACGCAGACATCAGCGCGGGCGTCGCCCGTCAACGGCGCAAAAGGCGCCAGCGGCGTGGCCGTTGCGGCATACCAGCTATCGGGATAGGTCCCTTTGCGGTCGTTGGAATAGAGCAGGTTCAACCCCATGGCACACCTCAGTCCCCGGCAGTCGCCGCCCCATGTCCGGTTACGCGCAACTGCCTGTCATCTTTCCATAAATACTCACCGGCGCTGACCTCGGCGGAGAGATCAGCGCCGACAATTTTAGACGTTCATCAGCAGATGCTCGCGCTCCCAGGGGGAGATCACCTGCAGGAATTCGTCATATTCGGCGCGTTTCACGATCGAGTAGACGCGGGCGAACTCGGGTCCCAGCACCTCATGCAGGGCGGTGGCCTCTTCGAACAGGTCGAGCGCCTCGCCCATGACCTGCGGAATGTCGCCATCCCCGTCATAGGCGTTGCCCTTGAACTGCTTGCGAGGGCGCTTTTCCTCCATCAGGCCCAGATATCCGCAGGCGAGCGACAGAGCGATGCCCAGATAGGGGTTGCAGTCCATGCCGGCGATGCGGTTCTCCACCCGACGCGCTTCGGGGCCGGACAGCGGCACGCGGATGCCGGTGGTGCGGTTGTCGCGCGCCCATTCCAGATTGATCGGCGCGGCGTGGTCCTTCACGTAGCGGCGGTAGGAGTTCACATAGGGTGCCATCACCGCAAGGCCTGCGGGCAGGTGGTTCTGCAAACCGGCGATAAAGTGGAAGAAAGCATCGGTCTCGCCGCCCTGCGGGCCTGAGAAGATGTTCTCGCCGGTCTCCATGTCGATCACCGAATGGTGGATGTGCATGGCAGAGCCCGGCTCATCCTCGATCGGCTTGGCCATGAAGGTGGCAAAGCAGTCGTGGCGCAGGGCGGCCTCACGGATCAGCCGCTTGAAGTAGAAGACCTCATCCGCGAGCTTCACCGGGTTGCCGTGGCGCAGGTTGATTTCCAGCTGGCCCGCGCCGCCTTCCTGGGTGATGCCGTCGATCTCGAACCCCTGCGCTTCGGCAAAGTCGTAGATGTCGTCGATGACGGGACCGAATTCGTCGACCGCGGTCATCGAATAGGCCTGTCGTGCCGCGGCGGGACGGCCGGAGCGGCCCATCATCGGCTTGATTTCATGCGCCGGGTCCAGATTGCGCGCGACCAGGAAGAATTCCATTTCCGGCGCCACAATCGGCTCCCAGCCTTGATCATGATACAGCTGGACCACCCGCTTCAGCACGTTGCGCGGGCTGTAGGGGATCGGGTCGCCGTCCCGGTCATAGGCGTCGTGGATCACCTGCAGCGTCCAGTCCGCCGTCCAGGGGGCGGCGGTGGCGGTGGATATGTCCGGCTTCAGCGTCATGTCCTTTTCGATCCAGCCGTCATCATCCGCAGCATCAGCCCAGTCGCCGGTGATGGTCTGGTAGAAAATGCTGTCGGGCAGGTGGAAATAATCCTGCTTGGCAAATTTGGATGCCGGCACCGCCTTGCCTCGGGCGATGCCCGGCAGGTCCGAGATAACGCATTCGACTTCGTCGAGACGACGCCCCTCCAGATAGGCTTGTGCTGCTTCGGGAAGAGTGTCGAGCCAGGCTGACATCAGGTCCTCTCTTTCTTGAAAAAGGCATTGAGGAAGGTTGCGATTTCGTCCGATTGGACGGGGTGATGCAGGTCGGCGCTGGCAGCGTCCAGTATCTCATCGGGGACCACGCCGCGACCGCGGCTGTCGATCAGACCGCCGACAAAGCTGCTGGCGAATTCCGGGTGCGGTTGCAGGGTCCAGATATGATCGCCATAGGCTAGGATGCCGTTCTTGCAGTGGTCGTTGCCCGCCAGCACGCGGGCGCCTTCGGGCAGGGCGGTGACCTGATCCTGATGCCAGGCATTGAGCCGCAGGGGCTTGCCGTCCATCTGATACGTCACCGGGCCAACGGCCCAGCCGCCTGCGAATTTCTCCACCTTGCCGCCGAGCGCCTGAGCGATGATCTGATGGCCAAAGCAGATGCCGACCAATGGCTTCTTGCGGGCGTGGATTTCGCGGATCAGATCCTCCAGCGGCGGGATCCAGTCGTGATCCTCATAGGCGCCATGTCTGGAGCCGGTGATCAGCCAGCCATCCGCCGCATCGGCGCCGGAGGGGAAGACATTGTCGACCACCGCATAGGTGTCGAATTCAAACCCGCCGTCGGCGAGCAGGGTGCGGAACATCTGGTCATAGTTGCCGGCGCTGTCGATCAGGTTTTCGGGCGCATGGCCGGTTTGCAGAATGCCGATTTTCATAAGTCACCAGTTAGAAAGGAGTTCGCTGCACGGGACGATAGCCCGCCGTCAGGACGGCGGGCAAGAGGCCGTCAGACGGTATCCAGGTAGATCTCCACCCGTTCCTCCGGGGTGAGTTCTTCCATGTAATGCAGCTCTTGGCGTTTGGTCAGCACCATGTTGCGGATCATCTCGGCGGAGAAGAACTGCGGGATGATCTCGGAGCTCTCGAATGCGTCGATGGCGCTTTGCCAAGTATTGGGCACCTGCGGCAGGTCCAGCGCATAGGCGTTGCCGGTGATCGGCTCATTGGGGTCGATCTTGTTCTCGATCCCATAAAGCGCGGCGCCGAGGATGGCGGTCAGCATCAGATAGGGGTTCACGTCGCCGCCGGCAAAGCGGTGCTCGATGCGGCGCGCCTTGGGGCTGCCCGAGGGCACGCGGATGGCGGCGGTGCGGTTCTCATAGGCCCAGCAGATGCCGGTGGGGGCGTGGGCGCCCGGCACCATCCGGTCATAGCTGTTGCCATGCGGCGCAAACACCAGGGTGGAATCGCCCATGGCCTTCAGACAGCCGCCGACGGCGTGGCGCATGGCATCGGTGCCCTTGGGGCCGCCATCGTCAAAGATGTTGTTGCCGTCCTGATCCAGCACAGAGAAATGGGTATGCAACCCGTTGCCGGCGTAATCGTCATAGGGTTTGGCCATGAAGCTGGCAGCGAAACCGTGGCGGCGGGCAAGACCCTTGACCAGCATCTTGAACAGCCAGGCGTCATCGGCGGCGCGCAGTGCGTCAGGACCGTGCATCAGGTTGATTTCGAACTGGCCCAGACCCGCCTCGGAAATCGCAGTATCGGCGGGGATGTCCATGTCCTCGCAGGCGTCGTAGAGATCGGTGAAGAAGGTGTCGAACTGGTCCAGTGCCCGGATCGACATGGTTTCCGCCGCCTTGCGGCGCTTGCCGGAGCGGGGAGAGGTCGGCACCTGCAGTTTTTTGCCGCTGTCGTCGATCAGGAAGAACTCCAGCTCCACCGCGACCACCGGGGTCAGCCCCAGTGCCTTGTAGCGGTCCACCACGGCGCGCAGCGCATGGCGCGGATCGCCCTCATAGGCGCGCCCGTCTTCGCGGTACATCCAGATGGGCAGCAGCGCCGAAGGCGCGTCGAGCCAGGGCATCGGCACAAAGCCACGTTCGGTTGGCTTCAGCACGCCGTCGGCATCGCCGCTTTCAAACACCAGCGGGCTGTCGTCGATATCCTCGCCCCAGATGTCGAGGTTCAGGACCGATAGCGGGAACCGGGTGCCTTCCTCGACCGCCTTGTCGGCAAAGCGGGCAGGGACGCGCTTGCCCCGGGCCTGACCGTTGATGTCCGCCGCCGCAACGCGGATGGTGCGCACATGCGGGTTTTTCCTGAGCCAGTTCTTCATTTAATCACCTGACGGTTTCGAGGGCACCACCGGCCGCCAGCGCCCCCGGATGGGGCGCAGCAGGGCCGGGGCAGTTTATCACCCCTGGTCCAATTTTTGATCATAACTTAGTATAACCTAGAATTTGTCCATGAACTCGCAGGATTCTGCGGCCAAAAACTCAGGTTCTAAATTTGATCAAATAATGGATACTACCGGATCAGATTAGGACGCAAGCGAATTTTTTTCCGTCGGTCCTGCGGCAGATGTGCGTTCAGACGGGTATTGATCGCGCCAAAGAGGGTGATCACCGCCAGCGTCAGCAGGATGAAATAGAAGGCCAGGATCGGGTAGGGCACGAAGGGGTTGAAGGTCTTGTCCGCGAAATAGCTGGCGTAGTAGAGCGCATCGCCGCGCTGTTGCCATGCCGGAAAGCCGGAGAAGAACACCAGCGTGGTGGCGTGGAAGAGAAAGATCGCTTCGTTGGTGTAGGAGGGCCAGGCCAGCCGCATCATCGTTGGCCACATGATTCGACGAAATCGGGTCCAGCCGGAGAGGCCATAGGCATCTGCCGCCTCGATATCGCCCTTTGGGATCGACCGCAGCGCGCCGTAGAAGATTTCGGCGGAATAGGCGGCGGTGTTGAGGATCAGCACGATCAGCGCCCCGAGCCAGGCCGCCGACAGCGGGTCAAAGATGGAGGACACCGATTTCAGTTGCAGGAACAGGAAGTAGGCAAAGAAGAACTGGATGAACAGCGGCGAGCCACGGAAGATGAATATGAACCATTCCGCCGCTTTGCGCAGCGGCGTGGAGGTGGAATTCTTGGCCAGGGCCACGCCATTGGCGATGACAAACCCGATTATGACGGCGATCGCGCCGAAATAGATGTTCCACAGCATCCCCGAACCGATCAGCACAAACTGGTCGCAGAGGGTGAAATCGCTGCGCGGCAACATGCGTTCGCCGATGCCGAGGGCGCGCAGGCCGTAATCTTGCAGTGTCTGGATACAGCTCATGACGCTTTCCTTTGCGCTTCGCCGGCCAGCGTGGCCTGACCGTGGGAGAGCCGGTCGCGGATCCGGTCCAGCACCAGTTCGGAGAGTTTGGTGAACGCGAGGTAGAAGACCAGAAGGCCGAGGAAATACCACATGCGCCAGTCGCCATGGGGGTATTCGGTGAAGCGGGCCGTCTTGGAGCCGCCGAGTTCACGTGCCCAATAGACGATATCCTCAACCCCCAGCAGGAACAGCAGCGGCGTCGCCTTGATCAGGACCATCCACAGGTTCGACAGACCGGGCAGCGCATAGGTCCACATTTGCGGCACCAGAATGCGCCAGAAGGCCTGTCGGTGGCTCATGCCATAGGCTTCGGCGGTTTCGATCTGGGCGCGGGGCACAGCGCGCATGGCGCCATAGAGCACATTGGCGGCAAAGGCGCCGAAGACGATAGCGAAGGTGACCACCGCAAGGGTGAAGCCATAGACCTCATGGATCCACTGTTCGGAGGTGCTGAGCGGCATCTTGGCGATGTCACAGACCACAAAATCATTGCCCTGGCGCACCGGCGCGTCCCAGTCGGGGCATTTCACCTGATGGCGCAGATATTCGATGCCCTGATCCAGAGCGATGACGAAGAACAGGAAAAAGGCAATGTCCGGCACGCCGCGCACAATGGCGATATAGGCCTTGCCCAGCCAGGAGAGCGGCGCGAATTGCGCGCGGGCAGCCATGGCGCCGCCAAAGCCGAAGGCCAGCGCCGCGGGCGCAGTGACAGCCAGCAGCAGCAGAACCGTCCCGAAGGAGGCGTAGAAGGCAAAATGCTTGCCGGTGGTGAGATAACAGCTCAGCCACTGGAAACCCTCCAGGCTGGCCGGATCGGTGCAAAAGGAGAAGATGGCGGGCCTCGTTCGGACAGGGACCGGTCAGGGCGCCACAGCGGAGCGGGACCGGTCAAGGGCGAAGGGGGGCCATGCCGCCCCCCTTCCTTGATATCAGGATGATGCGAGGGCTCAGAACCGGCCTTCGATTTCCCATTTTTCCAGCAGGGCGTTCAGCGAGCCGTCTGCCTTCATCGATTCGATGGCAGCGTCGAACTTGCCGCGCAGCTCATCATCGGATTTGCGGAACGCCATGCCGATGCCACCGCCCAGCAGCACGTCCTCTGCAACGAAGGACAGCTCGGTTTCGTCGACGATCGGGATCAGGAAGTCCTTGTCGGCCATGACCGCGTCGACTTCGCCAGCTTTCACCGCAGCGACGGTTTCATCCGGGGTGGGGAATTCGACCAGGGTGGCGCCGGTGGAGGCGACATGGGCGGCCTGAATGGTGGAGGCCTGTGCTGCCACAACGGCGCTGTTCACATCGACATCAGCCGACATCGCCGCATAGGCGGAGGGCGACGGGCGGGTGTAGCCGGTGGTGAAGTTCACAACTTCCTTGCGCTCTTCGGTGATCGACATGCCGGCGATGATGGTGTCGTAGTTGCCCGACAGCAGGTTCGGGATGATCGAATCCCAGTCATTGGTGACCCATTCGCAGTCCAGTTCGGCGCGCTTGCACAGCTCGTCGCCCAGCTCACGCTCAAAACCGTCAACCTGACCGTCGTCGTTCAGGAAGTTGTACGGAGGGTAGGCGCCCTCGGTGCCCAGACGCACGGTGTCGGCCATCGCGATACCGGCCGTAAGAGCCAGCGCAGCGGTGCTGAGGATAAGAGATTTCATGAGGTTACTCCCGTTTGGTTTGGTTGTTATGATGATTATTTACCGTGTCGCGTGGAGGCAAGAAAGCCCCGCAGGCGTTCGGAGCGGGTGTTGCCAAAGAGTTCGTCCGGGCAGCCTTCTTCTTCGATGAGGCCCTTGTGCAGAAAGACGATATGGCTGGACACATCTGCGGCCATGTTCATGTCATGGGTCACGATGATCATGGTGCGGCCTTCGGCGGCGAGATCCTTGATCACCCTGACCACTTCCTGTTCCAGTTCGGGATCAAGAGCAGAGGTCGGTTCGTCAAACAGCAGCGCCTCGGGTTCCATGCAGAGTGCGCGCGCAATGGCGGCGCGCTGCTGCTGTCCGCCGGACAGCTGCGCCGGATAGGCATCGCATTTGTCGCCGATCCCCACCTTGGTGAGGTATTTGCGCGCGGCCTCCTCGACCTCGGCACGGTCGCGACCGAGCACGGTCAGCGGCGCCTCCATGACGTTTTGCAGAATGGTCATATGGGCCCAGAGATTGAACTGCTGGAACACCATGGACAAGTTGGTGCGGATGCGCAGCACCTGTTTCGGGTCCGCGGGACGCCGTGCGAGACCGCGTCCTGACCAGCGGATCGGTTCGCCTTTGAAGAGGATGTCACCCTCCTGGCTGTCCTCCAGAAGATTGCAGCAGCGCAGCAAGGTGGATTTGCCCGAACCGGACGATCCAATGAGAGAGACCACATCGCCCCGGTGGGCGGTGATATCAACACCTTTGATCACTTCCAGCTCGCCATATGACTTGTGCAGGCCGCGGATTTCCAGAACTGGTGTTGTGTCGGTCAAGGTGTCTCTCGTTCAATTGTCGTTGAATTCGTCCTTATTGGACCGAAAAAAAGAGCGGATGCAACGTGCAAACCGATAAGGCCGGTGCGGAATTTATCATTTTGGCGGGTAATCTGATCAAATTGTACTCATACATGTGGAGGCTGTGGCAGATGCGAGATCTGCCTGTAATCAATGGGCGAGTTTGTGGCCCTTCGACTGCTCGCGGCGTGGTTGTCAGGCCCTCGCGCACCCTCCGGGCCGGCTCAGCGCGGGCCCTGAGGGTGGGAACCAAGGGGTCAGACTGCGGCCTGCTGGCGGATGGATTGTTCCGTCAGCACCGGCCCGAGCGGTGTCGGGACCGCCAGATAGGCGCCGGGGGCAATATCGCTGACGCCCTTCAGGTACAATACCTGACGGTGGGTCTCGTCCAGCTCGGCGACAGCCTGGGCCACGGCGGCGCGCAGCGGAACCGGGTCGCGGGTCCGGGCGGTGATCAGCGGCAGGCCCGGCGTCGGTTTGGTGCGGGCGATTTCCACAAGCTCCGTCGCCCAGTCGTCATGCTCCTGCATCAGCGCCCAGCTGACGGCATCAAGTGCCGCGAAATCTGCGGTCCCGTCGGCGACGGCGCGGGCGGATGCGCGATGGCTGCCGGATTGGAACAGGCTGCCGGGCAGCAGCGAGAGGTCGCGCAGGTGCATCATCGGTGCGGCCCAGCCCGATTGCGAGAGCGCTTCGTTATAGGCAAAGCTGCCGCCCGCGATGGTCCGAAGATCCGCGCCGGATCGGTCGCGACGGGCGACAAAGACGCTGGTGTAATAGCCCGGCGGACAATCCGCGACGCCGTGGTCCAGCGTGGTGACCAGATTGACCTGTTCATAGAGCCGCGTGCGGTAGGGCAGGCCACAGGTCTGCGCCAGCAGCAGTGTCGAATCGGACCAGATCGACCAGAGGTCGCCGCCTCGGCTCAGGGTTTCGGGGGCCTCGATTGAGGCATCGGCCAGAGCGCTGCGGATCGCCTGCCACAGGGCATCGAGCGCTGCGGCGGTTTCCGGGCGATCATACATCGCCAGGCTGGCAATCATGAGCTGGCCTCGGCGCGTTGGCGGGCGCGGGCGCTGTCCATATCGCTGACCCCGAGCAGGCTGGCGGAAAGCCGCAGGAGCGCATCCTCGGCGTCGTCGCGTTTGCCATCGGCCAGCACCACCTGCCACAGCGCCTCAACCACGGCCATGCGGTTTTCATAGGGCACCGCGTCCTTGATCGCGCGGGTGAAGCGGACGGTGTCGGGGGCCTCGGCCTCCAGCGCCTCGGCCTGTTCGCGCAGCAGGATCGCACCGCCCATGTCGAGGTCGTAACGAGCGCGCAGGATCCGGTCGATCCGGTCCCGTTCGTCATCGGAGTAATTGTGATCGGAGCGCGCAATCCGCACCAGCAGCGCGCAGAGCGCCAGTCGGGCGTCGCGGTCATCCAGCGGTTCGGGCGCGGGCGCCAGAAGCCGTCCCAGCAGTTCCTTGATCATGGTTGCGGTTCCCTGTCTGGAATGGGCGGCGGCGGGGTGTCCTCGGCCGTGCCTACAGCCTGCGGTCGCTGGGCTGCGGCAATGGCTGGCTCCGGGGCGAGCAATTTGCCCTGCGCGCGGGCGCGGGCGGTGTCGCTGTCGGCCCTTGACAGACCCATCGCCTTGCGCGCGTCCTCGACGATTTTCATCTCGCCGGGGTGTTCGTGACCATCGGCCAGCACCACCTCCCAGAGCGCATCCAGCGCCGCGAGCCGTTCCTCAAGCCCGGTGGTTTCGCGGATCAGACGCCCGAATGTGTCGGTTTCCGGCGCGGCGGCATGGAGTTTTTCGCAGGCGGCACGGACCTTTGCCGCCTCGATCGCATCGTGCTGGTAAAGGCGGGCCAGAATGCGGTCGATCAGGCTGATTTCTTCCAGCTGGTAGTCGCGATCCGATTGCGCCACACGCACCAGAAGCGCACCCAGGGCCAGCTCGGCATCCGGGTCCGGCTGGGCGGGGGTCTTTTGCGGTCGAAAGACCTGAAACAGTTTCTTCAGCATGGCATTACTCTACTGTTGAGTGCGTCCAGGGCCAAGCGGGTCCTAGTCGCCGTAGCCTTCGATGATTTCCATGTCGCCGGTTGCGACCGGATCGCGCAGCGCCTTGGCCTGCTGGTAGGCGACAGAATCATAACAGGCCTTGGCGGTGGCGAAATCCTTGAACTCGATGACCACGGTGCGCGCGCGCGTCTGGCCTTCGCGCACTTCCTTGGCACCACCGCGGATCAGGAATTTCGCACCATATTCGGCAAAGGCGGTGGCATTGGCTGCGACATAATCCTTGTAGCGGTCCATATCATCAACGTCGACATGGGCGACCCAGTATCCTTTGGGCATGGGGGGTCCTTTCTGGCGCGGATATCAAGCTGTTGGCACAGGCTGATACAGAACCGGAGCAAAGGCAATGACCGCGTTGTGTGGTTTTTCCCCTTATGGGGACGATTTGACGGGATGGCTCAGCCAGGAGGGCAAATCGGGGCGGCAGATCGCGCCGTTTATGCAGGGCATATGACCTGATCGCGGGCGGTTGCTGCCGCGGCGCAGGATCTCATCTTTGGAGATCGTATCGGGGCAAGCTGGTAGGAATACCAATGGCTTGCCCCGCAGTTTGTTGTGATCAGCCGATCTCGGCAAGGCGCGCGAGCGCTTCCTTCACCTTGGCTTCTTCTTCCTCGCGCAGGTTCAGGTTTTCGCGGGCCTCAGCGACCACCTCTTCGGGGGCGGAGGCCGCGAATTTGGGGTTGTTGAGACGTCCGCGCAGGCCGCCCAGCTCCTTGGCCAGCTTGCCCAGGGTTTTCTCCAGACGCGCCTTTTCGGCGTCCACGTCGATGACATCCGCCAGCGGCAGACCGAAGGAGGCACCGGGGGCGGCGACGCTGGCGCAGCCCTTGGGGAAGGTGTCGACCTGTTCCAGCGTGGTGATGCGGGCCAGTTTCTGGATCATCGCCTCGTTCTTCTCCCAGGCGCTGCGCGCCTGATCGGAGAATTCGGTCACCACCATCGGGATCTTGGCGCCCGCCGGGACGTGCATCTGCGCGCGGGTGGAGCGGATGTTCTCGATCGCGGTGATCACCCAGTTCATTTCGGCGTCCGCATCGGCGTTCACCAGCTCGGTGCCATAGGTCGGCCAGTCTTCATGCACCAGCATGTTTGACCGCTTGGCGGTATTGCCCCACAGCTCCTCGGTGATGAAGGGCATGATCGGATGCAGGAGGATCATGCACTGATCCAGCACCCAGCCCAGCGTCTGCCGGGTTTCGGCGATCACCGCCTCATCCTCGGAGCCGAACAGCGGTTTGCTGAGTTCAATGTACCAATCGCAGACCTTGCCCCAGACAAAGGCGTAGAGGCCGAGGGCGGCGTCGTTGAAGCGGAAGGCCTCAAGGGCGGCATCCACCTCGACCCGGACCTTGGCGGTTTCGCCGATGATCCACTGGTTCACGGCGGCTTTGGCATCAGGGATGTCATAGGCAGGGGTGTCGGCGTCATAGACATTGTTGAAATGGGCGAAGTTCACCGCATTCCACAGTTTGGTGCCAAAGTTGCGGTAGCCCGCAATGCGCTGCATGTCGAGCTTCAGCACGCCACCAAGGCTGGCCATCGCCGCATTGGTAAAACGCAGCGCGTCGGCGCCATATTCGTCGATGATATCCAGCGGATCGACAACGTTGCCGGTGGATTTCGACATCTTTTTGCCCTTGGCGTCGCGGACGAGGCCATGCAGGTAGACGGTGTCAAACGGGATGCGCTGTTCGACCGGCAGATCCTGATCCAGAACCGCCAGCTGCATCATCATCATCCGGGCAACCCAGAAGAACAGAATGTCCTGACCGGTGACGAGGGTCGAGGTCGGGAAGTATTTCTGCATCTCGGCGGTATCTTCCGGCCAGCCCAGCGTGCCGATCGGCCAGAGGCCGGAGGAGAACCAGGTGTCCAGCACGTCGGGGTCGCGGAAAAGTGGGGCTTTGCCATCTCGGGCAAGTTGCATCGCTTCTTCCTTATCCGAAGCAAAAACAACTTCTTGGCTCCAATGACCATAGTGTTCACTGGCTTGTTGAAGCACCTCTTCTTGCGTAGCGCCGCAGAATACCGCCAAATCACCCTTGTGGTATTTGTTCATCGAAGCTTTAGCTGACGTCGGATCTTTGACAAACGAATTGCAAAGGTGTTTCGGCCCATACCAAACCGGGATCTGGTGACCCCACCACAGCTGGCGCGAGATGCACCAGGGTTCGATGTTTTCAAGCCAGTGATAATAGGTCTTCTCGCCGCTCTCCGGCAGGATCTTGACGGTGCCGTCTTTCACGGCGTCCAGCGCCGGGCCGACGATCTTGGCGGCGTCCACGAACCACTGGTCGGTCAGCATCGGTTCAATGACCACTTTGGAGCGGTCGCCAAAGGGCTGCATGATCGGCTTGTTCTCGACATAAGGCGTGGTCTCGGTCACCTCGGTCTCGTTGCCGTCCTCATCCTTTACCGTTCTGCTGGTGGTCTGCATCACGGCGAGACCTTCGGCGGTGATGTCGGCGACCACGCGTTTGCGTGCCTCGAAGCGGTCCAGGCCACGGTATTCTTCCGGCACCATGTTCATCGCGGCGATGCTGGTTTCGGTGAACTCTGCCTCGCCATTGGCGATGGCCTGTGCTTTGGCGGCTTCCTCGGCATAGGGCGCGCCGTCGCTGCGCATATTCGCCTTGGTATCCATCAGGTTATACATCGGAATGCCGCCGCGTTTGGCGACCTGATAGTCGTTGAAATCATGCGCGCCGGTGATCTTTACGGCACCAGAGCCGAAATCCTTGTCCGGGTATTCATCAGTGATGATCGGGATCAGGCGGCGGTGCGCCTTGGGGCCGACAGGGATTTCGCACAGCTTGCCCACAATAGGCGCGTAACGTTCATCCGAAGGATGCACAGCCACCGCGCCGTCGCCCAGCATGGTTTCGGGACGGGTGGTGGCGATGGAGATATAGTCGCGCTCTTCCTCGAGGATGACATTGCCGTCCTCGTCCTTCTCCACATAGGTGTAGGTGGCCCCACCGGCGAGCGGGTATTTGAAGTGCCACATGTGGCCCGCAACCTCGATATTCTCCACCTCAAGGTCGGAGATCGCGGTCTCAAAATGCGGGTCCCAGTTCACCAGCCGCTTGCCACGGTAGATCAGCCCCTTGTTGTACATCTCAACAAAGACTTTGATCACGGCATCGTGGAAGTTGGGCGAATTCTCATGGCCCGTACGGGTGTCGCCCTGCGCGCCGGCCATGGTGAAGGCGGTGCGGTCATAGTCACAGGAAGCGCCAAGGCGCTTCAGCTGGTTGATGATGGTGCCGCCGGATTGTTCTTTCCATTCCCAGATCTTTTCCAGGAACTTCTCGCGGCCCAGTTCTCCGCGGGAGGGCTGCTGGGTCTGGGCCAGCATGCGCTCGACCACCATCTGGGTGGCGATGCCCGCGTGGTCGGTGCCGGGCTGCCAGAGCGTGTCATACCCCTGCATCCGTTTCCAGCGGATCAGGATGTCCTGAAGCGTGTTGTTGAAGGCATGGCCCATGTGCAGGACGCCCGTGACATTCGGGGGCGGGATCATGACGCTGTAGGTTTCGCTGCGCTTGGCGTTTGCACCTGCGCGGAAACAGCCTGCCTTTTCCCAGGCCTCGGAAAGCCGGGTTTCGGCTTCGGCTGCGTTAAATGTCTTGTCCATCGCCATCGGAATGTCCTGCCTGCGTATCCATCTAATCGGCTCATCCCATAGCGAATGGCGGGGGAAAGGGAAAGGCTCGATAGGAGGCGGCGGTGCTGGCGGGGCGGTGTTGGCGGATGATTTTTGAAAAACCAAAATTAAATTGGAACGATCGCGGTGATAACGGCGTTTTAAGCTTAATCCGGCACGGTTGGTGGTGGGGATATCGGGATGCAGATGACAGTGAGTGATGTCGCGCCCGGGTCACCGAGGTGGAGTTCCAAGCCGCCTTTGTCCACAGGGATCTCCCTCGGATCCTGATTGCCGATGTCTATGGTTTCAAGCCGCCCGGGCGCCCTTGATGCGGATACCGCAGGGGCGGCCGGGCGCACGACTTTTCACGTTTTCCAGGGTTTGAATGTGGTGAGGCGCGTTGGCACGTGTTGCGGCGCGTGGGAACACTATTGGCCGGTGCGGTCCAGTTTGGTTGCGAGATGGATCAGGCTTTCGGAAGAGCGCACGCCGCGTGCCTCGCCGATGCGGTCAATGGTTTCGTCCAGCTCCGCCGTGGTCTGCGCCACCACCTGTGCCAGAAGGTCAAAGCGCCCCGAGGTGGTATGGACCACCTCGACGCCGGGTAAGCCGCGCAGCCGGGCCAGCACCTCGGGGCCGGAGCGGGGTTCAATCGAGATCAGCACAGTCGCCTGAAGCGGCGGACGCGCCTGCGACGAGGTGCGCAGCGTGTAGCCGCTGATCACGCCTGAGGTCTCCAGCCGCTCGATCCGTGCCTGCACCGTCGTGCGCGCCAGCCCCAGACGCCGGGCCAGATCCGCCACAGGGCGGCGGGCGTTCTCGCGCAGGAGCGTCAGCAGATGTTGGTCGGTTTCGTCGGTTTGCATGTTTGACCTGCGATATGACGGTGATTTTCGTCACTATAGTCAATGTGACGAGCGAAATCGACGGGGTTTCGGCGGAAACTGATAAAAACACCACCGAATATTCCAATTAGGGCCGTTCCCCATGCAGCAGATCCCACCCCTCTGGCTTTCCCCTGAAACCCATCTGGCGCGCAGCACCCCGGATCATCCGATCCTCTATTTCTCGCCGCGGGTGCTGCATGATGTGGCCAACCGCTTTCAAAAAGGCTTTCCGGGGCTGGTGACCTATGCGGTGAAGGCCAACCCGCATCCTGCTGTGCTGTCCAATCTGGTGGCGGCGGGGATCACCGGTTTTGATGTGGCGTCGCCTGCGGAAATGGATGCGGTGCGCGCGGCAAGCCCCGATGCGGTGATGCATTACAACAACCCGGTGCGGTCGGAGGTGGAGATCGCCGCAGGGATCGCCCATGGCGTTGCCAGCTGGTCTGTGGATGAGGCCAGCGAGCTGGACAAGCTGGCCGAGGTGCCCAAGACCTGCGAAATCGCCGTGCGCTTTGCGCTGCCGGTGGCCGGTGCCGCCTATGATTTCGGCAGCAAATTCGGGGCCGAACCCGAGCTGGCGATTGAGCTGCTGAAACGGGTGGCAGCTGAGGGCTGGACCCCGGCCTTGTGTTTTCACCCCGGTACCCAATGCGAGGATGAGAGCGCCTGGGTCGAATATGTTCATGCCGCCAAACGGATCGTGGATGCCGCCGGTGTCCGCATTGCCCGGCTCAATGTCGGCGGGGGGTTTGCTGCCAACCGTGACGGGGTGGCGCCGGACCTGGAAAAGGTTTTTGCGGCGATTTCAGCTGCCGCCGATGAGGCTTTTGGTGCGGAGAGGCCGCAGCTGATCTGCGAGCCGGGGCGCGCGATGGTCTCTGAAAGCTTTACCCTGGCGGCGCGCGTCAAGGGGATGCGCAAGCAGGGCGCGGTGGTGTTCCTGAACGACGGGATCTATGGCGGGCTGGTCGATATCCGCGACATGGGCCTGCCGGGCCGGGTCGAGGTGGTGGCCGCCGATGGCACCCGCCGGGTGGCGGACTGCCAGCCGCGGGTGGTCTTCGGGCCGACCTGTGACAGCCTGGACCGGCTGCCGGATGGGCTGCCGCTGCCAAGCGACACCCGGATCGGTGACTATGTGCTGTTTCCGGGGCTTGGTGCCTATTCCTCGGCCATGAGCACGCAGTTCAACGGTTATGGGCTGTCGGACGTGGCGACAGTGATCGAGCTGTCTGGACAAGCGCGCCCCTGAGGCTAGTCTCGCTTTTGACAGGATCAACACGGCGGCGCAGGGCGGACCCGGCGCCGCTGTGGACGTTTTGCAGCTGAAACGCGATCCGACACGCAAGGCAGGTCAGGGGCAGTGATGGATAAATTCGGCAAGAGCCAACCCGTGAGACGGGTCGAGGATGTGCGGTTTCTGACCGGGCAGGGGCGCTATCTGGAAGATATCGCGCCAGCCGGGGCGCTGCGGGCCTGGGTGCTGCGCAGCCCTGTCGCCCATGGCACCATCACCCATCTGGATCTCGACATGGCGCGCGAGGCCGACGGCGTCGCGGCGGTGCTGGCGTTGGCTGATCTTGAGGCAGCTGGACTGATCGTGGGCATGGACGGTGTCGTGGTGACCAACCGCGATGGCAGCAAGGCAGCTGCGCCTGAACGGCCAATGCTGGCACGCGAGCGGGTTCGATTTGTCGGTGAGCCGATTGCGGTGGTGATTGCCGAGACGCTGGATCAGGCGCGCGACGCAGGCGAGATGATCGAGCTTGATATCGACGATCTGCCGGCGAAACTGGATCTGGTCGCAGGGGGCGAGCAGCTGCACCCGGAGGCGCCTGACAACCGGGCCTTTGACTGGGGCATGGGCGATGAGGCCGCGACGGACGCCGCATTCGCCGCTGCCGCCCACCGGGTGGCGCTACAGGTCGAAGACAACCGGATCATTGTCAACACGATGGAGCCGCGCGGCTGTTTTGCGCGCTGGGCCGATGGCCGGTTGCAGTTCACCTATGGCGGCCAGGGCGTCTGGGCGATGAAAAAGCAGCTCAGCGAGAAGCTGGGACTGGCGCCCGAGGCGGTGCATGTCACCACACCGGATGTCGGTGGCGGCTTTGGCATGAAGGCGATGCCGTATCCTGAGTATTTCGCGGTTGCCCATGCCGCGCGGTTGCTGGGGCGGCCGGTTCTGTGGGTCTCGGACCGTACCGAGGCGATGCTGAGTGATAATGCCGGGCGCGATCTGACCTCTCTGGCGGAGCTGGCCTTTGATGCGGATCTGCGCATTACCGGCTACCGGGTCCACAGTCACTGCAACCTTGGCGCCTATAATTCACATTTCGGCCAGCCGGTGCAGACGCAGCTGTTCAGCCGGGTGCTGGCCGGGGTCTATGACATCCGCGCCACCTGGCTGCGGGTTGAGGGGATCTATACCAATACCGCTCAGGTCGATGCCTATCGCGGGGCCGGTCGGCCGGAGGCGATCTATGTGCTGGAGCGGGTGATGGATCACGCCGCTCACGCGCTGGGCGTCAACCCATGGGAGTTGCGGCGACGCAATTTTATCCGCGCCGACCAGTTTCCCTACCAGACCGCAACGGATGAGACCTATGACGTCGGCGATTTCCACCAGCTGCTGGCGCGCACCGAAGAGGCGGCAGATCTGGCGGGATTCGCTGGGCGCAAGGCCGCTGATGCGGAACGCGGAAATTTACGGGGCGTTGGGCTGTGTTACTATATCGAAAGTATTTTGGGCGATCCTTCTGAAAGCGCGGAGGTCGCCTTTGAAGCGGAGGGTCGGGTGAGCATCTATGTCGGAACGCAGAGCAACGGGCAGGGCCATGAAACGGTCTATGCGCAGTTTCTTGCGGATCAGACCGGAATCCCTGCCGCCGATATCACCGTGGTGCAGGGCGACAGCGACAGGATTGCCCAGGGCGGCGGCACCGGCGGATCGCGTTCGGTGACCACCCAGGCCAATGCCACGCTTGCAGCCGTCGATGTGATGATCGCCGCCTTTACCCCCTTCCTTGAGGAGGAGCTGGGCGTCGCCCATGGCTCCGTCACCTTTGACGGGGAACGGTTCACTGCCCCGGGCAGCAACCAGCGGCCAAGCCTGGTGGAGGCCGCAGAGATGGCCCGTGCGCAAGGTCGCCACGAGTTGCTGCGTCACGCGGCACGGGCCAAACTGCCGGGGCGTTCGTTTCCAAACGGAGCCCATGTTGCCGAGATCGTGATCGACCCGGAAACCGGGCTGAGCCATGTCGATCGCTACACGGTGGTTGATGACTTTGGCAATCTCATCAACCCGTTGCTGGCTGAAGGTCAGGTTCATGGCGGGGTGGTGCAGGGGCTGGGGCAGGCGATTCTGGAGCGTGTCGTCTACGATGCCGACGGGCAGCTGCTCACAGCATCGTTTATGGACTATGCCTTGCCGCGTGCCGCCGATGTGCCGATGATTGAGGTAGGCTTTGCGCCGGTGCCATCGACCCAGAACCCGATGGGTATGAAAGGTTGCGGCGAGGCCGGAACCGTGGGGGCGCTGGCGGCGGTTGCCAATGCGGTGCAGGACGCGGTCCGGGAGCGCGGCGTTCAGCAGATAGAGATGCCGTTTACACCACTTAGACTATGGGAAGCATTGAGGAATGTCGCTGACGCAGCTGAGTAAGAGGATCCTGGGATGGCTTGGGCGGCCTTTGCGCTCCGAGCATTCCGCCGAGACCAAGCTGCGTGGGCCGCAGGCGCATGTGATCATCCTGGATGGCACCATGTCGACGCTGGAACCCGGACATGAGACCCATGCGGGCATGGTCTACCGGCTGTGCCGCGAGGTCGGCCCGCAGGTTTCGGTGTTCTATGAGGCCGGTGTGCAATGGCAGAGCTGGCGCAAGACGACGGATGTGATGATCGGGCGCGGCATCAACCGTCAGATCCGCCGAGCCTATGGCTATCTTGCCTCGCGCTATCGTCCCGGCGACCGGATCTACCTGATGGGCTATTCGCGGGGGGCCTATGCGGTGCGCTCCCTTGCGGGGGTCATCGACGAGGTTGGGCTGCTGAAGGCCGAACATGCCACGGTGCGCAATATCCGCACCGCCTACCGGCATTATCAATGCGGCGGGGCCTCGGCCAGCGGGATGCGTGATCATACCGCCACCAGCCTGCCGCCCGTGGCCGAGATGGGCGCAGAGACGGCCCCTGAACCCGATGCGACCGGTCATGGGCAGGCAATGGCGCAGACCGGAGCCTGTGTCGCCTCCACCTTCAGCGAGCGGTATTGCCACCGAAATGTGGAGATCGAAATGGTGGGGGTCTGGGATACGGTGAAGGCGCTGGGTCTGCGCCTGCCGCTGCTATGGCGCTGGGCGGAGCGGCGACACGGATTTCACAACCATCAGCTGGGCCGACATGTGAAGAACGGCTTTCACGCGCTTGCTCTGGACGAAACCCGCCGGGTGTTTGAGCCGGTTCTCTGGGAATGCCCGGATGGTCACGACGGCAAGGTTGAGCAGGTCTGGTTTCGCGGCAGCCATGGCGATGTCGGCGGGCAGCTGGGCGGGTTCGAAGCGGCGCGGCCGCTGTCAAATGTCTCGCTGGTGTGGATGCTGGAACGGGCAGAAAACTGTGGCCTACCGTTGCCGCGCGACTGGCGGATGCGGTTTCCGGTTGATCCGACGGCGCCCTCCGTCGGGACCTGGCGCGGCTGGGGCAAGATTTTCCTGCTGCGCGGCAAGCGGCGGGTCGGGCTGGACAGCAGCGAGAGGCTGCACAGCAGCGTTGGCGCCAATGCCACCGACAAACGTCTGGCGCATTGGCAATCAGAGATGTCGAAGGCAGCCCGCTAGGCGCGCAGTAGGGCGCGCCATTGTCTGTGAGCGGCTGTGGGGGCCGGGATGGTGGATGCGAAGATGACGAGCACACAGCTGCGGGCAAAACCTGGCGGCTGCGGGAAGAACACTCACAGTCGTTGGTCCGAAAGGGGGCAGGCCTGAGGGCAGGTTGCGGCTGAAGTTATTCGCCGCGCTGGAGGAGGTGTGAGAGCAGGGAGATGTATGTTCCTGGTTCATCATATCCTGCGGCAATTTTCTGTGACATATGGCGCGGCCGCGAAAGTCATAGAGATGCCGACAGTTACGCCTCTTTGACCAGATGCGGTGCGTTCTCGGCGTCCTCAAGGAAATCGCGCCAGGCTCGATCGCCCAAACAGCCAGGATTTCGGACCCAGTCCGGCCCTTCACCACGAGCGTGCAACGGTCCGGAGCGCGGGACGGGGACGAAGCCGCGACGGCGGCAGGGGCGCTCGGTGATGCCGTTGCGGGATGATCTGACGACTGAGATTTTGGGAATGGGCGTGTCTGTCTGACGATTGGGGTCTCTCAATCAACAGACAGGAGTTTCCCATGGCGGACATGAAGTTGACACCGCTTCGAGAGCGGATGATCGAAGATATGCGGATCAAAGGGCGAGGGGAGAGTTCGCAGAAGGCGCACATCCGGGCCGTTCGATATTTTGCCGAGTTTATTGGCCGATCGCCGGATACTGCAACGCCCGAAGACCTGCGCGCTTATCAGCTGCATATGGTGAACACGAACGTCACCCCGTCGACCAACAATGCGCGGCTTGTCGGGCTGCGGTTCTTTTTCGAGACGACGTGTAAACAGCCCGAGATGAAGGATTGCCTGCACTTTCGCACGGAACCGCGCAAGCTTCCGGTGGTGTTCAGCGCCGAAGAGGTGTTCGAGATCCTCAGGGTCGCGCCCGGCCCTCGGCTTAAGTATCGAGCGGCGCTCAGTATTTCCTACGGTACAGGGGTGCGCGCGTGGGAAGATTTGCAATCTCAAGGTCACGGATATCGACAGCGATCGGATGTTGGTCCACGTCGAGAAGGGCAAAGGCGGTAAGGATCGCAAGGTAATGCTGTCGCCCGGATTGCTGGAGCTTCTGCGTGACTCCTGGCGTGAGGCTCCACCGGATGGCTGGCTCTTTCCCGGAAAGCCCCGGATCAACCCGCTCTCACGGCGGCAATTGCATCGCGCCTTCAGCGCAGCCAACTGCGCCTCATGTCGGCCATCGAGATCTGTCGCACGGAAGCGCTCGGCGCCCGTGTCGGCTTGACCAGCGTGCTGCACAGCTGGGGATCAGCGTCGTGCTGAAAGCACGCCTCCGGCGTGGCCCCATCATCCCCACATCCACATGATCGTCCCGGGTGGCGGCCTGCCGCCGGACGGCACCCGGTGGGTCGCGTGCAAGCCCGGATTCTTTCTGCATGTCGCCTGCTGTCCCGGCGGGTGTATGTCGAAGGCCTGATGGCCCTGCACCGCGCAGGACAACTGAGGTTCTCTGGTGATCTCACCGTACTGGCATACCTGTCCCGCTAAACCCACCGCATCGCCATCTCCAACCACCGCCTGGTCAGCGCTGATGCAAACACCGTGGCCTTCAAATGGAAAGACTACCGGATCAAAAGTGGGGATCGCATGAAGACAATGCCGCTCAATACGTATGAGTTCATCCGCCGCTTCCTGATGCACGTCCTGCCAAACCGGTTCCATCGCATGCGCCATTACGGCTTCCTGGCAGGTGCCGGTCGCAAAGAGGCTTTGCCCCAATCCAATCCATGCGTCGCAACGGGGGCCAAACCGACGCAGTAAGGCCGATAAACGAGACCAACCCCATGCCAAAGGCACCTGCGCGGAGCCTACAAACTCAGAAAAACCGCGAAACTCTAACCGATATTATGGACCGATGTCTGCGCTTTCCCCATAGCACGGCGCTTCCATCCCGTGGCTTCCACCTTGTCAGATTGGTTAACGCGGTCCACACGCATGACACAAGCCTAACCAACTGATCCAAATGGAAAAATATTAGATAGAACGGGCTTCCGCTGCGGCTGCGCCAAGATCATTTTTGATGATTTAGCGGTGTCAAAACCGGTCCTTTCCGCCGGTGTTAGAAACTGTTGAGTCTTGGCAAAGAGTGCTGCCTTCGGCGCTGTTAACTGGAAGCCGCACTCTTTTTTATTGGTGGATCGAGCGAGAGCCTCTCTTAGAGCTCAAGACCAAACGTAATTGCGTCAATTAGCTGCAAGTGCGCAGTGGTGCGATCCGCGCCTTTCGGGTCCGTGCAGATCGGGTCGTCCTGCTCCTCTTCAAGCAACGCGGCGGCACCAGATTTGCAGGTGCCGAGGAACGTGAAGTGGTTTGCCGCTGCAATCTCAACGTATGTTGCATCGGGCAACCTATTCGCGAGGTCATTTCCATCCGGTCCCACGTCAACAGCTCCGAGCCTGTCTGCATCACCCAGGTTGATGAGAGTAATCCCCGCCAAAGCGCCCTGGAGCGTCCCTGGATCAGCGGCACCGCCAAAGCCGGGGTCGACAATCACGGCCCGTGAGATGCGCGGGTCGCGTGCATCCGCTTCGAAACCGGGGTAGTCGGCAAACCGTACTCCGCCACGGCGGAAGAAAACGCAATCAGCAGCATCGGGACCAGTGCTGCAATTCGTGTCTTGCGCAGCACCATCGAAGCGGACGCCGGCCATCCCGAGAGCGGTGGTCCCGCCCAAGGAGAATCCGACGACGCCAATCCGATCTGGATCGATGAATGGCGCAAAAGCAGGGTCAGCGAGGATCATGTCGAGCGCGGCCGTCAGGTCATTTGCGCGCGCGCCCAGATCAACCGATCGGCGAGGGGAACTATCGCCGCTTGTGGATCCCGGATGGTTCACCGCCAAAACAATCGCCCCGTTCGCGACAAGGCCGCTTGTCAGCCATCCCAGGCTATCGGAATTACCGCCTGATCCATGGGACAAAAGTACAAGCGGATGCTCTCCCTGTGCAATGGAGGGGCCAATGAACGCGAAGGTCGGGTCGAAGATCGGACCATCGCCGACAGGCGCGCGATATGTGGGGTTCGCTGCCGGATACCAAATCGAGGCGGCGATGGGGCTGGCGCGGTGGTCGGCTGTCAGATCGAACCGGTCGTAACCGGGCAGCATATCCGCCGCAACCGGAGCCGCGATTGGCAATCCAAGCATGGTGAGAAGGGCAAGGCGTTTCATGGGAACCTCCGTTTTTGAACACATGCCAATTGATGTGCGGACAACGGCAGTTTATCGCGTCCTATTTTCGGGATTCAGGTCGTCACAATCCGGATTTTGGACAATAGTCGTGGCATGCCCATGCTCCCGATCCCTGCTTTTGCAGCCATTGTCCTCGCGTATCTTGCCGCTCGCACCTTTATGTCAGAGGGCAGGCCGCTGCTTGTCGCCTTCCTTACCGCCTGCGCGGTTCAATCTCTTCTGGTCGCTCTGGTTCTGGGCTACGATATTGCGTGGCTCAGACCCATTTTGCCAGTCAGTGCCACGGTCATCCCGCCGCTCGCCTGGATCACATTGCAGGATGCCCTGATCAGCCGGATATCGCTGCGTCAAACCGTGCTGCACGGCGCGGCCCCGTCATTTACACTGTTCTGTCGTGTCTTCGCGCCCGAGACGACGGATATCGTCGTGCCGCTAGTCTTTACTGGCTATGGCTGCGCGATCCTATATCTGTTGCACAGCGCCACAGACATGCCCCTTGCCCGGCTGGACGCCGGGCGAGTCCCTAAGGTTCTTTGGCAGGTCCTGGGCTGGGCGTTGATTGCTTCCGCCCTCAGCGACGTTCTCATCGCGGTCGCCTTCATGACGGGCAACGAAAAATGGGCTGGATTGCTGATCACCTTCTCTTCGTCTCTGGTGCTTGTGCTTTTGGGGTTGCTCAGTGGCAGCCCCTCTGCAGCGGGTGTGGTTGGCGAAGACCCAGATGAGCCAGCTCCACGCCCCAGAGAAACGAGTAAAGAGGACATTGAAATCTTGGAAGTGCTTGAGACGTTTTTGAGGCGCGAGCCCATGCATCTTGATCCCAACCTGAGCTTGTCGCGGCTTTCGCGCCGCTTGCATCTGCCGGAGAAGCGCCTTTCGATGGCCGTCAACCGCGCGACCGGTGCCAATGTCTCTCGCTACATCAATAGCTGGCGCATTCGTCATGCCTGCAAGCTTATCGAGGATGGTGCAACCGTCACCGATGCGATGCTGGATAGCGGTTTCAACACCAAATCGAACTTCAATCGAGAATTTGTACGAGAGACCGGCGTTCCGCCGAGCCAATGGAAACGCGGAGTGCAACCATCTGCAAATGTGGCGCGGATTTTCGACGCGGGCAAAGGTGCTTGAACCGGTAAGCGTTTGAACATTATCCCCCTGCAAGCCGCCAGGCGCAAGAAACGGCCCTTTTGCCACGCACTGCCTGAAGCCCGAAGTCTCCGGAAAATCTCGCGCCACAACCCTGTGGCAAAACCTCGTTTGGTTTTAGTATGTTTTGGGCTGCCGACGGCCAACCTGTCATTCGTCGCCCCGCAGCATCCCTACACGTTGGGCTCAAACTGTTCGTCTGGAGCACCTTTCGCGAACGGCTGGTTTTGCGCTCCGCTGCCTCCGGTGCAACCCGCAGCATCCCATGAAGCAACTTGGCCCTGCCGAGCGTCCGCTTCCGGGGAAATGACCATGGAGTTTCGCACCAGCAGCATCTTTGGCGCGGCACCACTTATCCACGACAGCTTTGGGCTGCGTCCTTCCCTTAGCTGAGTATCCATTGGGGTACTGGATTGTGACTTTATCGACTAATTCAGAGACCGAATCATCACCGTGAACTGCAGCGCCCTTCCTGCGCTGGAAGGTTTGTGGCTTTTTCCGAAGCTTGGGGATCCATCCCCTGGATTGACGGAAAAGACCTCTTAAAAGCGCTGATTTGTGCTCTCGACGCATGATTGCCGCCTTGACGCGGTCGGGTCCTTTCGGAAGAAATAACCGCATGGCGTTTATGGCACATATTCTTCGGCTGATCAGGGTGACTGCTACATGTGCAGTGATCATTGTGCTGGGTTTTTCGCTGCCATCCGCCGCGCATACTGTCGCGGGGCACCACGGCAATACGCTGACTGCGCAAAGTGCTAGCAACCACGGCGACGTTGCCGTGATCGCCGCGGCGCAAGACGTTTCCACGGCCGGGGCGCATGATCCCCAGGAGGCGTCGCAAAATGCTGCCGACACTGGAAACTGTTGCCTAGGCGCCTGTATGGCGGTTGGCGTGATCTCCCTGGAGTCGGCGGAAATCGCCCTCAAGCGCCCAGTGCGCTGGCGGCAAGCAGCTTCGCAGCTGCCGTCCCAGCAACTGAACTCCCTGCTGCGTCCTCCGAAAGCCTGAAACATCTGAACCGTTTTTAACGGCCGCTAATCACTCCTGCACATCCATGCAGGAGCCGCGCAGATATTTCTCAGGAAAAACACATGAAATCTCTCTTACTGGCCGGGGCGGGCGCCCTGCTGCTGGGGGCGTGCGCCAAGTCACCGGCGGCGCTGCCCGATACCGCAGACTTGCAACGTGCCGCCGCGCCCTCCGGCCCCTACCGGCCCCTGAATTACCGGTCCCCTTTCAGGGGATTTGAAAACCACACGCCCCGCGGCCCTGCGTCCTGGCGCGGTGTCAACGGGCAGCAGCAGGAGAACCACTGATGACAGCGAAAACTTGGCGCGTTCTTTTGGCGTCGCCCCTGGTGCTGGCCGCCTGTTCGGCGGCGGTGCCGGAGAAATACACCAGCCCGCAGGCCGGGTTTCAGGAGGTCGCCAGCCAAACCGCGGCCGCAATCGGCAAGCGTACCGCCTTTGCCCAGACACAGGCCCAGAACGAGGCGCTGGCGAAAGAAGTCCGGCAGTTGGTGCAGGGCAAGACAATCTCTGCTGATACCGCAGTGCAGGCGGCTCTTCTGAACAATAAAGGCCTGCAGGCGTCTTATGCCGCTGTCGGGCTGTCGGCAGCGGAGGCCTGGCAGCAGATGACGCCGGAGAACCCGGTGGTCTCGATCGGCCTGATGGGGATCGGCGCGCCGGAGCTGGGCCTGTACCGCGCCCTGGAATC
This sequence comes from Phaeobacter sp. JH20_26, assembly GCF_048056275.1. Classification (NCBI taxonomy): domain Bacteria; kingdom Pseudomonadati; phylum Pseudomonadota; class Alphaproteobacteria; order Rhodobacterales; family Roseobacteraceae; genus Phaeobacter; species Phaeobacter sp. JH20_26. Next base: position 772,181 of record NZ_JAYMWL010000013.1, on the reverse strand, counting down.
CACCATCGCCATGAACCTGCTGGACGTGAAGACCCGCAAGCAGCGCATCGCCGTGGCTGAGACGCAGTTCCAGCAGGCGCAGCTGAACGCGGTGAACGACACGCTGGCGCTGGCCGGGCAAACTCGGCAGGCGTGGATCAACGCCGTGGCGGCCTTTGAGCGGCTGAGCTATCTGCGCCAGGCTGGCGAGACAGCAGCGGCGGGGGCAGAGCTGGCCAGCCAGCTGGGTAGGACCGGCGCGCTGAACAAGGCGAGCCAAGCGCGGGAGTTCGCCTTTAACGCGGAGCTTGCAGGGCAGGTGGCCCGCGCCCGGCTGGAGGCAAAGCTTGCCAAGGAGGAGCTGACCCGGCTGATGGGGTTGTGGGGCAGCGATGCCAATTACTATGTGCCCGATGCGCTGCCGCCGCTGCCCAAATCGCTGAGCAAAGTGTCGGCAATCGAAAAGGCGGCGCTGCAGAACCGGGTAGACCTGCAGGTGGCCAAGCTGGGGCTGGAAGCGCAGGCTCGGGCTTTTGGCCTGACAGACCGGACCCGGCTGGTCACCGACCTGGAACTGATCGCTGGGGCCGAGTCCGAGCGCGAGCGGGAGGACGGGGTGACAGACACCGAAACCCTGCCGCAGCTGGAACTGGAGTTCGCCATCCCGGTGTTCGACACCGGCAAAGCGCGGATGCGTAAGGCGGAGCTGTCCTACATGCAGGCGGCCAATGCGCTGGCGGAACGGGCGGTCACTGTCCGCTCAGAAGCCCGCAGCGCAGAGCTGGCCTATCACTCCTCTTACGAGATTGCGCGCCACTACCGCGACGTGCTGCTGCCGCTGCGCCGGACAATCGAGGAGGAAGGGCTGCTGAGTTACAACGGCATGATCACCAGCACCTTCGAACTGCTGACAGACGTGCGCGAAAAGCTGGCGGGCTCGCTGGAAGCGGCCAACGCCAAGCGCGATTTCTGGCTGGCTCAGGCAAATGTCAGCGCCGCGATCTATGGCGGCGGTGCGGAATCAGCTCCGCAGGGCGCCAGCGCCGAGATCGCTGCCGGCGGCGGCGCAGGCCATTGAAAGGATCAAATGACATGATGAACAGACGTCAAATGCTTGGGGCCGGCGCGGCGGGGGCTGCGCTGGTGTCCAGCCAGGCTTGGGGCAAGACCGCGAACATGGGCCTGCCCGAGGCCGCCAGCATGAACAGCGCGGCAACCCAGCCGCCGCTGGCCCCAACCACCGGGCCGGACTACAACCCGGTGGTCACGCTGAACGGCTGGACGCTGCCGTTCCGGATGAACAACGGGGTGAAGGAATTCCACCTGGTCGCGGAACCGGTCGAGCGCGAGCTGGCCGACGGCATGATCGCCCACCTGTGGGGTTACAACGGCCAGTCCACCGGCCCCACCATCGAGGCGGTGGAGGGCGACCGGGTGCGGATCTTCGTCACCAACAAGCTGCCGGAGCATACCACGGTACATTGGCACGGGCTGATCCTGCCTTCCGGTATGGACGGGGTTGCCGGCCTCAGCCATCCCGGCATCCCGCCCGGCAAGACCTTTGTGTATGAGTTCGACCTGATCAAATCCGGCACCTTCATGTACCACCCGCATGGCGATGAGATGGTGCAGATGGCGATGGGCATGATGGGGATGTTCATCGTGCATCCCAAGGACCCCTCCTTCATGCCCGTCGACCGTGATTTCCTGATCATGCTGAACGCCTTCGACATCGACCCCGGCTCTTATGTGCCGCGGGTGATGGAGATGACAGACTTCAACCTGTGGTGCTGGAACAGCCGGATCTTCCCGGACATCGACCCGCTGGTGGTCAATCAGGGCGACCGGGTGCGGGTCAGGACCGGCAACCTGACCATGACCAACCATCCGATCCACATGCACGGCTACGACTTTGAGGTCACTTGTACCGACGGCGGCTGGGTTCCGCAAAGCGCCCGCTGGCCGGAGGTGTCGATCGACATTCCCGTCGGCGCCATGCGTGCCTATGAGTTCGACGCGGTGCATCCGGGCGACTGGGCGATCCACTGCCACAAGTCCCACCACACGATGAACGCCATGGGCCACGACATTCCGACCTTCATCGGGGCCGACAAGCGCAAGCTGACCGGTCAGATCCGCAAGCTGCAGCCAGAATACATGCCGATGGGCACCTCAGGCATGGCGGATATGGGTGAGATGTCGATGCCGCTGCCCGACAACACCGTGCCGATGATGGCCGGTTGGGGGCCTTACGGGCCGCTGGAAATGGGCGGCATGTTCTCGGTCGTGAAGGTGCGCGAGGGCATCGGCGCAGACGACTACAGCGATCCCGGCTGGTACGAGAACCCGCCCGGCACCCAGGCCTATGAGTGGACCGGACAGCTCCCGGAGACTGCCCGCGTCGAAGACGCGCAGACGCGCATTACCCCCAAACCACCCGTTAAGGGCTGACCAGCCCTTGACCTCAACCAAACCTAATAAGGAAACAAACATGAACAAAGCTCTTTACACCGCCCTTCTTTGCCTACTTCCCGCAGCCCCGGTCTTTGCCGATGGAACACACGGCGGCGGCCATGATGGCGGCATGGAAGTTGGCAAGCCCGGCGACCTGTCCCGCACGGACCGCGAGGTCGCCGTCACCATGATGGAAACCGATGACGGGGAGATGCTGTTTGAGCCTTCCAGCTTTTCTTTTGTTAAGAATGAGACGGTGAAATTTGTGATTACCAACGCCGGTGAGCTGGAGCATGAGTTTGTGCTGGATACGGCAGAGCGTAATGTTCGGCACAAGGCGATGATGGCCGAAATGGAGATGGAACATGATGATCCGAACTCGGTGCGCCTAGATCCGGGTGCAAGCGGAGAGGTCATCTGGACCTTCTCCAATGCAGGCACATTCGAGTTCGCATGCCTGATCCCTGGTCATTATGAATCGGGCATGCACGGGCCGGTTGCCGTGCTGGCTGATAGCGCAGGTAGCTTCACCAAGGGCACGGTAAAAAAGCTCGATACCAAATCTGGCAAGGTTACCATCATCCATGAGGAACTGGTGAACCTGGAGATGCCCGCGATGACCATGGTGTTTCGGGTAGCGGATCAGGCGATGCTGGACCAGCTCGAGGTTGGCGATGCCATCGAGTTCGTTGCCGAGCGGATCCAGGGCAAGCTTACCGTGACGGCCCTGAACTAAGTTAGGCGGGAGGCGGGCCATCCCGCTTCCCGCGTTTTCCAGCAGAGAATTCGATGCCCAAATTTCACAGTCTAGCGCATGATGCAGCGGCGGCACTTGGCTTCAGCTATGACAGCAGCGCGCCGGCCTGGCTGCATCCGGTGATGCATCTGGTGCTGGTTCTCGCCCCGGCACTGCTGGCAGCAACCTTGGCGGTTCAGGCGGCCTTGCTGCTGCGCAGGCATCTTCGGACCGTCGTGTCACCTGATGAAGCGATACCGGGGCAAGCAGCCGGAATTCGGGCCAGCCTTCCGCGCCATATCCTGACCGCCACCGGACGGCAGCAGGCAGTCCTAGTTGTGCTGAGCCTGACCGCCATGCCCACCCTCTACCTGACACTTGAACTGCCCAAGCAGATCGTGAACCGTGTTTTTGAAAGCCAAGACGGGACGGTTGCGGTCCTGGGATATGACCTCCCGCAAATCTCGCTGCTGTTTGTGCTCTGCGGCGCCTATCTGGCGGTTATATCGCTCAACGGCCTCAATAAATACTGGCTGAACATCTGCAAGGGTCGGGTCGCCGAGAGCTTCGTGCGCCGGCTCCGCCTTGCAGTCTACCGCCAGTGGCGACGAAAGCACCCCGCGCAGCGCCAGGCTGCCATCATGCCAGTACTTGGTCCCGAGGTTGAGCCTGTCGGCGGCTTTGCCTCCGAACTGCTGGCAGTCCCGCTGCTTCAAGGCGGAACCCTCGCGACAATCCTTCTGTTCATGTTCGTGCAGGATCCGATCCTCGCGGCTGCTGCGCTCACAGTGCTCCCTTTGCAACTGATCATCGTGCCGCGACTGCAGCGGCGGGTAAATGCGGTATCCCGCAAACGTATCCGCGAGATGCGCCTGCTTGGTAGCCATCTGGACTTGCAACTGCGGGAGTTGGGCTCCGGCGTTCTGCCGGTTGCGCAGAGCTTCCGCCAACTGCAGGATCTGCGACTGCAGATCCACCGGCTGAAATTCCTTGCCAAGGCCATCAACAACTTCCTGACAGCCTTGACCCCGTTCCTGTTCTATTCCCTGGGCGGCTATTTTGTTTTGCAGGAGCGCGTCTCGCTGGGTGCGCTTGTGGCGATGCTATCGGCACACAAGGAGTTTTCCTCACCGCTGAAGGATCTGTTCCGTTTCTACCAGCAAAGCGAGGATGTGCGGATCCGCTACCAGGAAATTCGCGCCTTCGCGGCGCTTTCCGGCGGGATACTGAGACCAGCGCCTGACTTCCAAAGATGAAAGAACTTCTCATGAACAAAATCACCACGATCATTGCTGCTGCGACCTTTGCAGCGGGAGCGACCTATTTCGTACTTCGCAGCGCTGGCGGAAACGATGCGGCCCTGCAGGGTTCCGTTTTGGAATACGGTGCCCCCCTTACGGAGGTTCAGCTGCCGCATGACTTGAGCCAGACTGCAGCAATCGGCAAACGCGCCTTTGATGCGATCTGCGCCGAGTGCCATGGTACGAATGCCGCCGGACGAAACGGGATTGGGCCGCCGCTGGTTCATAACATCTATGAACCATCTCACCATGGTGACGCTGCCTTCCTGCTCGCCGTCCGCAACGGAGTGCGGGCACACCACTGGGATTTTGGCAGCATGCCGCCGCAGCAGGGGCTTACTGATGGCGACGTCAGTGGCATCATCCGCTATGTGCGGGAACTGCAGGAAGCAAATGGTATCCGCTAACTAGGGTCAGGCCCCATTGATTTCCGCTTGGCTGGATGGCTCTCGGTTCGAAAACGAGCGGTGAACATGTCTGATCTTTTCTGGCTGAGGGACGCGCAGGTGGCGCGCCGTGAGCCTTATTTTCCGAAGTCCCACGGCGAACCACGCGTTGATGACGGGCGGGTGCTGAGTGGGATTATCTTCATTAATCGCAGTGGCTTACGATGGCGCGATGCGCCTATAGCATATGGCCCGCAGAACACCCTCTAAAACCGTTGGAAGCGGTGGAGCGACAAGGGCATTTTCGCTCGGATGATGGTCGGCCTGGCCGCCGAGGATGGCGAACAGAAGACCGTGATGATCCCCTCTCATTGATTGCTGCGTAATCAACTGCCGGGCAGTGGACGCGACGTATCTGAAGGCCCACCGGACAGCGACCAGCATGGGCGTCAAAAAGGGGGGCGCGGTAGTCTGATCGGTCGCACCAAGGGCGGCATGAATACCAAACTGCATGCCATCCGCGATAGCCAGGGCCGACCGCTCAACCTGTTCGTCACGGCCGGTCAGGTCAGCGACTACATTGGCGCACGGGCATCGCTGAGCAGCCTGCCTGATGCCGACCGGCTGCTTGGGGACCGCGGATATGACGCTGATTGATTCAGAGATGTGTTGAAAGACAAAGGGATACGCGCATGTAAAAGGATGCTGCGCGCAGGGCGAAAGCCTGCTATGTGACTTGTTATTAGGGGGAAAATTGTGACTACATGACTGAGCTGAACACAATAGAAGAACATGACGCATTTCTTGTTCGGAAATTGCCTCTTTGGGCGAAGTTACGTTTTGTGCGCCACGAGGCTTGGGTGCTCAAGGTCGCAAGGAGAGTGCCTCTCCTGGCTATATTCGCCTTCGGAACGCTGTGGATTTGGTTCTTTTTACCCATGATCCCTGTTGGCATTCTGTCCGTCCTCCTGCTTGAGAAAACGGGTATTTTCGGAGCAATCGTCAACATGGTTCTGGGCATCGGAGTGTTGGTGCTCTTCGCCCCATGGTTCTTTCGTTGGTATTTTATCTGTGCAGGCTTGATGTGGGGGCGCACCAGGATGGCGCAATCTAAAGAGGATGAGGTTTCAGATCGCATTATGCGGCTCACAAGATCGAAAGCCGCACGAGAAACCTGATGATTGCTTTTCAGCCAAATGGTCGATGCAACTAAGGTCGCAAAGTTGTGGCAATCAATCAGGACTGCAAGCGCTCTTAACCTCCAAAACTATCGAACTGAAAAATAAATGATTCTTGCGGCACAAAACATCTTCGCGGCGGCAAAGATCAAACGCCCAACATGCTTTACAGATATTGCTTGATTTTTTATGCGTTGGCCAAAAGAGCCTGGCGCGCTCCCTCTGGGAGTGATCTTTGGGGGAGTTTCCGAACTCCAAGCCGCGCCTGCACCGCAGGGGAAGCGCTTCGGCGCCTAGTCGGCGGTGATCTGCATCACGATGCAGGTGGTGGAGCCGGTGGCATAGAGGCGGCCATCCGCAAGCCCGCGCAGCTCACCATGGGCGACACCGGTCGAGCGCCCGACATGGTCGGTCATCCCGATACATTCGATTTCAGTGCCGAGTGGGATGGAACGCAGGATATTTACCTTGAATTCCAGTGTGGTATACACAGACCCCTTCGGCACGCGGGTCATCACTGCGCAGGCCATGGCGCTGTCCAGCAGGGTGCCGTACCAGCCGCCGTGGACCGTGCCCATTGGATTGGTCACAGCAAATTCCGGGGTGCCGCGAAACACCACTTTGCCTGCCTCGACGCTGTGCAGGTGGTAGCCCAGTGTCTCGCCAATGGGCGGACCGGGCAGGCGACCTGCGAGAATGCCCTGCATGAAGTCCAGCCCGGACATGCCGGTGATGTCCTCGGGGCGCAGCAGGTCGTCCGGGCCGGTCGCGCGGCGCAGAGGGGAAGCGGCTGCGGCGGTGGTGGAGGACGTCTTGGCCGACGTTTCGGGCGTAGTTATGGGTGAGGTCATGCAGAAATCCTGATCCGGTCGGCAAAGACGATGCCCCCGCCGACAGCGGCAGGGGCGACCAGATCAAAGGCTAGGAGGACAGCGGTGGCAGGACAAGCGCTACGCCACGTTCTCCAGCGAGACCGTTGGTGTGATGCCGAGCGCAAAGCAGACATCGCGGGTCAGCTCGGGCCGGTTCAGCGTGTAGAAATGCAGCTTGTCAACGCCGTTGTCCATCAGATCGGAGCAGAGCTCGGTGCACAGCGCCGTGGCAAGCAGGTCCTCGCGCCCATCGCGGATCGCCTTGTCAAACGCATCGTCGATCCAGGCCGGAATATTGGTGCCACAGCGTTTGGCAAAATTGCGCGCGCCCTTCCAGTTTTCGATGGGCAGGATACCGGGCGTGATGCGGCTGGTGTCGATCCCGGCCTTGGCGCAGTCATCGCGAAAGCGCAGGAATGTATCGGCTTCAAAGAAGAACTGGGTCAGCGCCTCATCGGCGCCAGCGTCCAGTTTGCGCTTCAGCCAGTCGACATCTGCACGCGCGCTAGTGGCCTCCGGGTGGCGGTCGGGATAGGCGCCGACGCGGATCGAGAACTGATCGCGTTCTGCCAGCGCCGAGATCAGCTCGACCGAATTGGCAAAACCCTCGGGGTGGGGTTCAAACCCGGCGGAGCCTTTTGGCGGATCGCCACGCAGGGCAACGATTTCGCGCACGCCGGCCTCGGCAAACTGGTCGGCAATCTCCATGGTCTCGGATTTGCTGGCGTTCACGCAGGTCAGATGCGCCGCGACATTGAGACCGGAGGATTTATGCAGCGTTGCCACCGCATCGCGGGTCAGGTCGCGGGTGGTGCCGCCGGCCCCATAGGTGACGGAGACAAAGCGGGGCGCCAGCGGCGCCAGTGTCTGAACCGTATCCCAGAGCCGGAAAGAGGCCTCCAGCGACTGCGGCGGGAAGAATTCAAAAGAGATGTCAGGGGTCGTCATTTTCAAAAGCGCTCCGCATGATTTCATCTCTTGTTGCATAGCGTCTATTGTGAAACAATTTCATAATACTCAAGAACAACATGAGCGACACGATAGATGCACATCGAATTTCGTCACCTGCGCACCATCAAGGCCATACATCAGGAAGGCGGGTTGGCGCGGGCGGCCGATCAGCTGAATATCACTCAGAGCGCGCTGAGCCATCAGATCAAGGGGCTGGAGGATCAGGCGGGGGTCGAATTGTTCCTGCGCCGCTCCAAGCCGATGAAACTGTCGGCGGCGGGGCTGCGGCTGCTGCGGCTGGCGGATCAGGTGCTGCCACAGGTGGAGGCGATGCAGGCGGAATTCTCGGCCCTGCGTGACGGAAACACCGGGCGGATGTATATCGCCATCGAGTGCCACGCCTGTTTTGAATGGCTGTTCCCGGTGCTGGAGGGACTGCGCAAGAACTGGGCCGATGTCGATGTCGATATTCGCCCCGGCCTTGCCTTTGACGCGCTGCCTGCATTGCAGAAGGAGGAGGTCGATCTGGTGGTGTCCTCGGATCCAGAGGTGCTGCCGGGAATCGAGTTTATCGAGTTGTTTGACTATAAACCGGTTTTTGTAGCCTCGGCGCTGCATCCGCTGGCTGAGAAACCCTATGTCGAGGCCGAGGATTTTCGCGGCGAGACCCTGATCACCTATCCGGTGGACAAGGCACGGCTGGATATCTTCAGCCAGCTGCTGACGCCTGCGGGCGTGGAACCTGCCGGCATCCGGCAGGTGGAGCTGACGGCGGTGATCCTGCTCTTGGTGGCGTCGAACCGGGGTGTTTCGGTGCTGCCGGACTGGGTGGTGCGGGAGGTCAAATATTCCTCCGACTATGTGACCCGGCCGCTGACTTCCAAAGGGATCACCCGCAGGCTTTATGCGGCGATCCGCAGTGAAGATCGTGAAAAACCCTATATGCAGGAGCTGATCCGACTGGCCAAGGTGGAGGCGCGCAGGCTGCAACAGCAGTAGTGCGCGAACACTGGCGGTGGCGCAGGGGGCAGAGCAGGGCATACCCATGCGCCTGAGGCATAGCTCTCATGTGTCGTGCTGGTGCGTTCAGGCCCCTATTGGGCCTTGGCAAGCGGCAATCAGGCGCGTATAGGCACGGTTTGACCGACATCTCCCCCTTTTCGCTCAGGAGTCTTTCGCATGATTGGCAGCGCAAACCTCAACATCATGATCAAAGCTGCCCGCAAGGCGGGGCGGTCGCTGGTCAAGGATTTTCGCGAAGTTGAAAACCTTCAGGTGTCGAGAAAGGGGGCAGGCGATTTTGTCTCCAAGGCCGATATCGCTGCCGAGAAGATCCTGAAAGAAGAGCTGATGGGCGCCCGCCCCACTTACGGCTGGCTGGCCGAAGAGGGTGGCGAAGAAGAAGGCGCAGATCCGACCCGCCGCTGGATCGTTGACCCGCTGGATGGCACCACCAACTTCCTGCACGGTCTGCCGCATTGGGCGATTTCCATCGCGCTGGAGCATAAGGGCAAGGTTGTCGCCGGTGTTGTGTATGATGCCGCCAAGGACGAGATGTTCTTTGCCGAAAAAGGTGCTGGCGCCTGGATGAATGACACCCGGATCCGGGTCTCGGGCCGTCATCGCATGATCGAGTCGATCTTTGCGACGGGGCTGCCGTTTGCCGGTCGTTCCGACCTGCCTGCGACCCTGCAGGATCTGGCGCGTCTGATGCCTGCCTGCGCCGGTGTGCGTCGCTGGGGCGCGGCTGCGCTGGATCTGGCCTATGTGGCGGCGGGCCGCTACGAGGGCTACTGGGAGCGCCGCCTGAATGCCTGGGATCTGGCTGCGGGTGTGATCATCGTGCAGGAGGCAGGCGGCCTTATCGAAGCGGTGAACCCCGAGGATGATATCCTTACCTCCGGCGATGTGCTCTGCGCCAATGAGTCGATTTACGACAGCTTTGCCAAGGTGATCCGGGGCTGATGCCGCCCCGGTTTTTTCGCTGGATTTGACGTATTGAAACGCGGCCCCTCGGGTCGCGTTTTTGTTTTGCGGCTGATCCGCGGCGTCTGCCTAGCGGTCAGAGGGGTGATTCACCCCGTCGTGCCAAGGAATGTCACCATAGGTTTCGGCGTGGGTGCGCGGGTTGCCACCGTCGATACAGCCCAGATTGATCCCGCATTCTGCCGGATCGGAACGGCGCTGGTGATAGACGTAGATGCCGCATGTCTTGCAGAAATAGTGTTTCGCCGTATGGCTGCCCCAGGTGTAGAGGCTGAGATTTTCGGCGCCTTTGAGAATGGTCAGGCTGGCGGTACGCGCGGTCACTGCCGCGGCCCCGCGACGGATGCAGAAGGAGCAATTGCAACGGCTGGCTGAGGCGAGCCCGTCAGGCAGCTCGGCTCTGATTACAACGGCGCCGCAATGACAGCTTGCCTGCCAGGGCTGGGCGCCGTTCTGCGGCGTGGCGGAGGTGGATGCGGACATCTGCTGCGGCCCTTTGTTTGAGATTGCGATATCTGGACGGCTACTTGCCCCAGGGGGTGTTGCGCCGGTTGGGGGCGGATGGCCTGCGCTGCACGCGTGGGATGCGGCTGTCGGTATAGCTGACCTCGGGATGAGGTGGATGGCCGTGGGTCTTGCCCCAGTACACCGGCCCGCCGCGCCTGAGCCAGAGCGGTAGTGTCAATACCAGCCCGACGCCGAAACCGCCGGCATGCGCCCAATAGGCGACGCCGCCTGCCTGAGGGTCAGAGCCAATCCCGCCGAGGAACTGCATGCCCAGCCAGACGCCCAGCATGACGAAGGCAGGGATCGAGAAGACGCGGAAATAGATGATCAGGATCAACAGGATATCGACGCGCGCCCGTGGGAACAGCAGTAGGTAGCCGCCCATGACACCGGCAATGGCGCCGGAGGCCCCGACCAGCGGCACCAGCGAGTCCGGGGCACTTGCGACATGGACCAGCCCGGCGCCGATACCGGAAACAAGGTAGAAGGCGAGAAAGGTGAAATGCCCCATCTCGTCCTCCATGTTGTCGCCAAAGATCCATAAAAACAGCATGTTGCCGCCTAGGTGCATCCAGCTGCCATGCAGAAAGGTCGAGGTGAGCAGGGTTTTCCAGTCATAGCCTGCCATGATCTCCGCCGGCAGCAACGCATAGGCGTTGTAGAGCGCGGTCAGGCGGCGCGGGCTGTCATAGCCAAAGTAGGTCAGCGCAAAGATCGCGATATTCGCAACCATGAGCGCATAGGTCACATAGGGCGTGCGCCCGGAGGGGTTGTGGTCACGGATTGGAAACATGGGGGAACGCTGGGCCGGATATGGCCCAGCGTCAAGAGTTTAGCCGGATATTGTGCGCATTGGCCTGACGCTCGCGGTCAGGACATGCCGCCAAGCAGGGCTGCGTTGCCGCCTGCGGCGGTGGTGTCGACGCAGACATGCCGTTCGGCCTGTACCCGTGCCACATCCGGCAGGCCGGGGATCAGCGGCAGGATTGGCCCGTTGCGTCGCGCCAGCCCAGTTTCAATCTCGCGCGCGGTTGCCTCATCACCCCACCAGATCACCCCGGAGATGCCCTCTGCGGTCAGAAGCAGGGGCATATCGCAGGGGCCGGTCGCTTCGATCGCGGTGCCGCCGAGCGCGTGAACGGCGCGGGCCTGGGCCGCCACGGCCTGTGGTCCCGGTCCCAAGCAGAGCAGCGGTGGGCGGGCCTGCTGCGACAGGCGGTTCGATTCGCCGGTCGGGCCGGGCAGGCTGGTTGTGGTCTGCTGCATTGGCTGACCTGTTGGTGCTGGCAGGGACACCATCGCTGCGGTATCGGCGGGCCAGCTGTCGGTGCTCTGCTGACGGTCAGGCGCACAGAAACGCGTCATGTAGAAGGGGCCGCCGGCCTTGGGACCGGTGCCGGACAGGCCTTCGCCCCCAAATGGCTGGCTGCCGACGATGGCACCGATCTGGTTGCGGTTCACATAGAGGTTGCCTGCGTGAATACGGTCGCAGACATATTGCACCCGGTCGTCGATCCGCGTGTGCAGGCCAAAGGTCAGCCCATAGCCGGTGGCATTTATATCGTTGATGATCCGGTCGAGATCCTGCGATCTGAAGCGGGCGACATGCAGGACCGGGCCAAAGATCTCCTGTTCCAGCGCGCTGATGCCGGAGACTTCGATCAGGGTTGGCGCCACGAAGGTGCCGCCCTGCGGTGCGGTCAGTTCCTTCAGCACCCGGCCCTCGGCGCGGGCGGTGTCGATATGGGCGAGAATACCGGCGCGGGCGGCCTCGTCGATCACCGGTCCGCTGTCGGTTGCCAGGTGCCAGGGATCGCCAAGCCGCAGGGCATCCATCGCGCCTTTGAGCATTTTCAACACGTTATCGGCGATATCTTCCTGGAGGTAGAGGCAACGCAGGGCCGAGCAGCGCTGACCTGCCGACTGAAAGGCGCTTTCGATGACGGCCTGAACGGCCTGTTCCGGCAGCGCGGTGCTGTCCACGATCATCGCGTTGAGACCACCGGTCTCGGCAATCAGCGGCGCGCCGGGACGCAGGTGCTCGGCCATGGCAGCGCGGATTTTCAGTGCGGTTGCAGTGGAGCCGGTGAAAGCGACGCCGCCGACGCGCGGATCTGAGGTCAGCGCGCCGCCAACAGCGCCGCCGCCGGGCAGCAGCTGCAACGCCTCTTTCGGGACGCCTGCCTCATGCAGCAGCGCGATGGCGCGATGGGCGATCAGCGGGGTCTGCTCGGCCGGTTTCGCGAGCACTGCATTGCCGGTTGCCAGGGCGGCTGCAATCTGGCCGGAGAAAATCGCCAGCGGGAAGTTCCAGGGCGAGATGCAGGTGAACACGCCGACCGGCGGCTCTGCTGGAATGCGGGCGGCGTAGTAGCGCAGGAAATCCACCGCTTCGCGCAGCTCGGCCACACAGTCGGGCAGCGTCTTGCCCGCTTCGCGCGTCAGCAGCGCAAACAGTTCGCCATAATTGGCCTCGTAGAGGTCGGCGGCCCGGTTCAGCACTTCGGCGCGGATGTCGGCGCTGGCTTGCCACGGGGCTGCGGCGCCGAGGGCCGCCTCGATTTCGGCCTGACCGGCGCTGTGCACCTGGCCTACCGTGGTGAGATCAGCCGGGTTGCGTACTGCGTCTTCGGTGGTGCTGGGGCTCGCGGGCGCCTTGGCCAGCAGGGGCGCTGCGGTCCAGCTGTGGCTCTTCCAAGGCGCGCGGGCGGCGTCGATCGCCGCAAGGGTGGGGGCGTGGCCCAGATCGAACCCGGTGGAGTTCGGCCGCTCCGGCTGGAACAGCTCCGGTCCGCTGCGCAGGTTCGCAGTCAGATCCTCGACCTGATCGAAGGGATCGGCGGCGACCACTTCGGGAGGCACGTTTTCATCAACGATCTGGTTCACAAAGGAGCTGTTGGCGCCATTCTCCAGCAGACGGCGGACCAGATAGGCCAGCAGGTCGCGATGGGCGCCAACCGGCGCATAGATCCGGCAGTGGGTGCGGTTCTGTTCCAGCACCATCTGATGCAGGGTCTCGCCCATGCCATGCAGGCGCTGAAACTCATAGGCGCCTTTGTCGGTGTCCTTGGCCATATGCAGAATGGCTGCGACGGTATGGGCGTTATGGGTGGCAAACTGCGGGTAGATCCGGTCAGTCATCGACAACAGTTTGCGGGCGTTGGCGATGTAGGACACATCGGTCAGCGATTTATGGGTGTAGACGGGGAACCCATCGACGCCCTCGACCTGGGCGCGCTTTACCTCGGTGTCCCAATAGGCGCCTTTGACAAGGCGGACCATCAGGCGGCGGTCATAGCGGTTGGCCATATCATAGAGGGCATCCAGCGCCACTCCGGTGCGCGGTCCATAGGCCTGCACCACCACACCAAACCCATCCCAGCCAGCAAGCGCGGGATCGGAGATCACCTCTTCGATCACCTCAAGCGACAGGGACAGGCGGTCGGCCTCTTCGGCGTCGACGTTCAGCCCCATGCCGGCGGCCTTGGCCAGCAGCGCCAGCGCCTGCAGGCGCGGCACCAGTTCCTCCATGACGCGGGTTTCCTGCGCCAGTTCGTAGCGCGGATGCAGCGCCGAGAGTTTGACCGAGATACCGGGGTTCTGGCGGATATCCTCGCTGTCGCAGGCGGCGGCGATGGCCGAAATCGCGCGGGAATAGGCCAGGTGATAGCGGGCGGCATCCGCTTCGGTGCGGGCGGCCTCTCCCAGCATGTCGTAGGAATAGGTGTAGCCTTTGGCTTCCATCCCGGCGGCGCGTTTCATGGCCCCTTCAATGGTCTCGCCCAGCACGAACTGGCGGCCCATTTCCTTCATCGCGCGGCTGACGGCGGTGCGGATCACCGGTTCGCCCAGACGTTTGATGGCGCCGCGCAGCGCCGAGACCGGGCTGCGCTTTTCGTCGAGCACCTTGCCGGTCAGCATGAGGGCCCAGGTCGACGCATTGACCAGTGAGGAGGTGGATTTGCCCAGATGCTTGCCCCATTCCGACGGCGCGATCTTATCCTCGATCAGCGCGTCGATGGTGTCGGCGTCGGGCACCCGCAAGAGCGCCTCGGCCAGGCACATCAGGGCAACGCCCTCGTCGGTGGAAAGACCGTATTCGGCGAGAAAGACTTCCATCAGGCCGGGCGAGGAATGGCCCCGGATGTCGCGCACCAGGGCGGCGGCATTGGCGCAGATGGTGCGACGGTCCGCAGCGCTGAGATCGGCCAACGCAAACAGCCGGTCGCGCATCTGAGCCTGATCAACATAGGTGCCCGCGTCGATGCGGTAGCGCAGCGCCTCCGCGTGGTCCGCAGTCTGCGCGGAGGACAGGGGGGGCGTGGGCCGGGATTGGGTCGCTGTCATTTTAGGGAACTCTCCGAAGGAACCACAGATCGTGCCGTGGTTGGTCTATCCGCATATGATATCGCGAAATTGCCGGGACAATCGCCCTATGTTGTGCAATCAATAGGCATAACGCCCAAAAAAGGATCTCAGGACAATGCAAATAGACTTTCCGGGCATGGATCGGTTCGATCAGGCGATTCTGGAGGCGCTTGGAGAGGATGGCCGCATGTCCATCGCGGATCTGGCGCGGCGGATCGGCCTGTCCAAAACGCCGACACAGGCGCGGCTGCGGCGGTTGGAGACCGAGGGCTTCATTACAGGCTATCGGGCGCTGATCGATCCGATCCGGCTGGGCCTGGATCACGTCGCCTTTGTCGAGGTGAAGCTGACCGATACCCGAGAGGAGGCGCTGGCGAAATTCAATGCGGCGCTGGCGCGGGTGCCCGAGATCGAACAGGCCCATCTGATGGCCTCGCATTTCGACTATCTGCTAAAGGTGCGGACGCGGTCGATGTCGGCTTATCGTGCGGTGCTGGGCGAGAAGATTTCGGCGCTGCCGCATGTCGCGTCGACCTCCACCTATGTCGCCATGCAGGCAGTAATCGAGGATAGCGCGCTGCTGCCGTGACCCCCCAAGTCGTGACGTCCACGCGAAATCGTGACTTGTCCGGCGATCGCTTTGCGGCAGAATAGGGGGATGCGACAGTCTTGGATTGCCCCGTTTCTAGCTCTTGGCCTCGCGGCCGCTGCACCCTTTGCTCTGGCCGAGGGGGCGGGCCAGGCGAGAGAAGCCGAGGCGGCCGGGGCCTGTCCTGCCGCACCGGATCACCGTAATGCGGTCGAAGGGCTGATCCGCCGCGTGCAGGCGGCAAGCGATGAGATGACGGCGCAGGCCATTTCCAACCAGTTCTGGCAATATTGGGCAGATGCACCCAATGCTCAGGCGCAGGCGCTGCTGGATCGGGGGATGACCCGGCGCTCGGCCTTTGACTTTCTCGGTGCACTGGAGGCATTTGACAGGTTGGTCGCCTACTGCCCGGATTACGCCGAGGGCTACAATCAGCGCGCTTTTGTCCATTATCTGCGGCGGGATTTTGGCGCGGCGCTAACGGATCTGGATCGCGCAATCGCCCTGTCGCCGCGTCATGTTGCGGCGCTGAGTGGTCGGGCGCTGTCGCTTTACGGGTTGTCGCGCCTGACGGAGGCGCGCCAGGCGCTGGAGCAGGCGCTGGCGCTCAATCCTTGGCTGCCGGAGCGGCATCTGGTGGCGCCGGGTGGTCCATTGGCACCGGAAGGGGCAGGCCCGACGGCGCCCGAAGTGGACCTGTGATCTGTGGGCATTGAGACCCCTGTTTCGCATGACGCGGCGTCCGAAACACCGATGCGGGAAAAATTCCATGATCCGTGAGATATCCCATTGTGCCGCTGCGGCGTCCTCGCTAGGTCTGTGATTGCAACGGGCCAAGCCCGCTGTGCGGACGTGGTGGAATGGTAGACACCGGAGACTTAAAATCTCCTGGCCGTATGGCCGTGCGGGTTCGAGTCCCGCCGTCCGCACCATCATTCAAACAGAACTGAACGTGTTTGAATATTTATCCATACAAAACTAAGTGGTTGCGGGTTTTGCTTGCCTGAGTGGCTACCCATGATCTGCAGGAATGTGTATTCGTTTACGCATATTTTCCGCACGGTGCGTAATTCATGGCGTCTATTCGTAAGCTAAAATCGGGATATCGGGCCGAGGTTGCCCGCAAGGGTGTCCGGAAGTCAAAGGTATTCCCGACAAAGCAAGAAGCCAAAGACTGGGCCGCTCGGGCTGAGTTCGAGATCTTGAACCAGGAAAAGGTTGCGGCGAGGCTGACGCTGGGCGAGCTGTTTGAGCGCTATGCTCGCGAGGTATCACCTTCAAAGCGGGGGCATCGCTGGGAGGTGATACGGCTGGAAAAGATCGGTCGAGATGAGATCGCCAAGATCCGGCTGGAAGATTTGTCTGCCAGAGATTTCGCAAAGTGGCGTGATCAGCGCCTAAAGGAGGTCGCGCCCGCGAGCGTAATTCGCGAGATGCAGCTCATGTCTTCGGTTCTGACCGTTGCGCGGAGAGAGTGGGAATTGATCTCAGCGAACCCCATTAGCGACGTGCGAAAGCCTACGAAGCCGCAGCCTCGTGACCGTTTGCCGACCTCAGCTGAGATCGAGGCCATGCAGTTGAGTGCAGGCGAGGATCTGACCAAAGCAACAGCGCGGGCGTTCCACGCGTTCAGGTTTGCTTTGGAGAGCGCGATGCGCGCGGGTGAGATTGCGGGCTTAGAGTGGGATCGGGTTGATTTGGATCGCCGGGTCGCTCTGCTAACGCACACCAAAAATGGCAGGCCGCGAGAGGTTCCGTTGTCGACCAAGGCCGTTGAACTGCTTAGAGCCTTGCCGGATCTCAATCCGGTGTTTGGTCTCTCGTCTCGCCAACTGGATGTTCTGTTTAGAAAACTGCGGGACAGGGCAGATGTCACCGGTTTGACGTTCCACGATTCCCGTCATGCGGCGATCACTGCGCTCTCAAGAAAGCTCGATGTTCTGGCGCTAGCCAGGATGGTAGGGCACACGGATCTGAGGCAGCTGCGCGTGTACTACAATGAAAGCGCTGAAGAGCTCGCCAAGCGCCTCGATTAGGCATCTGGGTTCTTGACCAACTTCTGTTTACGTTCAAGCTGGCCATCCCTGATCCATCGTCTTACCGTCGCCTCGGATTTCCCCACCTTTTGCGCGTACTCTGCAACGGTAATCCATTTTGCTGGCGGGCTGATTTTTGAGGACAATAGGAGACGCTTTATTTCTGTCAGCTCGTCTTGGAGACTTGCGAGCGCATTGGCATCTACGGCGATGAGTTGCTGTGTCATTTCTGGCTCCCGATAAGGGTCTGAGTATTCCTTGAGGCTGGTAATTCCTGCTGGCTCTTAAAGTCCCTGACCCACTGATAGACGCGAGATTTGGCGATGCTGGGTCCGGGCATTGCTTTCATCACAGGGATGATCTTGGTTGCCGATACGCCCGCCAGGGCAAGTTCTGCCGCTTTCTCGATCCGTTCTGGTGTCATCGTCTGCGGTCTGCCGTGACGCGCGCCGCGATCGCGGGCCGCTTTGACGCCTGCGATGGTGCGCTCTCTGATCAGGTCACGCTCCATCTGCGCCAGAGCGGCCATGATGTGAAACATACCTTTGCCCATCGGGCTGGCGAGGTCGAAGCGCTCTGTCAGGCTGACCAACAGGACGTCGTTTGCCTCAAACACCTGCATTGCGCCGATGATGCCCAGCAGGGTGCGGCCCAACCTATCCAGCTTCCAAACCACGAACTCGCCACCGGTCTCCGCCGCGGTTGAGATAGCCGCTTGCAGCCCTGGGCGGTTTTGCTTCGCGCCGCTCATTTTGTCGGTAAAGATCATGGCGTCTGTGACGCCGTATTGTTTGAGGGCTGTGATCTGCATGTCGAGGTTCTGCTCTATTGTCGAGACGCGGGCATATCCCACTTTCACGGTTTCAGGCTTGGTCACGGTAGTCCTGCGATTGGTGCATTTAGTCGCAGGGTACGAACTCAATCACGAGCTGGCCTGGATCTTCGGGGATGCCATCAGCGGTCTGCTGCACACCTTCGTGGCAGGGGTAGACGTCAATACCTTTGATATCGCTGTCGGTGGTGTAAATCGGCAGATCGCCGTGTTTATCTTGGGCGGCTTTCAGGCAAGCGATCAGTCCAGAAATCTTGATGGTCATAGGTGGTTCTCCCAGGCGGGTGCGTTTCGGGGTTGGGGTTATTTGGACTATTCGGGCAGGCGGGTTGCCAGCTCGTATTTGACAGAGGTCAGGTTGAACTTCCGCGCGACGGCTGCCCCCAGTCCAATGCCGAGTTCGTCGGCCAGTAGGTCCAGGGCAATCAGTGCGTCTGCCATTTCTTCGGCAATGTCGCCAATGGTTGCCGTGCTGCCCTTGATGCCGCGGACTGCGCGCAGGTGCTTTTTCACGGCTTCGGAAACCTCGCCGAACTCACCCGCGACCTCGATAGCCCGAAAGGCAACGTCGGCTTTTTCGTTTCCGGGCCACTCCTGCTGGCGTTCCCGGTTCGCTGCGCGCAGCGCGTCAAATGACAGTGCTGTCATGCTGTGTTCTCCTGGTTGGGGTTAGGTGGAATTAGGATTCCGGCCGGTCTTTCATGAAAACCAGCCAATGAGATTTCGCGGTCCTGCCGCAGCGGTTGCCAAACAGCGGCTTGGCGTCGGTGAGATTCAGAATTTCGGAAACTCGGATCTGATCCTCATTCCACTTAAAGATCAGCGTTCCTTCGGGTCTGAGGACGCGAAAGCACTCGGCGAAACCGGCGCGCAAGTCGTCGCGCCAGTCGGCTCCCAGCTTGCCGTACTTCTTGCCAAGCCAGCTTTTAGGCCCGCAGCTAATGAGGTGCGGCGGGTCGAATACAACGAGGCTGAACGTCTCGGCCGGAAACGGCATGTCTCGGAAATCCATCAGCACATCCGGGTCGATGATCAATTCCCGGCTGCCGCCCTTGCTGGACTTGTCTTTCAGCGTGTGCGTCTCGCGGCGCTGATCGCCGAACACGGCGCGCGCGTCATGCCGATTGAACCAGAACATGCGACTTCCACAGCAGGCGTCTAAAACAGGCGGGGGCATATCTCTCTCCATCAAAGGGGTGCGGTTCTGGGACGGGGCGCGGCGGGTGTTCCGTGAGTGGTGTGGCTGCGCCCCAGTCGCAGCGCTCGCGCTGCGGGTGTGGTCAGCTGCTGCTTCTGGCGCGCTGCATTCGGCGGGTGCATTTTCGCCTGATCAGGCGTTGTTCTTCCTTCAGTCCGTGCAGGGCATGTTCTTTGCGGCGGATACGCAGGTGAAGGATTGCAAGGCGGCGCAGGTCCATTTCGTCGGCAAAGTGAAGCCACAGCGCTCTGAGGCCGAAGATCTCAATCCTTTTCAGACTTTTGCCGGTCTGCTTTGGCGCGGCCTGTGTACCTGTGACGGGTACACGCGGTGGGGTGTGTGCTCTGGTTCGCATGGTTGCTCCGATCACCGGTAAGGGGTCGCGATTTTGCCTGTCCAGGCGTCGAATTCGGTGCACAGGGCGGCAAAGCGGTCGGCAGCGGCTTTGTTGCTGTTGAGCAGGCCACGGCTGTTCACGCCGCAGATCATGCGGACGTATTCAGCGGCGGCGCTGGACATCAGCGATTTGCCGGGAAAGCCGCTGCGCTGTGCGGCGAATTCCTGAAATCCCGGGTCATTGCAGAGGATCCCGGCCTGCTGGGCGGGTGGCATCTCGGCAAAGGGCTGGCGGGTCATGCGAACGCGCCTTGGGCGATCAATGCCGGCGGACGGGCGGGAAGGCCTGTTGCAGCGATGTGACGGCGGATGCGGTGGGTGAGCCCATTCGCAGCTAGTGGCGCTTCGCTAGCGGGGTGGGCGTCGCTGGGTTGGGGTTCGTGATGCAGCCGGATTGAGAGTTTTGTACGGCTGTTCTCAGTTGGACCATGAATTGCAAGCTGCATTGCGGCTCTCCCTGTGTAGGTTTTGGGATAGCATAATGTCCAATAAAATGGATAGTCAAGATGTGTGTCCGATATTTAGGACAATTACTTGCACGACTCGCGCGATTGGTAGCACATCGGAGCGATGTTATGAGTGTGGGTTGTTGGGGGTCAGCCCAACGAGAAAAAGGAGTGAATTATGCGAACAGTAGCGTTGGCTGAGGCGATTGGACGTTTGAGTGGCCGCCTGTCGGATTGGGGGTATGTGGTCAAGGAGGTTGATGATGTTTCAACCGTGCCGGGTTTGGTCGAATTATTGGGAAAGTCGTACCTCACACCCTTGTCAAGTCCAGGACACAACGATTTCACGGAGACCAACGTTATATGGCTGGTCGCAATGAAAGGGGATACTCCGGTGTTTGCGGGATGTGCTCGCCTAGAAGATATTGGGCGCGAGAGTATATCCAGATACTGGTCCAGAACCCTAAAGCGCGCATATCGGGCAAATTCGGATGCCCCGGTGATTGAAAAAGTTCGCCCAGAGGTGGAAAAAACACTATCTGGGCGTCTTGTCTACTTTGGGGATCTTTACGTCAATACATCCGAGAGAGGTTCACGCGTAGCGCTTCGCTCTTTTGTAGCATTGGGGCACTTGGCCGTTTCCTTAAAATGGGATCCCGACTGGGTTTACTGCTTTATCCGAGAGGAGGATTTGGCGCGGGGGGCGGGTGTGATCTATGGGTTTTCAACCTTGCTTCCTGAACCTTTCAATTGGTTGTCCCCGCCGCCGCCTAGGTCGAACTCTGAATGGCTTGCGTTGCTTCCCAGAGATGAAATTTGGGCGTTTGCAGGCGCTTCGCTCCGTGCAGCGCTTCGCAGTGATGGCCCTCGACGAGATCGCTCAGACAATCAGCAGAGAGTAATTAAGGATGCGCCTGCCGAGTGTGTCGGATCTCACGGGGAATAGCCCGCGGATGAATTCCATCTTTACTCGTACAGGGTGGTTCGGCATTTGAACGTCTAACGTTTCCAGCGATACAAGCGGGCCGTTAGTTGAGGTGCTGGCATATGCAGAAACCCAGCGCCTCTTGAGTTCTTCGTCGGGGACCGTATCAAGGGCGGTCTGCAAGATGCGGGCGTTAGGTCGGCCCATCGTGATGGTGGCGAGGCTTTTTGCTCCGACTTCAATCACTTCCAAGCTGGAGGCGCCAGGTGCGCATGGAGCATATTGGTCGCAGTACGCCAGTGTTTCTGAAAAGCCCTCGAGGACACCTCCGCACTTTAAATACGTCCGCATTAACGAGTCGATGCTAGGTACTCCATTGCTCCGTGAGTGTTGGGCGACCAGCGTGGCTGAGGCGTGGCTGAGGAGTTGATCGGCGCTGTCAAGTTGGGTGGATAAACGGCGTAAAGGTGGCGCTATCCCCGCGAGATGATCTAGCGTTGTTCCAAGTAGGGACGCTACCCGAGCCATGCCAAATAAACCGGGTCCAGTTTTTGAGATGTCCAGTTTCTTGTCGTTAATGATGTTGTAGAGCGTCTTCTTGCCCAAGCCTGCTGCTATTGAGAGGCGCCAGATGTCGTCACCATAGGGTGAGTTTTTCACGGCCTCGCTAAGTCTTTCTCTAAATCCATGCATATCAAAGATGTTCCTAAATTTAGGAATAACCATGCAACTGCTTGACCTCTTAGGTCAAGGCATTGCAGCTATTGGTTGTGAGGATATTTATTCGCCCGGAGTAGTAGATTGAAAGTAGCTAAATTTTGCCAAAAATTACTTGGTATGAGTGAGCGGGAGTTGGCTGCTTTGCGGGTCTACGGTGAGGATGCTAGTCTTTTTCTAGCAGAGCAAGAATGCCGTCGCGCGCGCGAGTATCTTGCTCCATCAGCGTCATCAGGCGCTCGGTCTCAGGGGAAATCTCAAAGCCAAAAAGAACAAAAGCAAGACTAAACCCATTCGCTTCACAGATCTTTGCGAGCTTTTGAACAGTAGGTTCGGCTCCATCCTTTAGGACGGAGTGTAGATATCCGGGGGTTGTACCGCCGCGCTTGCTTGCCTCGCGCATGGACAGGCCGGACTGCTCAAGTAGCAGCAGTAGGCGCTTCCTCATCGCGTTGGTGTCATATGTGCCATTCATGCCGAGATTATCCATTAGATTGGATATGTGCGCACGTCCTTTATTTTGGAATGTTGACGTGTCCAAAATAATGGATATTACTGCGAAGCATGAAACCAGTTGAACATACATGGCTTGACGTCTCAGGCGGCCCCCTCAGTGGCGAAATCCGGCTTCTCCTTGAGCGGATTGAGAAATATTGTGAAGCGCGGAATTGGACGCTCGGATATTTCGGCAAGCATGTTGCAGGTGATGACACAATTATCCGCAGGCTCCGTGATACGGGGCGTGTGCAGGCCCGCCTCATGCTCGTAGTGGAGCGGTTTCTTGATGAGAATGAGGTGGCGGCTCGGTCCGGTGGTGACGCGCAATGACTATAGGTTGCAGGTCGCACAACCCATGTCGATTTGGCGGGGCGGCATCGCGATGCCGCCCGTTGCGATCAGTGCATGATCGGGTTTCAGTTGTTGATACTCTTCCAGGCCGTTGCTTGGTTACCTGTGCAGTATGCAATCATGTCCCACTGCGGCTGCCATTTTTTGGAGCAATCAAGCAAGATCCTGTCAGCGGTTTCTTTCGGGAGACCTGCGGTCGTGGCTGGAACGGAGCGCATGGCGTCGAGATTTTCACGCGTGCAATATGCTGTCATGTCCCATTTGTGGCCCCACTTGTTTGCGCAGTAGTCAAGGGTGGGACCGGCAATGTCTGCGACGATTTTGTGGACTTTCTGAAAGTAGTCAAACCCCTCTTTGCGTTCGTCCATACAGTATTTGACCATGCTGAAGTCGGTCGCCCATTTGTCGGTACATTCAGCCTGTACCCTATCCCGATCGAAGATGATTTCAGCGTGCGCGACTTCAGGAAGGCTTGCAGTGGTCATCAGAATGGGGATGAGGGGTGCAAAAGTGTTTTTTTTCATCGCTATTTCCTAATCGAAAAGATGTGCAACTCTAGCTTGTGCGAATGTCTGGCGTCCACCCTTAGGTCGGTAGTTGCATTCATCAAAAACACAGTGGGCACAGAGGGCCGCCACCCTCGCTTCGTAGCCGATTGGGGGCAGGCGCGCCTGCATGATGTGGCCCCCGTATCCTCCCTGTTGGAACTTGGGCGCGTTGGTGCAGCTTGTGCCGCGCGCCCCTTTTTCGAAGGGGGTTGCCATGCTTGACCTTCAATCCTCCGCATTGGCGTTTCCTGACCGGCCCGATTGGGTCTGGTTGCGTTGGTATTGGGGGGTCACAGATTTGCTGCGGGACGGGGTGACGCTTGATGACGTTGCTGCGCGTGAACGGGGGCGGATTGCCTGCCTCGCCACGCCCTATTCGGATTTTCCCGGTGGTCCTGTGTTGGCGGCTGACTACGCGGCGGAATGGGCGGGGGTGTTAAGTGGGGCAGGGCTGCTGCCCTTGTCGCCTGCGCTATCGGGGTTTGAGGCTGGCGCGGCCAGCGCTGAGGTTGGCCCGGTTTCTCGCGTTGCGGAGATTATCGTGGTGCCGCCGATCGAGGGCTGGCGGCGGTCGGCAGAAGTGTGGCGCGCTGTCTGCACCGGGCTGGGCGCGATGCGGCCTGTTTATCTGCTGAATGGGAGTGCCTGATGGCTGAGCGGGATCTTTGGCGGGCGATCTTGGCCCTGGCGGTATCGGATACGCTCTATAAGGGGAATTCACCGGTCGCCTGCGATGCACGTGATGCGGCGCGCGAGTGGTTCCGGTTTGGTGGCCGTGATTTCCGCTTCACATGCGTGATGGCGGGATTTGACCCCGATGCAGTGCAAGCACGGTATATGGCCGGCAAGTTTTCAGCGGTCGCCGAGGCTGGGCATGCGTTCATGCATCATTCTGGGCGAGAGCCGCGTGTTCCAGAGAGGGCGCGCGCATGGCTGCGCGTTTCAGCCCATCACCAACAAAGATCAGAGCAGCAGGGAGGTCAGAATGGACGGCCAAATCAATGACGTGGTGCAGGTGATGCCTGACCCATGGCCGCTGAAACTGGGGGAAACCCTATCATCGCACGACTGGTTTCCGTTCCATGGGCATCAGTTCCTTGGCTCTTCTTTCGTGCGCACATCGGTGATGGCGGGGCGACGGGAAGATATCGGCACCGCCGTTATCCTACAGGCGGAGGCCATGCGGGAAGATCCTGCGGGCACCCTGCCGACCGATGATATCGAGTTGGCCGACCTCGCACGGTTTCGCAGCCTGGATGAGTGGCTGGAGGTGCGGGCGCGGGTCTTGAAAGGGTGGATCACCGTGTTGGTCGAGGATCCCAGGACTGGGGCGGTGACTGAGCGCCTTGGTCATCCTGACATCGAGGACGTGGTGAAGGACATGTACAAGCGCAAGCGCGGCAGGGACGCGGCGCGGGATTCCTCGCGTATGGCGCTGAAGCGGCACAAGATCCGAACCAAGATGCAAGAAATGGGTGTTCCCGAGCATATGGCTGCGGACAAGGGGGCAATTCAGATGTTGGCTGAGCATTTCGATCATGCTGACATCTACATTACGCCCGACAATCTGCGCGCGGCCATGGCCGAGGTGCTGGGGTATACCGGCGCTGTGACGCCTCTGTCAGCGCATCGGCGCACGTGAAATCCTACTGAAATACAACTGAAATGATTTCACTACATTTCAGCACGATTTCACCCGGCAAGTGAAATTGCCCTACAGAACAGAACAGCACAAAACAGAATAATACAGAACACCTTACTAGCGCAGAACTCTGGCGGGACGCCTGTGGATAACTTGGAATTGCTTAGAAGAAAGGCAGAGCAGACATGGACGCTAGAGAGCAGCAGGCGGGCGAAAAGCGGGTGCGGGAGCACCTGATTGATCCGCTGACCCGGTTAGGGTTGGTGAAGCCATCGGGAATGACCGTGGCGCAATTCAAGGTGATGCAGGACGAACTCTGCGGCAAGCTGGCCTATATGACGGATCTGAACCTGCAGGCGCTGGCCGAACAGGTTCGATCAATGCCGAGCGGCAAGAGCAAGGATCGGTTTCCGATTGCCGCCAAGGTGCTGGGCTGGGCGGCGCAGATCCAAGCGCCCGCCGATGACGCCTCGCCTTTGTTCCGCGCGGTGTTCGGTGGTGCTCTCGGCAAGGCTGCGATGGCGGAGGATTTCGCGCCGGAACTATTGGCGCATCTGCGGAGCCATCGGGTATGGCCGCGCGAATACGATGTGCGCCAGATCCGCGAGCGGTCAGCTGAGGCCAAGCGGCGCATCACTCGGATGACTGAGGCCGAGCAGCGCGGCGCTGTCGTGTCTGAGGAAGATCAGCGGCTGCGGGCTGCGCGGGCGCAAGCAGCAGAGAAATGTCGGCGCATTGTTGCGATCGTCGAGAGCGGGGGTGCAGCATGACCGAACATGTGGTGATTGTCGCGCCCGATGGTGTTGCGCGGCTACAGGCTGAGGCGGATCGAATTGCCGCGATCAAAGCGCGCTGCGCTGTTCCGTCGGCCTGTGGTGATGAGATCCGGTTGGCCCCCGGTCGTGGTCCCATGATCCAGTTCACGCCTCGGGAGATCCGGCAGACCAGCGCCGGTGGCTTTGCCGCTGTCAAGTCGGGACATGAAGGCAAGGATGCCGCGCGGGTGGCTGATGTTTTTGATGAGATGGACCGAGCCGCGCGTAAAGCGTATCGGGCGGTTCAGCACCGGTTGGCGCAAGAGGGGAAAGATCCGCAGCCTTATGTGCCGCCGTTCACGTCCGGTCAGATCAGCGCGGGCCGAGATTATGCCGCGCTCGTGGAGCGGGTGAGCGCATCGGGTGTCAAGTGCTCCTCCCTTGAGGCGGTCAATTCCAGCGGTGGTGGCGGTGATCGGGAAGAGGCGATCTTCCGTGACTTCCAACGGTTGCGCGCGTTGCAGCGTCGTATCGGCGATGGGCTGGCAAAGGAGGTGCGGCGCATTCGCCCCTCGCAGAATGGGGGGCGCAAGCGGTCGGCCATCTATGTTCGGCGACTTGTTGACCTAGTATGCCTTGGCGATCTGCCGCTGGAGGGCGTGTTGGCTTCGCATGGTTGGGCAAAGGATGGACGCGCGATCCAGTCGCTGCGGGCTTCACTCTGCGCCGCTCTGGATAGAATGCAGGGCTATGACCTGTCAGGCTGAGAAAGAGTGTTGACACTTAACCCACCTGCGAGGCATGTATAGTACATCATCACGAAATGCGCCCACGGGAAACCGGCGGGCGCTTTTGCATTGGTGCTTCCTGAACAGTGAGGGTTTCCCGTGCCGCAGCTAAAGATCTGTGTGGCCTCTGGCTGCGAAGACTATGCGCTGCCTGGGTTGTCTCACTGTGATCGGCATGAGGCGGAGCGTCAGGGCAAGCTGAAGGCGCGACGAGCTAAGGCGCAGACATCAGAGACGGCGCTAATGGCGCGAGCGCTCTATGCGGATCCACGCTGGCGCGCTGCTAGCAAGGCATTCTTGCGCCAGTTCCCCATGTGCCGCGATTGTGGCGAGTTGGGTGTGATCGAACCGGCCACGGATGTTGACCACATCGAGCCTCACAAAGGTGATCGGAAACTATTCTGGGATCGAAAGAACTGGCAGTCGCTTTGCCACAGGTGCCACAGCCGAAAGACGGCGCGCGAGGTCTTCCACGGTGGGGGGGTATCCAAAAATTAGAGGTGTTATATCCGTAACCGGCGGCCATACCTTTGTTTTCGCGAGCGTGAAATTGGAGAAAAAAACCCACTTTGAAAGGAGGGGCAGAGATGAAGGGACGCAAGCCGAACCTTGAAAATGTCATTCCCATGAAAGGTGACATGCCCAAAGAGATCCCGGTTGCGCCGGATTTCCTTGATGATCTGGGACGGCAGGTCTGGGATGAGCTGGCGCCGGAGCTGGTCAAGAAGGGGCGGCTTGAACTGCTCTACAAATACCAGTTCGGTTCTTACTGTTCGGCAGTGTCGAACTTTATCCAGGCGACGAACACGCTGGCGCTTGAAGGCCTGTTCTATGAAACCGGCAAGGGTCGCAACGGCAACCAGCGCCGTAAACACCCGGCGCTGGCATTGCAGGATACTGCCGCCGCGAGCATGCGGAGAGACTCTGCGCTGTTCGGTCTGTCTCCGGTCGATGCCGCCCGCTTAGAAGGCGGTGATCAGGGTGACCTCTTCGATGAGGTCATGAAACAGTTGAATGGAACCGATTGACCACCCGGTTTCCCGTTATGCGCTTGGGGTGGTCGAAGGGGATACCGTCGCTGGGGAACTGGTTCGCATGGCCTGCGAGCGCCACTTGCTGGATCTTGAGACCGGGGCAGATCGGGGTCTGGTCTTTGATTGCGAGGCAGCCAGTCGGATCATTCGCTGGGGTGGCATGCTCCAGCACACAACCGGGCCGATGGCTGGTCAACCGCTGAAGCTGGAGCCGTGGCAAGAGTTCCGGCATGGGTCGGTCTTCGGGTGGAAACGTGCTGAAACTGGCCTGCGCCGGTTTCGCTCAACCTATCATCAGGTTGGCAAGAAGAACGGCAAGACGACCGATACGGCGGTGCCGATGCTCTACACTCAGTTGTTTGATGGTGAGGCGGCGCCGCAGGGGTACTGTGCTGCAACCACAAAAGATCAGGCAGGGCTACTGTTCAAAGAGATGAAGCGGATGATCAAGCGATCGCCGCTGTTGCGCCAGATGATGAGGGTCTGGCGCGCGTCGATCGAAAGTCCGCGGACAGATGGTCTCATCGCGTGTCTGAGCCGGGACGGGGATTCCTCGGACGGGATTAACCCCAGCTTTCTAGCACGGGATGAAATGCACCGCTGGACCGATCGGGAACTGGCAGACACGATCGTTGAATCGATGATTGCGCGGGCGCAGCCGATTGACTGGGTGATCACTACCGCTGGGCAAGATCGCAGCTCACTCTGTGGCGAGTTGCGCGACTATGGTGAGAGCGTCCTGCGCGGATCCGTTGAAGATGATTCCTTCTTTGGTTTCATTGCGGAGCCGCCTGCGGACTGTGATCCGGCAGATCCGCAGTTCTGGGCCATGGGAAACCCGAACCTGGGTGTCAGTAAGCAGATCGATGCGATGCAGGACACGCTCAAGAAAGCGTTGGCCATTGCGGGCCGGATGCCGAACTTCAAAAGGTTTCACCTGAACCTTTGGACCGAGGGCGCTGAGACTTGGATTGCAAGGGATGTCTGGGATCAGGGTCTTGCGAAAGCGCCGTTTGATCCGGCGATGCTCTATGGGCGCAAGGCTTGGGTGGGGCTGGATCTGTCAAACAAGGTCGACACCACAGCGATCGTGGTGGCGGTGCCTGTTGATGGGGTGATCTATTTGATCACATACACCTTTTTACCGGCGGGTCCGAAGGGGTTCATCCAGCGGGCACAAACGGAAAAGCGCGAATACGTGGGCTGGCGGGATCAGGGCTGGCTGGAGGTTCATCAGGGCGGGACCATTGATGAGGATGCCATTGCCGATCGACTTGAGTGGATCCGCAAGCATTTCGATTTGCAGGAAGTGGCCTATGACCCTTGGGGTATGAAGTATCTGGCTGACAAGCTGGATAAGCGCCGGTTCCCGATGGTCGAACACCGGCAGGGCTATGGCTCAATGTCGAACCCAATGAAGCGGTTCGAGGAAAAGGTGGCCCAGGGCAAGATCCGCCATGGCGGCAATCCTGTCCTGGCATGGCAGGTCGGCAATGTTCATCGCGACGAAGATGCGGCGGAGAACATCAAACCGAACAAGAAGAAATCGACGGGGCGTATCGATGCCGCTGTGGCTGCCATTATGGCGCTGGGGCGGGCTGAGGTGGGCGAAGAGAAACGCAAGGCGCGGGAAGTTGAGGTCGTATGAAAGTCTTCGGTCTGGAAATCACACGCGGCAATTCGGCCAATACCGAAATGCCGGTTCGGGTTGAGCCGCCGATGGTCGAAGCTATTGCTGAGACTTCTGGCGTGGCCCGACCAGAACCATGGATGACTGAAATCGGCTTTGGTGGTGGCCGTGGCGGCACCGGGTCTCAGCGCCTTCCAAATGTCACTGCGCGGCGGGCGGAGCAACATGGCACGGTGTTTGCCTGCTGTAATAATATTGCTGGGGATCTGTCCAAGGTTCCGCTGAAGATCTGGGAGCGCAAGGCGGATGGCCAGGAGGTCCGTGTGCGCGATCATCCTGCGGCCTATCTGCTGAACGTCGAGGCATCAGAGGGGGTGCCCGCAAAGGTCATGCGCTTTGCGCTGGTCTATGCTTGGGCTTTGCGTGGCAACGGTTTTGCCTATGGCCCCCGTGATGGTGGCGGTGATCTGGAAATGATCGAAGTGATTGATCAGGATGGATGCAACCCGCTGCGGGCTGGCCGCGCCCGGTTTTACGATTTCACCGATGGGGCGGGTGTGTATCGTCGTGTTCCTAGCCGATCGATGGTGCATCTGCGCTACATGGCTCTGGACGGTTGGACGGGGCGTTCTCCGCTACAGGTGGCTAGTGAGACGGTAGGGCTTGCATTTGCGGGGCAGGAATCTGCTGCGCGGTCTGTTTCTGGCGCACATTCCAAGGCGTTCATGAAGCTGGGCGATCACTATGAAGACGACGCCGCGCGGACCCGAAATGCGAAGCGGTTGAAGGATCATCTGACCAACCCGAATTCGGACGGCATTCCCGTGCTTGGTCCTGATGACGATATCAAGAGCCTGGATCTGACCGCCGCAGATCAAGAGCTGTTGTCCAGCCGCAAATTTGATCGTGAGCAACTTGCCGCAATCTACCGAATGCCGCCGTCAAAATTGCAGATGCTGGAATACGGCGTGAAGGCAAATGGGGAGCAGCAGGCGATCGACTATCTGACAGATTGTCTGCTGCATTGGTCAGGTCTGGCAGAACAGACGTTGGCGCTGTCGATCCTTACACGGGGTGAGCGCGATCGAGGATTGTTCCTGCGCCATGATTTTGGGGCGCTACTACAGCCGACAATCAAGGATCAGATAGAGGCCGTGACCAAGGCGGTTGGTGGCCCTGTCTACACCCCGAATGATGGGCGGAAAAAGCTTGGCCTGCCGCCAACAGAGGGCGGCGACAAAATGAATCCTGCACCGAACATGACGCGGGATGACAGCAAAGACGCAAAGGGGAAAGAGAAATGAGCGGGACAACCATTGGTGCGCTACTGGGAACAGCTGCGGTTGCGATCTGTGCAGAACATTTGCCCATGCTTGACGCCGTTCTTCCAGGTCAGGCTCCTGAGAGTGTCGACGCGATGCAAGCCATGGTTGGCGCTGGCGTCAAGGTCGAACGGGGTGAGCGCTATGTGGTTCATCGTGGCATCGCCTATGTGCCTGTTCGCGGGGTCCTGTCTCCAAATTCTGAGATCCTTGAGCGCTGGTTTGGTTGGGCCACCTATCACGGGCTGATTGACACCATGAGTGCGCTTTCTGCGAGTGATGAGGTGCGCGGTGTGGTGCTGTTTTTTGACACGCCGGGGGGAGCGGTCGTAGGTGTTCAGGGTGCAGTCGAGGCGGTCAAGGCTTGTGCTGCGGTGAAGCCGGTGCATGCGTTTGTCTATCCGCTCGCGGCTTCTGCTGGCTATTGGCTTGCCAGCCAGTGCACAGAAATCATTGTCAGCCCTGGTGCGTGGGTGGGGTCGGTGGGCACCATGATGAACAGCAACCAGCCGGTGCAGTCGGGTACTTCAGGCTATCAGGACTATATTCTGACCTCGCACCATGCCGGAGCCAAGCGTCCGGACCTGTCCACGGATGAGGGGCGGGCGCTCGCACTGGACCGCTTGAACGCCATGGAGGCAGATTTCCACGCTGCCGTTTCTGAAGGACGCGGGATCCCGGTCGAAGATCTGAAGGTGAGCCTGAGCCGCAGCGGCAACACCGCACATGGCGGGGATGTTTTCTGGGGTAATGATGCTGTTGAGCGTGGGCTGGCAGATGGCCTTGAGGATATCTCTACCTTTATTGCGCGGGTTTCGGCGCTCTATGCCCCGCCGCAGCAGAGGCAGGTGCGGGCCATGATGGCGCGGGCTAAAGCGGCACAGGCGAAAGCCTCTCTCTAACTCTCGGCGGCCAATTCGGCCTGTGTAGACCTCGCGCATTTGCGGCGGGGCCAATTGGGCTGCGCGGGTGCAGCCTTCCATGTCAAAAGGAGAAACAACATGGATATCAACGATCTTCGCCGCATGCTGAAGGCAGCGGCGGACGACATGCAAATCAAGGCCCAAACAATCGAGGATCTGGAAGGTGCCGATACTCCTGATGGGGATGCAATCAAGGCGGCGGTGACCGCATTTGAAGCCTCCGAAGCGGACTTCAAAAAGGTGCAGGTCAAGCTGAACCGTGCCCAAGCGATCGAGGACGCCAAGGCCGCGACGGCGACCTCTGAATTGGAGGCGGTCACTGCGCCTCAGGCAGCCCCTGCTGCGGTGGCAAACCCTGAGGAAAAGGGGATCGAGATCGGCTTTATGGCTCATGCGCTGATCAACGCCAAAGGTGATCGTGACAAGGCGGTAGAGAGCTTGGAAAAAGACGGTCACAGCGCCGTATCCGCAGCCCTGTCCGGTGCAAGTGAAGGGGCTGGTGGTGTCACACTGCCCCGCCCGCAGGCTACGCAGGTAATCGAGCTGCTGCGGCCGCGTGTGACGGTGCGTGCATCTGGCGCGGTTGTGCATGACCTGCCTGCGGGTGAGCTGCGCAATGCGCGGCAGGCCACACCCGCCAGCGCTTCTTATGGCGGCGAGAATGCTGCAATGGTTGAGAGCGAGCCGACGTTCGACAAGGTGGAAGAAAAGTTCCGCAAACTGACCTCGCTTGTACCAGTGGGCAACTCGCTGCTGCGCCATTCCAGCGCGTCGATCGCAATCATGGTGCGCAATGACATTCTGCGGGAGATGGGCCTGAAAAACGATCTGGCATTCCTGCGGTTTGATGGCTCGGGTGTCCTTCCCAAGGGGCTGCGTCATTGGGCGTTGGCAGATCACTGGGAGGCGACGGTGGGCAAAGACCCGGCTGTGGTCGAACAGGCTATTCGTCGGATCAAGAGCAAGGTTGAAGATGCCAATGTGGCGATGGTTGCGCCTGGCTGGATCATGCGCGCATCTGCGAAGAACTTCCTTGGCAGTCTGCGCTGGCCTAATGGGTTCAAAGTGTTCCCGTCGATCGATGACAGCGGCACCCTGCATGGTTTCCCGATCAAGGTAACATCGCAGATCCCGGACAACCTCGGCGTTGGTGGCGATGAAACCGAAGTCTATTTTGCGGACTTCGCTGAAATCATGATCGGTGACGCGCTGCAAATCACATTCGGTACCAGCTCTGAAGCGGCGTATGTCAATCAGGCGGGTGATACCGTGTCAGCCTGGGCGCAGGACCTGACCCTGATGCGGGCGATTGCGGAGCATGACATGGCACCGATGCACGATGAGGCCATCGCCGGTCTGAACGGGGTCGGCTGGAGCCTCTAGGGCGCGCATCTTTCCTTTATGTTTTGGGCCTCGGCGGTGATCGTCGGGGCTTTCTCTTTTCTCCTGAAATCAAGGATTGCTGAAATGACGAAAGTAATCGTGGAATTCCTGCGCGCGCATGGTCGCTTTGTTCGTGGCGATATTGCCGGGTTCGCCCCTGATGTTGTGAAAAAGTGGCCTGCCGGGGTTTGTGTTCCCTATGACCCGGACAAGCCCAAAGCGGGCGGTGTGGCCGTCATCGGTAACATTGAGCTTGATGCTGATGGGGTTCGGAAAATGATCTCCGACGCTGAAACAGAGTTCGCTGCAAAAACTGATGCACTCAGTCAGCGCGAGCAGGAGCTTGCAGATCGTGAGGCGGAATTGGCTGCGCGGGAGCGCGAGCTTTTGAGCCGTGTCGCCGCCGAACAAACAGATGCATCCGCAGAGCCAGAGGAGGCCGCTGCTGTGGATGAGGAAGCAGCCAAAGATGCCACCAAGAAGACCGCCGGCGCACCGCCCAAACAGGGCGCTAAGGCTTAAGGGGGCGAACTGATGCGGGTGATTGAGGTGGATGCCATTCCATCAGGTTTCGAACTGGACGATTTCAAGCGATCTGTTCATATGATGGATGATGAGGCGGAGAACGATCCAGCTCTCGGCCTGGTGTTGGAATCTGCTGAGGCGGCAGTTGCGACTGCGACTGGTCGCCCGGTCACCCCGCGTCTGGTTGAGTTCATCGTCGTTCGTGGCCAATGGTCTCGGTGGTGGTTTCCGGTTCTGCCGGTGCAGGAGCTGACCGGGCTTGCGGTTGATGATGGGGCAGGAGGTTGGATCGATCAGCCTCTTGGTGGAGCGTGGCTCCAGCAGGCGCATGATGAACCGCAGTTGGTGATCGGCCCGTCTTGGGCGGGTCGTTCTGTCCAGGGTGATCTGCTGCGCATTCGGGCGCGCGTTGGTGGCGCCGAGGTTTCCACCTTCCCGCGGTTGCGCCAGGCTGTTTTCCTCTTGGCGAAAGAGTGGCTTGACGCTGGTGTTTCGATCGAGGGGGAGACTGTGCCGCAGTTGTCTTTTGGTGTGAGGCTGCTGATCAAACAGGCCCGCTACATCCGACCATTTGAGGTGGCTTGATATGGCGGGTCGCTTGGATCGCCGCATTGACATTGTGAAGCCCCGATTGGTGCCGGTTGGGCTTGGTGAGTTCAAGGAAGATGGCTTTGTTGATGTCGCGACCAGATGGGCGAAATACACCCCTGTGAGTGACGCTGAGAAGCTGCGGGCGGCAGCGGTGGAGCAAAAGACGGATGCGCGTTTTGTGATCCGGTATTCCCGCGCGTTGGCGTTGCTGGATGAGGATCACAAGATCCGGTTTGATGGCAGTATCTGGTCCATCTCCGGTGTGAAAGAACTGGGTCGCCGCCGTTGGCTTGAGTTCACGGCGCACCGAACCGGCAGGCCAGAGGTGTAGCATGTCCATGAAAATGAAGATTGAGGGGGCGGGCGATATTGAGCGCGCCCTCGGTGCTTTGGCGCGGGGTACCGCAAAAGGCGTCACCCGCAGGGCCATGAAGAGAGCGCTTCAGCCGGTGGCCCGTGCGGCAGAAGGATCACCCTTTGTGATCGCTGTGACCAGTAAGCTGGCGCGGGATCAAAAAGGGTGGGCAAGGAGAGATCAGGGCCGCAGCAAGATTGCGATGTATGTCGGCCCGGTCCAGCAGGATGGATCACATGCACCGCATGCCCATCTGATCGAGTTCGGCACTGGCGATCGCTACCACGAGTCGGGCAAATATGTCGGCGCTGTTGTGGCGGATCCGTTCATGCGTCCTGCCTGGGATGCAAACCGAGAGCGTGTTCTTGAGATCCTGAAACGCGAGACTTGGGCTGAAATTGAGAAGACTGTCGCCCGCGCCGCCCGCAAGGCTGCAAGGGGGTAGGGATGGAAGATGATCTCTATCAGGCGCTTTTGACGCTTGGACACCCGGTTGCGTGGCTGGCCTTTAACAAAGCCGTTGGCTTGCCGCGCATCTCGTTGCAGCGGATCAGCACAGTGACCGGCTATTCCCAAACGGGCCGCGCGGATGTCGAAACCGCACGGGTGCAGATCAATGTGTCTGCGGAAACCTACCCTGAGGCCGCAGCCCTAGGCAGGGCGGTTTCAGAGCTTTTGACAGAATTGCGCAGCGGGTCGGTGATCCGCTGCCGCGAACTATCGCGCCGGGACGGATCATCCGAGACCGGTGGCGATATCATCCGGCAGCAAATGCTGGATATCTCGGTGCGGTATCGCGCCTGAACCTTGGCCGGGGATCCGGCTTTTCAAACATGATGTGAGGAATTGTGATGACAGCTGAAAATGTTGTTCCGGGCGATCTGTGCACTGTTAAGTGGTCGGTCGATGGCGTCGCCTGGGAGGAGATCCCGGGTTGTAAAACGGTTGGGGTGCCTGAAGAAAATCCTGAATACCGTGATCGCACATCGCTTTCCAGTCCCGGCCGCAGCCGTGAGTGGGGTGTAGGCCTGACCGATACAAGTGAGCTGACACTGAGCTGTTTCTATTCGTCGGCGCTCTACAAAAAAGCGTTGGAGTTTAAAGCCTTGCGCAAGCCCATTTTCTTCAATGTGGAACTGCCGCCCGAAGATGGTGTGCAGAGCGCGGGCGATGTCTTTGACTACAAGGCCTTCGTCAACCCCTCGACACCGACTGTTGATCATGAGGGTGACCTGATGACCGACCTGAAACTTCGCCCGACCGGGCTTGTCGGTTGGACCGAGGGGGCTGCGCTGTGATCAGCTCTGTATCTGTGACTGTGGGCAAGAAGACCCACAAGCTAAAATGTTCCACCCTGGCCATGGCGGATCTGGAGGAGGCGCGCGGCGAAAACTTCGATGTCATCCTGAACCAGCTCATTGCGGGCAATCAGGGCGTCAAAGTCATCATTGCAGCCTGGGCAGCGTTCCTGAATGACGGCAAGGGCGTGTCGACTGAAGACGCCGCCGCAGTCCTGGATGACCTCGGTGGTTACGCCGTCGCTGCGCCCTATCTGGCGCAGGCGCTGAGCAAGGCCTTCCCGATGCTTCAGCTCAAAACCGATGCCGATGACGACGAGAGTGAGAGCGCCGAAGACGGCGATGACGAGGGAAACGAGGTGCCCCCGGTCGAATAGACTGGGGGCACTTGCTATCGACATGGTGTGAGCTGGGCAATCACCATGCCGATTTCTGGACTGTGAGCCTGCGCGAATATGACCTGATCACCCGTGCAGGTATCACGGCCAAGAAAGACGCGATCGCGGTGCAGCGGGTGCTAAATCAGGAGCTGGGAACTTTGGTTTCCTATGCGTTTCACAAACCCGAAAAAATGCCGGATTTCACCAAGGTGAACGGCGCGAGAACCACCAAGAAAAGCAACCCGAAACAGGATGTCGCGCGGCTGCGCGCCGCCTTTATCGGGTTGCACGTTCAAAGCAAAAAGGGACAGTAAATGAGTGCAGTTATCGGCGCACTGCGCGGGCTATTGTCCCTGGACAGTGCCGCATTTGAATCCGGTGCCAAACGCTCCAAGGCCGTCATGGGCGGATTGGAGCGCCGCATGGTCAAGATGGCTGATGGCTTTGAAAAGCACGGGCGCCGGATGTCGCTGGGGTTCTCCCTGCCATTGGCCGGCGCGGCGGCGGTTGCGGTTAAATCCAGCCTGAAAATCGTCGATGCCCAGGCCAAGATGGCCCAATCCCTGGATACCACGGTTAAGTCGGTTCAGGTTCTCGACCGGGCGGCTGATCTGGCTGGCGTTTCCATGGGTGAGGTCCAGCAGGCATCGATCCAGCTCACCAAGCGGTTGAGCCAAGCCGCTGGCGGAACTGGGGCCGCGACCAAGGCGCTGGAGCGCTTGCATCTTCGCGCCAGTGATTTGCAGGCTCTGCCGCTTGATGAGCGGATCGCAGCAATCCAGGACGCCATGCGGGACTATGTTCCAACTGCTGAACGTGCGGCGGTTGCCTCTGATCTGTTCGGTAGCCGTGCCGGTGTGATCTTCTCCCGGATCGATTCCGCGACGTTGCGGACGGCTGCTGATGATGTCGAGCGATTTGGCGTTTCTGTCTCCGAGGTGGATGCCGACCAGATCGAGGTGGCCAATGATGCGATCTCGCGCCTTGGCGTGGTCGGGCGTGGTGTCGCCAATCAGCTAACCGTCGGTCTTGCGCCGTCGCTGGCGTTCATCAGCGACAAGGCGGCGGATGCTGCGGAGTGGTTCAATGGGCTGACTGTTCAGACAAAGCAATTTGTGGCGGGTGGGCTTGCGCTGACGGCAACACTTGGCCCGGTAGCGCTAGGTCTGGGTATGGTGCTGAAATTCGCGGCGCCGATTGCAGGAGCCTTGGTGGCGATCGCTTCGCCTGTTGGTCTTGTCGTTGCGGGCTTTACGGCGCTGGCCGTGGCGGGTGCTGCCTTGGGTGGCAGTTCAAATGAGGCCGTGGCATTCGCCGAGGCACACGAAATTGCGATGGACAATGTGACCATCGCAATGGGGGATCAGATCAGCGCAACCGTGCGGCTGGCAGATGCCCTGCGCGAAGGTGGGCCGGTCACCCTAGCCGCAATTGAGGCGAAGATGGCAGAGGCGGAAGCCAGCCGCGCGGTCACTGCTGAGTTGGTACGTCAGCGTCAGGAGAAAGAGCTTGAAGTTCTTGGCTACTACGATCTGCTGGAGGCAATCGGGCGTTACCAGAGCAGTCTAAGCGCGATGCGGACACCGGGGGATGACCTGGAGCAAATGCCGCTAAAAATGCGTGCCGCCTATGAGGAGGCGGAGGCGGGATTGGTGGCCCTGCTCGCAGAGCAGCAGCGACTATTGGAGGGTGTGCGCAGTCAAAACCAATTGACCGCCGAAGAAGCCGCGCATCTGCAATTGATTGAGGCAAATCTGGCTGAACTACAGCGGCGCTGGAACGAACTCAACGGTATCGTCTCCGAGAACGTCAACCTGACTGATCGTGGGGCGGTAGCGGCTGACAACCTGGCGTCGGGTCTTGGTGGTGCAGTTGGGCAGGCAGCAGCTTTAAAGGGGTATCTGTCCGGGTTGCCTGGTGCACTGGCTGGCGCACGCGCGGACATTGCGGGCCTTGAGGCCGGTATCTCGGTTCTGAAAGGTGGCGGCAGTAAGCTTGCGGCTGATGTCGCGAAATATCGGGCAGAACTTGAGGCGTCATTGCTGGCGCAGGGGAATCTGCAAGATGGTCACGCTGAAACCGTACGCGAGGGCATCAATCAGAAGGTTGAGCTTTTTGCACAAGAGCAGAAGCTGCGGGCCGAATATCAGAAGCAGATCACCACGCTCGGCAAGGTGAAATCCGCCGCCGGTTCCGCGTCCAAAAGCGCGCTGCCGGGGTTGGTGCAAGAGATCGCCCATCGCCGTAAACTGGTCACGCTGACCGGTGAACAGCGGCGCAAATATGAGGCTCTACATGCGGTGCAAGGGCGCTTGGGGCGCGATGCTGCGAACCTCAGCAAGGATCAGATCAACGGGTTGGCTGATCAGCTGATCGCGGTTGAGGATCAGGAAGAGGCCCTGCGGCGCGTCACCAGCATGCAGGAACAATGGTCTGAACAGATCACCCGCACAGCGTTTGAGGGC
Organism: Phaeobacter sp. JH20_26; assembly: GCF_048056275.1. Taxonomy (NCBI): domain Bacteria; kingdom Pseudomonadati; phylum Pseudomonadota; class Alphaproteobacteria; order Rhodobacterales; family Roseobacteraceae; genus Phaeobacter; species Phaeobacter sp. JH20_26. The sequence goes on along the minus strand of NZ_JAYMWL010000013.1, from coordinate 733,836 downwards.
GGCAGTCTGAGCGACACAATCAGGGGTATGCTGAAGGATATCGCCTATCAGTTTGCCCATTCGAAAATCGTGCTGCCGGTGGTGGCCTCCGTTTCAAATGTGCTTGGGCTGGGCGGCCTTATTGGCGGTGGCGGCGGCGGCGCTGCCGCCGGTGGCGGCGGTGGTAGTCAGGTTGGTGGTTTGCTTGGACTGGGCGGCTTGGGCGGCAGTCTGGTTAGCGGCTTTGGGTTGGGTGTGTCTACTCTGTTTGGCGGTGGCCTTGGGGCATATACCGGCCTGCTGGGCGCCCAGGGCGCTGCGGCCCTGACGGGTTCGCTGACCTCGATCGCGGGCTTTGCTGGCGCTCTCGGTCCGATTGCCATTGGCCTTGCAGTTCTGGCTAAGGGCCTTTCCCGTGAATATGACGGGCGCGCCGTGCGTGGTTCGCTTGGTCCCGAAGGGTTTGAGGGGTTCGAATTCGACTTCTGGGACGGCGGTTTTCTGCGCGGTGATAAGCAGGTCAACCACGAAACACGCCCAGAAATTCAGGCTATGCTGGACGATGGCGCTGAAGCGGTTCGCACCAACGTCGAGAAGATGGCCGCAGCCATGGGCCTTGGCGCCGATGCGATCAAGGATTTCACCGCCGATGGCTTCACGATCTGGCTGACCGGTCCAAACGCGGGCAGTCAGGAACAGGTTGCGAAGGCATTTGAGGAGCAGCTGACCAAGCTCGGCGACGGCATGGCTGATCTGGTCTTGGAGACTGAAGACTACGCCAAGGCCGGTGAAGGGTCGTATGAAACGCTCGCCCGCCTCGGTGGGTCGCTGATCACTGCCAATGAAGGGTTTGACCTCATCAATCAAACCTTGCTGACAGGCTCTTTGGAGGCTGCGAACAGCGCTTCACTGCTGATGGACGCTTTCGGCGGTGTCGAGCAGTTCACAACCGGCCTCGGCTCCTACTTTGAGCTGATGTTTACCGATGTGGAAAAACAGGCCAAGCGGCAGGAATATGCGCAGAAAGCCCTTGATGAGGCGGCAGGCGAATTGAACCTGACTCTGCCGACCACCCATGAGGCATTTCGCAATCTGGTCGGTGGCCTTGACCGGACAACCGAAGAGGGGCGCACCGCCTATGTGACTTTGATCGGTCTCGCGGATGAATTCGCCGTTGTGCATGGCAACGCGCAAGAGGCAGCGGACGCGCTGGAAGGGGCAGGCGATAGCCTGTCGCAGTTGGAGGCTGAAGCGCAGAAGCTGAAAGAGCAGGATCTGCGCGATGCCTTTGACGGGCTGAGTGCGTCGATCGATGAGGCGGTGAAGCGCTTGGAGGGCCGTCTGGATGTGGTGGGTGACCGGCTGAAACTGCGGTTCAAGCGGTTGCAGATCTCAGTCGCTGCTGAGCGTGACGAATTCCGCACGCGCCATGACGGGCTGATGGATACGTTGTCAGGCCGTCTGAGCAGCCTTGAAAATGCTGCCGCTGCGTCCAGTCGTCTCTTTGAAACGCTGGACGATGCCGCCAAGTCCCGCCGCAGCGTGGATGCGGGTGCCGCTGTGATGGCGCGGCGCAATGCGCTGGCTTACGTCAGGGATGGCGGTTCCGATCCGAACCAGCTTTCCAACGCCCTGGGGGTGTTGGGTGAGGACAATTCGGGCACCTTCTCAACTGCTGAGGACTATCTGGCGGATTTCTACCGGACGTCCAACATCATCGCGCGCCGCGCTGATGGGGCAGAGGCGGCGATGAGTACGGATCAGATGGCCGTCGATGCTTTGGAGCGCCAGATCGAGCTGGAGAAATCGCAGTTTGATGCCGAAATGGCCCGTCTGGATCAGATCCTTGCAGATGGGCGGCAGGCGCTGGAAATGGCGACCGGTGAATATATCGCGGCGATCAAGGTTGAGAATGCCGTTTCCCAACTCAATCACACTGCCGAACGCCATGCGCTGATGTCGGAGCGGATTGAGGGTCGGGTGGCGGAACTGGAAACCATCCGAACCAGTATGCAGGAACTGGTCGCGTCCACCATAGATCCGGGTGTCGGCCTGCCGGGAGTAGTCCAGGGCGTCCATAACGTTGTCTCGGCGGTTCACGGCCTCAGCGGTGATCTGTCGACCATGGTCAGCGGGATCTCTCAGGCTGTCGCGGCGCAGCTTAATTCGTTTGCGGCCTCACAGGCGAACTCCCTTCAGTCGGTGCAGAACCAGATCCGCAATCTGGCGCAAGCCCAAGCGGCGGCTGCGGCGCCCAATCAGAACAAGAAACTGGAGCAAGAGATGCAGGGGGTGAAAACCGTGCTGGAAGGGTTCTTGGGGCCTATCTCGGATGCCACCGGCAAAACGGCACAATCCATCCGCCGGATGGAGTTTGGCGATGTGAAGTTAGAGGGTGGCACATGATCATCATCAAGCCGATCGAGGTCACGGGGCAGAACCTGACCTCGGACGTGGCGTTGTCGGAGCCGGAATGGTCCGCGGGCACCACGCCACAAGATGCCATTCGCCGGGTCGGTAACATTCTCTATCGCGCAGTTGTTGAAACCACGGATAGCCCGATTGATGGGCTATCCGCTGACCCGCCGACCTGGATCAAAGTGGGTGCTGCCAATCGGTTCAAGATGTTCGATGAGTTCTACCATTCGCAAACCGAAGCGGATGAGGTGGTGACCGTGACCATCGATCCGCCTCAGGTGGTGAACTCAGTGACCCTGCTGAATGTCGATGCCGTTTCAGTGACGATAGAGATCTTTGATGACCATGGCGCCCTGATTTATCAGGCCACAAAATCCATGGCAGATAACTCGCAGGTGGCTGACTACTGGGATTACTTCTTTTCTCCAGTGCTGCGGAAAAAGAACGTCAGTTTTGTGGATCTGCCCTCTTACTCGCGCCCCATCAAGATCACCGTGGCCGGTGAGCCTGGGGGTACAGTGCAGGTTGGCGGAGCGTTTATCGGCGCGCAGAGAAAGATCGGTCTGACCCAATATGGCACCGATCGCGAATTGATGAACTTCTCCGATATCAACCGGGATCAGTTTGGCATCGTCAATATCGTGCCTCGCAGAAAGGCAGATCTGGCCAGCTTCCAGATTGATCTGGACACGCCGCAGAACGATTTCGTCTATGACCTGCTGCGCAGTCTCGCGGATATCCCCTGCATCTACATCGGCGATCCCAACCGCGATGGAACCATCGTCTACGGATACCCGCGCGGTGTCCGCATTCCCTATGAGACACCCGATTATTCCAAAATAACGCTTGAAGTGGAGAGTGTGACCTAATGCCTATCACCAATGTGCCGGCCTTCACCAAGATCCCAAGCCGCGATGATCCGCCTGCGGTGTTCTCCTCCGACGTTGACAGCTTCCTGAGCGAAATCCGGGCCCGCGCGCTTGCCAGCAATCAGCAGGCGCAAGAGGTCAACGCAGCGGCAGAGCAGGTGGCCACACAGGCCGCAGCGGTGGCTGAGGCCAGTGCCGCGTTTGAAAGCGGCGTGAATGCCGATCGCTGGGCCGCTGGTGATTTCAGCGAAGGCGATGCGGTCTGGTCGCCCACAAATGGGCTGACCTACCGCGCCAAGGCTGATTTCACCTCGGCCATCGATCCCGCTGCAGATCCCGCCAACTGGCACAACCTGAACCCGGTCGCGCAGGCCAAGGACGAAATGGCCCGCCTCGCGCTGGTCTTCGCCGCGAATTTCTAAGGAGAACCCGATGTCACAATTTCCCGTATCCAAACGCCTCGCGCTCGATGCGATGGCGACGGTCTACACCGTGCCTGCCGGTCGCTATGCGATGGTCTCGCACCTTCAGATCACCCCGGTCGATCCCGACAATGAGGTGGACGTCACAGTCCAGTGGCTGGATGCGTCGGATGGCGATGCGGTCACGCAGCTTTGTCAGGGCGAGACGATCAGGCCCAACGGCACCGGACCGATCTACCCGATGGGCGGCACCCTGATCCTGAGTGCGGGCGATCAGGTGCAGGCCGAGGCCTCAACCGCCGGTGACGCGGTGCTGAGCTTCAGCGCCCTGGAGTATGATCTCTGATGGGCGGTATGATTGGCACCATGCGCGGGGATCGCATGTTGCGCACCAAGCGCACAGTGGCTCACCGAGGTTTCGGCCTGAAAACAGGTCCGACTTTTCAGACCGGGCAGATTTCAAATCTGCGCGGTTTTGCAGTCAGCCGTGACGCCAAGAACGCCTATGTGGTAGATCTTCTGGACGATACCGTTCATCGCTACGTGATGCCGACACCGGGCGATGTTTCGACAATGGTCTATGCGAACGATAGTCTAGATGTCAGCCCGCCGTTTGTAGATCTGACCGGTGTCGCGATCAGTCCGAATGGGGATCATATCTATGTTACAGATCCGAACAACGGAACGCGCCAATACACGATGTCGACGCCGCATGATCTGAGCACGGCCTCTTTTGTGGGGGCGATTGCAGACGATAGTACAAAGGACCCCAAATTCAGCGCGGATGGGCGGAAGCTCTGGCTTCTGAGTACTGTCTCTGGTGGGCGGATCTATCAATTCAACTTGTCGACGCCCTTCCTGTTAAGCACAGCAGTTAGCGACGGATCTCTGATTGTGCCGAACTACCCGGAATTCACCGACGAAATAACCGGTCTTCATGTTTCCGATGATGGCCGTCGGGCGCTTTTGATGGCGGCCACTGACGATATGATATGGGAGGCAGAATTGGTCATTCCCAACGATATCACCAGTGTGGTTCCGACGGGCTATTCTTTGGGGATAAGTGGCTACGGCAACTTTGAAATGTTCGCCCACAATGATGACATCGGGCGGCTCTGGTTTATCGATTACAACGCCAAAATTCATCAATTCGACGTCTGAGGTGACGCAATGACCCTTTATACCAAAAGCGGCAGCTATCCTGCGCCGCTCCCTTTCCGCATGCGTCTGAGCGACGGGCGCAGCCGCACCGATCCGACCAGCTTTACCGCCGAGGAAATCGCAGATGCGGGCTATGTCGCGGCACCGCCGCAGCCGGATCATGATCCGGCAACCCAGCGCCTGACATGGAACGGGGCCGCTTGGGGCGTTGAGGATATCCCTGTGCCGGATCCGGCGTATCAACCGCTGACCAAGATCGGATTCATGCGGCTGTGCATGTATCTTGGCGGCATGACCCCTGACATGCTGGTGGCTGCGCGGGATGCACCTGAGCTGAAAGCGATGTGGATCATGCTGGATATGGCCGAACAGGTGCAACGGGACGATCCAGAGGTTGCGCCGGGGCTGGCGCTGCTGGCTGGATTGGGTCATCTGCCCAATGGGGCGCAGGCCGTTCTGGATGGCTGGCCAGCCGCCTGATTGGTGCGCCCGCAGCGGGTCGGGCTATCACACCACCAAAGCAATTTCATGGGAGATCGGAGCCAAGGGGTCCGGTCTCTTTTTGTACGTGCCGGAGGGGTTCCCCTTCGATGTCTCAATTCCCCGTTGGGTCGGGTGGATCTTTGACCGGCACAACCCGCGATACCTGAAAGCCGCCGCGCTGCATGACTACGCCATTCACGTCCTTGGATGGGGCCGGGTCAGCGCAGCCGCACCGTTTTCCGAAGCCCTCCGCGCCGATGGCGTGGGGCGCATCCGCAGGCTGGCAATGGTGCTGGCCGTCACCATCCACAAATGGAGCTGACATAGGCACATGCGAGACCTGTTGTTTTCACCGGAGTTTTGGCTGGCGATGATCGCAGCCATTCTTCTCAAGCTGCGGGCGTCGCCGCAGATTACGATCTTCGGTGCCATCACCACCACGGCGTCTGCGATCAGCTGCGCTTTGGTGTTCACAGAACCGCTGATGGATTGGTTGGAGCTGGACGGTGAGGTCTACACCTACGCCGTCTGCGCGCTGATCGCGTTGACGGGTGAGCATATCGCCCGGCAGGTGCTCTCCCTCGGCATCGAGGACGCAGTCCGACTGCTGCGGGGAGGCAAGAAATGACCTGGGGCAAGTTCATTATCGCTGCATGGGGGGTGGTGCTTGCGCTGAGCCTCATGACCAGTGCGCTACCAACCAGCTGGTGGTTCGAGGCCGGGGAGGTGCGGGTCGCCAACGCCTCTGCCGGTGATTGCCCGGAAATGCAGTTTGACCGGGAGATCAACAGGCCATTCAAGGCGGAGTGGACCGTGACCATCATGGCGCGTGCGTCATATGGCTGGGCCACCTATCGCACCTATCGGGGCGCCAATGACTACCGGCCGGAAAATCAGCTGCCTGACCGGCTTGATCTCTGTTGGTGGACCTGGGCGGATCCACTTCACCTACCGCCCGGCGAATACCGGGTGAACACGCTCTGGCGCATCCATCCGACGCAGGGCAGGGCGCGCGAGGTCAGGCGCACCAGCAACACATTTGAGGTGACACCATGAACGCGGAAACACTCTGGCTGCAAACCCGGCTTTCTCGTCTGGGATTTGATCCCGGCCCGATTGATGGCCTGCGCGGCCCCCGTACAGACGCCGCCGTTGTAGCGTTCAAGCGGTCCATAGGCCTGCGCGCGCGGCCCTATGTCGGCCCGCTGACACGCGCGGCGCTGATGCCTGCGGTGCAAGAGAGGTCAGATCTGCCATGGATGGCCGAAGCGGCCAAGATGCGCGGCCTGCATGAACAGCGCAACACCGCGGCCTTGCGCCGCTGGTTTGACACCTCTGTCGCATGGGTCGACCCCCGCGATATCCCTTGGTGCGGCGCGTTTGTCGCGACCTGTCACCGAGCGGCGGATGCAGACATTGATTTGCCCGAGAACCCGCTGGGCGCCCGCAACTGGCAGCCCTGGGGCGACACGTGCGATCCGGTCTTTGGCGCCACTCTGGTGTTCTGGCGGATCAGCCGAAGCCATTGGGCCGGTCACGTTGGGTTCTATCACGGCGAAGACGACACTCATTATCACGTTCTGGGCGGCAATCAGGCAAACGCTGTCACCGTCACCCGGATCGCCAAGTCCCGCCTGGTGTCGTCGCGCTGGCCGATTGGCACCCCGATCACAGGCCGCCGCATTCTCTTGACCCCCGGCGGCACCCCAATTTCCACAAATGAGGCATGAAATGAGCAAGCTACGAAATCCCAAGGTGCAGGGCGCTCTCCGCCACCTGTTAACCGCAATCGGCCCGGTGCTGGCAGTCATTATGGCCGCCGAAGATCCGGCCGCACTCCTGCGCGCTCTGATCGGCGCCGCAGGCTGGCCGTCCTTGGTGGGTGTCATCATGGCCGTTCTTGGCTTCTGGGCTTCCGTCACGGCCCCGGAGAAGCGTCAATGATCACCCGGCTCCTGTCCCGCTTCTGGGGCTATCTGCTGACCGCTGGGGCGCTCCTCGCGGCTATCTGGGCCTATCTGTTGTCCAGAGATGCAGGGGTGCGCAAGGAAACGTACATCGAGACGCTGACAGACAGCGCAAAACGAAAGGAGGCCGGTCGTGAAGCAGTGGAAGATCTGCGCGGGAATAACCGCGATGATGATATTGAGCAGTTGCGGCGAAACTCTGACCGCTGGTGATGCTGGCTGTGGATCCTACGGTGAAGCGCGGGTAACAATGCCCGGTGATCCCGAGGCGCTGCCCGATAACTGGCTTTCATGGGTGACGCGAACGGACACCCGCATGACTGCAACGTGTAAGCCCCGCCGTTGAGCGGGGCTTCTTCGTTTGGAGACCGCGTCAAAGCTAGGAACTTTTGCCCTCCGGCACCGTCTGCCCCCGACCATTGCAGCAGTAACTATTTCGATGATTGAATAAGTACAACTAGGGTGCGTAACCTTCTGCCGTAGATTGAGGGGGGGGGGGAGGCTTTAGGCGGGCGGACCAGCCCGGGCTTACCAGGGGGACAAGAAAAAAGCCCCTTCAGGGGCTTTTGACTAGCTCTGGATGTGTCGCAAAGGCCTACTGTTCGTTTCAGGTCTTTGCATACGATTTTAGTTGATCCCGCATTGAGCGGTTCTGGGAATTGCTTGTTGTTACAACGCTTTTAAGAAGCTCAGCGAGATCTTCTTGAAGATCGAAGCGAGTCACCTTTTCCTCGGAAGTCACTGTTTTATCAGCATTTGTTTCCGGCATGTTGGGCCTCCCAAGTTTTCAATTGGTGCCATGTATCCTGAACCACTTGACTCGTGCAAGCAATAGTATTTGTTGGTTTCAAACTATTTTTAACACAAGTTATCCACAGGCTTTCCAGTATGACATACAACTTATCCACAGACCAACCAGAGCTTGTTTTTGGACTGGTTGGCCCGCTAGGGGTCGACATGAGTTCTGTTCAGGAAGCTCTCTCTGCGGCACTTAGGCAGGTACACTACGAGCCTTACAATATTCATCTGACTCAAGAAGTGCCTTCTAGTTTCCCTCATTTGGTGGCTGATCAAGATAGTGCGATAACCTTTGCGGGGAAAATCAAGGCAGTAAATGATTTAAGGAAGAACTCTGACAGTAAGGATATACTTGCCCTTTTTGCAATTCTTCAAATAGTTAGTCGTAGGAAAAAAATTAACGAAAACGATAGTAGCATCCCTAAAGAAGAGAGAGGGAAGACGCCAACTTCAAAATCTGCTTTTATTGTCAGGCAGCTGAAGAGAGTTGAGGAAACGAGAACTCTGGCGAAAGCATATGGAAAAAGATTCCTTCAGGTTTCAGTTTCGATTGGTGAAGAGCAGCAGAAACAGGCTGTGAGAACAATCGTCGTTGACGAAAACCCTTACCTGTCCAATGAAGAGGTTGAGGCTGAGGTGGGGAGGTTAATTTCTACAGATCAAAATGAGGGCGATGATCCGTACGGACAAAGATTGTCAGACACTTTTCAAGACGGTGATGTTTTTATTGACGGATCTAATGACAAGTCTATCCGAGAGGACTGTCAGCGTTTTGTGAATGCTATCTTTGGAATGAACTCTATCAGCCCCACAATTGACGAGTTCGGAAGCTATATGGCTAAGGCAGCATCTCTCAGGTCAATTGACATGAGCCGACAGGTCGGGAGTGCGATAATGTCGCCAGAAGGGGATATTATCGCCGTAGGGTGTAATGAAGTTCCACGCGCAGGTGGCGGAAATTATTGGTGTAGTGATAGTAATCCTCAGCGTGATATTGATAGGAAGGTTGAGGCGAATAAGCTAGAAACAAACAGGATAATTCACAACTTTATTGAGGTTATTCACAGGCATGGTAGCCTAAAGAAAGATCCCACTCAACTTCTGAATGACGAGAGTTTTCTAAGGTTAGTTAAGGAATCTCAAATCTCGGATATTACCGAATTTGGCAGGATGACCCACGCCGAAATGACTGCCATCGCAGACGCAGCGCGAATGGGGCGAAGCGTAAAAGGGGCGACGATTTATGTCACTACATACCCTTGCCACAATTGTGCAAAACACCTAGTCGCGGCAGGAATTATGCGAATAGTGTATATTGAGCCCTATCCTAAGAGTAGAGCTCTAACTCTGCATGGTGATTCATTGTCGCATGATGCAACGAACGGCCAAAAAGTCTGCTTGGAGCATTTTCACGGAATTTCACCTCGTAGATTTCGAGATGTATTTGAAAAAGGTAAGAGAAAGAGTAAGGGGGGCGGAGCCAATATTTGGTACGAGGAGACGCCAAAGCCTAGGGTAGGTGAAAGGTTCTCAACTCACGTACTCTTGGAGGTGGGATTCCTTGATGTCTTCAAGGACGCGATTGAGAAGTTAAGAGAATTTGATGCGGGGCCAAAGCAACCGGATCGTAGTTGAACTACAATTCAACAAGTGCATCGGCTGTAGCATGATCAATAAAAATTGCATCATTGGTTCCCCTAGGGGTGTTATGAGCATGCCAGGCACCAGAGAGCCTACCGAAAGCAGAAAGCAAAATAAGCGTGCCCTTAGTGCAAGCAGTCGTTAAGCACGACGGCGTCGTGCAAGAGGACGTTATGCAGGCGAGAAGTAGAGAAATGGCCTTATACCGGGTAGGTGTCGTCATTCCCTTGGCAAGGTACGACAACGAGCATCTGGTCAGCGACCGTGAAAAGCACATCTACCGGGTGCAAACCGGGAATGTTCGGGTGGAGAGAGTAGAGTCTGATCAATGAATGCTACGCATTTTTTGTGACAGTTCGGAAAGTAGTAGATGAGCCTGCGTGAGAAGCTATCGGAAATCGACGCATTGGACTTGGGCAGTGTGGATTTCGAGGATCTAAAGTCATTGATCACTGACACAACTGTGGGAGACTTGTACCTTCATCGCGAAATCTTGCCGCCGGGAGACTTACGTTTTCGTGTCTCTGACTACTTGACCGAGCGGCCAGCTGACATTGATCAAATAGGACCGCCCCCTCCCGAGAAGGCTGGTGGTTTCCAGAGGTGTAATCGTGAACATGATCCGATGTTCTATGCGTCCTCTTCGGGCACTACTGCGATGATGGAAATGAGATTGGATGCTGGCCAGACAGTTTATTTGTCGGTTTGGCGTCTGCGTCGGCCACTATCTGTTTTTGGAGCCCTTGGAAGTCGTCGAATGTGGGGTCTCAATACGAGGTACTCCCCGGCCCAGAAGGACTATTTTCGTTTTTTTTTGGAGAAATTCACCGAGAAAGTCGGAGATGATTTCTCTTATAGATATAAGCTAACTGCAGCGTTTGCAGAACTTTATACCAATGGATGGGATCCACTCGAGGACCACATCCATACGACGGGGAAGGTTGGTATAACCTACCGATCTGTAGCTCATCGCGGGTTTCAGCAGAATGTTGCGCTAAGTAGAGAAATCTACCTGGATTATTACGAACCCATACAGTGCGTTGAGCTTTCCATTACTGATCAAATTTCTGAAAATCCCGCCGGTTTTCGCCTTTCAGGGATAGCGGATATCGTTCCAGGATATTCGGGTTTAGCGCTGCAGTGGAAGGACGCAATACGCGCTGATGAATGCATCCAAGCGCTGTCGCTAATTGTCAGCGTTATCGATCATCACGATGGGCCGTTAGACGATTGAATTGCAGCGCTCGGATTACTTGGAGCTGATGGCTGGTCGACTTTGATATCTGATCTAATCGCTGCCAGTTCGCAAACCTGTGTGTGGTTGCCCGAACGTGGTTGTACCTCTGGAGGCTCTGCTAGCTTCGGTAGCCCGTTACGCTAGCTGATTGCGAGGGCTGATCAGAACGGCGCGCCGCAATATATTCCCTACCAAAACTCTATCGAATCAACGATTTCGTCCGTGGAGAATGAGCCCAATATAACAATTATCTCGATGGAGTCAGCGTTGTCGACACGCAGTACATCGTCAAAGTCAAACACCACTCGGTCGTCATGGAAACTGGCAAATCTGTCCACCACTTGCTCAGCCGATAGAGGCTGGAAGTGCCAAAGTTCCAAATTCAGGGATAGCCTGTCGAAATTTGCGTCAAAGTCGCGAATGACGTCACGTCCGAAGTCATTGAAGAAGATGAAGTTGTCTTCCCCTATTCCTCCCCAGAATTGATCGTTTCCATCATGCCGCCCAGCATCGGTGCTTTTACCGGTCCAGAAGGAGTCGTCTCCGCGTCCACCGCGCTGAGTGTCATTACCATTTCCGCCTGTAAAAACATCGTTTCCGCGTCCTCCGATGAGCAGGTCGTGCCCTTTGCCGCCGAGCAGTTGATCGTTGCCATCGCCGCCTTCTAGTCGATCTCTGCCGCTTCCGCCGCGAAGGTTGTCATCTCCCGGACCACCGTAGAGCCGGTCGTTCCCACCATACCCGAAGAGAGAATCGGCTTCTCGCTTTCCTATGAACACATCTTGCAGTTGACCACCGTGAAGGATGTCGCGCCCGACCGTTCCAGTGATTGAGTATTTTTCAAATCCGTCAACATCAAAAAACGCGTCGTGCAGCGTGGTGTTGAGGAATGTGACTGCAACCGAAGTGTCTGTTTGTGCGTGGAATTGCACTGTTCTAGGGGTAAATCCGAGATAGTCGCTGTGATAATTCAATATTAACCAATCTACTCCGGGACCTCCTGTGAGATCTTCCAACAGGTATCCCGCATTCGTTCTAGTTACCGCCACCGGCATTGGCTCCCCCCCAAGAATACTGGAACTGAAATCACAGTATTGGCGGTCGTAAGTTCTGTCACTCCTTATCTATCTAGTGGTAGTGCTAGAACAGCGTGCCGGATGGCTCGATCAGCTCCGGCCCATCGTCGTCGCGTCCAAAGCGGGCAACCTTGTGCGCTCTCATGCGCCCGTCCCAGATGGTTCCTAGGTTTTGTTCTTCGTCACCTTCAAATTTGCCTGATAGCCATGGGCGGATCTGGTCATCCGCTAGGATCACAGGTGAGCGTGCATGTATCTCGCTGATCTGCGGCAACGCTGATCGCGTCAGAATAGTGCATGTATGCAGATCGTCGCTCAGGCGAGAATAGAGCCCGGCAAAGAACAGGGCAGGGGCGTTGCTATCGGTGGTGATCCACCAGGGTTGTTTGTTCCCTTTCGGTCCAGTCCATTCATAGTAACCGGCCGCCGGGATGATGCACCGTTGTGACTTCCATGCATTGCGAAAACTTGGCAGGTCGGCTGCGGTCTCAATCTTCGCGTTGAAGGTGGTGCGCTTCCAGTCCTTTACATCGCCCCGATGCCAGCTTGGCACGAACCACCAGCGGGCTGTCGTGCTGAACAGCTGGTCGGCGTTCAGATAGGCGATGTCCACCAATTGGGTGGGCTTTACATTCCAACTCGGTGACAGCTCAACCGCATTGGGATCGCGCACCGGTATCGGAGGGCCGAGAAAACGGCGCTCCATCTCATACAGCTGGCGCCATGTAAGGTCCGGCCTACCCAATCGTCCGCACATGAAGCATTTACCTCGTACCAAATGGGGTCAGTCCAGCACGATAAGCCAACGTTTGAATTTTGCAATATGTTCGCGCTATGTTCCCATTTTCAATGGAGGTGCTGAGATGCCAAACGTTATGCATATGTGGTGTGTCTGCGGTCATGTCGGGACGATAGAGGTGTCTTATAGAGTTGATCCTGCCCCTCTTTGCGCCCGCGCGAGATGTCTGGCATGTGGGCGTCTGGGGCAGATTGTAGACATACGCCTTGGCTGGACCGACGATGCGTCTTGGGGGCGGGGAGAGCACAAAAAGTAGGGACAGAGACGCTGCTAACTTGCTTCTTGTTTTGAATGCCGTGCTGATCTAGAGAAACAATATAAGGGCGGCTCTTATTGTAGATGAGATCGGCGTAACTTGCTGGGTAGTCCGCATGGTTTACGCGTCTGCAATTCTAAGGCGTTGAAATGTAATGGATATTGGGTGCGCGCCGTCCGCACCAGTTTCCTCAGTTTGAGATCAGGAGCCTCAGTTGTCTTTTACGCTGGTTGCGACTGCCAAGAATGAGGGGCCCTCGATCCTGGAATGGGTCGCCTACCACAAGATGATCGGGTTTCAGAACATCATCATCTACCAGAACGACTCTGATGATTTTACAGATGAAATTCTGAAAACTCTGCGTGATCTCGGTGAAATTTCCTATTTCTACAATCGGGCTGAACGCGGGCGACATCAGGTCAAAGCCTACAAACGTGCCGCGCGCCAGCCGGAGTTCCGGGATGCGCGATGGGTCCTTGCGCTTGATCTTGACGAGTTTCTCGTCGTTCACACCGGCGCGGGAACCGTCGGCGATCTCATTGATGCCGTGCCGGACTGCGACCAGATCATGGTGAACTGGAAGAAGTTTGGCAGCGCAGGCAGTGCAACCCTGTCGGAGCAGCTGGTGGTGGAGACCTTTTTGCTGGCCGAGGATGACGAACGGGTTGCTACGCATCTGACACCGTTCAAGACGATGTTTGATCCTGCTGCCCATGAGCGGTGCGGCATCCACAGGCCAAATGGCGCGAAGATTCCAGATGATCAGATCAGAATTTGCAATGGATCCGGCCTGCCGAGCAGCGCCTACGAACATCGCAATTTCAGGGCCAAGGATCCCAGCCTGCGTGCGCTGGCCCAGATCAACCACTACATCACCAAGGACGCGGCGAGTTTTGTTCTGAAGTCGCACCGCGGCAGTGCCCATCAGGCGAACCGGCTGATTGATCGCAAATACTGGCTGCGCCGCAATCACAATGTTCAGGCCGACACACGGCTTGCGGCCAAGGCTGATAGAATCAGGGCGGGTATGGCCGCATTGGATGTGGCGTCGGGCGGGCGGTTGTTTGACCTGCGCAGCAAGGCCATCGCGCTGCATCGCGCCCGGTTTGAGGCGTTGATGAAAGAGGCCGCCTATCGCGAACTCTATGAGTTCTGTCTGGAAAATCAGATGCTGCCGACAGGCGGCTGACCGTTGAGGTCTCCCCTAGATCCGATCGTTCTGCTGCCCATTCGTCGGACGGATTATCAACCCCAAGGCCGCAGGAGGGCGTCGGCCGTGGTGTTGCGGAGTGGTTGGATGAGGGCGTAAGCCGAGGCTGGCGTCAGGAGTTGGTGCCGTCCTTGGTCTGATCCTGCGGTGCCGCGCGTTCGGCTTGCACGGCGGCGATGGTTTCCAGCAGCAGCGGCTTGCGGATCGGTTTTTGCAGAAAACGGTCCATCCCGGCATCCAGGCAGGCGCGGCGATCGCTGTCAAACGCATTGGCCGTCAATGCGATGATCGCGGGCTGGGCCATGTCGCTGGCGCGGATCTGGCGGGTTGCAGTCAGGCCATCGACCTCGGGCATCGACATATCCATCAGGATGATGGCGGGTTGATGGTCGCGGCACATATCTACCGCTTCGCGTCCATTTTCGGCTTCGATCACCTTCAGCGGCGTGTCGGCCAGGAATTTCAGGATCAGCAGGCGGTTGGTGCGATTGTCATCAGCCAGCAGCAATACCCCCGGACCAAGCTGCGGCTGGGAGGTTTCCCGGCTGATCTGGGGCGGGACAATGGGGGCCGTGCGGGCAGCTGAAAGGTGGATTTCCAAGCGGAAGCAGGCGCCGTTGCCGGCGCTGGATTGCAGGCTGATACCGCCGCCCATGCGCTGTGCGAGGATATTGGAGATGGTCAGCCCCAGACCGGTTCCGCCATAGTGGCGTGTGGTTGCGGCATCGGCCTGCGAAAACCGCTCAAATACGTGTTTGGCCTGATCTTCGGAGATGCCAATGCCGGTGTCCACCACGTCGATAAAAAGATGATAGGGATCCTTTGCACCGCGACTGACGTGCAGGGCGACACTGCCATCGTGGGTGAATTTCACCGCATTGCTCAGCAGGTTGACCAGGATCTGGCGCAGCCGACCGTCATCGCCATGGACCTGTTCGGGCAGGTCATGGGCAAAGCTCTGGGTAAAGGATAGCCCCTTTTCGCGCAGCTTCGGCCTGAGCACATCGACGGCGCCGTCGACGCATTTGCGCAGGTTGAAATCGACCGTGCTGATTTCCATCTTTCCGGCCTCGAGCCGGGACAGATCCAGGATGTCGTTGATGATTTTCAACAGCGCGACTGAGGAATCCCGAATGGTTTCGACACATTGCTCCTGTTCCTCCGACAGCGGGCTCTCAGCGAGGATGTCGGACATGCCGATGATCCCATTCATCGGCGTGCGGATCTCGTGGCTCATATTGGCGAGGAATTCGGTTTTTGCCTGATCGGCCTTTTCGGCGGATTGTTTGGCCTGGGTGAGTTGGGCGTTGCGATGGGTCAGCTGCTGGTTCGCGCGCTTCAACTCGTTGTTCAACTCAACATCGCGGGTGACATCCCATTCGACACCGATCATCCGGTTGCGCCCCCGTCGATCACGGAACGAACAGCCCATGGCCCGGATATTCTTATGAGTGCCATCTTTCAGCTCGATGCAGAAATCGACCGAGTGGTTGTTGCCATTGCGCAGCGCCTCCTGGAAGCCGCTAATAATGCGATCGCGATCCTTGGCGTGCAGAAACGATCGCCAGAGCGACAAAGGCACTTCACCGGCTTCGGCAGGGTCCCCGTAGAGTTCACGCATCCGGCGGTCCCAGAGGGCGTTGTCAGAAGTCTCGTCTATTTCCCAGATGCCGATTTTCGAGGTTTCAACAGCCATTTCGAGACGGCGCGAGAGCGCCTCCAGATCACGTTCGCGCCGTTTGAGTGTCTGGATCACCGAACGCCGCGCTGCGGACAGGCGACCGGCGAGCGCGGTTGGAAACAGAATGAAGGCGCCGGCCAGCAGAACGGTGAACCGCAGTTGCCACTGGTTGTCTGCATGGGCGGGCCAGCCACCTTTGGGCCGGGCAGCCAGCTGCCAGGTGCCTACGGGCAGGACAATGTCCATCAGGACCGGGTTGTCCTTCAGTATGCTCGGGTCACCGTAGAACTGCTCGCCCTCGGCGCCCCTGCCGTCTTTGCCGACCAGCGCCACGTCGATCATAAGATCCGGGTTGTTGAGCCCCCCTTGGGTATAGATGGCATCGACATCAATCACCGCCGAGAGAATGCCCCAGAATGATCTGGTCGCTTGCGGGCCCGCGAAGATCGGAAAGCGGGCGATCATACCGCGACCGCCCTGCATCAGGTTGACCGGTCCGGCAAGGACAAGGTCGCCGCTGTCGCGTGCGCGGAGCGCCGCAGCACGCTGGGCTTCATTCTTGCGGTAGTCCAAGCCAATTGCAGCCTCGTTACCCGCAATCGGATACATCAGGCGGATCACCAGATCCGGCGCTGCGGCGATGTTGCGCAGACTTGCTTCATCAGCAATCAGTTGTGACGCCAGCTCGGCAAAGCGCCGCTGCGTCATGTCGGGTTCGGTCGAGAGGACCGCCTGCAGCCCGCGCACCAGCTGGATATCGGCTGACAGGTTTCCCTCGATCCGGGCGCGGATCAGCCCCGCTTCATATTGAACATCCGCGCGCAGCTTCTGTTCATAGATTGTGTCATTCTGGGACTCGGCAGACAGCCCGGCCGCCACGATCACCACAAAGGCGACCAGGGTCGGAAGATAGGTCCGATTGTTCAGCGCCTGGATCCATGCTTTGGGCTGAAAACTCATGAAGGCTACACCGGTGGTTATCGTTTACTGCAATCTAGGGTCATTTCTGTCGCAAAACTGTTCAGCCAGTATTAACAATACTCGGTCTTTTCCGCTTTAGGCGATTTTTGTGAATTCAGGTCGCGCGCAAGATGCTCTGTATAGGGGCGTTCTGGGAGTGTATCCTTGATTAATATCAAATTGTGTTCATTTCCGGCTGGTCGTTCGTCAGAAGTCTCACCACCTTGGGTTGAGGGTGCGGCAAGAGTGTTCCTTATGGCGTTAAAACTGGCCGTATCCTTCACTTGCAGGGCGTATGTTAAATAATTGGGATTGTTGCGCAAAATCATGCTTCGGGTTTGCTGGTCATCGGCTTTCGATCATGCTGGTATCGCTCCCTCGGGTTAATGTTTGAGCAATGTCTCTTGGGTATTGAATTTCTAGTGAACTTTCAATGTTTGGCCGAGGGTAACGATGTTTTTCAAGAAAGACGCAAAGAAGAAGTCGGCAGAGTCGACGATGCAGCAGTCGATCATGGACATGATCGACCGGACGCAGGCGATGATCCAGTTTGAACCTGATGGGACCATCATCGAAGCCAATGCCAACTTCCTTGGCGCGATTGGCTACCCTCTTGAGGAAATCCAAGGCAAACATCATTCGATGTTCGTGGACCCGGACTATGCCCGCAGCGAGGCCTATGCGGAGTTCTGGCGGGATCTTGCGGCTGGCAAGGCGTTTACGGATCAGTTTCCGCGCGTTGCCAAATCGGGCAAGACGATCTGGATCCAGGCCACCTACGCCCCTGTACTGGACACCGAAGGCAAGACGATCCGCGTGATCAAGCTGGCCTCCGATATCACTGCGCGTCAGAACTGTGTTGAGGAAATCTCCAGAGCGCTGGAAGCGCTGAGCGACGGCGACCTCAGTTACCGTGTACCAACAAGTGATCTGCCGGATATGCGGGTGCTTTGCGATGCTTTCAACAAGGCGCAGGACACCTTGATGGGCGCGGTTGAAACGGTGAAAGCTGTGGCCGAGGCCGTCGGCAGTACCGCCTCTGAGATCAGCCAATCCTCCAGCGAATTGTCGCATCGCACCGAAACCCAGGCCGCAACCCTGGAAGAAACGGCAGCGGCGATTGAGGAGCTGACCTCGACCGTGCGCTCGGCCGCTGATGGCGCCCGCGAGGTCGAGGAAATTGTAAGCAACGCCCGCGTCACCGCCGAAGAAAGCGGTGAGGTGGTGAATAGTGCGGTCACGGCCATGTCGCAGATCGAGGAATCATCCGGCAAGATCTCCCAGATCATCTCGGTCATTGACGACATTGCGTTCCAGACCAACCTGCTTGCACTGAACGCCGGCGTTGAAGCCGCGAGAGCAGGCGAGGCAGGGCGCGGGTTTGCCGTTGTGGCCTCCGAAGTGCGGGCGCTGGCGCAGCGGTCCTCTGATGCGGCGGGCGAGATCAAGCAATTGATCACCGAAAGCTCGCAATATGTTGGCAATGGCGTGAAACTGGTGAGTCGGGCGGGGGAAGAGCTGCAAAAGATCATTGGCAGCGTCAGCACGATTTCCGGCCATGTCAGCCAGATCGCAACCGGCGCCGCCGAGCAATCGGTCACGCTGGTGGAAATCAATACGGGCGTCAGCCAGCTGGATCAGGTGACCCAGCACAATGCGGCGATGGTTGAGGAGGCGACGGCTGCCAGCCAGACCCTGTCCAACGACGCCAATGAGCTGACCCGCCAGATCTCCATCTTCAAGACCGGTTCGGGCGGGCAGAACATCGTGTCCTTCGCAAATGGTGGCGCTGGCGGCTATGGTACGCGGGCTACCGGCTAGGGCCTGACATAAATGCGGCAGACCTGGGGTTGAGCCGGTCCGACCACTGCTGCGTCACAAGCGATGATATCTGGGGGCACGTCTGTACCAATGGCCCCCGGCAGGCCACCGTCGTACCGCGAGAGCAGGTGCGGCGGTTGTCCGTTTTGGATGTACGCAGGTTCCTGATCAGGCGCGTCCGGCCTGATGATCGTTTCGGGCTGCATCGAAACACAGATTTCCCGATCGGCCAAACCGTCATGGAGAACCTGATCAGGATCAAAGACGATCGAGCGGTCGCAATGGTCTAAGAGGGCAGTTCTAAATGACATCTGCCAACCATGACCGGAGTGACCGACATGATCCGCCTAGCGTCCATTCTCTATTCCCTGATCGGCAGCAGCCTTGCCGGCGCTGGTGTGATCGCGGTGCTGGTCGCCGGTCACGTTTCGGTGGCTGCCATCCTTATGGCGGCTGCCATCGGTGCTGTTGCTGGCCTGCCGGTGTCCTATCTCGTGGCGCGTCGTCTGTATCAGGGATGATTCCTGGTCGGTCTGGCGCGGTATCCCTGGTCAGGCGTCAAAGAACCCGCGGGCTGTGGCAACAAATGCGCGCGGGTTTTCTGCATGAAGCCAATGGCCGCAGTCCGGAAGCTTGGCGAAATGCGACTGGCTGAAGCGGGCTTTGATCAGAGGGCGGTGCTCGGCGAGGACATAGTCGGATGCAGCGCCGGAGAGAAACAGCGTGGTGCCGTCCCATTGCGCCTCGGTTTCAGGAAAGCCCATGATCTTGGGCATATCACGTTCCAGCGTGTCCAGGTTCAGCCGCCAGCGTTTGTTGGGCAGGTCAAGCGACTGAGTGAAGAAGCTCTGCAAAGCTTTTTCGACCCCCAGTTCTGCCAGCTGGGCCTCCGCATCGGAGCGCCGCTCAACCCGTGACAGATCGACCTGACGCATGGCGTGGATGAACTGGATCTGGCTATGGCCATAGGCGACCGGGGCGATATCGGCGACCAGGAGACGGCGCAACGCGTCAGGGTGATTGAGCGCGAGTGTCATCGCCGCCTTGCCGCCCATCGAGTGGCCGATCATATCGACCGGACCGCCGTGCTGCTCGATGACCTCGGCAAGGTCGCTGGCCAGATCGAGATAGCTGTGGCTCTCCGTCCAGGGGCTGTTGCCGTGGTTGCGCATATCGACGGCGATGACCTCGCGATCATCGCAGAGCCGCTTGGCAATCGCGCCCCAGTTGCGGGCGGATCCATAGAGCCCATGCGCGATCATCAAGGTGGGTTTATCAGTCGGGGCGCCATGGCGGATGGTGTTCAGCATGTCCCCGTGATAGCGCCCGATCACGGCGGTCGCCAGTCCCTTTGCGCGGGGGATTGCCCCAATCCTGACCAGAGCGGCCCAGCCATTGAGCGTCGGACCCGGCCCGGCTAAGGTGCGCGAAACTCCTCATACTTCGGGCAGCCCATGGCAGAGACACTTCTGAAAGAGATCGAACAGGTTCAGGATCTGCTGAAGGACCGTGAACAGGCGGGCGGGGATCTCTCTGCGGCGTTGAACCGGGCGCGGCGACGGCTGCCCCGACGGATTTACCAGCAGGGGCTGCGACTGGCAGAGGCACAGCATCTTCTGGCGCATCCGAAACTGGCGCTGACGGTGGATCACGAACCGCTGCAACGCGCGGCGCGCGAGGTGAGCAAACATCTGAAATCCATTGATCTGGCCGATCGGCGACGGGGGCGGATACTGGACATCGTTGCGACGATGGCATTTTCACTGATCGTTGTTGCGGTGCTGCTGGTGGTGGTGCTGCGCTGGCGGGGTTTTATCTGATTGCTCTTTTGTTTGCCTGTCTGAGGCGATAACTTGAACGTGGTTCAAGATTGAGGGGCAGAGCAGATGGCGAGCAAGGCCGAAATCCGCAAGCAAGAGTTGCGCGAAAAGCTGGTGGCGGCGGCAGAGATCCGCATTCGCCGCGACGGGGCAGGGGCGCTGCGGGCACGTGATCTGGCGACCGATGCAGGCTGTGCAGTTGGGGCCATCTACAACGCTTTCGACGACATGAATGCCATCGTGATGGCTGTAAACGGGCGGACTTTTCAGGCGCTGGGGCAGGCGGTGCAGCGATCGCTGGTTGGCGCGCAGACGCAGGCGCCAACGGACCGGCTGATCCTGATGAGCCACGCCTATCTGGGGTTTGCGGCTGAAAACACGCGGCTCTGGCGGGCCTTGTTCGATGTTCGGGCGGAGGAGGCCGAGGTGCCCGACTGGTACAGGGCGGCGCTGGAGAAACTATTTGCCAATATTGCCGCGCCTGTTGCCGAGATTTTTCCTGATAAGGCGCCTGAGGATCTGGCGCTCATGGTGCGGGCGCTGTTCTCGGCGGTGCATGGAATCGTGCTTCTGGGGCTGGAGAACCGGATCTCCGGGGTTCCGATCGCCAAGATCGAGCGGATGATTTCCGAGGTATTATCGCGACTTGCATGATTTCCTGAACGTTGTTCAAAATAATCCTTGAACAACGTTCAGGTTTTTTCTATACCAGACCTATGAACGCTGTTCAGATTTGGAGGATGTGATGTTTGCAACGATTAAGACCCTGATCCGAGGCATTGATGCCCGTGCCGAGGAACGGTTGAGCGACACCTATGCGATTGACCTGATCGACCAGAAGATCCGCACCAGCGAAGCAGATCTGACCCGTGCGAAGCAGGTTCTGGCCGGGTTGATCCAGAAGTCCCGTATGGAAACCCGGCAGCTGGATGCGGTGACGCTGCGGATTGCGGATCTGTTGGAGCGGGCGCAGGCAGCGCTGAGAGAGGGGCGGGAGGATCTGGCCCAGACAGCTGCCGCCGCGATTGCTGAACTGGAGAATGAGCAGGCCATGCGCCGCCGTACCGTCGATATGCTGGAGCAGCGCAGCCTGCAATTGCGCCAGTCGGTCGAGGCCAGCCATCGTCGCCTCATGGATCTGAAACAGGGCGCCATCGCGGCCCGCGCCACCCGCAAGGCGCAACATGCGCATGCCGACATGGTCCGCAGCGCCGGTTCCGGTGATACGCTGGGAGAGGCCGAAGCCCTGATCAATCGGGTGATGTCTGCCGAAGACCCCTTTGAACAGAGTGCGATCCTCAAAGACATCGAAACCGGGCTGAGCCATGGCTCGGTGGCCGACGATCTGGCTGATGCAGGGTTTGGGAAGCCGACCCGCAGTACTGCTGCCGATGTGCTGGCACGGCTGCACGCAAAAGCCTGACGCAACACGTATAGGGCCGATGCGCCCGATATCTGATTGACCTTAACACCACCTATGACCAACCGGGAGAAACCCAATGACAAACGCACGCAATGACAACAACCTGATCATCACTCTCAACGTGGCCGGTGTGGCCGTGGCTTACGGAATGCTGGGCATTTCGCTCTGGCTGTCGACCGATGTGCCGCTTGCGACCAAAGGGTTCTGGGGCATGGGCATCATGCTTCTGACGCTGAGCCTGATCAATGTTGTGAAATACCGTTTTGATATCCGGTCCAGCGAGGATCGCATCCGCCGTATCGAAGAAGCGCGCAATGAGAAGATGCTGGAGGAGGCTCTGGCAGAGACCAAATCGCTCTGATCCCAGTGGGCAGAGATCATGAATAGAAAACCGCCGCGCGCCAAGGGGCCGCGGCGGTTGTTGTTTGTTTCCGCGAACGGATCAGTGGTTGGGGTAGAGCGGGAAGCGAGCGCAGAGGGCGGCCACTTTCTCGCGTACCGATGCCTCAACAGCGGCGTTGCCATCTTCACCATTGGCCGCCAGGCCGTCGACCACCTCGATGATCAGATCCGCAATCTCGCGGAACTCGGCTTCACCAAAACCACGGGTGGTGCCTGCCGGGGTACCGAGACGGATACCGGAGGTCACGGTCGGCTTCTCCGGGTCAAACGGAATGCCGTTCTTGTTGGTGGTGATATGGGCGCGGCCCAGAGCCTTGTCCACGACATTGCCGGTCACGCCTTTCGGGCGCAGGTCGACCAGCATCACATGGGTGTCGGTGCCGCCAGTGACGATGTCCAGACCGCCCTTGATCAGCTGATCGGCCAGCGCGACGGCATTGGCCCGCACCTGCTTCTGGTAGTCTTTGAACTCGGGGCGCAGTGCTTCACCGAATGCGACGGCCTTGGCGGCGATCACATGCATCAGCGGGCCACCCTGGATGCCGGGGAAGATCGCGGAGTTCACTTTCTTGGCGATATCGGCGTCATTGGTCAGGATCATGCCACCGCGCGGACCGCGCAGGGTCTTATGCGTGGTGGTGGTCGCAACATGGGCATGGGGGAAAGGCGAGGGGTGTTCACCCGCCGCAACCAGACCGGCGAAATGCGCCATGTCGACGTGCAGATAGGCGCCAACCTTGTCCGCGATCTCGCGGAAGCGGGCAAAGTCGATGACCCGCGGAATGGCGGAACCACCGGCGATGATCAGCTTGGGCTGATGCTCCAGCGCCAGCGCTTCGACCTGATCATAGTCGATCAGGTTGTTGTCTTCACGCACACCGTAGTGGATGGCGTTGAACCATTTGCCAGACTGGTTGGGACGCGCACCGTGAGTGAGGTGGCCACCAGAGGCGAGGTCCATCCCCAGGATGGTGTCGCCGGGCTGGATCAACGCCTGGAACACACCCTGGTTGGCCTGCGAACCGGAGTTGGGCTGAACGTTTGCAAATTCGCAGTTGAACAGCTGTTTTGCGCGGTCGATGGCAAGATTTTCTGCAACATCAACATATTGGCAGCCACCATAGTAGCGACGCCCCGGGTAGCCTTCGGCGTATTTATTGGTCAGAACGGAGCCCTGAGCCTCCATCACGGCGGCGGAAACGATGTTCTCCGATGCAATCAACTCAATCTCGTCGCGCTGACGGCCGAGCTCATCCGTGATCGAGCCGAACAGCTCCGGGTCGCGCTCTGCGAGGGATTGGGTAAAAAAACCGGGGTCGCGGGAGGTGGTCTCGGTCATGATGACACTCCATCAGTTGGCGTAGTATTCGAGAGATTTCCTATCGGAAACACCTAGGCCCCGAAAGCCCGGAATGCGACGAAATCCCCGCTGAGAGCGGCAAGACTGGCAATCTTGGGAAAGCTGTGATTGTTTCGGAACGAATTGCGTAACACCGGAAACAGATTTGATGACAATGAGAATCGCCTTTCTGGCCAGCCGGGCTCCGGTGGCGCAGTCAGCTCAAGCCGAGATGGTCGCACGCTACGGAAACGTGCCCAAGGAAGAGGCGGATGTGATCGTTGCGCTTGGCGGCGATGGCTTCATGCTCG
Source organism: Phaeobacter sp. JH20_26 (assembly GCF_048056275.1). Lineage (NCBI taxonomy): Bacteria > Pseudomonadati > Pseudomonadota > Alphaproteobacteria > Rhodobacterales > Roseobacteraceae > Phaeobacter > Phaeobacter sp. JH20_26. Next base: position 709,763 of record NZ_JAYMWL010000013.1, on the reverse strand, counting down.
ACACGCTGCACGACACGATTGATCTGTCGGCGCCGGTCTATGGCATGAACCGAGGTACTATCGGCTTTTTGATGAATGAATATGGCGTCGTTGACCTGATCGCGCGGCTGATGGCAGCCGAGGAAGAGATTATTAACCCGCTGTCCATGGTCGCACTGGATGCAGAAGGGCAGACGCATCGGGCTCTGGCTATCAATGAGGTTTCATTGCTGCGGGCCGGTCCGCAGGCAGCCAAGCTGAAGATCTCTGTTGATGATCGTCAGCGTATGGCGGAACTGGTCTGTGACGGGGCGCTTGTATCAACGCCAGCGGGGTCGACGGCCTATAATTATTCGGCGCATGGTCCCATTTTGCCCATCGGTTCGGATGTGCTGGCATTGACCGCAATCGCCGCCTTTCGTCCGCGCCGCTGGCGCGGTGCCTTGCTGCCCAGCAATGCAACAGTGCGGTTTGATGTGCTGGAACCTGAGAAACGGCCCGTGATTGCGGCCGCGGATTCCGTTTCTTTTGCCAATGTTGTTCAGGTTGAGATCGCAACCCAGACCAGGATCCGCCACAAGATCCTGTTCGACCCCGGCCATGGGCTGGAGGAACGGTTGATTTCGGAGCAATTCACCTAAGGTAGATGGCCATTGCCCGGGGTGGATCACGTGTTTGTGATCGCAAGGATCGCGTTTTTGTGCGATAATCGAACTCTAGACAAGGCCGATGCCAGCGGTGACAGCCAAAGGGCATAGCGCTCTCAAGAAGAGAGGCGCAGGATCTACCGGGATGGCCATCGGCCCCTATATTTTAAGCAGCTAAGATTTTGCTTCAGCCGGACTGTGCGGGTATTGATCCGTACGCGTTTGGATCCGCGAAGGCGGGAAACGCCGGGGCGATGGTCCCGCAACCTTCGTGTGATGTTTGTGAACGAGTATCCGGTGGTATCGGAAAATCCGGGGGTCGGTGTGAGCCGAGTCCCGGGTTTCCTTATCCGCGAGCGGTTGGTTTCCCGCGGTTCTTTTCGCGCACCCATAGTATGTATCCGACCATCTGCCAGCCGGGTTAGAGCTGCTCCCACAGTCTGTCACACATGCGCCCGATCCGATCCTCAATGGCGATACAGGCGTCCACTGCCATGTCCTCGCGCCAGCGCGATGCTGCGATCTGCACATTGATCGGCTGCGATCCTGAGGGCAATTTGGCAAGGCGGCTGGGAACCGAGGCCGCAGGCAGGCCGAGGAAGTTCATCGCATAGGAATAGACAGCACAGCCCAGCACCTCATGCACGCCTGCCGCCCCTTCGGTGTCGCGGTCGGGTTTGAAAAATGGCTGCGGCAGGAACGGGGTCAATACCAATGGGTAACGCTGCATGAAGAGCGACCAGTCACGCGCGTATTGCGTGCGTTTGGCCATCATCTGCAACAGCTCGACGCCGGCAAAGGGCGGGAATTCCTCAAAATAGACTGCAAAGATATCCCGCACCGTTTGCGACCCGGCTGCGTCAACATCGTCTTTCATCAGGGCATAGACCTCGCCCATCAACGCGCGGTACCCTGTGCGCCCGGCATCGAAGACATCGGGGAGCAGGGTTTCCTCGACGATATAGCCTGCATCCAGCAGGGCTGCGCGCGCGTCATCCAAGGCGGCCTCCACCTGCGGGTGGAGTTCGTAGCCGTAGGTCTCCTTGGAAAAGGCGACGCGGATTGGGCCTTCGGTGGCCTGACCGTGCCAGGGCATCGGCACGTGGAAGGGATCGCGAGGATCGGGCGCAATAAGGCTGGGCATCGACAGATGCAGATCCCGTGCCGTGCGGGTGATCAGCCCCTGTACGGACATATTCTGCGCCAGTATTCCACGCTCTGCGCTTTGGCTGGGGTTCCAGGCAGGCACGCGGCCCAGGCCGGGTTTGACGGTTACCGCGCCATTGGCAGCGGCGGGAAAACGTAAGGAGCCGCCGATGTCATTGCCATGGGCCAGCGCGCCGATCCCGGCCATCACCGCCGCACCGGCCCCGCCGGAGGAGCCGCCAGGCGAGATATGGCGCCCCCAGGGATTATGCGTGCGCCCAAAGAGCGGGTTGTCAGTGTCGGCACGGAAGGAGAACTCAGGGGTATTGGTGCGGCCAATCACGACGGCCCCTGCATCCTGGAGGTTCTTCACCACCGGCGCATCATCCGGCGCGATCAGGTCCTTCAGCGCGGTCACACCGTTGGAGGTTGCGTGGCCCTTCTGATCGACGTTGATCTTGATGGTGACCGGCACACCGTGCAGTGGACCGGGCGTGGCACCCGCATTGCGCGCCTTGTCCAGCGCTCTGGCCCGCTCCAAGGCGTCACTGCTCAGATCCTCGACAACGGCATTCAGATCGGGATTGACCGCTGCCATGCGGTTGATGGAGGCGTCAACGGCGGCTTCGGCGGTCAGATCTCCCGCTTGGGTGTGCTGTGCCAGTTCCGTTGCGCTCAGGCGCCAGATGTCGATGTGTGTCATATACATGCCTCCTTCCCGGCAGGGTAGGCGGGCACGACCGAGTTGCAAGGAAAACCGCGCGGCACATCATACAAAGACAGGCTCCGCCGGGTGGCGAAGCCTGCGTTTGTCAGAAGCCTGCGCGCGTCTTACTTCGCGTATCCGAGAGTTTGCAGCGCTGTGGTGATCTCGTCCAGAATGACCGGGTCATCGATGGTCGCGGGCATCTTCCACGGCGTGCCGTCGGCGATGTTCACCATCGTGCCGCGCAGGATCTTGCCGGAGCGGGTCTTGGGCAGGCGGTCCACGACGCAGGCCAGTTTGAAGGCGGCGACGGGGCCGATCTTCTCGCGCACCAGTTTCACCACCTGCGCGACTACCTCCTCATGGGGCGTGTTGCAGCCAGCATTGAGGCAGAGGAAACCCAATGGCATCTGCCCCTTGAGGCTGTCGGCGACGCCAATTACGGCGCATTCAGCGACATCCGGGTGGCCTGCCAGCACTTCCTCCATGCCGCCGGTGGACAGGCGGTGGCCCGCCACGTTGATCACGTCATCCGTGCGCGCCATGATGTAGAGATAGCCGTCCTCGTCCTTCATGCCGGCATCGCCGGTCTCATAGTAGCCGGGAAAGGTGGTGAGGTAGCTTTTCTTGAAGCGGTCCTCAGCATTCCAGAGCGTCGGCAGCGTGCCCGGCGGCAGCGGCAGCTTCACCGCGATCGCGCCCAGCTCGCCCGGCGCCACCGGGTTGCCGCCTTCGTCCAGAATATCGACTTCATAGCCCGGCATAGGCACGGCGGGGGAGCCGAGCTTGACCGGCAGTTCCTCGATCCCCAGCGGGTTCGCGGCAATCGACCAGCCGGTCTCTGTCTGCCACCAGTGGTCGATCACCGGCACCTTCAGCTGCTCCTGCGCCCAGGTGATGGTGTCGGGGTCCGCACGCTCGCCGGCGAGGTAGACCTGTTTGAGGCAGCCAAGGTCGTATTTCTTGACGAACTCGCCCTTCGGGTCCTCGCGTTTCACTGCCCTGAAAGCAGTCGGCGCGGTGAAGAAGCTCTTGACCTTATGCTCGGAAATCACCCGCCAGAAGGTGCCCGCATCGGGCGTGCCGACGGGTTTGCCCTCGAACACGATTGTGGTGTTGCCGTGAATAAGCGGCCCGTAGCAGATATAGCTGTGGCCCACGACCCAGCCCACATCCGAGGCGGCCCAGAACACGTCGCCGGGATCGACGTAATAGATGTTCTTCATGGTCCAATTGAGTGCCACCAGCTGGCCTGCGGTGTGGCGGATCACCCCCTTGGGCTGGCCAGTGGTGCCGGAAGTATAGAGAATATAGGAAGGGTGGTTGCCCTCAACCGGCACACATTCGGCAGGTTCCACACCGTATTGGAAACCGTGCCAGTTCACGTCGCGGCCTTCGATCAGCTCGGCCACTTCCTGCTCGCGCTGGAAGATCACGCAGAAGTCGGGTTTGTGGGTGGCCTGGTCGATGGCGCCGTCCAGAAGTGGTTTGTAATGGACCGTCCGCCCTGGCTCCAACCCGCAGGAGGCGGCAATGATCGCCTTAGGCGTGGCGTCGTCGATCCGCACAGCAAGTTCGTTGGCGGCAAAGCCGCCGAACACCACCGAATGCACCGCGCCAATGCGGGCGCAGGCCAGCATCGCCTCCAGCGCCTCGGGGATCATCGGCATGTAGATGATGACGCGGTCGCCTTTCTCCACGCCCTTGGCCCGCAGCGCCCCAGCCAGGGTGGCGACACGGTTGCGCAGCTCAACATAGGAGATTTCGCGCTTCGTCTGGGTGATGGGGCTGTCGTAGATGATCGCCGTCTGCTCTCCCCGGCCTGCTTCGACATGACGGTCGACAGCGTTGTAGCAGGTGTTCACCTTGGCATCGGCAAACCATTCGTAGAGCCCATCGCCCTTGTCGGTCAGGGCCTTGCTCGGCGCGCGATCCCAGTTGATCGACGCTGCGGCTTCCATCCAGAATTGTTCCGGATTGGACCTCCAGCCCTCATAGACCTCTGAATACGACATGCGGTTCCTCCTCACTCATCCTTGGAGGTGAGTTAGGCGCATGGATCGCCACCGGGCAAGCGTGCTGGGCGACGTCGCGTCAGATTGGCGCAAGAAATTTGCATTTTTTGCCGGTGTGGCGTTGCAAAGTTTTGCAAACAGGGTGCGTTCGCGGAATTTACAGCAAGATGAAGCGCAGTTTGCAAAGTCTCTGCGCAAGCCTCAGAAGCCGGTCGTCTGAGGGAGGGTGGGGCAGGCACTCTGATTCGAGGCCACGTGCCTGCTCTGTTTGTGGCGCTGCGGGATCTGCGCCCCGCAGCCAGCCGTCAGCTGTAGTGGGCGACGGGCGTTCCGGCGATTGCCGCCATGTTCAGCAGCCCGCGGGCGGTGATCGAGGGGGAGACGATATGCGCGCGATTGCCCATGCCCATCAGGATCGGCCCGACCTCCAGCCCGCCGGCCCGCATCTTGAGGATGTTGCGCACACCGCTGGCGGCATCGGCATGGGCAAAGATCAGCACATTGGCCTCGCCCTCCAGTCGCGAATTCGGGAAGATCCGGCTCCGCAGCTCAGGATCCAGCGCGGTATCGATATTCATCTCGCCTTCGTAGATGAAATCGCGGGGCGTCCGGTCGAGGATGTCGATGGCGGCGCGCAGCCGTGCGCCGGAATCGCAGCTGGTATTGCCAAACTGCGATTGCGAACACAGGGCGATCTTTGGCTCCAGGCCAAAGCGACGTACGTGGCGCGCGGCGCCCAGAACCGTCTGCGCAATCTGTTCCGGGGTTGGTTCGATCCGCACATGGGTATCACCGATGAACAGCGGCCCGTCCTCAAGGATCATCAGTGACAGCGCCCCATGGGGCTCATAGCTGCCACCGCCAAGCACCTGGTTCACGTAGTTCATATGCCAGCGATATTCGCCAAAGGTGCCGCAGATCATGCTGTCGGCCTCGCCCCGGTGGACCATGATTGCGCCGATTGCCGTGGTGTTGGTGCGCATGATCGCCTTGGCCAGATCCGGGGTCACGCCTTCGCGCTGCATCACGCGGTGGTAGCTGGTCCAGTAGTCGTAGTAACGCGGATCGTTCTCCGGGTTCACGATCTGGACGTCGGTGCCGGGGCGGATGCGCAGGCCCAGCCGTTCACAGCGGGTTTCGATCACCTCGGGCCGACCGATCAGGATCGGCGTTTCGGTGGTCTCTTCAAGGATGCCCTGAGCCGTGCGCAACACCCGCTCATCTTCGCCCTCGGTGAAAACGATGCGGCGCGATGCAGCCTTTGCCGCCTCAAAGACGGGTTTCATCAGCAGGGCGGATTTGAATACGGTCTGGTTCAATTTCGCGCGGTAGGCGACAAGATCATCAATCGGACGCTGGGCGACACCGCTGTCCATGGCGGCCTTGGCCACGGCGGAGGACACCACACCGACCAGACGCGGGTCAAACGGCTTGGGGATGAGGTAGTCGGCGCCAAAGGTCAGCTGTTCGCCCTGATAGGCGGCTGCCGCCTCGGCCGAGGTGGTCATTCGGGCCATTTCGGCGATACCCTCGACACAGGCGATCTGCATGGCGTCGTTGATCTCTGTCGCGCCCACATCCAGCGCCCCACGGAAGATGAAGGGGAAGCAGAGGACGTTATTGACCTGATTGGGAAAGTCGCTGCGGCCGGTGGCGATGATGGCGTTGGGGGAGACGCTGCGCGCCACCTCCGGCAGGATCTCGGGGTTGGGGTTGGCCAGGGCAAAAATGATCGGACGATCCGTCATCTTTGCCACCATCTCCGGTTTCAGGACATTCGGGCCGGACAGGCCGAGGAAGAGGTCCGCGCCCTCGATCACCTGATCCAGCGTGCGCAGGTCGGTTTTCTGTGCAAAGGCGGACTTATGCGGGTTCATATCCTCGGTGCGGCCTTCATAGACCAGCCCGTGCAGGTCGCAGAGCCAGATATTCTCACGCTTCACGCCCAGTTTCACCAGCATGTTGAGGCAGGCAATCCCCGCCGCGCCACCACCGGTGGAGACAATCTTGATGTCTTCGAATGTCTTACCCGCGACGTGCAGTGCGTTTTTGGCGGCTGCGCCCACGACGATTGCGGTGCCGTGCTGGTCATCGTGGAAGACCGGGATATTCATCCGCTCGCGACAGATCTTTTCAACGATAAAGCAGTCGGGGGCCTTGATATCCTCAAGATTGATCGCCCCAAAGGTCGGCTCCAGCGCGCAGACGATATCGGCCAACTTCTCCGGATCGCTTTCGTTTACTTCGATATCGAAACAGTCGATGCTGGCGAATTTCTTGAATAGGACGGCCTTGCCTTCCATCACCGGTTTCGACGCCAGCGCGCCGATGTTTCCAAGGCCAAGGACCGCTGTCCCATTGGTCACAACCGCGACCAGATTGCCGCGCGACGTGTATTTCGCCGCGTCCGCAGGATCGGATTTGATTTCGATGCAGGCCTCTGCCACGCCCGGCGAATAAGCCCGCGCCAGATCGCGGCCATTGGCCATCGGCTTGGTTGCGCGGATCTCCAGCTTACCGGGGTTGGGATAGGCGTGATAGTGCAGCGCGGCGTCGCGCAGGGTTTGGGTGTCGGACTTTGGATTTTTGGTCATCAGGCGCTCCAGAGACTATAGTTTAGTGTTAAACGACTTTTGACGTCAGGGAAACAGACTATTCTCGTTGGGTGTTTAGGGGCTGTCGCAAGAGCTTGCGCCCGAGCGCGCTTGGTCTCACTGTGTGGCAAAAGACCAAAAGGGAGCGAAGAATGGCGGATACGATTGCGGAGCTGCGGCTGCCGACGCAGGAGCTGCGGGACGACATCCCGTTTTACACCAAAACCCTCGGGATGAAGCTGGACTCGATCTATCCGGCAGATGATCCGGCTATCGGGGTGTTTTCGGGCCATGGACTGCGGCTGCGGATCGAGCGCGGCGCCGCTGAATCACCCGGCACCATTCGCATCCTGACTGATGATCCCGATGGGTTTGCCGGTGGTGCCCGCAGGCTGACCGCTCCCAATGGAACCCAGATTGAGATTGAAGAGCGCAACCCACCACTGGTGATGCCCGAAACAGTGCATAGTTTTGTGGTGCGGCGGCTGAAGGATCAGGCGCCATGGATCATCGGGCGCGCGGGTATGCACTACCGCGACCTGGTGCCGGACCGGCTGGGCGGCTCGATCATCGCCAGCCACATCCGCATCCCCGACGGCGGCCCGGTGCCGGATATGGTGCATTTCCACAAGGTGGGCTTTCAGCTGATCTTCTGTATCCACGGCTGGGTTGATGTCGTCTATGAGGATCAGGGAGACAAGATGCGGCTGACCGCCGGTGATTGCTTCATCCAGCCGCCGGAGATCCGCCACCGGGTGCTGGAGGCCAGCGACAATGTGCAGGTGATCGAGATCGGCGTCCCGGCCGAGCATGTGACCGAGATCGACCACGAGATGATCCTGCCGACGCCGCACTACCGTCCCGAACGGGAATGGCAGGGCCAGCGGTTTGTTTACAACCAGGCAGAAGGCGCCGAATGGATGCCGTTCCGCCTGCCGGGCTACATCTGCCGCGACACGACGATTGCCGAGAATACCAAGGGCGTCGCAGGCGTACAGGTGGTGCGCCGCGGAGAAGGCGCGCCGCAGTGGGCCGCGCATGACACCGATATCCATTTCACATTTGTCATGAACGGCACAGTCACGCTGGAGGGCGAGGGCCGCGAGCCTTATCAATTGGAACAGGGCGATGCCTTCGTCATTCCGCCGGGCATGAAAACCCGCCTCAGCGCGCCGTCGGATGATGTGGAACTGCTGGAGGTGACGCTTCCGGGTGTGTTCAACACCAGCTTGGCAGAGCCAACGGTCTGACCGCAGATCCTGGGTGGATCATCAGGCAATAGCGGTATTGGCCGGAGGATGTGATATTGTGGTTCAGCTTGGTCGAGGGGGCTTTCGCTCCTTCGGCAAATTCAGCTATCGTCTCAAATTCTGACCAGTTGATCAAAAAATCAGGGAATCGCCATGAGCCTCAAAGATGCTGCCACCGCCGTTCGTGAAAACGCACACGCGCCTTATTCCAACTTCAAGGTCGGTGCGGCGATCCGGGCAGCATCCGGGACGGTCTATGTTGGCTGCAATGTGGAAAACGTCGCCTACCCAGAAGGCACCTGCGCAGAAGCCGGTGCCATCGCCGCAATGGTTGCCGCAGGCGAGACAAAGCTTGAGGCGGCATATGTGATTGCCGATTGCCCGGCGCCAATCCCGCCCTGCGGCGGCTGCCGTCAGAAGCTGGCGGAGTTTGGCGCGCCCGAGGTGAAGGTGACGCTTGCCACCACAGATGGGCTGGAGCGCGAAACCACGATTGGCGATCTGCTGCCCGGTGCCTTTGGCGCGGACCATATGGAACGGAGCTGAGCCATGGACGCACGCGCGATCATCGCCAGCCTGCGCCGGGGAGAGACACCGGGCGATGAAGACCTGCGCTGGTTTGCCGAAGGATTGGCCAATGGGGCTGTCTCGGATGCGCAGGCGGGTGCGTTTGCCATGGCGGTTTGTCTGCAGGGGCTTGGCGTCGATGCGCGGCGGGCCTTGACGCTGGCAATGCGTGATAGCGGTGACGTGCTGCGCTGGGATCTGGATGGGCCGGTGCTGGACAAACACTCTACCGGTGGGGTCGGCGATTGCGTGTCGCTGCTGCTGGCGCCTGCGCTGGCGGCCTGCGGCGCTTATGTGCCGATGATCTCCGGTCGGGGTCTGGGCCATACCGGCGGGACGCTTGACAAAATGGAAGCCATTCAGGGCGTCAGCACCCAAGTGTCCGAACACGGGCTGCGCAGCATGATGCAAAGCGTAGGCTGCGCCATCGTCGGGGCGACCGCAGAGATCGCCCCGGCGGACAAGCGGCTATATGCGATCCGTGATGTCACCGCCACGGTGGATAGTCTGGACCTGATCACCGCCTCAATCCTGTCAAAGAAACTGGCGGCCAGCACCGATGCGCTGGTTCTGGATGTGAAAATCGGCTCCGGTGCCTTTATGAAAACGCTGGAGGAGGCCGAGGCGCTGGCCCGCAGTCTCACTGAGACGGCGAATGCGGCCGGTTGCAGGACCTCGGCGCTGATCACTGATATGAACCAGCCTTTGGCGCCCGCGCTGGGCAACGCGTTGGAGGTGGCGGAGGTCATGCGGGTCCTGACCGGTATCTGCGGTCAGACGGGCGCCTTGGCGGAGCTGACGGCGGAGCTGGGAGGTGTCTTGTTGGCACATGGCGGATTGGCGGCGCAGAGCGATGCCGGGGCGGATATGATCCGCAAGGCCATTGCCAGCGGGGCGGTTGCCGAACGTTTTGCCCGAATGGTCGCCGCGATGGGCGGCCCGACCGATTTCGCGGACCACTGGCAGACAATTCTGCCGACGGCTCCGGTGGTACGCCCCATCACCGCAGATCGGGCGGGCCATGTTCACGCCATCAATGGCGAGGCGCTCGGCCTTGCGGTCGTGCGGCTGGGCGGCGGGCGGATGATCGAAAGCGACGTGGTCGACCCCTCCGTCGGACTGGCGGAGCTGGCGCCGCTTGGACGCACGCTTTCAGTCGGCGACCTGATTGGTGTGATCCATGCCGCTGATGAAGACGCCGCTGATGCAGCCGAGGCCAGCCTGCGCGCAGCCTATCAGCTGTCTGATAGCGCGCCTGAGCGGCTGCCGCTGATCTACAAGAGGGTTTCCTAATGGCGCGTGCGTTTCTGGTGGTGATGGATTCCGTCGGTATCGGTGGTGCGCCAGATGCTGGTCAGTATTTCAATGGTGATCTGCCGGACATTGGCGCCAATACGCTGGCCCATATCGCCCAGGCCTGTGCTGCGGGCCGCGCAGAGGAGGGGCGCAGCGGTCCGCTGCAGGTGCCAAATCTGGACCGGCTCGGGTTGGGGGCTGCCGTGGCGCAGGCCTCGGCGGTGCCTTGCCCTGATCTGGGTGGGGCGGAGATTATCGGGCGCTGGGGTGTCGCCCGCGAGATCAGCCGGGGCAAGGATACCCCCTCTGGTCATTGGGAACTGGCGGGCCTGCCGGTGCCTTGGGATTGGTGCTATTTCCCGGATCAGACACCCGCGTTCCCGGATGATCTGGTGGCCCATGTCTGCGCGGCGGCCGGAACCGAGGCTCTACTTGGCAATTGCCATGCCTCGGGTACTGCGATCATTGCCGAACATGGCGCCGCGCATATGCAGTCGGGGCAGCCAATCTGTTATACCTCTGCCGATAGTGTCTTCCAGATTGCCGCCCATGAGGAGAGCTTTGGTCTTGACCGGTTGTTGGCGCTCTGCGAGGCGGTGGCCCCCTATCTGCACGCGATGAAGGTGGGGCGGGTGATTGCGCGGCCCTTTGTCGGTACGCCCGAGACCGGATTTCAGCGCACCACAAACCGGCGTGACTACGCCATCATGCCGCCTGAGCCGATCCTGACCAATTGGGTGCAGGATGCCGGTCGACCAGTGCACGCCATCGGCAAAATTGGTGATATTTTCTCGATGCAGGGGATTGATACGCTGAAGAAAGGCGATGACGCGAGGCTGATGCGGCATTTGCAGGCGGCTGTGGCTGAGGCCGAGGACGGCAGCCTGACCTTTGCCAATTTTGTCGAGTTTGACAGCCTCTACGGGCATCGTCGCGATATCTCGGGCTATGCGCGGGCGCTGGAATGGTTTGACCAAGAGATCGGCAAGCTGCTGCCGCATCTGCGGGATGGCGATCTGCTGATCCTGACGGCCGATCATGGCAACGATCCGAGCTGGCCTGGCACCGATCACACCCGTGAACAGGTGCCGGTGCTGATGGCCGGCGCGGGGGCCGGACCGCTGGGCAATCTGGCATTCGCGGACGTGGCAGCGACCGTGGCGGACCATCTGAAAATCCCTGCTCAGGGGCCGGGCCGGTCGGTGCTGACCTGATTGAAGCGGGCGGATGAGATGGCGGCCTCGGCAGCGTCTGCGCGCTGAACGGCGCCCGAATTTGCAGCGGTTGGAGACGATAGCCGACAAATCCGCCTTGCCTGTCCCACAGTGCAGGCACTAAGAGAGATTGAATTTTCCTGAAAGGAGCGCCCAATGTCCGATCATCTGACCGTTGTCGACCACCCGCTGGTGCAGCACAAGCTCACCCTGATGCGCGACAAGGGCACCTCTACCGCCGGTTTCCGCCGCCTGCTGCGCGAGATTACCCAGCTGTTGGCCTATGAGATCACCCGCGAGATGCCGCTGACCACCACCACCATCGACACTCCGATGGAGGAAATGGAGGCACCCATCCTTGCGGGTAAGAAACTGGCGCTGGTGTCGATCCTGCGGGCGGGCAACGGGATGCTGGACGGCGTGCTGGAACTGATCCCCTCGGCACGGGTCGGCTTTGTCGGTCTCTACCGGGATGAGGAAACCCTGCAGCCAGTGCAATATTACTTCAAGGCACCCGAGGGGCTGAAGGACCGGTTGGTCATTGCGGTAGATCCGATGCTGGCAACCGGCAACAGTTCGGCCGCGGCCATCGACCTGCTGAAAGAGGCCGGAGCAAATGACATCCGTTTCCTCTGCCTGCTGGCCTCGCCCGAGGGGGTGGAGCTGATGAAGGAGAAGCATCCGGATGTGCCGATCGTGACGGCCTCGTTGGACCGGCAGCTGAACGAGAAGGGGTATATCCTGCCCGGGCTCGGCGATGCGGGTGATCGGATGTTCGGCACCAAATAAGCCTGCGGCCAGCGTGCAGCTCTTGGGGCGGCATGGACACCAGGCACGGCCACGAAGCCAAGGGCGTCTGGCAACAGGCGCCTTTTCCATGTCCGTCGGCTGACACACCCGGGCGCGGGGAGGGTAACGGCAGCGATGTCTCTGGGATCTTTCGTGAAATCGGGGAAACCCTGCTTTACTCAGATTCGCTTTTCGGGCATCCTGCGGCCATATGTTGTGGGGCTCTCGGATGACGCTTACTAGAATTATTGCAAGTGCTTTGATCGCGGCGGCCTGCTTCGGCACAGCAGAGGCGCAGTCGATCCGCCCCACGGAACCGCCGGCAGAATTTCCGCCCGCCTCCTTTGCAGGCAAGCAATATGTCGACAGTCGCGGCTGTGTTTTCATTCGGGCGGGGATCGACGGCAATGTCACCTGGGTGCCGAGGGTAACCCGCAGCCGCAAACAGCTCTGCGGCTTCCAGCCCACTGAGCTTGCTGCGGCCCCCAGTTCGTCGAGAGCCACTTCGGCTCCGGCGCCGGAGCTGATCACCCTGCCGGAGGGGCAGCGAGCGAATAATCTGGAAGGCGCCGTAACAGCAACTACAGAGCCGGTTGCAGCAGCGCGCGCGCCGCAGACCGTCACCACCACCAAGCCGCAGCGCAGTGCCGTGCGACAGGCAAAGCCGCTTCGGGTTGGCACATCAACGGCGAAGCTGCCGCGCCGGCAGCCACTGGATGATGCCTATCGTCCGCCTGTCAGCACCGTGACAACGGCCAGTTCGGCGCCGGGCTTTGGCCGCTGTCCCGGCGCGTCTGCCCTGAGCCAGCAATATATCAACCAGACGGGCAACGTGCGATGCGGGCCGCAGGGGGGCAGCAGCCGCCTGTCCTCGGTTCTGGATCCCAACACCCGCGTTGTTCCCAAGCATGTCTATCAGGAGCGCAGCCTGAGCCGAGGGCTGGTAGTGCCGCAGGGGTATCGCCGCGCATGGGAGGATGACCGTCTTAATCCGCGCCGGGCGGAGATGTCGCTGGGCGGCGTACTCGCGGCGGCCAACGATGGCGTGCCTGCGGGATATGTGCGGGTGATCCATCAGGATCGCTACAATCCGAACCGCGGGCCGCAAACCGGCGCGATCTGGACGCGCACCGTCCCCCGCGAAGGCATTCGCCGTCCGGTCGATCGACCGGTTGTGAAGCTTTCGCAGAGACAGCTTGCAGGAGATGCGAGCACGTCCGTGGGCACCGATGAGGAGACCCTGGTCACCCGTCTGTCGACCCGGTCGGCGCCTTCCGGCGATGCGACATCAGCGCGCGCGGCCTCGGCTTCGATGGCCAAACCTCAGTCATCTCCGGCTACTCGGTATGTGCGCGCGGCGACCCTCGCCGATGTAAGTCAGGCCGACGCCGTGGCTCAACGGTTGCGCCAAAAAGGGTTGCCGGTGCGTCTGGGTCGGGTCAACCGCAATGGTCAGAGCCTGCAGGTCGTTCTGGCAGGGCCTTTTGTCGGGGAGGCGGCGCAAGCGGCCCTGTCGACAGTGCGCGCGGCCGGGTTCTCTGGCGCGCGGCTGAGCAAGTAATCACGACGGTGGGTCCGGTCAGCCACGTTGTTTGGCCAATCTGCGTTCACGCAACGGAGCGGGGGCGGCTTGGCGCGGCGCTATGATTGCGCCAACCGCTTTTAGAACGTCAGAGATATTTGACTTTTTCGTCTCATCATTAACCCAACACGGCCCCGGCCGAACTCCTCCTTCACAACATGGTCGCAGTATCGGCAAATGGCTCGCGGACGTTCTGTATTGTCCTAACAATTGCGCCGCGCCATTGTGCCAATATGCGTCAGCCCACAAAGCAGCAGTTAGATAGACGTGACCGCCGCAACGCCGATCTTCGAGTTCGGGGAAGCTCCCTTGCAAGGATTGCCTGCGAATTGGGAGCGACGGACTCTGCGGTACTTTGGTAGGCAAAAGAATGAGTAGATCGCAAAGATTGAGCAGGCGTTGGCCGACGCTTCGCAAACTACGCCAGAGCAGCTTACCCCTGATCTTTGCGAAGAGAACTAGAGCGGCCATCCATGGGCGACGCAGCGAAGCGGGCAGTGAGCCCTGAGCCGCAAATGCTGCAGAGCGTACAAATGTCCGATCTGCAGTTCCTGTGAAGAATTGGCGAACTGCTAGAAAGTGGTCGCCTATTCGATGCCAAGAGCAAACGGCGCGCCGTCTGGATCACACAGGATGGGGTTATGGGCTTGAACGGTTTCATTCAAATCTACAGAAGCCGGACGCGCCCCTTTGGCTTCAGCAGCACGGCAGGCATCGGAGACTGAAGCAACCTTGATGCATGGGACCCAAGCTGCATTTGAACCGGTTGGCCAGGTTGCGGCATGTTGGAGTGCAACAAGATCGCCCCTAGGCCCGAGGAGTGCGAGAGAATCCGTGTCCTGCTCGGGAGAGACCTGCCATCCAAAAAGCTCTGCATAGAACGCCAGCGGGAAGTCAGTCCCGTCGCCGACGTACACGTCAGGGCCGAACTGCCGACGCGGAACAGGGAAGCTGTGCCGGGACAGCGAAATCCCGACCAGAGCACCGAGCGGATCGCGGACGAGTGCATTGCGACCGACACCCGGCACCTCGAATGGCTCCCGAACGATCTTGCCACCGAGCGTGGCGACGCGCCTGACCGCCGCGTCCACGTCGGGAACCTCGATGTAAGCGATCCAGCCATTTTCGTGCTCGGCAGGCGTCTCGGCCAACCCCGCACCCGCTTCGTCCCCGGAGAGTGCGAGGACGAAATCCTTCTCGCCGCCTCCCCAGGCAAAATCCGTCGCCCGCTCGACTTCATACGTCCAGTTGGCGACGCACTGGTAAAATGCCATCGAACACGCCCTGTCCGATGTGAAAAGGTCGTGCCATACGATTTGACCCGCTTTCGACCGCGTCATCGTCTTACCTCCTGACATCTTTGATTTTCTTGACGCCGCGCACCATTTTTCCGAACGCCTTGTCGCGCGACCTGCGTTCCACAAGGCTCGCGGAGTTGAACGCGTCCTCCGCCATCAGCTTACGCCATCTGCCAAGCCGACGGGCATCGAGAACGCCCTCATCAACAGCCGTCAGAACCGCACATCCCGGCTCGGTCTCGTGCTGACAGTCGTTGAATCGACACCGCGCGGCCAACTCCTGAATGTCAGCAAAGAGATCATTGATCCCGTCCGCCGCATCGGTGAGCTGCAATTCCCGCGTGCCCGGCGTGTCCAGGATCAGACAGCCATTGGGCATCGCATGAAGCTCACGCCGCGTCGTCGTGTGCCGCCCCTTCGCGTCGTCCTCGCGAATGGTCTGGGTCTCGATGGATTGGCTGTCGAGCAGCGCATTGGCCAGCGTCGATTTCCCAACACCGGACGAGCCGAGGAACGCCACCGTCTTGCCGGGCTTGCACCAGGTCGCAAGGTCCGTCTTCGGGGCAGAACCGCGCGCGTCAAGTGCGACGACGTCGATCATGTCCGACACAGCGCGGGCCGCGTCGATGTAGTCTTGAGGATCCGCCAAGAGGTCGGTTTTCGTGAGGACGATGACGGGCGTGATCCGCGCCTCGAACGCCAAGGAGGCATAGCGTTCAAGCCGGGCCAATTTGAAGTCCTGATTGCAGGACGTGACGATAAAGGCCGTATCAATGTTCGCCGCGATCAGTTGTTCCTGCCGGTCGGTGCCGGGCGCGCGCCGCTTGATAAGGCTGGTACGCTCAAGAGCCCGACTGGACCGCGGGTGCGACTGGTCCAGCAACAGCCAGTCCCCGACAGTCACATCGGCTCTGGGCGGAAGGATGGTATCGATGCCGTCACCAAGGGCGTGCAGCCCGCTGCGATGCACTTCGACAACGCGAACAGGAGGTATCGCGGCCATGTCTTCCACGCTAACTTGCTGGGTGAAAAACGGTTGCCATCCCAGCGCATGAAGGGGGCTGAGTTTGGCCTGTGATCCGGTGTCGCGCGCGCGACGCGGAAGGAAGTCTGAGTAATCCCTCGTCATAGGGTGTTCACTTTCATGTCTCTGGCCCAAGTCAATTTTGGGCGCCGATGGTAGGAAACGAGTGAGCACATCAAACAGACCCGTCAGCTACAAAGTGACGGCGATGTTTGCGATTTTGTATGTGCTCCGGGAGGCGCGCTGCCTCCCTTCCTTACCGGGACATGAAAACTCCATTACAGATGACGTGCAGATAGTGGGGAAACATGCACAACACAACCGTTGATGGCTGATTTGGAACTCGTCTTCAGGTATCTGTAGCAGCCATTCAGCAGGAAAAAGGTATGTCAGCTCCGTCGCACTCTGCCGACCCTGGAAACGTTCGCGGTGAAGTTCCGATCGGGATCCCGAATGCTTGACGTTTGCGTCAGTATTGCGTGCAGCGGCCCGGTGACAGGATGCAGAAATCTCAACGCATCGTGTCAGAGGTGCGATGTGTTCCACACCGGTACTGTTGGATCAGCCGCAGATGCTTTGTAGCTGCACCCAGTCGCGGTCATTCAGTACCGGCTGCAAGTCACGGCCCGCCATCGGATCGGCCTCGATCAGGCCGAGCACTGTTTCACCGGTAATGTCCTGAGCGTAGGCATAGGGGCTGGAGGGAACGGCAGCACGGGCAAATTCAGCGAGTGTCGTGGCCTCGTCCGGCGTGGGGCGCGGCGCGCTAATGACGGTTTCCGCATAACGGTCGAGGGTTGCACGGGTCAGTTCACCGGTTGTGAGCATCCTGAAGGTGGCGCGAATGCCGCCCGCGGCCAGAAGCTCGGCCAGGGGGTCTTTTTCCACCGCACGGGCGCGCTCCACCAGTACCGCGCCAGCTGCTACCGCCGGATCTTCGTGATCCTCCACCAGCTCGCGGTTCAGAAGCACGATGCCACCTGGCAGATAAAGGCTGCTGGCCACGCCGCTGCGCAGGATCACCAACTGACGCACATCCAGCCGCTCTGCGAGACGTTCCAGAATGGGCGCGGTCTCCAATGTGCTGCAGGCCTGACCTGACACCCGTTCGATCCGGCCAAGCAGCGCCTGTCCTAGCGCCTTGCGTTTGATGTCCGGCACCACATTCACCGTATGCGAGAGCAGCGCATCGGGCAGCCAGAACACCGCCAGACCGGTCACGACAGCCAGCGCCGACAGCAGCGTCACCGAGCGAAGGCGACCGGGGCGGGCACGAGCGCGGGTGAGGGCGGATTGCAAACGGTCGATTGCGTCCAGCATCGCGGTTTCATCTTCCGCGATCTCCAGCGTTTCGCCCTGATCGCCGTAAGGGTGGAACAACGCGGGGAAACTGCCGGGGTTCTGTCGCTCTAGTGCCGCCAGTGACCAATGGGCTAGTGGCCGGTCATTCATATCCGCAATGGTCAGGGTCGCGTCGCCAACCGAGACGATCACATCGCGCCGCTGCGCGTCAGGGGCAGCCCGCCACAGCGCAGCAGCTTCCAGCCGTTGATATTCCCGCAATGCCGTCATGAATGGGGCGCGTCCTCACCGTCGATTGTTCACAGATCAAATAGCACGCAGCCCCCAGCGTCAGCAATTGACTTTGCGGCAGTTCGCGCCTGCTTTGGTCAGGAAACCGGGTCAGAGAGCCTTGGCCTGCTGGCGCAGTTCGAATTTCTGGATCTTTCCGGTCGATGTCTTGGGAAGTTCTTGGAAAATCACCTGTTTTGGCGCTTTGAAACCGGCCAGCGTTTCGCGCGCAAAGCGGATCAGTTCGGCAGGATCAACCTCCGCGCCGGACTTCAACTCGACAAAAGCACAAGGCACTTCGCCCCATTTTTCGTCAGGTTTGGCAACCACCGCGGCTAGGTTCACATCGGGGTGCCCCATTAGCACGCCCTCAACCTCCACCGAGGAGATATTCTCGCCGCCGGAGATGATGATATCCTTGGCGCGGTCGGCGATCTGGATATAGCCATCGGGATGCTGCACGGCGATATCGCCGGAATGGAAATACCCGCCCTGAAAGGCCTCGGCGGTGGCTTCGGGGTTCTTCAGATATCCCTTCATGACCGAATTGCCGCGCATCACGATCTCACCCTGATCCTGACCGTTCATCGGAATCTGCTGCATATCGTCGGACATGACCGTAATGTGATCCATCATCGGGAAGGCCACGCCCTGACGCGCCTTGATCGCGGCCCGGCCCTGCTGGTCCAGCGTGTCCCAGCTGCCGCCTTTCCACAGGCATTCGGTGACGTGGCCATATGTTTCCGTCAGCCCGTAGACCTGCGTGACATGAAAGCCGATAGCCTCGATCTTTTGCAGGGTGGCCGGGGCGGGCGGGGCGCCGGCGGTGAAGACCTCGACCGTGTGATCAAAGCTGCGCCGGTCCTCTTCGGGTGCGTTCACCAGCATATTGAGCACAATTGGCGCACCGCCGAAATGGGTCACCCCTTCGTCGGCAATCGCATCGTAGATCGCGGGCGCGGTGATATCGCGACAGCACACCAGGGTGCCACCTAGAACCGGCATCATCCAGGTGTGGTTCCAGCCGTTGCAGTGAAACAGTGGTACAATAGCAAGGTATTTCGGCTGCATCACCATGCGCCAGGAAATCACCGTGCCCATGGTCATCAGATAGGCGCCACGGTGATGGTAGACCACGCCTTTCGGGCGGCCCGTGGTGCCGGAGGTGTAGTTGAGCGCAAGGCTTTCCCATTCGTCCTGCGGCATGATCCAGTCGAAATCATGGGAGGCAGCGGCCAGAACATGCTCGTAGACCGGGTGCCGACCAGACGCCGGATAGGCTGCCTGATCATCCGGGACCTCAATGATCAGCGGTCCCGGGCCGTCGCAGGCTGCTTTGGCCTCTTCGGCGAGTGGTAGGAATTGGCTGTCGACCAGCACGACCTTGGCCTCTCCGTGGTCAAAAATATAGGCGACCGTGCTGACGTCGAGACGTGTGTTGATCGTGTTGAGAACGGCACCGCAGGCAGGCACGCCAAAATGCGCTTCGGCCTGGGCCGGTAGGTTGGGGATCAAGGTCGCCACCACGTCGCCGGGGCGGACGCCCATCCCCGCAAGCGCCGAGGCCAGCCGCGTGCAGCGATCGTAATAGGCCGCATAGGTCTTGCGATGGCTGCCGTAGATGACGGCAGGGACATCGGCAAACACATGCGCGGCCCGGCGCAGATGTGACAGCGGCGTCAGCGGCACATAGTTGGCGGCGGTTTTCTCCAGTCCCGACTCGTCCGACATCCAACCCATTTCGACCCCTCCAAGATGATTCATGCGACGTGGTTGCAAGATATTGCGCAAAGTTGCCCCCAATGAAAGGCGTAAGACATTTTTGTCTGACAGGGCCGAGGTTTCCATTGGTCTTCAAACCGCTTAGCCTGCCTGTCATGATCTTGTCGCCTGGCCGTTCCTATGTCTTTGTACATATCCCCAAGACCGGGGGCACCGCGCTGTCCCTCGCGCTGGAGGCGCGGGCCATGGCAGATGATCTCATGCTCGGCGACACGCCCAAGGCCAGCAAGCGGCGGCGACGCCTCAGAGACGCAAAAACCCGGGGCCGATTGTGGAAACACTCAACTCTTGCCGATATTGACGGTCTGGTGCCCGAGGCGCAGCTGCGCGGTCTCTTTGCCTTTACGCTGGTACGGAACCCGTTCGATCGGGTGCTGAGCCTCTATCACTGGCTGCGCGAGCAGAGCTTTGATCACCCTTCGGTCGCTCTGGCCAAAGCGTTGGCATTTCCCGATTTTGCCAGCGATCCCCGGATGCTTGCAGCGTTTCGTGCACATCCGGCGCGGTCATATATGCGGCGCGCGGATGGGGGCGAACAATGCGACTGCTATATTCGCCTGGAGCATTTCGCATGCGATGCGGCCCCGCTCTTTGATCACCTGGGTTTTGAGCTGCAGCTGCCACGGGCCAATGCCTCAGAGCGTCCCAGAGGCTGGCAGGACGCCTATACCGACGCGGCCCGCGCGGCGGTGGCTGAGGCCTGCGAGGCGGATCTTGCCCAGTTTGAATACTCTTTTAACGATTCACCGATAGACCAGTAGTCGAGAGATGGAATCACATGGGACGACGCTGGGTCCGAAGTCTTCGCCAAAATGGCGCATCTTCGATCCGCGACCATGATCATCTCTCCCGTAGGCGCGCCAGTGGCCGCCTATCGGACGGGTAACGTGACGGGTCATGCAGAACGTATGGCTGCCTTGGTGAAAGGGAAAACCGATGCTGGATTGGCTGCTGAAACGCAAGCTCTCTCCGATGGCCGAGGCTCTGGCAACAGAGTACCCGTTGGTCGCAGCCGGGCAGGGCGGGATCCTGTCGGGCACCCATGTGGCCTCACATCTTGGCTGGCGCCCGATTGAGGCTCTGGCCGTGGGCGATATGGTCCTGACCTTCGACCATGGGATGCAGCCCATTGTCGATATCCACCGCGAAACAATCCTGCTTTCCAGCGGTGGACCCAATCCGCTGACATGCCCGGTTCATATTCCGCAGGATGCGCTGAACAATCGCGCGCCGCTCTGGGTGATGCCGAACCAGGGGATCCTGATCGAGAGCGATCTTGCCTGTGATGGGCAGGGCGATCCGTTTGTTGTCGTACCCGCCTGCGCGTTGGAAGGGTACCGCGGCATTGGCCGGGTCGAGCCTGACACACGGGTCGAGATCGTGGTGCCACGGTTTGCACAGGATGAGGTCATCTATCTGGAGGCGGGTCTGCTGAGCTTTAGCGTGTCACCGCGTGACATTCTGTCGTTCGACACCAGCGCCTATGCCGAGCTTTATCGGGTTTTGGAGCCCGACGCTGCCCGCGAACTGGTGATCGACATGATCACCGAGGAAAGCGTCTGGGCCAATACATTGCCGATGGGGCCTGGTGGGCATGGTGCTGCGGAATACGCAGCGATGGTCTAGACCGCGCTGTAATCCAACAAGTGAAAACAGAGACAGGACCGTCACCATATCGGAGGCGGTTTTTATTCTTCATAACCACTTAGGCGGCTTTCCTGATGTGAAAAAAGCGGCACCCGGAGGCGCCGCTTTCAGAGCTTTCAGACGTCATCTGACCTCAATCAGGCGGCCTTTTCGGCCTCCGGGCTGAACCGGCCATAGAAAGTCTGGCCTTTCTCAGCCATCTCGCGCAGCAGCGGCGGACAGGTGAAACGTTCGCCATATTTCGCGGTCAGCTGGTCGCAGCGCTCGGCAGCATAAGGCGTGCCGATGATGTCCAGCCAGCTCAGCGGGCCACCGGACCAGGGCGCAAAGCCCCAGGCCAGGATCGCGCCAACATCCCCTTCGCGAATGTCCATCAGAACACCTTCTTCCAGCGCGCGCACGGCTTCCAGAACCTGTGCAAACATCAGGCGTTCCTGGACCTCGATCAGGTCCGGCTGTTCCTCGGCCAGCGGGTATTTCTCCTGCATGCCCTTCCAGTAACCCTGCCGCTTCCCCTTGTCGTCATAGTCGAAGAAACCAGCGTTGGACTTGCGCCCCAGACGGCCCTGTTCTTCCATCCAGAAGATCAGATCATCCGCAGCACTTTCGGGATAAGCATCGCCCATTGCCGCCTTGGTGGCGCGAGCGATCTTGGCACCAAGGTCAATCGAGGTCTCATCGGTCAGTTGGATCGGACCGACCGGGAAGCCCAACTGGCGTGCGGCATTGTCGATCAACGCAGGGGCAACGCCCTCGGTGATCATCCGCGCGCCTTCGTTCACGTAGGGGATGATGCAACGGTTGCAGTAGAAGAACCGGGCATCATTGACCACGATCGGGGTCTTGCGGATCTGGCGCACGTAGTCCAGCGCCTTGGCCACTGCGCGGTCGCCGGTTTTCTCACCCTTGATGATCTCCACCAGGAACATTTTTTCCACCGGCGAGAAGAAGTGAATGCCGATGAACTGCTCCGGGCGCACCGAGGCTTCGGCCAGACCGGTGATCGGCAGAGTCGAGGTGTTGGAGGCAAAGATGCAATCGTCGGGGATGATGGCCTCGACCTTCTTGGTCATCTCCGCCTTGACGCTGGGATCCTCAAAGACCGCTTCGATGATCAGATCGCAGCCCTTGAGGTGGTCCAGATCAGGGGTTGCGGTGATGCGTGACAGCATCGCCTCTTTCTTGTCGGCCGTGACTTTGCCGCGCTTGATGCCCTTGTCGAGATAGCTTTCGGTATAGGCCTTGCCCTTGTCGGCGGCGGCTTGATCACGGTCGATCAGAACAACCTCCATCCCGGCCTGAGCGGAGACTAGCGCGATACCGGCCCCCATCATGCCAGCGCCCAGAACGCCGATTTTCTTGACCGACTGATCCTCGATGCCCGCCGGGCGCACAGCGCCTTTTTCCAGCGCTTCCTTGTTGAGGAAGAGCGATCGGATCATCGCCTCGGACGAAGGGTTCATCAGCACATGGGTGAACCAGCGCGCCTCAATCTTCAGCGCGGTGTCAAAGGGCACGAGCGCGCCTTCATAGACCGCGCTCAGCAGCGCTTTGGCCGCCGGGAAGGCGCCAAATGTTTTGCCATGCACCATGGCTGCTGCACCAAGGAAGGTCATGAAGCCCGCAGGATGATAGGGCGCGCCACCGGGCATCTTGTAACCCTTGGCATCCCAGGGTTTGACGATATCGGCGTCTTTTGCCTCCAGAACCCAGGCGCGTGCGGCGGCCAGCGGATCCTCGACCACTTCGTCGATGATGCCTGCGGCCTTGGCTTTTTTGGGATCGACCAGCTTGCCTTCCAGCAGGAAGGGCGCAGCGTTCATGGCACCCATCTTGCGTACCAGACGGGTGGTGCCGCCTGCACCGGGGAAGATGCCGACCATGATCTCAGGCAGGCCGATTTTGGCCTTGGGGTTGTCAGCGGCAAAGATGCGATGCGTCGACAGCGGCAGTTCCAGACCAATGCCAACAGCTGTGCCGGGCAGGGCTGCTGCCACGGGTTTGCCACCCTTGTTGGTTTTCGGATCCATGCCGGCCCGTTCGATCTTGCGCAGACCGTGGTGCATTTTCATGATGCCTTCGAACAGACCACGGGCGGGTTCGTCACCGGCATCTTCTTTCATCTTGGCCAGCACATTGAGATCCATGCCGCCGGCAAAGTCTTTTTTGCCCGAGGTGATGACGATGCCCTTGACGGCATCATCTGCCAGCGCGTCGTCAACCAGCCCGTCGAGGTCTAGCATCGCTTGACCGTTCAGAACGTTCATGCTTTTGCCGGGGCAGTCCCAGGTGATGATGGCGACGCCGTCGGCGTCTTTTTTCATTGTGAAATCAGACATATCTTAGTCTCCTGTCGCCTGGGTTACACGCGTTCGATGATGGTGGCCGCGCCCATGCCGGACCCGATGCAGAGTGTCGCAAGACCGGTTTCGCGGTCGCTGCGCTCCAGCTCATCCAGCAGTGCGCCGAGGATCATGGCGCCGGTCGCACCAAGTGGGTGGCCCATGGCAATCGAGCCGCCATTGACGTTCACCTTGTCATGGTCGACGCCAAAGGCCTGCTCGAACCGCATGACGACGCTGGCAAAGGCCTCGTTGACCTCAAAGAGGTCGATGTCACCAATCTCCATGCCATTGTCGCGCAGGATCTTCTCGGTGACGGGCACGGGGCCGGTCAGCATGATGGTGGGGTCGGTGCCGATCTTGGCTGTGGCCTTGATACGGGCGCGCGGTTTCAGGCCCATCGCCTCGCCGAACTCCTTGTCGCCAATCAGTACGGCAGCGGCGCCGTCGACGATGCCGGAGGAATTGCCCGCGTGGTGAATGTGATTGATCCGCTCCAGATGCGGGTACTTCAGCATCGCGATCTTGTCGAAGCCGGGCATTTGCTCACCCATCATCTGGAACGAGGGGTTCAGACCGCCGAGCGACTGCATGTCGGTGCCGGGTCGCATGTATTCATCGTGATCGAGAATGGTCAGCCCGTTGATATCGCGCACCGGGACAACGCTGCGCGCGAAACGCTTGTCGTCCCAGGCCGCCTTCGCCCGGCGCTGGGATTCCACCGCCATGGCATCGGCATCATCACGCGAGAAACCATATTCGGTGGCGATGATATCTGCCGAGATCCCCTGGGGCACAAAGTAGTTCTCGATGGCAATCGCCGGATCAACAGCAATGGCACCGCCGTCCATGCCCATGGGGACACGGCTCATGGATTCCACACCGCCGGCGATGTAGGCATGACCGGCACGTCCCCGCACCTGGTTGGCGGCCATGTTGACGGCTTCCAGACCCGAGGCGCAGAAGCGGTTGATCGACACGCCGGGGATCGATTCATCCAGATCAGAGGCCAGAACAGCGGTCCGCGCCAAGCAGGCGCCCTGTTCGCCAACCTGGGTCACATTGCCCCAGATCACGTCCTCGACTGCGTGGCCTTCCAGATTGTTGCGCTCCTTCAGAGCGTTGAGCGCCACCGCAGAGAGACGGGCGGCCGTTACTTCATGCAAGGATCCATCCTTGCGGCCTTTGCCACGCGGGGTGCGCACGGCGTCGTAAATATAGGCTTCGGTCATATCAGTCTCCTCAGGCTCGGTCCGACAGGTTGCCGGGCATTAGGTCGTAGGGGGCTTTCCAGCCCGGTTGTGCGCTCAGCCGCGAGAGCCAAGCGTCAATATGGGGCCATTCGGCTCGATCAAAGCCGAAGGGTTCGGGGTAATAGAGATAGGAGCAGCAGGTCAGATCGGCATTGGTCAGCCCATCGCCGACAATCCAGCTTCGCCCCTCAAGATGTTTGTCCAGGATCGCGTAGGTGCCTTGCAGACGGCCCTGAAGGAAGGCGATGACCTCCTGCGGGCGTTTGTCTTCGGGCAGGAAATTCATCAGGAACCGGCACAAGCCTGCGTTTGAGGACAATTTGTGATTGTCCCATAGCTGCCAGCGCAGGATCTCGCGCTTTTCCTCGGCAGTGGCGCCGCCGAACCGGCCATAAGTGTCCGACAGATACTGCTGGATCACCCCGGATTGGCTGAGTGTCAGATCGCCATCCACCAGCACCGGGCATTCTCCCATGTCGTTGATATCTCGACGGAAGGCATCACCCCGGGTGGTGCCGCTGAAAAAATCCACAAACACCGGCTCCCAGTCGATCCCGGCCAGTTCAAGAGCCAGGGCGGCCTTATAGGAATGGCCGCTTTCACCGAAACAATGCAGTTTGAGTGTCATATGTTGCTCCCTGTGTCTGCTTGCGAAGCGGGGGTTTCACACCCCCGCACCCCCGTGGAGTATTTCTGGAAAGATGACGGAACCTTCACACCGTATTAAGGTAGATGGCGTCAGCATGGTCCTGCGGAACAGGCTGGAGAGCCGATGACCGTGAAAGGTGACGGCGCGCCGACCCATTAGGCGGAGAGCTCGGGGGGAGGCGCGTCTCATCCTGTCATCTTTCCCCAAATACTCCCGCCGGAGGCTTCCGGCATCTGCGTCCATATGTGCAGCCCGAGGCCTCACAGGGACCTCGCGATCAATTCCTTCATGATCTCATTGGTGCCGCCATAGATGCGCTGAACGCGGGCATCTGCCCACATCTCGGCCACGGCATATTCCTGCATGAACCCGTAGCCGCCATGCAGCTGGACACATTCGTCGAGCACCTCACCCTGGGTATCGGTGATCCAGTATTTGGCCATCGCCGCCTTTTCCACGGTCAGCTTGCCCTGCAGATGTTCGACCATACATTCATCAAGGAAAGCACGGGCAACCTTTGTTTTTGTCTGGCATTCGACCAGTTTGAACCGGGTGTTCTGAAACTGCGTCAGCGGCCCGCCAAAGGCCTCGCGCTCCTTGCAATAGGCGATCGTGCGTTCAACCGCCCCTTCCATGGCACCGACGGCGCCACAGGCGATGATCAGCCGTTCCTGCGGCAGCTGCTGCATCATCTGGTAGAAGCCCTGACCCTCGGCGCCGCCGAGGATGTTTTCCGGCGCAATCTCGACATTGTCGAAGAAGAGTTCCGAGGTATCTGCGGCATGGCAACCGATCTTGTCGAGGTTGCGGCCGCGGCTGAAACCCTCTGCGCCATCGGTCTCAACCGCCACCAGCGAGATGCCTTTGGATCCTTCGGTGGGGTCGGTCTTGGCCGCCACCAGGATAAGATTGGCGTGCTGGCCATTGGTGATGAAGGTTTTCTGACCGCTCAGCCGGTAGGCGTTGCCATCTTTTACTGCTTTTGTCTTGATCCGCTGCACGTCGGAGCCGGTGGAGGGTTCGGTCATCGCCAGAGCGCCGACCAGTTCGCCGGTGATCATCCTGGGCAGCCAACGCTGTTTCTGCTCTTCGGTCCCATAGGCCAGCACGTAATGGGCGACGATGCCGGAATGGATCCCGTGGCCCCAGCTGGCGAGATTGGCGCGGCTGCCTTCGATCAGGATTGCGGCTTCATGGCCAAAATCACCACCGACGCCGCCGTATTCTTCCGGTACGGAGGGGCAGAGCAGGCCAAGGGCGCCAGCTTCATTCCAGGTGGAGCGATCCATCATGCCCTGCTTGCGCCAGGTCTCGAATTTCGGCGCCCATTCGCGGGTGATGAACTGGGCGGTCATATCCGCCAGCATCTGATGCTCTTCGGTCATCCAGCTGGATTTTTGCTCTGCGCTCATGGGGCTCCCCTTTGGTGGCTGTCTCGTGCCTTGTGGCATCTGTTTTCTGTGGACGGTGTGGGCCGGCCTATTTCTTGCGATCCTCAAGCTCGGCATTGAAGAGCCGCAGCCGGTGGGTGAGGTTGTCGCGATCTGTGACGCTGTCGAAATTCTCAAACAGGAAGGAGAGGGCTTCGCCTTCGTCGAGGCCGGCCTCCTGCGAAAATCGGCGCAAGCGGCGGTAGCCATCTTCGGTCATGGCAACCGGCAGGCGGCGCGTGAGGCGAAAGCGTTTGGGCATTGTCTCTCCTCCAATTGCGACGCCCTGGTTCTGGCGCCCCGGATGGCCCGGATCGCCTGTTATCCTGCCGCCCCGATGATCAGACGGGGGCGGTGTCGGAGACCCTCACGAAAAGGGGCTCCGAGATGATCAAACTGCGCTTCAGAACTGGTCTGCCGCCAGTGCCATCACCGTGTCGCCGCCGGTCTGGATACGGCTGAGGTGCAGCGCCGTCGCAGGCAGCCTGCGTGCCATGTAATACCGCCCGGTCGCGATTTTTGTCTCGTAGAACGCGGCGTCAGAAGACCCGGCGTCAAGCTCTGCCTGTGCGGCCTTGGCCATCTCCGCCCACATCAGGCCGAGGCAGACGTGACCAAACATGTGCATGAAGTCATAAGACCCAGACAGCGCATTGTTCGGGTTGGTCATGCCGTTTTGCATGAAATACATGCCAGCGGCCTGAAGGTCCTTCGACGCGGCTTTCAGAGGTTCGATGAACTCCTTGCTGTAAGTGTCGGAGATGTCACCGTTTTCTTTGCAGAAATTCTTCACCATCTCGAAGAAGGCCATGACATGTTTGCCGCCATCCTGCGCCAGCTTGCGGCCGACCAGATCCAGCGCCTGAACGCCATTGGCGCCTTCGTAGATCATCGCGATCCGGGCATCGCGGGTGTATTGCGACATGCCCCATTCTTCGATGTAGCCGTGACCGCCGTAGATCTGCTGTGCCTGAACGGTCATGTCATAACCCTGATCAGTCAGGAAGCCTTTGATGACCGGTGTCAGCAGCGAGATCAGCCCGTCGGCATTCTTATCCTCGGCGCGATGCGCCTGGTCGATCATCTTTGCGCCCCAAAGGATGAATGCGCGCGCGCCTTCGGCAAAGCTTTTCTGATCCATCAGGTTGCGGCGGATGTCCGGGTGGACGATCAGCGGGTCCGCCGGGCCTTCCGGGTTCTTAGCGCCGGTCACGTCGCGACCCTGAAGACGGTCCTTGGCATATTCCAAGGCGTTCTGATAGGCGGCGTCGGCCTGAGCCAGACCCTGCATGCCAACGCCGAGGCGGGCTTCGTTCATCATCGTGAACATGGCGCGCATGCCCTTGTGCTCGGTGCCGAGCAGGTAGCCGGTTGCGCTGTCGTAGTTCATCACACAGGTCGAGTTGCCGTGGATGCCCATCTTTTCTTCGATCTTGCCAACGGAGACACCATTGCGTTCGCCGAGCGAGCCGTCCTCGTTCACCATAAACTTCGGCACGATGAAGAGCGACACGCCTTTGATGCCCTCGGGGCCGCCGGGGATCTTGGCCAGCACCAGGTGGATGATGTTGTCGGCCATGTCGTGATCACCGGAGGAGATGAAGATCTTCTGGCCGGTGATCTTGTAGCTGCCGTCATCCTGCGGTTCGGCCTTCGTGCGCATCAGACCCAGATCGGTGCCGCAGTGCGGTTCGGTCAGGTTCATCGTGCCGGTCCATTCGCAGGACACCATTTTCGGCAGATAGGTATCTTTCTGGGCGTCGCTACCATGGGCGAGGATCGCCGAGGCGGCGCCATGGGTCAGGCCCTGATACATGGTGAAGGCCTGGTTCGCAGCGGAGAACATCTCGCCCACGGCTGTGCCCATGATATAGGGCATGTTCTGGCCACCGTATTCTTCCGGCATGTCGAGACCGGTCCAGCCGCCTTCCTTGACCTGCTCAAACGCAGCCTTGAACCCGGTCGGTGTGTAGACGACGCCATTTTCAAGGCGGCAGCCTTCGGTATCGCCGACGGTGTTCAGCGGGTGCAGGACTTCGCTGGAGATCTTGCCTGCTTCTTCCAGCACGGCATTGGTGAAATCGGCGTCCAGCTCGTCATAGCCGGGAATGGCGCTTTCAGAGATCTTCAGAACATTGTGAAGAATGAACTGAGTGTCTTTGATCGGGGCGGTGTAACTGGGCATCGCGGTCCTCGCTGTGGTTCTGCGGTGTCTGTCTGGTTGCCTCTCCCATCTTGGGACAGGCAGGCATGGGGGCCGGGATCTATTCCGCGGCTTCTTGTTTGGCGCTCATCGAGGCGATCACACGTTCGCCCCAACGCAGCTGCTCTTTCAGATCGTCAATTGCCTCGTTCAGCTCATCGCGCTGCCGCTCCATATCGGCGAGCCGGTCGCAGGCGATGTCATAGGTGCGGGTCAACTGCGTCAGCTGCTGGTCGCCCATATGATAGAGATTCAGAAGTTGCCGGATTTCCTCGAGGCTGAAGCCAAACCGCTTGCCGCGCAGGATCAGCTTGAGCCGGGCCTGGTCGCGTTTGGTAAAGAGGCGTTTCTGACCCTCGCGGATCGGGAACAGCAACTCCTTGGCTTCGTAAAACCGCAATGTACGCGGCGTAACGCCGAACTCATCGCACATCTGGCGGATGGTCTTGGTTTCATCGGTCATCGTCGTAACTCATAACTGCTGGGTTGTGAGACTAAGGTGAGCAGCTTGCCCGTCGTTTACAACAGCAACTTGACGTTGACGTAAGTTGAACGCTGCGTCACTTTCCGAGGTGACGTAGGATCCACTGGACTGACGTAACGTTACTTCGTTTCGGGTTTGGCTATCAGCCCTTAAAATAGGGCGATCGTGCAAATTACCGACAAAATTATCGGGCTTTTTCGCGTGGATTATGTTCGATTTTTTTGATTGAAACATCAGTCACATGGACGGCAGATCACGCGCTGACGAGCCCGCAGAACGGAAAACGCCCCACCAGTTGGCGGGGCGTTGAGTGTCAAAAGCGGATCCAACCTGACGCTTGGTCGGCTGGGATCAGGCGTCTTGTTTCAGCAGGTTGAGCGTGGTGGCTCGCAGATCGTGGAGTTCCTGAAGCGCTTCGTCGAGCTGTTCGCGCTGCTTGCGCAGCTCTTCCATCTGGCGGTCGGCCATTTCGACAAAGGCGCGATTTTGAGCCTCATCGCCCTCGTTTTCATAGATCAGCAGCCACTGGCGGATCTCTTCGAGCTGGAAGCCGAACTTGCGTCCCCGCATAATCAGCTTCATCCGGGCCCGCTCGCGGGCACCGTAAAACCGCGACCGGCCTTCGCGATCGGGTTGCAACAATTCGATGTACTCATAGTAGCGAAGCGTGCGCGGGGTCACGTCGAATTCGCTGCACATCTCCTTGAATGACAATTTCTGTTCGGTCATTCCGTATCTCCCTTACCCGCAAACTAAGCACAACCGGCAAAGGGTTCAACCGCCGGGGTTGCTCTTCGGCCAAGGTCTGGCCGATAAAGAGGAAAACATAGGAACGGGGAAGCCCATGGTCGACAAGACGCAGCTCGCGCGACAGTTCATTGAAGCCATCCCGCATGCGCAGGAACTGGGGATGACCCTCACGGAACTGGGGGATGGCACGGCCGAGATCGTGATGCCCTATGATGAGAAACTGATCGGCGACCCGGAAACCGGGGTGATCCACGGTGGCGCGGTGTCGGCGCTGATGGATACCTGTTGCGGCGCGGCGGTGATGTGCCACCCGTCGGCGCCGGGCGGCACCGCCACGATCGACCTGCGTATCGACTACATGCGTGCGGCCACCCCCGGGCAGCGGATCGTGACCCGCGCGACCTGTCATCACATGACCCGCAACGTCGCCTTCGTCCGTGCGACGGCGATGGACGAGGATGAGGCACACCCCGTCGCTACGGCGGTTGGCGCCTTTACCGTGGAGGCAAAATTTTGAGCCGCCCCCGTCCCGAACCCGTTCAGGTGGTGAAGCAACGGCGCGACGCTGCCCTCGCCGCGCTTGTGGAATCCGTGCCCTATGCGCGTTTTCTCAACATCACGTTTGATCGTCGCGGCGATGAGCTGACGGCGCAGCTAAATTTCGATCACAAGCTGATCGGTAACCCGTTTCTACCCGCCATCCACGGTGGTGTCACAGCGGCCTTTCTGGAGGTGACAGCCGTGATGACCCTGACCTGGGCCAACCTGTGGGAGCGCATCGAAAGCGGCACGCTCGATGTTGAGGAACTGGCCGCAGGTAAATTGCCACGCCAGCCGAAGACCATTGATTTCACGGTGGATTACCTGCGTTCCGGGCTGCCGAGAGACGCCTATGCACGCGCCACCGTGTCCCGGTCCGGTCGGCGCTATGCCTCGGTCCATGTGGCGGCCTGGCAGGATCACAAGGACAAATTGTTCGCCCAGGCCACGGGCCATTTCCTGATGCCGCAGGAGGCGGCAAAACAGGGGTCTGCCGCGCCGGATTTCGTGGCCGACGCCGCGCCTCGGGACAAGGGCTAGAACGCATGTCCACGGCCAGCGCCGAGGTGCCGGAACCGATCAGCCATGCGCGGGTGCTGAAGATTGCGCTGCCGATTGTACTCTCGAATGCGACGGTGCCTATTCTGGGGGCCGTGGATACTGGAGTTGTCGGCCAGATGGGGCAGGCGGCTCCTATTGGGGCGGTAGGCATCGGTGCGGTCATTCTGGCGACGATCTATTGGATCTTCGGTTTTCTGCGGATGGGCACCACGGGTCTCGCCGCGCAGGCCCGCGGGGCTGGAGACTGGGCAGAAACGGGCGCGCTGCTCACCCGGGGGATCCTGCTGGCCTTTGCTGCGGGCCTTGTGTTCATTGTTGGACAGGTCGCGGTGTTCTGGGGGGCCTTTGCGCTGGCCCCTGCCAGTGCCGAGGTCGAAGGGCTGGCGCGGGATTACCTTCAGATTCGCATCTGGGGTGCCCCTGCGACCATCGCGCTATATGCGGTCACAGGCTGGCTGATCGCGGTTGAACGCACACGCGGTGTTTTTGCCCTGCAAATCTGGATGAACGGTCTCAATATTCTGCTGGATCTCTGGTTCGTGCTGGGGCTGGGCTGGGGAGTCGAAGGGGTCGCGGTCGCAACCCTGATCGCGGAATGGAGCGGTCTTGCGCTGGGGCTGTGGCTGTGCCGCGACGCCTTTGCGGGCAGCCAGTGGCGCAACTGGGCCCGTGTGTTCGATCCTGTGCGGCTGAAACGCATGATGCAGGTCAATGGCGATATCATGATCCGCTCGGTGCTGCTGACCGGATCCTTCACGACCTTTCTGTTCATCGGCGCCGATCTGGGCGATGTGACGCTCGCAGCCAATCAGGTGTTGCTGCAATTCGTTGAGATAACGGCCTTTGCGCTCGACGGTTTTGCCTTTTCTGCCGAGGCGCTGGTGGGCAGCGCGGTCGGTGCAAAGGCGCGGATGCAGCTGCGACGCGCAGCGGTGGTGACCAGCCAATGGGGCGTGGGCGGCGCAATCGCACTGGGGCTGCTGTTCTGGCTGGGCGGTGGTTGGCTCATCGATGTCATGTCCACTTCGCCTGAGGTGCGGGCAGCCGGGCGGGATTACCTGATCTGGGCTGCGATATTACCGCTGCTCAGTGTGGCCAGCTATATGTTCGACGGGATCTACATCGGGGCGACCTGGACGCGGGACATGCGGATCGCGATGCTGCAATCGGTGGCGATCTACGTTGTGGCCCTGTTGGTTCTGGTGCCGCTCCTCGGCAATCACGGGCTTTGGGCGGCTTTGATGGTATTGAACCTTGCGCGAGGTGCGACGCTTGGTCTGCGCTATCCACGGCTCGAAGCGCAGGTCGGCGCATAGGTCGGGGATGGGCTGAAAGAGAGCAGCTGTGTTTCAGATGGCGACTGTTTCAGGTGGCCACTGTTTCGGACAGCTCCTGTCAGAGCAGTTTTTTCAGCGCTTCGGTAGGACGGCCTATCACGGCTGCTGTTTCCGAAATGGCGATGGGGCGCTCAATCAGGATCGGATGCGCGGCCATCGCCGCGATCAGCGTTGCGTCATCATCCGATGGGCTGAGGTTCTGCTCCCTGAAGGTGGCATCGCCGCTGCGCATCATCTCAATTGCAGTGACACCCAGTTTGGCCTGAACCTCCGCCAGCTCTGCCTCCGAGGGCGCATCTTTCAGATAAAGGCGCAGGGTGACCGCTGTTCCGGCCTCCTCAAGCAGGGCAAGGCCCGCACGGGATTTTGAGCAGCGCGGATTGTGCCAGTAGGTGATCATAGCCAGTCCCCGCGTTTGCTGCCGACGGCATCTGCGACAGTGTCAAAACCGTCGCGGGCCAGCAGCTGGTCCAGCCCGCGCGCGATCTCTCCGGCCAATGACAGTCCGGCATAGACCATGGCGGTATAAAACTGGACCGCCGATGCGCCGGCGCAGATCTTGGCATAGGCCTGTTCGGCTGTGGAGATGCCGCCCACGCCAATCAGAGGCACCCGACCGTCCAGAAGCTCAGAAAGCTGCGCCAGAACGCGGGTGGATTTCTCAAACAGCGGCGCGCCAGACAGGCCGCCCGTTTCGCCACGATGTGCACTGTTCAGCCCGTCGCGATCAAGCGTTGTATTGGTGGCAATCACCGCATCAATACCGGTTTCAAGCGCCACCTCGGCAATATCCTCGATCCCAGCGCGGTCAAGGTCGGGGGCGATTTTCAGGAACACCGGCACCCGCTGGTCCAGCCCGTCCCGCGTCTCAATCACGCCGCTGAGCAGCGCTGACAGGGCGGCCTTGCCCTGCAGATCGCGCAGTTTCTCGGTGTTGGGCGAGGAGACATTCACCGTCGCAAAATCCAGATGCGCCCCACAATGGGCTAGCACCTTGGCAAAATCGGCAGCGCGGTCGCTGCTGTCCTTGTTGGCCCCAAGATTGAGGCCGATCACAGCATCGCGCGGGCGGGCCGCAAGACGCTGGCCGATCACGCTCATGCCGTCGTTGTTGAAGCCGAACCTGTTGATAGCCGCCTGATCTTCGGTCAGACGAAACAGGCGCGGCTTGGGGTTGCCGGGTTGCGGGCGCGGCGTCGCGGCCCCCACCTCGATAAAGCCGAACCCGGCCTGAGAGAGCGGGCGCAGTGCTTCGGCGTTCTTGTCAAATCCCGCCGCCAAGCCAACCGGATTTGGCAGGGACAGACCGGCGATCTCGGTCGCAAGACGCTGGGAGGTGACCGGGCCGGGGGCGGGCGTCAGCCCCAGTTTCAGCGCCTTGATCGACAAGCCATGGGCGGTCTCCGGGTCGCAGCGATGCAGCGCACCAAGGGCAAGACGTTCAACGAGGCTCACGCCATATCCTCCGGGAATTGATGGGTGCCGTCGACCAGCGGCAGCGGTCTCGCCCAGACCACATCAGTCATGGTCATCTTGCGGTAGAGATGGGGAAACTCGGCGCCGCCCCGCGACACTTCCCAGCGCAGGTCTAGCCCCAGCCGTTCGGCATCGACCGCAATCAGCCAAAGCCCGTCAACTCCGGCAAAATGCTTGGCTGCGGTCTCCTGGGACTGGTCGGCGGTGGAGAAATGAATGTAACCATCGCTCAGATCGATGGGGGCGCCGAGGGTCTCACCCTCTGCCTGAAGGGTGGTCCATTCGTCGGTGCGGAAGATTTTATAGATGAGCATGGCGCGGTGATGCCCTGCGCGCAGAGGTGAATCAAGGCTGAATATGATCGGTCTTGACGCAAAGACAGCACGGCGATGAATTTTTCCCCTTTGACTGCGCCCGCATTTCCCCTCACCATCCGGCAATAGAAAAATAATAAGGGAGTATGTTTCCATGATGACGCGTTTTCTGACGTCTGTTGCCGCGCTTGGCCTGACGGCGGGCGTAGCCGCAGCCGACTACAAGCTGACCATCCTGCACACCAATGACTTTCATTCGCGGTTTGAGCCGATCAGCAAGTATGACAGCGGCTGCCGCGAAGGGGACAATGCCGAGGGCAAGTGCTTTGGCGGATCGGCACGTCTGGTAACTGCGCTGGCGGATGCGCGCGCGCGCAGCAACAACAGCATTCTTGTTGATGGTGGCGACCAGTTTCAGGGCTCGCTCTACTACACCTACTACAAGGGCAAAGTTGCCGCCGAGATGATGAACAAGCTTGGCTATGACGGCATGACTGTCGGCAACCACGAGTTCGATGATGGCCCCGAGGTCCTGCGCGGGTTCATGGATTCGGTTCAGTTTCCGGTTCTGATGTCCAATGCCGATGTCAGCGCTGAGCCTGCCTTGGCCGATGTGCTGAAGAAATCCACCGTGATCGAACGCGGCGGTGAAAAGATCGGCCTGATCGGCCTCACTCCCGAAGATACGCCCGATCTGGCCAGCCCGGGCAAAAACATCACCTTCACCAACCCGGTTGATGCCGTGCAGGGGGAGGTCGACCGGCTGACCGCCGAGGGCGTCAACAAGATCATCGTGCTGAGCCATTCGGGCTATGCCGTGGATCAGCGCGTTGCGGCGGGCACCACGGGTGTGGACGTCATCGTGGGTGGGCACAGCAACACCTATCTTTCCAACACTTCGGAAGATGCTTCAGGGCCATACCCGACCATGGTCAATGATGTGGCCATCGTGCAGGCCTATGCCTATGGCAAGTTCCTGGGTGAGCTGAACGTGACCTTCGATGATGCAGGCAATGTCGTCGAAGCGGTTGGCGAACCTCTGATTATGGATGGCACCGTCACCGAGGATGCGGATACCGTCGCACGCATCGCCGAGCTGGCCAAACCGCTGGACGAGATCCGCAACAAGGTTGTCGCCGAGAGCGCAGAAGCTGTTGACGGCGACCGCGACAATTGCCGTGTTCAGGAATGCCAGATGGGCAACCTGGTGGCCGATGCGATGCTGGACCGAGTGAAGGATCAGGGTGTCAGCATTGCGATTGCCAACTCGGGCGGTATCCGTGCGAGCCTGGAGCCGGGCGAGGTCACGATGGGAGAGGTCCTGACGGTCCTGCCGTTCCAGAACACGCTCTCGACCTTTGAAATCACTGGCGAGGACGTCATCGCGGCCCTGGAAAACGGGGTGAGCCAGGTTGAAGAGGTCAAGGGCCGCTTCCCGCAGGTCGCTGGTCTGAAATTCACCTGGGATCCGTCGGTTGCACCCAATGAGGGCCGCATTCAGGAGGTCATGGTGAGCGAAGGCGACAGCTTCGTGCCGATTGATCCGACCAAGACCTATGTTGTCGTGACAAACAACTACGTCCGCAATGGCGGTGATGGCTACAAGGTCTTCGCAGGCGACGACAAGAACGCCTATGACTTTGGCCCGGATCTGGCGGATGTCATGGCAGAGTATCTGGTCGAGAACTCCCCCTATAAGCCCTACACCGACGGCCGCATCAGCCAGAAGTGACCGGGCGCAGCTATTGCGCTGCCTCAACAATCCAGACTGGACCGCGCCGTATCTTCGGCGCGGTCTTTGTTTTTCCTGTCAGCTGCGGCATAACACCGTTATGGATCACCCCCTGATTGACCTTATCAACGCGCGTATCCAGAAGGCGGAGGCCGATGGCGCTTTTGACAACCTGTCAGGAGCGGGCAAACCGTTGCCACCGGTTGACGACCCGGAGAATGCGCTGGTCAACCGATTGATCAAGGAGAGCGGCGGTGTGCCGGAGTTCGTCACGCTGTCGCGCACGCTTGCGGTTCTGCGCCAACAGCTTGCCGATACCGGCGACCGTTCAAAACGCCGTGATATCATGAAAGAAATGACAATTCTGGAAGCCCGCATCGACCTCGCGCGCAAGGCCTATGGTCGATAACCAGCGTTGCACGCGATCTGGCTAGGGCATTGACGGTGCTGTTCGGGTCCTGCGTCGGCAGCTTGTTATCCGCTACTCACCATATGGCTGCCGGGCCGTCTCCGCGCGATAGAGGGGTCAGAATTCCTTCTGCGAGCCTGTTTGCGCGCGGTGCGGAGCGCGGCGCAGCCGGTCGCCGATCTGGGTTGCCTTGGTCAACAATGTGGTGATCTGAACCTGCTCCGCCGGGCTGAGGCCGGTCAGGATTTCGGACTGTAGCGCCTCGACAATCGGCATGGCTTTGTTCAGGAGCGACTGGCCAGCCTCCGTCAGGGTGACAACGCGCGCACGTCTATCAGCTGGAGAAATATCACGCCGGATCAGTCCCTTGGCCTCTAGCCGGTCGATCACTTTTCCAAGCGTTGCGCGGTCATAGGCAATGCGGGCCGCGATTGTTGCCTGATCAACACCGGGTTCGTGGGCCAGGGCGTCAATCGCGGCAAACTGTACCGGTGTCAGGTCGATGTCATTGCGCGCCATATGATCCGCAAACAGGGCAACAGAGATCTGGTGCAACCGCCGGATCAGATGACCGGGGAACTGCAAGGTATCTATCTGTGGCTCTGCCATGTCCTGCCTCCCGCTGGAAAAAGCATCCAGTTCACATCCGGGAACCGGCTGTGATCGGTTTATAGATAGAATTTCAAACGAATCTTTGATCCATAATAAAATGTTTAAGGTATAAAGGGAATGCGACTTTTCCTTGCGCGCGCGGCGCGGTAGATCATCAGACATGGCCCTTCGTTTTACATCGCTATCCGAAATTCTCGATCAAGACTACGATTGTGTCATCGACGTGCGGAGTCCCGCCGAATTTGCTGAGGATCACTGGCCCGGGGCCATAAACCTGCCGGTTCTGGATAATGAAGAACGCGCCGAAGTCGGCACGATCTATGTCCAGCAAAGTCCGTTTCTGGCCCGCAAGGTCGGTGCGGCGAAGGTGTTTCGCAACGCTGCCGACCATATTGAGCAACGGCTGAGCCATCATCCGGGATCCTGGCGCCCGCTGGTCTACTGTTGGCGCGGCGGGCAACGGTCCGGCAGTTTTACCTGGCTGTTGCAGCAGATTGGATGGCGGGCGGATGTGGTCGAGGGCGGCTACCAAGGTTACCGCAGACTGGTCCATGACTATCTCTATAAAGCCGCGTTGCCGCATCGTTTCGTGGCGCTGGATGGCTACACGGGCACTGCAAAAACCGATATCCTCCAGCGTGTTGGACTGCTTGGCGCACAGGTTCTGGACCTCGAGGGGCTGGCACATCATCGTGGCTCGCTGCTTGGCGATCACCCAACCCCGCAGCCCAGCCAGAAGGCGTTTGAATCCGCATTGGCCGGTCAACTGGCACGGATGAACCCGGAACGCCCGGTGCTGGTGGAGGCGGAGTCGAGCAAGATCGGCGCACGGATCATCCCACCGCAGCTCTGGGCGGCCATGAAACGGGCTCCGCGGATCGAGATCCACGCACCTGTGGCGGCGCGTTGTCGATACTTGCTGGCGGGTTATGATGATATTCTGTCAAACACGGAGATGCTGCGCGTGCGTCTCGATGGGTTGCGGGCACATCGCTCCAATGCGGTGGTCGATGGCTGGTTGCAGAGGATTGCCGAAGGCGACAAACCGGCGCTGACGGAGGCGCTCATCACGCAGCATTACGACCCCGCCTATGAGACTGCGCGCCGGGCCATCGGTGCCGATGTGATAACCACGTTGGGGGCAACCGACCTGCGGGAGCCCGATCTTGACCGGCTGGCCGCGGATCTGCGTCTTGAGCTGGACCGGCTATAGCCGCGACTTCAGATCAGCGTGATCGCGCCCGCAGAGCCGGTGATATGGCCGATGATCGCGGCCTCAGCTGCGTATCTGCGGAGTTCGGGTAAGAGCGCCTGGGCCTGATCGCGCGGCAGTGCGGCCAGCAGGCCACCGGCAGTCTGCGGATCGAACAGCAGGTCCTGTGGCCCGCCGGTGGTTATCTGCGGCAAAAGCGCGGCATTCTCTTCAAAGAGCGAGGACCTGACCCCGCGTGCTGTCAGTGCGGCGGCACCGGGCAGCGCAGGAATTGCCCCGAGGTCCAGTTCAGCTCCAACAGCGGAGGCTTCGCAGATCCCCAGCAGATGGCCCAGCAGGCCAAATCCGGTCACATCGGTCATCGCATGTGCGGCGTGCAGCAGCTCGGCGGTCTTGTCCTGCGACTGGCTCATCGACGTCAATGCCGCGGCGACCCAGGCACCCTCGGCCTTTCCCACCATTTCCGCCGCCATGATCACCCCGGTGCCCAGCGGTTTTGTCAGGATCAGGGCGTCACCCGGCTGTGCCCCGGCCAGGGTGATGGGCGCCGCGTCGCATAGTCCGGTCACGGTAAACCCTATGGTCAGCTCGTCTCCCACGGAGGTGTGGCCACCAACGATCTCGGCGCCGGCTTTCCTCAGGATGTCACCGGCGGCAGACATGATTTCATCAAGGGTCCGGGCCTGAAGTTCCGCCGACAGTCGGGGCAGGATCAAGTTGGCGGTCGCGGCCTGCGGCTCGGCGCCCATCGCCCAGATATCGCCAAGCGCATGGACCGCCGCGATACGGGCCATCACCACCGGGTCGGCGGTAAAGGCCCGCAGGTGATCTGTACTGATCACCTGCGGGCCTTTACCGCCCGTTATCAGCAGCGCGGCGTCATCACCGGGAAGCGGGGTGATGTCCGCGCGCTGATTATGCGGCTGCGATCGGAGCGTCGCCTTGAGCGTGCGCGCGCCAACCTTGGCACCGCAACCTCCGCACATCGGTTTATGGCCAAGCGCCTCTGGCAGATCATGGGTGTGTTCGGGGGGCAGCGCCGGCTGATCCATCTGCGGCAGATCACGGAACTGCGCCATGAAGCCCTGATCGATGTGATCTTTCCAGCGCCAGATCCAACCGCCCGAAAAGGTCTGTCCAAAGCGTTCTCCAACAGCGGTTTTGCCGCCCATCGAGATCAGTTTCAGATAGTCTTTCTGCGGGCGGTAGCGGCGCAGCGGATCCCGCGTCAGGCTGGCGCGCAGATTATGATAGAGGATCGGCGCCTGACGCACCGCATAGACCCCGGCCTTCGGACGCGGGTCGGGGCTGAAATGAGCACAGTCGCCGGTAGCAAAGACGCCTTTGCGATTGGTCTGCAAATAGGCATCAACCGAGAGAAACCCGTCGTGCAGGTCCAGCCCGGTTCCGTTGAGCCAGGGGTAGGGACGTGCACCCGCAGCCCCGGTTGTGAAATCGGACCGGATTGCGCGGCCGTCCGCCAGCAACACATGAGTGGCCTCGATCTGGGCAATCTTCGCGTGTTCTATCACGGTGACGTCAAGACCGCGCAGCGCAGCGCGCAGCCGGGCGCTGGACTTGGTGCCGGTGTCGGTCAGGATTTCGCTACGATCAATCAACGTGGCTTGCACCGCGCGGCCCCGCGCCCGCAGCGCATGGGCCATGGCGAGGATCAGCTCCACTCCGGCCACACCGCCACCGATCACCGCAACATGGGCGGCGCTGTCGCCGTGCAGATACGCGGCCCAGCTTTCCGCAAAACGGCCGAGTGGTTTTGCCGGGATCGCATGGTCATCAAATCCCGGCATATCGGGCATGGCAGAGGTGATGCCCAGGTTGATTGCGGCAATGTCATAGGCAATTGGGGGGCGGCCCGAGACATGGACCTCGCGTCTATCGGTGTCGATGTGATCAGCCGCCCCGAGCACCAATCGCGCCCCGGCAAAGCGTGCCAGCTTCACCAGATCAATATCCAACGCCTCGCGCGCGTAATGCCCGGCGACAAAGCCCGGCAACATGCCGGAGTAGGGGGCGGTCGGACCGGGGTTGATCACGGTCAGCCGCGCTCCGGCGAGGGGCCGCATACCCCATTTGCGCAGCACCAGCGCATGGGTGTGGCCGCCGCCGATCAATACCACGTCTTTGGTCAGGGGGAGGGGGGCTGCGTGCATCATCTATGTGTCACCGGGCTGGGCTGGCTCACCCGGACAGGCTCCGCCCCGGATGAAAGACCCCCGCCGGACGGGCGGGGGCGCTGGGAGATCAGACCTCTGGGCCGATCACTTCGTTTTCGGGCAGTTTATGCGTCGCCCATATCTTATCTTTACCTGCGTCTGGCAGGCTGTCTGGCGTGTCGTGCCGGTGGATGTGAACCTTGGCAATGAAATTTGCCGTGATCGGCGCCGTCAGGAACAGAAATAGCGTAATCATCAGCTCATGCACCGACAGGTTGTATTCGTAGACGGCGGCATGGGTCATCGAGGCCAGCAGCACACCGCCAACGCCCAGCGTCGTCGCCTTGGTGGGCGCGTGCAGCCGGGACATGCGGTCGTTGAGCTTCAACAGGCCAAATGATCCCACGATACCGAAGATGCCGCCGATCACGAGAAATCCGGCGATCACGATGTCAAAGAACAGGTCCATGATATCTCCTCACTCGATGATATTGCCGCGCAGGATGAAGCGCGCATAGGCCACTGTGGACACGAAGCCCAGCATGGCGATGATCATTGCCGCCTCAAAGAAGATCTCGGTTCCCAGCGCCAGCCCATAGAGCACCATCAGCGCGATGGCGTTGATGAACATCGTATCCAGCGCCAGGATCCGGTCGGCAACATCTTCGGCGGAGACAACTTTCCACAGGTTCATCAGCAGCGACAGCGCAAAGCAGACAAACGCAAAGATTGCAGCTGTTTCGATCATTCGAAAATCTCCTTCAGGCGGCGTTCGTAGCGGTCCTTGATCTCGTCGCGCACCGCTTCGGGGTCCGGCGCGTCAAGGCAGTGGACCAGCAGCGCATGACCTTCGGCTGAGAGATCGGCAGAGACGGTCCCCGGGGTCATGGTGATGGTCGCTGCCAGCACCGTGATCGCTTCGGGTGTGCGCAGGTCCAGCGGGATCGTCACCCAATTGGGGTGGCGGCTGGCATTGGATTTGAACAGGACGATCTTGGCCACCACCAGATTGGCCACCACGATATCATAGAGTACGATGAGGATGTAGCCGACGATCTTCACCGGGCCTTTCATCTTCAGCTGTTGGGGCCAGTAGGGCTGTGTCAGGAAGGGGATCAAAACCCCGAGCATGAACCCGAAGACCAGCGAGTTGAGCGACCAGCCATTCACCAGCAACAGCCAGGTTGCGGTCAGCACCAGTGTCAGGATCGGGTGTGGCAGTACGCGGCGCATCAGCTTCATTTCAAAGCCCCCCAAGGACGGTTTCGATGTAGGCGGTTGGGGTGAACAGCTGGGCCGCCGTGGCGTCGGCATAGCGGGTCATCGGCCCGGCAAAGACGGTGAGCAGCACAATCGCCCCCATCAGCCCAAAGCAGACAACAAGCGGCAGGACCGGCGCCGCCGCTGGGGCTGGGGTGGCGTTGCCGTCGAGAAGATCCTCGTCACCTGCATCGGATGCGACCGTGCCGTCGGTTGCCTGCAGACCATGGCTTTTCCAGAAGATCAGCGTGCCTGCACGAGCCAGACCAACGATGGTCACAAGCGAGCCGAGCAGAATGACCGCCCAGATCCACCAGACCAGGTCATGATCGCGCGCGGCATCCATCACCAGCAGCTTACCGATGAAGCCGGAGACTGGTGGCATACCGGCCAGCGCGATAGCGGCGATAAAGAACATCACCGACAGCAAGCCGCTCTGCGGCATCAGACGAAGGGCGGCAATAGCACCGCCCTGGCGTTCCATGACCTGATCGGCAATCAGGAACATCAGCGCCGTCGCCAGCGTCGAATGGACGATGTAGTAGAGTGCGGCTCCGGTTGCGGCAGGGGTGAACAGGGCAATGGAAATCAGCAGTGTTCCCATCGAGGTGATCGCCCCAAAGGCGACCAGTCGCCCGATCTCGCGCGAGCCGAGGACACCGATGGCGCCGACGACCAGCGTGACCATGGCGGCAGGCAGCAGCCAATCGCCGACCAGCCCTTCGGTGATCGCAACATCCGGGCCAAAGATCAGCGTGTAGACTCGCAGGATTGCATAGGCGCCGACCTTTGTCATGATCGCAAACAGCGCGGCCAACGGCAGCGGGGCATGGCTGTAGGAGGCGGGCAGCCAGAAATGCAGCGGCAGCACCGCAGCCTTGATCGCGAAGACCAGCAGCAGCATGACCGCACCAACGCGCAGCAGGGCGGTTTCCTCGCCCGACATCTCGGCCACGCGCACCGCCAGATCGGCCATGTTCAGCGTGCCGGTGACGGCGTAAATCGTGCCGAGCGCAAACAGGAACAGGGTCGAGCCCAGGAGGTTATAGACCACATATTGCACGCCGGCCTGAAACCGCTTGGCGCCGCCTGCGTGGATCATCAACCCGTAGGAGGCAATCAGCAGCACTTCGAAGAACACGAACAGGTTGAAGGCATCGCCCGTCATGAAGGCGCCGAGAATGCCCATGATCTGGAACTGGAACAGCGCGTGGAAATTGGCGCCGCGAGAATCCCAGCCGGTGCCAATCGCGTAGAGCACGACAGCCAGCGCCAGAACCGATGTCAGGACGATCATCATTGCCGACAGGCGATCCAGCACCAGCACGATGCCAAAAGGCGCAGGCCAGTCGCCCAGCTCATAGACCTGCACGGTGCCGTCGGCGGCCTGCGCTGCCAGCGCCAGGGTCAGGCAGAGCACCAGCAGGCTGCTGGCGACCGAGAAGATCCGTTGCAGGTCCAGATGGTAGCGCAGGACCATGATAATAAAGGGCGCGACGATTGCCGGCAGGACAATCGGCGCAATCACGAGGTGGTTCATGCGTCATCTCCAACTTTGGCATCATCATCGCTGAGATTGATCCGGTCATCCTGCGACGACAGATAGGCCCCCAGCGCAATCATCACCACAACGGCCGTCATGCCAAAGGAGATCACGATCGCGGTCAGCACCAGAGCCTGCGGCAGCGGGTCGGTATAGGGGACCTCTTCGTATTTATTGAGGATCGCAGGGGCGTTGGTCATCAAGCGGCCAGTGGCAAACAGGAACACGTTCACCGCATAGGAGATCAGTGACAGCCCGAGGATGACGGGAAAGCTGCGTCGGCGCAGGATCAGGTAGATGCCGGCCGCGGTCAGGACGCCCACGGCCGAAGCGACTAGAATTTCCATAGTCAGCCCTCGTTCTCGGTCATGGCCACGTCATCGCGGGCCGGGTTGATATCCATCGCGTGGGTGCTGTCGGTGCCAGGCTGCCAGGCAAAGCGTGACAGGCTCTCCAGCGCCAGCAGCACAGCGCCAACAACTGCCAGAAACACGCCAAGGTCGAACAGCGCAGCAGTTGCCCATTCAAATTCTTCCAGCGGTTCCCAGTGGATGTACCCAAAGGCGCTGGTCAGGAAGGGCTTGCCGCTGAACCATGATCCCATGCCGGTTGCGGCGGCGATCAGCACACCGGATCCGATGATGCCATGATAGGGGTAGCGCTGCCGCTCGGTCGCCCAGGCAAAGCCCGACGCCATATATTGCATGATGACCGCAATCGCCGCGATCAGCCCGGCGATAAAGCCGCCACCGGGCAGGTTGTGCCCCCGGAAGAAGATATAGGCCGCCACCATCAGCGCCAGCGGCATCATCACGCGTGTCGCCACCACCATCATCATCGGATGCGAGTCACCG
Organism: Phaeobacter sp. JH20_26; assembly: GCF_048056275.1. Classification (NCBI taxonomy): domain Bacteria; kingdom Pseudomonadati; phylum Pseudomonadota; class Alphaproteobacteria; order Rhodobacterales; family Roseobacteraceae; genus Phaeobacter; species Phaeobacter sp. JH20_26. The sequence continues at coordinate 665,519 of NZ_JAYMWL010000013.1, read as the reverse complement.
GCCTGCGGCAGATCGGGCTTGCGGTTCAGCAGATAGGCCCGCACTCGGGTGCCCAGCACCGCCTCGGTCAGCGCAAAGATCACCAGCGCGGCAATGCCAAGAACGATGATCTCGCCAAAGGTGTCGAAGCCTCGGAAATCCACCAGGATCACATTGACGACATTGGTGCCGCCGCCGCCCTTGTAGGAGTTTTCAAGGTGGAAGCCGGAAATCGTCTCACCGATGAAATCACGGGTCATCAGTGCATAGATCAGCCCCGCAACCCCAAGGCCTGAGATGCCGGCAATGGAGATGTCACGCAGGCGGGCGCCGCCAGAGCTTTCGACCGGGGTTTCCTTGGGCATGAAGTTCAGCGCCAGCAGCATCAGAATGATGGTGACCACTTCGACCGAAATCTGCGTCAGAGCGAGATCCGGCGCTGACATGTAGTTAAAGCCCATCGACACCACCAGTCCAACAACGCCGATCAGAACCAGCGCCAGCAGGCGGTTGCGGTGCATGGCAACCAGAAAACCGGTTGCGATCAGCAGGCTGGCCCAGCCAAGGATCGGGATCAGCCCGACATCCTGAAGGCTGCGGGTCGGCGCCGCCAATGTGCCGGATTGATAGGCATAGAAGGACAGTACCGCGGTAAAGGTGATCATGATCCCGGCATAGCGTGGCATCGAGCCATTGTGCATACCGTCGGTAATGGCACGCGAAAGCCGTGTGAGCGCGCCGATCAGCGCCTCGAAAATCACCTTCGCCTCCGGGCGCGGTGCGGCATCCCACATACGCATCAGCGGTTTGTGCAGCATCAGCAGGACGGCACCCCCGGCAACCGCCGCCATCGACATATAAAGCGCCGGAGTAAATCCGTGCCAGAGTTTCAGCGAATAATAGGGCAGTTTCTCGCCACCAATCACGGCAGAGGCCGCAGTGGCCACCAACGGCCCGACGATCTTGGCCGAGAACAGGCCGATCAGCACGACAAGACCAACCAGAAACGCAGGGGCCAGCCACATGCCGGTGCCGGGATCATGCGGGGTCGCAGGGTAGTCGTCACGCCTTGGCCCGAGGAAGACATGGGCGATGAAGCGGAACGAATAGGCGGCGGAGAACAAGGCCCCCAGTAGCGCTAGACCCGGCACCAGATAATGTGAACCCGCCCAGACCGTGTGAACGGTTTCCTCCAGCATCATCTCCTTCGACAGGAAACCGTTGAAGGGCGGAATGCCAGCCATCGACAGGGCCGCGACTGTGGCGATGGCAAAGGTGATCGGCATCAGGTGCCGCAGGCCGCCCAGCCGTTTGATGTCGCGGGTGTGGGCCTCGTGGTCGACAATGCCCGCGCTCATAAACAGAGCCGCCTTGAAGGTGGCATGGTTGATGATGTGGAAAACGGCGGCGACGGCAGCAAATTTGGTGCCGAACCCCAGCAGCATGGTGATCAGGCCCAGGTGGCTGACGGTGGAAAACGCCAGAAGCGCCTTCAGATCATCCTTGAACAGGGCAATGATCGCCCCCAGCACCATCGTGATCAGACCCGTCGTTGCGACGATGTAGAACCATTCCGGCGTACCGGCCAACACAGGCCACATCCGCGCCATCAGGAACAGGCCTGCCTTCACCATGGTTGCGGAGTGGAGATAGGCCGACACCGGCGTCGGTGCGGCCATGGCGTGCGGCAGCCAGAAATGAAACGGGAACTGCGCCGATTTGGTGAAGGCGCCAATCAGGATCAGGATCAGGGCCGGCAGATAGAGCGGCGAAGCCTGAATGACCTCCTTTGCGCCTAGGATCACGGTCAGATCATAAGACCCGACGATATTGCCGAGGATCAGCATGCCACCGATCATGGCAAGGCCACCGGCGCCGGTAACAGTCAGCGCCATTCGCGCGCCCTGACGTCCTTCGGGCAGATGCTTCCAGTAGCCGATCAGCAGGAAGGAACTGAGCGACGTCAGCTCCCAGAAGATCAGCAGCAGCAGAATGTTGTCCGAGGTGACAATCCCCACCATCGCGCCCTGAAACAGCAGCAGATAGGTGTAGAAATTACCCATCGGATCCTCGCGCGACAGGTAGAACCGGGCATAGAGGATGATCAGCAGGCCAATTCCAAGGATCAGCCCGGCAAAGAGAAAGCCCAGGCCGTCGAGGAAGAAATTGGCATTCAGCCCAAGCGCCGGCAGCCAGTCGAATTGCGCCTGAATAACTTCGCCGCGCATCACCGCCGGGGCGTGCAGCATCAGTCCGACAAACGCGAGCAATGTTGTCAGGCCTGCCGCCGATGCCGAGGCATTGCGCCCGGCACGGATCAATAGCGCGGGGAATACCGCGCCGAGAAAGGGCAGGGCTGCAATCAGGAACAGGGACACGTGCGGTTCTCCTCCATGCACAAGGCCAGATCGTTTGGTGCCTAAGCAATTTTTCGCAACTGTGCCAGCCCCGACCGCGCCTGCAAACCCTGCAATGGCAGCGATCCGGTGAGTTTTTTGCCCGCCGCAGCAATTTGGCGCGGCCCGGTGTCAGGTTGACAACAACTTGATCACCATGCGGGATGTCTCAGGCTGAACACTTTGCAGGAACCTGCTAGGTCTTGGGTCATGTAGGACGGCGCCGGCAGCGCGGGGAGAGGCCAGATGTCGCATTCTCAATCAAAACGGTCAGATAACTCCGGCCCTCAGACTGATGGCGCGGACAGTGACCCGGCAGCTGAGGCGGAGGCGCGTGATCCGTTGATCTCGCGGCGTCGATTGCTGCGGGCCGGTGTGGCCTTCGCCGGGATCGCCATTGCGGGGGGCGGTGGATATACATGGTGGCGCAGGCAACCCCCGGCCCATGACCGTCCCCGCCTGTCGGTTGAGGACGCATTTGCCAGGGCCAAGGCGGGGGAGCTGATCCTGGTAGATATCCGCACACCGCGTGAGTGGCGGGCCAGCGGTGTGCCAGTGGGCAGCCATCAGATCGACATGCGGCGTGAGGATTTTCTGGCCGCGCTTGATCACGTCACCGGTGGTGATCGCAGCGCGCCGCTGGCCCTGATCTGCGCGCGCGGTGTGCGCTCCGCCCGGGTGACGCTGGCGCTGGACGCGGCCGGTTATACAAATGTGATCGACGTGCCGGAGGGGATGCTCGGCTCCGCCGCCGGGCCGGGATGGCTGCGCAGCAATCTGCCGGTCGCGCGCTGGACGGGGCAGGGCTGATGAAACAGGTGATAGCAGGTATGTGGCGCCTCTGGCCGGGCGTAAGCGTTGCTCTGTCGGGCCTGCTTTTCGGCTCGGCGCTACAGGCTGGATGCGGGCCCCTTGCCGATGCCTGCCAGATTGACGGGGGCGACTATCACATCGTGCTGCCGGATACCGGCGATGAGAAAGCGCTGCCGGCGGTGATGTTCCTGCACGGCTACGGCGGGTCGGGTGAGGCTGCACTGCGCAATCGCGCGATGGTCGATGGGTTGAACGATCGGGGCTACGCGGTGATCGCCCCCACGGCGCTGCCGCGCAATCCCGGTGGCCCTCGCTCTTGGGCGTTCTTGCCGGATTTCGGTGGCCGCGACGAATCCGCGTTTTTTGAGGCGGTGCTGGCAGATGCTGAACATAGGTTTAATATCGACCGGAAATCCGTTGTTTTATCAGGATTTTCCGCAGGTGCCTTCATGGTCAGCTATCTGGCCTGTGCAACCCCCGATCAATTTGCCGCTTACGCAACGATTGCGGGCAGTTTCTGGCGGCCGCAGCCTGAGAGCTGCACCGGTCCGGTGCGTTTGATGCACACTCACGGATGGCGCGATGAGGTGGTGCCGCTGGAAGGCCGATACCTTGGCAATCGTCGTTTTCAGCAGGGAGATATCTTTGCCGGGCTTGAGCTGTGGCGCGATACCAACGGCTGCACGACACATGCGCCAAGCCACAGCGGATCTGAAGGAGGCACCCTGCGGCGCCGATGGGCCTGCGGTACAGGCGCGGATATCGACGTGGTGCTTTTCGACGGCGGGCACCGGGTGCCGGAGGGCTGGGCCGCATGGCTTGCCGATTGGTTCGAGGATCGCCCGCTGTCGCAGTAGTGCAACACATGGCGTCGATGAGGCGGCTGTGAATTCTCAATAAAAAATTCCGGAGAAACCTGATGGTTCCTGCCGGAATTTTCAATTTGATGCAAATTGTGGATATTTTCGCCTGAACTGTCTTTTTTACTCAGCGGCTGTGGGATGGGCGGGGGATCGCTCCAATGCCAGACGCAACCTGTCCCGTCTGGCACGGGCGATGCGGGTGATGCGGGGCTCGTTATGGACCTCACGGGTGGCCAGAAGGGCTTTGGCAAAGCGCTGCAACGGTACGCCCGACAGGGCCGAAAGGGGCACCGCAAGGATCAGCGATACGGCGATTGGCAATAGCCAGACGGATACCACGCCGGCGAGAATCCCCGTCCACAGCGCGATGCCGCTGACGGTTTCCAGCGCGTGGCAGGTGAACAGCGTGCGCCAGGAGTAGCTGCCACCGTCGCGTGCCTGCGGCGCCCATCCCTTTTGGAGGCCAAAGGCGGTGCGCAGTACCGCGATCATCTGCTGAACCATCAGGATCGGCGCATAAAGGATCGCGAGCAGGATTTCCGTCAACAGTGACAGGGCAAAGGCGCCCGCGCCGCCATAGTCGGAGAAGCGGCTCCCGGTCATCGGCAGCGCCGCCACGGCCAGAAGCTTTGGGGCGAGCAGCATGGCATAGATGAGCAGGATCACCAGCACATGGCGCGGCTCTGACATGTCCGGCCAGGAGGGCATCAGCGGATTGGTTTCACTGAAATAGGTCAGGACCGAGGCTTCCTCGCCACGTCCGATGAGCGCCCAGATCACCAGCAGGGCGAACCAGACTGGGGCCATCAGGTAGCCGATGGCCCCATGCAGCAGATGAAAGCGCGACAAGGCGCGAAACCCCTTGGCGTTGAGCAGGTTCAGGTGCTGTAGATTGCCCTGACACCAGCGCCGATCCCGCAGCACGTGATCAATCAGCGTCTGCGGAGTTTCTTCGTAAGACCCACGAATGCGGGGCAGGAACTGCACGCTCCAACCGGCGCGACGCAGCAGCCCGGCCTCCACGAAATCATGACTCATGATCAGCTTTTCACCACCAAAGACAGAGCGCAGCGGCGGCAGCCCCGCACAGGCGGCAAAGGCACGGGTGCGGATGATCGCATTATGCCCCCAGTAATTGCCTTCATGCCCTGCCCAGCGGGCCAGACCTTCGGCCAGAGCCAGGCCGTAGACGCCATTGGCAAACTGCTGCATCCGGCCAAAGACGGAATGCGCACCTATCAGCTGCGGATAGCTCTGGATCAGACCTGCGCCGGGATCGCGGGCCAGCGCGTCGGCCAGATGGGCAATGGCGCGCCCGGTCATCAGGCTGTCGGCATCGAGCACCAGCATGGCGTCCCAGCCGGCGCCCCACCGGCGCACCCAGTCGGCGATATTGCCGACCTTGCGTCCTGCATTGTCATTGCGGCGCCGATAATAGAGCTGGGCCCCTGCGGGGAGCATACTGCGCAGGGCCTCGACACTGGCACGTTCCTCTGCGGCGATGGCGTCGTCACGGGTGTCGGACAGGATGAACATTGCATAGTCATGGACACCGCCACGGGCGTGCAGCTCTTCCAGCATGGATTGGGCACTGCCAAGTACATACCAGGGGACCTCGTTGTAGATCGGCATCAGGAGCGCGACCTTCATCCGCTGCGGGCGGCCTCGTCCCAGCGCGCGGGGGCGCTGGGACAGGCCCCAGAGACCCAGAAGAACGGTAGAGACCGAAAAGCAGATCCAGAAGAAATTGAACGCGATCAACACCAGAAGTGCGACCTCCAGCATGGAAAACCCGTCTGCCGCGAACCAGTCCTTCATACCCCAGGTCAACAGCCCCGTAGCGGCCATCGCCGGAGAGAAGGCCAGAACACGCCATAGCGCCACCTGACGCTGGCTTGACTCGCTGGGCTGTCCGCCGGTTGCCGCGCTGTCACCGGGTAAGGGGCAGGCGTGATCCTGAAAATGGGCACCGAAATTCTGCTCTGGCATAGCCAGCGGTTGTTCCGGTGGGGTCAGGGAGAAATTGGTCATTTGGTCCACCGGTAAAGCCAGACTTCGGAGGCGGGCTGATCATCCTTGCGCAGTTCAGCGCGCAATTCGACGTGGTCGCGTTCGCCCGGGTCAAAGGCAAAGGCCAACCGCACCCCGCCAGTTTCCGGGTTTTGCTGCAAGACGCCTTCGGTTGGGGTGACATGAGGTGACGTGACATGCGCCTTTAGATCATCAACGCCACCGGCAAACAGCGGATGGGCGGCGAAATCGATGGTGATGATCCGACCCGGATCACCAAAGATGCGCGCGCCCGCGGCGGTGTTGATCACCTGTGGCACCGGCAGATCCGGGCCGTTGCCCCAGGTCAGCCGATAGTCAATGGCAATCTCTGAGCCAGGGGCGTAGCTGTCGCGGGGGCGCCAATAGGCCACGATATTGTCGTAGATTTCCTTGTCCGCCGGGATTTCGACCAGCGTGACGGCGCCTTTGCCCCAATCACCCTTCGGCTCAACCCAGAGCGCCGGGCGCTGGTGATAATGCGCTTCCAGATCCTCATAATCAGACAGCAGCCGCGGGCGCTGCATCAGGCCAAAGCCACGCGGGTTTTCATCGACAAAGGACGACAGCTGCAGCGTCTTGGGGTTGGCCAGTGGGCGCCACAGGGTCTCGCCGTTGCCGTTGACCACCAGCAGACCGTCGCTGTCGTGAACCGCAGGGCGGAAATCGTCAAACCGGTTGCGATTGGTCTGATCAAACAGGAACATCGAGGTGAGTGGTCCAAGCCCGATATTGTCCAGTTCCGCACGTGCAAACAGGCGCGCCTCGACATCCATCACCGTGTCTTGCCCCGGCAGTATGTCAAACCGGTAGGCCCCGGTGACAGACGGCGAATCCATCAGCGCATGGACGATCATGTTCTTTTGGCCAGGAACTGGAGCTTCGAGCCAGAAGGTAATGAATTCAGGGAATTCTTCGCCCTTGGAGGTAGCGGTATTCACCGCCAGGCCGCGCGCCGACAACCCATAGGTATGTGCAGCCCCGATGGCCCGGAAATAACTCGCGCCCTGGAATACGCAGAATTCCGTTTTCTTGCCGGGTTCCTTCAGATCGGTACGCAGTCGGAAACCGGAGTAGCCGAGGCTGTCGTCGACGCTGAGGTCGGGGGCTTTGTCGGTTTTGTCAAACAGCGACAGGTCAAAGGCCACCGGCTGGGCGAGGCCGTTATCCACGGTGTAGATCTCGACCGGGCGCGGGAAATAAAGGCCGGGCAGAAAGAAATCGACATTGTAGCTGCGCGGGGTCTTCGACCAGAGCGCATCGCGGCTGCGGAACCAGCGGGTCTGGTATTCCTCATAGGTCTGCTCCTGCCAGTCCTGCGGCACACTGGGGCGGGGCGCATAAGGGGCGGCCGCCAACTCGCGCGCCAGCGCCACAACCGTTTCGCGCGAGAATGCAGGGCCTCCGGTCGCACGCGCAGGCGAGGTCAGCGCGCCAAGCGCAAGCGGGGCCGTGCTGGCCAGGGCGGTTGCCAGAAAGGTGCGTCGCGAGAATTCTTTCATCTCTTGGTTTTCCATGGATGTGATTTGAACCAGGCAGCGATATAGGCGCAGCCGATGATCAGGCCAAACCCGTTGAGGTTAAAAAATGCAGTGGTCATGATCGACCTGTCGGTGAGATCCATGGCAAAGCCCAGCAACCGGGCCAGCGCCATGGAAAACACAAAGACCGCAAGTGATTGCTGACCGACTTTGGTGATCAGCGACAGCAGCACGGCCCAGATCCGGGCGGGTGTGGATTGCCCGGAGGCGATCAGACGGCGACCGCCTTCGCCCGCAACCACCCAGCCGAGGTAGGCCAGCGACAGGAAATGGCCATAGCGCAAAAGGCCAAAGTCGGTTTTTTCCCGCCATTCGGCTGTCAGCTGCCAGGTCGGTCGGATCAGCTCCGCCAGACCGGTGTTCCAGGCTTCGACCCAGAGGAAGACTTTCCAGGAGCCGAAGGGCGCCAGCAGGAGCAGATAGGCCGTGGCTATGATCATCAGTCCGCGTGAGACTGGCGGGGCGGGCAGCCAGCCTTTCATGAAGGCAAAGCCGGTGAAGAACAGCAGCTGCCAGCCAAAGGGGTTGAAAAACCATTCGCGGCTCGACCAGGGTTCGGCGGAGAGCGACAGCCCATTCGGCCCGAGGCCGATCATATACGGGTTGGCCAGCAGCCAGATCGCGATCGAGGTGGCCGCCACTGCCCAGACGCCGACGCGTTCCAGCCCCATCATCAGCGGCATCAGCCCCAACACGACGAGATACATCGGCAGAATGTCAAAGTAGTTTGGCACGTAGCTGAGCGTCATCAGCCCAACCAGCTGCGGCACCGGGTTTTCAAAGAACGGCAACAGGTTCAGCGAGGCAATATAGCTCTTGTCAAAAGCCCCGTAGAGATCCAGCGCCGCCATGGTGGTGGCGAGAAAGACAAACAGGCCGATATGGGCCCAGTAGACTTGCCAGCAGCGAAACACCACGCGCGCGCTGCCAATTAGCCATCCGCGGCGGGCAAAGGTGCCGCCAAAGGCGATGGCCGAGGCCATGCCCGAACAGAAGACAAAGATCTCCGTCGCGTCGGAGAAGCCAAACCGGGCCGGAATCCAGCCGGTCCAGCGGTTCCCGGGAATATGAGCGCACAGGATGATGAACATCGCAATGCCGCGGTAGAAATCCAGCCGGGGATCGCGAAGCGCTCGGGTCTGCGCGTCCGATTGCGGGGCAACCGGGCGATTGGCCACTGGAGTGGTCTCGGTGCCCTTGGCACCGGGAAAGGGCGAGATGGTCGCCATAAGCTGTTGTGTCCTTACTTTTGTTATTCTGCCGGGACGCTTTGCGCGCAGGGCGCGCCACGTCCGGCAGCGATCAGTGCACGGCGCGCCTGTGCATAGCTGTCCTCGGCGCCGCCCCGCTGGGCGCGCCGTTCGTTGAGGATGGCCTCCACCGCGTCCAGACGCCCCGCGCGGATGCCCGCATCAATGGTCACGCGTTCGAAAACGTCCCGCTGGGCATGGCTGCCCCCTGCCAGTTGCAGGGAACTGCGTCCGCTGGCGAGATAGCCGAAGGCTTCGCTGTAGTTACCTTCGCCAAAGGCCTCGAGCCCCAGCGCAAGGCCGCAGCCTGGCGTTGCCATGCGGCCATCGCTCTCGCTGGCGCCGCGACGCGCATCAGCGTGGATCCGCTGCACCAGCTGGCCAGCCTCAACCTTGCGATCATCGCCCACCAGTGCCAGAAGATAGTGAAGATCGGCAAAGATCAGGCAGCCGTCTTCGGTCCGGTTGGCACAGAGTTCTGCGAGTTCTTCCCAGCGGTCACCGATTGCAACGCCCTCTAGCTCCAGCCGCATCAGCAGTGAGGTGGCGTTGGAAATGTCACGGTAATCATCGGTTTTGTCTTTGCGGATCTCGTGATCGTATAGCGCCAGCACCTGTTCGGTCTGCCCCTGATCCAGATGCATCAGCGCCTTGTGCCACCAGACGTGGTAGCGAAAGTTGTTGCAATGCGCCCAGGCCTCTTCGCGACCGGTCAGCCAGTCAAGCCCGGCACGGGAGTTGCCCGTCATATCATGGACATGGGCCACCGCATGCAGGCCCCAGGCATCATCCGGTGCCATCCAGAGCGCCTGACGCCCGGTTGCTTCGGCCAGGTCATAAGCGCCGGTTTCCTCAAGCGAAAAGGCGTGGCATCCAAGCAGGTAACCGCGTCCGGCGTGATCCGGCGCATAGGCGGGCAGGACCCGCTCGATCGACCGGCGCATACCGGCGCTGTCGCCCAGGATGAAGCGGATCGCGTGGCTCAGCTTCATCGCCAGCGCGTCCTCGGGGTGGCTGCGCAGCACGGTCTCCATCTCTGCAATCGCCAGCGATGGACGGCCCTCCAGCCAGGCACCGAGCGCCGCGATATAGTGGCGTTCGCGTGGCAATGCACCATCCTCGGCGGCCTTGGCCGCAGCATAGGCGTCGCGTGCGGCCTGCATCAGTTCTGCCCGACCCAGCAGCAACACAAACATGCCCTTGGCCGCCTGGGCCATGGCAAACTCCGGTGCAGCCTCCAGCAGGGCGCCCAGATGTTGCGGCGCGGCAGCGCCGTGAGACAACACCCCCATCTGAACGCAGTTCCAGTTCTCGAGCGCCGCGGCGTTTGTCAGGCTGGTGTCCTGGCCAAAAATATCTTGCATCATCGTTTGTCCGATCCGTGTCAAAAACGAAAGCAGAGGTGCTTTGTCGTCGAGCCTAAAGCACGGCCGCGCGTCTCGCGATGCCCGCTCGCGGTTTGGTGAAGCGGCGTGTGCAATCTCGCCGGATTAATGGGCCAACCATATTGATTGACAGCGATTTCCCGCATTTTTTGTAATCTGGCAAGCCCGTGCAGCGCGACTTTGGCCGAACACCGCCAGTTTCTGTAACACTCGGCCAGATCCTGCCGGTTGCAAGCCCGAGAAACAGGCGTTTTCTGCGGTGTCTTAAGGGGATAGCAGAGATATTGAGCAGGCAGCCGCCCCAGGGTGATGGGGCGTCTGCCTGTTCTCGGTCGGCGCCGCGCCGCTATCTTAGTTGTCGTCTTCCGAAAACGGGTCCGCGGTCCTGGCAAGGAGGTCGCTGTCTGCGCCGCAGATTGGAGGCGCATGGCGGTAGGTCACCGGCGTCCGGGAGAATTTGAGCGGATTGCCAAGCAACCGTACTGGCCCCGCCGCCGAGGACATTTCAATTGTCATATCCCGCGCCGCCACCTGATCAGAGGCAAAAACCTGATCGAGCGTCTGCACCGGTCCTGCTGGCACCTTGCGGGCCTCCATCGCGGCGATCACCTCATCGGTGCGGTATTGGCGCAGCGCCGGTACTAGGATATCGGCGAGCGCGTCGCGGTGCTGCAAGCGGGCCGGGTTGGTTGCAAAGCGCGGGTCCCGCGCCAGCCCGTCCAGACCGAGAAAAGATAGGAAGCGGCCAAATTGCGCGTCATTGCCGACCGCGAGGATCACATGGCCATCTGAGGTCTCATATAACCCATATGGCACGATGCTGGGATGCTCATTACCGCGCCGTTTGGGGGCGCTGCCAGTGTTGAGTGTTGCCACACCTTCGTTGATCAGCCATGCGATCTGCGCATCCACCAGCGCGATATCGACCTGCTGGCCTTCGCCGGTCTGTTCCTTGTGGCGCAGCGCCGCGAGGATGCCGACACAGGCATACATGCCGCACATTACGTCGGCGATGCCGACGCCAACCTTCATCGGTCGGCCCTCAGGCTCACCGGTGAGCGACATGATCCCGCCATAGCCCTGTGCCATCAGGTCATAGCCGGGTTTATGGGCATTGGGTCCAGTCTGGCCGTAGCCGGAGATCGAACCATAGACCAGATGCGGGAACTCTGCGTGCAGGCTCTCGTAGTCGAGGCCGTAATTGGCAAGCCCGCCGGGTTTGAAGTTTTCCAGCAGAATATCGGCTTCGGCGGCGAGACGACGTATGACCTGCTGGCCCTCGGTCGTGGCGATGTCCACCTCAACCGAGCGCTTATTGCGGTTTGCAGCCATGAAATAGGCCGACAGATCCGACTGGTGACCGTCTCCATCCACCACATAGGGCGGCCCCCACTGCCGGGTGTCATCGCCCCCGGTTCGCGGGTTTTCGACCTTGAGAACACTGGCCCCCAGATCTCCCAGCATCTGGGTGCAGGTCGGCCCTGCCAGAATGCGGGACAGGTCCAGCACCTTGACGCCAGTCAGCGGGCCATGGGGCAGCTTGGCTTCGGATGTCCGGTCAGATGAGCCCATCATAGGCCTCCCGCTCGAATTCTGCGGCAATGACGGTGAAACGCTCGGCCTGCTGTGCCTCTTGCAAGGCAGCGCGCAGGCCTGCGCGGTCGCGGACCCTGACGCCATGGCCGCCAAAGGCCCGGCCCATCGCGGCAAAGTCGTGCTGGCCGAAGTCGACGCCAGCGTTATCCAGCCGTCGCTGTCGCTGCTTCAGATCGATCAATGCGAGGCTGGCATCGACGAACACGACAAAGATCGGCGCAACGCCAAGCTCGGCGGCGGTGGACAACTCGCCCGCCACCATCAGGAAACCCGCATCACCGGAGAAGCTGACAACCGTGCGCTGCGGCTCTGCCAGTTTGCGGCCAATGGCCATCGGCACCGCGCAGCCCATGGTGCAGAGGCCCGAGGATTGGATCAGGGCGCGAGGCTCATGGCAGCTCCACATCTGCGAGAGCAAGATCCGATGGGCGCCGCTGTCTGCCGTCGCCAGCGTATCGCCGGGCAGGGTGGCCTGACATTCGGCAACGATCGCAGCGGGTCCCCAGTCCGCCTGCGGGGTGAAGGCGGAGCGAAGGGCTGCCCGGGCCACCTCAGGCTGACCTTCGGGCCAGCGCCGAGGGGACGGCTGCGTGTCATCGGCGAGCTGCGCCCCAACCGTCAGGGCGCGCAGACTGGGCGCAAGACCGGCAACCAGCGTCAGAGTGGCCGAGTGCATGTAGTGGGTGTTGTCCTCGGCGCAGATATCAATCACCCGCTGGCGGGAACAATCCCAGGCGTTGCGCCAGCCCGGGCGCATCTCGATTGGATCGTACCCCAGCGCAAGAACCAGATCGGCCTCGCGCACCAGCGGCAGCAGGTGACAATCGGCGAGCGGCGACAGCCCGGCGCCGCCAAGGCAAAGCGGGTGCTTCTCAGGCAGGATGCCCTTGGCCTTGTAGCTGGTTACAAAAGGGATCTGGTAGTGTTCGAGAAAGGCCAGAAGCGGCGCGGATGCGGCCTCGGCAACAGCGTCAAGACCGATCACCGCCAGCGGGCGCTCGGCCTCGGTAAGCCACGCGCGCGCCTGCGCCAGGTCAGCGGGCTGCGGTTGCGTTGCTCTGGCAGGCGCGAGGCAAGGACGGTGGGGGCCGCCAGGGGAATCGGCGACGGAGATCGGCACATCGATATGCACCGGCCCATTGCGCGGCGCTGTTGCGATCCGCACCGCCTTGTCGGCGATCACACCGGCAGCCTCGGCGTCGAGGCGATAGCTGGCCTTGGTGATCGGGGCAAAAACCGCCTGATGGTCCAGTACCTGATGGGTATAGGTGGCCGCTTCCGCCGCATCCACACATCCTGTCAGCACCAGCATCGGCACCCGGTCCTGATGCGCATTGGCGACAACGTTCACCCCATTGAGCGCCCCCGGGCCCAGCGTGGCCACAAGGATAACCGGTGCGCCATCGCTGTGGTGCACGCCTTCGCCCATGAAACCGGCGCTGTTCTCGTGTTTGGCAAGGTGAAAGCGGATGCCCGCCTTGGTCAGCGCATCGACAAGCGTCAGCACTTCGCCACCGGGCATGCCGAAGGCATGGCGGCATCCGGCGGCATATAGTCGCCGGGCCAGCACATCCGCCGCGCGCAATGGTTCTGTGGCCGTCGCAGCCGCGGTGTCGGTCTGTGTCATGAGATCCACCCTTCGTGAACAAGTGCCGCCAAATTGCCGGAACCGGGCAAGGTTGCAAGCCTCCTCACGCGGGTGTGAGCGTCAAGGCGCCGAGCGCGCCGCATTTTGCGCAATGGCATCAAGATGTTGGTCCAGCTCTGCCGCGATATCGGCGAGATCAGCCCCGCCTTCATCGAGATAGGGGGCAAAGACATGGGTTGCGGTTTTATAAGAAAGCGTCGCCAAGCCATCTTCGCCTTCGGTCACATAAAGGCGGATCGGGGCTTCGATCATTGCGGCGGTGGAATGGCTGAGGACCCGCACCGCATAGTCATTGTTGAAAACACCGATCACCCGGTTGCCAGGTATGGTAATGCCACGGGCCGCAGCGGCCTTGGTCGGCCCGGCCTGCGTCACCACGACAAGACCCTGCGCCTTCGTCGCCGCAATCACATCTTCGACCAGCTGCGGGTAGGGCTTGCGGGTCTGATGAACAGCCCAGCCCTGGCGCTCGGCCAGCGGTGCGGCGGCCGCGACCATCGTATGTGACCCTGTTGCGGCGAACAGCACAAAGGCCAGGGCCGCAGCGAACATATGGCTGCGGCGGGGGGCCATCGGACCCATCACGTTTTGAAACATGGCGGTGATCTCCTGTCGTTGCTTGCGAGGTTAATGCCTCGGCGGCTGCACCGCAGTCACATTGTCGTGCAGCCGGGGCGAGCCGCGCGGCAGGGCAGTCAGGTGGTGCAGTCAGGCGGTACAGTCAGGCGGCGCGGCGAAAACCGGTGATCAGCTGGCGCAGCCCAACAGCGGCCCCGGCAAAGATCGACAGAAAGGTCACCGGGGCAGAAATCGACAACAGCGAAAAGGCGCTCAGACCCTGGCCGACCGTGCAGCCCATTGCAAGGACCGCGCCGCCCCCCATGATCGCGGCCCCGATGATCTGGCGGCGCAACTCGCGCGGGTCGTCGCAGGCCTCCCAGCGGAAATGCCCCTTGATCAGCGAACCGATAAAGGCACCGAGCCAGACGCCGCTGACCGAGCCGACGGCAAAGCTGATCGGCCGCAGGCTGCCGGTCATTGTCCACATGATGGTTTCGCCAAGCGGCGCGGAGAAGGAATGCGAGACCAGAGGTATCGCGTCAAACCCCGTCCGCGCGATATGGCTGCTGCCTGCCCAGCCGCTGATGATGGCAAACGCCACCAGCGCAGCCCAGCCAATAGCGGCCGGAGACTCGCGCACCTCGCGCCCGAGGATGGATATCAGCAGGATGGCACCGCCGACGGCAAGGCCGATAGCGCTGACCGACGCCCCAAGATGGTCGGCCAGATGATGGGCGATGCCGGCGGGCAAGTCATCGGTGATGCTCTGTTGCCGGAAAAACAGGTTGCGCAGCGGGGCGAGAGGGCCTGTCAGCACGACAAAGGTCGATACGCCCATCACCAGCACGATGACAAAGCTGCGCAGATCGCCGCCGCCGAGCCGGGCTATGGCACCATAGCCGCACATCCCGCTCAGGGCCATGCCATAGCCAAATAATAGGCCGCCGCCGATAGAGGCCAGCGGCATCCAGCGAATGGCAAGATATTGCGACTGCGCCGGATCCAGCCAGCCTAGAGTCATGAGGCCAAAACTTCCCAGGATTGCCATGCCGATTGCCATGCCCCACATCCGCAGACGCAGGGACGAGCCGCCATAGAGCAGATCCTCGATGGCGCCCAGCGTGCAGAACCGCCCCAGCCGCGCCGCCAATCCCAGCAGGACCCCGCCAAACACCCCCAGCAGGGCGGTCAGTTGCGTATCGCTCAGGAGGTCGGACAGGGGGGTGGGCATCTTGTGCGGGTTCCGCCGGTGAAAGAGCTGCGGGGCTGGCGGCTGAAGGGTCCGCTGCCAGTGTGGCCGGGCCGACCGGTCGTCGGTCAGTCCTCCTTGCAGAACAGCTCGTAGACCACTTCCAGGATCCGGCGCGGACGATCATCTGCCAGCCGGTAATAGATCGCCTTGCCCTCACGGCGTGGAATGACCAGACCTTCCAGACGCAGGCGCGACAGCTGTTGGGAAACCGCCGCCTGACGTGCGGAGAGCAGCTCTTCCAGCTCGGTCACCGATTTTTCACCCGACACCAGATGGCACAGGATCATCAGGCGTCCCTCGTGGCTGATCGCCTTCAGAAAATTCGAGGCGCGGGTGGCATTGTCCACCATCGTATCGAGATCTTCGGGGGCCATATCGGCGGAAAACTGTGGCAGGGCCATATCGGTGTTCTCTCCTGGTTCAACCATTGGTGGCCATCGGGGCGGGCTGCTGGTAGGGGGCGTGTCCCGCGTCTGGTTGCTCGGCAGCGGGCGGGACAAAGCCTGCGTGCGCATGCAGCAGACCGGAAATCAGCGGCCAGAAAAAATCCTCTCCCGGATAGCCTTCCAGTCTCGCCATCTCATGGCCGCCCTCAACGATCAAGAAGGTTGGCGTGAATGTGACCCGCCGTGACAGCGTCAGATCTTTCGGCATGTCGCGCAAATCTGCCCGGCGCAGCGGGGCAAAGGTGCCTTCGGCGGTCTTTGGATAGATCGGCGCAATTTCCGCGTCCCAGCGTTCGCACCAGGCGCAGCCCGGCTGCTCGACCATCACCAGCTCTGTGGCATCGCTGGCCGATGCGATCAGCGGCAATGCCGCCATGACAGCGACCTTTGCCAGCGCCGAGGCAGCGGCGCGGCAGCTGCGATAGGGCAGGGAGGTCAGCGAAGAAAAGGCCATGATGCGATTTGTCTCGATGATCTGTGTGGGGGCCGTGAAGTACGATGTCTGAGCCACGGCCGGTGATTGACGGGTCGGCATGAAGGGTGTCTATATGTACTACGTAATTTGAATATGTGAATAGTACAAGTTTCTACCGGGGTGACCGGCGGCCCGCGCATCTTGTTGGAGCTGTGCCTGATTTGGGCAATCGCGGCTTGCACACGGAGATCGACCGCCAGCAGCCGACAGAAGATACTTCTCGGCGCGATGTGGATCGGCAACTGTGGTCTTGTCTGGTTCGAACGCAGAAGATGGCAAGGGGCCTTGATACATGCTGGAAATCTCTTTGTTCGGAGCGCTTGTTGCGGGGCTATTGTCATTCTTCACGCCCTGCGTGCTGCCCATGGTGCCGTTTTACCTCTCCTATATGGGGGGGCTTTCCATCGCGGAGCTGCGCAGCGACGGCGAGATCGCTTTGGGCGCGCGGCGGCGCCTTGTGCTGGCGTCGATCTGCTTCGCCGCAGGGGTGACCACTGTCTTCGTGCTGATGGGAATGGGAGCCACCGCACTGGGGCAGGTGTTTGGCCAATATATGGATGTGCTGGCCTATGGCGCTGCGGTATTGCTGCTGGTCTTTGGGCTGCATTTTCTGGGGGTCCTGCGGATTCCACTGCTTTATCGCGAGGCTCGGATCGAAAGCACCGCGCCGCCCGCGACCTTGGCTGGCGCCTATTTGATGGGATTGGCCTTTGGCTTTGGCTGGACACCCTGCGTGGGGCCGGCCCTGGCCTCGATCCTGATGATTGCCTCTGGCCTTGGCGATATATGGCGCGGCGGGCTGCTGTTGCTGGTCTACGGCGCGGCGATGACCGCGCCCTTTGTGGTAGCGGCGCTGTTTGCCGGGCCTTTTCTTAGGTTTGTGGCCCGCCACCGGTCTGCCTTTGCCTGGGTGGAAAAGGGGATGGGCGTCATGCTCATCATCTTTGCGGTTCTGATCGCCACGGGCAGCGTGCGTTATATTGCCGAGGCTATGATCCGGTGGCTCCCGGGTTTTGCAAGTATCGGCTGAGCGGCCCAGAATGGCGGCCGTATTGGGAGGGTAAGAGATGAAACGACTAATGATCGGACTGTTGTGGCTGCTGTGTGTAGGCTCTGCGGGGGCGGTGGAGCTCGGCGATGATGGCCTGCACAAGACCCCCTGGATGCGCGAGACCTTCAAGGATCTGCGCGAGGATCTGGACGAGGCCAATGCCGAGGGCAAGCGGCTGGTGCTGTTCTTTGAACAAAGGGGCTGTGTCTATTGTACCAAGATGCACGAGGAGGTGTTCCCGACACCCGAGGTCGGGACCTACATCGGCGACAATTTCTTTGTGGTGCAGCTCAATCTATATGGCGATGTCGAAGTGACGGATTTTGACGGTGAAACCCTGTCGGAGAAGGACATGGCCCGAAAATGGGGCGTTCTGTTTACCCCGACAATGATGTTCCTGCCGCAGGAGGTGCCCGAGATTCCGGCGCCGCAGGCCGCGGTGGCGATCATGCCCGGTGCCTTTGGGGTCGGCACTACGCTCGATATGTTCACATGGGTGAACGAAGAGCGCTATTTGCTTGATAACGGAGAAGATTTTCAACGTTACCATGCCCGCCGCATCCAGGAACGGAACAACGGCTCCACCGATTGATACCGGTGGTTTGATCGTCTTTGCAGCAAAGATGGCCTTGCCTGCGTGCCGTCGGGCAGACGAGGCCGGATAGGTTGAACGGTCGAAACGACATAATGAAATTCAAATTACTGAATTTGATGTTGCGTTAGCCGGGTGAGGTCGCCTAGGGTAAACGCCAGCGAAGCACGCCAAAGCGCGTGGGAGCCAATGGGAGGAAACATGAAGCAAATATCTCTGACACTGGCAGCCTGTCTGGCCGGGACAGTTGCGTTTGCCGCTGAGATCGCGCCGAAAGAGGTCGCCTATGACGACGACGGCGCTGTTGCCGTATCGCTCAGCGGAGCTGCCGGGGATGCCGCCAGCGGCGCATTGCTGGTTGGCGATAAATCCAAGGGCAATTGCGTGGCCTGCCATCAGGTGTCCGCGCTGTCGGATGTGCCGTTTCACGGTGAAATCGGCCCTGCGCTGGATGGTGCCGGCAGCCGCTGGAGCGAGGCGGAGCTGCGCGGTCTGGTGGCCAATGCCAAGATGACATTCGACGGCACGATGATGCCCGCCTTTTACAAGGTCGATGGCTTCATCCGGCCGGGCGATGCCTACACGGGCGAGGCGGGGACCGAGCCATTGCCGCCGATCCTGACCGCCCAGGAAATCGAAGATGTGGTCGCATTCCTTGCGACCCTGAAAGAAGACTGACGCAAAGGACCGGGATCTTTTGCGCCATCAACGTCAAAGGAGACATACGATGGAGTTCTCACGTCGCGACACACTTGGCCTTGGCCTTGGGGCCGCTGCCCTGACCATGCTGCCCCTGCGTGTCGTTGCTGCAGCCGAGGATCGGATTGCAGAGTTCACGGGTGGCGCTGATATGGCTGACACCGGCCTGACACTGACCGCGCCCGAAATCGCCGAAAACGGCAATACCGTACCGATCGAGGTCGATGCGCCCGGTGCTTCCGCCATCATGATCCTGGCGACCGGCAACCCGACCCCGGGCGTCGCGACCTTTACCTTTGGTCCGTTGGCTGCCAGCCAGTCAGCCGCCACACGGATTCGCCTCGCAGGCACGCAAGACATTGTGGCGGTTGCCAAAATGGCCGACGGCAGCTTTGCCAAGGCAAGCGCGACCGTCAAGGTGACCATCGGCGGCTGCGGCGGCTAAGCGCGACCTGTCCGTCAGGTTCGCCCCATAGATATCAGGAGTTAACGACATGGCATCCGGTGTAAAACCCCGCGTCAAAGTCCCGAAGAAAGCAGCCGCAGGCGAAGCGGTGACCATCAAGACGCTGATCAGCCACAACATGGAAAGCGGTCAGCGCAAGGACAAGGAAGGCAACGTCATTCCGCGGTCGATCATCAATCGCTTTACCTGCGAGTTCAACGGTCAGTCCGTTGTTGATGTGGCCATGGAACCTGCCATTTCCACCAACCCTTACTTCCAGTTCGACGCCACCGTTCCCGAGGCGGGTGAATTCATCTTCACTTGGTACGACGATGACGGCTCTGTCTACACGGAACAAAAACCGATCGCGATCGGCTGATCCCTTCCGGATCCATAGGCAAACGCCCTGTCCGGAACGCCGGGCGGGACGACCACCCAAGGGAGGAAACAAGATGAATAATAAGGCAATCACCGCAATTGCCATGGCGCTGGCCTTGCCCGTTACCGCCTTTGCCGAGGCGGATGATGATACGCTGGTCGTCAATGACGAGATCGAAATGGTCACCAAGACCGCCGCACCCGCGCATGTTGCTGATGTGCTGGACGAGGTGATGTCAGGCTGGCATTTCCGCTCGGATGAGACGCAGGCGCTGCAGATGGATGATTTTGACAACCCTGCAATGGTCTTTGTCGATCAGGCAATGGATACATGGTCCAAGGTTGAAGGCACCGCGGAGAAATCCTGCGCCTCCTGCCACGACGATGTCGAAGAGAGCATGGTCGGCGTCCGCGCGGTTTACCCCAAGTGGAACGAGGATGCAGGCGAGATGCGTACGCTCGTCATGCAGATCAACGACTGCCGCGAGAACCAGATGGGCGCGGAGAAGTGGAAATACACCAGCGGCAAGATGGCGGCCATGGAAGCGCTGATTTCGGTGCAATCGCGCGGGATGCCGGTCAACGTGGCCATTGACGGCCCGGCCCAGTCCACCTGGGAACAGGGCAAGGAGCTTTACTACACCCGCACCGGTCAGCTGGAACTCTCCTGTGCCAATTGCCATGAAGACAACTATGGCAACATGATCCGCGCCGACCATCTGAGCCAGGGCCAGATCAATGGCTTCCCGGTCTACCGCTTGAAGAACACCAAGCTGAACACGGCCCATGCGCGGTTCAAAGGCTGCGTGCGTGACACCCGCGCCGAGACTTACAAACCGGGTTCGGCTGAGTTTGTGGCGTTGGAGCTCTATGTCGCATCGCGTGGCAACGGCCTCTCGGTCGAGGCTCCGTCTGTCCGCAACTGATCCGCGTGGCCCCGTGTCAGAGATGATGCGGGGCGCGTTTCCCTCAATTTCATTCAAACATGCGAATATGTCGTGTGTCTCAGTAGGAAGATGAACCCATGATCTCGCGGCGTGATTTCTTGCAGGTCTCCATGGCAGCGTCAGCGCTGTTTGGTGCCTCAGGTTTTGGCAGCTGGGCCAGACTGGCAGCGCAGCAGAAGCTGACACAGGATCAGCTCCTGCAGTTTGACACCTATGGCAACATCAGCCTGATCCATGTCACGGACATTCACGCTCAGCTGAAGCCGATCTATTTTCGTGAGCCCTCGGTCAATCTTGGGGTTGGTGAGAATAAGGGCCATGTTCCGCATATCACCGGCGCGGATTTCCGCAAGGCCTATGGGATCGCCGATGGCAGCCCCTCAGCTTATGCATTGACCTACAATGATTTTGCGTCGCTTGCGCAGGGCTATGGCCGGGTCGGGGGGCTGGATCGTGTTGCAACAATCATCAATGCCATCCGCGCCGACCGCCCCGATGCGCTGTTGCTGGATGGCGGCGACACCTGGCATGGCTCCTATACCTGTCATCACACCGAAGGCCAGGACATGGTCAATGTGATGAACGCGCTGAAGCCGGATGCGATGACCTTCCACTGGGAGTTCACGCTGGGATCGGACCGGGTGAATGAGATCGTCGAGGGGCTGCCCTTTGCCGCACTTGGCCAGAATATCTTTGATGCGGAATGGGATGAACCGGCTGAGCTGTTCAAACCTTATAAGTTCTTCGACCGTGGCGGCGCGAAGGTTGCGGTGATCGGTCAGGCCTTCCCCTATATGCCGATTGCAAACCCCGGCTGGATGTTCCCGGAATACTCCTTTGGGATCCGCGATGAACATATGCAGGAGATGGTCGACGAGGTACGCGCCGCTGGTGCGGATGTTGTTGTGGTGCTGTCGCACAACGGTTTTGACGTTGATAAGAAAATGGCCGGTATGGTCAGTGGCATCGACGTGATCCTGTCCGGCCACACCCATGATGCGCTACCGGAACCGGTTCTTGTTGGTCAGACCCACATTGTTGCGTCTGGGTCCAATGGCAAATTTGTCTCCCGCGTGGATCTGGACGTGCGTGACAGCCAGCTGATGGGGCTGCGGCACAAGCTGATCCCGGTGTTTTCCGACGTCATTGCGCCGGATCCGGTGATCAGCCAGCTGATCAACGACCAGCGCGCGCCCTATGAGGCAGAGCTGGCCGAGGTGATCGGCCAGACTGATGAGTTGCTCTATCGGCGCGGCAATTTCAACGGCACTTGGGACGATCTCATCTGTGACGCGCTGCTGACCGAGCGTGAGGCCGATATCGCCCTGTCGCCCGGCGTGCGTTGGGGGCCGTCCTTGCTGCCCGGCGATGACATCACCCGCGAGGATATCTGGAATGTCACGTCGATGAGCTACGGTGCAGCCTATCGCAATGAAATGACAGGCGAATTCCTGAAGGTGGTGATGGAGGACGTGGCCGACAACATTTTCAATCCCGACCCTTATTACCAGCAGGGCGGCGACATGGTGCGCGTCGGTGGCATGGGCTACCATATCGACATCACCAAGCCGCAGGGCGAACGGATCAGCAATATGACACTGCTGAAGACCGGCGAGGCGATTGACCCGGCCAAGACCTATATCGTTGCCGGCTGGGCCAGCGTGAATGAAGGGACCGAGGGGCCGCAGATCTGGGATGTGGTCGAAAGCCACATTCGCAAGATGGGCACCGTTACCCTTTCCCCGAACAATTCCGTGCAGGTGTCGGGCGCCTAAGCCCGGCATCCGCCAAAAATTTTTGCGCTGATGAATTCACGAAAGTGAATTTTTCGATGTAAGGAGGCAATCAGAGATGACTGATAAACCGAAGCAAACCAGCCGGTCGCGCCGCCAGTTTCTGGCCGGTGCTGCGGCGGTTGGGGCAGGGGCAGTGGCGAGCCGTTCTGCTGGCGCCGCGACACCCGACCCGCTGATCACAGAGGTGCAGGACTGGGCATCCGGTCTTGGCGACGGCGTGGATACCACCCCCTACGGCCTGCCGATCAAATACGAAAGCGACGTGGTCCGGCGCAATGTGGAGTGGCTGACGGCGGACACCATCAGCTCGATCAACTTCACGCCGATCCACGCGCTGGACGGAACCATCACCCCGCAAGGCTGCGCCTTTGAACGTCATCACTCCGGCGCGATTGAGCTGCGCAAGGATGACTACCGGCTGATGATCAACGGCCTGGTCGACACGCCTTTGGTGTTTACCTATGCGGATCTGGAACGCTTCCCGCGCGAAAACCGCGTCTATTTCTGCGAATGTGCTGCGAATTCCGGCATGGAGTGGGCCGGCGCGCAACTCAATGGCGCGCAGTTCACCCATGGCATGATCCACAACATGGAATATTCCGGTGTCCCGCTGCGCAACCTGCTTGAGGAAGCTGGCGTAAACCCCGCAGGCAAATGGGTTTATGTCGAGGGGGCGGATGCGTCCTCCAACGGGCGCTCAATCCCGCTGGAAAAGGCGATGGACGACGTGCTGGTCGCCTTCAAGGCCAACGGTGAGGCGCTGCGCAAGGAGCACGGCTATCCGGTGCGCCTCGTGGTGCCCGGCTGGGAAGGCAACATGTGGGTCAAATGGCTGCGCCGGATCGAGGTCATGGCGGGTCCGGTAGAGAGCCGCGAGGAAACCTCGAAATACACCGACACGCTGGCCAATGGCATCAGCCGCAAGTGGACCTGGGAGATGGACGCAAAATCCGTTGTGACCAGCCCAAGCCCTCAGGCACCGATTACACATGGCGCCGGGCCGCTGGTGGTCACTGGCCTGGCCTGGTCCGGGCGCGGCGCAATCACTGGCGTGGATGTGTCCCTGGATGGCGGCAAGACCTGGACCGAGGCGCGGCTGGCGGCACCGGGAACGGACAAGGCGCTGACCCGGTTCTATCTGGATATCAACTGGGACGGGTCCGAGATGCTGCTGCAAAGCCGGGCCCGCGACGCTTCGGGCTATGTGCAGCCAACCAAGGCGCAGCTGCGTGAGGTGCGGGGGCTGAATTCGATTTATCACAACAACGCCATCCAGACCTGGTGGGTCAAGGCAAACGGGGAGGCGGAAAATGTCGAGGTTTCTTGAAGTGGTGATGAAGCCCACCGAGGGGAGGCGGAGCTTGCTTGCAGCGGCTGTCGTTTCCACGATGGTCGTGACGCCAGCCGCGGCGGAAAAATTCGGCCTCGGTCGCCCGGCCTTGCCGGAGGAAATCGCGGCCTGGGATCTCGATGTCTCTCCCGATGGCACCGGGCTGCCCGAAGGCTCGGGCGATGTCTTCGCCGGCGAGGAGGTCTTTGCCGAAAAATGCGCGGTCTGCCACGGCGATTTCGCCGAGGGTGTGGGCAATTGGCCCAAGCTCGCGGGCGGGCAGGGCACGCTCGACCATGACGATCCGCTGAAAACTGTCGGCAGCTACTGGCCGTATCTCTCGACCACGTGGGATTACGTGAACCGTTCCATGCCCTTTGGCGACGCACAATCTCTGACCCCGGATGAGGTCTATGCGATTGTCGCCTATATCCTCTATTCCAACGATCTGGTCGATGATGAGTTTGTGCTGTCGGACGAAACCTTTGCCGGGGTGCAGCTGCCCAATGCGGACGGCTTTATCCTGGACGACCGTCAGGAGGCGGAAAAGCACTTCTGGAACCCGGAGCCCTGCATGGAGAGCTGCAAGGACAGCGTCGAGATTACCATGCGCGCCATGGTGCTGGATGTTACGCCGGACGAAACCGATGCCGCTGAGACACAAGCGGACACGGCAGCCGAACCGGCCGTGCCCGTCGCAGAGGCAGACAGCGCGTCCGTTAAAGAGGCCGTCGCCCCAGAGGCTACCCCAGACATCGGCCCAGACCCTGAGCTGGTCGCAAAGGGCGAGAAGACCTTTCGCAAATGCAAATCCTGCCACCAGATCGGCGCGGGCGCGAAATCGAAAACCGGTCCGATCCTGAACGGAATCATCGGCGCGCCAGCCGCCCATGTTGATGGGTTTCGCTATTCCAAGGCGCTGCTAGCGGCGGCAGAAAATGGGCTGGTCTGGGATGAGGCCGCGCTTGCGGCCTTTCTCGCAAATCCGAAGAAATACATGAAAGGGACCAAGATGTCCTTTGCCGGGCTGAAGAAAGACGCCGATATCGAAGCGGTGATCGCTTATCTGAAGGCCGCAACCGCCGACTGACCCCGCCAGCACTCCTCAGTGCGGGCGTCAGGCGATGCCTGCCTCCCACCACCTCCGCGATGGCTATCGCGGGGGTGGTTTGCGTTCCGCCAGAGTTGTGTCGTTCCGCCGCTGTCTGAACACTTGTTTTGCACAACGTCTTCAGATACTCACGCCGGTTCTTTCTCAGCGACAGGTGTCAGACATGACCACTCCCAACACCCTTGGAATCGACTTTGGCACCTCCAACTCGGCAGCCGGTGTTGCGGTCAACGGACGACCCTGGCTGGTGGAGATCGAGCCGGGGGAAACCACGCTGCCAACGGCCGTGTTCTTTGATCCTGATCGTCGCAAGATGATTATCGGGCGGCCAGCAACCCGCGCGTTGATCAATGGGGACGAAGGCCGCTTCATGCGTGCCTTGAAAAGCCTGCTCGGCACGCCGCTGATGTATGAAAAGCGTCGTCTGAATGGTGAACTGGTCGATTTTGTCACTATCGTGGCCCGTTTCCTGGCCGAGCTGAAGACCCGGGCAGAGGCGGCAACCGGCCAGTCGTTCAGCCATGCGCTGTCAGGCCGTCCGGTGCTGTTTCACAGCAAGGATGCAGCCCGCGATGCCCAGGCCGAAGTGGACCTGCGCGCCTGCTATCTGGCCGCAGGGTTTGAGGAGGTCCGTTTCATGCTGGAACCCGAAGCGGCCCTGCGCTCGGCACAGCCCAAGCCCGGCATCGGCCTGATCGTTGATATCGGCGGCGGCACCTCGGACTTCACAACCTTTGAGCAGTCACGGGATGGGACCGCGCGTATTCTGGCCTCGCATGGCGTGCGTCTTGGCGGGACCGATTTCGACCGGCAGCTGAGCATTGATTACGTGATGCCGCTGTTGGGGCGCGGCAGTGCCATTCGCAACAGTTTTGGCGGCGGCAGCCTGCCTGCACCCAACCGCCTGTTCAACGATCTGGCGACCTGGCAGATGATCCCGTTCCTCTATGCTGCCGACAGCCGCCGCGCCGCGCAGGATCTGGCGCGCAATGCCGAAGAACCTGAAAAACTGGCACGGCTTGTCTCCGTGTTGGAAGATGAGCTGGGGCACGATCTGGCCTTTGCCGTTGAGCGGGGCAAAATCGCGGTCAATCACCCAGATCGCCGCCGCGCGGTGATTGATCTGAAGGTTCTGGAACCGGGGCTGTCGGTGCCCCTGGACACGCAGACGCTTGAGCAGAGCCTGGCGAGCGATATCGAGGAGATCACCGCCTGCGCCCGCGAGACCCTTCATCGGGCGGATCTGCGCGGTGATCAGGTCACGCGAGTGGTTCTGGTCGGGGGTTCGGCCCTGCTTGCGGCGGTGCAGACGCAGATGCAGCAGCTCTGTCCGCGCGCTGAGCTATATTCAGAGAACGCGATGACAGCTGTCGCTGATGGTCTGGCGCTGGCTGCGGGCAGCGCGTTTGCCTGAGGCCGCGAACTGACGTCGGACATAGGCCTGCGCCGGGGTGATCTGATGGCTGGTCTCGACGCAGATTTCAGCTAGACTGAAGGTTCAGCCCATAAGCTTCGGATTCAGGTTTTTTAAGATGTTCCAGTTGTTTCGCCCCTTCTCCTCAGATGCCACCACCACTCATCGTCGAGCGCCGCTGCTGCTCAGCTGTCGACTGTCAGCCATCGCAGCCGCCGCGATACTGGCCTCTGGCCTTCCCCTTGCCGCGATGGCGGCATCCTGCGGCAATACCTCTGCCGGGTTTGAGACCTGGAAACGCGATTTCGCCCAGGAGGCGCAACGCGCCGGCGTCCGCCAGGCCGGGCTGAACGCGCTGGCCAATACCAGCTACGCCAGCCGCACCATCGCCGCAGATCGCAACCAGAAGAGCTTTCGCTATTCTCTTGAGAAATTCATGCAGATCCGCGGCGCCAATACGATCATCGCCCAAGGCCGCAAGCGCAAGGCACGCAATGCGGAGTTCTTTGCCGCCTTGGAACGCAAGTTCGGGGTTCCGGCCGGGATCCTGATTGCGATTCACGGTATGGAAACTGCGTTTGGCAATTACATGGGTGACAGTCAGGTGGTCTCGGCCATCGTGACGCTGACCTATGACTGCCGCCGCTCCGATTTCTTCAAACCCCATGCCATTGGTGCGCTGAAACTGGTGGATCAGGGCGCCATTACCAGCGCGACCAAAGGCGCCAAACACGGCGAACTGGGGCACACCCAGTTCCTGCCGGGGAATGCGCTCAACTACGGTGTGGACTGGGATGGCAACGGGCGGGTGGATTTCTACAACATGGGGGATGCGCTGGCCTCAACCGCCCATTTCCTGCGCAAGAAAGGCTGGAAACCCGGGCGTGGCTACCAACAGGGGGAGCCGAATTACCGTGTGCTGAAGGAATGGAATGCGGCAACCGTCTACCAGCAGTCGCTGGCCATCATGGGGCGCAAGATCGACGGCTGAGGACACCGCCTGCTCATCCGCAACGGGGGGCTGCTGCTGTCGGCGGCTGCTGCGGCTCAGTTCCACCCCTTGCGGAAAAAATGCGGGCTGGCGCCGAACTTGCGTTTGAACTGGCGCGAGAAATGCGTGGCGCTGTTGAAGCCAGACGCAAGCGCGATCTCGGTCACTGACATCGAGGTCTCGTTCATCAGCGCAAAGGCATGGCTGAGCCGCATGTCGAAATAGACATGCATCGGGCTCTGGTCGAGATAGCGCGCAAACAGCCGCTCCAGCTGACGGCGCGAGATATCCAGCCGATCACAGAGCTCGCCGATTGAGAGTGGCTCCTCAATTGATTCCTGCATCAGCTGAAGCGCGTTCAGCAGCCGTTGGTTGCGGCTGCCGATTGCGACCGCGTAATTGGACTTCTGCGGTGTGCTCTGCCCGCCGGTACGCACATGCAGGCACATGTCGGCAACAATGATCGCCAGCTGCTTGCCATGGCGTTCCTCGATCAGGTTCAGCATCATATCTGTGGCTGCATTGCCGCCGCCGCATGTCATCAGAGTATCGCTGATTTCAAAGATCCGGGGCGATGGGAGCAGGTCCGGATATCTCTCGACAAAACCGGGCTGGTTCTCCCAGTGCAGGGTGAACCGATGCTCGCCCAGCAGCCCAGCCTGCGCCAGAGCAAAGGCCCCGGTGCAGATGCCGCCGATCGAGCGGCCAAAGCGGCGTTCGCGCCGCAGCCAGTTCAACACCGCTTCACTGGCGGCATTCTGCGGTTCCACGCCCGAGCAGACAAAAGCCAGAGCATCCCCCGGGAGCGGACCCATTGGCAGGTCCGGCGTGATGGTCATCCCGTTTGAACAGCGGATCGGTTCGCCATCCGGTGTCATCACATACCAGCGATAGAGCTGCGTATTGGTGACCTGATTGGCAATGCGCAACGGCTCGACGGCGGCCGCGATGGGCAGCATCGTCGCCTTCGGCAGCAGCAGGAAATAGAAATCCTGCGGCTCACCGTCAAAGGGGATCGTCAGATTGGCCGACGCCCCTTTTTGCACAAAATAGTCATCGATCATTTCGGGAACCTGTAACACACCGGTTTCGGTTGGGTCTGTGATCTTTGCTAGTTAACCCCGATCTGCGGCCTGCATCCCACCTTTTGCGACGGCGGGGCGATGGTTTTCGACGCGGACCTGACTGTTTGCGCCACCGAGGCCGCATTCGGGTGCAGGGCACAGGCCAGCGCAAAAACAATCGCCGCCCCTTGCAGCCCAAATGTGGCGGCACTAAGACTCGGGTAATACTCAGTCGGCTATGATGCCGATACAATTCAAAGCAGGCAGGTCAATATGGTCGATCCAAGAGAAACATACATGAACACGCTGGTGCCGATGGTGGTGGAACAGACCAGCCGCGGTGAACGCGCCTATGATATCTTTTCGCGCCTGCTGAAGGAGCGGATCATTTTCCTTAACGGCCCGGTTCACGACGGCATGAGTTCCCTGATCGTGGCCCAGCTGCTGCACCTTGAGGCGGAGAACCCGTCGAAAGAGATCTCGATGTATATCAACAGCCCCGGCGGCGTTGTGACCTCGGGTCTGTCGATCTATGACACCATGCAATACATCAAGCCGAAGGTTTCGACACTGGTGATCGGCCAGGCGGCCTCCATGGGCTCGCTGCTGCTGACGGCGGGTGAGGCGGGGATGCGGTTCTCGCTGCCCAACAGCCGCGTCATGGTGCATCAGCCCTCCGGTGGCTTCCAAGGGCAGGCGACGGATATCATGATCCACGCCGAGGAGACCCTGAAGCTGAAGAAGCGTCTGAACGAAATCTACGTCAAGCACACCGGCCAGGAATACGACAAGATCGTGAACGCGCTGGAGCGGGATAATTTCATGTCTCCCGAAGAGGCGAAGGAATTCGGATTGATCGACGAAATCGTCGAAAACCGCAGCAAGCTGGACGACGAGGACAGCTGATCAGCGGTGTGAGCTGGCAGGTGTGCCCCGTCGTCATCGGGGCACACTTTGCGATTGTGGCTGCTGTGCCTGTGGCATAAGCTGCCAATATTACGGGTGGCGCAGGAGGCGCATGCACGCCCTGGACGGAAAGGTAGACCATGGCAACGAACTCAAGCGGCGACAGTAAGAACACGCTTTATTGCAGCTTCTGCGGCAAGAGCCAGCATGAGGTACGCAAGCTTATTGCGGGCCCAACCGTGTTCATCTGCGACGAATGCGTCGAACTGTGCATGGACATCATCCGCGAAGAGACGAAGGCCTCCGGGCTGAAGTCCACCGACGGCGTTCCGACGCCGAAGGACATCTGCGAGGTCCTTGACGATTATGTGATCGGTCAGGCAATGGCCAAGCGGGTGCTGTCTGTTGCGGTGCACAACCACTACAAGCGCCTGAATCACGCTCAGAAGGCGGGTTCGGACATCGAATTGTCAAAATCCAACATTTTGCTGATCGGCCCAACCGGCTGCGGCAAGACGCTGCTGGCGCAGACGCTGGCGCGTATTCTGGATGTGCCCTTCACCATGGCGGATGCGACCACGCTGACCGAAGCCGGTTATGTGGGCGAGGATGTCGAGAATATCATTCTCAAGCTGTTGCAGGCGTCGGAATACAACGTCGAACGTGCGCAGCGCGGCATCGTCTACATCGACGAGGTCGACAAGATCACCCGCAAGTCGGAAAACCCTTCGATCACCCGCGACGTGTCGGGCGAGGGGGTGCAGCAGGCGCTGCTGAAGCTGATGGAAGGTACCGTGGCCAGCGTGCCGCCGCAGGGCGGGCGCAAGCATCCGCAGCAGGAATTCCTGCAGGTGGACACCACCAATATCCTGTTCATCTGCGGTGGCGCCTTCGCCGGTCTCGACAAGATCATCAAACAGCGCGGCAAGGGCTCGGCCATGGGCTTTGGCGCGGATGTGCGTGATGACAGCGATGCGGGTGTCGGTGAAACCTTCAAGAAGCTTGAACCTGAAGACCTGCTGAAATTCGGCTTGATCCCGGAATTCGTCGGCCGTCTGCCGGTTCTGGCAACACTGGAAGATCTGGATGAGGACGCGCTGATCACCATTCTGACCAAGCCGAAGAATGCTCTGGTCAAACAGTATCAGCGCCTGTTCGAGCTGGAAGATACCGAGCTGGACTTTACCGAGGAAGCGCTGAGTGCGATTGCGAAGAAAGCGATCGAACGCAAAACCGGCGCCCGTGGTCTGCGCTCCATTCTGGAGGATATCCTGCTCGACACCATGTTTGAGCTGCCGGGAATGGACAGCGTCGAGAAAGTGGTCGTGAACGAAGAGGCTGTGAACTCGGACGCACAACCGCTGATGATCCACGCCGACGCCGAAAAAGAGTCGGCGACAGCTGGTTAAGCTTTGTAGCGATGCCAATGGCAGAACTGAGATGATTGAAAGGCGGCGTGAGGGTAACCTTGCGCCGCTTTTCCATGTGATTTTCGGTAAGAAAGAGACAGAGAACATGATCAAACGCATTTCCTCCGGAGGCGAATTTGAGGCCAAGATCGGCTATTGCCGCGCCGTGGTTGCGGGCGGCTTTGTGCATGTGGCAGGCACCGTGGGACAGGGGGACGACGTGGTCGCGCAGTGCCAGTCAGCGCTTAATATCATTGGCGCCGCGCTTGAGCAGGCGGGCAGCAGTTTTGCCGATGTGGTACGGGTGAACTACTACCTGCCCGATCGCGCTGAGTTCGAGCCCTGCTGGCCGCTGTTGGCGCAGACCTTTGGCGATAACCCGCCAGCTGCCACGATGATCGAATGCGGGCTGATTGATCCCAAGTTTCGGATCGAGATCGAGGTAACGGCCCTGGCGTCGGCCTAAGGGGAACTCTGGCCTGGGCCGACTGCGGGCTAGAACTCGAAACTACGCACAGGGGCGGTTTCCTTGCGGCGCCGCTCCATCAGCTTCTGCAACTCGCTTTTCTCTGGTTCTGCATTCAAGCCCAGCATGGATTTCGCCGCGTCCAGCGTTTTCATTGTCATCTGCTGCCAATCTCCTTCATCCGGTTCGGCCAGGCGGATCGTCTTTGGCCGCTGCTGGGCACGGTCGCCGTGGATCATCAGGCTGGTCACCTGCATCAGGTCCAGCACAGTAACGGCGACAATAAGGGTTGCGACCAGAGAAAGGATGAAGCGCACGGGCGGCCTCGCTATCGGATGTTAAGAATTCACGCGCATCTTAGGCGGCAATTATGGCCCGATTGTGCAAATGCCCGAGAAGTTTTGCGACAATCCCCATGGGCGGGTGCAGCGTGTCTGGACCTTGGCGGTAAATTGCGCCATATCAGAAGCGAAATTTTCGGAGGAACCGATGGGAATCCTGAACTCTCTCTTGCGAGCTGTGACCTGGTGGAACGGCTCGACCCTGAATACGCGTATCTTCACCGCCCGTAAGGGCACCAAGGTGGGTGAGGACGATCAGGGCAACGTGTATTATCGCAATGCCGACGACAGCAAGCGCTGGGTGATGTTCAACGGCGAGGTTGAGGCCTCGCGCATCGGGGCAGATTGGCATGGCTGGTTGCACCGCACGTTTGACGAAGTGCCGTCCGAAAAACCTCTGGCGCATAAACCCTGGGAAAAGCCGCATCAGGAAAACCTGACCGGCACCATGCTGGCCTATGCGCCGGCCGGGTCGATCCGCGCAGCCGGAGCTCCCAAGGAACGCAGCGACTATGAAGCATGGTCGCCGGAATAAGCATCGGTCACATCTGATCGAGACAACAGCGTCGCCAGCGGCGCTGGCAGGTCGGCGCAGGTGTCGACCCATCCAAAGGCAGGGGCTGAAACAGCATGTCGCATAACACTACCGAGGTTCTGGCAGGTGGGCTGGTTCTGGCCGCTGCCATCGGATTTGCCGTCTATGCCGGTCAGGCTGCCGGTCTGTCGCGCGCCGGCTCTGCTTATGAGCTGAACGCCTCGTTCCGGTCTCTGGAAGGGGTGAGCGTTGGCACCGATGTCCGTCTTGCCGGTGTCAAGATCGGCACGGTCACCGGTGTTGAACTGAACCCGCAGACCTTTCGTGCCGATACCCGGTTCTCCGTCAAGGAAGGGATCGAGATCCCCGACGACAGCGCGGTGGTGATTTCTTCCGAAGGCTTGCTTGGCGGCAACTTCGTTGAGGTGATGCCTGGCGGATCGCCCTTTGCCTTTGAGGCGGGGGACGCGGTGGAGGACACTCAGGGCGCGGTCAGCCTGATCTCGCTTCTGGTGAAATTTGTTGCAGGCAGCGGAGACGAAGGCTGATGCGTCTGATTGCGGCGCTTTTTGCACTTGTGACAGCCACGGGTGTCGCTTGCGCGCAGGGGGCTGCTGAAAATGGCACCTCCGCCGTTCTGCGCGGCCTCGACAAGGTCAATGGTCAGACGCAGGATCTGGAAATTCCGGTGGGCGGCAGCGCTGAGATATTTGGCGTGATCGTTAGCCTGCAGGAATGCCGCTTTCCTGCCGACAACCCAACCGGCGATGCCTATGCCTATGTGACGGTGCGCAATCCCAATGATGCTACGGTTTATTTTGACGGCTGGATGATCGCGTCAAGCCCGGCTTTGAACGCGCTGGATCACAGTCGCTATGATATCTGGGTGATGCGCTGCACCAACGCCTGAGGCGTGGGCAGGGGGGCGGCGGTAAAATCCGCGTCAATATCCAGCGCCTCCCGCAATTGGCGGCGATAGCGCGCCCGGCTGATCTCGACCGCGCCGAGAGAGGCGAGATGCGGCGTCAGGAACTGCGTGTCACAGAGGGTGAAACCCGTCTGTTGCAGCCGATCCATCAGATAGGCCAATGCGATCTTTGACGCGTCCCGGCGCCGGGAGAACATGCTCTCACCGAAGAACGCACCGCCCAGCACAACCCCATAGACGCCACCTGTCAGCTCACCTGCTTGATAAACCTCAAGCGAATGGGCGTTGCCCTGCTGGTGCAGGTCAATGTAGCGGGCGCGGATTTCTGGGTTGATCCATGTCTCGGCGCGATCGGCACAGCCGTCAAGCACTGCGGCAAAATCCCGGTTCACGGCAATTTCATGCCCCCCCTTTCGCAGGGTTTTGGCCAGCGAGCGCGACAGATGAAATCCACCGATCGGGAACACGCCGCGCCGCTTCGGATCTACCCAGAAAACGTCGGGGTCGTCCCGGCTCTCGGCCATGGGAAAAACGCCGACGGAATAGGCGTGAAGCAGCAGTTCTGGCGTGAGGGTCATAAGGCTAGTCTAAAACGGGATCGTGGGTCCGGGGAAATGGAAAACGCGATGATACAAGGCAAAGGGCGGGGTAAAAATCGGGCAGCGGGAAAGAAAAAAGGCGGCCCCGCAAGGCCGCCCCAAATGATCAGGCGTTACCGAGATTGGTTTCCAGCCATTTTTCCAGCCAATGAATATTGTACTGCCCGGTGTGGATATCCTTCTCTTCGAGCAGCGCGTGGAACAGCGGAACGGTGGTGTCGACACCATCCACGATTAGCTCTCCTAGGGCACGGCTGAGACGCGCCAAGGCCTCTGGCCGGTCGCGGCCATGCACGATCAGCTTGCCAATCAGGCTGTCGTAGTAGGGCGGGATCGAATAGCCGTCGTAAAGCGCCGAATCCATCCGCACACCCAGCCCGCCGGGGGCGTGATACTGGGTGATCTTGCCCGGACAGGGCGAGAAGTTCGGCAGTTTCTCGGCGTTGATCCGCACCTCGATCGAGTGACCGTTGATCTCCAGATCGTCCTGGGTGAACGACATCGGCAGGCCTTCGGCGACCCGGATCTGCTCGCGCACCAGATCGACACCGAAAATGCTCTCGGTGACCGGGTGTTCCACCTGCAGGCGGGTGTTCATCTCGATGAAGTAGAATTCACCGTTTTCATAGAGGAACTCGATGGTGCCAGCGCCAATGTAATTGATCTTTGCAACGGCATCCGCACAGGTCTTGCCGATCCGCGCACGTTCCTCTGGGGTAATGCAGGGGCCGGGAGCCTCTTCGAAAACCTTCTGGTGGCGCCGCTGCAGCGAACAGTCGCGCTCGCCCAGATGAACGGCATTGCCCTTGCCGTCGCCAAAGACCTGGATCTCGATGTGGCGCGGTGTGGTCAGGTATTTCTCGATATAGACCTCATCGTTGCCAAAGGCGGCTTTGCCTTCGGCGCGGGCAGTCATGAAGGCCTGTTCCATGTCGGCGGCGGTCTTGGCTACCTTCATGCCACGTCCGCCACCGCCGGCGGTGGCCTTGATGATCACCGGATAGCCGATGTCCTCGCCAATTTTCTTGGCAGTTTCCAGATCCGGTACACCACCATCGGAGCCGGGCACGCAGGGCACGCCCAGATCCTTCATGGTGTCCTTTGCGGTGATCTTGTCGCCCATGACGCGGATATGTTCCGCGGTGGGGCCGATAAAGGTCAGCCCGTGGTCCTCGACGATCTGAACGAAATTGGCATTCTCCGACAGGAAGCCATAGCCGGGATGGATCGCCTGAGCACCGGTGATCTCGCAGGCGGAGATGATGGCGGGGATCGACAGGTAGCTGTGGGTGCCGGACGGCGGTCCGATACAGACGGATTCGTCGGCCATGCGAACATGCATCGCATCCGCGTCAGCGGTGGAATGCACGGCAACCGACTTGATGCCCATTTCCCGGCAGGCGCGGATCACGCGCAGCGCGATCTCACCTCGGTTGGCAATCAGGATCTTATCAAACATGTTGGACCCTTACTCGATGATGACCAGCGGCGTTCCGAATTCGACCGCTGCGCCGTCTTCGACGAGGATACGCTTGATGGTGCCGGCCTTCGGGGCCGGGATGTGGTTCATGGTCTTCATGGCTTCGACGATCAAGAGGGTATCGCCCTCGGCCACCTGATCGCCAACTTTTACAAACGTCGGCGCGCCCGGTTCGGGCTGGGTGTAGACGGTCCCGACCATCGGCGAGGGAACGGCGCCGGGGTGGCTGGCGGGATCCTCTGCGGCGGCGGGTGCTGCGGCAGGGGCGGCGGCCGCCGGGGCAGCTGCCGCGGCCACCGGGGCCGGTGCGGCATAAGCCTGTACAGGGGCCGCGGCCATGGTCTGGCGCGATACGCGCACGTTCAGGCTGTCGTCTTCGCCGTAGTCACGTTTGACCTGCAATTCGGTCAGATCATTGTCGCGCAGCAGTTCCGCCAGCGCTTTGATGAAGGATACGTCTGCTTCGTGGGTCTTATTTGTCATTGTTGTCCTCAGCCGGTTCCGACAGGCCCGCAGATCCCTACGGGCATAAGAATTGAAGGCGCTTATAGGGTATGCTTTACCACAAGGAAAGCGCTGACAAGATAGCCGCTAACATGAGCGCCATTGGCAGGATTTGCAATCTCGTCGCGCAGATCAGAGCTCAGAGCGGCATTCCGGTCAGTTTTGCCACCAGTTCCGGCAGCTTGCGGGCGGAGAATTTGACCAGGAGATGGGCGCGATGGGTTTCTATCGTGCGATACGAAAGGTTCAGTTCCGCACCGATTTCCTTGGCCGACAGCCCGCGGCAGGTAAGGATCGCCACATCCCGCTCGCGCGGGGTGAGGCTGACCACCGGTCGGTCGTCTGAAATATCGGCAAAGCTCCAGACACCGCTGCGAAAATGCTGCTCCGGTGTCAGCGACCGCCCGCGCACCCGGCACCAGAACAGATCGCCGTTGCGACGGCGCATGATCCGTTCGTCGTTATAGTGGCCGGATTGCGCATCCGCCTGTTGCAGCCGATCTCCAATCCGCTGGAAGTCTTCCTGACTGGGGTAAAGCTCGGCGATGGGCAGGCCGACATAACTGGCGCTGTCGCCGCCAAAGGTTTCGGCAAACTGCCGGTTGCAGCGCTGGATCACCCGTTTGTCAAGCAAAGCCAGCCCCACCGGGGCAAATTCAAAGGCGAGATCGGTCATGCGGGCAGATAACCGCTGTTATTGTGCAAAGCAAAGCGAATTCCGTCGGATAGGCACCAGTGCCGATCTGTCTCGTGGTGGCAGGCCTTCATTGTCCGGGATTCCGCGCGGATGCGGCGCCAAAAAAAAGGGCTGATGCACTGGCATCAGCCCCAAGGTGCCAAGGTCGGCCATTCGTACCGACCCGACGGGGAGTGTTTGGATCAGATGGCCAGATATTCGGCGCGCAGTTCCTCGTTTTCCAGAACCTCGGCCGCTGAGCCATCAAAGACGATGCCGCCGGTGTCGAGGATCACCGCGCGGTCGGCCAGTTCCAGGGCGCGCACCGCGTTCTGTTCGACGATGACGGTGGTAATGCCCTGCTGTTTGATGTGGATGAGGGTCTTTTCGATCTCATCGACGATCACGGGGGCCAGACCTTCATAGGGTTCGTCGAGCAGCAGCACCTTGATGTCACGGGCCAGCGCGCGGGCGATGGCCAGCATCTGCTGCTCCCCACCGGAGAGGGTCACGCCCTCTTGCTTGCGCCGCTCGCCAAGACGCGGGAACAGTTCATATAGACGTTCGATCGACCAGCCGATGGGCGGGGCAATCTGGGCCAGCTGCAGGTTTTCCTCAACCGTCAGGCCAGGGATGATGCGGCGATCTTCCGGCACCAGACCCAGGCCCGCCGCCGAAGCCTCATGCGAGGACATCGTGTGCAGCGGCTGATGATCGAGCCAGATTTCGCCCTTGGTCACCATCGGTGAACCCGTGCGCGCGATGGACCGCAGGGTCGAAGTCTTGCCAGCGCCGTTGCGGCCCAGAAGCGCCAGGATCTCGCCTTCATGCACATTGAAGGAAATGCCCTGAACGATGTAGCTCTCGCCGTAATAGGCGTGCATGTCCCAGACCGAGAGAAAGGCCGGGGCCGTGGTGGCGTGGTTGGCGTGTTTGGAAAAGTCGGGTTTGACGTTCATCTGTGATCTCCTTACGCCGACTCGCCGAGGTAGGCTTCGCGCACCTTCGGGTTGCCTTTGATGTTTTGCGGATCATCCTCCACCAGCGGTTTGCCCTGCGCCAGCACGGTGATCCGGTCCGCCAGCGAGAATACGACGTGCATGTCGTGTTCGATGATCGCGATGGTGATGTCGCGCTCGGACTTGATCTGTTTCAGCAGATCAATGGTGTTGTTGGTATCGGCCCGCGCCATGCCTGCTGTGGGTTCGTCCAGCAACAGGAGGCGCGGTTCTTGTGACAGACACATGCCAATCTCAAGCCGTCGCTTATCCCCGCGTGACATGGAGGCCGCGTTCATGTGCCGTTTGTCGGCCATGTTCATCTCCTCCAGCATATGCTCTGCCTTTTCCAGAATGTCGCGCTGGCTGGAGACGGCGCTGATCGCATTCATCTCAAAGGCGCCGTCGCGTTTGGCAAAGCAGGGGATCATCATGTTCTCCAACACCGAGAGGTCGCCAAAGATCTCTGGCGTCTGGAAGACGCGGGAAATGCCCATCTGGTTGATCTCATAGGGCGCGCGGCCCAGAACGGATTTGCCGTCAAACATCACCGACCCTGTATCCGGGATCAGTTTGCCCACCAGGCAGTTCAGAAGGGTCGATTTGCCTGCACCGTTGGGGCCGATGATGGCATGGACCGTGTTTTCGCGCACGCTGAGGTTCACCTCTGACAGTGCCTGAAGGCCGCCGAACCGTTTGCCTACGTTTTTGACTTCAAGGATACCCATTGGTCTTGCTCCTTATTCCGCAGGTTCAGTTTTGCCCGAGGGGCTGTCTTTTTCGTGTTTGCGCCCCTGGATCCAGCCGCGCAGCTTCTGTCCGCCTTCGACCAGGCCACCGGGCAGGAAGATCACAACCAGCATGAACAGGATGCCCAGCGTCAGGTGCCAGCCCTTGCCGATGAAGGGGTGGACGATGAAGACCATCGCATCCTCGATCCCGTCGGGCATGAAGCTGAACCAGCTGTGCAGGACGTTGTCGTTGATCTTGGAGAAGATGTTCTCGAAGTATTTGATGAAACCTGCGCCCAGAACCGGCCCGATCAGGGTGCCTGCTCCGCCGAGGATTGTCATCAGAACCACTTCACCAGAGGCGGTCCACTGCATCCGTTCGGCGCCTGCCAGCGGGTCCATTGAGGCCATCAGGCCGCCAGCGAGACCGGCATACATGCCCGAGATCACAAAGGCAGCCAGCGTGTAGGGTCGGGTGTTCAGGCCGGTGTAGTTCATCCGCTGCTGGTTCGATTTCACCGCCTTCAGCATCAGACCAAAGGGCGAGCGGAAGATACGGATCGACAGGTAGAATGCGGCCAGCAGGATCAGCGCACAGAGGTAGTAGCCCGCGTTGAACTGGAAGGCCCACGGACCCACGACCATCTCGAAGGTCGAGCGCATCTCCAGGCCAAAGAGGCTGGTCACCGGGATCGAGCCATCAGCGGTCGCCGACACGCCCAGAATGCGCGGGTCATCCAGCGTCAGCTGCAGGCCGGTCTCGCCATTGGTGATTGGGGTCAGCACCGAATAGGCCAGATTGAAGGACATCTGCGCGAATGCCAGCGTAAGGATCGAGAAGTAGATGCCGGAGCGGCGCAGGCTGACATAGCCGATCACCAGTGCAAACAGACCCGCGACGATCACCGACAGCACGATGGCCGGAACCACGTTCATGCTGAGCAGCTTGAACATCCAGACCGCTGAATAGGATCCCACACCAAGGAAGGCGGCATGACCAAAGGACAGGTAGCCGGTGAGGCCAAAGAGAATGTTGAAGCCGATGGCAAAGATCCCGAAGATCACAAACCGCTGCATCAGGTCCGGGTAGCCCGCGTTGAACTGCGCCAGGGCGCTGCCCGTCGGGAAGGGGTTCAGGATGAACGGTGCAAACAGGGTCAGGATGGCAACGACCAGCAGCAGCGTCTTGTCTTTTTTGTTGAGTGCGAACATGTGCTTAGTCCTCCATCACACCTTTGCGGCCCATCAGGCCTCGCGGGCGGGTGAGCAGAATGATGATTGCGACCACATAGATGATGATCTGGTCGATACCGGGGATCAGGGATTTGATTTCATTCATCGAGGCGAAGCTTTCGAGCACGCCAAGAAGGAACCCTGCAAGCACGGCGCCGGGCAGCGATCCCATACCTCCGACAACCACCACCACAAAGCTCAGCACCAGGAAATCCATACCCATGTGGTAGTTGGGGGAGTTGATCGGTGTGTACATAACGCCGGCCAGTCCCGCGACGGCGGCCGCGATGCCGAACATGATGGTGAAGCGGCGGTCGATATTGATCCCCAGCAGCCCGACGGTTTCACGGTCGGCCATACCGGCGCGCACCACCATGCCGAATGTGGTAAACTGCAGGAAGGAGAAGATGCCGCCGATGATCACAAGGGCAAAGCCGAAATAGACCACGCGCCAGACCGGATAGATGATGTCGAGGCCGATGATCGCACCCAGATTGATCACGCCGTTCAGCGCATCGGGTGCAGGCGTCTGGATCGGGTTGGCGCCGTAGAAATATTTCACCACCTCTTGCAACACGATGGCGAGGCCAAAGGTCACCAGAATCTGATCCGCATGGGGGCGCTTGTAGAAATGCTTGATCAGCCCGCGTTCCATCACATAGCCAACCGTAATCATGATCGGGATGGCAAATAGGATCGCCAACGGCACGGCCCAGTCGACGATGGCACCGCCCACCTCGGGGCCGAACCAACTCTCCACATAGGGGGTTTTCACCTTGAGCGGATTGCCCAGAAAATCCTTCTGGGTTTCATCCACGGTTTCAAAGCTGAGGCTCAGGACGCGTTGCACGGTGACCGCACAGAACGCGCCGATCATGAACAGCGCCCCATGGGCAAAGTTCACCACGCCGAGCGTGCCAAAGATGAGTGTCAGACCCAGCGCGATCAGCGCATAGGCCGAGCCCTTGTCGAGCCCGTTCAAGATTTGCAATAGGATTGCGTCCATTGTCCCCACCTTCGGTTGGTCCGTCTGGAATTGGCATAAGTCGGCTGTTCAGCGCCGCTGGCGCTGGTCCTGTCGTCTAGACATGTCGGGCAGGGTCAAGCCGGGAGAGTGACGGGACGGGCAGCGTTGAGAGTGCCCGCCCCGGTTATCGCGATCAGGCGCCGCTGTTGCAGGTGCCCAGGGCACCGCCTGCAAACATCGGGTGATCCGGCGGGTAAGTCACCTGCGCTGCCGGGGTCACTTCGACCACTTCAAGCAGGTCGAACTCCGAGGTCGGGTTTTCCTTGCCGCGCACAACCAGAACGTCCTTGAAGCACTGGTGGTCTTCGGCGCGATAGAGCGTCTTGCCGTTGCCCAGACCGTCGAATTCGAACCCTTCGAGGGCTTCGACAACCGCACAGGGGTTGAACGAACCCGCGCGTTCCACCGCATCTGCATATAGCAGGGTCTGACAGTAGACGGTATGCGCGGCCTGGCTGGGCGGGAAGCCATACTTGGACCCGAAGGAACGTACGAATGCCTGCGAGCCTTCGTCCTGCAGCGACCAATGCCAGTTGGTGGAGCCGTGGATGCCCTTCACGTTCTCGCCCGCACCTTTCGCCATCAGACGCGAATAGAGCGGTACGACAATCTCGAAGTTCTTGCCGTTTACAACCTTTTCACGCAGGCCGAACTGAACCGCGTTGGTCAGCGAGTTCACCATGTTGCCGCCATAGTGGTTCAGCACCAGCACATCCGCGCCGGAGTTCAGAACCGGGGCGATGTAGGACGAGAAGTCGGTTGCAGCCAGCGGCGTGCGCACCTTGTTCACGGTGTTCCAGCCCAGGGCCTCGGTGGCGGCGGCGATGGATTCTTCCTGGGTCCAGCCCCAGGTGTAATCCGCCGTCAGGTGATAGGCGTTCCGGTCAGTGCCGTAGAGGTTCTTCAGCACCGGCGCCAGGGCAGCGCCGGACATGTAACCGTTGAAGAAGTGACGGAAGCCGTTGGCTTTCTTATCTTTACCAGTGGTGTCGTTGGAGTGGGTGAGACCCGCCATGAAGATCACGCCGGCCTCCTGGCAGAGACCCTGCACGGCAATCGCAACACCGGAGGACGAGCCACCGGTGATCATTACGGCACCGTCCTTTTCGATCATCGACTTGGCGGAGGCACGGGCGGCGTCAGATTTCGTCTGAGTGTCGCCGGTGACGTATTTGACTTCTTTGCCCAGGATACCGTTGCCCTGTAGCGACTTGGACGAGAAGGTGTTCATCATGCCGCCGTCGCCGCCGCCATTCAGATGTTCGACCGCCAGCTTGTAGGCGCGCAGCTCGTCCGCGCCTTCGTCGGCATAGGGGCCTGTTTGCGGAACGTTGAAGCCCAGCGTCACGCTGCTGCCGGTCGGTTCGTTGGTAAACGCCGCAGCAGACGATGCGGTAAAGATTGTCGGAAGCGCAACGCCGGCACCTGCCAGGGCGCCGGTCTTCAGGACTCCGCGACGTGATACGTCAGTCTTGGACATGTAATCCTCCCATTTGTGTAATGACGACAACAGCTCCTCACTTCCGCTGGCGCCCGCACGTTTTCGTGCAAAATCAGTATGGGCGCGGCTTGTAAAATTGCGCAATAAAACCCTTGAAATGCAGGTTTATTCTGTAAAGAAATGAACAGGTGTTAAGGGTTCTTTGTAAAGAAACTTATGTTGCGTTGCAGAAAACCCTTGATCCACCGTGTTTTTGAGAGGGGGCATTGCCATGGGCCGTGACACGCTGACAGGAAGCCGTATCCGGGAGAGGCGCTTGATGTTGGGACTGCGTCAGGCGGAGCTGGCCCGGCTGGTCGATATCTCGGCCTCCTATTTGAACCTGATTGAACACAATCGCCGCAGAATCGGCGGTAAGCTGCTGGTGGATCTTGCACGGGTGCTGGCGGTTGAACCCTCCATGCTGACCGAAGGGGCAGAGGTGGCGTTGCTGGCGACCCTGCGGGAGGCGGCGGCTGATCTCACCCGACCTGTGGCCGAACTGGACCGGGTAGACGAATTCGCGGGCCGCTTTCCCGGCTGGGCCGAGGTTCTGGCCCAGGGCCGACTGCGGATTGCCAGCTTGGAACGGACGGTCCAGACGTTGTCGGACCGGCTGACACATGATCCTCAGCTGGCGGCTTCGCTACATGAGGTGCTGTCTACCGCTGCCGCCATCCGGTCGACTGCCTCGATCCTCGCCGAAACCGGCGAGCTGGAGGCCGAATGGCGGGATCGGTTCCACAAGAACCTCAACGAGGATTCCCGGCGTCTGGCCGAGAGCAGCCGTGCGCTGGTGAATTTTCTTGATGAGA
Organism: Phaeobacter sp. JH20_26; assembly: GCF_048056275.1. NCBI lineage: Bacteria > Pseudomonadati > Pseudomonadota > Alphaproteobacteria > Rhodobacterales > Roseobacteraceae > Phaeobacter > Phaeobacter sp. JH20_26. The sequence continues at coordinate 623,319 of NZ_JAYMWL010000013.1, read as the reverse complement.
GCAACACGTCGGTCGAACGGCGGGGGATGCCGCAGGAAGAGGCGGAGCAGTTCTTTGCCGCTCATGAGCACCACTTCGTGGACCTGGAAGTTGCGGATGTGGCCGCCCGCCCCGGGCTGATCGAGGCGCTGCTGTCGCAGGCCGATGAGCTGGTCAGCGCCGCCGGAACCGCCATTGCCCGCGCCGGGCTGCTGCAATATTGCGCCGATGCCGAGGCGATGCCGCTGACAGATTTGGCCGAGCGGCTTGCCCGCGATGGCGTGGCCCCCGTCGCCCTGGCGCGTGCGTTCGACTGTGACCTGCCGACGGTGCTGCGGCGGCTTGGGGCCTTGCCGCCTGAAGTTCTGGGGCAGGAGGCAGGGCTGGTGATCTGCGATGCCTCGGGGTCGATCCTGTTCCGCAAGCCTGTGACCGGGTTCGCCCTGCCGCGTTTTGGAGCCTCCTGTCCGCTCTGGCCGCTTTACACGGCGCTGTCGCGGCCGCAGGAACCCGTGCGCCGCGATGTGGTGCAACAGGGGCGCAATGCAGTCGGGTTTGATTGTCTGGCGGTTTCCTGGCCGCATCAGCGACCGGATTTCGACAGCGATCCGTTGTATCATGCTGTGATGCTGATCCTGCCCAAGCGTGACGTGGCCGAGACCGCTCAGCCGGTCGGCGCGAGCTGCCGGATCTGTTCGCGCCGCGACTGTGTGGCGCGGCGCGAGCCGTCGATCCTGAAGGAAGAGTTTTGACAGCGGCGCAAGCGCAGCGCTACTGTTGCGCCAGGGACGGAGGCGCCTGGGGGCAATGACCCCGCGAAGGTTCGGGCGTAGGGGAGGACTATCCACACAATGGGCAGGCATGTTGTTCTGGTCGAAGACGAGCCGAATATCACCGAAGCAATCCGGTTTCTGCTGACCCGCGACGGCTGGCAGGTGGACAGCCATGCCGATGGCAGTGATGCGGTAGAGGTGATCTGTGCAGCCAAGCCGGATCTGGTGATCCTGGATCTGATGTTGCCGGGCAAAAGCGGCCTGGAGATCATCCGCGAGCTGCGCGAGAGCGCGCGATTGCCGGGGTTGCCGGTGCTGATGCTGACCGCAAGGGGGCAGCTGCGCGACCGGGAGATGGCCGAACAGGCCGGAGTTACGCGGTTCATGACCAAACCGTTTTCCAACAATGAGGTGCTGACCGCTGTGCGGGATCTGCACGCGCAGGCTGCCCAGAACCGGGCCAAACTGTCTGATGCGGCGGCTGCCGCCGCTGCCGATCTGGCCGAACAGGCCCGCCAGGGATGATCCGTGGCGACGGGGCTGAAGGCGAGGGTGAAACCGCGGCGCCGTTTGTCGAGCGCAAGACCTACCGCCGCCGTCGCCTGATGGATGTCGCACGATTCTTGCCGGTGCTCGGCGCGCTGCTGTTTGCGGTTCCGCTGATGTGGCCTGACCCTGATCCCTATCCGGCCCCCGACACGGTGTCGGGTATGCCCCTGTCGCGGGCAATGATCTATATCCTGGTCGTTTGGGCGGGGCTGATCCTGGCCAGCTTCGGCTTTGCGCTGGCGGTGCGCCGCTGGGCGGAACATTGGACAGAGGGTGGCGAGCCGCGCCGGGGCGGGGACGCAGACTGATGGCGTCACTCAATGTTCTGGCGCTGGTCTGTCTGGGATATGTCGCCCTTCTGTTCATCGTCGCCTTTGCGGCGGACCGCCATGCCAGCCACGGTCGCGCCGCCCGCTGGATGCGATCTCCACTGATCTATACGCTGTCGCTGTCGATCTACTGCACGGCCTGGACCTTCTATGGCGCCGTGGGCTACGCGGCGCGTTCGGGACTGGAGTTTATCACCATATACCTCGGTCCTACGCTGGTAATGGTCGGCTGGTGGTGGGGGCTGCGCAAGCTGGTACGGGTCGGCCGCAGCCAGCGGATCACCTCTATCGCTGACCTCTTGTCTGCGCGCTATGGCAAGTCGAACCTTCTGGCGATTGGCGTCACGATTCTGGCGGTGATTGGTACGACCCCCTATATTTCGCTGCAATTGCAGTCCATTACACTGTCTTTCTCGATCTTTGCCGAGGCTGATCCGCTGCGCAGTGTCAATGAAACGCAGACGGTGTTCTGGGTGGCGGCGGGGCTTGCGGCCTTTGCCATTCTGTTTGGTACGCGCAATCTCAACGCCAACGAACGCCATCATGGTGTTGTCACCGCCGTCGCGCTTGAGGCCGTGGTAAAACTGATCTCCCTGCTGGCGGTGGGCATTTTTGTGGTCTGGGGAGTGGCGGGTGGTGTGGGCGAGACGATGGCGCGGATTGACGCCTCCAGCATAGGTCAGTGGCAGGTCGATGGCGGTCGCTGGGCCACCATTACATTCCTGTCTGCCGCCGCCTTTGTCTGCCTGCCGCGTATGTTTCAGGTCATGGTGGTCGAGAATGAGGATGAACGCCACCTGCGGGTCGCGGCCTGGGCGTTTCCACTTTATCTGCTGTTGATCTCGATCTTCGTGGTGCCGATTGCGGCCATCGGGCTGGAGTTGCTCCCGGCCGGGTCGAATCCGGATCTGTTCGTGCTGACCCTGCCGCTGGCGCAGGGACAGCAAGGGTTGGCGATGCTGTCTTTCCTTGGCGGGTTTTCCTCGGCAACATCCATGGCCATTGTGGCTGCAATGGCGCTGTCGACGATGGTGTCGAACCATATCGTGATGCCGATCTGGCTGCGCTGGCAGGAGGTGGGCGCCTCGGTCTCGGGGGATGTGCGGCATGTGGTGCTGCTGTCGCGACGTCTGTCCATCGCAGGCATCATGGCGCTGGGGTATTTCTATTACACGCTGTCAGGCGGCGGTGCGGCGCTGGCCGCCATCGGTCTGATCTCCTTTACCGGTATCTCCCAGATGCTGCCGAGCCTTGTCGGGGGCCTGTTCTGGCGCGGCGCCACGCGCAGCGGTGCGCTGGCCGGCCTGTCGGTCGGCTTTGCGATCTGGCTTTATACAATGCTGCTGCCGGAGCTTGGCGGTGGGCTGTTGCCCGCGCGGGTGCTGGCCGAAGGGCTGCTGGGCCTATCCTGGTTGCGGCCACATGCGCTCTTTGGGATCGAGGGCCTTGATCCGACGGTCCATGCGGTGCTCTGGTCGATGGCCTTGAACACGGCGGCGTTTCTTATCGGATCATTGCTGACCTTTCCGAGCCCTTTGGAGCGGTTACAGGGCGCGCAGTTTGTTCATGTGTTTGATCATTCGTCGGGGCCGCGCGGCTGGACCGGCTCGGTTGCGCAAAGCGAGGATCTGATGATCATGTCGCAGCGTATTCTGGGCGCGGGCGAGGCCCAGCAGTTCTTTCAGAGCGAATTGGCGCGGCAGGGAGGGCGTGGTCCGTTGCCGGAGCCGACGCCTGCGTTTCTGGAGCGGCTGGAACGCGAACTCAGCGCCTCGATCGGGGCGGCGGCGGCCCATGCCATGGTGGGGCAGATTGTGGGGGGATCGTCGGTGTCGGTGCAGGATCTGCTGGCTGTGGCGGATGAGACCGCGCAGATCCTCGAGTATTCCAACCGGCTTGAGGCGCAATCTGAAGAGCTGTCAAGAACCGCGCGCAAGCTTCAGGAAACAAACGAAAAGCTGACCCAGCTATCGCAGCAGAAGGATGCGTTTCTTAGCCAGGTGAGCCATGAATTGCGCACGCCGATGACTTCTATTCGCGCCTTCTCCGAAATCCTGCGCGACACTGAGAACCTCGAACCCCGTGATCACAGCCGCTATGCTGGTATCATCCATGACGAGGCGCAGCGGCTGACCCGTCTGCTGAACGATCTGCTGGATCTGAGCGTGTTGGAAAACGGTCAGGTCAGCCTCAACATCAGCGCCGGGCGGCTCGGCGATGTGCTGGATCATGCGGAGGCAACCGCGCTGGCGGATGGTTCCGCGCGGCTGAAAGTTCAGCGTGATGCCGCGACGGATGAGATGCGGCTGTCATCGGATCTGGACCGGCTGGCACAGGTGTTTATCAATCTGATCGCCAATGCCGACAAATACTGCACCGCGGCAGAGCCGCAGCTGCGTATCATGGCGCGGCAGAGCGGTGACTGGTTGTTCATTGACTTCATCGACAATGGGCAGGGAATCCCGGCGGAGTTTCGGACCATGATTTTCGAGAAATTCTCGCGAGTTAGCCCAGAACGTGCAGGCGGCGCCGGTCTTGGTTTGGCGATCTGTCGCGAGATCATGCAGCGACTCGGCGGTGATGTGGCCTACCTATCGGATGAGGTCGGCGGCGCGTTTCAGGTTTCCTTACCTCTTCGTCGGGAAAACCCGGTTTAACTGTTTATCGTAAAGTTATTGGTAACCACTCTTGGGGTAGACCTATGGCAAAGCGGTGCGAGAGGGGCAGGTTTACAACCTATGTCTGAAACGAAATCGGAATCGGCAGCGACTGGTGGCAGCGGCGTATTGGCCCGCAAATTGGCCGCCACCAAAGAAGGCAAAGGCGGGCTTACCAGCTCCCTGACCCTCAAGGCGTTGCGCCGCTCGATTGCGCGGGCGGCGGCGGATCTGTGTGATCTGCCGGTCGCTGTGCTGGCCGCGCGCCAGTCCAACCGTGTTCCGGAAGATCTGCCACCGCATCTGTCGGACAAGCATCTTCTGGTGGTATTGGACGGGCCGAACGGGCGTATCGGTGCTGCGACACTGGACGCGCCAACCGTGACCGCCCTCATTCAGCAGCAGACCATGGGGCAGGTTCTAGGCAAGGCGCCGAGCGAACGTAATTACACCCCGACAGACGCGGCCATGGTTGCCGATTTTCTTGAGCGCACCTTTGCCAAGGTGGTCTCCATGCTGGCCCAGCAAAAGGATGAGGCGATCTTCTCCGGCTACCGTTTCGGCGCGCAGGTAGAGGATGTGCGCAGCCTCGTTCTGGGTCTTGAGGCTGAAGATTACCGGGTGATTGAGCTGACGCTGGATCTGGCCTGCGGTGCCATGCAGGGCGGGCTGACATTGATCCTGCCGGAACCCACGCCGGAGGATCTGGGGCAGGCCGGGCAATCAGCCCATGCTACGGGACCGTCACTGGGCAGCAACATGGGGTCAATGCGTGCAGAGCTGCGCGCGATCCTCTGCAAGATGAAGATCCCCGCAAATGAATTCTCCTCGCTCGAGGAGGGGGATCTTCTGCCGCTGGATCAGGCCTATCTCTATGAGACGGAAATGATCTCGATCAGCGGCCAAGCCGTTGCGCAGGGACGTCTGGGGCAGATGAATGGTGCCCGCGCCGTGCGGCTGACAGATCCCCGGACCAAACTTGTGAATGATAGTGCAGCCGATCAGGGCTCATTCTCAACTCATATGGGCGGCGATGCCGCTGCGCTAGACCATGAACCTCCGACGCTGGATCTCTCCATCGCGGCCGACGGGTTGCAAGACCCGATGGGCGGCATGGGTGGGCTAGGTGATGGGCTTGGCGATATGGGCGGCGACCTTGGGGATTTCGGCGGTGATCTTGGAGCCGACTTTGGCGGCGATCTGGGGGGCGACCTTGGCGGCGATTTCGGCGGAATGCCAATGGGCGATGGCCTCGGTGATGGGCTTGGCGACGGTCTTGGTGATGCGATGTCTGGTGATCTGCCGGATCTTGGCGAATTGCCGGACCTTGGCGCGATGCCCATGGGGGACGGTCTGGGTGATGGATTCGGAGATGGGCTGGGAGATGGGCTGGGCGAGTTCAACGCCGACGCCGCCGCGATGGAAATCTCCGATCTGGCAGGGCTGAACAGCGGTACCGGCTGACCCCGATAACGCAATCCCATCGCGCCTGATGCTGTCCTGCCAGTCTCCGCACGGTGCGCGGCAATGCGACCCTTTCGAAAGCTCAGTGGAACACCCGCTATCGACAGAAACAAAAAAGACGGTGCACGATCGGCACTGTCTTTATTTTTCATATGCTTATATGGCGAAGCTTATCTGGCGTTGCGGGCTTTGGCCACGACGTCAGCTGTCGCCTTCGGCAAGGGCGGATTGGGTTGCGACGGCGATCAGAGTCGGCCGGAGCCCGTCCAGCTGATAGCCCGCCTGCGCGGTTGCGGCGAGGATTTCATCCACCGGCATCACAGGCGCTTGCCCAAGGGCCCAGATGACCGAGCAGCGCGTGCCCGAGGCACAGTAGGCCAGAACCGGACCTTCGGAAGCCTCAATAAAGGCCTGTTGCTGTGCAACATTCTCAGGCGTCATGGTCTGGTGGGTCAGGGGAAGCACCTCAAACCGAAGCCCCTGCGCCTCAGCGGCGGCGCGGATAGCCTCGGCCTGATGGCTTGGCGGTACCTCGGCATCGGGCCGATTGCAGATCACCGTGGTGAAACCGGCCTCGGCCAGCTGTGGCAGGTCCTCAACCGAAATCTGCGGCGAGACGGAATAGCGGGGGGTCAATGTGCGTGCATCCATGGATCTGTCTTTTACGTGCTTGCTGCGGTTCGGTCCAGTCGCTGGACGACGGGCGGTGCCGCAATCATGCCGGCGCCCATCGAGACCAGGAAAATGACGCCTCCAAACCCACCATAGCTGAGCGAGGCCATTGCTGGTCCGGGGCAGAGACCGGCAAGCCCCCAGCCCATCCCGAAGAGGACCGAACCGATCACCAGGCGCCTGTCCAGTTCCTGGCGCGGCAGGCTGGGAAAGGAGCCACCGACCAGTGGGCGGCGTCCGTCTGTCAGTTGCCAGGCCACTGCCATTGGCAGGATCGCGCCGCCCATTACGAAGGCCAGCGTGGGGTCCCAGTTACCAAAGATATCCAGCCAGCCCTGGACCTTTTGCGTGTCGGTCATCCCTGACAGAAACAGTCCCAGACCAAAAAGCCCGCCGGCGACGAAGGACAGCAGTACCCGCATTAGATCAGCCCCCAGAGATGACGAAACAGGGCCAATGTCACGGCGCCTGCAAGAATGTAGATGAGAGTTGCCACGAGCCCGCGCAGCGACAGCCGCGATATGCCGCAGACGCCATGGCCGGATGTGCAGCCATTGGCGATACGGGTGCCAAGACCAACCAGCAGGCCCGCTGCGATGATCACCACGGTGTTGCTGGTCAGATGGGTGTCAGGGGCGTCGGCCACGGTCAGCCAGATCACTAGCGGCACCAGAATGACACCGGCGATGAACGCGATGCGCTCGCCCGACGTATTGCGCCCGCTGCCGTCGATCAGCCCGCCAAGGATGCCGCTGGCGCCCATGATACGGCCGTTGCCAAGCAGATAAACTGCCCCGCCTGAGCCGATCAGCGCACCGCCAATCAGTCCCCAGATCCAATCTGCATTCATCGTGATATCCCTTGTTTATGGCCGCTTGTGCCCAGTTCGGCGCCGTGTGTGTCAGGCCCGATCAAAGCTTGTCGATCGGCACCTTGAGGTAGACATGGCCGTCGTCCTCCGGTTCTGGCATCCGGCCGGCCCGCATATTGACCTGCAGTGATGGCAGGATCAGCCGGGGCATGGCCAGAGTGGCGTCACGGGCATCCCGCATGGCCACGAATTCCTCGATGGGACGGCCCTGACCGATATGGATGTTGAGCGCCTTCTGCTCTCCAACGGTGGTTTCCCAGGCATAGTCGTCGCGGCCGGGCGCCTTGTAATCGTGACCGACAAAGATTCGGGTCTCATCGGGCAGGGCGAGAATTTTCTGGATGGATTGAAACAGCGCCTCAGAGGATCCACCCGGAAAATCGCAGCGGGCGGTGCCGAAGTCCGGCATGAACAGCGTATCACCGACAAAGGCTGAGTCGCCAATCACATAGGTGAGGCAGGCCGGGGTATGGCCCGGTGTGTGCAGCACGTCGCCGCGCATCTGGCCGATGTGAAAACTATCGCCATGTTTGAACAATGCGTCGAATTGGCTGCCGTCGCGCTGAAACTCGGTGCCTTCGTTGAACACCTTGCCGAAAGTGTCCTGAACCAGCGTGATATTGGCACCAATGCCAATCTTCCCGCCCAGCTGTTCCTGAAGATAGGGCGCTGCCGACAGGTGGTCGGCATGAACGTGGCTTTCGAGGATCCATTCCACCCGCAGCCCTTCGGCCTTGACCCAGGCAATCATCTCATCAGCGGACCGGGTATCGGTGCGCCCTGCGGCATGATCAAAATCCAGCACGGAATCGATCAGCGCGCAGGCGCTGCCGTCCGGCTCCCGCACCACATAGGATACGGTATTTGTCTGTTCATCAAAAAAGGCTTTGACGATCGGCTTCATGGGGACCCTCCTGCTGTGGCACTTACATATATTAAATAATGAATATGTTCAAGTGGGCATTCACCCGGGGCTGCGAAAAATCGACCGTAAATCAGGGCGCGGGGTCGGTGCCCTGGCTTGTACCTGCTCATTTTCTCGTTATGGTTGATCTCGCTCAAAGTCATGCTGCGGATACTATGCTACTGTGGCGATTGTGGTGAGGTGAACCGCGATGACTTGTGCAGAACACAAGGGGTGTCGGGAGCGGACAGAAGGGCGTTGTTTAGCCCCCCGGTCCCGGTTCATACCCCCGTGTTGCGGCGCGGGTGATGCCCGCCGCGCAGGCTCTAGGGAGGAGTGTGGAATGACCAACGACAATAGCAGGATCGACAGTCTGATACAGCGGGCCGAAGGGCTCGAACGCAAGATATTGGCCGCACATCGCCAGGATCGGCTTGCGCTGCATCCTGATTTTAACCGGACATTGGCACGTCTGCGTGTGGCGGGTGGGGGTGTGCCGACCCGCATGGTGCGACTGGAGCAGATCCTTAGCGAGGAATCCGCCGAGGATATGTTCGACAATATGCCGGTTTGAAAGATGGCGCTGTGTCCGGCGGTCAGCCGCTGGACTGTCATGGTCACGGTCGGCCTGCCCGGGGTGGCAGTGCGTCACCGACACGGTGGAAAAAACGGCGCCACCGCAAGGCGGGGCTTAGCCCAGGCTGAGCCCCAGCATGACCAGCATCAGGCCGATAACCGACAGGAATAGCGCGCCCAGATTATAGGGCAGGACCTTTTGGATGACGGCCCGCAGGGCGTCGTCGTCCAGCTTCTGACGTTTGGCCTGCATCACGCGCAGAACGCTCCACATCAGCCCCAAAAGACCGGCCACAGATACAGCCGCACCAGCCCAAACCAGAATCTCGTACATCGCACTCTCCGATGGCGGCGCGCCAATGCGCCGGTCGTTTTCAGGGGCAGCGCCTATCGGATTGCTGCGCCCGCGGCAACCCGTCCGGGCCTGGTGGGTTATGGTGTGTGGCAGATTTTGCCTATTGGGGCGGGCGCTGCGCGGGATTGTCCTATCACTGCTTGCGGACTGAGGTGCGCACTTGTATCTGGAGGGCTGATCCGAATGTCTACCCTTTGCCGACGGAGCCCACGATGGATATGACCGAAGACGAAAAAAGCGACAGCTACCGTGTGACCGCTGGTGAATTGCGCCAGTTTATCGAACGGTTCGAGCGTCTGGATGCCGAGAAAAAAGATCTCGCAGAGCAGCAGAAAGAGATCATGGCCGAAGCCAAAGCGCGCGGCTATGACACCAAGGTGATCCGCAAGGTGATCGCCCTGCGCAAGCGGGACAAGGACGATATCGCCGAGGAAGAAGCGGTTCTTGAAATGTATAAAGAAGCGCTTGGCATGTAACGGCGGCCTCAGACCGCGCGTGACTGCAAGGTGACGACATCGGCCCTCCGCCAATGCGGGGGGCTTTGTTGTTTCTGGGCCTTTGATCCCGGTTATGCTTTAGGTCTGTAAATTTTAAGCTTGAAGTATTTTCTCAGGTGACCGATATTGGCGGATAATTGTCCCCCGTCCGCCGATGCAGGAGTCCCCAATGCCCACAATCAACGTGCACCCCGATGGCTGGAAACCTGCAAAAGGCTATGCGAATGGCATGATCGGCGAGGGGCGGATGTTGTTCGTCGGTGGCCAGATTGGCTGGACTGCGGATCAGGTGTTTGAAACCGATGACTTCATCGGCCAAATGAGCCAGGCGCTTCAGAATATCCTGACCGTGGTGCAGCAGGCAGGCGGGCAGGCCAGCGATATCACCCGGCTGACCTGGTATGTCACCGACAAGGCGGAGTATCTGGCCCATCAGGCGGAGGTTGGCGCCGCCTATCGTGCGGTGATGGGTTATCATTTTCCAGCCATGACAATGGTCGTTGTTGCAGACCTGGTGGAAGACCGTGCCAAAATCGAGATCGAAGCGACGGCCATGCTTGCCTGAGGTGGCTGGCGCTTAGCCGCGCGCTGAATCTCTCCATGCGAATGGTCCTGTCGGCAGCGCTGCGGGCGCTGTTTTAGATCAGTTGTCCTGACCTTTTTTGACACCGATACTGCCCCGAGCGCGCGGGTGGATTGAGGGATGCCGCGCCTGCCCATATTCTGGGCGGCGCGGTTTTCGTTTTTGTTTTTAACACCTTGAGTAGAGGATCGGCAGGGCAGGCTAAGAAAAACGTCATTTCAAAAATTTTACCAGTTGATAAAAAATCAAACTGTGGCACTCTGGTTTGCATAATAAACAAATCCAGGGAGACACCCAATGGCGACCAGCCATCAGGCATCCGGCGTTCAGGCAGGGCGTTTGTCCGCCTCAGAAATTGCCGACAACTTTGGAGATCTGCATCCGCAATATGAGGCGCATGAGGCGGCGGTGGCAGCGGATCGCTGCTATTTCTGCTATGATGCGCCCTGTATTACGGCTTGCCCAACCTCCATCGACATTCCGCAGTTTATCCGCGAGATCCAGACCGGCCACCCGGAAACGGCGGCGAAGACTATTCTCGAACAGAACATCCTTGGCGGGATGTGCGCGCGGGTCTGCCCGACCGAAACCCTCTGCGAGCAAGCCTGCGTTCGTGAAGCGGCCGAAGGCAAGCCGGTCGAGATTGGCCGTCTGCAACGCTATGCAACCGACACGCTGATGGAAAAGGGCGTGCACCCTTTCAGCCGCGCCGAAACAACCGGCAAGAAAGTGGCCGTGGTTGGTGCCGGTCCGGCGGGTCTCTCTGCGGCGCACCGTCTTGCGATGTTGGGCCATGACGTTGTCGTTTATGACGCCAGGTCCAAGGCGGGCGGCCTGAATGAATTCGGGATCGCCGCGTATAAATCCACCAATGATTTTGCGGCGAAAGAAGTCGATTGGCTTCTGCAGATCGGTGGAATTGCCATGGAATACGGCAAGAAGCTTGGTGGCGATCTGAGCCTCGATGCCCTGAAGGCCGAATATGACGCAGTGTTTCTGTCCATCGGTCTTGCCGGTGTGAACGCCCTGCGGGCGGCGGGCGAGGACAAGGACGGTGTGCGTGATGCAGTCGATTTCATCGCCGAGCTGCGTCAGGCCGATGATCTGGCAAACCTGCCGGTCGGTCGCAATGTCGTCGTGATCGGCGGCGGCATGACTGCGGTTGACGCGGCTGTGCAGTCGAAGCTTCTTGGTTCCGAGAATGTCACCATCGCCTACCGCCGCGGCCGTGACGCCATGGGGGCGAGCCGGTTCGAGCAGGACCTTGCGGCCACCAAGGGTGTAAAGCTGATGTTCAACGTTCAGCCGGTGGCTGTGCACGGGAATGGCGCCTGTGCGGAAATCGAGCTGGAGTATACCACCAGCGAAGGCGGTCAGCTGACCGGCACCGGCGAGACGGTGCGGATCGCAGCCGACCAGATCTACAAGGCGATCGGGCAGACGCTTGAGGGCCAGCCGGACGCGCTGGCGCTTGATGGGCGCAAGATCAAGGTGGACGCGCAGGGCCGGACATCGGTCGCGGGGATCTGGGCCGGGGGTGATTGTGCCTCTGGCGGCGAGGATCTGACAGTGACGGCCGTCGCCGAAGGTCGCGATGCGGCCATGGATATTCACGCCAGCCTGATGGGCTAAGCCAGCAGCAGGGCCGGACCCGGCCCTGTGTTGCCAGTGTAAGGAACAGACAAATGGCTGATCTAACAGCAGATTTTCTGGGGATCAAATCTCCGAACCCGTTCTGGCTCGCCTCTGCGCCGCCGACGGATAAAGAATACAACGTGCGCCGCGCCTTTGAGGCCGGCTGGGGTGGGGTGGTCTGGAAGACCCTCGGCTCCGAAGGCCCGCCGGTGGTCAATGTGAACGGTCCGCGCTATGGCGCGATCTGGGGGGCGGACCGCCGCCTTCTGGGGCTCAACAATATCGAGCTGATCACCGACCGCCCGCTTGAGGTGAATCTGGAAGAAATCACCCGCGTGAAAAAGGACTATCCAGATCGCGCCATCATCGTTTCGTTGATGGTGCCCTGCGAGGAGCAGGCCTGGAAGGATATCCTGCCGCGTGTCGAAGCCACCGGTGCTGACGGGATCGAGCTGAACTTTGGCTGCCCGCATGGGATGGCCGAACGTGGTATGGGCTCTGCCGTGGGGCAGGTGCCGGAATACATCCAGATGGTCACGGAGTGGTGTAAGAAATACTACTCCAAGCCGGTGATTGTGAAGCTGACGCCGAATATTACCGACATTCGCCACCCAGCGCGGGCGGCCAAAGCGGGCGGTGCCGACGCGGTCAGCCTGATCAATACGATCAACTCGATCGTATCGGTGGATCTTGATGCCATGGCGCCTGAGCCAACCATCGGCGACAAGGGCACACATGGCGGCTATTGCGGCCCGGCAGTGAAGCCGATTGCGCTGAATATGGTGGCCGAAATCGCCCGATGCCCGCAGACTCATGGCCTGCCGATCTCGGCCATTGGCGGCGTCACCACCTGGCGCGATGCGGCTGAGTTCATGACCATGGGTGCAGGCAACGTGCAGGTCTGCACCGCTGCCATGACCTATGGTTTCAACGTGGTGAAGGAGATGATCTCGGGCCTGAACCAGTGGATGGATGACAAAGGCTACAACCGTCTAGATGATTTTGTTGGTAAAGCCGTGCCCAATGTCACCGACTGGCAGTATCTGGATCTGAACTACGTCGCCAAGGCCAAGATCAATCAGGATGATTGCATCAAATGTGGTCGCTGCTTTGCCGCCTGCGAAGACACCTCGCATCAGGCTATCGCGATGAGCGAGGACCGCGTCTTTACCGTCAAGGATGACGAATGCGTCGCCTGTAATCTTTGCGTGAATGTCTGCCCGGTCGAAGGCTGCATCACCATGGAGGAGGTGCCCGCCGGTCAGATCGACGAACGCACGGGCAAAGTGGTGTCCGATGAATATGCAAATTGGACCACCCATCCCAACAACCCGTCGGTGACGGCGGCCGAATAGGGGGGCTGGCGGCCTAACACGCTGCCCGGCTGACATAATTGGAAACGGCGCGTCCTGATCGGCGCGCCGTTTGCTATTGATCGCATCACACTGTTGAACGGGGGTTTGGCTAGGATCAGGACCTGCCGGAACCGGGAGGTGTCAGCATCCGGCGGAACATCCGGTCGAGATGCTCTGGTGCCGCATCAAACGGATCCTCATCCCCCATCAATGTGCGGACCTGCACATCGAAATCCGCATAATGCTGGGTCAGCGACCAGATCGAAAACAGAAGATGCTTCGGATGGGTCGGGTTCAGCTTGCCGTTTGTCATCCAGCCTTCGATCAGATCCGCTTTTTCTTCCAGCAGCGGTTTTAGATCCTTGGACAGGGTTTCCAGCATTCGTGGGGCGCCCTGGACAATTTCATTTGCAAACAGGCGGCTTTCGCGCGGGTAATCCCGACTCATCTGCAACTTGCGCTGTACATAGGACAGCAGTTCCTCCAGCGGGTCACCCTCGGCGTCGATGGCGCGCAGCGGATCCAGCCAGGTGTCAAGCAGCCCCGACAGCAGTTCCGTGAAAATCGCCTCCTTCGAGGGGAAATAGTAGAGAAGATTGGGCTTGCTTAACCCGGCGGCACGGGCAATCTGGTCGACAGTGGCGCCGCGGAATCCGCTGTTGGAGAATACTTCCAATGCGGCCTCCAGAATGGTGGCGCGATTCTTTTTCTGAATGCGGGTGGGGTTGCGATCCTTGGGCATGGGGCTGTTTGGGCTCTCGCTGGTGGCCGCAACACCGCTGCGCGCCTGAATTTCGCTCAACCGGCTCTGCGCGCCGGAGTTTTCTTGTCTTGTTAGACGCAATTTCTTGACTGAATGTCCACCCGTGATAGCCTGAGTTTGACCAGTTGGTCAAATCATGACCAGCGTTTCAAAGCCACCGACAAGGCGCAAAGCCGCGGGACCCTGCAAAAAAGCAGGGCAACAGGGAAGGAAGCTGAGATGACGTCGCTTGGACAGAATCTGAAGATCAATGGTGACAGGCTGTGGGACAGTCTGATGGAGATGGCAAAAATCGGACCCGGCGTCGCGGGCGGCAACAACCGCCAGACGCTCACCGATGAAGATGCCGAGGGGCGCGCACTGTTTCAGACATGGTGCGAAGCGGCAGGTTGCACTATGGGGCTGGACACGATGGGCAATATGTTCGCCCGTCGCGAAGGAACCGACCCCGATGCGCTGCCGGTCTATATGGGATCACATCTGGATACGCAGCCCACTGGCGGTAAATATGACGGCGTCCTTGGGGTGCTGGGCGGGCTGGAAGTCATCCGCACACTCAATGATCTAGGCATCAAGACCAAACATCCGATCGTGGTTACCAATTGGACCAATGAGGAAGGCACGAGGTTCGCTCCGGCGATGCTGGCCTCCGGTGTTTTTGCAGGCAAGCATACGCAGGACTGGGCCTATGCGCGGGAAGATTCCGAGGGAAAGACCTTTGGTGACGAGCTGAAACGTATTGGCTGGGTGGGCGATGAAGAGGTTGGCGCGCGCAAGATGCACGCGATGTTCGAATTGCACATCGAACAGGGGCCGATCCTTGAGGCGGAAAACAAGGATATCGGCGTGGTGACCCATGGCCAGGGCCTGTGGTGGCTGCAATGTACGGTCACGGGCAAGGACGCCCATACCGGATCGACCCCGATGAACATGCGTGTCAATGCAGGCCTTGGCATGGCGCGCATGACGGAGGCGGCGCATCAGATTGCCATGGCGCATCAGCCCCATGCGGTCGGGGCAGTCGGACATTGTGACGTCTACCCGAACTCGCGCAATGTGATCCCCGGAAAGGTGGTCTTCACCGTCGATTTCCGGTCGCCCGATCTTGAAAAGCTGACGTCGATGCGGTCGAAATACGAGGTAAAGGCGAAGGAGATCGCCGACGAGCTGGGCGTTGGGCTGGAGATTGAACCGGTCGGTCATTTTGATCCTGTCACCTTCGATGAGGGCTGCGTCAGCGCGGTGCGCTCGGCGGCCGAGCGGCTCGGTTATAGCCATATGGATATCGTGTCAGGTGCAGGACATGATGCCTGTTGGATCAATGATCTGGCGCCGACGGCGATGATCATGTGCCCCTGTGTGGACGGTCTGAGCCACAATGAAGCCGAGGATATTTCCAAGGACTGGGCGGCCGCCGGAACCGATGTCATGCTACATGCGGTGCTGGAAACTGCAGAGATCGTCGTGTGAGATGCGCCCCGGAAAGGTTTGGGGTGTGGGTTGCAGCAATCTGCGGCTTGCAGTGAAGGGGGCGCTGCCCCCGCGGCCCGCCGGGCCGCTCCCCCGGGATATTTCCGGCCAGAAGAACAACCAGAGGAACAGGGCACCTGTTCTGAAAGAACACGCGGAGGCGTAGAAACACGCCCCAATCCAGGGAGTTGTTACCATGAGTAGAGTCATCAAGAACGGCACCGTCGTGACGGCCGATCTGACCTATAAAGCGGATGTGCTGATCGAGAACGGGGTAATCACCGAGATTGGCCCGAACCTGAAAGGCGACGAGGAGCTGGACGCCACCGGCTGTTATGTGATGCCGGGGGGGATTGACCCGCATACGCATCTCGAAATGCCCTTTATGGGGACCTATTCCTCGGATGATTTTGAAAGCGGTACCCGGGCCGGGCTGGCGGGGGGCACCACCATGGTGGTGGATTTTGCGCTGCCGAATCCAGGCGAGAGCCTGCTGGACGCGCTGAAACGCTGGGACAATAAATCGACCCGCGCCAACTGCGACTACTCTTTCCACATGGCGGTGACCTGGTGGGGCGAGCAGGTTTTTGACGACATCAAGACCGTGATCCAGGAGCGCGGCATCAACACGTTCAAGCACTTCATGGCCTATAAGGGCGCGCTGATGGTGAATGATGACGAGCTCTATGCCTCCTTCCAGCGGCTGGCTGAGCTTGGCGGCATAGCCATGGTGCATGCTGAAAACGGCGATGTGGTGGCGGAGCTGTCGGCCAAGCTGTTGGCAGAAGGCAACACCGGCCCAGAGGCGCACGCCTATTCCCGCCCGCCGCAGGTAGAGGGCGAGGCCACCAACCGCGCCATCATGATTGCCGACATGGCTGGCGTGCCGCTCTATGTGGTCCATACCTCCTGCGAGGACAGCCACGAGGCCATTCGCCGGGCCCGCATGCAGGGCAAGCGCGTCTGGGGCGAGCCGCTGATCCAGCATCTGACGCTGGATGAGAGCGAGTATTTCAACACGGACTGGGATCACGCCGCCCGCCGGGTGATGTCGCCGCCGTTCCGCAATAAGCAGCATCAGGACTCGCTCTGGAACGGCTTGCAGTCGGGCTCCTTGTCAGTGGTGGCGACGGACCACTGTGCCTTTACCACCGAGCAGAAACGCTATGGCGTTGGCGATTTCACCAAGATTCCGAACGGCACCGGCGGTCTGGAAGACCGGATGCCGATGCTGTGGACCCATGGCGTGGAAACCGGACGTTTGACCCCGAATGAGTTTGTCGCCGTGACTTCCACGAACATTGCCAAGATCCTGAATTGCTATCCGAAAAAGGGTGCTGTTCTGGTTGGCGCCGATGCCGATCTGGTGGTTTGGGATCCGGAGAAGCGCAAGACGATTTCCGCGGCCAGCCAGCAGTCGGCGATCGACTATAACGTGTTCGAGGGGCATGAGGTGAAGGGATTGCCGCGCTTTACCCTGACCCGCGGCCATGTGGCAGTGCATGACGGAGAGATCCGCTGTCAGGAGGGCCATGGCAAGTTCGTCGCCCGCGAGGCCAATGCCACTGTGAACAAGGCGCTGTCGACCTGGAAGGAGCTGACGGCGCCGCGCCCGGTGGAGCGGTCGGGAATTCCGGCAACAGGTGTGTAATCCAGGGACGGGCTGCCAGCTATGGCGGCCCGTTTTCCTGTGTGTAATCAAGGCGAAGAAATGAACATGGAAACGACCACCCAGGCGCTCAACTCCCAGGCCGCCGCTTCCGACATCAACCCGCTTGGCCCTGTCATAGAGGCGAAGGCGCTCGATCTGACGTTTCAGACCAATGACGGGCCCGTGCACGCGCTGAAGAATGTCAGCCTGGAGATCAATCGCGGCGACTTTGTCTCTTTTATCGGGCCGTCCGGCTGCGGCAAGACAACTTTCCTGCGCTGCATCGCGGCGCTGGAACAGCCCACCGGTGGCAGTCTCAGCGTCAATGGCATGACCCCCGATGAAGCGCGGCGCAAGCGAGCCTATGGCTATGTGTTCCAGGCGGCCGGGCTCTATCCGTGGCGAACCATCGCCAAGAACATCAAGCTGCCGCTGGAGATCATGGGCTACTCAAGGGCGGAGCAGGACAAGCGGGTCGAACGGGTTCTGGACCTGGTGGAACTCACCGGGTTTGGCGGCAAATACCCCTGGCAGCTGTCGGGCGGTATGCAGCAACGTGCCTCGATCGCGCGGGCGCTCGCCTTTGATGCGGATATCCTCCTGATGGATGAACCCTTTGGGGCGCTGGACGAGATTGTGCGCGACCATCTGAATGAGCAGCTCTTGAAACTCTGGGCGCGGACCAACAAGACCATCGGCTTTGTCACCCACTCGATCCCGGAGGCGGTCTATCTGTCGACCAAGATTGTGGTCATGTCGCCGCGACCCGGGCGGATCCATGACGTGATTGACAGCCCGCTGCCAAAGGACCGACCGCTGGATATTCGCGACAGCCCGGAGTTCATCGAGATTGCGCATCGTGTTCGTGACGGTCTGCGAGCGGGGCATGCCGATGACTGATGTGGTCTGTTTGCGGGGCGGGGCACCGGAAGATTCCAATCTTCCGGGACATTTTCGTGGAAGAAACAGGGGGTCGCGGAGCGCTGGGTCCGGAGGGGCAGGATCATGAAAACCGCACTTGCGATATTGAGTGTTCTCGCCGCGATAACCGCGATCTGGTACGCGGCCTGTGTGCCGATGAACATCAAGGGAGTTCTGGACGCTGCTGAACGCGCGGGTGCCGAGGTGACACCGGCCACCGCGCGTGAGCGGCGAGATATGGCGGCGTTTGGGCTGGTTTTTGGCAACCCCGCTGTGGTGACACAGGTCTGGTCGCAGGACCGGCCCCGACTGCCGGCTCCTCATCAGGTGGCGGTGGAGCTTTGGGAGACCACGGTTGAGAAGAGGATCACCTCAAAGCGCAGTCTGATTTATCACGGTCAGGTGACGCTGTCGGCGACGCTTCTCGGCTTTGTGATCGGCACCGGGTTGGGCATTCTTCTGGCGGTTGGAATCGTACACAGCCGGGTGATGGATATGTCGGTGATGCCATGGGCCATCGTCAGCCAAACCATCCCGATTATTGCACTGGCACCGATGATCATCGTGGTTCTTTATTCCATCGGGGTACAGGGAATCCTGCCAAAGGCGGTGATCTCGGCCTATCTGAGTTTTTTCCCGGTTGTTGTGGGGATGGTGAAAGGCTTGCGTAGCCCGGACCAGATGCAGCTTGACCTGCTGAAGACCTACAATGCGAGTGTCGGGCAGGGGTTCTGGAAGCTGCGGTTGCCTGCCTCGATTCCCTATCTTTTTGCCTCCCTCAAGATCGGCATTGCCGCATCGCTGGTCGGGGCCATCGTCGGGGAGTTGCCAACGGGCGCCGTTGCGGGCCTAGGCGCGCGGCTTCTGGCGGGGAGCTACTATGGGCAGACCGTACAGATCTGGTCGGCGCTCTTTGCGGCTGCGATCTTGGCCGCCGCGTTGGTTGCATTCTTGGGACTGATCGAACGGCTGGTGCTGAAACGGATGGGGGTGACCGTATGATTGATGTTTGGGCCAAGGGCTCTGCCCTCGCCGCTGCGCCGCTCACCCGGGATATTTTCGGCCAGAAGAACAAGGGGATCAGATCATGACGATGGTTGCGATTGCGCTGCTGGTCTGGTGTGGAGGCTGGTGGCTGAACAGCCGTCTGGCCAATGGTCCACGCGCCCATACCCGTGGTGTGAAGCTGCTTGTCCCGGCAATTTTTGGAGTGACGCTTCTTGTCGTTTGGGAGCTTCTGGTGCGGGGGCTTGCGGTTTCGCTGGTGATCCTGCCTGCGCCTTCGGTCATTGCGGAGCGGTTTGCGACCAGCCTGCCCATTCTCTGGCAGGATTTTCAGCAGACCATTCTCAAAGGGGCGCTGTCTGGGTATATCATCGGCTGCGTCGCGGCGCTTTTGATGGCCATTGCGGTGGACCGCAGTGACTTCCTCCGGCGAGGATT
Source organism: Phaeobacter sp. JH20_26 (assembly GCF_048056275.1). Taxonomy (NCBI): domain Bacteria; kingdom Pseudomonadati; phylum Pseudomonadota; class Alphaproteobacteria; order Rhodobacterales; family Roseobacteraceae; genus Phaeobacter; species Phaeobacter sp. JH20_26. The sequence continues at coordinate 603,872 of NZ_JAYMWL010000013.1, read as the reverse complement.
GCTCCCGGTTGGCAATTTTGTGGCCGCGCTGCCGATTGTCGGCACCGCACCGATTCTGGTGATGTGGTTCGGCTTTGACTGGCAGTCAAAAGCGGCCGTTGTGGTGGTGATGGTGTTTTTCCCGGTTCTGGTGAACACCGTGGCCGGGCTGCGGGAAACCTCGGCCATGCAACGCGATCTCATGCAGACTTATGCGGCGAGCTACTGGCAGGGGTTCTTCAAACTGCGCCTGCCTGCGGCGCTGCCCTTCATCTTCAATGGTCTGAAGATTTCAACCACGCTGGCCCTGGTGGGGGCCATTGTGGCGGAGTTCTTTGGCTCGCCGACGGTGGGGATGGGGTTTCGGATCTCGACCTCGGTCGGACAGCTGGCGCTGGACATGGTCTGGGCCGAAATCCTGGTGGCTGCATTGGCGGGGTCGGCATTCTACGGCATGATGGCTTTGGTTGAGAAAACGCTTACTTTCTGGCACCCGTCGCAACGGGGATAGGCGGGGGCGGGCCGTCGTTGCCCGGCCCCGTAAAAACTGGAAAAAACCTTTGGAGACACAGGGAAATTCGCGCAGAATTCGCAAAGAATAACAGACATAACAACAGGGAGAAGACAGATGAAAACACTGCTGACCGCCGCCGCATTGGCGCTGGGAACGGCATCGGTTGCGCAGGCTGCCGATGAGGTGAAGCTGCAACTGAAATGGGTCACGCAGGCCCAGTTCGCGGGCTATTATGTCGCGCTGGATCAGGGGTTCTACGAGGCCGAGAATCTCGATGTGACCATTCTGCCCGGCGGTCCCGATATTGCGCCGACGCAGGTGATTGCAGGCGGCGGTGCGGATGTCACGGTCGAGTGGATGCCGGCCGCGCTTGCGGCGCGTGAAAAGGGCTTGCCACTGGTCAATATCGCGCAACCCTACAAAAGCTCGGGCATGATGCTGACCTGTTGGAAGGACACTGGCATCGCAGCGCCTGAAGATCTGGCAAATCGTACGCTGGGGGTCTGGTTCTTTGGCAATGAATTCCCCTTCATGAGCTGGATGAGCCAGCTCGGGATTTCCACCGAGGGCAAGGGTGAGAAGGGCGTCGAGGTTCTGAAACAGGGCTTCAATGTCGATCCGCTGCTGCAGCGTCAGGCCGACTGCATTTCGACCATGACGTACAATGAGTATTGGCAGGTGATTGATGCCGGCGTGTCGCCGGATGAGTTGATTACCTTCAAATATGAGGATCAGGGCGTGGCAACGCTTGAGGATGGTCTTTACGTTCTCGAAGACAAGCTTTCTGATCCGGCCTTTGTCGACAAGATGCAGCGTTTTGTCCGGGCCTCCATGAAGGGCTGGAAATGGGCTGAGGAGAACCCGGATGCCGCAGCAGAAATCGTCCTGGACAATGATGCCTCGGGCGCGCAGACCGAAGAGCATCAGAAGCGGATGATGTCGGAAGTCGCCAAGCTGACAGCAGGCAGCAACGGCGCATTGAGCGAGGCTGATTACCAGCGCACGGTGAAGACGCTGCTGGATGGCGGCTCAAGCCCGGTGATCACCAAGGAGCCGGAAGGCGCCTGGACCCATGTCATCACCGATGCCGCGCTGAACTGAGCTTTAGTGCAGTGATCTGGCCCCTGTCCGCTGTTCTGCGGGCGGGGGCTTTTCTATTGTATTGCGCACAGGCGCGCTATGGGGCGCTGTGATCCTCGCCTGTCTCGGCAGGCCAGCGGTGGGGGCGGAAGCATCTTATGAGAGACAGTTTGAGGGCAAAGATCATCGCCGTCTGCAACGACAAGATCGCGAAAAAGGGGGATGGCGTTGGCCTTTCCTTCTATGCGTTTTTTGCCAATCGGAATGACGATCCCGAGGCGCTGATGGAGGCGGCAGAATGGTGGATCAAGCATCATCAGCTGGACCATTTTGAAAAGGCTGTAAAGATTCGCCAGATGGTGGAGACAGGTCTGTGACCCTGCCGTCGTTGTTGCGCCGCAGCCGGTGCGGCGGCTGGTTCTGCACCAGTTGCGCCCGGTCTGTGGGCAGGTGGCCCATTTCCCTGTTCCTTCAGCAGCTGTTGACGCCGACAGAAACGGCGTGACCGCCGATCGGATAGGGCGGATCTTTCAGAATAAATGACAGTTAAAAGTTGAGTCTTATTTTCGATTACACGTTACAGGTCGAAATTCCATGTTAGCCTCATCTTATCAAACGATGGGGATTTTCGGCTGTGGTTTGGTTCTCAATCTGAAGGGAGAGGCCATGACTGTCTGGGAAAATGTGCAACTCTGCCTGCGCTCTCAACCCAATGTGCGCGAAATGGCTGATCTGCGGACTGCGGTCCGGGTGTCGCATCCCGGTGCCTCCTATCGACGGTATAACCCCGAAAGCCATGTGCGCTGGCCGCTGGCAGATCTCTGTGAGGCGGCGGTGCGGCGGCGTCAGCAGCATTCGCGGTTGGGAGCGTCGGCGCCGCGCTCCGATCAGGTGCTGGTGATGTATGATGCCCGCGCAGTGGAGCAGCTATCCTGGTTGAAGAACCATCCCCCGGTGGCGGGTATGGATGTCACAGCTGCGGCCACCAGCGGTCTGGAACGCGCTGGTCACGCGGATCTCTTACACGCGATTTCCGACGGGTTTGACTGGGTGCTGCTGGAATCCGCAATTGAAGAGAACGCGCGTCTGGCGCAACTGCGGGAGATGGAGCTGGCCGCTTGTCTGGGGCTTGAGGGGCGGGTGGGCCTGTTCCATTCGGCGGCGCATCTGGAGCAGCTGCTGGCGGAAGGTATTGCGCAGCTGCCGGTGATGGAGCACCGTCGTGTCGACACCGAGAGCAACGCCAAGCCGCGCCGTCGGCGCGAGGCGCTGCAGCTCTTTGCCAGTGTGACCCTGTCGCAAGACACTGATGTCATCGCGTTGCCGCAGGACGCCCCTTATGGCGGGATCGAGCTGACTGGGGATTGCACCCTCTGTCAGGCCTGCACCTGGATGTGCCCCACCAATGCGCTGATCGGAGCGGAGAACGGAGGCGGGCTGGACTTTATAGAGGCGGACTGCATGCAATGCGGGCTATGCGTATCGGTGTGCCGCCAGAATGCGATCAGATTGGTGCCACGGCTGGAGCTGAAGCGGGACCGGCTGCCGGTATCGCTGACCCAGCCGGATTTCTTCTGGTCGGATGGGCTGTCCGGCGGGGCCGAAACCGCAACGGGGGAGACGGCGCCGCAGACGGCCAGTTGCGGTTCCGGGCCGACCATCGATACGCCGGGCGCTGCTCGGGCGACTGAGGCAGCGGCATCGGGCAAGACCGAGATCGATGATGATCATGACGATCCCGATGATTGGATGGGCGGTGGCGGCGCTGACTGGTCCGGGCATACTGTCCGGGAGAGGACAGACCGGGGGGCTGGCACGGGTTCGTCGCTGCTGCGGCTGAATGATCTGGGCGCGCATTGGCCTGACTGGGCGCGTTTGACGGGACTTATGGCAAAACGGCGCGAAGATCCGCTGTCCTAGGACCTTGGCGTGGCTGTGCAGAGGGGCGACAGATCTGGAGATCCGAAGCTAGCTCTGCTCCATAAACCCGCCGTATTGGCCGCGTTTGAAAATCAGACCCTTGCCCGGGCGGCTTGTGGTACGCAGCACCGCGCCGACAAGAATACTATGATCGCCGCCGTCGTGGCAGGCATGGGTGCGGCAATCAAATCGGGCAATGACATCAGGCAGAACGGGTATTCCCTCGTCATTGTCTCGCGCTGGAATACAGGAAAAATCTTCGCCGTTGCGGGCAAAATGCATCGCCATGTCCAATTGATCCTCGGCCATGACATGAATCGAAAAATGGGTGGCAGAGACAAAGGGATCGTGGCGTTTGGACGCGCGGGCGGGACACCAGAGCAGCAGTGGCGGATCCATCGAGACCGAGGTGAAGCTGTTGGCTGTGATTGCCAGCGGCCCACGGTCCGTGCGTGTGGTCACCACGGTCACGCCAGTGCCGAAACACCCTAGGGCGTCTCGGTAGGCCCGCAGGCTGTCGGGACCGGGGATAAAGCTGGTTTCGGACATCTCGCGCGCCTTTGGTTCAGTTCTGTGCTGGGTGCCATGGGAACAAGCCCATGTCCACCAGCTACCAATGTGGCACGCATCCCCTCAAAAGCCAGAGAGGATTGAAAACAGGCCCACATTTCTGCGGACCTGTCTGGTAATTAATGTTTTTCGACAACACGCTTTGATTGAACGTCGTGGTGCTGACCTTCGTCAAGCGGTTGCAGCACGTACAACTTTGCTCAGCGAGTTCGCGATCTGGTTGATCTCGCCCATTGCATCGATTCGGTTCAACACATCTTTGTCGTCGTAATAGCTGATGAGCGGCGCGGTCTGAGCATGATAGGCGGCCAGACGGCTGCCCACGGTTTCGGCATTGTCGTCCGCCCGACGCGTCATCTCTGTGCCACCACAGGCGTCACAGGTGCCCTCGACGCGTGGCTGTTTATACTGGTCGTGATAACCTTCACCACAGCCTGCGCAGGTATACCGTCCGGCTACCCGCGCCACCATTGCGGCATCGTCCACCTCCAGGCTGACAGCGGCGTTGATCCGCTGACCGGTTTCCGCCAGCAGCTTGTCCAGTGCCTCCGCCTGCACCGTCGTGCGAGGGAAGCCATCCAGGATGACGCCCTTTGCACAATCCGGTTCCGCCAGCCGGTCACGCAGGATGTTGATCACGATCTCGTCGCTGACCAGCTCGCCTGCCTCCATTACGGCTTTTGCCGCGAGGCCCGCCGGGGTGCCCGCAGCGACGGCAGCCCGCAGCAGATCGCCGGTGGATAGCTGGACAAGGCCAAAACTCTGTTCCAGTTTGCGCGCCTGGGTGCCTTTGCCGGCGCCGGGCGGTCCAAGCAGGATCAGAACCGCAGGGCGGGTTAGAACATCAGTCTCCATGTCAGCAATCATCCTTTGTCGGCCCGGTTTGCAATGAGGTCGTCGACCACGGAGGGGTCGGCGAGGGTCGAAGTGTCACCAAGCGAGCCGAAATCGTTCTCGGCGATCTTGCGCAGGATACGCCGCATGATCTTGCCTGACCGTGTCTTTGGCAGACCCGGCGCCCATTGGATCACATCCGGGCTGGCAATCGGCCCGATCTCGGTCCGCACCCAGGTGCGCAGCTCCTTCATCAACTCATCCGAGGGCTCGCGGTCGTTCATCAGGGTGACATAGCAATAGATGCCCTGGCCCTTGATCTCATGCGGGTAGCCAACCACGGCGGCCTCGGCCACGGCGGCGTGGGCCACCAGCGCGCTTTCGACCTCAGCGGTGCCCATGCGGTGGCCGGAGACATTGATCACGTCATCGACGCGACCGGTGATCCAGTAATCGCCGTCGGCATCGCGGCGGCAGCCGTCGCCGGTGAAGTAGTAGCCTTTGTAGTCGGAGAAATAGGTTTTCTCGAACCGCTCATGATCACCCCAGACGGTGCGCATCTGGCCGGGCCAGCTGTCCTTGATGCAAAGCACGCCCTCGACGCCGTTGCCGTTGATTTCCTCGCCGGACTGCGGGTCCAGAACAACGGGGGCCACACCAAAGAAGGGTTTCATCGCAGCACCCGGTTTGGTCGCATGGGCGCCGGGCAGGGGGGTCATCAGATGGCCACCGGTTTCAGTCTGCCACCAAGTGTCGACAATGGGGCATTTCCCCTTGCCGACCACATCATTGTACCAGGTCCAGGCTTCCGGATTGATCGGCTCGCCGACGGTGCCGAGGGTGCGCAGCGAGGAAAGATCGCATTTCTGGACCCATTCATTGCCCTGACCCATCAAGGCGCGCAGGGCGGTGGGTGCGGTGTAGAACTGCGTCACCTTGTGCTTGTCGCAGACCTGCCAGAAGCGCGAGGCATCCGGGTAAGTCGGCACGCCCTCAAACATCAGCGTGGTGGCGCCATTGGCCAGCGGGCCATAGACGATATAGCTGTGGCCGGTGACCCAGCCCACGTCCGCGGTGCACCAGTAGATGTCGCCGTCGTGGTAATCGAAGGTGATTTCGTGGGTCATCGCGGCATAGGTCAGATAGCCGCCGGTGGTATGCACCACGCCCTTCGGCTGGCCGGTTGAGCCGGATGTGTAGAGGATGAACAGCGGATCCTCGGCATTCATCTCGGCCGGTTTGCAGTAATCATCCGCTTCCAGCGCCATTTCGTTGTAGTCGTAGTCGCGCCCGTCGACCCAGGTGGTCTGACCGCCGGTGCGCTTCACCACGAGACATTTCACCGTGTCTTTTGTGTGCAAGAGGGCTGCGTCGGCGTTTGATTTCAGCGGGGTCTTGCGGCCGCCGCGCGGCGCCTCGTCGGCGGTGATGATCACCTTGGCGTCGCAGCCGTTGATCCGGGCTGCCAGCGCATCGGGGGAGAAGCCGGCAAAGACGATGGAATGAATGGCGCCAATGCGGGCGCAGGCCAGCATGGCATAGGCCGCTTCGGGGATCATCGGCAGGTAGATCACCACCCGGTCGCCCTTGCGCACGCCCATGGTCTCCAGGATGTTTGCCATCCGGCAGGTACGGGTATGCAGCTGTTTGTAAGAGATATGCTGGGCAGGCTCTTCCGGATCATCCGGTTCCCAGATGATCGCGGTCTGATCGCCTCGGGTGTCCAGGTGGCGATCAATACAGTTGGCGGAGACGTTCAACGTACCGTCCGCGTACCAGTTGATCGAGACATTGCCGAGTGTGAAATCCACATCCTTCACCTGGCTGAAGGGCTTAATCCAGTCGATCCGCTTGCCCTGTTCGCCCCAGAACCCCTCGGGATCCCGCATCGAAGCGGCGTACATCTCGTCGTATTGTGCAGCGTTGACATGGGCGCGTGCAACCGTCTCCTCCGACGGCGCATAGGCTTTGCTGTCGCTCTCCTGGGTCATCTTGTGTCCCTCCCTCCAGTCTGTTCTCGGAATGGCACACCACAGCGCACAGCGAGATGTGTCAAACCTTTTCCGTCCTCCACAGCGATAATACCCAAGCTTGAAAATAAGGAAATAAGTGTCCGAGGAATAAGGATTTACCTGTAAATCTATTTCCGAGGTTGGTCTGAGGTAGTAAACTTATTCTGGCGTTGGCAAATTAATATTTTGTTTATCATGATGTTAGGTGTAAATATCGACCGGAGCGCCCGTGCTGGCAAATCAGCGGCCTGCGCAATGCTGGCGCTATCAACGGGCACCGACTGGCACCATCGCCTGCGGCAAACTGTGCCAGGGTGCGACGCCCTCGGGTGCCTGTCGGTCCATGGGGCCGGGCGCGTCTGCGGACCGCTGCCAGGTTGTCAGGCAGGTTTTGTGCCCATGGCGCACCAGCGCCTTGTGGGGTTGGCAGCGCCCTGGCTTAGCGCTAGCGTGGTGCCAGATGCTCGCAACTCTGCGGACCTGAGGGCTGTGATCGCAAGATCACAGCAAGCCCGGCACCCGGCGACGCCAAGGTGCAGGGGGGGCGCAAGAGGAACAAGGGCACAAACTGGGAGGTACTCATGAAGACCAATTTGACCGCCGCAACTGCGGCGCTTGTCGGCCTGTCCATTGCAGGCAGCGCTGCGGCCACCGAATGGAACGTTTCTGTCTGGGGCAAACGCCGCGCCTTTACCGAACATGTCGAAAAGCTGGCTGAGCTGGTGTCCGAGAAAACCGGCGGCGAATTCACAATGAACATCAGCTATGGTGGCCTGTCGAAGAACAAGGAAAACCTTGACGGGATTTCCATCGGTGCCTTCGAGATGGCGCAGTTCTGCGCGGGCTACCACCGCGACAAGAACCCGTCGATCACCGTGCTGGAACTGCCGTTCCTTGGCGTGAATACGCTGGAAGAGGAAGTCGCTGTCAGCCATGCGGTCTATGCACATCCGGCCGTACAAAAGGATCTGGCGCGCTGGAATGCCAAGCTGCTGATGACTTCACCCATGCCGCAGTACAATATCGTCGGCACCGGCGAGGCGCGCGATGAGCTGGGTGAGTTCAAGGATATGCGGGTGCGCGCTACCGGCGGTATCGGTCAGGCATTTTCTGCCGTGGGCGCGGTGCCGACATCCGTGACTGCAACAGAAGCCTATAACGCGATGGAATCCGGCGTTGTCGATACCGTTGCCTTTGCCCAGCACGCGCATCTCAGCTTTGGCACCATCAACAAGGCCGACTGGTGGACCGAAAACCTCAACCCCGGCACCGTGAACTGCCCGGTGGTCGTGAACACCGATGCCTATGACGCGCTGAGCGATGCCGAGCGTGAAGCCCTGGACAGCTCGGTGGATGAGGCAATTGCCCATTACCTTGCGAACTATGGCGTGCTGCTTGAGAAATGGGACAGTGTTCTGGCCGAAAAAGGCGTCGAGAAGGTCACTATCTCCGAGGATCAGCTGGCTGAATTCCGCAAGGTTGCCGCCGATCCGATCCGCGAGCAGTGGATCGCCGACATGAGCGCGCAGGGACTGCCTGCACAGGAGCTTTATGACCTGGTGCAGAAAACCCTGAGCGACCTGCGTTCGGGAAGCTGATTTTCATCCAAATGATGAAAGGGCCGGGCAGAGCTGCGCCGGCCCTTTCTTACGTGATTGCAAAGTAGATATGACGGGGGCAGACGATGGCAGGCAGTGCGGCGGTGCTGGTAGATGACAGCCTGATCAGCAGTTTGGACAGGCGTCTGCTGCGGCTGGAACGCGGATTGGCCCTGGTCAGTGGTCTTGCGGTGTTTTCGCTGATGGTACTTGCGGTGGTCTCGGTTGGCGGGCGCAATGGTTTCAACGCGCCGCTACCTGGCTATGTGGACTGGATCGAACAGGTGATGCCGCTGATCGCCTTTATGGGCATTTCCTTTGTTCAGCGCGACGGCAGCCATATTCGCATGGATCTGGTGATCTCGTCGCTGCGGGGGCGTGCACTCTGGCTGTTTGAGCTGTTCTCGGTGTTATTGATCCTGGCCCTGATGTTGGCGCTGCTCTGGGGCAGCTGGTCGCATTTCCAGCGCTCCTTCGATTTTGCCGCCCCCCTGTGGAGCCGCGACAGCTCCATCGACATCGGTCTGCCGATCTGGCCGGCCAAGCTGCTGGCGCCGGTCGCATTTGGCGTGCTGTGCCTGCGCCTGTTGCTGCAGGTCTGGGGCTATGGCCGCGCGCTGGTTCTGGGGCTGGACAGCCCGGCTGCGGTTCCGCTGGTGCAGAGCGCCGCAGAGCAGGCAGCGGCCGAGGCTGAACATCTGGGCGGGGTGTCGACCACCGCCAGTGACCGCGACTAAAGGGGCAGACTATGGAACCTATCGAAATTGGCCTCTGGGTCAGCGGCTTTCTTCTGGTAACTGTGTTCTTGGGGATGCGGGTGGCCTTTGCCGCCGGTCTCGCTGGGCTGGTCGGCCTTGTCTGGATCTTCTGGGCCAAGTTTGGCTATGATCCGGCGCGGTTCACGAAGGCGCTGACCATCGCGGTGAAGACCGCAGGGCAGGTGCCCCATTCCAAGGTCTCAAGCCAGGCGCTGAGCCTCATTCCGACCTTCATCCTGATCGGCTATCTCGCTTATTACGCAGGCCTCACCAAAGCGCTGTTTGAGGCCGCAAAACGCTGGTTGGCCTGGGTGCCGGGCGGGCTGGCGGTGTCGACCGTCTTTGCCACGGCGGGCTTTGCCGCCGTCTCTGGCGCCTCTGTTGCGACATCCGCCGTCTTTGCCCGGATCGCGATCCCCGAGATGCTGGCAATCGGTTACGACAAACGCTTTGCCGCAGGTGTGGTGGCGGCCGGCGGCACGCTGGCCTCGCTGATCCCGCCCTCTGCGATCCTTGTAATCTACGCGATTATCGTCGAACAGGACGTGGGCAAGCTCCTGCTGGCAGGCTTTATCCCCGGTGCCTTCTCGGCACTGATTTACGGTTTGCTGATCATCGGCATGGCGATGACGATCAAGGGCTTTGGCCCTGCTGTCACCGGCTTTACCTGGCGCGAGCGCTTTGTCTCGCTGCCGCCTGCGCTGCCGATCCTGTTTGTGGTCGCGACGATCATTTTGTTTGTCTACAACCCCTTTGGGGGCGATGCTTGGGGGACCCCGACAGAGGGTGGCGCAATCGGGGCCTTCGTGGTGTTTCTGATGGCGCTGTATCGCGGGATGCGATGGGCGGAGTTCAAGGACGCGCTGCTGGAAACCGCAAAACTGTCGGTGATGATCTTTACCATCATCTGGGGCGTCCTGATCTACGTCCGCTTCCTTGGCTTTGCCGAACTGCCGGCGGCGTTTTCCGACTGGATCACCTCGCTCACCCTGTCGCCGATGCTGATCCTGATCTGCATCCTGCTGGCCTATGCGGTGCTCGGCATGTTCATGGACGCCATCGGTATGCTGCTGCTCACGCTTCCGGTGGTCTATCCGGCGGTGATGGCGCTTAACGGTGGTGAATACGTTTCAGCGGCGGAAAGCACATTTGGCATGTCCGGGCCGATGTGTGCAATCTGGTTTGGTATTCTGGTGGTGAAAATGGCCGAGTTCTGCCTGATCACACCCCCGATCGGTCTCAACTGCTTTGTCGTTGCGGGTGTGCGGGACGATCTGACGGTGCAGGATGTGTTCAAGGGCGTGACGCCGTTCTTCATTGCCGATGGTATTACCATCGCTTTGCTGGTTGCTTTCCCCTCTATCGTGCTCTGGCTGCCAAGCCTCGCCTAAGGTTCTGCCAGATATAAAGAATACAGCTTCGGGCCACGACAGATCCTCTGCCGAGGCCCAAAAAATCCCAAGCTTACAGAATTGTAAGCTCCGCGCAGAGACCGTGTAAGACTGGACCTGCATATTCGTCTCATCAGCCAGACACGGCGTCCACCGCCCTGGCGCAATAGATGAGAGGAATGGAAGATGATCACCAAGACAACGACACGTATCGTGATGACCGCAACCCTGATTGCAGGTGGCTTTGCCGCACAGAGCCTGCGCGCGCAGCAGGCGCCGGAGGTGGCCCCGCTCGAGGTGGCAGAGGCCGAGCTGACCTATGCGGATATGCTCGCCGTGCCTGTCACCTTTGATCAGGTCATGCGCACAGCATTGGAAAACGCCGAAGGCCGACTGGTGGAAATCAGCCTTGATGACCTTCACGACACGCCTGTGTTTGTTGCGGTTGTCGCCAGTCCGACCAGCCTGACAGAGATCGTGGTGTCAGCTACCGATGGCTCGATCCTGAACACCGCGACCCAAACCGCGGCCTCACCCGAAATGATGCAGCAGCTGTTAGACGATGAGTTCGAGGACGGGCTGGACTTCGTAAGCCTGATTGATGAACTCGAAGATGATGAGTGCGATTGCGACGATGACGACGATGAGGATGACGATCACAAAGGCTGATTACCTCGTCCGGATCTGATGACGGGCCGGAGCGTGGGCTCCGGCCTTATCGAAGTATTCCCTAGACCATCCTTGCCGCCGCGAGAAAGACAGATCAGGCGGCTGGCCGGAGACCATTCATGAAAAAGCTATATCTTGGCTGCCTCGCGGCAGTCGCCCTTGGAGCCTGTGGCGACAGCTATGAAGAACCGCTCCTGTTAGATGGGCCGCAGCAAGTCGGGTTTCACTCCGATTTGGGCGCCTGCCGTGCGTTGGCCGAACAACACGTAGACAAAACGTTGAAATCCAGCGCTGTTCAAGGTGCGGTGATCGGTGGCATCATCGGAGCGGTAGACAGTGAGGATGGAGACCGCGCCGATGACGCATGGATCGGAGCTGCACTCGGCGGTGGTATCGGGGCGCTTGACGGGCAGAATGAACGCGACAAACAGCGCCGCACCATTCTTATCCGCTGCATGCAGGGGCGCGGGCATCGTGTGTTGGCGTGAAACCCTGCCCAGATCCCGTCGCCGACTTGCCGGTCGACAGATACGGCCGATCGTCCGGTGCGCCGGGTTCAACCTTGGGGAGCTTAATTGTGATCCGTTGAACTCCGGTCATCCGAAACGAGCTTGCACCCAATTGCAGCGCCAGGGGGCCGGCTTGGTCACTTGGGCGCGATGCTGAAACCGGCGGAGTCCTGATGCGAATTCTCCTGCTCGAAGATGATCCTGAAATTGGCACCTGGACGGTCAAGGGCCTCATGGCAGCGGGCCATGTGGTCGACTGGATCGAGAATGGTCGCGAGGCGCTGCTGGCTGCAACAACCCGCGATTATGATGTCCTGATCTTTGACAGGATGACGCCGGATCTTGACGGGCTTTCGGCGCTGAAAACCCTGCGCTCTGCACGGATTGCCACCCCCTTGATCCTGCTCACCGCGCTCGGCGCGGTTGAGGACCGTGTCGAGGGGCTGGAAGCCGGTGCTGACGACTATCTCAGCAAACCCTTCGCCATGTCTGAGCTGCTGGCCCGTATCACCGCCCTGGGCCGTCGCGGACGGGCTGAGGCCGCAGAAATGACAACCCGGCTCTCTCATCGCGGGCTTGAGCTGGATCTCTTGAGCCAGACCTGTACCTGCAATGGCCAGACCGTCTTGCTGAACCCCAAGGAGTTTCGCCTGCTGGAGGTTCTGATGCGTTCCAAGGGGCGGATCCAGACCCGCGCCATGCTGCTTGAACGGGTCTGGGACATTAATTTCGATCCCGCCACCAGCGTTGTCGAAACCCATATGAGCCGCTTGCGGAACAAGATTGAAAAACCCTTCGGAACGGAGTTCATCAAAACCGTGCGCGGATCCGGGTATATGTTCCTTGATTAGATCCTTCATAAAGAGCCTGTTGCGGATGAGCGCCCTGCGTCAGGCGATTGCCCTGTCGCTGGCGTTTCTGGTTCTGCTGACCATTGGCGGGCTGCTGCTTGACGATGTCATCACCGAAGAATTCCGCGCCGAGACGGAAGCGGCGCTGCGGGAGGAATATCAGCGCATCAGCGATCGGCTGACACGCACCGGTCGCTTCCCCGATCAGATCGTGACTGCCGAAGTGTTTTCCGACAGCGGTGTCGGCTATGCCGTTCTGCGCGCAGATGGCAAGGTTCTCGGCCCCGTGCTGCGGGGAGCTTTTGACAGGCCGGGGTTTGATATCCTGGAGGGCGAACAGCTGTTTCAACCTGAGGCACTGGAAACTCTGGACCGGATCTTTGAGCTGATCGAGGATGAAGATGAAGAGGATGATATATCCTCTGACCAGCCGGGGCGGAACCCTGGCACCGCTCGCCAGCTGGGCTTCGATGTGGAGTTTGACAGCGACGCCGATCTCGGCTGGCGCATCTATAGCGGTGCGGTGCTGGATGGCCGCCTTCTGGTCTATGCGCCCGGTGTCAGTGCCTTTGGCGCGGATCTTACCGGCGTCATCCTTATCTTCGTCATCATCCTGTCGCTGCCTGCGCTGGTCATCGGATTGATCTTCGGGATCCGGGCACAGCGACGTCTGAACCGGATCGGCGCGGGGTTTGACCGTATTGCCGATGGCAATCTTGATCTTCGGCTGGCGCCCCGGGTGATCCGCGATGATATTGATGAACTGGCTGCGCGGATTGACGGTGCCACCGAACGTTTGCAGGCCTCGATGCGGCAGATGTCTGATTTTTCCGCCAATATTGCGCATGATCTGCGCACGCCACTGACACGTCTGCGGCTGCATCTCGATCAGGCCGAAGACGCCGAGGATCAGGCCGCCCATAGAGAGGCCGCGATTGCGCAGATGGATGATATCATTGCCATCTTTGGCGCCATCCAGCGGATTGCGCGGATGCAGAGCCAGCGGCGGCGGGACGGTTTTGCACCCGTCGAACTGGCGACAGTCGTGGAGCAGGTGCACGAAATATACGAGGCGGTGGCGCAGGACGCCGGGCAAGAGCTGTCCTGCCGCGTCAGCGATGCCGTCACTATCAATGCGGACCGCAGCCTGATCATGCAGCTTCTGGCAAATCTGATCGAGAACGCAATCCGCCACGCCGGCGAGGGGGCCAGCATTGCAATCGACTTGAGCGGTCGCAGGCTGTCAGTCACCGACACTGGCCCGGGAATACCCGAGGCTGAACGCAGCCGCGTGCTGGATCCGCTCTACCGGCTCGATCGCAGCCGCAACACCGCCGGGGCAGGGCTTGGGCTGGCCATGGTAAAAGCGATTGCAGACCTTCACGAAGCTGACCTGGCGTTGATGTCGGGACCAGATCAGCGCGGACTGCGGGTCGAGGTGAGATTTCCCGAAGGCTGACGTCGCCCGCCTGCCGTCGAGGATGCCATTTTGTACCGCTGCGCCAAAAAGCCGCGAAGCTGCGGAAATAGGGTTACCCATTGCGCGCGCGCCTCAGCTACTAAGTGCTGTGCCGCGTGTTGGCGCTGTTTCAGATCAAAAAAGACAAGCACCATGAAGTTGACCGGCCCCTTTCTGTTCATTCTTGCGACATTGATGATTGATGCGATTGGCATTGGCATCGTGTTTCCGATCATGCCCGATCTGATGCTGAGAGTGGGGGCCGAAAGTACCGCCGAAGGCGCGTTGTGGAGCGGCATCATGATGTCGGCCTATGCCGCCGCCATGTTTCTGTTCGGCCCGATTGTCGGCAGCCTCTCCGATGCCTATGGGCGTCGGCCGATCCTGATCCTCGCGCTTGTCACCCTGACGATCGACTATGTCATCATGGCGCTGGCCCAGACCTATTGGATGCTGCTGGTTGGTCGGGTCATCGCCGGGATGGCGGGGGCGACTTATATCACGGCGACCGCCTATATATCGGATATCGCCAAACCGGCAGAGCGCGGCGCTGCCTTTGGGATGATCGGTGCCGCCTTTGGTATCGGCTTTGTGCTGGGGCCTGCAATTGGCGGCATGGCGTCGGGGCTGCACATCAGCGCGCCCTTCTGGATCGCTGCGGGCCTTTCGGCGGTCAACGTGCTGTTCGGGCTGATCATTCTGCCGGAATCCCTGAAGCCGGAGAACCGTCGCCCGTTTGGCCGCCGTGATATCAACCCCTTCGCGACCCTCCTCCGCGCCTTTGCCATCCCCGGTCTGGCGATCCCCTTGATCTGTATCTTTGTCTTTGAGTTTGCCAATCTGGTCTACCCGACACTCTGGTCCTTCTGGGGCCGCGAGGTGTTTGGCTGGGACGGGTTCACCATCGGGCTGACCCTTTCAGCCTATGGTGTTCTGATCGCCGTGGTACAGGCGGGCATCCTGCCGCAGCTCACCAAACGCCTGGGGGATTTCAGAACACTGATCATCGCGATGGTGGCGGCGGTGATTTCCATGATCGGGTTTGGCGTTGCCAGTGCCATCTGGGTCGTCATTGTGTTTCTGCCGATCGCCGCCCTGTCAGATATGGCTCCGCCGCTGATCACCGCATTTGCCGCCAACCGGGTTGGCGAGGATCAGCAGGGTGTGGTTCAGGGCGTCATCGCTTCGCTGTCGTCGGTTGCTGCTGTCGCGGCTCCGCTGGTGCTTACCGGGGTGTTTGAACGGTTTGTCGGCGAGACCGGCTGGTATCTGCCCGGTGCCCCGTTTCTGGTCGCCGCTGTGCTTGTGGTGGCGATGGTGCCGCTGGTACTGCGTCTCAGGGCTCATGACACCGGCTGACGGCCTTCACAAAAGAAAAGGGCTTGGAGATGTAATCTCCAAGCCCTTGAAATCTTTGGCTCCGGCGGTAGGGATCGAACCTACGACCAATTGATTAACAGTCAACTGCTCTACCGCTGAGCTACGCCGGAACGGTTTGTGCCGTATAGCGGTCGGATCTGATGAGGTCCAGAGTCGTTTTGCGATTTTTTGAAAAAATCTGCGGTCATCCGGTTGTCTATGGGAGCTGAGCGAACAGCGCGCCGAATGACAGAGGATCTGCGCATGTGACGCGGGATTGCCCTGCAAGATCAACGAGGTGGGCAAAAACATTGCGCTCGGCGGCGATGCGCAGCGCTGCCGGAGTTTCGGTGTAGATGCGCGCGGTCAACTCTGCCACGGTGGCCGGTCCTTTCGCAAGCTCCGCCATGATCGCAGCCTCACGCCCTTTGCGGTGGGTGATCAGCCAGGCGAGCCGGGCCGCAGGGTCGCAAACCGGTGCGCCGTGCCCGGGGTAGAAGACGCGCCAGTTGCGCGCGGCCAATCGCTGGCAGGAAGCCATGAAATCTGTCAGATCGCCATCGGGAGGCGACACCAGCGAACTGGCCCAGCCCATCACGTGATCGGCGGTAAAACAGGTGTCTTTCCAGGCAAAAGCGATATGATTGCCAAGATGTCCGGGCGTGTGGATCACTTCCAGCTGCCAGTCCGGGCCGGCCACGATATCACCGTCGCGCAGCCTGATGTCTGGCGTGAAATCCACATCGATGCCCTCACCGCCACCGGCGAGGCCGGCGGCGGCCAGCTCCGTCATCACAGCGCTTCGCCCTGTTGTTGCATCGCCGAAGGCGTAGACCGGCGCGCCGGTGGCCTTGGCAAGCGGCCGGGCGAGGGGGGAATGGTCCAGATGGCTGTGGCTGACCAGAATGTGGCTGATGCGCTGATCCGGTTCCACGGCGTCAAGGATCGCCCGTAGATGGGCGTCACTCATTGGGCCGGGGTCGATGATGGCAATATCGCTGTGGCCCAGCAGATAGGTATTGGTCCCGCGATATGTCATCGCAGAGGGGTTCGGTGCGAGGATACGGCGCAGACCCGGTTCGACATTCTCCGCGATGCCTGCGGGGGGATTGAAATCGTCGGGTGCCTGCATCTGCTCTGATCCTTGGTGATAAACGGGGCGCGGAAGATGCGCGTTTTGCTTTTCAGCGGCGGGGTCGCGCGGTAGGTGTAGCGCATGTTCTTTCAATGGCTCAAACACTATATGCCGCGCAGCCTTTACGGGCGGGCGGCGCTTATCCTGCTGGTGCCGATTGTAACGCTGCAACTGGTGATTTCGGTTGTGTTCATCAAGCGTGACCTTGAGGATCTGACGGTCCAGATGACGCTCACAATGCTGCGCGAGCTGCGCCTGCTGGAGCAGGTGATGGCACCGGCTGGCAGTCGCGAGGAGGCCCTGCAACTGGCCGATCCGCTGCTGCGACCGCTCCAGATGCAGCTGCGCTTTCTCGAGCCGGAGGAGCCGGTACCGCTGGATCAGATGGGGCTACTGGAGTTTTCGGGCCGGGTGGTGCGGGACACCTTGCAGGCGACGGCGCCACAGTTCATTTCTGCCCAGTTCCCCAACACGCGCCGGGTGCAGTTGGTGCTGGATAGCGAACACGGGCCACTGGCGCTGGTGTTTGACAGACGGCGACTGACGGCAGCGGCGCCGCATCAGCTGATTGTCACCATGATCGTCTTTGGTTTCCTGATGACGGTCATCGCATTCGTCTACATGCGTAACCAGCTGCGCCCGATCAAGCAGCTCGCGGAAGCGGCACAGGCCTTTGGGCGGGGACGAACGGAGCCTTATTCGCCGCGCGGGGCCAATGAGGTGCGTGCCGCCGGCAGCGCCTTTCTGGACATGCGGGCGCGGATCGAACGTCAGATGGAGCAGCGCACGCTGATGCTCTCCGGTGTCAGCCACGATCTGCGCACGCCGCTGACGCGCATGAAACTGGGCCTGTCGATGCTGGATGACGAGGAGGCCGAGCCGCTGCGTCAGGATGTCGACGAGATGCAGGCGCTTCTGGATGCCTTTCTCGACTTCTCGCGCGGTGTTTCCACCAGCGAGCCGGAAGAAGTGGATCCGCATGTGATGATCACGCTGCTGGTCGATGGCTGGCGGCGGCAGGGCAAGGATGTGATGCTCGGCGAGATGAGCGGCGAAGGCAAGGTGATGCTGCGCGGCGCAGCAATGCGTCGGGCCGTGCAGAATCTGATCTCAAACGCAGTGCGTTATGGCACCCGCGCACGCGTGTCCGTTGCCATGACCGAGAAATTCCTGCGCATAAGGGTCGAGGATGACGGTCCCGGCATTGCAGAGGCGGACCGGACCGAGGCGACCCGGCCCTTTACCCGGCTTGATCCTGCCCGCAATCAGGATCTTGGCAGCGGGGTTGGTCTGGGGCTGGCGATTGTTACCGATATTGCGCGCGCGCATGGTGGGACGCTCCGGCTGGGCACCAGCGCCGAGCTGGGTGGGCTACAGGCCGATATCGTGATCGGCTTGTAATATCCCGTCACCGGGGCGCGCTCAGATCAGCTCTGAGATCTCTACGCTGCGCCGCTCGGCAATGGAGATCTGCGCCGCCATCCCCATGAGCACTGCCATCCGCCCATCATGAAGGGTCACCTCAGGTGTTGCGCGTTCGCCGCGGACCAGTTCGAGGAACTTCTGGTGCTGATAAAAGGTGGATCCGTTGTGATCACCCGCCTCAAGAAGTTCGGGATCAACAGGAATCTCTTGTTTTACAGGGCCTTTGGGGGAGCATGGCGAGGTCACCAGCTTCGGCAGCGGCGGCGCGCCCAGATGGGTGGGCCAGAACCGCCCCGGTCCGGGCACAAAGGCTTCGATCTTGCCTGTGGGTCCGACCGCGGCGACCTCTTCCTGATATTCAGCGCCTTCTGCGAACATGCACAGGTCCAGCATCGCCCGGGCGCCGCAGCTGAAGTCGACGATAACATAACCATTGTCGAGGATGTCCGGGGTTCCCTCGGCATAGCGTTCGTCCAGATGGTTCACATCCTGACCGCCGCTGGCCATAACCCGTAGCGGTTCAGAACCGAGCGTCAGCCGCATCAGATCGAAAAAGTGACAGCATTTCTCAACAAAGGTGCCTCCGGATTTGGCGTCAAACCGGTTCCAGTCATCGACTTTTGCGAGAAATGGAAACCGATGCTCGCGGATGCTCAGCATCTTGATGCCGCCGGTCGCTGTCTGGGCCTGCTTCAGGAAAGCCGCAATGGGGGGCATATAGCGATATTCCATCGCCACCCAAACGGGGGCTGGATAATCTGCTGCAAAACCGTCCAGTCGTGCCAGATCGGCAAGACTGGTGAACAGCGGTTTTTCGACCAGCACCGGCAACGGGCGCAGGCGGGCCAGGGTCTCCAGCTGCTCCAGATGGCGGAAATTGGGACTGGCGATCAACAGGCAGTCAAGCTCAGCTACAGCCAGCAGGGCCTCGATACTGTCCACAAACGCTGCATCAGGCGTCAGCGTGGCGGCAATCTCGCGCATGGCCGCATTGGGTTCATAGATCGCACCGACCCGCGTGTTGTCCAGCCGGGCGATATTGCGCAGATGTTCCTGGCCCATCATGCCGCAGCCGATGATTCCATAGGTGGTGGGGTGTGACATGTTTCCTCCTACGTCAGGCGCTGCACATAAAGCGCCCTGTCCGGGTCAAACCAAGTGCGTGAGAACTCCACGGCGGCCTCATCCTGTGCCCAGCTTAGCCGTTCGATATACCCAACCGTCGCGCCCGGGGGCTTGCCAAACCGTGTCGGCGCCCAGTCGGGCACCCGACCAAGCGATACCCGATCCTCGGCTCGGCTGATCCAGAAGCCCAGATGCAGCCGATAATATCTATAGAGGGAATCGGACAGCTGTCCGGCATCGACCTGTCCCGCGCCACCATCCAGCCAGATCTCTTCAACGGCGATCACCACATCATCGAGATACCGCAGACGCCTGATCCGGGTGCCACTGCCTGACCTGCCAAATTCGGGCAGTGTTTCGGGCTTGGCGAGCGCGGTCACCGACAGAACATCTGCCGTGGGCAAGCCACCACCGCCGGGCAGCTCCAGCCGAAACATCGAATAGACGCTTTGCACTGACTGGGTGGTGCGGATGTAGTTTCCCGATCCCTGAATCCGTTCGAGCATCCCCTGTTTTTCTAGCTCCGACAGGGATTTGCGCAGGGTTCTTACGGTGGTTCCATACTGCTGCGCCAGCTGACGCTCGGGCGGCAGTCGCTCCCCGTCGGCCAACCTCCCGGCCGCGATCTCACGGGTCAGGGACTCGCTGATCTGAAGGTAAAGCGGCAGCGCGCTGGCAGTGGAGCGGGCAGTGGGCATGGGGCCAATCGTCACCATGTGAGAAAAATTGATACACCATTGATCTACATCAAGGCGCAGGCTATGCAAGAGTTAAGTTGCCAACTGCGAGGGAGAGACCGATGAGCGTTGTTCCGGTAACATCCGCGGATCTTGATGCGGTCGAAGTGTCTTGGTTTGCGGCGCTCTGCTCGGACGATTACCAGTTTCTTGGTGTACCGGATGGTGACCTGCGGTCCTCTTGGGCGCATTGCTCTGACATCGTGAAAGAGGCAGAGGCGCAGGGGTTTCGCAATATCCTTTGCCCGTCGTCCTATCAGGTGGGTCAGGATACGCTCAGCTTTGTGGCGGGCTGTGCGCCGATCACTGACAGGATCAACATGCTGGCAGCGGTGCGCTGCGGCGAGATGCAGCCGATCATGCTGGCGCGTACCCTGGCCACCTTGGATCACATGCTGAAGGGGCGGCTGACGGTCAATATTATCTCCTCCGATTTTCCGGGGGAGACCGCCGACAGCGGCTTTCGCTATCAGCGCTCGCGCGAAGTGGTCGAGATCCTCAAACAGGCCTGGACCCGGGATGAGATCAACCACAAGGGCGAGGTTTACCAATTCGAAGGGCTGACCACCGATCCGGCGAAACCCTATCAAACCGGCGGGCCGCTGCTGTACTTTGGGGGCTATTCCCCGGCGGCGCTGGAGCTCTGCGGTGAACATTGCGACGTCTATCTGATGTGGCCGGAAAAGATGGAAGATCTGGCCGGTCGGATGCAGGCCGTTCATAGCGTCGCGGTAACTTATGGGCGTACGCTTGATTATGGTTTGCGGGTGCATGTCATTGTCCGCGACACCGAGGCAGAAGCCTATGAATACGCCGATCACCTTGTATCGAAACTGGATGATGCGCAGGGCAAGGCCATTCGGGAGCGGGCGCTGGATGCCACCTCGCTGGGCGTGGCGCATCAGGCCAAGAACCGCGATATTGCTGATGAATTCGGGTTTATCGAACCGAACCTCTGGACAGGGATAGGGCGGGCACGCTCTGGTTGCGGGGCGGCGCTGGTCGGATCCACCGATCAGGTCATGTCAAAGCTGGAAGCCTACCAGAAGATGGGCATCCGCGCCTTTGTGCTGTCGGGCTACCCGCATCTGGAGGAAGCGCGGCATTTCGGGGCGCGGGTGATGCCACATCTGAAAACCTGCTCACTGCCGCATAAATATGGCCGGGTGCCGCAATCGACCCCGGCGACACCCCTAGGGAACGGAGAACGTCGTTGATGGAACGGATCAAGATCGCAGAAGGGCTGGAGTTCAGCCGTCTGGTCTATGGCATGTGGCGTCTTGGCGATGACAGCGATACCTCGACCGCCCATGTCGAGGCCAAGATCGAGGCCTGTCTGGCACAGGGGATCACCACCTTTGATCAGGCCGATATCTATGGCGGCTATACAGCCGAAGGGATCCTGGGGCGGGCGCTGAAGGCGAATCCAGCCCTGCGTGAGCAGATGGAGATCGTCACCAAATGCGATATCGTGGCTCCGGTCGGGCGCTATGCGGACGCGACGGTCAAACATTACGATACCTCCGCCGCCCATATCACCCGTTCGGTTGAGACGTCGCTGATGGAAATGGGCATCGACCATATCGACCTCTTGCTGATCCATCGGCCGGATCCGCTGATGGATCATGTCGAGACAGGGGCTGCGCTGGACGCGCTGGTCGCCGCAGGCAAATTGCGCGCCGTCGGCGTGTCGAACTTCCGTCCCTGGGATTGGGAGCTGCTGCAATCGGCGATGAAGACGCCGCTGGCCACCAATCAGATCGAACTCTCTTTGTCCGAGATCAGCCCTTTCACCAACGGCGATCTGGCCTTTCATCAGCGGCAGGAGCATCCGCTGATGGCGTGGTCACCGCTTGGCGGTGGGGGGCTGATGACCGGGAGCGGCCAATTGGCCGATCGGCTGGATGTGATTGCTGCCGCGCAAGGCGTTGACCGCGCCGCCGTCGCCATAGCCTTCCTGTTGCGACACCCGGCTCAGATCCTGCCGGTGCTGGGCACCAATAATCTGGAGCGGATCAAACAGGCCTCTGACGCGCTGAAGGTCGAGCTGGACCGCCCGACCTGGTTCACCCTGTACGAGGCGGCATTGGGCCGGGAGGTCGCATGATGTCGGCACATGCAGGGCAGGGCAAACACAGCTTTGTTCCGGCACCGGACAACACGCGGCTGCTGCGTGACGCCTTTGGCCGGTTCGCAACTGGGGTCACCATCGTGACCGCAGCCTCCGATCAGGGGGTTGTTGCGATCACCGCCAACAGTTTTTCCTCGGTCTCGCTGACGCCGCCGCTGGTGCTGTGGTCGCCCGACCGCAACTCGCGCCGCTTTCCCTATTTCGAGAGAGCCCGCCACTACGCCATCCACGTTCTGGCGGCGGATCAGGATGATCTGTGTTGGCAGGTCGCAAAAGATGCTTTTGGGCTGAACCATTTGCAGCTGGAGCGCAACGAAAACGGGGTGCCGCTCTTGGAAAACTGTCTGGCGCGGTTTGAATGCACCCGTTCAGCCATCCATGACGGGGGAGACCACGCCATCGTGCTGGGTCACGTTGACCGCGCCACCATGCGCGAAGAAGGGGACGCATTGACATTCTACAAGGGCCAGATGGGCCAGATCGCCGTGTCACGCTAGCGACCGGCTGCCTGCACCAAGGGAGGTTGGTGCGGGCACATTGGGGGGAGGAGAGAGACGCGATGACGGCAGTTCTGTCGGTCCTGAACATACTGCGCCCGCTCAACACCGGCCTGCTTGCGCTCGGCCGATGGGTGGGCGTTTTTGCCATTGGCCTGATGGTTCTGGCGATCCTGATTCAGGTCTTCTTTCGCTACGTGCTGGGCAGTGCCTTGCCTTGGCCGGATGAGGCCGCGCGGTTCTGCATGTTGTGGATGACCGGCCTGATGGCGCCGACCGCACTGCGCAACGGTGGTTTTGTGGCCATTGATGTTATCGACTCCCTGCTGCGTGGGCGGCTGTTCCACCTGCTGCAGCTGCTGCTATTGGCGATTGGCCTGACCGTGCTGATCGTTGGTATTCAGATCGGATATAGGGAGGTCACCGGTCTTGGCGGGCGGTTTGCCACCGCCTCGCTCTATGTTCCGACCTCTCTCGGTTTTGACAGCTGGCACCGGGTGCCCCGCAGCTGGATGATGCTGTCGCTTGTGGTGGGCCTGGGCCTGCTGATCCTGGTCAATATCGAGCTGATCCTGGAACGCATCGTGCGACTGTTCGGTCAGGGTGATCGCCTGCCGGACCGTCCGGGCATGACCATCGGAGGGGCCGAGTGATGCTGATCTGGTTCCTGCCGCTGTTCCTGTTTCTTCTGCTGGTCGGTCTGCCGGTCTTTTTCTGTCTTCTGGCAGCCCCGGGTGCCCTGCTGTGGCTGAATGGCCAAGAACGCGATCTCACCCTGTTGTATCGCAACCTCTATAACGGGATGGACAGCTTTCCGCTGATGGCGATCCCGTTTTTCATGCTGGCGGGCGAGTTGATGAATCGCGGTGGTATCACCGTTCGGCTGGTCGAATTCTCGCAGGCGCTGATGGGTCATCTGCGCGGCGGTCTGGCGCAGGTGAACATCCTGTCGTCGATCCTGTTTGCCGGCCTCTCGGGCTCTGCCGTGGCCGATACCTCTGCCCTTGGGTCCATGTTGATCCCTGCGATGGAGCGCGAAGGCTACAGTCGCAAATTCGCCGCGGCCGTCACTGCCGCCAGTTCGGTGATCGGGCCAATCATTCCGCCATCCGGCATCATGATCATCTATGCCTATGTCATGGGCGAAAGCGTTGCCGCGCTGTTCCTCGCAGGCATCGTTCCGGGTGTTCTGGTCGGCGTCGGCCTGATGATCATGGTCCGCGCCATGGCCGACCGGTATGAGCTGCCGGCCGCACGGCGGGTGGTGTTCGACAGCGTTGAGATCGGCGCGATGGAGCGCTGGTTCTCCTTTGGGCTGGTGCGGCTCAACCTTGGCCTGTTGCTGGCACAGTTTGTCCCGCTGGGCGAGGGGGCCGGAGCGCAGATCAAATGGCTGGTGTTCCTTGGCGCGGTTCTGTTTGCCCATGGGCTGATGCTGGGGCTGCGCCGGATGGTCAGCCCGGCGTTTCGCACCATTTGCAAACGAGCGGTGGTGCCGTTGCAGACGCCTGTCCTGATCCTTGGTGGCATTCTTGCCGGCGTATTCACCCCGACCGAGGCCGCTGCCGTGGCGGTGGCCTATGCGCTGCTGATCAGCTTTCTGGTGCTGGGGTCGATGCGGCTGGCGGACCTGCCGCAGGTGTTCACGAGGGCGGGGATCACCTCCGCCGTGGTGCTGCTGCTGGTGGGCGCCGCGATGTCGTTCAAGACCGTCGTCAGCCTCAGTCACGCGCCGGAACAGCTGGCGGATTTCATCCTCACCCTCTCGGAAAATCCGCTGATCCTGCTGTTCCTGATCAATCTCTTGCTGTTTGTCGTGGGCATGTTCCTGGATGCGGGCCCTGCGATCATCATCCTTGGCCCGATCCTCGGACCGGTGTTCACCGATCTTGGCGTCGACTCGGTCCATTTTGCCATCATCATGTGTGTGAACCTGACGGTTGGTCTGGCGACACCGCCGATGGGGCTGGTGCTGTTTGTGGCAGCCGCCGTTTCGCAAGAGCGGGTGACAACAATTGCCCGGGCGATCCTGCCCTTTCTTGCGATTGAAATTGCGGTGATCTTTCTGATCACCTTTGTGCCGGCCATTTCGCTGACCATTCCGCGGTTGACCGGATTTCTGAACTAAGGACGACCCGATACCCAGAATAAAAGAGCAACAGGAGGAGACACGAATGCTCAGCAAAATGGTGAAGACACTGGCCCTGTCGGCCCTGATGGCAGGCACCGCACTGTCGGCCTACGCCGCAGACTACAAGATCCGCGCGACCGCCAATTCCAACGAGAATGACGAGGATTACGACGGTCTGGTCGTGTTCAAGAACTACGTCGAAGCGGCCTCCAATGGCGCAATCGAGGTTGAATTGTTCATCGGCACCCAGCTTTGCTCCAACGGGGCAGAATGCCTGCAAGGCGTCGCGGATGGTTCAATCGACATCTATATTTCCACCTCCGGCGGCGCGTCGGGGTTGTTCCCTTACGTCCAGGTGCTGGATCTGCCCTATCTGATGGCGGATGACCGGATTGCCGAACATGTGCTGTCGGGCGATTTCACCCGCACCATGCGCCGGATGGCACTGGAGGATTCCGGCGATGCGATCCGCCTGATGACCATTGGCAACACCGGCGGCTGGCGTAACTTCGCCAATACCAAACGCCGGGTCGCGGAACCTGCCGACATGGAAGGTCTGAAAATCCGAACGGTCGTCGCCGACCTGCCGCAGGAGCTGGTGAAGGCGCTCGGGGCCTCTCCGACACCGATCCCCTGGCCGGAGCTGTTTACCTCGTTCCAGACCGGCGTGGTCGAAGGCTCCAAGAACGGCATCACCGATATCATGGGCATGAAATTCCCCGACGCTGGCCTGCAATATGTGACGCTGGACGGACACGCCTATATGGGGGCGCTGTGGTGGATGTCGAACCAAACCTTCACGAATATGCCGGAAGACATGCGGCAGGTCGTGGTCGATGGCTTCTACGCGCTGCAACAGGCCACATTTGCCTCGCCCAAGCGCAAGTCGATCCAGGCCTATGAGGATTTTGTTGCCGGTGGCGGCGATCTCTATGTTCCGACGCCCGAACAGAAGGCGGCGTTCAAATCCGCAGCCGAGCCGGTCTATGACTGGTTCAAATCCAACGTGACGCGCGGCGATGAGATCTTTACCGCGCTGACCGATGCAGTCGCCAAGGCCGAAGCCGACGTCAACGCGGCCCGTGCCGCCGATCTGAACTGATCAGTAGGCTGCAACACCAACCGGCGGTGCGGGATCTAGCCGCGCCGCTGCCCCGTTGGCTAGCGAAACGGATACATCCAGACCTTATAGTCCGCGACCAGAACATGCGCTTTCTCGATCTCCGCAGGGGTCATTTTCTTGACCACTTCTTCAAGGCTGATCGCCGCATCGGGGTCACCGCCAATGGCCGACAGCGTGTACCACATATAGGCGCGCACCAAGTCGGGGGCGGGCAGCCCACGGCCGATTTCATAGTACCAACCGATACCCGATTGCGCGCCGGGGTGCCCTTTCATGGCGCTGCGCAGATACCATTCAAAGGCCCGCTGGTCGTCACGGTCAACACCCAGCCCCATGGCATACATCACCCCGATCAGCTCTTCAGCGTCTGCGTTGCCGGAGCGCGCCGCTGGCCAGAGCGCCTCGCGCGCAGCCGCAAATTCGCCGGCCTCCATCAGGTCGCGCGCCTGCTCGATTTCGGCCCGCGCGGGCAGCGGGACCAGCAGCGTCAGGCTGCTCGTGGACAGCGCCATCGCGGCCAGAACCGGTTTCCATCTCTTGCGCATGTGCTCTCCTGTGTTGTGCTGGCGTTTGGCCTTTTTGCGGGGTCGGCGGCTGCGACTGATCCGCGGTTTCCGCCGCCGCTGGGGGCAAGCGATTTTCTACCCGTAGACCCCGCAAAGGCCGAGTTGGGTCGGCTGCTATTTTACGACAAGATCCTGTCCGGGAACAGAAATATCAGCTGCGGAACCTGCCATCATCCGCGCCATGGCACCTCTGACGGGCTATCCTTAGGCCTTGGAGAAGGCGGCGAGGGGCTGGGCCGGGCGCGGGTTTCCACCAGGAGCAGCAACCGGGTGCAAAAACGCATCCCCCGCAATGCGCCCGCGCTCTGGAACCTCGGGGCAAAATCCATCCGGGTTCTGATGCACGACGGGCGGATCAGCGCGGATCCGGTCTATGGCAATGGCTTCAACACCCCGGCAGAGGAATGGCTGCCTGACGGGCTGCAATCCCTGCTGGCGGCGCAGGCGCTGTTTCCGATGACGTCCAGCGTGGAAATGGCCGGGAATGTCGGCGAGAATGAAATCATCGGTGCCAGCCGCGACCGGATTGATCTGGCCTGGCCGATCATTGCCAAACGCGTCCGCGGCCTGCCGACATATGCGGCGGGGTTTGTCGCCGCCTTTGATCACATCATGGCGCCTGAGGATGTGCAGATAACCGATATCGCGGAGGCTCTGGCCCAGTTCATGGTGCAGGATTTCACCTCGTTCGACAGCCCGTTTGATGCCTATCTGGCCGGGGATGCGACGGCGCTGACCGCGCAGCAAAAAGCCGGTGCCGATCTGTTTTTTGGCAGCGCCGGATGCAGCGGCTGCCATGCTGGGCCGCTGTTTTCGGATCAGAACTTCTACGCCCTTGGTCTGCCGGCCTTTGGCCCCGGTCGCGCGCGCCGCTTTGACCCCTACGTCCGGGATGTCGGTCGAATGGGAGAAAGCGACGATCTGTCAGATGCCTACCGCTTTCGCACGCCGATGCTGCGCAATGTGGAGCTGACCGCGCCTTATGGCCATAATGGCGCTTTTCCGACGCTTGACCGGATGATCCGGCATCACCTCGATCCAGTCGCAAGCCGTTCGGCGTGGACGCCTGACGATCTGCAATTGCCAGATGTGCCCTGGCTGGCCGCCACGGATTTTGTGGTACAGCAGGACCGGTTCGAGATGGCGCGACAGGCGCGCGCGCGGGATATCTATCTACGCCGGGACCTCAGCGATCAGGACATCGCAGCGCTGATCGCTTTCCTCACAGCACTCACCGGGGCAGAGGCCCGCGCCGAAACGTCATCAGTACCCGCATCCGTTCCAAGCGGCCTGCCCGTTGATGGGACCAACCGCTGACCGGTCCAGCATTCCGCAATAGGACATGTTCATGCCGGGCCGAGATAGGTGCGAAGTGCCGAACGACAGCCCTGCGCCGTTATGACCTGCATCCAGTGGGAAAACCGCTGAACGAAAGGCACCTCAACCGACAGATCCGCGTAGATCGCGCTCTGCTGTAGCCAGGCTTCCGGGGTGTGCTGTGCCCGTTCGGCGTGGGTATTACGGACCTCCCAGTCCGGATCGTTTGGCGGGATGAGACTGCCATCTTCACGAATGCCGGTACACATCCGCGCCCATAGCGCCTCGACAAGACATAAGCCATCAATCGCTCCGGCCTGCTGCACCGCATCGCGCAGGATGGGCAGCACAAAACCGGGATGGCGAGACGAGCCATCATAGGCCACCCGCCGCGTCGTGTCGCGGATCTCCGGGTTGGAAAACCGCGCCTCAATCAGGCTGAGGTAATCGCTCGGCGCCATGTCCGGGACGGCCGCGACATAGGGCAGGATTTCCTCCTGCTGGACCTTGCGAAAGAAGGCCGCCACCAAAGGGTCACCCATACAATCGGCGATGGTCGGGATCGACAATAGCTCGCCGACATTCGCCAGCACCTGATGCCCTGCGTTCAGCACGCGGATCTTCATGCTTTCATAACCGTGCACGTCATCGGTCATAATCGCACCAACTTGATCCCAATCGGGGCGGCCTGCGCAGAAATCATCCTCGATCACCCATTGGCGATAATTCTCATGGGTCACCGGGGCGCTGTCCTCAAGCCCGTATCCGCGCGCCAGTGCCACCTCTGCCGGGCCGGTGGCCGGAACGATGCAATCGACCATGGAGTTCGGAAAGGCTGCGTTCTGATCAATCCATGCCGCAAGCTCGGGATCGGTTTGTCGTGCCAGGGTGACAACGGCGGTGCGGGTGATCTGACCATTGCCCTGCAGATTGTCGCAGCTCTGCACGGTAAAGGCGGGCAGGCTGCGGCTTCTGCGCCGCCTCAGCGCTTCGACGATGGCGCCGAACACGCTGCGAGGATGGCCCGGATGGGCGATGTCGTGACGGATATCCTCATGTTTGAGGTCAAGCCCACCCTGCTGCGGGTCCAGATAATAGCCGCCTTCTGTCACCGTAAGCGATACGATCCTGATCGCGGGGCTCGCCATCGTCGTGATCAGGCTTGTGTTGCCCGCCTCCACGGGGAGAAAGTCGATCATCGGGCCGATCACTTCGGCCGAGCGCCCGGTGGGGTCGAGTTCGATCAAAGTTGTCAGGCAGTCCTGCGCAAGCAGCCGGTCGCGCATTCTGGCGTCGGCGGCGCGCACACCTGCTCCGATAATGCCCCAGTCCATCGCAAGACCGCGCTGCATCAGCGCGTGGAGATACCAGGCCTGATGTGCCCGGTGAAAATTCCCAAGCCCGATATGGACGATGCCGGGCGTGATCTGTGCCCGGTCGTAGCCGGGGCGCGCGATTGTTTGCGGCAATTGTGTCAGGGTGTCATTCGATAGTTTCATGGCCGCTGCCTCCCGCTTGTGTTCCCGCATCAGCTCATCCATTGACCGCCGTCGACATTGTAGGTCTGGGCGACGATATAATTGGCTTCGTCGCTTGCAAGAAAGACTGCCATTCCGGTCAAATCCGTTGCGGTGCCCATGCGGCCATAGGGAACGGATTGTGCCACTTCGGCCTTTTTCTGGCCGGGTGCCTTGTCTTCGTATCTGGCGAAGAAAGCATCGACACCATCCCAATGCTCGCCCTCGACCACGCCGGGCGCGATGGCGTTCACATTGATGCCATGCGAAATCAGGTTCAGTCCGGCAGATTGAGTGAGGCTGATCACCGCGGCCTTGGTTGCGCAGTAGACCGACACCAGCGGTTCTCCCCGGCGGCCGGCCTGGCTGGCCATGTTGATGATCTTGCCGCCATTGCCCTGCGCGATCATCTGCCTCGCGGCGGCCTGCATCATGAACAACGTGCCGGAGACATTGATATCAAAGGTGCGCTGATAGGCCTCCCGCGTGACCTCGACCAGCGGCGCCGCGGTGAACACGGCGGCATTGTTGATCAGGATATCCAGGCCTCCCAGCGCCTCCACCGTGCGGGCAAGCGCATGGTCAATGCTGGTCTGATCGGTGACATCAAGGTCGATGGCAATGGCGGCGTCGCCGAGACGCGCAGCGGTAGCCTCGGCGCGCGCATGATCGATATCGGCGATCACCACCCGTGCACCTTCGCGCAGATATGCTTCGGCAAAGGCTGCGCCGATGCCACGCGCGGCCCCGGTGATCAGGGCGCGTTTTCCAAGCAGCCGCATCATCCGATCCGCAGCCCGTCAGAGCCGAACCGATGCAGATGCGCCATATCGGGCGTCAGAAAAACGCGCGCTCCATAGCGAAGATCGAGTTCGCCCCCGGCACGAACAGTGAGCGGATCGTCAAAGGCCTCACATTGAACATGAAAAAACGTATCGGAGCCCAGATGCTCGGAAACGCCGATGGTTCCCTCCCACGATCCTTCGGTCTCGGAAATCGCGATGTGCTCGGGTCGAATGCCGATCGTTGCGGCATCCTGCGCCGCTGCCGCCGGTCCGGTCAGCAGGTTCATTCTGGGCGAGCCGATGAAGCCTGCCACAAATACATTGCGCGGTGCGCGATAGAGCTCCAGCGGGCTGCCGACCTGTTCGATGACCCCGGCATTCAGGACCACGATCTTGTCGGCCATGGTCATCGCCTCAACCTGATCATGGGTCACATAGACCATGGTTGTGGCAAGGCGCTTATGCAGTTCGGAGATTTCAAGACGCATCCCGACGCGCAGGGCGGCATCCAGATTGGACAGCGGTTCGTCGAACAGAAAGGCTGCGGGCTCACGCACGATGGCGCGACCGATGGCGACCCGCTGGCGCTGACCGCCGGACAGCTGCCCCGGTCGGCGATCCAGATAATCGGTGAGGTTCAGCGCCGCCGCGGCATTTTCAATGCGTCGCTTCTGCTCATCTGCGGGGATGCCCGCCATCTTCATCGGAAAGGCGATGTTCTTGCGCACTGTCATATGCGGGTAGAGCGCATAGGACTGAAATACCATCGCCAGCCCGCGTTTGGCCGGTGGAATGTCGGTGGCATCCTGCCCGTCGATGCGGATGGTGCCGGTGGTAATATCCTCAAGCCCAGCAATCAGCCGCAGCAGCGTGGACTTGCCGCAACCGGAGGGGCCGACAAAGACGGTGAATTCGCCATCTTCAATGGTCAGGTCCAGCGGCGGGATAACCTCAACGGAGCCAAAGCGCTTGGTCACGCGTTCAAGTTTGATCTGTCCCATGGGGTATCTTCCTTATTTCACGGCGCCGAAGGTCAGGCCGCTGACAAGTTGTTTCTGGCTGAACCAGCCAAGGATGAGGATCGGCGCGATGGCCATGGTCGAGGCGGCTGACAGTTTCGCGTAGAACAGGCCTTCCGGGCTGGAATAGCTGGCGATAAAGGCGGTCAGGGGGGCAGCCTGCGCCGCCGTCAGGTTCAGCGTCCAGAAGGCTTCGTTCCAGGCCAGGATAATATTCAGCAGCAGCGTGGACGCGATGCCGGGAATGCCCATGGGCGTTAGCACATAGAGGATCTCCTCCTTCAGGGTGGCGCCATCCATGCGCGCCGCCTCAAGGATTTCGCCGGGGATTTCCTTGAAGTAGGTGTAAAGCATCCAGACGATGATCGGCAGGTTGATCAGCATCAGCACCACAACCAGGCCAAAGCGGTTGTCCAGAAGACCCATTTTGATGAACAGGATATAGATCGGGTACAGCACGCCGACCGCTGGCAGCATCTTGGTCGAGAGCATCCACAGCAGGATATCCTTGGTCCGTTTCGAGGGTACGAAGGCCATCGACCAGGCGGCGGGAACGGCGATGACTATCCCCAATATGGTGGAGCCGCCGGCAATGATCACCGAGTTCCACAGAAAGCGCATATAGTCGGAGCGCTCCTGGACGATGCTGTAGTTCTCAAGCGTCCAGTCAAAGAACAGGAAGACGGGCGGATCGCTGATGGCCTGTGCCTCGGTCTTGAAGCTGGTCAGAATGGTCCAGAGGATTGGAAAGAAGATCAGCAACCCAACAGCCCAGGCCAGCGCAGTATTGATGGCTTTGCGTCTAGGTGTAACGGCTCGTGCCATGGTGGCCTCCTATGCGTCGAGGTTCTTGCCAACGATGCGCATCAGGAAGATGGCAACGATATTGGCGAGGATGATGGCGTAGACACCACCGGCGGACCCCAATCCGACGTTCTGGCTTTCCAGCACGCGTTGATAGATCAGATAGGTCAGCGTCTTGGTCCCGAACGAGCCTTGGGTGGTGACGAAGATCTCCGCGAAAATCGACAGGAGGAAAATGGTCTGGATCAGCACCACGACGGTAATCGCACGGCTGAGATGGGGCAGGGTGATATAACCGAAGCGTGCAACCGGCGGGGCGCCATCCATTTCAGCAGCCTCCAGCTGTTCGCTGTCCAGCGACTGGATCGCGGTCAGCAGGATCAGCGTGGCAAAGGGCAGCCACTGCCAGCTGACGATCAGGATTATGGATTGCAGCGAGGCCTCGGACAGCCATGACACCGGCTCGGCTCCGAAGGCCTTCCACAGGTGAGCAAAGAGACCGTTCACAGGATCCATGAACATGTTCTTCCAGACCAGCGCAGAGACCGTGGGCATCACGAAAAACGGCGCGATCACCAGAATGCGGACAATGCCCTGTCCCCACATCGGCTGATTGAGCAGCAGCGCGAGGCACACGCCGAGGATCACGGTGATGAGGAGCACTCCACCAACGATGATCAGCGTCGCCTGAACGCTTGGCCAGAACGAGCTGGAGGACAGGAACCGGACGTAGTTGTCAAATCCCACCCAGCCCAGATCGCCGCCACGCAGGGGCAGATATTTCTTGAAGGAAAAGTAGAGCGTCATCGTCAGCGGGACCAGCATCCAGCCCAGAAGCAGGATCACTGCGGGGGCCATCATGATGCGTGCTGCCGACCGGGAATGCTGGGTCGCCATGGCAAATCTCCATTCTCGCCGGGGGCTGAGGCCGTCGTGAGCAATATTGGCTTGTTAGTTCCGGGGGGGCAGAGGGCGGCCAGATCGTGGCGCCGCCCTCTGGGAGGGAGGAGGCGTCAGTACCCTGCCGCTTCCATTTCGTCTGCGGCCAGCGCCTGCGCCTTGGCCAGCGCCTCGTCAGCGGTCTGTTGCCCGGCGAGGGCCGCCGAGAACTCCTGGCCGACCTCGGTCGCAATGCCTGCGAACTCGGGGATTGCCGCAAACTGGATCCCAACATAGGGCACCGGATCAACCGTCGGATTGTTCGGATCCGCCGACAGGATGCTGTCCAGTGTCATCTTGGCAAAGGGGATATCCTTGTAGTTCGGGTTGTCATAGAGCGAGGTCCGCGCACCCGGCGGGACATTGGCCCAGCCTTCTTTCTCGGCGACCAGCTCTATATAGTCCTTCGAAGTGGCCCATTGGATGAATTCCTTTGCGGCGGCCTCCTTCTGTGTTCCTGCCGGAATGGCCAGCGCCCAGGCCCAGAGCCAGTTGCTGCGTTTGCCGAGCCCGGTATCCGGCGCGAGGGCAAAGCCGACTTTGTCCGCGACGGTGGAGTCATTCGGATTGGTCACGAAAGACGCCGCAACGGTGGCGTCGATCCACATGCCGCATTTGCCCTGCTGGAACAGCGAAAGGTTTTCGTTGAACCCGTTGCCCGATGCCCCGGGAGGGCCTGCGTCATTCATCAGGTCGATGTAGAAATTGAGCGTGTTCGACCAGGCATCACTGTCGAACTGAGGCACCCAGTTTTCATCGAACCAGCGCGCACCAAAGGAGTTGGACATCGCTGTAAGGAAGGCCGCATTCTCCCCCCAGCCGGCTTTGCCGCGCAGACAGATGCCATAGATTTCATTGTCCCTGTCGGTCATCTGACGTGCCGCATCGGCGACAAAGTCCCAGGTCGGTGCACTGGGCATTTCAAGACCGGCCTTTTCCATCAGGTCGGTGCGATACATGATCATGGAGCTTTCGCCGTAGAACGGCGCCGCATAAAGCGTGCCGTCATGGGACAGGCCACCCCGCATGGCGGGCAGGATATCGTCCACGTCATACTCGGCAGGCAGATCATCCAGAGGGACCAGCCAGCCGTTCTTGCCCCAGATCGGGGTTTCATACATGCCGATGGTCATGATGTCGAACTGACCGCCCTTTGCCGAGATGTCGGTGGTGACACGCTGCCGCAGCACGTTTTCCTCAAGCGTGACCCATTCCACCTCATGGCCGGTCTTGGCGGTAAAATCCTCTGTCAGCCCCTGCATTCGGATCATGTCGCCATTGTTCACGGTGGCGATTGTGATCGTATCGGAAAAGGCGGCGGTGCTGGCAAAAACGGTCAAGGCCGTTGCCGCATGCAATGCGCTCTTAAGGTACATCCTTATCCTCCCATGATTGGATGTTGCCACGTGAGGATACCGGAGAAGGTCATCGCGCGTCAATTTAA
Organism: Phaeobacter sp. JH20_26; assembly: GCF_048056275.1. Classification (NCBI taxonomy): domain Bacteria; kingdom Pseudomonadati; phylum Pseudomonadota; class Alphaproteobacteria; order Rhodobacterales; family Roseobacteraceae; genus Phaeobacter; species Phaeobacter sp. JH20_26. The sequence goes on along the minus strand of NZ_JAYMWL010000013.1, from coordinate 569,674 downwards.
ATTTAACGCGCGTAAAGTTTTGAAAGAGCTGGATGAATGGGAGTGCCTATGCGGATCCGCGCATGACCAGCTGTCCGTCAAACAGAATTTCCCGGCGGGGCGCCGCCGCCGCGCTGCCTTCGATTCGGGCCACCAGTGTTTCGGCACTGGTGCGGGCGATTGCGGTGTAATCCTGCGAAACGGTTGTCAGCGTCGGGCAGGTGTAGCGGGAAAACGGGTGGTCATCATGCCCTGCGATCCGCAGGGCGCAGCCATCCCCAAGGCCGACGCGCAACCCCTGCTGATAGGCAGCGGACAACAGCCCGATGGCAAGCCGGTCATTGCTGCACAAGATGGTATCGGTTTGCGGTCGCTGACCAGACAGCACCCGGGTGCCCTCGCGAAAGCCGATCTCTTCAAAATCCCAGCCGTCACCTTCGACCTGGATCAGCTCGGGCTCGTGACCCAGCTGTTGCATCGCGGAAATATAGGCGTTGCGCCGTTTCACCGCATTGGGGTTCGTCGGCGTCTTCATCTCGAAAAAGGCTGGCGCATCACCAGTACGGCACAGATACTCCACGATCGTGCCGATACTCTGTTGATTGTTCGAGCCGATGAAGGCGGCACCGGTCTCTTCCAGATTGGCATCAAACAGGACGGTCGGCACCTCTTCGCAGAACTGCCGGATCTGCGGGACCTCGGACCCGCGCCCAAGGGGCGCCAGCAGCGCACCGGCGGGTTTGAGCATACGCAGATTGGTCAGGTTCTCCAATTCCTGTGACGGCGTGCCGTTTGATCCCAGCAGTACCGGCCGATAGCCTGCGGCGATGACATGATCTTCGATATGGCCGGCGATCTTGGCAAAGAACGGATCGGTGAGATTTGGAACCACGATGCCGATGGTCTTGGTCAGCCGCCGGTTCTGGTTCATCGCATAGAGATTGGGCCGGTAGTCGAATTTCTCCAGCGCATCTTCAATCCGCTTGCGCGTCGAGGTGCGAACGCTGGCCGGATCGTTGAAGAACTTCGACAGCGTCGGGCGGGAGATGCCGCTAACGGCCGCGAATTCATCCATGTTCTTGATCTTGGGATCACTCATCAGTCGCGGTCCTTGTTGTCGTCCTTGGGCGTACGGAGAGGGGGCGTCCGGGGGCATTCTTGCGGTCTGAATGCCAGCGCCCGTCGCCGCGGTGCGCCGCGTAGGATGTGGACTGTGTCACGCAAGTTGACGCGCGTCAAATTCCTTGCGGGTGCTCCGGCAGTGGTATCACCCTGGTCTGTAGCGGAGGAATGGTAGGCCCGGCAGGATTCGAACCTGCAACCAAAGCGTTATGAGCGCTCTGCTCTAACCGTTGAGCTACAGGCCCGCCACAGGTTGGTTAGGAAATGGGGCAGCCAAGGTCAAGCGGTGATTGCAGAGAGCGCCGGTGTTTCCGCCGCTTGGGGCCGCAGCAGGGCGTCCAGCCGTGCCACGGTGTGTTCGATGGTCAGGTCCCGGCGGCGGTCTGGCGTGCGGCGCGACGGGTAGACGGCAAACACGTCCTTCAAAGGGGCTTCAAAGCCGGGAAGAACCTGTTCGTATTCCCCGCTGGCCAGCTGATCCTCCACCATGAAACGGGGCGCGCGGGTATAGCCAGAGCCGCCGCTGACGGCGCGCATGATCAGGTCGGGGTCATCGGCGGTGAACCCCACCTGCACCGGCGCCGGGAACTCCTGCCCGCCGCGGCGCAGCGGAAAGAAGCCGCGGGTCTGATCCTCGTGGTGCTGAATGAACTTGAGCCGTTTCAGCTCCTCTGGCGTTTGCGGGCGACCTTCGCGGTCCAGATAGTCCGGGGTGGCAAACAGCACTGTTTCCAGAGTGGAGATCTTGCGTCCAAAACCGTCTGTGTCGCCCAGCCTCCCGGTGCGGATCGCAAGGTCGTAGCCTTCGCGCACCACATGGACCAGCCGGTCCTCCAGCCGCATCACGATATTCAGGTCCGGGTGTTCGCGGTTCAGATCCAAAAGCATCGGCCCGATCACACTGCGCCCCAGAAAGGAGTTCACGCTGATGCGGAAGGTGCCGGAGACGCTGCCTTCCAGGGCGTCCACTTCGGCTGTCATGCGGTTGTAGCCGGACAGCAGGGCCTGCGCATGGCTGAACACCAGATCGCCTGCGCGGGTGGCGTGAATGCCCTTGGCGGTGCGGTGCAGCAATTGCTGGCCCATCAGCGCCTCTAGTTGCTTGATCTGCTGACTAACTGCAGACTGGGTAATGCCGCGGCGCTGGGCAGTGCGGTTCAGGCTGCCTTCGTCCAGGGCGATGGTGAAGGTTTCCAGCAGGGTCAGTTTGTCCATGGGGGCCTATAAGAGTTGCTAATAACAGTTATCGGTGCTGCCGGGCTGCAAGCCGTGAAATTACGACCTTAAGTCCGGTGCACGGGAATATTTCCTGAAACAGATATTGGAGTTTCTTATGACAATCAATCGTAGGGCATTTCTGGGCGGGCTGGTAGCGGCCCCCGCGGCAGTGGCAACCGGGTTCGCGGGCGGCAGCTGGGCTTGGGCGGCAGAAGGGGCTGTAACGGCGAGCCCGGTTATCCACGCATTCACACTTGGGGATGCCAGAATCACGGTATTGCTGGATGGCCACTTGCCGCTGGGGACGCAGCTCTTCAACGACTACGATGCTGCCAAGGCCGAAACCGTCCTGGCACAGGGCCTGCACCGGCTTCAGAACGATGCGTTGCAGATCGCCGTCAACGGCTACCTGGTGGAGCGGGGCGGGAAGAAGCTGTTGATCGACACCGGCACCGCGCAGCTGATGGGGCCGGGGCTGGGGGCGCTGGGTGCCGGACTGGCCGCAGCGGGCGTCGCGCCGGAGAGTATTGATACTGTACTCTTGACCCATATCCACCCGGATCATTCCGGCGGGCTGATCACGCCCGACGGTGCTGCGGCCTTTGCCAGTGCTGAGCTGGTCGTGGCGCAGCGGGAATGGGATTTCTGGCATGACGATGCCATCATGGCGGGCGTACCGCAAAGCAACCGCGGTTTCTTTGAAATGGCGCGCCGCACGGTTGCCCCCTATGCGGACCGCCTGCGCCTCCTACAGGGCGAGGGCGAGGCCGCGCCTGGCTTCACCGCGCTGGAACTGCCGGGCCATACGCCGGGCCATACCGGCTTCATGCTGGATGCGGGCGGCGAGGGGTTGCTGTTCTGGGGTGACCTGATCCACAGCGCCGCGCTGCAGTTCGCGCTGCCGGAGTGGACCATCGCCTTTGACACCGATCCGGCCCAGACCGCTCAGACACGGCGGCGGATGATGGACCGGGCGGCGGCGGACAACCTGCTGGTCACTGGCGCGCATCTCGACTTCCCGGCGCTGGGCCGGGTGCTGCGGCAGGGGGACGCCTTTGCCTATCAGGCAGCGCCTTGGCAGTTTGGCATCTGAGACAGCTGTCCCGTCTTGAACAACAGCCTGCTGCGCCGTCCGGGATGGCGCAGCGGATTCCCTAGTTCCCTTCTGATGCGCCTTGCGCTAAAGGCTGCCCAACGTCTTTGAAGGAGCACTGAGATGACCAGCGGCAAGAACGGTTTGACCTACGCGGACGCGGGGGTGGATATTGATGCAGGCAACGCTTTGGTGGACCGCATCAAGCCCGCCGCGAAACGGACCAACCGTTCTGGCGTGATGAGCGGCCTTGGCGGCTTTGGCGCGCTGTTCGATCTGAAGGACGCAGGCTACAGCGACCCCATTCTGGTTGGCGCCACCGATGGTGTCGGCACCAAACTGCGGATTGCCATCGACACCGGTGTGGTGGATGGCGTTGGCATCGACCTGGTGGCGATGTGCGTCAACGATCTGGTCTGCCAGGGTGCTGAGCCGCTGTTTTTCCTCGACTATTTCGCAACCGGCAAGCTGGAAACCGACGTGGCGGCCCGCATCATCGAAGGTATCGCCGAGGGCTGCGTGCGCTCTGGCTGTGCGCTGATCGGCGGTGAGACGGCCGAAATGCCAGGCATGTACCCCGCAGGGGATTTCGACCTGGCCGGCTTTGCGGTGGGCGCAATGGAACGCGGCAGCGCGCTGCCTGCCGACGTGCAAGAAGGCGACGTGCTTCTGGGGTTGGCCTCTGACGGCGTGCACTCCAACGGTTACTCGCTGGTGCGCAAGCTGGTTGACGTCTCCGGCCTCGGCTGGGACGCGGACTGCCCCTTCGGCGAGGGCACGCTGGGTGCGGCGCTGCTGACGCCGACCCGTCTCTATGTAAAACAATGCCTGGCTGCGGTGCGGGCGGGCGGCGTTCATGCGCTGGCTCATATCACCGGCGGTGGTCTGACCGAAAACCTGCCGCGTGTCCTGCCCGAGGATCTGGGCGCTGACATCGACCTGAATGCCTGGGACTTGCCGCCCGTGTTCAAATGGATGGCCGAGACTGGCGGTATTGCCGAGGCAGAGATGCTGAAGACCTTCAACTGCGGCATTGGCATGATCCTGTCTGTCTCTGCCGACCGCGCGGATGAACTGGTGAAGGTGCTGGAAACCGAGGGCGAGACCGTCTCGCGTCTGGGCACCGTCACAGCAGGCGCCGGTATGCGCTATTCGGGCAAGCTGCTGTGAGCCACAAGAAGGTCGCGATCCTGATTTCGGGCGGCGGCTCCAACATGGTGTCGCTGGTCGAAAGCATGACCGGCGATCATCCGGCGCGGCCCTGTCTGGTCTTGTCCAACATCGCCAGTGCCGGTGGCCTGACGAAGGCTGCCGCCGCAGGCATTCCAACTGCGGTGGTGGACCACAAACCCTATGGCAAGGATCGCGCCGCATTTGAGGCGGAACTGGTCAAGCCGATCCTTGCCTCCGGCGCGGATATCGTCTGTCTCGCGGGGTTCATGCGCGTTCTGACTGATGGTTTTGTATCGCAGTTTCAGGGGCGGATGCTGAATATTCACCCCTCGCTGCTGCCGAAATACACCGGTCTCAACACCCATGCACGGGCACTCGCGGCGGGCGACCGCCAGCATGGCTGCACCGTACATGAGGTGACGGCCGTGCTCGACGACGGGCCGATCCTGGGGCAGGCGCGGGTCGATGTCGCTGCTGACGACACGCCGGAGAGCCTGGCCGCAAAAGTTCTGGTGCAGGAGCATCAGCTCTATCCGGCCGTGTTGCGTCGCTATGCCGCCGGAGATCGCACGCCAGTCTATCTGCCCTGACGATCTGCCCCGACGACTATCTTCCCGGTCTAATTGCTCGGTTCTGGCATAGGCAGTGTCGCGCTGTTGCCATGCCAGTCCGGCGTCGCCCCCTGTGGTGACGGGGCCATCAGGGCGGGCAGGCCAAGCACCAGGACAAGCGCCACTGCTGCCAGGCTGGCGGCGGACAACCCGGGGCAGGCGAGGGCAAGGCGGCTGGTTTCACAGGGGGTCAGGGCGGTCATCGGTCATGCTCCTTTTTGGCTATATGACCAACCTAGCCATCCGTTAGGTATTCCGAAAATGAATGTTTGATTGCCCTGTCATCACGTAAATTGAACACTTTCAGCGACTGTGCGCCTGCTACATCACGGCGGGGCTGAAATCCTCTGGCCCCCTCTGCACATGTTTGCATTGACCGGGACAAGCGCGTATCACGGCCCAATAATTCAGATAAAGAAAAAGCCGTAATTGATGAAAACTCTGACCTCTACCGAAGAACTGCAGGCCTTCTGCGAAGCTGCAGCGCAGCACGCCTATGTCACGGTGGATACCGAGTTTCTGCGTGAACGGACATATTATTCCAAGCTCTGCCTGATTCAGCTGGCCTTCTCCGGTGACGGAGAGACTGACGCCGTTCTGGTTGATCCGCTGGCTGACGGGATTTCTCTGGAACCGCTCTATGCGTTGTTTCGCAACGAGAATGTGGTCAAGGTGTTCCATGCCGCGCGGCAGGATCTGGAAATCTTCTGGGTTGACGCGCAGGTCTTTCCCAAGCCGCTGTTTGACACGCAGGTCGCGGCGATGGTCTGCGGCTTTGGCGAACAGGTGGGCTATGAGACACTGGTGCGCAAGATCGCCAAACAGGGGGTCGACAAGACTTCGCGGTTTACCGACTGGTCGCGTCGCCCGCTGAGCGAGGCGCAGAAAACCTATGCGCTGGCGGATGTGACCCATCTGCGCCAGATCTACGAACATCTCGCGGCCGAGCTGCAGCGCACCGAACGCGCCCATTGGGTGGCTGAAGAGCTGCAGGTGCTCACCGATCCGGCGACCTATGATGTCGACCCGCAAGAGGCGTGGCGGCGCGTGAAAACCCGCACCAACTCCGGCAAGTTCCTTGCAATCGTGCGCGAGCTGGCGGCTTTTCGCGAGAGCTACGCCAAGACCAACAATGTCCCGCGCAACCGTGTGTTCAAGGATGACGCCTTGGTAGAGCTGGCCTCGACCAAGCCGAAGAACAGCTCAGACCTCGGCAATTCGCGGTTGCTGCTGCGCGAGGCCCGCAAGGGCGCAATCGCCGAAGGCATCCTTCAGGCGGTTGCCAAGGGTGTGAACTGCCCGGCGGGATCACAGCCGCAACCGGATCGCAGCCGTGAGAAAATGCAGGTGAATCCGGCGCTCGCCGATCTGCTGCGGGTGCTTCTGAAGGCCAAGACCGAGGCCTCCGGTGTTGCGGCCAAGTTGATTGCCCCCAGCTCCGATCTGGACGCCATCGCGGCCGGTCAGCGCGATGTTCCCGCGCTTAATGGCTGGCGTCACGAGGTGTTTGGCGCCGATGCGCTACGTCTCTGCAACGGCGAGATCGCGCTGGCTGCAAAGGGGCAATACGTGAAGGTTGTAACCCTCTGATCGCTGCCCGATCACGTCGCCGGGGCACCGGAACATAAAACAATAAAGGCGCCTGTTGCAGGCGCCTTTTGCATATTCAGCCTATGTTGGGCGTGAACCTCAGCGGCGGCTTTCGCGTGCGTTCTGTGCGGCGACAACCCGGATGCTGCGTACGCTGGCAAGCTCCTGCTTGCTGAGGCTGAAAGCAGCGCGCAAGGTCCGGGTGCGGTCGCTGCCGACAGCCGTCCGATACTCGGGGTAGGTGGCGCGGAATGTGAAATCCAGCGTGTCGTCACGGGTGCGCACGTCGCGATCGGCCTCGTCCAGGCGCAGCTCGACCCCATAGGCGCCCTGCCGCGCGGCAATGCCGGTAGCATAGACGATTGCGCCGGTTGGCGTGCGTTCCACCCGCATCTCGCTGACGCTTTGCACCAGCACGCTGCTGTCCACCGCATCGGGGCGGGCAAAGACGCTGACGCGGGTCTTCACCGGGATCAGCGGATTGACCGGCTCACCGCTGGTCTCCTGCACCTCGACCTCATCGGAGCCGCCAAACCAGTTCAACGGGTTCACCCGCGAATCGCGAAACCCACAGCCAGATAGCGCCACGGCTCCAATCAGGAGGAGTGCGAGAGATCGTTGCATGATGGTTCACCCGTTCGATATGTCCTCGCATGTGGTTACCCGATTGCAAGCCACTTGAAAAGCAGTTGAAAAGCCATTGTTTGCGCCTTAGGTCCAGCGGTGCCGGTGGTTGCGTCGATCAGCGCAGGGCACCGGGCCGCAAAACCAGACGAGGAACACCCCCATGGCCAGTGCCGCCTTTGAAGAGATTGTCGAAGATTTCGAGTTTCTCGACGATTGGGAAGATCGCTACCGCCATGTCATCGAACAGGGCAAGGCGATGGATCCGCTGGAAGACGCGCTGAAGGTGCCCGCAACCAAGGTTGACGGCTGCGCCAGTCAGGTCTGGCTGCATCCCACCATCGAAAACGGTGTGTTCCACTTCGACGGTGAAAGCGACGCAATGATCGTGCGCGGGCTGATCGCGGTGTTGCGTGCGCTGTATAACGGCCTCTCCCTTGAGGAGGTGCTGGCGGTCGACGCGCGGGCCGAACTGGCGCGGCTGGGTCTCAATGATCATCTGTCGGCGCAGCGTTCAAACGGGCTGACTGCCATGGTCCAGCGCATTCGCGAAACGGCAGCGGCGGCCGTCTGATCCAGCGGGCCGGTCCCGGGTGATCATCGCCCGTCATCGGGCCGCGCCTTCGCCACCGCGATCCCGCGAATGAAGGTGGTCAATGAACGTACGCAGCAGGGTGACACGCCGGGGGCGAAAGCTTTCTCCGGTCTTGCTGTAACCATCAATCCGGGTCACATGGAAACTGCGGAAGTCCTCGCGTTTGCAGCACCAGGCCAGCAGCATCACGCTGCGGTCGTGATAGGACGGCGCCAGCGGATAGATCCGCCGCGTGGTCCGGGCGTCTTTCAGGTCGCGATAACCTATATCCAGCGCCTCCTCCGCCCACATCGCTTCGCGCAGGAGGGTCATGTCAATGGTGGGTTTGGCCGGTGCATAATAGCGATGGACCAGATTGACCGCATGCATGGCCTGCCGCTGCTGGCGTTCGGGCAATGTTGCGAGGATCTTGACCAGCGCATCTGTCGCTGCCTTCGCCAGATCGGGGTCGCCGCGCTGATTCACATCCGACAGCCCAAGGGTCAGCGCTTCCAGCTCGATCTGGGAAAAGGTCTGCGGCGGCAGCGCCGGATCTTCGGTCATCGTATAACCCAGCCCCGCCTCTCCCTCGATCCGCGCCCCTGCCGCGCGCAGGCTGTCGATGTCACGGTAGATCGTACGCTCCGACACCTCCATCGCGGCGGCAAGCCGGGCCGCCGTGACCGGCGGGCGCAACCCCCGGATCAGATGCAGCAGACGAAAAAGGCGATCTGTTTTAGGCATGGGTCCATCTATCCGCAAGCATCCTGACAGAATTTGGCAGGAGGGTAGTCGCATATCACTACCATCAGCAACATAACAAATGGAAAGTCATTGAAATGCCGACGCTTTATCATTGCCCCAACAGCCGCTCCTCTCGTGTCATTGCGCAGCTTATGCTCATCAGTAAACTGGATGCGGTCGAGGTCGTTCCCGTCAGCGTAGAGCGCTTTGATGGCACCGGTCGCCGTGATCCACGCAATCCTCATCCCGAGGGGAAAGTCCCCTATCTGGTCACCGATGAGGGGCAGGGTGTCCGCGAGAGCGCTGCCATCATGATGTATCTGGATGAGCTGTACGGTCAGCCGCTCAGCCCCAAGATAGGCACGCCGGATCGTGGCCGCTATCTCAGCTGGATGACCTACGCCGGCGGCGTGCTGGATCCGGTTCTGGTGGCGGCCTTCTCAGGCTTGGATCATCCGGCCATCAACGGGGCATATCGCGGTTTGGCTGAAGTCTGCACGGCGCTGGAAACAGCCCTGGCCGAAGGTGACTTCCTGCTGGGCGATACGCTCTGCCTCGCCGATATCCTGTTGGCGTCGCCATTTCAGTGGGCGCCGCATCTGATGCCCGACAGCGCCGTGATCAAGGCCTGGGTGGAGCGGGTCAGCGCCGCGCAGGACGGTCAGGCCATCGCGGCCTACGAGGCCGAAACAACCGCGCAGTTGAGCGCGCTGGAAGACGCCTGAGCGGGTCAGGGCAGCCACCCATTCCGATAAATCTGCGGCGCGCGGTCTAATCGCGCGCCATCTTATCGCTCCAGGCCAGCACCGCGGTTTTCAGATCCCCATACCCGGTGTGGCGATGTTCAAACGCCAGCCCCATGCGCTTGGCGCAGAGTTCGGCTTTCTCAACCAGTGCCGGATCATCGATCTGCGACTGGTAAACCAGCTTGGTGTAGTTGCCGAACACCATGTCCCGCAGTTCCGGGTGCTTATCCAATCCCATCGGCCGCCAGACAAAGGCGTCGAATTGCTTCACCAGAAAATCCGTCAGGTAAAAGGCGGTGATCTCTCCGGCCTCGCCATGGGCGGTAAATTGGTCGTTGCCTTCGAAGAACGAATAGCAATGCGGGCCGGCAATCATCTCGACACCGAGCTCGGCGCATTTGCGCTCCAGCGCGCCCCCCGTACCGCAATCGGCATAGACGACATAGATGCTGTCATAGACGCGGGAATGTTTGGCGACGGCCCCGTCCACCGCATCAACAATCTGTTCAGGGTAAAGGTGCAGCTTGGCCGGCAGGCAGGTGAGATCAATGTGATCAAGCCCGTTGGCATCTTTGATAGCCAGAATTTCCCGGGCCAGCGCACCGCAGGCAATCAACAGGATACGGCCCGTTTTTCTCAAAGGTGCGGCCAGGCCCCGCTCGGTGAGGGAGGTTTCCTCAAGCGACCGCCCGGTGGGCGGTTGGAACGCCGCCCGCTCAGTCAGGCGGGCGGCGCGTCCTTTGCGTGCCAAATCAGGCGCTCATCTGGTTGTGCTTGCGCGCAACGAAGTCCTTCGCCATTTCCACGGCCACAGCCGCGTCACGGCAATAGCCATCTGCGCCAATTGCCTTGCCGAATTCTTCGTTCAGCGGCGCGCCGCCGACCAGAACGATGTAATCGTCGCGTTTGCCCTGTTCGATCATCGTGTCGATCACGACCTTCATATAGGGCATCGTGGTGGTCAGCAGGGCCGACATGCCGAGGATGTCCGGCTTGTGCTCTTCCAGAGCTTCCAGATAGTTCTCGACCGGGTTGTTGATGCCGATGTCCACCACCTCGAAACCGGCACCTTCCATCATCATGGAGACGAGGTTCTTGCCGATGTCGTGAATGTCGCCCTTCACGGTGCCGATCACCATGGAGCCCATGCGCGGTGCGCCGGTTTCCGCCAGCAGCGGCTTCAGGATGGCCATGCCGCCCTTCATCGCGTTGGCCGCCAGCAGCACCTCAGGCACAAACAGGATGCCGTCGCGGAAGTCGGCGCCCACGATGGTCATGCCACCTACCAGCGCCTCGGTCAGGATCCGGTAGGGTGCCCAACCGCGCTCGAGCAGAATATTGACACTCTCTTCGATCTCTTCCTTGAGGCCGTCATAGAGGTCATCGAACATCTGCTGGACGAGTTCCTCGTCATTGAGATCTGCCAGGATGATGTCATCTGCGTCTTCCGACATGGGTGTATTCCTTGACTGGGCGGGGTGACCCCGGTTTGGCCTCGTTTAACTCGTATTGGTCCAGATTGACCCCAAGAGACTGCATTGTTTGCGACGTTGCCTTGGTCCGAACCGACGTATAGGCGCAAAAATGGCGGAATAATAATGAAGATTTCGCATGGAAATCTTCGGTTTCTTGCGTTTGTTCTTTATTTGTTCTCAACTTTGCGGCAAGATGCCCCAATGACCGAGATCTTGCCACCACCGCCACAACGTCGCAAAGCCCGCGCCAGCCTCAGCAATGCGGCAGGGCGGTTTGATTTGGCGCGAGATGCCATTGATGACGGTTGGGGAGGGCTGCAGGATTCGCGTGATGACGGCGATGATGGCGGCGCGCCGAGGATCGAAACCGATATCCGGCATGAGGTGGCGCGCTCGTTGATTTCCTATAATAAATCGCCCGATCTGCCATTTGATCGCTCGATCAACACCTACCGCGGCTGTGAACATGGCTGCATCTATTGCTTTGCCCGTCCCAGCCATGCCTATCTGGGGCTGTCGCCGGGATTGGATTTCGAAACCCGGCTGATCGCGCGCCCCAATGCCGCCGAGGTGTTGCGCCGCGAACTGTCGCAGCCGCGCTACAAGGTGGCGCCGATTGCCATCGGGACCAATACCGATCCCTACCAGCCGTGTGAGCGTGATCTCGGGCTGACCCGCGCCTGTCTGGAGGTGCTGGATCAGTTCTCTCATCCGGTCGCCATCGTCACCAAGGGGACCCTGATTGAGCGGGATCTTGATATTCTGTCGGCCATGGCCGGGCGTGGCCTTGTGCGGGTTGGCATCTCCGTCACCACATTGGATGCGGAGCTGTCGCGCCGCATGGAGCCGCGCGCGCCGACGCCCGCCCGTCGCCTCGCGACCATCCGGCGCCTGTCTGAGGCGGGTGTCCCGGTGCGGATCATGACCTCGCCCGTCGTGCCGGGGCTGACCGACCATGAGCTGGAGGCGCTGCTGGCCGCCGGGGCCGATGCCGGCGCCGATGCGGCAAGCTGGATCATGCTGCGGCTGCCGCGTGACGTGTCGGAGCTCTGGCAGGAATGGCTGGCGGAGCATGTGCCGCTGCGCGCCGAAAAAGTCATGGCACGGCTGCGCGAAATGCACGGAGGGCGAGACTATGACCCGCGCTGGGGGCATCGTATGCGTGGCGAGGGGCCTTATGCGGCGGTGATCGCCAACCGGTTCAATGCCGCGTGCAAACGGCTGGGCCTTGCGCAGCGCGCGCCTCAGCTGCGCTGTGATCTCTTTGCAAAACCGGCACAGGCCGGGGATCAGCTGGCGCTGTTCTAAAAGTCGTCGCAGGGCCGCGAAGGTGATCGCCCGAAGCCATCCTGATACCGCTTCGGGCTGAAAACGCAATGCCGGTCGGGCGGGTGTTACCCGCGCCTGCGGCCGCGACGGCTGCGCCGTTCGGGCGCGTTATCCTCGCCGGTGCCATCGCTGTCTGAGCTGAACGGCCCGAGGATCTGGACAATCTGCTCCAGCGTCGGCTGCTCGCCGCGAGGGCGGGTATCCAGTGCCTCGCGCATGGCGCGCAGATGATCGGGCATGGTGCCACAGCAGCCGCCAATGATCTTGGCGCCGCAATCGCGCGCCATGGCGGCATATTCGCCCATCAGGGCTGGCGTGCCGTCATAATGGATGTGACCATCGACATATTTGGGAATGCCCGCGTTGCCCTTGGAAATGATCGGGCGGCTGGTGCCCTGCGCAGCAAAGCCAAGCACGGTGCGCAGAATATCCGAGGCACCGGTGCCGCAGTTGGCGCCAAACGCCAGCGGTGCCGGATCAAACTCCTCGACCAGCTCCGCCATGTCGGATGAGGTCACGCCCATCATGGTGCGCCCTGCGGTGTCAAAGCTCATGGTGCCGCACCAGGGCATATCCGCGAGTTTGAACGCCTCCGCCGCGGCGCGAAATTCCTCGGGCGCGGAGATCGTCTCCAGCCACAGAACATCAACGCCGCCTTCCTTCAGGGCCTCGGCCTGTTCATGGAACATCTCGACGGCCAGCGCGTGGCTCAATTCGCCCACCGGCTGCATGATTTCGCCGGTCGGGCCAACGGATCCGGCCACCGCGATCTTGCGCTCGGAGCGATCGGCGACATTGCGACCCAGCTCTGCGCCGGCAATGTTCAGCTCCCGCACACGGCGCTGCGCGTCGTGCAGCTTCAGCCGGGCTGCGGTGCCGCCAAAGGTGTTGGTCAGAAACAGGTCGCTGCCTGCATCGACCGATCCCTGATAAAGCGCGGTGATCTTCTTGGGTTCGTCCACATTCCACAGTTCAGGCGCGTCACCGGATTGCAGTCCCATATTGAACAGATTGGTACCAGTGGCCCCATCGGCAAGCAGGGCGTCCTTGGTTTCCAGCAGGGTTGTGAAAGTATTTGTCATGGGATGTTCCTGTGGGGTGATGTCGGTTGTTTGGGCCGCGGCTCGCCGCTATCGGCACCTGGGGTCGGCTTGTGTCAATGGCCCGGTCTGTCATGCGCGGCGGGTGAGGGCAATTTCATTTTCTTCATCTTCATTATGAAGGCGATCACCATCGGGCGGCGGATCATCGCGATCTGCCGCGTCGGACCATCTGCCCGAGGCCTGCCTTCGGGCCGCGCGGGCAGCTGCTGCGCGGCGCTCGAATTTGCGCCACAGGCTCTCTTCGGTCCGGGCGTTTGTGTCGGCAACGCTGCCGTTCAGCCGCTCGCCATCCGGTCCACGGTCGCCATCGCGCGGTGCTGTGTCGCCGCTGCCATCGGTTTCGGTCGATCTGGGCCAATGGGGCAGCGGCGCAGGATGATGGACCAGCCGCAGCAGTTCGCCAAGGGCGATGAGCATGTGCAGGAATGTGGGCGCGGCCACATAGCGATCTTCCCACGTCGGGGCAAAGCTGGTCTTGAAGCGGCGCAAGCCGGGATCCAGGCGCTTGGCAAAACGATGATCGGGCACCGCGGCGAGTGACAGTCGCGAAACGCCGCTCTCCGCCGCCGCAGCAAGCGCCGCGCTGATCAGCGCGTGGCCGGTGCCATCGGGGGCATCGGGCAGCAGGCGCACCAGATCGAGGCACCATTCATGTGCGATGGCGTGAAAGCTGACAAAGCCGACCATGCGCTTGTCATGCCAGGCGATAAACACCTGCTGCTGTGCCAGATATTCTGCCTGAAACCGTCCCATCGTCGTGCCCTTGGCTTGTCCGTGGGTGGACTGCCAGGCGACATCGATGGCTTTCATCTGTTCAATCGGCAGCTCGGCGGCTGCGGGCAGGGCGCAGACGCCCGCCTTTTCGGCCTGCCGGAGTTTGCGTCGCAGCTGCCGCCGGCTTGAGCCTGTTTCGCTGAAGGTCGCGGGGTGAAGCACCGCCTCCTGAGCAATCCGAAGCACCCGCCAGCTGGCACGGCGACACTCAACCGCCTCGCGGGCCGTGCACTTATAGAGGCAGGCAACGGCATTGCGGTGTTTGGCATGGTGGTGAAGGCCCGGAAGAAGTTCGCTTAGATGACCGCTCACCGCACCAAAGAGCGCGATTGAGGCCTGCGGGCTGTCCAGCAGCGCCACCTGATTGAAGCCAAAAGCATGCAGATGTCCGCCATTCTGCTGGATCACGGCGGTTTCGGCGACAGGACGGATCTGCGGCAGCTGTGCGGCTGGGCGCATCCGACTGCCGCTGAGGGCATGCATGTCTTCGGGACCAGAGAGCTCAGCGTCGGGCGCATTGCTTGCCAATCGTCGTGGCAGTTCGGCCAGCGCAGGCCACCCGAGGCAGATCCCGCCAATGATCGCCGGCAGCAGGTAGTAGACCAGACGAAACCCGAGGATAGCCGCGATAACTTCGGGGGTGATATCTGCGGGCAACATCGCGCAAAGCGCCAGTTCGAATGCACCGGCGCCGCCGGGCGCCGAGGAAAGGATCGCAGCGCCAAGCGCCAGAAAATAGGCGGGCAACATTGCAGCAAGAGACAGCTCGACAGAGGCAGGCAGCAGCAGCCACAGCGCTGTGCCAGCTGCCACCACGTCGATCATGGCCCAGAACCCAAGCGCGGAAATCGCCATCAGCGAGGGCCAGCGCAGGGTCATCCGGCCGATCCGCACCACCGGCACCGCCACCATGGCAGCGGTCATGGCGAAAGTTGCAAGGAGAATAGCCGATCCCAGCCATGGGCTGGACACCGGGGGTGGGCTCAGGATCAGGGCACCGCCACAGATACCCGCCAGTGCAATCAGGAAGGTGATGGCGACCATTCCGGTCAGCTGGGCTGCACGGATCGGGCGCAGCCCCGTCAGCATGCGCCAGCGGGCAAAGGCGCCGGTGACCAGACCAAACCCAAGGGTTTGCGACACCGCGATGGCAATCATACCGGCGCGCCGCGCCTGCGGGCCATCCAGCCCGGTCCCGAGGTGCCTGTGCGCAACGCTGTCATAGCGGCCCAGAGCCCAGAAGCTTACCGCGGTGGCCATCAGCGCAGCGCCCCATTGCCACGGCGCAAGAGAGCGCAATATCCCGCGCAGTTCCGCCAGATCGGGCAGCGCCACATGGGCCTGCAGCAATGCCAGACAGCCGATCATGACGGCGACAGGCAGCATCAGGCGCAGACCGCGTGCGGCAGTCCGCGCAAAGATGCGGGCGGCAGGGGGCAGTAGGCTGGGCATCAGCATCCTTGTGTCAAATGGCAGGTCGCCATCCGACACGCTACACCTGATGGATTGTCACCCGGTTAATGCCAGTCCCATCGCTGCCGGTTCTGCGTGAAATGCGCGTAAAATCATGCGCTGTCGTTCAGAACCTGGTCCTTGGCCTCCGGCAGCAGGGCGGCCCGCTTCTGGCGTACCTCATCCGCGGTGGCCCGACCTTCCAGATCAGCACTGACCTTGCGCAGCACATCTTCAAACCCCGGTTCCTCGAAATCGGATTTGATCACCTCATGCGCATAGGCCTCGGCATCAGCGCCGGTTTTGCCCAGCAGCCCAGCGGCCCACAACCCGAGCATCTTGTTGCAGCGGGCCTGCGCCTTGAACTGCATTTCCTCGTCATGGGCGTATTTCGCTTCAAAGGCGTGTTCGCGGTCGTCGAAAGTGGTCATGGATCCTCCCTCAGGGCGATAAGTGTCGTAGATCATTGTGATATGTGGATGGCGCGCGGCGCCAACAAGAGGCGGGCGGGGCAATTGATCCCAGAATCCGAGTGGCTCCCCGACCACGCCGGGCCATCATAGCACAGCAAGCCCGCAGGGACGAAAAGCCCGTCTCCCCAATCGTGATTGCGGGCGGGCCGGGACCAAGCTTGCGGCACGGCCCCCCTTGCCGTATGAGGGCGACAGTTCCCGGGCATGAGATTCCCGCTTTTTTCCCGAAAGGCTCCGCATGGCACGTCGCAAGAAGATCTACGAAGGCAAGGCGAAGACACTTTATGAAGGTCCCGAACCGGGCACCATCGTTCAGTACTTCAAGGACGACGCCACCGCTTTCAACGCGGAAAAGCGGGATGTCATCGAAGGCAAGGGCGTGCTCAACAACCTGTTGAGCGAGTTCTTCATGCAAGGTCTGGGGCAGATCGGCGTGCCGACCCATTTCCTGAAGCGGCTCAATATGCGTGAACAGCTGGTGCGCAGCTGCGAGATCATTCCCTTGGAAGTGATCGTGCGCAACTATGCGGCCGGGTCGATCTCCAAACGCCTCGGCATTGACGAGGGCACCCAGCTGCCGCGCCCGATTGTGGAATACTGCTACAAGGACGACGCGCTGGGGGATCCTCTGGTCACCGAGGAGCATATCGCCGCCTTCGGCTGGGCCAGCCAGCAGGATATGGATGATATCCTCAGCCTCGCGCTACGGGTGAACGACTTCCTGTCCGGTGTCATGCTGGCGGTCGGGATCAAGCTGGTGGACTTCAAGATCGAAATCGGCCGGATCTATGACGGCGATTTCCAGCGTCTGGTCGTCGCCGATGAAATCAGCCCCGACAGCTGCCGTCTGTGGGACATGAAAACCGGTCAGAAGCTGGACAAGGATGTGTTCCGCCGCGACCTTGGCAATCTGACCGACGCCTATACCGAGGTGGCCCGGCGTCTGGGCGTGATGCCGAACAACCCGCCGGCGAGCGGCAAGCCGACGCTGGTAAACTGACCTGATTCATGGATCCCGCCCTGACCAAAGGGCGGGATTTTGACTATCTAACTTAGAGGCCCCTAATCCGGGCTTTGCCATCGAAACCTGAGGGAAAATGCGATGAAGGCACGCGTGCATGTAATGCTGAAAAACGGGGTTCTGGATCCGCAGGGCGAGGCCGTGCGCCACGCGCTTGGCGCCATGGGCTTTGACAAGGTGGGCGGCGTGCGTCAGGGCAAGGTGATCGACCTCGATCTGGCGGATGATGCCACCGAGGCGGATGTGACCGCGATGTGCGAAAAGCTGCTGGCCAACACCGTGATCGAATCCTACAGCATCGAGATGCAGGGATGAAGGCGGCTGTTGTTGTCTTCCCCGGGTCCAACTGCGACCGCGATCTGGCGGTGGCGTTTGAACAGGCGGGCTGTGACGTCTCCATGGTCTGGCACAAGGACAGCGCGCTGCCCGAGGGTGTCGATATCGTTGGCGTGCCGGGCGGGTTTTCCTATGGCGACTATCTGCGCTGCGGCGCCATTGCCGCCCAGTCACCGATCTGCCAAGCGGTTGTCGATCATGCTAATCGCGGTGGCTATGCCATCGGCGTGTGCAACGGCTTCCAGATTCTGACCGAAACCGGCGTGCTGCCGGGCGCGCTGTTGCGCAATGCCGGTCTGAAATACATCTGCCGCACCGTCGATCTGCAGGTGGCGACAGCCGACAGCGTCTTTACCGAAGGCTATGCGGCAGGTGATGTGATCGGCGTGCCGATCGCGCATCACGACGGCAACTACTATGCCGATGCCGACACCATCGCCGCCCTTCAGGATCAGGACCGCGTCGCCTTCCGCTATGTCGACAATCCCAATGGCTCGGTGGCCGATATTGCCGGTATCCTGTCGGAAAACCGCCGGGTTCTGGGCATGATGCCTCACCCGGAGCGGGCTGCGGATGCAGGCCACGGGGGTACCGACGGGGCGGCAGTGTTCCGCGCATTGGCTGGGCTAGTCACTGCGGCGTGACTTGTGAATGCGCGGCGGCTTGCGTTAGGTTTTGCCTATGACTGCCGCGCGTGACGCAACCCTATCCTCTGGAAAACCGCGCTCCCGCACGACCTCGTGGCGGGTGCGTCTTGCTTTGCTCTTGCTTATGGCCGTCGCTGCGGTGACCGTCTGGGTCACCAATCGGGCGCTGACCGATCGCTTCACCGAAAGCACCCGCAACCGGGCTGAGCTGCGTCTTGCGCTCTACTCCGGCAACCTGGTGAGCGAGCTGGGGCGGCACGCCATCGTGCCGCAGCTTCTGGCGCGGGATCAGGCACTGATCTCGGCGCTGCAATCGAATGATTTTTCGCTCTCGACCCAGCGGCTGATCTCCTTTGTCGAGGAAATCGGCGCCGCCTCCATCATGCTGATGGCGCAGGACGGGCGCACCGTGGCCGCCACCGATCGCAACCGGTTGGGCCAAACTCACCGCAATGCGGGTTATTTCGTCGACGCGCTGCGCTCCAAAACGACCGTGTTCTCGGCGATCCGCAGCGAGGTCGGCAGCTATCGTTTCACCTATTCGCGCCGCATCGTCGACACCTCCGGCATCCTCGGGGTGATCGTGGTGGAGGTCGATCTGCAGAAGTTCGAGCGCGCCTGGGCAGGGATTTCGGATGCGGTGATGGTGTCCGACAGCACCGGCACCATCATTCTGGCGACGGAGTCGCGCTGGCGCGGCCTGTCGGAGGCGGATGCGCTGCAATTGCAGACCCCTGAGGGCGCCATTCAGCGGGCGATCCGGGCCACCACGGATTGGACCGCGCTGCCCGCCGATGCCTATCTCCAGGGCGAAGCGGTGATGCGGCTGGAATCCCGGATCCCGTTTCAGGGCTGGCGGCTGACCTCTTTCACCACCTACGCGTCGATCCGCGAGCGGGTGAACACGGTTTTGGCGCTTGAGATCATGGGATTCGCCATTCTGCTGGCGCTGGCTTTCTATGCGCTGAGCCGTCGCACCGCGCTGCGCATGGCGCTGTTCCAGCGCGAGTCGGCAGAGCTTCGCGTATTGAACGCACGGCTACAGCGGGAAATTGCCGAACGCGAACGCATGCAGGAGACCCTCGCAGTCGCCGAACAGAGCCTCGCGCAGAGCTCGAAACTGGCCGCTCTGGGTGAGATGTCGGCGGCCGTCAGCCACGAGCTGAACCAGCCGCTGGCGGCGATGAAAACCTATCTGGCGGGGGCGCGGCTGCTGCTCAATCGCAACCGCCCCGAGGAGGCGCTGGCCTCCTTTGGCAGGATCGACGATCTGATTGAACGGATGGGCGCGATCACCCGCCAGCTGAAGTCCTACGCGCGCAAGGGCGGTGATACGTTCAGCCCCGTAAATATGGGCGATGCGCTTGCCTCCTCGCTGTCGATGATGGAGCCGCAGCTGCGTCAGCGGCACGTCAAGATCGCCCGTATCCTGCCCGAGGAACCGGTCTATGTGATGGGCGATCGGATGCGGATTGAGCAGGTGATGGTGAACCTGTTGCGAAACGCACTAGATGCTACAAAGTCAGTCGAAGACCCGGAGGTCGAAATCCTGCTGGCGGCGGGCGAGACAGCCACTCTGTCGGTGCGCGACAACGGGATGGGGATCAAGGACTTCGGCAGCCTGTTTGAACCCTTCTACACCACCAAGCAGCCGGGGGACGGGGTTGGGTTGGGGCTTGCCATCTCCTCGGGTATCGTGAACGACCTAGGCGGTCGGTTGACCGCCCGCAACGGGCAGAGCGGTGGCGCCGTATTTGAAATGCAACTGCCGATCCTTGTGGACGGTATCGAGGCCGCGGAATAGCGCGGTATCACTGGATGGAGGGCACGCGAATGGCACAGGCCATGAAAATCGCGATCGTCGATGATGAACAGGATATGCGGCAGTCGATCAGCCAATGGCTGGCGCTGTCTGGCTATGACACCGAGACCTTTGCCAGCGCCGAGGACGCGCTAAAGGTGCTGGGGCCGGATTATCCCGGGATTGTCATCTCGGATATCAAGATGCCGGGCATGGACGGGATGCAGTTCCTGAAGAAACTGATGGGCAGCGACTCTGCCTTGCCGGTCATCATGATCACCGGTCACGGTGATGTGCCAATGGCGGTTGAGGCGATGCGGGTTGGCGCATTCGACTTTCTCGAAAAACCCTTTAACCCGGATCGCATGTCGGAACTGGCCAAGCGCGCCACCGGGGCCCGCCGCCTGACGCTCGACAACCGGGTGCTGCGGCGCGAGCTCTCCGACGGCAGCACCATCATGAAGAAACTCATCGGCTCCAGCCCGGTGATGGAGCGCCTGCGCGAGGATATCCTGGATCTGGGGCAGGCGGATGGCCATGTGCTGATCGACGGCGAAACCGGCACCGGCAAGACGCTGGTGGCCCACGCGCTGCACGCGGTCGGCAGCCGGGCGGGCAAGAAATTCGTGCTGGTCTCCTGCGCCGCGCTGGAAGAGGAGGCGCTGTCCAAACGCCTGTTCGGTCCGATGCAGCCCGAAGACAGCTCGCTCCCCGCCATTGAGGAGGCCCGTGGCGGCACCCTGGTGCTGGAAGATGTCGAAGCCCTGAGCGAAACGCTCCAGGCCAAGCTGCTTAGCGTCATCAATGAGCAGGGCATTCCGGGGGAGACGCGCATCGTGGCGATCTCCAACCTGCAGGAAGCCGGCAAGACCTGCGAAGACGCGCTGCGCCCGGATCTGTTCTACCGGCTTGCCGCGCTTCGGATCACCGTGCCGCCACTGCGCCAGCGCGGCGAGGATATCCTGACGCTGTTCACCCGCCTGTCCGAACAGTTTTCCGAAGAATACGGCTGTGACGCACCTCAGGTGAGCGCCCAGGAGGCCGCGCAGCTGTTGCAGGCGCCCTGGCCGGGCAATGTGCGCCAGCTGATCAATATCGCCGAACGCGCGGTGCTTCAGTCGCGCCGTGGCTCGGGGACCATTGCATCGCTGTTGATGTCGGACCACGAGGACATGCAACCGGTGATGACCACCGAAGGCAAGCCGCTGAAGGAATATGTCGAAGCCTTCGAACGGATGCTGATCGACAACACCATGCGGCGCCACAAAGGGTCCATCGCCAGCGTCATGGATGAGCTGTGCCTGCCGCGCCGGACGCTCAACGAAAAGATGGCCAAATACGGGCTGCAACGTTCCGACTATCTGTCCTGACCGCCAAACCGCGCGTTAACCAAGATTGGGCCGCCTCCCTCCTGGGGGCGGTCCTTGTCGTTCCGGTAACGGAATATTCATGATTTTCAGCCTAGGAACCAAGAGGATAGCATTTAGATTGCAGGTGTGACGAATGACCATTGTCATTACCTATCCACAGGTCTTATGCTGCCTAAATGGGGACGGGACTAGAGTGATCCTGCCCCTCTTGATGAGATTCGCTGCCTTTGTTTTTGTCCGGCAAGATCCGAGAAAGCAAAGTCAGACCGATTGGCCCCGCAGTATTTCGGGGCAGTTTAGCACCTGACTGGGGTTTCCCAGCAGGGATATAATCAGGGCAGGGCGCGGATATTCCCACCTGTCGGAGAAGAAACGCGATGACGCGCGCGAGAGAGAACAGCAGACAGGCAGGAGGGCCGGACAGATGTTCCGGGGCTAACCGCTGTACTGCATGGGCCAATCGCGCGCTTCAAGACATCGCCCAGACAAGACACCACCCCAATCGTTCACGTCCGCCCGGAAACGGGCCAGATGCGCGCGTGCGCGGCAGGTGCACCAAGGACTCATGGCAAAGAAGATGCTTATTGATGCCACCCACGCGGAAGAGACCCGCGTTGTGGTGGTCGATGGAAACAAGGTTGAGGAATTTGACTTTGAATCCGAAAACAAACGTCAGCTCGCTGGCAATATCTACCTCGCAAAAGTAACCCGCGTCGAACCTTCGCTGCAGGCAGCTTTTGTGGACTATGGCGGCAACCGCCATGGCTTCCTCGCTTTTTCGGAAATTCATCCCGACTATTACCAGATCCCCGTCGCCGACCGTGAGGCCCTGATGGAGGAAGAGCGCGCCTATGCCGAGGCACAGCGCGCCCGTGATGACGAGGAAGAGGCAAGGCCTGCCAAGCGCCAGTCGCGGTCGCGTCGTGGTCGCACTCGGGCTGCCGAGGTGAAATCCGCCGATGTCGTCGAGACGAAGGATGTCAGCCCGGAGGCCAGCGAAGGCGGCGCCGACATCGCGGGTATGGAAACCATCGACCTGACCGATGACATGGCCGCCGCTGACACCAAGCTGGCGGATGTGCCCGAGGCCACAGACGGCAATGAGACCGCCGCCGCAGAGGTGGTTGTCGAAGAAGCGGTGAAGGAAGCTTCCCCAGAGCCGGAAGCACAGGACGACAGCTCCGCTGACGATCTCGCGGCAGAGGCAGAAGACGCTTCTGATGCGTCTGCCGATGACGACGGCGACGATGCCGAGACCGCTGCCGATGCGACGGCCAAGGATGAGAATATCGAATCTGTTGCCGAGGAAGACGACAGCGAAGACATTCGTCCGGTGCGCAAACCGCGCCCGCGTCGCTACAAGATCCAGGAAGTCATTAAAGTCCGTCAGGTCCTGCTGGTTCAGGTCGTGAAAGAAGAGCGCGGCAACAAAGGCGCAGCACTCACCACCTATCTGTCGTTGGCTGGCCGCTATTGCGTGCTGATGCCCAACACAGCGCGCGGTGGTGGTATCTCGCGCAAGATCACCAATGCCGCCGACCGCAAAAAGCTGAAAGATATCGCGGTTGAACTGGACGTGCCGACCGGCGCGGGGCTGATCGTGCGCACCGCCGGTGCCAAACGCACGAAATCCGAGATCAAGCGTGACTATGAATACCTCCAGCGCCTGTGGGAGCAGATCCGCGAACTGACGCTGAAATCCATCGCACCGGCTAAGATCTACGAAGAGGGCGATCTGATCAAACGCTCGATCCGCGACCTCTACAGCCGCGAGATCGACGAGGTTCTGGTTGAGGGCGAACGCGGCTACCGCATCGCCAAGGACTTCATGAAAATGATCATGCCGTCCCACGCCAAGAACGTGAAAAACTATCAGGATCAGCTGCCGCTCTTTGCCCGGTTCCAGGTCGAAAGCTACCTCGGTGCGATGTTCAATCCGACCGTTCAGCTGAAATCCGGCGGTTACATCGTGATCGGCGTGACCGAGGCGCTGGTGGCAATCGACGTGAACTCCGGTCGCGCCACCAAGGAAGGCTCGATCGAGGAAACCGCGCTCAAGACCAACCTGGAGGCCGCCGAAGAGGTGGCGCGCCAGTTGCGTCTGCGTGACCTTGCCGGTCTGATCGTCATCGACTTCATCGACATGGACGAGCGCAAGAACAACGCCGCCGTCGAAAAGCGCATGAAGGACAAGCTGAAGACCGACCGCGCCCGTATTCAGGTGGGCCGGATCTCCGGCTTTGGCCTGATGGAGATGTCGCGTCAGCGTCTGCGTCCCGGCATGATCGAGGCGACCACCGCGCCGTGTCCGCATTG
Organism: Phaeobacter sp. JH20_26; assembly: GCF_048056275.1. NCBI lineage: Bacteria > Pseudomonadati > Pseudomonadota > Alphaproteobacteria > Rhodobacterales > Roseobacteraceae > Phaeobacter > Phaeobacter sp. JH20_26. The sequence continues at coordinate 546,103 of NZ_JAYMWL010000013.1, read as the reverse complement.
TCACGGCACCGGTCTGATCCGGTCGGATGACTCGCTGGCGCTGTCGATCCTGCGCCAGATCGAGGAAGAGGGCACCCGCCGTCGTTCCCGCGAGGTGCTGGTGCGCTGCCCGGTCAGCATTGCCAACTATCTGATGAACCAGAAACGCGAGCATATCGCCCAGATCGAAACCCGTTATGGCCTGTCCGTGCGGATCGAGGGTGACCCGCATCTGGTCAGCCCGGATTTCTCGCTCGAGAAGTTCAAGACCGCCTCGCGTGTGGTTCCTGTTGTCACGACGCCGGTGGTATCCGTTGATACCTCGATCATGGATCAGGTCGACGCCGACGAGGCGGCCGAGGAGGCCGATGATGAGGTCGAGACCGATACCAATGACGCGGATGTCGCAGAGACCCAAGCCTCTGGCGACGAGGGCGATGGGGACAACAAACCCAAGCGCAAGCGTCGTCGTCGGCGGCGGCGGAAGTCCTCCGGCGGTGAGGGCGATGAGACCAACGGCGACGCTCAGGCGGATGCGAAATCTGATGACCAGAAGGCCGGAGACTCGGCAGATGGCGACGCAGACGACAGCGACGACAAAGCTGATGCCGCCGAAGGCAAGGACGCCGCACCCGAGGAGGGTGAGGGCGAGGTGAAGAAACGCACCCGCACCCGCACCCGTTCGCGCAGCCGCAAGAAGAAGACCGATGAGACCGTGGCAGCCGATGGTGAGACACCGGCCGAAGCCGGCGCAGAGGAAGCGGATCCCGCCCCGGAGCCCTCGGATGAGCAGGTGACGGCAGAGGAGGCGTCTGTGGAGGCCCCGACCGAGGAGGAGGTGGCACCCACACCAGCAGCAGCTCTCAACGGGGCGGCTCCGGTGGAAGAAACCCAAGCGGCAGACACCGTCTCCACACCCGAACAGCCAGACGCAGCGGAGGTTGAGCCGACCGCCGCGCAGGAGGTTCCAGCCGAACCGGCAACGGCCGACCCGATCGAGACCGATGAAGCGACCGCGCAGGATGTGGCGGCAGATCACGTCGAGGCGCCGACGGAGACCGCTGCCGAAGCGCCTAGCGAAGCGGCGCCTGAGGACCAGGCCGAACCTGCGCTGGCAGGCGCAGAGGCGGAGCCAGTCAGCCCGCCCAAGCCCAAGCGGCGCGGCTGGTGGTCGGTTGGCAGCTGATCAGCAAAACCAAAGAAAGGCGGGCGTTTAGCCCGCCTTTTTCATGTCAGATCTCAAGGCATCAGGAGCACCTCCATGCAGAGCGAGCCCCCCGTGATGGATCCGTTATTGGAGCAGCTGCTGGCGGCGGAAACCGCCGTCTGGACGGCGTTGCGGCGGGGTGATGTTGCCGCGGACCGCGCCGCGCTGCATCCGCAGTTTCTGGGCGTCTACCCCAGCGGCTTTGCCGGGCGCGACGATCATTGCGAACAGCTGGCCAACGGACCCACAGTGGCATGGTTCAGACTTGAGCAGGCGCGCGTCCTGTCGTTGGCACCCGATTGCGCGTTGCTCGCCTATCGTGCCACCTATGCCCGCCCGGACCAGACCGGCGGGGATGCAGAGGCCGCCGCAATGTATGTCAGTTCAATCTGGCAGCGCGTCGATGCGGTCTGGATCAATATCTTCAGCCAGGACACCGAGGCCCTGCCAGAGGGGGCGGAAAACCCGCTCCCCTAGGCGCTGGCGATCACCAGCCCGCCCAGGCGCGCAGCCTGTCCATATCCGTACCCCGAACAGAGGGTTGCACGGGCAGATAGGCTCAGCCGCCTTTGCGGATCAGATAGGTCTGATGCTTCGGATTGTCGCGGATTTCCAACAGCTCATGGCCCGCCTCATGACAGAAATGCGGGATATCCACCACCGCTGCCGGATCGTCGGCATGAACCTCCAGAACCATGCCAGAGGCCAATGGTTTCAGGCGTTTGCGTGCCTTCAGTACGGGCAGGGGGCACAGCAGCCCGATTGCGTCCAGAGTCTCTTTGGTGTCGGTCATACCTTGCAGATAATCCGGTTGTTTCATCCTGTCCACAAGGTTGTGACCGGCGCCCCCCGTGACCTTTGCAAGAGGCTGGTCTAAGGATTGGGCATGTTTGGTATTGAAATCATCGACGCAGGGCTGATCCCTGCCATGCTGGTGGCGCTGACGGCTGGATTGATCAGCTTTCTGTCGCCCTGTGTGCTGCCCATCGTGCCGCCCTATCTGGCCTATATGAGCGGCGTTTCCATTGGCGAGATTCAGGGCACGACCCATGCCCGGCGCAAGGCCATCGTCGCGGCGCTGTTCTTTGTCATGGGGCTGTCGACGGTGTTTCTGCTGCTTGGGTTCACGGCCTCGGCTTTTGGTGCCTTTGTGCTGCAGAATCAGGAACTCTTTGCGCAGATCTCAGGCGTTGTTGTAATCATTTTCGGCCTGCATTTCCTGTCGGTTTTCCGCATTCCGATCCTTGACCGCGAGGCGCGGATGGAAACCGATCAATCCGGCGGCTCGGCCGTGGGGGCCTATATTCTCGGGCTCGCCTTTGCCTTTGGCTGGACGCCCTGTATCGGCCCGCAGCTCGGTGCCATTCTTTCGCTGGCGGCGACCGAGGCATCGGTGGCGCGCGGTACGCTGCTGCTCGGGATCTACGCGCTTGGTCTTGGCGTGCCGTTCCTGCTGGCGGCGATCTTCCTGACCCGGTCGATGGTCCTGATGAACCGGATCAAACCCTACATGGGGGTGATCGAGAAGTTCATGGGCCTGCTGCTGATTGTTGTCGGGTTCATGCTGGTCACCGGCCTGTTCTCTGAGTTCTCTTTCTGGCTGCTTGAGACCTTCCCGGCGCTGGCCACCCTCGGCTAACCTGCCGTCCGGGCTGGCGGTCCCTTTGCGCCGTTGCCACGGCATCCCCGCCCGAGATCGCCCCGTCTGACAGAGGTCCGGCGGGGCTTACTCTTTTTGCAAGGCACCGCTAAGCTGGCGCGACGACAAACAGGCAAATCGGGTCGCGCAGTCCGTGCAAGAGCAAACAACCAAGACATCCGCCGTTGGCAAGCCCGATGCGCAAAAGAGTGGCGCCTCCCCGTGCGACGGGCAGGATCCGCCCGTGCGCCGCCGCAAGCTGTTCTACATCCCGGGCTATGATCCGATGCCACCGCGCCGCTACCGCGAGCTCTACCGGACGGAGGGCGCCCGGCAGGCGGAGATTTCCGGCTACCAGTTGTCGCTCTCGCCCCGATCTGAGAGACCGCCGGCAGCTGTCGCAACACCCGGGTTCGGCTGGCAGGTCACCGCACAGATCGAGGGCTGCAAGGTCCACACCGATGTTGATGTGCTGATCTGGTCCGACATTGTTCAGGGCAGCATGGCGCCGTCGATTGCGCAGACCTATTGGCAGATGCTGCGCACCGCCTGGATCTATATCTCCACCGGCACCCTGCGGCGGCTCATGTGGCTGCGCAAAGGCCCAGTGATCGCGGCGCTTTATCCTGTGGGTATGCTGCTGCTCCAGCTGGTGCTTGCCTGTCTGCTTGCCGTGGCCATCGCCCGGCTCGGGCAGGGCGCTGTTGCCTGGCTTGGTCTCTCCGCGGGCTGGGCTGCTGCGGCGGCAGCGGTGGTGTTCTGGGCGCTGGGGCTGATTGCGGCGGCGGCGCTGATGCGCTGGTTCCGGCGTCAGGACGGTCGGCTGTTTGCCTATTACCTGATGCATGATTACGCCCATTCCGCCGCGCTGCGCGGCGCCTATGCGCCCGAACTGGGACAGCGTATTGCGCAATTCGCCGGGGAGGTTGCCGTCGCCCTGAGTGACCCCAGCTATGACGAGGTGCTGGTCGTCGGTCATTCCTCCGGCGCCTATATCGGGGTCAGCGTACTGGCCGATGTGCAGCGCAGCGGGCTGGCCGGACGTCATGCCACCCTCGGCTTTCTGAGCCTCGGCCAGGTGGTCCCGATGGTCTCCTTCCTGCCCGAGGCACATCGGCTGCGCCGTGATCTGCACGACCTGTCCGGGCGCGGGGATCTGTGCTGGGTGGATGTCACCGCGCCGGGAGATGGCTGTGCCTTTGCGCTTTGTGATCCCGTTGCCGTGAGCGGCGTTGCTCCCGCGACAAAACGTTGGCCGCTGGTGATCTCGGCGGCCTTTACCCAGACCCTCAGCCCGGAACGATGGGCCGCGCTGCGGTGGCGGTTTTTCCGGCTGCATTTTCAATATCTCTGCGCCTTCGACCAGCCGGGGGATTACGATTATTTTCAGATCACGGCAGGGCCAAGGACGCTCGAAAGCCGCTATCGCAACCGCAACCCCTCGCGGTCCCGGATTGATGTCACCGCGTCCAAATATACTTCGTTGGGGGACTGATGGCGGGCAAAGGCAAAACGTCAGATCCAACCACAGCCATACCCGGCTCGGCGCCTGGTTCCGCAGGATCAACGGTAACCCCGCCGAAGCCGCCCGCGCGCGCCGACAAGGTCTCGCTCTGGCGCTATCTGCGGCTGTTTCGCGCCGATCTTCTATCGGCACAGCCCGCCAAACTCTACCGCGCCTGGATGGCAGAGTTTCGCACACCTTTCTTTCGCTCTTATCTGGTCAATCAGCCGGATCTGGTTGATACGGTACTGAAACAGCGCCCGGAGAGCTTCCCGAAATCCAGCCGCATCAGCGAGGGGCTGCGCCCGCTGCTCGGGAATTCGGTGTTTCTGACCAATGGCGAGGTCTGGAAGCGCCAGCGCCGGATCATTGACCCGGCCTTTGAAGGTGGCCGCCTGCGCCAGATCTATCCGGCTATCCATGACGCCGCCGAGGCCGCCGTGGCGCGGCTCACCGATCAACAGCGCGAAACCCCCGGCCACCCGGTCGAAATCGAATCCGTGACCTCTCACGCGGCGGCCGATGTGATCTTTCGCACGCTGTTTTCGATCCCGATAGAGCATCATATGGCGCAGGAGGTCTTTCATCGCTTTCGGGCCTATCAGCAGGCGCAGCCGATCCTCAATATTGCCGCCTTGGTGCCGCTGCCGCGCTGGATGCCGCGGTTTCACCGCCTTGCCACACGCCGCAACGCCGCGCGGATCCGGGCTCTGATCACCGATCTCACCCAACAGCGGATGGCGACCATCGCGGCAGGCGGCGCCCCGGATGATCTGGCCACCAAGATCATGACCACGGCGGATCCCGAAACCGGAGATCTGTTCTCAACCCAGGAGATGGTCGATCAGGTCGCGATTTTCTTTCTGGCCGGGCATGAAACCAGTGCCTCGGCCCTGGCCTGGGCACTCTATCTGGTAGCCCTTGCGCCCGACTGGCAGGACAGGATCGCGGCGGAGGCTCAGGATCTGTCACTCGACAGTTTCGCGGAAGTGGGCAAGCTCAGGGTCAGCCGTGATGTATTCCGCGAGGCGCTGCGGCTTTACCCGCCGGTGCCAATGATGGTGCGCGAGACGACCTGTCCGCAGCAATTTCGTGGCCGCACCCTGCCAAAGGGCGCTCAGGTCGTGCTCAGCCCCTGGCACCTGCACCGCCATACGCGGCTCTGGGAGAACCCGGACGGGTTTGATCCGAGGCGGTGGCAGACCGAGAATGGCAAGACCTGTCAGCGCGAGGCTTATATCCCCTTTTCGGCCGGACCACGCGTCTGTACCGGCGCGGGGTTTGCCATGGTCGAGGGGCCGCTGATCCTGTCGATGATCCTGCGAAGGTTTCGCGTGACGCCGGTATCAGGCAAAGAGCCGATCCCGGTGGCCCATCTGACAGTTCGGTCAAAGAACGGGATCTGGCTGCAGCTGACACCGCGCTAGCCAAGAAAATTCGAATTTTATTGGCACATTTCGTCTAAGATATTGGCGTCACTGAATGATGCGCATTGCGTCCTGATGGCAAAAGAGGATCACCTGACTTACGTTTTCAATCGCGTGAAAGCCCCTGCGTTTCAGCTCGCGCCGAAAACGCTCCCAACCCAGCAGCCGGTCGATGTCGCGCTTCTGGCGGCTGTCGGTGGTAGGCGGGGCGGGCATCGGTATGGCGATACGATCCCAAGCCCTGATTAACGTGACCTTAAGCGTCGCAAGACATGCAGGCGGATGGCCGAGGCCAGACCGCAATCCACGCCGCGCGTTTCGTCGATCTCGGCGGCCAGATCATTGATGGCGCGCCCGTCTTCGGCTGCAATCTCGCGGAAGGCCTGCCAGAATTCATCTTCCAGCGAGACCGAGGTGCGGTGGCCCCGCAGCGTCAGAGAGTGTTTTCTGGGCCGGTTAGTCATCGTCGCGCCGGTGCTTGTCCAGCCGGTCGATCTCCTGCGCAATGCGCGCCTTGTCGAGATCCTTCTCGGCTTTGGTCCGGCCATAGGTCACGGCGTTTCGGTCAGCGCGGGCCTTTTTCTCGGCCCGCGCCTTGTCTTTGCGATACCGGTTCAGATTGACCGGTTTCACCATCAGCCCTTGGGACCGATCATCTGCTCAGGCCGCACCACCGCGTCAAATGTCGCCTCATCCACGAAGCCAAGCGCAATGGCCTCTTCCTTCAGCGTGGTGCCGTTCTTATGCGCGGTCTTGGCAACCTTGGTGGCATTGTCATAGCCAATTGTCGGCGCCAGCGCGGTGACCAGCATCAGCGATTCCTTCATCAGCTTGTCGATGCGCGGCTCATTGGCCTCGATGCCGTTCAGCATCCGCTCGGTGAAGCTGTCCGCCGCATCGCCCAGGAGCTGGATCGACTGCAGGAGGTTGTAGGACATCATCGGGTTGTAGACGTTCAGCTCGAAATGGCCCTGCGAGCCTGCGAATTTGATCGCGGCATCATTGCCCATCACGTGGGCGGCAACCTGGGTCAGCGCCTCTGCTTGGGTCGGGTTCACCTTACCCGGCATGATCGACGATCCCGGCTCATTCTCTGGCAGGATCAGCTCGCCCAGACCAGAGCGCGGGCCGGAGCCGAGGAAGCGGATGTCATTGGCGATCTTGTAGCAGCTGCCCGCAATGGTCGCGAGCGCGCCGGACAGGAACACCATGGCGTCATGGGCGGCCAGTGCCTCGAACTTGTTCGGCGCAGTGACAAACGGCAGGCCAGTGATCTCGGCCATGTTGGCAGCGACCGTCTCGCCCCAGCCTTTTTGCGTGTTCAGTCCGGTGCCAACGGCGGTGCCGCCCTGTGCCAGCTCGTAGATGCCGGGCATCGCCGCCTCGACCCGGGCCAGACCCTGACGGATCTGATGGGCGTAGCCGCCGAATTCCTGGCCCAGCGTCAGCGGGGTGGCATCCTGCGTATGGGTGCGGCCAATCTTGATGATATCCTTGAAGGCCTCGGATTTGGCTTCCAGCCCTTCGGCCAGTTTCGTCAGCCCCGGCACCAGCACGTCGCGCACCATCATCGCGGTGGCGATATGCATCGCGGTGGGGAAGGTGTCGTTTGAGGACTGGCCCATGTTGCAGTGATCATTCGGATGCACCGGATCCTTGGAGCCGATGGTACCGCCGAGAATTTCGATGGCGCGGTTGGCGATCACCTCGTTGGAGTTCATGTTGGACTGGGTGCCGGACCCGGTCTGCCAGACCACCAGCGGGAAGTTGTCATCGAACTTGCCCTCGATCACTTCGCCCGCAGCTTGGATGATGGCATCCGCCAGCGTCGCATCCAGCGCGCCCGATGCCTTGTTGGCCATGGCGCAGGCCTGTTTGATCACCCCCAGCGCGCGCACGATGGCGACGGGCTGTTTTTCCCAGCCAATAGGGAAGTTCATGATCGAGCGCTGGGTCTGAGCGCCCCAGTACTTGTCTGCAGGGACCTCAAGCGGACCGAAGCTGTCGGTTTCGGTGCGGGTATCGGACATAAGTCTCTCTCCGTCTGATGATGACTAAATGTATGCGTTGGTATGCCGTCTACCCCGTGCCGGACCACGAGGCAATTGCGCAGTTTCGCGCAGCATAGCCATTCCGCACCCGAGGTATAGAGGCCAATGCGGGATGAGCCATTGCACCGGGGCAGAAGACCGCTAGATTAGGCTCAGACAATCCGACGTCAGCCCAAACCGAAGGATCCGCCTGTGCTCAGACACCGACCATTGCAGCCATCTCAGGCCATCTCACAGGGCAGGCGCCACTGCCCGCCCGAGGCGGCGACGCGGTGTGTATCACGGCTGCAGATGCGTCTTCAGGCCGGGTTTCTGACACTTGCGCTGATCGTGATTTTTGCCGGGCAGGCGCTGGCCGCTGATGTGCGGCCATTCTTTGGCCGCTATCAGGGCTCTCTGGTGGTGCCCAACGCTGACGGCAGCGAGGAACACCGTGATGCCACCGTGCAGATCGGCCCGATCGCCAAAAGCGATGAAGGCTTCTACGTGCAATGGACAACCACCTCGCTGAAGAAGGATGGGCGGCGCAAGACCAAGTCCTATAGTGTCGAGTTCCAGCCGACTGAGCGGGACGATATCTTTGCCGCCGCGATGAAACGCAATGTGTTTGGCCATACCGTGCAGCTCGATCCGATGAAGGGCGAACCCTATGTCTGGGGCCGCATCGTGGGCGATACGCTGACGGTTTTCTCGATGTTCATCGGCCCCAATGGCGACTACGAGATGCAGCAATATGACCGGACATTGGCAGAGGGCGGGCTGGATCTGGTCTATTCCTCTCATCGCAACGGGTTGCCGCGCAAAGAGCTGAAAACTTTCCTCGAACGTCACTGACCGCCGCGACGAATCCGGCGAAATATTTTATTAACAGTCTCTTGCGGCGCAAAGCTAAGGCGTCACGGGCGGCGTCAAACAGGCGCGGCTACGGGGCGTGTCAGGGCTGCACCGCACGAGACACCGTCTATCGAGGCCCATTCAGTGGCTCCACAGGAGCGCACCGATGCAAGCACCGGTTCACGAACCTTAGCGGTCAGATGTGAATGAATGGGCGCGTGGAACCGCGTGTTACTTGCGGAAACTGTCCAACGATACTACGTCGGCGGCCTTCTTCGCGTCCGGGTCTTCGTCGACCTCGATCTCGATGCCGTCGTCCAGTTCGGCAATCATCTCTTCGGCGTCGTCGTCATCCTCTGGCGTCTCAAACCTCAGGCCGAACTCAACCGAGGGATCGACAAAGGTCTTGATGGCGTCATAGGGGATATAGAGAGGCTCCGGCGCATCGCCGAAATTCAGCGTGATGGCAAAGCCGTCCTCGCCGACCTCCAGATTGTCGAACCAGTGCTGCATGACCACGGTCATCTCGCCAGGGTAGCGATCCGACAGCCAATCTGCCAGCTCCGCATCGGGGTGCGAGGTGTCGAAGGTGATGAAAAAATGATGATTTCCGGGCAGCCCGTGTTCAGCCACCCCATCCAGTACAGATCGGATCAGACCACGCATGGCCGAATGCATCAGATTTCCATAGTCAATTTCGCGGGACATTCCGATACCCTTAAGTCTCTATTGGTTTCAGAATACGGATTTCTACCGGAAACTAAAGGCCCGCTCGTTAGGGATTCGTAAATAATTTCTGACACTAGCAGAGGAATGCCCGACATTTGCGCTGGGATTGCGTTGCTCAGATGACCTGCGCCAGAAGGATGCCAAGTCCGCCCATCACCGGCAGTATCAGCGCCAGTCGTCCACCGCAGGCCAGCGCCACCACCGGTGCGGCCAGCACCAAAAGCGCAGCGCTGACATTCAGGCTGGCCATGACCGGCATCATCAGGGTGAGCGCGGGCAGCTCCAGAACCGCAATTTCGCGAAACAGCACATGCAGCAGGAACCAGACCGACAGGTTCAGGATGACGCCGACCACGGCCGCGGTGATTGCGCGCAGCGCAGCGCCCAGCCGGGGATGGCTGGCAATCCGCTCCACATGTGGAGCCGCGAGAAAGATCCACAGAAAACAGGGCAGAAAGGTCGCCCAAAGCGCGACCAGCCCGGCCGCAATCGCCATCAATGCCCCGGAGGCCAGCGCACCGGCCAGCATCGCCACAAATTGCGTCACCAGAATCAGCGGCCCCGGTGTGGTTTCCGCCAGCCCCAGCGCATCAATCATCTGGCCGGTATCGATCCACTGGTACTGCCCGACCACCGTCTGCGACATATAGGCCAGAACCGCATAGGCTCCGCCAAAGGTGACAACCGCCAGCTTGGCAAAGAACCAGCCGATATCTGCCAGCAGCTGCGGGCCGAACAGGCTCAAAGCAGCCAGCGGCAGCAGCCAGAGCCCGCCCCAGATCAGCAGTGTCGACCAGAACGGCGTTGCGGCCTCGGGCCCGTGACCGATCGGTCCGGCGGGAGAGGGGGGCGCCGACCGGGCCGCCAGCGCGCCGATCAGCGCAGCCGCCAGAACCACCAGCGGAAACGGCAGCCCGAACAGGAACAGCGCAACAAAGCCAAAAGCCGCCAGCCCATAATCGGTGACACCATGCAGCGCCTTCTTTCCCAGCCGTTGCAGCGCCTGAAGGACAATCGCGACCACCGCTGCCTTGATGCCGAGGAAAGCCGCCTGAGCAACAGGTTGGGTGCCAAAGTTCACGTATAGAAAGACCAGGGCGGCGATCACCAGCGCGCCCGGCAGGACAAACAACAGCCCTGCAATCAGCCCGCCGATGCCACCGCGCAGCCGCCAGCCGGCGTAGGTGGCCAGCTGCATCGCTTCCGGTCCCGGCAACATCATGCAGAACGACAGCGCACGCAGAAATCCGGCCTCGCTCAGCAAGGGGCGATCCTCGACCAGCTCCTTGTGCATCAATGCAATCTGCGCCGCTGGCCCGCCAAAGGACAGCAGCCCAATGCGGCCAAACACCCGGATCAGATCCGCCATCGCGATCTGGGGGGGGATTGGGCTGATCTCGGGGTCTGCGGACATGTCGGTCATAGGCGCACCATTGGCTGGACGCTGACCTTGTAGCATTCTGCGCGACCAGTGCCAGTGGCCGCGGACCGTGGAGAGGCCGAAAACCGAAGAGGTTACAGAAACTTCACAGTGCCGCCTGCGGCTGCCTGGTCAGGTGTCATCCATCCAGGTCAGCCGCTCACCGGTCATGCAGATCGGCAGACAGTCCTGTGGCAGCTGGCCGAGCTGCTCGAACATGGTCATATAGTCGAAGTTGGACAGGAATTCCCGGATCTGACCATCCTGCATCCGCACAATCAGCTGGCCGTAGTAGTCCAGTTTGTCATCCGAACTGCGGCCATAGCACCGCACGTGGACCCGGATCGCGCAATAGTCGCCGTCATCCAGCGCATGGGTCAGGGTCAGGTCAAGATCCTCCATGAGATTGTGCAGCGTGCCGACAATTTCGCGGTAGTCCGCAGCAATTGCGATTGCGCCATGCAGAGGGCCGTTTACCTCAAGCTCAGGATGAAACATCGGCTCAATCTGGTCGAGGTCCAGACCGACCCAGACATCGTGAAACCATCGAAAGAGCCGTTCACTGTTTTTCATTTATTCCCTAAGGGTCAGAAACTGACACCGGTTGAAGCATCGGGGTTGCGCAGGCAGCCTTATTCAGGGTTGCAGCATTGGTCAAAACAACGCCTGACGCGGGACTGGACCGTCGTCAGACATGAGACTGAAGCACAAGTGTTAACAACAATTCAATGGGCATTCGCACCGGATGGCGCTGCCCGCAGTCGAGTTTGATCGCCTCTGGTGCCTCCCGCATCTGCGCTGGTGTATCGACCTTCGGCGTGGCCCCGGATGTGGCGTCAGGGGGCGCCTGTGGTACCGAGATGCCTGCATTGTGAGAAACAGATATTGCGGTAGGGCCGAGGCCAAGATCGAAGTCGGGAGTAGGCGAGGAGGAAGTGCAGGTTTCTGTTGCCAGGTACCTGCGAACCCCGCCTTACGCGGCTAGGCGCAAGGACTTAGTTTCGGCGACATTAACAGCTTACGCTGCTACTGCCATTGCCGGAGCACGATTGTCATTTGCAATTGTACAAGTTTCGCCGATAACGGTGGCAGACAGCCGAGACAAAGCTAACCCCTTTAGACGTTCGTCGATCCTGTTTCGACCCCATGATCCCCAAATGAAGGATGTTTGGTGGAGTCGCCGGGTACCGCCCCCGGGTCCGATCCGCTTATTACGAGCGCGTTTATGTCCATAGTTCCCGAAGGAACACCCTGAATATAGGCCGTGCCGATACGGAGTTAAAGGGGAAATGACACATAAAATACGTCCCGGCGGGAGCGGCTGCACCACGACGCCGGGGCGGTGGTTTAGCCATGGTCGCCCCTGGTCGCTTCGGCAGCCCGCCGGGCAAAGACCGCAGCGGCCAGCGTGCGGGTCTCGTCCTCCAATGCGGTCAGCCCGGCAGTGGCGGCGGCCTCGTCGCGCCCCTCCAGCGCATCGGCAATGGCGCCATGCAGTGCCACCATCCGGGCGCGGTCGCGCGCGGTAAAGGTGATCATGTTCATCAGCGGCTGCATCGCCTCGACCGCTCCGGCCAGCTGGTAGGACAACACCGGATTGCCCGCCGCATCGACCAGCGCCCGGTGAAAGGCCACATCCGAGGCGCAGAACGCCTCATCCGTCAGCCCGGGCTGGCCCTGACGAAAGATCTCGGCGCGCATGGTCGCCAGCTGATCCGCCGTCCGACGTGCCGCCGCCAGCGGCGCGCAGGCCCGTTCCAGCGCATAGCGCGCCTCGCAGGCGGTGTCGAAACTAACAGCATTCATGCTCAGCAGCAGCGTCGATGTGGTCACCTGCTGGGCGTAGGCATCCTCAAAACTCAGCCGGTTGACAAAGGCGCCGCCGGTGGCGCCGCGCTGGGTGCGGATCAGCGCCTGCGCGGCCAGCCGCTTCAGGGCTTCGCGGACTGTTGGCCGGGACACCTGAAACTGCTCGGCCAGTTCGGCCTCCGAGGGCAGGCGCTGGTCCACAGGCAGGGCGCCGCTGATGATCGCATCGCGGATGGCTTCGGCAATCTGCGCCGACAGATCGGCGGCGCTACGGGGGTTCAGCTTCATGTCGGTGCCCTGTGTGGTGCCCTGTGTGGTGGCCAGTGTCTTCGCCTGTGTGATGATCTCTGTGATGACCTGTGGCGTGGCGCGCGTCTCGGCAGAAATCATTTGTCAGACATTTAAAAGTCTGACATTTGATTGGCAAGAGTTGAGTCGCCCGCCATCGCCGTTTCGGCTGCACGGCGGGTCCGCGCTCCTGGCGCGTCAGGTTGAATTCAGAGGAGGACCCATCATGTTCAACGCATTGGTTGTGACCAAGGACGAAGACAGCGGCGAGACATCCGCCGCCGTGCAAACGCTCAGCCTCGAGCAGCTGCCGGATGCCGAGGTGACCGTGGCAGTGGACTACTCAACCGTGAACTACAAGGATGGCCTCTGTCTTGGTCCGGGCGGCGGACTGGTGCGCAAATATCCGCATGTGCCGGGCATTGATTTTGCAGGCACGGTCGAGACCTCCAGCGATGAGCGTTACAAACCCGGCGACAAGGTTGTGCTGACCGGCTGGCGCGTCGGCGAAGCCCATTGGGGCGGTTATGCGCAAAAGGCCCGCGTGCGCGCCGATTGGCTGGTGCCCTTGCCGGATGGGATCGACACGCGCCAGGCCATGGCTGTTGGCACAGCGGGTTTTACCGCAATGCTGGCCGTCATGGCGCTAGAGGATCACGGGCTGACACCCGGCCGCGGTCCGGTGCTGGTGACCGGCGCTGCGGGTGGCGTGGGGTCGGTGGCAACCGCGATCCTCGCCAACCTCGGCTATGAGGTTGCGGCGGTCACCGGGCGCCCTGAGACATCCGACTATCTCACCGCCCTTGGCGCCACCCAGATCGTGCCGCGCGAAGAGCTGAACGAGACGGTAAAGCGCCCTCTCGAAAGCGAGAACTGGGCGGGCTGCATTGATGCGGTCGGTGGTGCGATGCTGGCGCGGGTTCTGGGCCAGATGAAATATGGGGCCTCGGTGGCGGCGGTTGGCCTTGCAGGCGGGGCCGGTCTGCCCGCCACGGTGATCCCGTTTCTGTTGCGCGGCGTCAACCTTCTGGGCATCGACAGCGTGATGCAGCCTTATGACAACCGCCTGCGGGCCTGGCAGCGCATCGCCACCGATCTGCCGATGGATAAGCTGGAGGCGATGGTGCAGCCGGCCACCCTGTCCGATCTGCCACAGCTGGGCGCCGATATCCTGAAAGGGCAGGTGAAGGGCCGCGTTGTCGTTGATGTGAACGGCTGACACGGCCTCTGCTGACGGGGCAACCCGCCTGAAGGTCGACAGATCAGAGATAGATCGGGCGATGATCACAGGGAAACCTGTCAGAACGCGCAGCCAGCCTGCGCGTTCTTTGCGCGTCCGCGGGGCCAGCTGGTCAATCCCCGCGTCATAGACCCGGCAACCGGGCGCATATCGCGCAGCGATTGCACCGCTGTCACGCAGATCGCCCCACAAGGCGCGACATTTGCATGGTTTTCTGCTAGGCTGGTGATCTGTCCATGGCCACGCCAGCCGCTGCCTGACCGCAGCGCGTGACTGGGCTGACGCGGATCTATCGGCGATCGTTGTCGGCATGAGCGCTGTGATGATCGCGCCCGACCGCCTGCTCAGCGGGCGCCGGTCATGGAGAGGCACCCGTGCGGGGGCTGCATTTTTTTCGCGATCGGCGGGAACCTGCGCAGCGCGCGACGGTTGAGACACTGGACGTTCACATAAGACAGAACAGGGACACCCATGACAGACGAAACGGCCAATCAGGGCATACCCGCCCCCGACGGTGAGGCCGCCGTCATCGACACCGAATATGAAATCGGACAGGACAATCTGGAAGGATCCGTGGGACCGATTGGATTTGACATCCATAACCCGGTTTTCATGGTCTCCGGCATCAGCATCATGCTGTTTGTGTTCTACGCGCTGGTTCTGCCGGAACAGGCGGCAACCTTCTTTGGCTGGCTGCGCCCCGCCGTGACCAGCTCGTTCGACTGGTTCTTCCTCAGCGCGGGCAATATCTTCGTGCTGTTCTGTTTCTTCCTGATCGTCTCGCCCTGGGGCAAGGTGCGCCTTGGCGGGGCCGACGCGGCACCCGATTATACCTACATCGGCTGGTTTGCGATGCTGTTTGCGGCCGGCATGGGCATCGGCCTGATGTTCTACGGTGTCAGCGAACCGATGAGCCATTACTCCACCGCCTTTGGTGGCGTGAGCATGGGTGAAAATGGCGCCCGCACCGATTGGGCGCCGCTGGGCGGCGCAGCCGGGGACAGCACCGAAGCCGTGCGTCTGGGCATGGCGGCGACGATCTATCACTGGGGCCTGCACCCATGGGCGATCTACGCGATTGTTGCCCTGTCGCTGGCGCTGTTCTCCTTCAACAAGGGGCTGCCACTCACCATCCGCTCGGCCTTCTACCCGATCTTCGGCGAGCGGGTCTGGGGCTGGACCGGCCATATCATCGACATTCTGGCGGTTTTCGCCACGCTGTTTGACCTTGCAACCTCGCTGGGTTTTGGCGCGACACAGGCCAATGCGGGCCTGAACGAGCTGTTCGGTGTGCCGGTTGGCTCGACCACCGAGGTGCTGCTGATCTCCGCCATCACCGCGGTTGCGCTGATCTCGGTTGTGCGCGGTCTTGATGGCGGTGTGAAAGTGCTGAGCGAAATCAACATGGGGCTGGCCTTCCTGCTGTTGATCTTCGTGCTTTTGGTCGGGCCAACGCTGCTGATCATCACCGGCTTCTTCGACAGTCTGGTGGCCTATGTGCAGTATCTGCCGGCGCTCTCCATGCCCTTCGGCCGCGAGGATGCCAACTACAGCCAGGGCTGGACCGCCTTTTACTGGGCGTGGTGGATCAGCTGGTCGCCGTTTGTCGGCATGTTCATCGCCCGCGTCAGCCGGGGCCGCACCGTGCGCGAGTTCATCATCTGCGTTCTGCTGATCCCCAGCCTGGTCTGCGTCCTGTGGATGAGCGTCTTTGGCGGCACCGCCATTCATCAGGTGGTGGCTGATGGCTATACCGGCGCGCAGGATGCCGCACTTGAGCTGAAGCTGTTCAAGATGCTGGATCAGCTGCCGCTGGCCTCGATCACCTCCTTTGTCGGCATCCTTCTGGTGATCGTGTTCTTCGTCACCTCTTCGGATTCCGGCTCGCTGGTGATCGACACCATCACCGCAGGCGGCAAGGTCGACGCGCCGCTGCCGCAACGGGTCTTCTGGTGCGTGTTCGAAGGTGCGGTTGCGATCGTGCTGCTGCTCGGCGGTGGTCTTGTGGCCCTGCAGGCGATGGTGATCTCCACCGGCTTGCCGTTCACCATCGTGCTGCTGCTGATGTGCTGGGCGATCCTGCGCGGATTGCAGACCGAGGCGCGCTGATCCCGCGCCGCCATCCCGGGACAGCAACGCCCAGAAACGCCCCGGAGAACTCCGGGGCGTTTGCCGTTCAGCTCTTGGCCTCATAGAAGCCGACCGAATTGCCGTCGGGGTCTTTGGCGTAGAAGAACTGCCCGTCGGGCAGCGGCACCGCCTCTGACACCACCTGCCCACCGGCGTCGGTCACCCGCGTCATCACATCGGCCAGCGCACCTTCGGCGGCCAGATGCAGGGTCGGGCCAACACCATCCGGGGCCGGGGTGCCGGGATAGATGCTCAGCGCGACCCCGGTTGCCGGGTCCTTGGGGCGAAACAGCAGCATCGGGTTGGGGCCATCGCTGACCAGTTCCAGCGCGGCGCCGGTCACATGCTCGTAGAACTTGCGCGCGCCGTCCATGTCGGTGACGGGGATTTCTCCCCAGACCAGAAAATCCTTGGGCGTATAGGCCATCATCTGCATCCTTTCGTGTTGATGTATCCCCTAGCTACCCGCCACTGTTGACAGAAAATGACATCAGGTCAGCGGTGGCCGCAGTCTCTCCGCGCTTGACCTTGCGCATCATCGCCGTCACTTCTTCTGAGACAGAAAGAGGAGAGACCATGGCCCTTGATATCGACTTTGTCCGCAGCCAGTTTCCGGCCTTTGCAGCGCCCAACCTGCAAGGTCAGGCCTTTTTCGAGAACGCCGGTGGCTCTTATACCTGTCAGCAGGTGATCAACCGGCTCACCCGTTTTTATACCGAACGCAAAGTGCAGCCCTATGCCCCCTATGAGGCCTCGACGCTGGCGGGCGACGAGATGGACGAGGCGCGGCACCGGCTTTCCGGCATCCTCGGGGTGGCACGGGATGAGCTGAGCTTTGGCCCCTCGACCACCCAGAATACCTATGTGCTGGCGCAGGCCTTTCGCCAGTTCCTGTCTCCGGGGGAGGCGATCATCGTCACCAATCAGGATCACGAGGCCAACAGCGGCCCGTGGCGGCGCCTTGCGGATGCCGGGATCGAGGTGCGCGAATGGCAGATCGACCCGCAAACCGGCCATCTGAACCCCGCAGATCTGGAAAATCTTCTGGACGAAAACGTCCGGCTGGTCTGTTTTCCGCATTGTTCCAACGTGGTCGGGGAGCTGAACCCGGTCACCGAAATCACCGCTCTGGCCCATGCGGCCGGCGCCTTTGTCTGTGTCGATGGTGTCTCTTACGCGCCCCATGGCCTGCCCAATGTCGGCGAGCTGGGGCCGGATATCTATCTGTTCTCCGCCTATAAGACCTACGGGCCGCATCAGGGGCTGATGGTGATCCGCCGCGCCCTGGGGGAGCTGCTGCCCAATCAGGGACATTTCTTCAACGGTGACACGCTCTACAAACGCTTCACTCCGGCGGGGCCGGACCACGCTCAGGTCGCCGCCTGCGCGGGCATGGCCGACTACATCGCCGCGCTGGCCCATCATCACGGCGGCCCGCTGACCGAAGGCGCGGCACAGGGGGCCTTTGTCCACGATCTGATGCGCGCCCATGAGGTGGAGCTGCTGCAACCGCTGCTCGATATGGTGAAGGACCGCAACGATCTGCGCCTGATCGGCCCCTCTGATGCCAGCAGACGCGCGCCCACCGTGGCACTGGCGCTGGATCGCCCCGCCGAAGCCGTAGCCGGTGAACTGGCCGAACATGGCATCATGGCGGGGGGCGGTGATTTCTACGCCCTGCGTGCCCTGAATGCGATGGGTGTCTCTACCGTTGACGGCGTGCTGCGGCTCAGTTTTACGCATTACACCTCGAAAAAAGAGATGACACAGTTGATCGAGGCCCTAGATCGCGTGTTGTGAAAACCGCAGCGATACAGGGACCTTGATCTTTCATGACTGACCATACCCCGCCACAGGCGCCGGTGATCTGGTGGCTGCGCCGAGACCTGCGGCTCGCCGACAACCCCGCCCTTGAGGCGGCCGTCGCCCGGGGCACCCCGGTGATCCCGCTCTTTGTCTTTGACACGCTGGATGAACACCTAGGTGCTGCGCCAAAGTTCCGGCTGGGGCTGGGGCTTGCCCATCTGGCCAAGGTGCTGGAGCAGCGCGGCAGCCGCCTGATCCTGCGGCGTGGTCCGGCAGCCGAGGTGCTGGCACAGGTGATCGCGGAGACCGGGGCAGGGGCGGTGCACTGGAGCCGCGCCTATGATCCCGACGCCATCGCCCGCGACACCACCATCAAGGAACAGCTGAATGGGCAGGGCGTTGCGGCGCAGTCTTTTGGTGGTCATCTGCTGTTTGAACCCTGGACCGTCGAGACCAAGACCGGCGGCATGTACCGGGTCTATTCGCCCTACTGGAAATCCGTGCGCGACCGCGATGTCGCGGATCTGATCGCCGCCCCATCCCGAATACCCGCGCCGGAGCAATGGCCCGCCTCTGATGATCTGGACAGCTGGAAACTCGCCGCTGATATGCGCCGCGGCGCTGACATCGTGGCGCAATATTGCCGGGTCGGGGAAGATGCCGCGCAGGAGCGGCTGGCGGAATTCCTCGACTCCCGCGTGGCCGACTACAAACCGGACCGAGACTTTCCCGCGGTGGATGCCACGTCCGGCCTGTCTGAAAACCTCGCCTGGGGAGAAATCAGCCCGCGCCGCATGTGGCATCACGGGCTGGAGGCACGTCGCGCAGGCAAATCCGGCGCTGAGCATTTTCTCAAGGAAATCGTCTGGCGCGAATTCGCCTACCACCTGATGTTCCACACTCCGCATATCCTGACCCGCAACTGGCGCCCCGAATGGGAGAGCTTCCGCTGGTCCGAGCAGGACGACGACCGGGTAGATGCCTGGCGGCGTGGTCAGACCGGTTACAATTTCGTCGATGCCGCCATGCGCGAACTCTATGTGACCGGCAAGATGCACAACCGCGCCCGGATGATCGTGGCCAGTTTCCTGACCAAACATATGCTCACCCACTGGCGCATCGGTCAGAAATGGTTCGAGGAGTGTCTGGTGGACTGGGATCCGGCCTCCAACGCCATGGGCTGGCAGTGGGTGGCCGGCTCCGGCCCCGATGCCTCGCCGTTTTTTCGGATATTCAACCCCGACGGCCAGCTGGAGAAATTCGACCCCAAGGGCCGCTACCAATCCGCGTGGATCGCCGAAGGTCAGGACAGCCCGCCGCAGACGGCGCTGGATTTCTACCGCGCGACACCCCTGTCCTGGGAGCTGTCGCCGCAGGACAGACGCGCCAGCCCCTTCGTTGATCTGAAAGAGGGTCGCGCCCGCGCGCTTGAGGTCTACGGCCAGCGCGAGCTGCCCGAGGACTGATAGATCCCTTGCCAGAAGCGCCTGATTTGGCCTAGCCTTTTCTCTGGACAGGGGCCGTGAACCCACCGGACCCGTCTAGGGGAGGAGAGAATGGCGCTCACACAGACCGAAGGACAGGCCAATCTGCCGCGCTATTTCGCGGCGATCTTTGACCAGTTGCAGGCGCTGGAGGTGGGGCAGCTGGACATCCATCTGCCGGACGGCCGGGTGTTCCGTGTCACTGGCGACCGCCCCGGTCCGGTGGCCGATCTGCGCATTCACAACCCCGATTGTTTCGCCCGGCTGATCCGCGAGGGGGATCTGGGGTTCTCCGATGCCTATCTTGATGGCTGGTGGAGCACATCCGATCTTCAGGCCTTCATGGATCTGGTGCATCTGGGGTCTGAAACCGTCTATGATGGCTTTCCGGGACGCGGGCTGATCCGCGCCTATGAACAGTTCCGCTTCTGGCTGCAACGCAATCACCGCGCGCAGGCCAAGGCGAATATCTCCTATCACTATGACCTCGGCAACGCCTTCTACGGGCTGTGGCTTGATGACACGATGACCTATTCCAGCGCCCTGTTCAAAACCGGGCAGGAAAGCCTGGAGGCGGCGCAGACCGCCAAATATGCCTCCATGGTTGACCAGATGGGCGTGCAGCCCGGCGATCACGTGCTGGAGGTCGGCTGCGGCTGGGGCGGGTTTGCCGAATATGCAGCCCGCGAACGCGGCCTGCGGGTCACGGGCCTGACCATCAGCGAAGAACAGTTGAAATACGCCCGCGAGCGCATTGAAAAGGCGGGGCTTTCCGACAGGGTCGAGCTCAGGATGCAGGATTACCGCGACTGCGAAGGCACCTTCGATGGCATTGCCTCTATCGAGATGTTCGAGGCGGTGGGCGAAAAATACTGGCCCGCCTATTTCAGGATGATCCACGACCGGCTGCGCCCCGGCGGTCAGGCCACCTTGCAGATCATCACCGTCGCCGACCGGCGCTGGACGGTCTACAAACGCGGCGTTGATTTCATCCAGAAACACATCTTTCCCGGCGGCATGCTCCCTGCACCCGGGATCTTGCGCCAGCAGGTTGAAAATGCCGGGCTAAAGGTCATGAAATCGCTCGAATTCGGTGATAGCTACGATCAGACGCTGCGGCGTTGGCACACCACCTTTAACAGTCGCTGGGACGAGATTGCGGCCATGGGATTTGATGATCGGTTCAAAAAGATGTGGAATTTCTATCTCACCTCCTGCGCCGCCGCGTTCAAGGCGCAAACCTGCGACGTGACCCAGATCACGCTGGCCCACCGCTGAACGAAAGCCCGGATCATGCCCACAGCCGCCCGTCTTATCGCCGCCGTCAGCATGGCGCTTGTCGCGATTGCCGCCTCTTTCCTGATCATGCCACTGATGCCCGAGGGCACCGATTTCGGCTATTTCGTGCCGCTCAACGCCGCGCTTGGCGCGCTGATCGGCTGGGTCTGGGTCGGCCGCCATGTCGGCCGCGGCGTGGTCAATGCGATCAACAACGGCGTCACCGGTGTGGCCCTGCTGGTGCTCTGGGGGCTGTTCCTGCAAGGCGCCTGGGAAATGTTTCGCCTCGCCATGCGCAACCGCTATGACGGCCCGTTTGAGGCGCTTTCGGCGATTTTTGTCATCGGTTTGGATTTCTTTTTCGTGATGGCGGTGCCACATGTGTTGCTGGCGCTGGTGATCGGCGGCATCTTCAGCGGTCTGGTGACCGAGAATGCCGCAAGACGCTGGCGCTGAGATAACAGAATTCCAACAGGATACAGACCGTGGTTGATCTTTTTGTCTATGGCACGCTGCGCCATATGCCGCTGCTTGAACTGGTGTTGGGGCGGTCCGGTGCCGCGCTGGATGTCACCCCTGCACATCTGCCCGATCACGGTGCCTTTGCGGTGGTGGATCAGCCTTTCCCGGCGATAGAGGCCCGCGTCGGCCACCGCGCACCGGGGCTGCTGCTGCGCGGTCTCACCCCGGACGATATGGCGGCGCTGAATTTCTACGAAGGCGGGTTCGACTATACGCTGCGCCCTGTCACGGTCGCGCTGGACGCAGGCGGCAGCGCCCCGGCGGAGGTCTATTTCCCAGAGCCGGGCCTGTGGCAGACCGGGGCGGCCTGGGATCTGGGCGACTGGCAGCAGAAATGGGGCGCCTTGTCGCTGCGCGCGGCAGAGGAGGTCATGGCCTATCGCGGTCGCCTGACCGCCGCCGAGGTGGCCGAGCGGTTCCGCCCGATCCGCATCCGCGCCGCCGCCTGGCTCGCGGCGCAGAACCGCCCCGGCGATCCAGATCACGATCTGGCCCGCGACGTCGTCGTCCACCAGCATAAACGCGCCTATCTCAACTTCTTCGCGATGGAGGAGATGGACCTGCAATTCCGCCGCTATGACGGCAGCCTCAGCCCGGTGATCAACCGGGGCGTCGCGCTGGTGGGGCAGGCGGCGGTGGTGCTGCCCTATGATCGCCGCCGCGACGCGGTTTTGCTGATCGAACAGTTCCGCGCCGCCACCTATATCGCGGGCAACCAGCGCCCCTGGATGTGGGAGCCGGTGGCCGGGCTGATCGACCCCGGCGAAACCCCCGAACAGGCCGCCCGCCGCGAGGCGATGGAGGAGGCGGGGCTGAAGATCGACCAGCTGGAAACCGTCGCCCAGGTCTACCCCTCCAGCGGCGCCTCAGGCGAATTTCTGCATATTTTTGTGGGTCTCTGCGACTTTGACGAGATCGCCGGCGGCGGCGGACTGGAGAGCGAGGGCGAAGATATCCGCAGCCAGATCCTGCCCTATGAGGCGCTGATACAGGGCGTAGATGACCAGACCTATCAGGACATGCCACTGGTCACCGCCGCCCTCTGGCTGTCACGCCATCGTGAGCGCTTGCGGCAGGGCTGACCCCGCCAACCGCGCGGCGCGCCGCTATCTCGGCTTGTGGTTGTCCAATGCCTTGGCTACACCTCAACTGGAATGATCGAAAGGGATACCATGCGCATTGCACATGATCTGGCCGACGCGATCGGCCACACGCCTCTGATCCGCCTGAACCGCGTCAGCGATGAAACCGGATGTGAGATTCTGGGAAAGGCCGAGTTCATGAACCCCGGCCAGTCGGTCAAGGACCGCGCCGCACTTTATATCATCAAGGACGCCATCGCGCGCGGTGATCTGAAGCCGGGCGGCACCATCGTCGAGGGCACTGCCGGTAACACCGGGATCGGCCTGGCGCTGGTTGGCGCGTCGATGGGCTTCAAAACGGTGATCGTGATCCCCGAAACCCAGTCCGAAGAGAAAAAGGACATGTTGCGACTGGCCGGCGCCCAGCTGGTGCAGGTCCCCGCAGCGCCTTATCGCAATCCCAATAACTTTGTCCGCTATTCGGAACGTCTGGCCAAGGAACTGGCCAAGACCGAACCCAATGGTGCGATCTGGGCCAATCAGTTCGACAATGTCGCCAACCGGCAGGCCCATATCGAAACCACCGCACCCGAGATCTGGGAGCAGACCGACGGCAAGGTGGACGGCTTTGTCTGCGCGGTCGGTTCTGGCGGCACGCTGGCAGGTGTGGCCGATGTGCTCCAGCCCAAGGGCGTGAAAATCGGCCTTGCCGATCCGATGGGCGCGGCGCTTTATTCCTACTACACCACCGGTGAAATCGTGACCGAAGGCGGCTCCATCGCAGAAGGCATCGGCCAGGTGCGCATCACCAAGAACCTTGAAGGGTTCAAACCGGATTTCTGCTACCAGATCGAGGACCGCGACGCGCTGCCCTATGTCTTCGACCTCCTGCACGAAGAGGGTCTGGTGCTGGGCGGCTCCTCGGCGATCAATATCGCCGGTGCCGTGCGCATGGCCAAGGACATGGGACCGGGCAAGACCATCGTCACCGTGCTCTGTGACTACGGGACGCGCTACCAGTCGAAACTGTTCAACCCCGACTTCCTGCGTGAAAAGAACCTGCCGGTGCCGGATTGGATGACTCACACCCCGGCCTCTATCCCCGGCGTGTTCGAGGACGTATGATCGCCCTCATGCGTGGTTTTGTGAAATGTCTGGCCGGGCTGGTTCTTCTGATCAGCCTGGCCTTTCCCGCTCTGGCCCAGCTCGATGCGCGTTCGAAATCCTATTACGAGAATTGGCTGCGCACCGCGAACCGGGCCGAAAACGTCATTGATGCCAGCCGCGCCTCCAATATCGCCTTGGAACAGCTGCGCAGCGAGCTGGCCGAATTCCGACAGACCTTCCAGACCAAGCGTGGGGAAAACGGCGAGCGTATCCAGACCCTTCAGGGCCAGCTGGACGCGCTTGGCGCCCCACCGGGCGAGGGCGAGGAAGAGCCCGAAGACATCGCCCAGCTGCGTGACGCGCTGACCCAGCAGCTCAATGAGCTGCGGGTGCCGCGTATCGTCGCCGAAGAGGCCTACAGCCGCGCCGACGGCCTGATCAACGAGATCGACAAGATTGTCCGCGAACGGCTGACCAAACGACTGTTTGAACGCGGCACCTCGCCGCTCAACCCCGAACATTGGCCCGGCGCGCTGCGGGATCTGGTCCACGCCAGCCGCGCCGTGGGCAATGAAACTCTGTCGCAGCTGCGCAATGACACCACCAGCGAACGCATCAGCGGCGATCTGGTGGGCATTCTTGTGCTGGTGCTGATCGGTATGCTGCTGATCCTGCGCGGGCGCCCATGGGCGCATCTGGCGGGTGATTACCTGCGGCGCTACGGCGCGCGGGGCACCGGCGTCTGGACCTTTGTCGTCTCGCTGCTACAGGTGCTGCTGCCGCTGATCGGTGTCATCTTTCTGGTCGCAGCGGTCGATCTTTCGGGCATTCTTGGGGTGCGCGGCAGCATCTTCCTCGAATCCGTGCCGGCCTGGGCCTTTATCATGCTGTCGTTCCACTGGCTGGGTGAGCAGCTCTATACCAATCAGATCGAGAATGATCTGCTGCCCGTACAGGAGGGCAATCAGGCCGAGACCCGCTTTCTGATCGACATGATGGCGGTGATCCTGGTGCTGCAGGATGTTTTTGCCACCATCGAGCGGATCCAGAACATCCCGGACAGCAGTTCCGCGGTCTATGCCTTTCCGCTGATCAGCTGTGCTGCGCTGATCCTGCTGCGTCTGCACCGCATCGGGGCCAAGCAGCGTCAGGCACAGAGCGAGGAGGAGCCCGAGGAAGGCGCCATCGCCGCCGGGGCCAATCGCATCATCGCGGTGGTGCGCCGGGCGATCTACCTTCTCGGCTTTGCTGGGCCGCTGCTGGCTGCGGTGGGCTATCTCAACGCGGCCGAGGCGGTGATCTACCCGGCCATGCTGACGCTGGCGATGCTGGCGGGCCTGTTTGTCCTGCAACGGTTCTTTGCCGATCTCTACGGCTTTGTCACCGGCAAGGGTAGCGCCGCCCGCGACTCGCTCTTCACGGCGCTGATCGGCTTTGCGCTGGCGCTGGTGGCGCTGCCGATGCTGGCGCTGATCTGGGGCGCGCGCGTTGCGGATCTGACGGAGCTGTGGTCGAACTTCCTCGAGGGCTTCCAGATTGGCGACACCCGTATTTCGCCCACCGCCTTTCTGACCTTTGTGACCATCTTTGCCGTCGGCTACGGTCTGACCCGGCTGGTGCAGGGCAGCCTGCGCAACGCGCTGCTGCCCAAGACCCGCATTGATGTCGGCGGCCAGAATGCCATCGTCTCCGGCATGGGCTATGTCGGGATTTTTCTGGCCGCTCTGGTGGCGATTTCGATGGCCGGTCTGGATCTGTCCTCGCTCGCCATTGTCGCCGGTGCGCTCTCTGTGGGCATCGGCTTTGGTCTGCAAACCATCGTGTCGAACTTTGTCTCCGGCATCATCCTTCTGGTCGAGCGCCCGGTGTCCAAGGGCGACTGGATCGAGGTTGGCGGCCTGATGGGCTATGTGCGCGATATCTCCGTGCGCTCCACCCGGATCGAGACCTTCGACCGCACCGATGTGATTGTTCCGAACTCGGATCTGATCACCGGCACCGTCACCAATTACACCCGCGGCAATACCGTGGGCCGGGTGATCGTGCCTGTCGGCGTCAGCTACGGCACCGACCCGCGCAAGGTCGAGGCCATCCTGATCGAGGTCGCCAAGGCACATCCGATGGTGTTGATGAACCCGCCGCCATCGGTGGTGTTTCAGGGCTTTGGGGCGGACAGTCTCAACTTTGAGATCCGCGCGATCCTGCGCGATGTGAACTGGGTCCTGTCGGTGAAATCCGACATGAACTACGACATCGCCCGCCGCTTCGACGAGGCCGGGATCGAGATCCCCTTCGCCCAGCGCGATATCTGGATCCGCAACCCCGAGGCGCTGGCCGGGGCGGCGGCGGCGGCGCCTGAAGCTGCGCCCGACTCTGGCCCCGGATCTGGCCCCGGATCTGTTCAGGACAGCGCGGCCCGGCCATCACCGGCTGCGGCAGCGGCGCCCGCCAGCAAACGCCCCGAAACCCCGGATCTGGAGGACCTCTCCAACCGGGACGATGCAGCTGACAGCGGCGATGAAGACGGAGACGGCGATCGATGACCGACCAATTGTTCCTGACGGATGCCTATGCACAACAGGCCCCGGCGCAGATCATTGACCACACAAACGAAGGCGGGCTGGTGCTGAACCAGTCCGTCTTTTACGCAACCGGGGGCGGGCAACCGGGCGATACCGGTCATCTCAGCTGGTCCGATGGGGCAGGGGCGCACCGCCTGACGATCACTAATACGGTAAAGGGGGAGGCGGGCGCCATTGTCCTGCTGCCGGAACCTGACCAGCCGCTGCCCAGCGTCGGGCAGGAGGTGACGCAGACCCTCGACTGGGACCGCCGCCTTGGCCATATGCGCATCCATACCGCGCTGCATCTCCTCTCGGTGGTGATTCCCCTGCCGGTCTCCGGCGGTTCCATCGGCGCCGACAAGGGGCGGCTTGACTTCAACATGCCCGAGGCGCCGGAGGACAAACAGGCGCTGGAGGATGCGCTCAACGCCGTCATCAGCCGCGATCTGGAGGTCAGCGAGCGCTGGATCACCGAGGAGGAGCTGGATGCAAACCCCGATCTGGTGAAAACCATGTCGGTGGCGCCGCCCCGTGGCAATGGCCGCATTCGGCTGGTGCGGATCGGTACGACGCAGGAGCAGATCGACCTGCAACCCTGCGGCGGCACCCATGTGCGCAGCACCGCTGAAATTGGTCCTATCCGCCTTGGAAAGGTTGAAAAAAAGGGCAAGCAGAACCGCCGTGTCTACCTGCATCTGGGGGCTTGAGCGCGGGCTGCAAATAAGTTTCTGCAAGAGTGAATTTTTTGCTGTTTTCGCTCTTGCAATTGCTTCCGTGATCCGTCAAAAGTCCGCCCAACGGAGAGGTGGCCGAGTGGTCGAAGGCGCACGCCTGGAAAGTGTGTAGGCGGGGAACCGTCTCCAGGGTTCGAATCCCTGTCTCTCCGCCATAACATCTAGACCAAGATGGTTTTATAACAGCCGCCACAGCATGTGGTGGCTTTTTGCGTTTCAGACCTTGCCCCCGTGATCCATCAGCCACCTGTCAGATCGTGGCGACCGCGGCTTGATCGACAAAATGATAGACGTCTATCAGAAAATGATATACGTCTGTCAAAAACTGCCGGAAACAGATGGGCTGCAAGGATGGGAAAACCAACCCTACATGATGTCGCTGCCGCGGCCGGGGTCAGCTACGCCACGGCGGACCGGGTGCTGAACAATCGCGGCGGGGTGGCGAAAAAATCGCAGGACCGGGTGCGCGCGGCCATTGCCGAGCTGGGCTATCAGCGCGATATCACCGCCGCCAATCTGTCACGCCGTCGCCGCTACCGGTTTGCCTTTCTGCTGCCGATGGCGGGCGAGGGCTTCTTTGCCCGGCTGCATGAGCATCTCCAAAGCGAACAGACCCGCCGCGCGCAGGCGCGCCAGCAGATCACCATCACCCATGTGCCTGCCTTTGATGCGGCGGCGCTGGTGCGGGCGATCGAAAACTGCGCCGCCGAGGATTACGACGGTCTCTGCCTTGTGGCGGTGGAGGATCCGCAGGTTGAGGCCGCGCTGACCAGCCTGCGGGCCAGGGGTGTTGCCGTGGTCACACTGGTCGCCGACAGCCCGGAAACCACGCGGGATGCCTATGTGGGGATCGACAACCGGACCGCAGGTCGCACCGCAGGCGACCTGATGGTGCTGGCCCATCGCGGAGCGGCCTCCGAAGGGCGGGGCCGGATCCTTCCCATCACCGGCAGTCTCAGCGCCCGCGATCATGCCGACCGCTACGCCGGGTTCTGCGATGTGGTCTCGCCCGGTCTGCCGGTGCTGCCACCGCTGGAGACAGGCGACGACCCCGATGTGCTGGAACAGGCGCTGCGCCGCGCGCTTGATGCAAACCCCGACATTACCGGGGTCTACAATCTGGGTGCCGGCATTCCGGGGCTGGTCGCGGCCCTGTCGGCGACGGAACGGCCGCACCCTCCGGTGGTGATCAGCCACGAACTCTGCGCCGCGACCCGCGATGCCGTGGCGCAGGGCCTTATTGATGCGGTGATCGACCAGAAACCGGCGCAGGAAATCACCGCCGCCCTAGCGGCCCTTGTCGCGCTCAGCGACGGGCTGCCGTTCGACCCGCTGACCGCGCAGATCATTCCCGCCGTCCATTTCAAACACAACATGCCCCCGCAGCCTGCGGTCGGGCCAGAAGAGAGGGCCTGACCATGGCTGGCTATTTCGACGACATCGCAGCAGTCACCTACAATCCAGATGGCAACGGGCTGGCCTATCGCCACTACAACCCCGATGAAATGATCATGGGCAAACGGATGGAAGACCACCTGCGCTTTGCCGTCTGCTACTGGCACAACTTTGTTTGGGAGGGGAACGACCCGTTTGGCGGGCAGACCTTTGATCGGCCGTGGTTCCCCGCCGATACCATGGATCTGGCGCGCATGAAGGCGGAGGCCGCCTTTGACATGTTCCGCATCCTCGGCGTGCCGTACTACTGTTTCCACGACCACGATATCCGGCCAGAAGGCGGAAGCCTCGCCGAAAGCCACAAACGCCTGAACCAGATGGGCGATCTGCTGGAACAGAAAATGGCAGATGGTGGCCCGAAACTCCTGTGGGGGACGGCCAATATGTTCTCCAACCGCCGCTATATGGCCGGCGCCAGCACCAATCCCGACCCGGATGTCTTTGCCTATTGCGCCTCCACCGTGCGCGCCTGCATGGATCTGACCCATCGTCTGAACGGCGAGAACTATGTCCTTTGGGGCGGACGCGAGGGCTATGAAACCCTGCTCAACACCGATCTGTCGCGTGAGCTGGAGCAGATGGGCCGCTTCCTGTCGATGGTGGTCGATTACAAACACAAGATCGGCTTCAAAGGCGCAATCCTGATCGAGCCAAAGCCGCAGGAGCCGACCAAACATCAATATGACTATGACGTTGCCACCGTTTACGGCTTCCTCAAACGCTTTGGTCTTGAGGATGAGGTGAAGGTGAACATTGAACAGGGTCACGCCATCCTCGCCGGTCACAGCTTTGAACATGAGATCGCCATGGCCAATGCGCTGGGGATCTTTGGCTCCATCGACATGAACCGCAACGACTACCAGTCCGGCTGGGACACCGATCAGTTCCCCAACAACGTGCCGGAGGTGGCGCTGGCCTATTATGAAATTCTGCGCGGCGGTGGCTTTACCAGCGGCGGCACCAATTTCGATGCCAAGCTGCGCCGTCAGTCGCTGGATGCCGAGGATCTGATCGCGGCCCATGTGGGGGCCATGGACGTCTGCGCGCGGGGGCTACGCGCCGCCGCTGCCTTGCTGGAAAGTGATAGCCTTGAGGCCAATTGCCGCGACCGTTACGCCGGTTGGACCACTGCCGAGGCGCAGGCCTATCTGGCCGAGGGCGCAACGCTGGAGGCCATCGCCGATCAGGCCGAGGCCAGGGCGCTTGATCCGCAGCCGGTCTCTGGCCGTCAGGAACAGCTGGAGGCGCTGGTCAACCGTTTCGTCTGAGGCGGCGGAACCATGGCGTAATGGGGAGAGGGCACAGATATGTATCTTGGCATTGATCTTGGCACATCGGGACTGCGTGCGCTGATGACCGGTGCGGCGGGCAGGCCCGTCGCCTCGGCTGAGGCGCAGTATTGCGTGCAGACCCCCCATCCCGGCTGGTCGGAACAGGATCCCGGCGACTGGATCACCGCGCTGGATCGCGCGATGGACCAGCTGCGGGATACCCCCGGCTATGGTCAGATATGCGGCATTGCCGTGGCAGGGCATATGCACGGTGCGGTGCTGCTGGACGGCGCCGATCAGGTGCTGCGGCCCTGCATCCTGTGGAACGACACCCGTTCCGCCGCTGAGGCGGCTGAGCTGGACGCGACGGCGAAGGTCCGCGATCTGAGCGGCAATATCGTCTTTCCGGGGTTCACCGCGCCGAAACTTTTGTGGGTGCAGCGCCACGAGCCGGAGATTTTTGCCAATACGGCCAAGGTCCTGCTGCCTGCGGCCTATCTGAACCTGCATCTGACCGGGCGCCATGTGGCCGACATGTCCGACAGCGCAGGCACCTCCTGGCTGGATGTGGGGGCGCGGGACTGGTCGGAGCCCCTGCTGCGCGCGGGTCGCATGCGGCGTGATCAAATGCCGGATCTGGTCGAAGGCTGCGAGCCTGGTGGTATCCTGCGTCCCGAACTGGCCGCGCGCTGGGGATTTGGCAAAGACGTGACCGTGGCCGGTGGCGCAGGCGACAATGCCGCTGCGGCCTGTGGCACCGGGGTGATGGCACCGGGGCAGGGGTTTGTCTCGCTTGGCACCTCCGGTGTGGTGCTGACCGCGCGCGACGGATTCCACCCGGATCCGGCAACGGCGGTGCATACCTTCTGTCACGCGATCCCGGAGCGCTGGTATCAGATGGGGGTGATGCTCTCGGCCACCGATTGCCTGAACTGGCTGGGCCGGATCACCGGACGCAGCCCTGCGGATCTGACAGCAGGTCTTGGCGATCAGCTGCGCCCCCCCGGCGAGGTGACATTCCTTCCCTATCTCTCCGGTGAGCGCACGCCGCATAACTCGGCAAGCCTGCGCGGTGGGTTTCAGGGGCTGTCGGTCGCGACCACGACCGAGGATATGGCCCGCGCGGTGATGGAGGGTGTCTGCTACGGGCTGCGCGACTGTCTGGCGGCGCTGCGCAGCACCGGCGCTGAGCTGGACAGCTGTCTGGTCATCGGCGGCGGCAGCAGATCACCCTATTGGGTCAAGCTGCTGGCCACGGTGCTGGACCTGCCGCTGCATCTCCCGCAGGGGGGCGAGTTCGGCGCCGCGCTTGGTGCGGCGCGACTGGCCCGGCTGGCGGTGACATGTGAGGATCCCGCCGAGGTTCTGACCGCGCCGCAGATCGCGCGCACGGTCACCCCCGATGCTGCCCTGCGCGATGGTTTTGACGCAGCCTATGCGACCTTTCGCCAGCGGGTCAGCGACATGATCTGAGCGCTGGTCGGCGCCTCAGGCGGCGTCACGGGGCCGGGCGAATCGTAAATCAGCCCGTGGTGGCGACAAGTTGTCTAAAATTCTCCCCATTGTTGCGCGCCATGGGACAACCCCTGCGCCCAGCGGTTCGCGTGATGGATCTGACAGAGGGCGGCTGTGCGCTCTGATGATCTGCCATTGTTTGCAGGATGGCGACAAACGGAGGTTGTTTCGCGGCGGTGACGGCAGATTCTGCGGGATCGCCCGGTGACGGCGGTCAGACCGGAAACAATCCCCGGCCTCTGGGGACGGGATCATCGGACGGCCGGGCCGGCGGATGCACGCTGATTAAGATTTTGTTCTTTTTTAGGCAGATTTGCCCGCGTAGGGTAATCCCATGCTGCCACAGGATGAGTGGCGCTCTCTTCAAAGCTGTACCCCGAGGTGTGGCGCCCCTTTGCAATACCAAGGCAGGCTAGGGACCGGTTGCACGGCTGTGCGACCGGGGTGGTCGGGCTTTTGGACGGAGATCATGACGTGCCTTGCTTTACGCCCGGAACAACTGTTGCGACCCCTCAGGGGAGCTGCGCCGTGGAGGATCTGAGCGTCGGGGACCGTGTGGTGACCCGTGACAATGGTCTGCAGCCCATTCGCTGGATCGGGCGGCGGAGGCTGGATCGCAGCGCCCTGCAGGCGGCGGCACATCTGCAACCGGTGCTGATCGCGGCAGGGTCGCTTGGCAATGGGATGCCGGAGCGGGATCTGCTGCTCAGCCCGAGCCATCGGGTGCTGATCGGCAATGACAAGACCGCGTTTTATTTCGAGAATCGCGAGATACTGGTCGCGGCCAAACATCTGACCGGATTGTCCGGAGTCGATGCGGTAGAGACCACCAGCATCGACTATCTGCATTTTGTCTGTGAGGACCATCAGGTGGTCTGTGCCGACGGGGCGTGGATCGAGTGTTTTCAGCCTGCCGACCAGTCCCTGCGCGGGTTGGATCGCGCCCAGCGCGATGAGGTGCTGATGCTGTTTCCCGAGTTGCAGACACGGCCGCCGGTGCCCGGTGCGCCCCCTGCGCAGCCGTCACGCCGACGGCCGGGGTGCAAGGCGGGGGCGCAGTGGTTCATCCACTAGCCCTGTGGCCTAATCGCTTTTGAATGTCGTTCGCGCGCGGCGCCAGGCCGTCCACGCCTCGGGCGTGTCCAGATCGGTGAGCGCATGGGCCTCGGGCAGCGGCACCGGGTGAATGGTCTCTCCCTGATCCTGTGCAGCCTGTAGAACCGCGCGGGCGCCCTGATCGCCGCTGAGCTGGCCGAGCGCGGCGAAATACCGGCGGGGAAAGACCACCGGATGTCCAAACCGCTCCTGCGCCCCGGTGATTGGGCCTGTGGCTGCACCGGTTGCTGTCCCGGTCGCGCGCAGGATCCGGTCTGGCAGCGCCATAGCGCTGCCCGCGACCTGCGCCAGATCGGCTTGCGTCAACTCCGGCATATCGGCAGGCAGGATCATCACCGCCTCGTAGCTCTTGGTCAGACCTGCGATGCCTGAGCGAATGGAGGCGGCCATGCCCTCCTGCGCGTCCGGCACAAAGAGCGCTGTTGCAGCGGGGCAGGCGCGGCTGAGCAGCTGGGCTCTTGGGTGGGGTGCGGCTGGCAAGGTGACATAGGTGTCCTGCCCGGTGCCAAGGGCCGCCCCGCAGATCCAGGCCAGAAGCGGTGTTCCGTCGATCTCCTCCAGCAGTTTGTCACGCCCGCGCATCCGCGAGGCGCTGCCGGCAGCGAGGATCAGAATGGCGATGGCGGTCATATCTGTCGCCTCCCTGGCGTGGTGCCGCGCTGTCGGAAGCCTCCGGCGGGGATATTTAGGGCCAGAAGAGGAGAGGGGTCCAGCAAAAGTGACAGGGCAAGTCAGTGAGGCTGACATAATGTTTCGCGTGCGAAACATTGGGGCCGGGGCAGGACCTATCTGTTGCGCGAAAGCGGCGGCCCGGCGCGCGCCGACATGGCAACAGTGGGGGAGACGGGTCAGAAGTATTGACCCGCCTGCTGCTGTCAGCCGCGCATCCGGGCGCCGTCGGCATCAAACAGCGGCCTGGTGATCAGTCGGGCCTTTTGCATCTTGCCCAGGATCTCGATCTCGACCTCGAGCCCGTCCTGAGCGCGGTCGGTGGGGACAAAGCCCAGTGCGATGGATTTCTGCGCGTGGTGGGAGTAGCCGCCGGAGGTGCAGAAGCCCACAACTGCGCCGTCCAGCCAGATCGGCTCATAGGCGGTCACATCTGCGTCGTCAGCCTCCACCTCAAAGGCGCAGAGCCGGCGGGCTGGCGGTGTGTCGCGTTCGGCCTCGGCTGCAGCGCGGCCAATGAAATCAACGGGTTTCTTGAAGGAGATAAAGCGGTCCAAGCCGGTTTCCGCCGCCGTGTAATCGGGGGAGAATTCGCGCAGCCAGGAGCCGAAGAACCTGTCGAGCCTGAGTGACATCATCGCCCGCATGCCGAAGGGCTTCATGCCATGCGGCTGGCCAGCATTCCACAGCGCATCCCACAGGGCGCGCTGGCTGGGCAGGTCGCAGTAGATTTCATAGCCCAGATCCCCGGTATAGCTGACCCGCTGAACGATACAGTCGGCCATGCCCACGGTCAGGCGGCGCACATCCATGAAGCGCATGTCCGAGATGTCTTGCCTTGTGCAGGCTTGCAGGACCGCGCGCGCGCGGGGGCCTGCGATCTGGAAGCCTGTGCGGGTGTCGGAGATGTTCTCAATGCTGATGCCGTCGTCGTTATTCTGCAGGAACCAGCGCATATGGTAGGCCTGCGCGCCGTAAGAGGCGGTGAGCTGGAACTCGTCCTCGGACAGGCAGGAGATGGTGAAATCACCGATCAGGCGACCCTTTGGCGACAGCATCGGTGTCAGCGACAGGCGGCCCGGCTGTGGCAACCGGCCGGCCATGATGCGGTCGAGCCAGGCGCGGGCGCCTGCACCTTTGACCCGGTATTTGCCGAAATTGTGGACCTCGTTGATGCCGACGTTTTCGCGCACCGCTTTCACTTCGCGTGCAGTGGCCGCGAACGCGTTGGAGCGGCGGAAGGAGGGGGTTTCATAGCGCGGCTCGTCGCCTGTGGCGAAGTAGTTCGGGACCTCCAGCCCGTATTGGGCACCCCAGACCGCGCCCATGCCATCGAAGATGTCATACATCGGGGTGCTGCGGAACGGGCGGGCCGCAGGCAGCTCCTCGTTCGGGTAGGCGATGGAGAAGCGTTTCTGATAGTTTTCAATGACTTTGGGCCGAGTATAGCCCGGAGTGATCCAGCCGCCGAAGCGGGCGCAGTCCATTGCAAAGGTATCGCGCTCGCATTCGCCCTCAACCATCCATTGCGCCAGCATCAACCCGACGCCGCCGCCCTGGCTAAAGCCGGCCATGACGGCGCAGGCTGACCAGTAGTTGCGCATCCCCGGCACCGGGCCGACCAGCGGGTTACCGTCGGGGGCAAAGGTGAAGGGGCCGTGGATCACCGATTTGACGCCTGCGCGTTCGAGCGCCGGGAAGCGTTTGTAGGCGAAGGCGATGCTGTCCTCGATCTTGTCGAAATCATCGGGCAGCAGTTCGTGGCCGAAGTCCCATGGCGTGCCATCGACGGCCCAGGGTTTGCAGGGCTGTTCATAGAAGCCGATGCAGAGGCCGCGGCCTTCCTGACGGAGGTAGCTTTCGCCGGCCGGGTCCATCACATGCGGATGCTCGCCCCCTGCGTTGATGATTTCGGCGATCTCCGGCACCTCGTCGGTGACGATATATTGATGCTCCATCGGGTGCAGGGGCATGTAGATGCCTGCCATGGCGCCCACCTCGCGCGCCCAGAGGCCGCCGGCGTTGACGATATGTTCGGCGTGCACTGTGCCCTTGTCCGTGACCACATCCCAGCTGCCATCGGGGCGCTGGCTGGTCTCGATCACCTTGCAGTGGGTTTCAATCGTGGCGCCGCCCATGCGCGCGGCGCGGGCATAGGCGTGGGTGGTGCCGGAGGGGTCGAGGTGGCCATCGAGCGGGTCATACAAACCGCCGATGATGCCGTCGATATTGGTGACCGGGGCGATTTTCTTGATCTCCTCGGGAGAGATGATCTCGGTTTCCAGCCCCATGAACCGGTGCTTGGCGCGCTCCGCCTTCAGCATGTCGAAACGTTCCTGGTTGTCCGCGAGGGTGACGCCGCCGACATGGTGCAACCCGCAGGACATGCCGGTGATTTCCTCCAGCTCCTTGTAGAGCTTGATGGTGTAGCCCTGCAGCGCCGCCATGTTGGTGTCGCCGTTCAGCGTATGGAAGCCGCCAGCCGCGTGCCAGGTGGAGCCTGAGGTCAGCTCCGAGCGTTCCAGCAGCAGGACATCGGACCAGCCGAGCTTGGTCAGGTGATAGAGCACCGAGCACCCCACAACGCCGCCACCGATCACCGCTACCCGTGTTGTCGTCTTCATCTTGCATCCCCCACTGGCTGTTTGCGGTTATTCTGGACAGATGTGTTTAGTAGTCCAGCAAAAACGCGACATCAGCCGTCGGGATTGAGCGCTGCGAGGACGAACCGGGCGTCAGCCGTGGGGCGCTGCATCAAAAAAGCCGCCACCCGGTGGGGCGGCGGCTGATGATGCGGGGGCGCGGTTGCGTTATTGCAGCGGGCGGATTTTCAGCTCCGTCACGCGGTTGCCGTCGCGGGCGGTGACCTCAAAGCGGAAATTATGGAAGGAAAAGACCTGCCCCACGACGGGGATTGTCTGCGCCTCGTGAATGACCAGACCGGCGATGGTGTTGGCCTCGTCATCGGGCAGCGACCAGTCGGTTGCGCGGTTGAGATCGCGAATGGTGGTGGCGCCATCGACCAGATAGTTGCCGTCGCTGGTTTTCTTCACCACGGTTTCCTCATCCGGGTCGAATTCATCGGTGATCTCGCCGACGATTTCCTCAAGGATGTCTTCCAGGGTGATCAGGCCCTGCAGGGTGCCGTATTCATCGACCACCAGCGCAAAATGGGTGCGTGCGCGCAGGAACTGGCGCATCTGTTCATCCAGTGTGGTGGTTTCCGGGACGAAATAGGGCGGTTTGGTCACGCTGGTGATATTGAAGTTGCGCAGCGAGGCGGCATCGCCGTCGGGGCCGCCGATCTGGGCGTACATCTCCCGCAGAAGATCCTTGGCATGGAGCACGCCTATGATGTTCTCCGGCTCGTCCTTGAACACCGGCAGGCGGGTGTGCGGCGAGGTCAGACATTGTTCGAGGATCTTCTGTGGCTCAAGGCTGGCGTCGATCATCTCGATATTGGAGCGGTGCAGCATGATTTCCTCGACAAAGCGGTCGGAGAGATCAAGGGCGCCAAGGATCCGGTCGCGGTCTTCCTTTTCGACCACGCCTTCGGAGTGGCCAAGGTGCAGGGCGCCGGCGATTTCCTCGCGGACGGCCATGATGTGGCTGTTGGGGTCGATGCGTACGCCAAACAGGCGCAGCACACCGCGCACCAGAAGGCGGACGGCCCCCACCACGGGGGCCAGCAGCGTGACCAATATGCCAATCGGAGGGGCAACGGCGGCGGCGGCTTTCTCGGCATTGGAGATGGCGTAGGTCTTGGGCAGGACCTCGGCAAAGATCAGCACCAGAAGGGTCATGACGAGGGTGGCCAGCGCGACACCGCTTTCGCCCAAGGCGCGGGTGAACAGCGCGGTGGCCAGCGAGGTGGCGAGGATATTCACCAGGTTGTTGCCCAAGAGGATCGAGCCGATCAGCCGTTCGCTGTCTTCGGTGATCGCCAGTGCACGTTTGGCGCCGTTGGAGCCCTTGTCGGCCTGCGAACGCAGCTTGCCCCGCGAAGAGGCTGTCAATGCGGTCTCGGAGCCAGAGAAAAACCCCGACAGAACCAGCAGAAAGACAATTGCGCCGGCGGTGGTCCAGAAGGTGGAATCGACAAAGGTCGTGGTGCTGTCCATCAGAGTCCCGAAAGAAATGTTGTGATCCCCATGGTTATGGGGTGCCGACCGCCCTGTCGCAAGGGGGGAGGTGGCGCGCTCGCGCCGTGCGGGAGCTATTCTGTTCCCGACAGGTCGGTTTTACCCGGTGGGGCGGGGTGATCGGCAGCCCCGGCAGGGCGGGCCAGCGGGTGATGGTCCAGCACCAGCTCGCTCAGCCGGGCGTCCAGCACATGGGTGTAGATCTCGGTGGTGGCAATATCGGCATGGCCAAGCAGTGCCTGGATCGCCCGCAGATCGGCGCCATTGGTCAGAAGATGCGTGGCAAAGGCGTGGCGGAGGGTATGGGGCGACACCGCTTCGGGTGCGATGCCCCCGGCGACGGCAAATTCCTTGATCAGCAGATAGAACCGATGCCGGGTCAGATGGCCGGATTTGCCACGCGACGGGAACAGGAAACGCGAGGGGGCGGCCCCTTTGGCAACGGCGGCCTCCTCAGCGGTGTCGCGCGCGGTAAGCCAGGCCGCCAGCGCATCGCGGGCCGGCGGCGACAGCGGCACCATGCGTTCCTTGCCGCCCTTGCCCAGCACCAGCAACATGCGCGGATCGCCCCGCGCGGCCGCCACCGGCAGGCCGACCAGCTCGCTCACCCGCATGCCGGTGGCATAGAGCAGCTCCATCAGGCAGGTGTTGCGCAGCCGGTCGGCGGTGCTGCGGCCAGACTGGCGGGCGGCATAGAGCAGCCGGTCGACCTCGATCACCTCAAGGGTCTTGGGCAGGGCCTTCTGGCGTCCCGGCCCCTTGATCTGGATCGCGGGATTGTCGCTGCGCCAGCCTTCGTCAAAGGCAAAGCGGTAGATCTGCTTGATCGCGGAGAGGCGGCGGGCGCGGGTGGCGCGGGCCAGCCCTTCGGCGTCGCAGGAGATCAGATAGGCCTCGATATCATCGCGGGAGGCCCTGCCAAAACCGAGGTTTTTATGGGCAAGCCAGCTGGCGACATCCTTCAGATCGCGGCCATAGGCCAGCAAGGTGTTGCGCGCCGCACCGAGATCGGCGGCCTGCGCATCCAGAAAGGTGGAGATCCATTGCAGATCATCCTGCGGGGCATGGGCGGGGCTGCTCATCGGGGAGGGGCCATGGCGGCGGGCCTAACGGCGGTTCAGCAGCAGTAGCTGCAAGGCGGCGCGGCGGGCGGTATCCTCGAGTCCGACGGCGCGGAAGGTTGCCAGCGCATCGGTGAGATCGCCGAGATTGCCCTCGGCGCCCTGGGCAAAGAGCTGCATCGCGCGCAGGATCGATTCGCCGAGCTGGCCATTGTCCAGCAGGCGCTGAAGCTTGCGGGGGGCAGCGCTTTCGGGGGCAAAGACGGCGGCGATCGCCTGCTCAAGACCGCTATGTGCCAGCTCGGCCGTGGGCACGCCCTGCGCCACCGCCGCGACAAATGCGGCGTGGCCCTTCAGATCCGGCAGGCTGTGGGAGGCGGTTTCATAGGTCGGGGCCAGCAGGCGGATGCGCCAGGCCAGCTGTGCGGCGCTGCCCTCCAGCGGGATCCGCGCCAGCCGGTCGGCAAAAAGATCGGCAAAGGCGGTTTCGATCTCTGCGGTGCGCATGGCCTGCCAGACCTTTGGCAGGGTCTTGCTGACGGCCTCGGCGCTGCCGGTTTCGAGTGCGGTTTCAAAGCGTTGCAGCGCCGCAACCCGGTCCCAGATGCCGCCGGACGCCGCGGGGGCGCGTTCGGAGTAGAGCCCCAGCAGATGATTGGGGTTCAGCGCGCCGATGCGGGTCAGCCGTTCAGCCGCTTCCAGCTGCGCCTTCCAGCCGGCGATATCGCGCAGATCTGCCGCTGCAAACGCGCGGGGCAGATTGGCGGTCGGGCGGCGTTCTCCAATGGTTTCATACAGGCGGAAGGTCAGCGGATCCGGCGATTTGGGCGCTCGCAGGGGGGCGGCATCCTCGAACACATCGGGGTTGAGGAAGCGGTCCAGAAGATCGAGCTGGCGGCTGTCGACCAGTTCAAGCGCATGGGCGGCCTCCAGCAGCAGCGCGGCGGTCGGCCAGTCGCCGAGTCGGGCGGCGCAGAAGATGCGGGCGGCGTAATCCGGCGCCAGATGCGGCTGTTCCTGCAGGGCACGGCAGGCGGTCTGCTCGTCACCGGTCAGCAGGGTGGCGTCGAACCAGCGCTTGAACCGGGCGGTGCTGCGGGTGGGGCCTGCCTGTTCGGCGAGGGCCTGCGCCGGGTCCGGGGCGCCAAGATCCATCAGCCGGTCCAGCCGCGCCAGCAGCAGCGTCTCGCCGCCCTCGGCAGGCGGGCGGGTTTCCGACAGCAGCAGGGTGAACATCAGCGACTGCATCGCCGGGGAGTTGCGCACAGGCACGGCGGCCAGCAGGGTGGCCAGCTCCTCGGCGCTGCTGCCGCGCCACAGGTCGACGGGCAGTCCGGTGGAGGCGGGTTTGACAAGGCCGACGGGCGCAACAAGGCTGGCGAGCGGCGTCACGGTGACCTCGGGGCGTCGGGCAGACCCGGCGACGGGTGGTTCCAGCAGAACGGTGCCGGGCAGCCCTGCATCCGGCGCCGGCGTGGCTAGCCAGTCGATGGCGGCGAGCGGATCATCCGGTTTTGCGGCCCGGCTGCCCGGTCGCGGCGTCTTGGCCGCGGGGGGCGTGGTTGATGGGGGGGTGGCAGCGGGTGCGGGGGGGCGCGTGGTCGCGGGCGATTGTGCCGGGGCCGAAGCGGCAAGGCCAACGCCGACCGCCACCCCGAGGCTCAGCGTCAGGGGGCGGGTCAGGGACGCGATCTGCGCCAGTCGCTGGGTGATCAGGGCGGGGGCGGCCTCGCATTCTCTGCCCGAGGGAGAGAGCGCAGGGGCCGACTCACCGCGCCGTTTTCTAGTCGGCATTCAGAACCACCGGTTTGCGGACCTCGGAGGTGGGGGCGTCGAAATCCGCCCCGAACCACGGCCCGACATAGGCATAGATCACCAATCCGATCGCTGCCAGTATAACTAAATAAAGTAGGTATTTGATCAATCGCCCCATGGGTGTCCCGCTGACTGCTTCTTTGGCTTTTGTGCAAGTTATATATGGCCTTTTTAGCAATATCACGTCATTCACTGAAGAATGAGCGAAAAAGAGCAAACACTCAGTGGCGCGGGTGACCGCCGGGTGCCCGGAGCGCTGAAGAAGACCATCGTCATGGTGGGGATGATGGGGGCAGGGAAGACGGCCGTGGGCCGGGCCCTTGCTGCCCGTCTGAAGGCCCCGTTTCTGGACAGCGATCACGAAATCGAGGCCGCGGCCAACCGCACCATTCCCGAAATCTTTGCCCGCGATGGCGAGCCGTTCTTTCGGCAGAAGGAGCGCCAGGTGATCCGGCGTCTTCTGGATGAGGAGCGTGGCGTGCTATCCACCGGCGGTGGTGCGTTCCTGGCCGAGGAAAACCGCAGGATCATCTCCGAACGCGGGGTTGCGATCTGGCTGAATGCGGATCTTGAGGTGCTGTGGAACCGGGTCAAACACCGCGACACGCGGCCCCTGCTGCGCACCAAGGATCCCCATGCGACGCTGTCGGCGCTCTATCATGAACGGGTGCCTTATTATGCGCAGGCGGATCTGACCGTGGTGTCGGACGGGCAGGCGTCGATAGATGAAATGGTGAACCGGGTGATCGAGGCGCTGCGCGCCCGCCCGGACGTGCTGGAGTGGATATGATGGTGCAGTTCAGCTTGGAACGGGTTGTGCATGTCGACCTGGGCGAGCGGGCCTATGACGTGGTGATCGGGCCGGATCTTCTTGCGGATGTGGGCGCGCGGCTGAAACCATTGCTGCGCCGTCCGAAAGTGGCGGTGCTGACCGATGAGACGGTGGCTGCCCATCATCTGGAGGCCTTGCAGGCCGGGCTGGCGGAAGCGGGGATCGAGATGGCGGCGCTGGCGCTGCCCCCCGGAGAAAGCACCAAGGGCTGGCCGCAGTTCAGCCGCGCGGTGGAATGGCTGCTGGAGCAGAAGGTCGAGCGCAATGACATCGTCATCGCCTTTGGCGGCGGCGTCATCGGCGATCTGGCCGGGTTTGCGGCGGCTGTGTTGCGCCGCGGGGTGCGGTTTGTGCAGATCCCGACGTCGCTCCTGGCGCAGGTCGACAGCTCCGTCGGCGGCAAGACCGGCATCAATGCGCCGCAGGGCAAGAACCTGATCGGGGCCTTTCATCAGCCCTCGCTGGTGCTGGCGGATACCGCGCTGCTGAG
Source organism: Phaeobacter sp. JH20_26 (assembly GCF_048056275.1). Lineage (NCBI taxonomy): Bacteria > Pseudomonadati > Pseudomonadota > Alphaproteobacteria > Rhodobacterales > Roseobacteraceae > Phaeobacter > Phaeobacter sp. JH20_26. Next base: position 504,903 of record NZ_JAYMWL010000013.1, on the reverse strand, counting down.
CACGCTGACGCCGCGCGATTTTCTGGCCGGCTATGGCGAGGTGGTCAAATACGGGCTGCTGGGGGATGCGGCGTTTTTCGACTGGCTGGAGGCGCAGGGGCCGACATTGGCGGCCGGTGCGCGCGCGGCACGGGTGGAGGCGGTGACCCGCTCGGTGCAGATGAAGGCCGATATCGTGGTGCGTGACGAGACCGAACAGGGCGACCGCGCGCTGCTTAATCTTGGCCATACCTTCTGTCATGCGCTGGAGGCGGCCACCGGATATGGTGACCGGCTGCTGCATGGCGAAGGGGTGGCGATCGGCTGCGCGCTGGCGTTTGAGCTGTCGGCGCGGTTGGGCCTGTGCAGCCAGGAGGACCCCAGCCGGGTGCGGGCGCATCTGAAGGCGATGGGGATGAAGACCGACCTCGCCGATATCCCCGGCGACCTGCCGGATGCCGAGGCGCTGCTGGCGCTGATGGGGCAGGACAAGAAGGTGGTCGATGGCCAGCTGCGGTTCATTCTGGCGCGCGGCATCGGCCATGCTTTTGTCACCGGGGACGTGCCGCCGGAGGCGGTGCTGGAGGTGCTGCGGGAGGCGCTGGCGCAGCGGTGACGGCCTGAGGGGCGGCGCTGGCTCAGACCTGATCCCGACGTGACGGCGCGCTGCTCAGCACGCCGTTCAACTGACGACAGCCCCTGCCATGGCGGGGGCTGTGTCATATGCCGGATGAGGATCTGGCCAGGCTGGCCTGGGGATCAGGCGACCCAGGATTCGTCGTCGTCAACGCCAGCTTCGATATCTGCGGCGTCATGCTCGGCGGCGGCGGCCATCTGCGCCGCCATCTCTGCGTCGCTGTGCTCCTCCTGCGCTGAGGCGGGGGCTGCTGTGCCTTCCAGCTGAAAGGCGCCGATCATCGTGTTCAGCTCGCGTGCCTGCTGGAACAGCTGCGTGGCCGAGGCGGTGGTCTCCTCGGTCATGGCGGCATTGGTCTGGGTCATCTGTTCCATCTCGCCGACGGCGTGGTTCACCTCGCTCAGCTGGGTCGACTGGGTCTCCAGCCCCTTTGCAATCGAGACGATCAGTTCGGAAATCGCGCTCACCTGGGTGCTGACCTCGGACATGGCGCTGCCGGCAGAGCCGACGAGGCTGGATCCGGTATTGACCTGCGCCGAGCTGCGGGCGGTGATTTCGTCGATCTGCGACACCGCATCGGAGCAGCGCTGTGCCAGCCGCTGCACCTCGCTGGCGACAACGGCGAAGCCACGGCCGGCCTCACCGGCGCGCGCCGCCTCGACCCCGGCGTTGAGCGCCAGCAGATTGGTCTGGAAGGCGATATCCTCAATCACCTTGGTGATCTGGGAAATCTCGTCGGAGGAGGTGCGGATCTCCTCCATCGCGGTCACCGTTTTCTGAACGATATCTTCGCAATCGTTGACCTTGTCCTGAGTAGTGCCGGCGATGGCCTCGGCCTCCTTGGCGTTGCTGGCGGATTCGCCAACGCTGGTGGTGATCTCGTTCATGGCATGGGTGGAGCGTTCGAGCGCGGCGGCCTGCGATTCGGTGCGCCGGGACAGATCATCCATATTGGCGGCAATGGTCTGGCTGTCGTCGCCAACCGACAGGGCGGCGCTGCGGACGGTACTCATGGCATCCTGTAGCGAGGCGGCCAGTTCGTTGAAATCCATGCGCAGGCTTTTGAAATCTTCGGGGAAATGGTCTTTCAGACGGTAGACCAGCACCTTGTTGCTGAGTTGGCTCAGCGCTTCGGCGATGGCGTCGGAGACCAGTTTCTGTTCGGCCATCGCGCGGTCCAGATGATCATCGGCCGCGCGTTTTTCGAGGGCGTGACCGCGCAAGATTTCGGCCTGTCGCGCGATATTGCCGATCTCGTCCTTGCGCGATTTGCCGGAGATGTCGATCTCCAGCTCACCGGAGCTGATGCGCTCCAGCGCAGTGGTTACCATCCGCACCCCGCCTGCGATATCGCGGGCGATCACCAGCGCGCCAAGGCTCATCGCCACGATCACAAAGGAAAGGCCAGCCAGCGTCTGGTAGAAGGAATTGTTATTGAATCTGTCGAAAGCCTCGAAATCGGCCATCAGCTGATCGCGGATCTCGGTTTCGACCTCTTTGACAACTTCGATCGCTTGGGTGGCGATTTCGAACCACTCGTCGCCGGACAGGTCCTGAGGGGCGCGACCGGCGAGCACATCCGACCGGATATTCGCAAAGGCCTGATAGGTTTCGCCTGCGGCCTGACCGTCAAAAAGCTCGGCGCTTTCGCTGTCGGACAGTTCATGGAAAACGCGTATGCGTTCTTTTGACTGCATATAGGAAATGAGCATCCGTGATTGCAGGTTTTCGGTCCAGCCATTGGCGAAGCCCTGGGCACCGACCGCACGCTGGATGCCATAGGCGTCTTTGGCCATTTGAAAATAGGTAAGGGCCATCGCACGCTCGGCCAGTTCGGTGTCGTGGACCAGCACCTCAAAGGCAAGGGCGGTTTCCAGCAGGTGGAGGTTCAGTTTGCTGTAGAATTCGACCGCTTCCGGCGCGCTGATGGCCCGATCCGCGATCTTGAGGCGCATGTCATCCAGGGCTTCCAGCTCGTCATGGGCGAGACTGACGAAGACACGCGTGTTGTCGTGCAACTGTGACAGATCGGCGGTTTCGATCACCTCCAGCATATGCTCACGCAACTCCTGCGATGTCTGGCGCTGGGTTTCCAACCGGGCAGGGAGCGCGGTCGCCTCGGTGGAGAGGAAGGCCGCAGACAGGCCGCGCTCCAGTTGCAGATTATGAACCAGCTCGCCCGCGGTCAGCATGATATCCCGGGTCAGCGTGGTGTCGAAACTCGCCCGTTTGTTCAGCGTGTACAGCACCGCGCCGGATACCCCGATAATAATCAGGAGAGGCAACCCGATGAGGGTCATAATCTTTGCCCGGATGGACATACGCTGCAACAGTCGGCTGATCATACTCTAGGCTCCGGCTTAACGTTATCGGTCCGCAAAACCGTAGGTTCGAGGTGCTAATAGAATATGTATTTTATCGCCCGATAGAGATTTTAGATAAAAGATGAATTCAAAATCGCCTTGTTTTGCTGGTTATTGGCTGGGATCAATCGCCGCCGCTATCGCTATGGGAACTAAGGGTTTTGCAAAAAAAATGCGCAGACCGGTGAAGGTCTGCGCAGGAAAAACACCATTCGACCGGGCTTTTGGCGCCGGTTCGTGGCTGTGATTCGCCCTTAGAACGGGATCTCGTCATCGTCGATATTATGCGATGCGCCGCCCTGGTTGCCGCCGCCGAAGCCGCCGTCCTGACCGCCGCCGCTGGGGCCGCTGTCGTAGCCACCGCCGCCGCCATAGCTGCCGCCGCCCTGACCGCCACCATAGCCGCTGCCACCACCCTGGCCGCCTTCGTTGCGGCCATCAAGCATGGTCAGCGTGCCGCCGATGCCCTGCAAGACCACCTCTGTCGAGTAGCGGTCCTGGCCGCTCTGGTCCTGCCATTTGCGGGTTTGCAGCTGGCCCTCGATATAGACCTTGGAGCCTTTGCGCAGATATTGTTCTGCCACGCGCACCAGACCTTCGGAGAAGATCGCGACCGAATGCCATTCGGTTTTTTCGCGACGCTCGCCGGTGTTGCGGTCTTTCCAGGTCTCGGAGGTTGCGATCCGCAGGTTGCAGACCTTGCCGCCGTTCTGGAAACTGCGCACTTCGGGATCACGGCCGAGGTTGCCGATCAGGATTACTTTGTTGACTGAGCCTGCCATGGGTCTGTCCTCTTGGTCTGGTCGTTCGGAGTCGCGAAAATCAGCAAAAGCCGGGTGGTTTACCCCTCCAGCTCAGCGGTTTCGGCGGGCCCCGTCGGGGTATGAAATCTGTCCGGTCCGAATCTGGTCGCGCCGGGTTGGCGGCCACACTACCGCTCCGGGTCGCCACATGAAAGTCGGCTGGCGGCGATATCTGAGGTCATCCTCATATTTTGCGCGAGAGGCGCCCGCATCACCGGCCGCAGCCGCAGGAAACGCGAAGGTTCTTTTCTTTTTAGTCAATCCGGATATAGTTTCGCGCAATCCAGGATACGGAAAAACAGGGACAGGGCAGGGCGTTTAATGCGTAGGCTGTTGGTGGGGGTCACGCTGGCCGGTGTTGTATCGGGCCAGATGGCAACGGCAGATATGTTCAGCACAAAGAGCCAGCGCAAGCTGTTTGCCTCGCACGCGCGGGTTCTGGATGAGCGCGCTGCCGGGCAGTACAAGAATTCGATCCGCCTGCAACCGCCCACCATCCATACGCCCTCCAAACACGGCAGCCTGCCGTATAGTGGCAAATATCGGGGCCAGTATCTGAACATTGCGCGGGCCGCGGCGCAGAAACACGGGGTGCCGGAGGATCTGTTTCTGCGACTGGTGCAACAGGAAAGCGGCTGGAACCCGACGGCAAAATCCCACAAGGGCGCGCTGGGGCTGGCACAGCTGATGCCCGCCACCGCCAAGGCGCTGGGGGTGGATGCCACCGATCCCAGGCAGAACCTGGAAGGTGGCGCGCGCTATCTCGCCCGGCAGTACCGCAAGTTCGGATCCTGGCGGCTGGCGCTGGCGGCCTATAACGCAGGCCCCGAAGCGGTGCGCAAACATGGCGGTGTGCCGCCCTACCGCGAGACCCAGAACTACGTGAAGAAGATCTGGGGCAGCTAAGCCCCTCCGGCAGGGGATTGCGCCAGAGTGACCGTCGCGCAGCAGCCTGACCACGCCGGGCCTGCGCGCTGGGGGCGCGCGCAATTGACCGGGGGTCTGCGTGTTTTCTCTGTTTGAAATCTGAGCTTCAAATCTGAAATTCTACGCAGTTTCGGCAGCAGCTTGCCGATTGTCCGGGGGATCGGCATTAATACGCTGATAATCTTCCTTAATGCCGCGTTAACTCCGTCTGACTGCCAGAAAGTTGCCTTAATCTCTTGGCAACTAATCGGAAGCTTCAGAAGAGGAATATCCCGGTGTCTTTCAAACGCTTCGACGAACGCCTGAACCAGATGCAATGGCAGCCCCAGTCCGGCCCGTCGCCGCAGATCGTTGACAGTGTGATTGCCGACCGCGCGCCGCTGGCGATCCGTGGCGTGGAGTTCACGCTGGCGGGCGCCATTCTGGGCATCCTGATCGGTGTCGGCCTCAAGGGGATCTATACGCCCGGCGCGCCCTGGGGACCCAATACCGGCCAGATCGGGCTGCTGATCGGCGGCGCCTCTCTCGCCAGTGCGGCGGCCTCTATTGCGCTGGCCGCCTATGCGGTGCTGCGCCGCCACGATATGCCGCGACTGATGCAGTTTGCCTCGATGAACCTGCTGATCATCGTGATGCTGCTGCTGGGCTAATCGTTTCCCAGGCGCCCTGACCGCCGATCACTCGGCGGCGATTTTGATCACCGGTTCCATCTGGGCCAGTTCGGCATCGTCGAGATGGCATTTCACCTGATGGCCCCCCGCAAGGGTGCGGACCGGCGGAACCTCGCGTTCGCAGAGCCCATCGGCCACCTTCGACTTCCAGCGGCAGCGGGTCTGAAACGGGCAGCCGGGCGGCGGGTTCATCGCCGAGGGAATATCGCCTTCCAGCACGATATGGCGTTTCTCAACCGAGGTATCGGCGATCGGCACGGCGCTTAGCAGCGCCTCCGTATAGGGGTGATAGGGCGGGGCAAAGACCTGATCGGTGGTGCCCAGTTCCACCACATGGCCGAGATACATCACCATCACCCGGTCGCTGAGATAGCGCACAATGCTGAGGTCGTGGGAGATGAACAGGAGCGTTGTTTTCTCCTTGCGCTGGATTTCCATCAGAAGATCGGTGACCGCCGCCTGCACCGAGACATCCAGCGCCGAGACCGGCTCATCCGCCACCACGATGCGGGCGCCACCGGCAAAGGCGCGGGCAATGCCGACGCGCTGTTTCTGCCCGCCTGACAGCTGGCGCGGCATCCGGTCGGCAAAGGCCCGCGGCAGCTTGACCAGATCCAGCAGCTCCAGCATCCGCTCCCGGCGCGCCGCCGTGCTATCGCCGATGCCAAAGATTTCCAGCGCCCGCATGATCTGACGGCCCACGGTCATCGAGGGGTTCAGCGTGTCGAACGGGTTCTGAAACACCATCTGCACATCGGACACCGTGCGGGTGTCGCGCTGTTCGATCGGGGTGGCTTCGATATTCTTGCCATCCAGTTCGATGGCGCCATCGGTCGCCGTCTCCAGCCCCATCAGCACCTTCGCAAAGGTGGATTTGCCGCAGCCGCTCTCGCCGACGATGGCCAGGGTCTCACTCTCTCGGGCCTCGAAACTCAGGGTTTCATTGGCCTTCACCACTTTGCGCGCGCCGCTGTCAAACAGCGCATTGGCCGAGACCTCGTAATATTTGCGCAGATTGTCGATTTTCAGGACCACCTTGCCGACCTCGGGTTTTTCCTTTTGCACAGCGGCGGCAATCGGGGCGTTCCAGTCGATTTCATCATGGCGCAGACAGCGGGTGTGGTGGCGGTCGTTGCCATGGACGGCTGCCATCGGAATATCCTGGGCATCACAGCGCCCGGCCACGAAATAGTCGCAGCGCGGGCCAAAGTTGCAGCCGGGCGGGCGTTCGTGGGGCAGCGGGAAATTGCCGGGGATCGCCACCAGCGGGCGGGCATTCTTATCCGCGCCGGGCAGCGGGATCGAGCGGAACAGCGCCTGGGTATAGGGATGCTGCATCTCGTCAAAGACATCATGGATGGAGCCGCGCTCCACCGCCTCGCCGGAATACATCACACAGAGCCGGTCGCAGGTTTCCAGCACCAGCCCGAGGTTGTGGCTGATGAACAGCATTGAGGTGCCGTATTTCTTGCCCAGATCCTTCACCAGCTCGACCACGGCGGCCTCCACCGTCACGTCGAGCGCGGTGGTCGGCTCATCAAGGATCAGCAGCGCCGGTTTCGACATCAAGGCCATGGCGATCACGATACGTTGCTGCTGGCCGCCCGACAGCTGATGCGGAAAGGAATTCAGCATCCGCTCAGGGTCGGGAAGGCGGACATCGCTCACCACCTCCAGCGCGCGCCGATAGGCCTCTTCCTTGCTGACGCCCTCGTGGATCATCGGCACTTCCATCAGCTGCTTGCCGATCTTCATCGCCGGATTGAGCGAGGCCATCGGCTCCTGATAGATCATCGCGATCTCATTGCCGCGCACATCGCGCAACTCTTCGGCGCTCATTTCCGCCAGATCGCGGCCCTTGAACTTGATGGAGCCGCCGGTGATGCGGCCGTTCTTGCCCAGATCCTGCATCACGCCAAGCGCCACTGTGGATTTGCCGCAGCCCGATTCCCCGACCAGCCCCACCGCCTCGCCGGGCTGCACGGTGACGGAGAAATCCATCACCGCCGGAATTTCGCGCAACCGGGTGAAAAAGGAGATCGACAGCTTGTCGATTTCGAGGATCGGGCCGTCATAATCTGCCAGTTTGTTCATCATCTTATCTCCCTGTTGGAGCTGGAAGGGTGGTCTGCCCTTCTTCTGGCCCCAAAATATCCCGGGGGTCCGGGGGCTGGCCCCCGGTCCGACCGGTTCGGATCAATCGCGCAGGCTTTCTTCGCGCAGGCCATCGGCCAGGAGGTTCAGCCCCAGAACCAGGCTCAGCAGCGCCAGCGCCGGCGGCAGCGGCGGGTGCAGGTAGACCGACAGCAGCTTGCGCCCGTCGTTGATGGTGCTGCCCCAGTCAGGGCTTTCCGGTGGCAGGCCCAGTCCGAAAAAGCCCAGCGTGCCGAGGAGGATGGTGGTATAGCCGATGCGCAGGCAGAAATCGACGATCAGCGGCCCGCGCGCATTGGGCAGGATCTCCCACAGCATGATGTACCAGGGCCGTTCACCCCGGGTCTGGGCGGCGGCGACATAGTCGCGGGTCTTGATGTCCATGGTGAGCCCGCGCACGATGCGGAACACGGTGGGCGAATTGACAAAGACAACCGAGACAAAGACCACCAGAATACCGCCCGGCACGTCAAAGAGATCGAGCGGCCAGAAGGTGATCTTGGATCCCGCCTCATTGATCAGCGACAGATAGCCCAGCAGGCCCGGGATCAGCACAACGGCCAGCCAGAGCGCGCTGTGCTGCGGCCGGGTGCGGAAGCGCGAGTGGATCAGCACCCCGACAAAGATCAGCGGAAAGGCAAAGAGCACCACGGCGATATATTGCGGCAGGCCGGTTGCGATGATCTCCGGGGTGACCAGCAGGTAGAACAGCAGGATCACCGGGAAGGCCAGGATCAGGTTGGCGAGGAAGGACAGCACCGTGTCCCACAGGCCGCCGTAATAGCCCGCAGGCAGCCCCAGCGTGATCCCCACCATAAAGGCAAACACCGTGGCCAGCGGCGCGATCTGCACCACCACCCAGGCGCCATCTATCAGGCGGCTGAAGACGTCGCGTGCCAGGTTGTCACCGCCAAGCAGATACCAGGCCGCAATGCCACTGTCGGCCTCGGCGCCGGGCAGGGGGGTGCCGGGCAGCTTGTTCTTGAGGCCACTGACCTGGGTCAGCGGGTCGTGCGGTGAGATCAGATCCATCGCGCCCAGCACACCGGTAAAGACCCAGAACATCACCAGCGCAAAGCCGATCATACCGATTGGGCTGTCGAACAGCTTGCCATAAAGACCGAGCCGCCGCTTGAAGGTCATCGACACCGCAAACAGCACCACCAGCGCGATCCAGACCGGCAGCAGCAGCCGCGCCATGGCACCGACGATGCCGCCGCTGGCGCCAAACAGCACGCCGAAGAGGATATAGATCAGGATCAGTCCGATCACCGCAAGAAAGCTGAGGCGCACCGCCCTGCCGGCCAGCACATCGGGTGTGGTCGCGAGACCGGCGCTGCCATGGGCGTTGATCATCGTTGTCGGGCTGACCGTGACGATGCTGAGCACCAGCCATGCAACGATGCAGAGCGCCAGTGCCACAAGGGCAAGGATCAGCACCGGGTTTAGAAAGGCAAGACTTCCGGTCCAGCTGAGAGGGTCCATGCTGCGTTCCTCCTTCAGGAAATCCGGATACGGGGATTGAGATAGACATAGCCAATGTCGGAAATCAGCTGCGTGAGCAGCACGACAACGACAGAGACCACCGAAATCCCCAAGAGCAGTTCGATGTCATTATTGCCAGCCGCCTCGACCAGCGCCCAGCCGAAGCCCTTGTAGTTGAACAGGGTCTCGACAATCACCACGCCGTTCAGCAGCCAGGGAAACTGCAGCATGATCACCGTGAAGGGGGCGATCAGCGCATTCCGCAGCGCGTGACGCATGACGATTTTTGGAAAACTGACGCCCTTGAGCCGGGCGGTACGGATATACTGTGCGGTCATCACCTCGGTCATGGAGGCGCGGGTCATCCGGGCGATATAGCCGATGCCATAAAGGGCGATGGTCAGTACCGGCAGGAAGAAGTTTTCGAAATTGGCGTCGACCATCGCCGAATTTGCGGTGCCCTTGAACCATTTCAAGCCAACGGCAGAGGAGGTGAAGACCGCCATGAAGATCACACCGGAGACATATTCCGGGGTTGCCGTGGTCAGGATCGAGGCGGTTGACAGTGTGCGGTCCGTGACGGAGCCTTCGCGCATCCCGGCCAGGATCCCGATCAAGAGCGCCGAGGGCACCATCAGGATCAGCACCCACATCATCAGAAAACCGGTATTGCCAAGGCGCGTTGCAATGATGGAACTGACATCATCCTTGAAAACGCTCGAATGGCCCCAGTCGCCCTGAAGAATGCCGCAGAAACGTGGGGCGGCTGCTGCCTCTTCGGCGGGTTGAACCCCGGTGATGCAGCGCCCTGTGGTCCCCTCATCTGTCACCGTAGTCCAGCCCGGCAGCACTCCCAGCCATTGGCCGTATTTCACCGGCATCGGTTGCAGATACCCTCCCTTTTCCAGCCAGCTGGCAACCGCCTCGTCCGACATGCGGAAGTTGCCTTGGGTCTTGGCGAGTTTTTCAAGGTTCGGGTAGAGATTGGTCAGCGTGAAGACGATGAAGGTCAGGCAGAGCGCGGTCAGGATCATGATCCCGACACGCCTGAGGATGAACAGTCCCATGGAATGCTCCCGTTGGTGGCTGTACGCCTTGAGTTAGGCCAATGGTCAGGCCGCAGTCGGCGGCCTGCCAGGCTATTGAGCGTTTTCTTGCGGCCAGAAGCTTTGGGCCGCGCCGTGCGGCGCGGCCCGCTGTGTCAGATCAGGCCTTGAAAGCCCATTTGTAGATCTGGGGCAGATCGGCGATGTGCTTGTCGACGCCGACCACATTGTCGGTGTGGTGGCGGATGGCGGTCCGCCAGAAGGGCTGGATGGTAACGCCTTCGTCAATCATGATGGCCTGTAGCTTGGCCATGACTTCGCGCCGTTTATCGACATCTGCAAGTGCGTTGGCTTCGGCCAGCAGGCTGTCGAACTCTTCATTCGCAAAACCGGCTTCGTTCCAGGCTTCGCCGGAGCGGTAAGCCAGTCCCAGAACCTGGGTGCCGAGCGGGCGGTGGTTCCAGTTGGTGGAGCTGAACGGGTATTTCGCCCAGTCGTTCCAGAAGGTCGAGCCGGGCAGAATGGTCCGTTTGACCTTGAAGCCCGCGTCACGAAGCTGGGCTGCGACCGCGTCGGTCGTGTTGCGGCGCCAGTCGTCGTCGATGGAGTGCAGCTCGTGCTCATAGTCGAGCATGCCTGCCTCTTCCATCAGCGCCTTGGCCTTGGCCGGGTCAAACGGCAGCCGCGTCACAGTCGGGTCGTGTTCGGGGTGCATTGGGCCGACATGGCAGTTGTCTGCCGGAATGCCATAGCCGGACATGCCCAGTTCAAGGCAGACGGTGTTGTCCACCGCCATGGCAATCGCCTGGCGCACGCGCTTGTCGGCATAAGGCTTGGTGCCGTTGACCTCGGCCAGCTGGTTGGGGCGGATCACGATGGTGAAGCCGGAGGCGATTTCCGAGCGGTTCAGGCCGATGCCGTCAAAGATATCGACGTATTCCCCCACGGATTCCCAGTTCATATCAATTTCTTCGGCCTCATAGGCCGCCAGGAACGACGCCGGATCGGTGCCGTAATCAATGAATTCGATCCGGTCCAGATAGCCGCCTTTGCCCGCTGCGGTGCCCCACCATTCGTGGTCTTCGTTGCGTACGAGGACGCCTTTCACGCCGACTTCCATCGACTCAGGCAGCATGTAGCCGGTGCCGATGGGGTTCTCCAGCATGGTGTCGCCGGTATGGCTGGCATGGGTGATCTGCGCGGGATAATCAGCCATCCCCGGAATGATGGTGATGTCCGGAGTGTTGGTTTTCAGCAGCACGGTATGGCTGTCGACAACGGTGATGGCGCCTTCGGCGGCTTGGCCGGTCTCCGCGTCGATCAGCGACGCCATACGGCCTGCCATCGAGTTGCCCTCGACGCTCTTGTCGCACCAGCCAGTGATGTTGCGGGCCACGTCCTCTGCGGTGAAATCGTCGCCATTGTTCCACTTCACCCCTTTGCGGACATGCAGGGTGAACTCGGTCGCGTTTTCGTTGACGTCCCAGCTTTCCAGCAGCAGCGGTTCAAAGGAGCCATCGCTGTTGTATTCGACCAGGAATTCCAGCCAGCCGGAGGTAAAGGTTGCGATCTGCGCCCAGTCATAGGTGCGCGGATCCTTCAGGGCGCGCACTTCCATCTGCATGCGCAGGGTGCCGCCGGTCTGTTCATGACCTGCGGCCTGAACAGGGGCGTCAAGCCCAAGGAGGCCGTATGCCGCAGCCGAACTGACGCCAAGCGCGGTGGCGCGGACCATGAATTCGCGTCGATCCATCTTCCCAGCAAGGGTTTCTGTCGCATACATCTTTGCCGCCGGGTGGATATCGGTCCCGGTGATGGTGTCTTTTGTCATGTGGCTCTCCCTGTTGCACCGCAAGTTTTCGCTTTTGGAACGGCGGGCCGTCTGAGCTGGCTGGCGCCGTTTGAGGTGCTGTGTTCAAAGATTGTTTCCCCGTCTGGTCATTCGGCCCCAGATCGCGGGTTAGGTCAATGTAAGAAGTCGACGTTTCGCATGACTTTTGCGACATTGTTGGTGTCGGTTTTGTGTTTTTCCCCAAGGGAGGCCAGTCCGAAAGTTTTAGTACTGGGCATATGTGCACAGTTAGCCGGTAGGCCGCGCGTCTGTGGCCGGGGTGACTCGTGGACGTTTAGCGCGGTCCAGGGGCTGGGGAATTCGGCGCGAGGTGGTGCAGGCGCGCAGGCGCGGCGTCGCTGCGCCCTCGGTGGACACGGTGCGGGGGAGATCTGGTGCGGCCTGATATCTCAGGCGGCGCGTTTCAGCTTTTCGCGCGCCTGTTTGCGCAGACGGCTTGGGGTTTCACCGGTGTGCTGGGTGATGAAGCGGGTGAAATAGGCGGCGCTGCCAAAACCGAGGGTCGAGGCGATATCGCGCATCGGCAATTCAGAGTTGATCAGCAGGCTGCGCGCCGCGTGCAGCTGGCGCTCGGTCAGCAGAGCGCCCGCCGTCTTGCCGGTTTCGGATTTGCAGACGCGGGTCAGATGTGTCGGCGTCACATTCAGCGCGGCGGCATGATCGGCCATGCTGGCATGTTGGGCATAGCATTCGACAATGCGCCCGCAATAGCCCTGAGCCAGCCGCTGGGCAGCGGTGGGTTTGCCGCTGGTGCTGCTGCGTTCCGCCATCAGGCGGCGGATGTGGATTGCGATCAGCGTGCCATGGGCCTGCATCGCGCGATACCACAGTGCGGGGCGATCCTGCTGTTCGGCCTGCATGGCCTGGAACATGCTGTTGATCACCGCCTGATCCTGAGCATCGGGGATGCGCAGCGTGTCGGCGGCATCGGGGAAATCCATCGGGGTCGAGGTGGGCACATTCATGACTTGCCCGATGCACTGCCGACCCAGCTCCAGCGACCACAGGGTCCCGGCCGGAACAAAGATGGCGCTGTTGGGGCCAAAGCCACGCTGCTGCCCGTTCAGAAAGACCCGCCCCTGGCCACGGGTGATCCAGATCAGCAGATTTTCGGGGCGGTCATGTGCCAATTCGACCTGCCAAGGCCCATCGGGAGTCAGCTGCGACAGCGGTGCGACTGTGATCTCGCCGATATGGGTGGGGTCAAAAGGCATAGGCTGGTTGATATGTGATGCTCGTATTTTCGGTTGGCGCAAATGGACATGAAAAATTGATTCTGGCAAGTTTTTGCCGAAAAATGCTTAAGGATTTAATAGAATTGCAGGTCTCTGCATGGGGTTTGGGCAACAATGTGCGTATGACGCGCGGTCATCTGGACATTTTGTCCACATCTGTTCCGCGCACCGTGCCGCCGATGTCATTCTGGCCAGCGAAAGCGCTATCGACCGGACGCAAGCCGGGGTGCCGGGCAGTACCAAGGCGGCGTTCCGACGGTATTTTCGAGGCTGTTCGGACGGCCCTCAGGCCGGACGGTAGGGCGTCCACTGCTTCATTCGCGCGCGGAACCACGTGCGCTGACGTTTGGCAAACTGCCGGGTCGCAACCGAGGCCCGCTCGCGCGCCTCCGCCTCGGTCATCGCGCCCAGGTAATGCGCCATCAGCTCCGGCACGCCAATTGCGCGGCAGGAGGGCAGCGCGGGATCATAGCGATCCTGCATGGCGGCAATCTCCTCCATCGCACCGGCCTCCATCATCGCATCAAAGCGGCGGCGGATGCGCGCTTCGAGCCAGCCCTTGTCGGTGTCAAAAACAATCGCGGTGCAGCGATCCAGCGGCAGCGGCGGCGGCGGTGTTTCGGCCTGCCAGTCGGCCAGGCCGCGACCGGTCGCAGTCAGCACCTCATAGGCGCGCTGCACCCGGGCGCGATTGAGAAGGTCGATCCGCTCAGCCGTCGCGGCATCCAGCGCCGCGCGCATATCCTCAAGCGACAGCAGATCGGCCTGCGCCCGGACCTCGGCCGGCGTGGCAGGGATCTCCGCAAGGCCCTGCGTGAGGGCGCTGAAATAAAGCCCGGTGCCACCGACGATGATCGGACGGGGGCCGTGGTCCAGCAGCGGCAGCACCTCGCGCAGCCAATGCCCGACGGAATAGTCGGCGTCATAAGGCTGGTGGCCATAGAGCAGATGCGGGGCCTGCGCCTCTTCCTCGGAGGAGGGGCGGGCGGTGATCACCCGCCAGCAGTCATAGACCTGACTGGCATCGGCATTGACGATCACGCCGCCCTGAGCTTCGGCGATCTGAAGCGCCAGCGCCGATTTGCCGGAGGCGGTTGGCCCGGCGATCAGCACCGGCTGGTGCGGCGGGATGTCTGGCAGCTGGGTTGCGGTGGTCATGCGGGCGTCCTGTTCTTTGGATGTTCTGCGGCGCGCGGGGCGTTGCTGCGGTGGGGCGCCGAAAAACATCTCAGGCCGCATTGATCCTGCCGCCGATTTGCTTCATTTTGCGCGCAAATTAACCCCGTCATATTCCGGAGCGCAACATGCCCCTTACAAACGATCAGCCGGAGGCCACGCCGGCGGCAACCTATAAACGTGTGATGCTGAAAATCTCAGGCGAGGCGCTGATGGGGGACCAGGGGTTTGGCCTGCATCCGCCGACCGTCCAGCGCATCGCGCAGGAGGTGAAATCCGTGCGCGACATGGGCGTAGAGATCTGCATGGTGATCGGCGGCGGCAATATCTTCCGCGGGTTGTCCGGCTCGGCCCAGGGGATGGAGCGGACAACGGCGGACTACATGGGGATGCTGGCCACGGTGATGAATGCGCTGGCGATGCAGTCGGCGCTGGAAGGTCTGGGTGTGTTCACCCGCGTGATTTCCGCCATCCGCATGGATGAGGTGGCCGAGCCCTACATTCGCCGCCGCGCCGTGCGTCACCTTGAAAAGAAACGGGTCTGCATCTTTGCCGCAGGCACCGGCAACCCCTATTTCACCACCGATACCGCGGCCACGCTGCGCGCCAATGAGATGGCCTGCGAGGCGATCTTTATGGGTAAGAATGGCGTCGATGGTGTCTATGACAAGGATCCCGCGCAGCATGACGACGCGGTGCGTTATGACACCATCAGCTACGACGAGGTTCTGGCCAAGCGGTTGAAGGTGATGGATGCCTCGGCCATTGCGCTGGCGCGCGACAACAACCTGCCGCTGATGGTGTTCCCGCTGGATGAGCCGGGCGGCTTCCGGGGCATTCTGGCGGGCAAGGGGACCTACACGAAGGTTCACGGCTAACCGCGCCGGGGTGGGCGGGGCGCACTTGCCCTTGCCACATGCACAATGAACCGCGCGCCCGGATCGAGATCCTGCGCGCGGTTTTTTCATGTGGCGCGCGGCGCTGGCGGCGGGTTTTGTGCGGCGGCGGCTGACCGGCTGCGGTGCCGGGCCGTTCCGGAGAAGGGCAGAACCCTGCCTGTGGCCGCTTCAAATCTGCGGCAAGATCGCTATACAACGCCGCACCAATGTCTTATGAGCAATGCAAACACCGCCTCAAGTCAGGGGAGAGCAGAATGTCTGACGATTTTATTCTCGATACCGATGATCTACAGCGCCGCATGGATGGTGCCATGGCCAATCTCAGAACCGAATTCGCGTCGCTGCGGACCGGTCGTGCCTCCGCCTCGATGCTGGAGCCCGTGATGGTGGACGCCTATGGCTCGATGACGCCGATCAACCAGGTTGGCACCGTCAACGTGCCGGAGCCGCGCATGGTCACCATCAACGTCTGGGACAAGGCGCTGGTCGGCAAGGTCGAAAAAGCCATCCGTGAATCCGGTCTGGGCATCAACCCGCAGCTCAATGGCACCATCATCATGCTGCCGATCCCCGAGCTGAACGAAGAACGTCGCCGCGAGCTGACCAAAGTGGCCGGCCAGTATGCCGAGCACGCGCGGGTGTCGATCCGCAATGTGCGCCGCGATGGGATGGACCAGATCAAGAAAGCCAAGGCCGACGGCATGTCCGAGGACGACCAGAAGCTCTGGGAAGGCGAAGTTCAGGAGCTGACCGATAAGATGATTAAGGTTGTCGACGCGGCTCTGGAAACCAAACAAGCCGAAATTATGCAGGTCTGACACCTGCTTATGTCACAGAGCACAGACACCGTCCTGGCGCCGGATGAGAGCGACCCCGCACCGGAACGCGGCCCGAAACATGTTGCCATCATCATGGATGGCAATGGCCGCTGGGCACAGGCGCGGGGCCGTCCGCGTCTGTTCGGTCACCACGCGGGCGCCAAACGGGTGCGCGAGGTGGTGGAATGCTGCCCTGCGCTGGGGGTGAAATACCTCACCATCTTTGCCTTCTCGACCGAGAACTGGAAGCGCACTCAGGTGGAGGTCGCAGGCCTCATGAGCCTGTTCCGCCGCTATATCTCCAAGGAGATGAAAGCGCTGTCGCAGCGCAATGTCCGGGTCCGTTTCATCGGGGACCGGGTGCGGCTGGACAAAAAGCTGGTCGCGCTGATGGACCAGCTGGAGCAGGAGACCGCCTGCAATGACGGTACCCACCTGACCATCGCGCTGAATTATGGCAGTCGTGACGAGGTGGCGCGGGCCACCAAACGGCTGGCCGAGGATGTGGCAGAGGGGCGCCTGAACCCTGCGGATGTGGATGAGGAAACCCTGCCACGTTATCTCGATACCCATGTGTTGCCCGATCCAGATCTGGTCATCCGCACCAGCGGTGAAGCGCGGATCTCCAACTTTCTGCTGTGGCAGTCGGCCTATGCGGAATATGAGTTCATCGACACGCTGTGGCCGGATTTCACCGCCGACGAGATGGACCGGCTGTGCCGCAGCTACGGGCAGCGGGATCGCCGGTTTGGCGCGGTGAAGACATGAGCGCCGCGGGACGTTGGGCCGACCTGATGCCGCGGGTGATCTCCGCCATCGTGATGATCGTCGTGGGTGGCTGGGCCGTATGGCGCGGGGGCGTGGTGTTTGACCTGCTGATCGCGGCGGCCTGTGGTGGCATGATCTGGGAATTGCTGCGCATGGTGGTGCCTGATCGTCAGGGGCTGGCGCTGCCGCTCGGCGTCCTGTCGATGGGGGCGGTGCTGGCCGCAGCGCTAATGGGCGGCGGCTGGGCGCTTGGCCTGCTGCTGATACCGGCGGTGCTGGGCGCGCTGGCCATCGACATCCGCCGGGGCATTTACATCGGTTTCGCGCTTTGGGTGCTGTTCGCGGCCTATGCGTTCATCTGGATGCGCAGCGCGCTGGGGCTGGATTGGATGATCTGGCTGATCTCGGTTGTGGTGGCCACGGATATTGCGGGCTATTTCGCCGGTAAGACCTTTGGCGGGCCGAAATTCTGGCCGCGTGTCAGCCCGAAGAAAACCTGGTCCGGCACCTCTGCGGGCTGGATCGCGGCCGCAGTTGTTGGTGCGGTCTTTGCGGTGCAGGGCGGGCTTGGCTTTGGCGTCGTGCTGCTGTCGGTGCTGGTCTCCATGGCCAGCCAGGCCGGTGACGTTGCCGAAAGCGCGCTGAAACGCAAGATGGCTGTGAAGGATTCCAGCGGCCTGATCCCGGGCCACGGCGGGCTGTTCGACCGCTTTGACGGTATGCTGGGCGCTGCGGCCATGGTGCTGCTGGTACTCAGCCTGTGGGGTCTGCCCGGCGGGACGATCTGATGCGCAAGATCTCGATTTTCGGGGCCACCGGATCCATTGGTCAGAATACGATTGACCTGATCCGGCGGGCCCCCGGTGACTACAATGTGGTGGCGCTGACCGGTGGCGCTAATATTGCCCAGCTGGCACAGGATGCCAGAGCGCTGCGTGCCGATATCGCCGTGACCGCCTATGATGACAAGCTGCCGGAGCTGCGGGCCGCCCTGGACGGTTCGGGCATCGTGGCGGCCGCCGGGCAGGCGGCGCTGGTCGAGGCGGCGTCGCGGCCTGCGGATTGGGTCATGTCGGCGATTGTCGGCGCGGCTGGCCTTGCTCCGGGGCTCGAGGCGCTGAAACAGGGCGCGACTCTGGCGCTGGCGAATAAGGAATCGCTGGTTTGCGCCGGAGCGCTGCTGCTGGAGACCGCCCGCAGCCATAATGCGCGGCTCCTGCCCGTGGACAGCGAACATTCGGCGGTGTTTCAGGGGCTGGTCGGTGAAGACATCGCGGCGGTGGAACGTGTGGTGATCACCGCCTCTGGCGGGGCGTTTCGCGACTGGCCGCTGGAGCAGCTGAAGACCGCCACGGTGGCACAGGCCTCCTCGCATCCCAATTGGGACATGGGCCAGCGGATCACTATCGACAGTGCGTCCATGTTCAACAAGGCGCTGGAAGTCATTGAGACCCGTGAGTTTTTTGGCGTCGATCCAGACCAGATCGAAGTGGTGGTGCATCCTGAATCCATCGTTCACGCGCTGGTCGGTTTTCGCGACGGTGCGCTGATGGCGCATCTCGGCGCGCCGGATATGCGCCATGCCATTGGTTATGCGCTGCATTGGCCCGAACGGCGCGAGCTGCCGGTGGAGCGGCTGGATCTGGCGCGGCTGGCGCAGCTGACGTTTCGGGCGCCTGATCCCGCGCGCTATCCGGCATTGCGGCTGGCCTATGATGTGATGGCGCGGGGCGGGCTGATGGGGGCGGTGTTCAATGCCGCCAAGGAACGGGCGCTGGATCATTTCATCGCCGGGCGCATCGGCTTTCTGGACATGGCCGAAGTGGTGGCGCGGGTGCTGGATCAATTTGACAGTGCCGATCGCGGGCTAGATGAGGCAATGACACTTGATACGGTGCGCCGGACCGACCATCTCGCCCGTATGGACGCCGACAATGAAATTTTGAAATATGTAAGGTAAGCCCTTGGATCTCGTCTCCTTTCTTCCGCAGTTTGGCGGGTATCTCTATGTGATTGCCAGCTTTGTGGTGGCCCTGTCGGTGATCGTGGCTGTGCATGAATATGGCCATTACATCGTCGGGCGCTGGTCCGGGATCCATGCCGAGGTCTTCTCGCTGGGATTCGGTCCGGTGCTGTTTTCGCGGGTGGATAAGCGCGGCACCCGCTGGCAGGTGGCGCTGCTGCCGTTTGGTGGCTACGTGAAGTTCCTAGGTGATGCGGATGCGGCCTCGGGCAAGGATAGCGCTGCAATGGCGGATGCGGCGGCTGATCCGGTGGCGCTGCGGCGCACGATGCACGGCGCGCCGCTTTGGGCGCGGGCGGCCACCGTCGCGGCGGGGCCGGTGTTCAACTTCATCATGTCCGCGCTGATTTTTGCCGGTGTTTTCATGGTGCAGGGCACCATGCGCGATCCGCTGACGGTGGAGCGGCTGGTGCCACTGCCGGGGCTGCAAACCGGCCTGCGCGAAGGTGACGCGCTGTTGCAGATCAACGGTGTCGATGTTCCCTCGCTGGAGGATAACACTGCCTTTGCGGCCTTCCGCGATGCGGTGCCGGAACAGCAGCCGCTAACCTATACCGTGCTGCGCGACGGCCAGCAGACCGAGGTCGAGGGACCGTATCCCTGGCCGCCGCATGTGCGTGGCGTGGCACCGCGCAGTGCCGCGTCTGACATCGACCTGCAGCCGGGCGATGTGATCACCGCCGTGGATGGCGCGCCGATCTTTGCCTTTGACCAGCTGAAACGTGCGGTTGAAAGCGCCGAGGGCAAGGTGTTGCTGCTGAAGGTCTGGCGCGCTGGCGAAGAGTTCGAGATGGCTCTGGCGCCCCGCCGTGTGGATGAGCCGCAGGCGGATGGCGGCTTTGCCACCCGCTGGCGTATGGGCATTGTCGGTGGTCTGGCGTTTGAGCCTGCGACCGAGAGCCTGGGCCTTGGAGAGGCGCTTGGCGGTGGCGCGGCGCAGGTCTGGGGCGTGGTCGAAATGTCGCTTTCCGGGCTGAAACATATGATCACCGGTGCGATCAGCACCTGCAACCTGTCGGGTCCGATTGGCATTGCCGAGACCTCTGGTGCGATGGCAAGCCAGGGGGCGGCCAGCTTCATTCGGTTTATCGCCGTGCTCTCCACTGCCGTTGGCCTGCTGAACCTGTTCCCGATCCCGGCGCTGGATGGCGGGCATCTGATGTTCTACGCCTATGAGGCGGTGACCGGTAAGCCGCCGAATGATGCGGTGATGCGGGTACTGATGGCGGTTGGTATCTCCGCCATCCTCAGCCTGATGATGTTTGCGCTTTTCAACGATATCTTCTGCTAGGCGCTTTCTTGCCGACCGGCCACGATCCGGCTGGTCGGCAGATCCCGCAGCAGCAGGGCGCGCCAAACTGTCGCCACATTCCCCTGTTAATCCTTTGGTAAGCCGCCGGTGGGCAGCGGTGCCGCGGATCGCGGCGCGGTTGTGGCGGATGTGGGATCTTTTTTAGATAAACGGGAGAGTGGACGCCATGAGCAGCCTGCATATTACCAATACGGGATTGGGTCTTTTTATGCGCCTGAACTGGGACCGCGCCATGTCTGTGGCGACGATTTTGGGAGCGCTGGTGGCTGGGGCCTGGATCGGCAGTCTCTGAGTTTTCAACCTGTTGCAAGCAATCTGGCGCGTGGGGTCATCCTGCGCGCCTTTTTGTTGTTTTTGACAAGCGCTGATAAACCCGATACGCACGGATTAAGCTGTAAAAAAATCGGGTTTTGACTGATGGTTCGGGGGAAGCACACAGGTAGATCCTGTGGGGGGCGCAAATTAGGTGCCCATATTTTGTATAGAAACGCATCTGCTGTAGCGCTGGCTGTTGCCTTGGGATTTGTCCTGACGCCAGAGTTCGCAGTGGCGCAGAGCTATAGTTTCACAAACGTTCAGGTCGAGGGCAATCAACGCATCCAGACCTCAACAATTGTGGCCTATACCGGCATTGAGCGGGGCAAATCGGTGAGCGCCGGGCAGCTCAACGATGCCTATCAGCGCATTCTGGACAGCGGCGTATTCGAAAGCGTCGAGATTGTTCCGCAGGGCAATACGCTGGTGATCAAGGTCACCGAATTTCCGACCATCAACAAGATCAGCTTTGAAGGCAACCGCCGCATCAAGGACGATGCCATGGCCGAGCTGATCGAATCGGCACCGCGCCGGGTGTTCAACCCCACGGTCGCCGAGCGTGATGCCTCCAATCTGGCCGAAGCCTATGGTGCACAGGGACGTCTGGCCACAACCGTGACACCGCGCATCATCCGGCGCAGCGACAACCGTGTCGATCTGGTGTTCGAAATCTCCGAAGGTGACACCATCGAGGTCGAGCGCGTGTCCTTCATCGGCAACCGGGTCTATTCCGATCGGCGTCTGCGCCGCGTGCTGGAGACCAAACAGGCCGGTCTGCTGCGCACCTTCATCCGCGCCGATACGCTGATCGAGGACCGTCTGGAATTCGACAAGCAGGTGCTGCGCGATTTCTACCTGTCGCGCGGCTATGTTGACGTGCGTATCAACAGCACCAATGCCGAGGTGACCGAAGAACGCGACGCCGCCTTCCTGGTGGTGGATATCAGCGAGGGCCAGAAGTTCGAGTTTGGCGAAATCTCGGTCACCAGCGAGATGTCGGAAGCTGACGCCGATGAGTTCCGCAAGGTTCTGAGAGTCCGCCCCGGGGTAACCTATTCGCCGAGCGTGGTGGAAAATGCCATCCGGCGCCTGGAAACATATGCGATCCGCAAGGGGATTGATTTCCTGCGGGCCGAGCCGCGGATCAGCCGCAATGATCGCGAGCTGACGCTGGACGTGGATTTTGTGCTGACCCGTGGTCCGCGCGTGTTCGTTGAGCGGATCGACATCGAAGGCAACACAACCACGCTGGACCGGGTGATCCGTCAGCAGTTCCGCACCGTCGAGGGCGACCCGTTCAATCCGCGCGAAATCCGCGAAAGCGCTGAACGCATCCGTGCGCTGGGGTTCTTTGAAACCGCCGAGGTGGACGTGCGCGAAGGCAGCAGCGCCGGTGAGGTGGTTGTCGATGTGGACGTCGAGGAAAAGCCAACGGGTGCACTGAGCCTTGGTGGTGCCTACTCGGTCAACGACGGCTTCGGTCTCAGCATCGGCCTGTCGGAGAATAACTTCCTTGGTCGGGGGCAGCGCCTGTCGTTCAACATCTCGACCGCTCAGGACGCCGAGGAATACACGCTTGGCTTCACCGAGCCCTATCTTCTGGGGCGCGACCTCCGTCTCGATCTGGATCTGGGTCTGTCTGAGACGGATTCCAGCTTTGCGCTTTACGACACCAAACGTGCGTTCTTCTCGCCCGCGCTGACCTTCCAAACCTCGGAAAACAGCAGCCTTCAGATCCGGTACACTTGGGATGAGGATGAGATGATCACCCGTGGTGATGATTCCGCCGGGATCCCGCTGGCCGGTCCTGTGGTTCGTAGCGAGATCAACCAGGGTGCGATCAACGCCAGTTCCATCGGCTTTACCTATACTGTTGACAGCCGCCTGAACGGACTGGATCCGAATTCGGGCTATCTGTTCCAGGTTGGGGCCGATTATGCCGGGCTTGGCGGGGATTCCGAATATCTGCGCACCACCGCAAAGATCATCGCCCAGCGTCGTGTCTTCAACGAAGAGGTGACATTGCGGGCAACGATCGAGGCAGGCGCCTTTGCCTGGCAGGGGGATGGCTTCAGCCGCTCCATTGATCGGTTTGTCCTGTCGCCCAATATCCTGCGTGGTTTTGAACCGGGTGGTATCGGTCCACGGGACCAGTCGCCCAATGGCGCAGGCGGGACCTATAACGACTTCCTCGGCGGCAACTATTACGCGGCGGCCCGCTTTGATGCGGAATTCCCGCTGGGCCTGCCGGAAGAGATCGGCCTGCGAGGCGGTCTGTTCTATGATGTGGGCAACCTCTGGGGTCTGAACAATGCCGATACCGGCGCGGCGGGCGGCAATATTGTCGGGCGCGGCGGGTCGTACCGTCATGTGGTCGGCTTCTCGCTGTTGTGGACAACCGGATTTGGTCCTTTGCGGTTCAATTTCTCCAAGGCGCTGAAGAAAGAAGACTTCGACCAGGAGCAGAGCTTTGACCTGACGTTGCAGGCGCGGTTCTGATCGCAATGACACGAGCTGTGGACACACGGCACACGGGGGCGCTGGCTGAGATGCTGGCGCCTTTTGTGCGCGGGCTTGCGATGCTGCCGCTGCTGGTGCTGCCTGCGATGGCGCAGGAGACGGCATTACCGGGGGCGGGCTTTGCCTTTGGCGAGACATTGCAGCTGGGCGCACCGCAGACCGGGCTGCTGACCATCCAGTCCGAGCGGCTCTATGCCGAGAGCGCCTTTGGTCAGCGTGTTTCCCAGGAACTGGATGCCGAGGGTGCGGTCCTGACGGCCGAAAACCGCCGGATCGAGGCGGAGCTGCGTGCAGAGGAACTTGAGCTGACCGAGCGCCGCAGCAGCATGGATCCTGCGGCGTTTCGCGCTCTGGCCGATGCTTTTGACAAAAAGGTGCAGGAAACCCGTCGTCAACAGGATCAGAAACTGCGCGATATCAATCAGATCGGCGAAGATGCACGGCGTGATTTCTTCACCGCTTCGCTGCCTGTGCTGCAACAGATCATGTTGGAAGCCGGGGCTGGAGCCATTCTGGAACACGCCAGCGTGTTTCTGAGCGCAGATGCCGCGGATGTCACCGATCTGGCGATTGCGCGGGTGAACGAAGTGCTCGGCGACGGGCGTGAGAGCCTGCCCGAGGCCACCGGCGAATAGGCTTACCGCGCCCGGCTGGCGATTGCCTCAGGCGGAGGCAGGGCGCCGACCGTGCAGCCATCGCCGGGTCTGCGGCTTGCCGAAGCTGTGGGCAGTTGCTAGGACATACCTAACATTCAGAAAACGGGGAAACCGCAATGACAACCGAGCTGAAAAGCGCCGATATTCACCTGATCCAGCGGATCCTGCCGCATCGCTACCCGTTTCTGCTGGTCGACAAGGTGGTCGAGATCGACGGCTATTCCTCGGCCTGCGGGATCAAGAACGTCACCATGAACGAGCCGCATTTCCAGGGCCATTTCCCGGGCACGCCGATTATGCCGGGCGTCACCATCGTCGAGGCGATGGCACAGACTGCGGGCGTGATGCTGGGCGTAGGCATGGATATGATCGACACCGAGCTGCTGATCTATTTCATGAACATCGACAAGTGCAAATTCCGCCGCAAGGTGATCCCCGGCGATGTGCTGGAGATGCGGGTGGAGACCACAAGGGGCAAGCCCGGTGGCAAGATCTTCAAGTTCAAGGGTGTTGCAACCGTCAATGGTGAGACTGCGGCGGAGGCCGAGTTCTCGGCCATGATCGACGTGCAGAAGGATTGACACAGATGACCCGGATCCATCCCAGCGCGGTGGTCGAAGAAGGGGCGAAGATTGGCGCCGATTGCGTCATTGGCCCGTTCTGCCTGATTGGCCCTGAGGTCGTGCTCGGCGACCGGGTTGAGCTGAAATCCCATGTGGTCGTCACCGGAGATACCGAGATCGGAGAGGATACCACGGTGTTCTCCTTTGCCGTGCTGGGCGAGATTCCGCAGGATCTGAAGTTCAAGGGCGAGCGCTGCAAGACCGTGATCGGCAAGCGCAACCGCATCCGAGAGCATGTGACGGTGAATGCCGGCACCGAAGGCGGCGGCGGGATCACGCGGATCGGTGATGACGGCTTGTTTATGGCCGGCTGCCACATCGCCCATGATGCGCAGATCGGAGATCGTGTGATCGTGGTGAATTCCGCTGCGGTTGCGGGCCACTGCGTGCTGGAAGATGACGTCATCATCGGTGGCCTGTCCGGCATTCACCAATGGGTGCGCATCGGTCACGGCGCCATTGTCGGCGCGGTCACGATGGTGACCAATGATGTGATTCCCTACGGGCTGGTTCAGGCGCCGCGCGGTGAGCTGGACGGGCTGAACCTTGTCGGCCTGAAACGCCGGGGCGTGCAGCGTGCGGATATCACCGCGCTGCGGGCGGCCTTTCAGATGCTGGCCCAGGGCGAGGGCACGTTTCAGGAGCGCGCGCGCCGTCTTGGCGCAGAGAGCGACAGCGAATACGTGCAGGAAATCGTTGATTTCATTACCGGCGAGAGTGACCGCTCTTTCCTGACGCCGGGAGGCTGAGACCATGCTGGCATTGATTGCAGGGCAGGGCGCACTGCCTGCCGAACTGGCCGCGCGCCTGTCCGACCGGCCACTGGTCTGTGCCATGCGCGGCTCCGAGCCCGATCACATTGAGCCGGAGCTGACCTTTCGCCTGGAACAGCTCGGCAGCTTTATCGCGCGCCTGTCGGCCAGCGGTGTGCGCGAGATCTGCCTGGCGGGCGCAGTGCGCCGCCCGGCCATTGATCCATCGCAGATTGATGCCGAGACCATGCCGCTGGTTCCGATCCTGCAGGGGGCGATTGCCGCAGGTGACGACGGCGCGTTGCGCGCCATCATCGGCCTTTTTGAGCAGGCAGGCATGTGCGTGCGCGCTGCCCATGAGGTAGCACCAGATCTGGTGATGGCCGAGGGCATCCCGACCGAGGTGCAGCCCGGCGAATTGGACCGGCGCGATGCAGAACGCGGCGCAGAGGTTGTCGAGGCCATGTGCCGCGCCGATGTCGGCCAGTCCTGCGCGGTGCGGCGCGGACAGGCGATTGCGGTCGAGAACCTCTTTGGCACCGACTGGATGCTGACGGCGTTGCAGAACCGGCCTGACGGCACCGGAGGTCTGCTGTTCAAGGCGCCCAAACCCGGACAGGACCGCCGCGCGGATCTGCCCACGATTGGCGTGCAGACGGTAGAGCTGGCGGCCAAGGCTGGGCTGTCGGGGATCGTGCTGGAGGCAGGCGGTGTTATCGTGCTTGATCAGGATGAGGTGGTGGCCACCTGCAATCGGCTCGGGCTGTTTCTCTGGCTGCGTCGCGCATGAGCCTCTCGGTCTTTATCCTTGCCGGTGAGCCGTCGGGCGACCGCCTTGGCGGTGCGCTGATGGCAGGTCTGCGGCAGCTGCGCCCGGATATCATCTTTGAGGGGGTTGGCGGCGCGCTGATGGCTGAACAGGGCCTAAAGTCGCGCTTCGATATGTCGGAGCTGTCGGTCATGGGGCTGGCCGAGGTGCTGCCGAAATACCGTCAGCTGAAGCGCCGCATTCGCGAAACCGCAGAGGCGGTTCTGGACATGAAGCCGGATGTGATGATCACCATCGACAGCCCGGATTTCTCCCTACGGGTCGCCGCATTGGTGAAAGAAGCCAGTAGTATTCGCACGGTACATTATGTTGCGCCCTCGGTCTGGGCCTGGCGCCCCAAGCGGGCCGAAAAAATGGCCCGGGTCATCGATCATGTGCTGGCGCTGCTGCCGTTTGAGCCGCCCTATATGGAAGCGGCTGGCATGGAGTGTGATTTCGTTGGCCACCCCGTTGTGGGTGAGCCACAGGCCACGGCGGAGGAGATTGCCGCCTTTCGCAGCCAGTACCAGCTGGAGGAGGCGCCTTGCATTCTGGCGCTGCCGGGATCGCGGCGCTCTGAGGTGACACGTCTGGCGCCGGTATTCGGTGCGGCCCTGAAACAGTTTCAGGACAGCCACCCGGAGTATCGGATCGTGGTGCCGGCCGCAGCTCCGGTTGCCGATCTGGTGCGCAGCCATCTTGCGGAATGGTCGGATACCGCGGTGGTGATCGACCCCAATACGCTGGACGGTGAGGTGGCCAAGGCGCATAAACGCGCGGCTTTTGCGGCGGCGGATCTGGCGCTTGCGGCTTCTGGTACGGTCTCGCTGGAGCTGGCGGCGGCGCGCACCCCAATGGTGATTGCCTATAAATTCCAGTGGCTCACCTGGCATATCATGCGGCGCATGGCGTTGATTGACACCGTCACGCTGGTCAATCTGGTCAGCGATACACGCGTGGTGCCGGAATGCCTCGGCCCTGAGTGTACGCCGGAGGCTATCGCCAAGGCGCTGATCAAGGTCAAGGCGGCGCCTACCGCGCAATCCTCTGCCATGGCGATCACGATGGAGCGGCTGGGCGAGGGGGGCGAAGACCCCGGTCTGCGCGCGGCCCGCGCAGTGTTGGATCGTCTGTCTGCGCAGGCCTCCGCCGTCTCCTGAAGCCTGCCGGATGCAGAGCCTCCGGCAGGTGGCCTCTCGTAGCGCGGGCGCTATGCACCCGCGCGGTGCGCGCCGCAATGCGGGTAACTGAGCATGTGCCGTTGGGCGTGGTGTTGTGGTGGATTATATTTTGCTGAGATGCGCCTAAGGGCAGGTCTGCCCTCAGGCGCTATCTCGATTTTGGGTTTGGGGAGGGGCTGTCAAGGACAAGCCGCGCGCACCCGCGCGGAGGCTGCGCCTTCCTTGACAGACGCACCGTGTTACTGGCCGTGTCAGTAGCCGCGCCAGATCCAGCCGCCGCCAAAGATACGGCTGCCCTCCTCAGCATAGAACACGCAGGCCTGTCCGGGAGAAATACCCTCTTCCGGGGTCAGCAGTTCGACCTCGGCTTCGGTCTCCGAGATCGGACGGATCACCGCATCGCGCGGGGGCCGGGTCGAGCGGACCTTGACCTTCAGATGCCATTCGTCGCGGCTGGTGAAAGGCTCATCGCCGAGCCAGTTGATTTCCCGCACCGGGATGGTGCGGGTGGCCAGTAAGTCCTTGGGCCCGACGACCACCTGTTTCTTGTCCACATCCAGTTTCACCACATAAAGCGGTTCGCTCAGCCCGCCGATGCCGAGGCCGCGACGCTGGCCGATGGTGTAGTGGATGACACCGTTGTGACGGCCGAGCACCCGGCCATCGGCATGAACGATGTCCCCCGGCTCCGCCGCGCCGGGGCGCAGTTTCTCGATCACGCTGGCATAATCACCATTGGGAACAAAGCAGATGTCTTGGCTGTCGGGTTTATCGGCCACCGCCAGACCATATTGCGCCGCCATCTCGCGGGTGGCGTCCTTTGACGGCAGATGTCCCAGCGGGAATCGCAGATAGTCCAGCTGCTCGGGGGTGGTTGAGAACAGGAAATAGCTCTGGTCGCGGTTGGCATCCTCGGCCGAATGCAGTTCGGGCCCGTTTGGCCCATCCTTGCGCTGGATATAGTGGCCGGTGGCCATGCAGTCGGCTTCCAGATCGCGGGCGGTTTCCAGCAGATCCTTGAACTTGACCCGTTCGTTGCAGCGGATACAGGGTACCGGGGTTGCGCCAGCCAGATAGCTGTCGGCGAACTCATCGATCACCGCATCCTTAAAAATGTTCTCATAATCCAGCACGTAATGCGGAAAGCCGCGCTCCTCGGCGACTCGGCGCGCATCATGGATATCGATCCCCGCACAGCAGGCGCCTTTCTTTGCAAGCGCCGCACCATGGTCGTAGAGCTGTAGCGTCACGCCCACAACATCATAGCCTTCATCGGCCAAATGTGCAGCAACAACAGAGCTGTCGACGCCACCCGACATGGCGACAACCACCCGCGTCTCCGACGGTGGTTTGGCAAAGCCAAGCGAATTCAGTTGGGGATTGGCATCCTGCGCCATCAGGCGACTCCTCGGATATGTGGGAAAGACACCGCAGAATATAGGAAAATCCTAATGATCCTCAAGGGGGCAGGTTCACCCCTCCTTAAGGCGTTTGCGCGAAATGTGGGGACGGACCAATTTCTATGCTCCACACGAAGGAAGAAAAGATGTTCTTGAAGAAAGTCGATGGCCCACGCGCTGTGACCCTGCCGGATGGCACGGTGATGACGCGCGCGGATCTGCCGCCAAAGACCACGCGGCGCTGGGTGGCCTCACGCAAGGCGGCGGTTGTGCGCGGTGTCCTCTACGGCTTGATCCCGCAAAGCGAGGCATTGCGCAGATACAGCCTCTCCGAAGAGGAGTTTCGCAGCTGGGTTTCCGCTGTTGCGGACTTTGGCGAGGACGCCCTGAAAGCCACCCGTCTCAAAGACTATCGTAAATCCTGACGCAAAAAAATCATTCAGACTTGAGGTGAACGCGCAAATTAACCATCATGGTAACGGGCCATTAACTTTTTTCCACCAAGGTTAATTCGACCTGAGGGAAACAGTGTACAGGCGGAGAAAATAATATGCGCATTCTTCTTGTTGAGGATGATCCAACAACGGCGAAGAGCATTGAGTTGATGCTGACTCATGCCAACCTCAACGTTTATTCGACCGATCTCGGCGAAGAGGGGATCGATCTTGCTAAACTCTATGATTACGATCTGATCCTGCTGGATCTTAACCTACCCGATATGAACGGCCACGAGGTGCTGCGGCAGCTGCGCATGGCCCGTATCGAGACGCCCATTCTGATCCTGTCCGGTGCAGATGACACCGAAAACAAGATCAAGGGCTTTGGATTTGGCGCCGATGATTATCTGACCAAACCCTTCCATCGCGAGGAACTGGTGGCCCGTATTCACGCCATCATCCGCCGCTCCAAGGGGCATTCGCAGTCGATTATCAACACCGGCAAGATTTCGGTCAATCTGGATGCCAAGACGGTGGAAGTTGCAGGCAAGGCCGTGCATCTCACCGGCAAGGAATACCAGATGCTGGAGCTGCTGAGCCTGCGCAAGGGCACCACATTGACCAAGGAGATGTTCCTGAACCATCTCTATGGCGGCATGGATGAGCCCGAGCTGAAGATTATCGACGTCTTTATCTGCAAGCTGCGCAAGAAGCTGAGCACGGCGACAGGTGGCGATAACTACATCGAAACAGTCTGGGGCCGCGGCTATGTACTGCGTGATCCGCAGGACGATCAGCTGACTGGGGGTCACCGGATGGCTGTTGGCGCCTGATCCGGCGCGACCTTCATCTCACCCGGTTCCCGAACGATCCCGCTACGGCGGGATTTTTCACGTCTGTCACCTGCGCTGTGGCTGGACGCGATGGCGTCACCGTCCTATCACCTAGCTAAGATAAAGCGAGGCGACAGACGTGACACAGTCAGGCAACAGCGATTTGAACGGTTTGACCAAGGATCAGGCGCGCCGCGAATTTATGGCGTTGCAGGAGCAGTTGCGCGCCGCCGATCTTGCCTATCATCAGGCCGACGATCCCGAGATCAGCGATGCGGAATATGACGCTAAGAAACGCCGCTACCGCGCGCTGGCGGAGCAATTTCCCGATCTGGCTGAGATCGCAACCGAGCTGGAGACGGTTGGTGCGCCGGTAGCCTCCGGCTTTGGCAAGATCACCCATGCACAGCGGATGATGTCGCTGGGCAACGCCTTTGACGACGAGGACGTGCGCGATTTCGACAAAGGTCTGCGCAAATATCTCGGCCTCGGCGCCGAGGACCCGCTGGCCTATACGGCGGAGCCGAAGATCGACGGGCTGTCGCTGTCGCTGCGCTATGAAGCGGGCAGGCTGATCCATGCGGCCACCCGTGGCGACGGGGCGGTGGGGGAGAATGTCACCGAAAACGCCCTGACCATTGCCGATATTCCGCAGCGGATCGACGATGCTCCGGCGGTACTTGAGGTGCGCGGCGAAGTCTACATGAGCCATGCGGATTTTACGGCGCTGAATGATCGGCACGCCGCACAGGGTGGCAAAACCTTCGCCAATCCGCGCAATGCGGCGGCGGGATCCCTGCGGCAGCTGAACGCTGAAATCACCCGGTCGCGGCCGCTGCGCTTTTTTGCCTACAGCTGGGGCGAGCTGTCGGAGCCGCTCGCCGATACGCAGTTTTCAGCGCTTGAACGCCTGAAGGGCATGGGCTTTCAGACCAACCCGCTGACCAAATATTGCAAGGGCACCACCGAGCTGATTGCGCATTATCGCCTGATCGAGGAACAGCGGGCGACGCTTGGCTACGATATCGACGGCGTGGTTTACAAAGTGGATGCGCTGGCCTTGCAGGACCGTCTCGGCTTCCGCTCAACCACCCCGCGATGGGCGATTGCGCATAAATTTCCGGCTGAACTGGCCTGGACGCGGCTGGAGGGCATCGACATTCAGGTTGGACGGACCGGCGCACTCAGCCCGGTGGCGCGGTTGCAGCCGGTGACGGTGGGCGGCGTTGTTGTCTCCAATGCGACGCTGCACAATGAGGATTATATCGCCGGGCTGGATTCCAAGGGTGAAGAGATCCGCGACGGCAAGGATATCCGGGTCGGCGACTGGGTTCAGGTCTACCGCGCCGGGGATGTGATCCCGAAGATTGCCGATGTGGATCTGTCCAAACGTCCCGAGAGCGCGGTTGCCTTCGCCTTTCCGACCGTTTGCCCGGAATGTGGCAGCCCGGCCGTGCGTGAGGAAGGCGACGCGGTGCGACGCTGTACCGGCGGCTTGATCTGTCCGGCACAAGCGGTTGAGAAGCTGAAGCATTTTGTCTCGCGCAAGGCTTTCGATATCGAAGGTCTGGGCGCCAAGCAGATCGAAGCCTTTTACAGTGACGCGGGTCTGGCGATCAAAACGCCGGCCGATATCTTTACCCTTCAGGCGCGGGATGCGCAGAATCTGGCCAAGTTGAAAAACCGCGATGGCTGGGGCGAGACCTCTGCCGCCAACCTCTTCGCCGCGATTGACGAGAAGCGCAACATCGCGCTGGCCCGGCTGATCTTTGGTCTTGGCATTCGCCACGTGGGCGAGGTCGGCGCGCGCGATCTGGCGCTGCATTATGCGGATTGGGACGCGATGGCGGCGGCTGTTGATCTGGCCCGCCCGGCCGCCCTGGCGCAGCGCGCAGCGGATGAGGCCGAGGAGGCCGAGCGGGTTGCAGCAGCCCAGCAGGGCCGTCGCGCCCGCATCAAGGAAGCGCGAGACCGGGCCATTGCGGCGCTGAACGTGCCTGCGGAGGCCGCCGCGGCATGGGAGGATCTGATCGGGATCGACGGCATTGGCGCAACGCTGGGTCTGTCGCTTTCCGATGCTTTTGCCAATAGCGATGAGCGGGCGGCCTTCGACGCCTTGCGCGGCCATCTGACGATCATTCCGCCCGAAGCTCCGAAGAACGACAGCCCGGTCACCGGCCTGACGGTGGTCTTCACCGGGACGCTGGAGAAAATGACCCGCGCCGAAGCCAAGGCGCGCGCCGAAGCCCTGGGGGCGAAGGTGGCCGGCTCGGTGTCGAAAAAGACGGATATTCTGGTCGCAGGTCCCGGTGCGGGGTCAAAGGAGCAGAAGGCTCGCGATCTTGGCGTGCGGATCCTCGACGAAGACGGCTGGCTGGAGCTGATTGCGGGCGCATGAGCGGCAGACCAGAGATCCTCTTCCCGCTGTTTGCCGGGTTGGAAACGCTTCAGGGTATCGGCCCGAAGACGGCGCAGCATTTTGCGCAGATTGATATAGAAACGCCGCGTGACATGTTGTTTTCGCTGCCTTATTCGGTGGTGGATCGACGGCGGCGCGATAGTATTCGCGGGCTTGATTTTCCCACGGTTGCAACGGTTGAGGTGACCATCGGCGCGCATCGGCCGACGCGGAACAAGGGGGGCGCCTACCGGATCCAGGTGAGCGACGCCGAGGAGGAATTCCAGCTGGTATTTTTCCACGGTCGCAGCCGCTATCTGGAGGCCCAGCTGCCGGAGGGGGCGCGGCGGGTGGTGTCGGGCAAACTGGAACTGTTTGATGGCATGGCGCAGATGGTGCACCCTGACCATATGCTGCCGCTGGCAGAGGCTGCCGAGATCCCCGATTTTGAGCCGGTCTATCACCTGACCCATGGTGTGTCGCAGAAAACCATGTTCAAGGCGGCGCAAAGCGCGCTATCGCGCTTGCCGGAGCTGGCCGAATGGGCAGATCCCTCGCAGATCACCAAGGAATCCTGGCCAAGCTGGCAGCAGGTGCTGCGCGCTGCGCATAACCCCGATGGGCCGGATGCGCTGGCAGCAGAGGCACCCGGTCGGACACGTCTTGCCTATGATGAGCTGTTTGCCCATCAGCTGACACTGGCGCTGGCGCGGCTGCGGGATCGGACGTTGCCGGGGCGCAGCAGCCTGGCCAGCGGGGCGTTGCAATCGCGGGTGCTTGCGGCCTTGCCCTATCGGCCGACCAATGCGCAGGCCCGCGCAATTGCGGAGATCACCGCCGATATGGCGGCTGGCGCGCGGATGAACCGTCTGTTGCAGGGCGATGTCGGCGCTGGCAAAACTCTTGTTGCTTTCATGGCTTTGCTGGTCGCAGTTGAAGCAGGCGGGCAGGGTGTCATGATGGCGCCGACAGAAATTCTGGCCCGTCAGCATCTGGAGGCGCTGCGCCCGCTGGCGGAAACCGCAGGCGTGGTTCTGGAAATCCTGACAGGCCGCGACAAGGGCCGGGAGCGGGCCGCAAAATGCGCGGCGCTGGCGCGGGGGGACATTCATATTCTGGTCGGCACCCATGCGGTGTTTCAGCCGGATGTGGTGTTTCGGGATCTGCGGCTGGCGATTGTCGACGAACAGCATCGGTTTGGCGTGCGTCAGCGCATGGAGCTGGCGGAAAAGGGCAAAGGCGCGGATGTGCTGGTGATGACCGCAACACCGATTCCGCGGTCGCTGGCGCTGACGCAATATGGCGATATGGAAGTTTCGGTACTGGATGAAAAACCGCCCGGTCGCAAACCGGTCAAGACTGCGGTTATCAGCACCGAGCGGATGCAGGAGGTGGTCAGCCATCTGCGCGGCGCCATCGAAGCCGGGCGGCAATGCTACTGGGTCTGTCCGCTGGTTGAGGAATCCGAGGTGATGGATCTGACCGCCGCCGAGGAGCGGTTCAAACATCTGCGGGCGACGCTGGGAGAGGGCGTGGTCGGGCTGGTTCACGGACAGATGCCCCCGGCGGAGAAAGACGCGGCGATGGCTGCCTTTCAGGCTGGAGAGACCAAGGTTCTGGTGGCCACGACGGTGATCGAGGTCGGAGTCAATGTGCCCAACGCGTCGATCATGGTGATCGAGCGGGCCGAGATATTCGGCCTTGCACAGCTGCACCAGCTGCGCGGCCGTGTCGGGCGCGGCGATGCGGCTTCGACCTGTCTGCTGCTCTATCAGGCGCCGCTCAGCAAGGGCGGCCAGAAACGGTTGGAGATCCTGCGCGAGACCGAGGATGGTTTTCGCATTGCCGAAACCGATCTTGAGATGCGCGGTGCGGGCGATGTCATCGGCACCGCACAATCGGGGCTGCCGCGATTCCGCATCGCCGATCTGGACCGTCAGGCCGGGTTGATGGCTGTTGCACAAAGCGACGCGCGGGCCCTGCTGGCCAGCGATCCCGATCTGTCCAGCCCGCGCGGACAAGCGGCGCGGGTTCTTCTGTGGCTGATGAAACAGGATCAGGCGATCCGTTTGATTTCTGTCGGTTAGCACGTCTTCCTGAGCTGAAACCTTCATCAGCGGCGGCCCTTATGATCGGGACGCTGCTTTGTGTTTTTGCGCCGTGTTCTCATGTGTTCGCAAATGTTCTCATAAAGTTCTTTACAGCCGTGTTTGAATGTGAGAACAAATAGGCAACAACACGCCAGAGAGCGAGCGCAAGACAGACAGGAGGATGCACCATGATGACCCAAATCAAGACGACTGTTCAGAATGCCCAATCGACACTGTTGCAAGACGCCATTGGCGCGGCGGCACTGGTTGTGATGCTGGTCGCGGGGTTGCACCTGCCGGGTCTGCTGTGATGACGCCGGGCGACCAGCCTTGAGTTTTTGAGATTTCCTGATCGCACTCTTTATGCCGGACGGGGCCGCCTGTCCCAAGCCTGCCCGGTTTGCCTGCCGGTCTGGCCGACCTGCCTCAGGTCAACAGGCCCCGTTCGGGTCCCGCATGAGAGAGCATACTGCCGCCGCCACCTGTCAGGTGTGCGGCGGTTTTTTCATGTGGCCCTTTTGGAGGGGTTGTTCTGGCTGTCTTCACGGGCGCTGGTGAGACGGGCATATCAATCGGCGGCTGAGATGGTGGCCTTGGATCATGACTGCGGATCTGCCTTACTGGCGTGCGCGACTGATCCAACGTGTTGAACTTGTAACGCTGGATCGGCAGGCGGCCATCAGGCGCAGCTCTGTTCCTGATGGGTCTGCATAGCCTCATAGGTGGCATCGAGCGCCAGCATGATCGAGGCGTGGCGGTTCTTGAACTCGCGGGCGGGGATCAGGACTTCAAACCCGTCAAACGGCGCGTCCGGAACCGGGCCATCTTCGGTCAGCATGGCCTTCAGCTGCTGGCGGGCACGCTCAACCTCGGGCAGGGTGCGACCCAGGATGACCTCGCCGACAACCGCTGCCGAGGCCTGGCCAAGCGCACAGGCTTTGACGTCCTGACCAAATCCGACAATCGCGCCATCCTCGATCCGAAGATCGACGGTCACGGTCGAGCCGCACAGGGGCGAGCGTTTTTTAACCGTAACATCCGGGGCGTCGAGACGATCCAGATGCGGGATATCGGCGGCCAGGGCCAGGATCCGTGCGGAGTAGAGTTTTATCAGATCAGTCTCGCCGGACATCGGATACCTCGGGCTTTCCCTTACGTGCTGTTCCCAATACATAGGGAGCCAGTCTCCAGATGCAAAAGGTTTTTGCCATGTCGTTTGATCCTCTTAGCCTAAAGTACAATGAGGCCGGGTTGATCCCCTGCATCGCGCAGCAGGAGGGCAGCGGCGAGGTCCTGATGATGGCCTGGATGAATGCCGATGCGGTGAGACAGACGCTGGACAGTGGCCGGGTCACCTATTGGTCGCGGTCGCGGCAGGCATTCTGGGTCAAGGGCGAAAGCTCGGGACATGTGCAGGAACTGGTCGATCTGCGCGTGGATTGCGATCGCGATTGCCTGCTGGCGGTGGTGCGTCAGACCGGGCCTGCCTGCCACACCAACCGGCGCAGCTGTTTTTATGCGGCCCTTCGCGATGGCGAGGAGGTCGAGCTGATGGCGCCGATGGTCTGACAGAAACCGGCTGAAGGGGACGGCCCGGTGCGGGCCGTGCCTCCGGCGGGGATATTTCTAGCCAGAAGATGTCTGTTCGGGCACCGCAGCGCAGCCGACCATGGCGCGGATCTGCGACGGGCTGACGCCTTCGGCGCGGTATTTGGCGAGGGCACGGGCATCGTCGCGCTTGGCAAGTCGCTTGCCCTGATCGTCACGGATCAGCCCGTGGTGGTGGTAGATGGGTGTCGGCAGGCCGAGCAGTGCCTGGAGCAGCACGTGGATCTGCGTAGCCTCGAACAGATCCTCTCCACGCACGACATGGGTGATCTGCTGATCGGCATCATCGACCACTACGGAGAGGTGGTAGGCGCTGCCCATGCCGCGGCGGACGAGGATAATATCGCCGACCGCGGTGAGCAGCTGATCGGGGTTCAGCCGGTGCCGGCCCTGATGGGATAGGCCGGTTTCCGAGAAGCTGCGCAGGCTGGCCGCATCCAGCGCTTTTGCCATGTTGATCCGTATCACGTCCTGCGGCGCGGCGTCGGCCATTGCGCGGCTGCGGCAGCTGCCCGGATAGATGCGCCCGTCGGGGCCGAATTGCGGTACGCCTTCTTGCGGCGCGCCTGCGGCGGCCTCGATATCGGCGCGGTTGCAGCGGCAGGGATAGGTGAGCCCCATTGCCGCAAGCTGATCCAGCGCGGCGCGATAGCGTGGCAGCCGTTCGGACTGGCGCACCACCGGTTGCGGCCAGCGGAGGCCGAGCCAATGCAGGTCGTCATAGATCTGCGCCTCCCAGCTGGGCCGGGAGCGGGATTGGTCGATATCTTCGATGCGCAGCAGGAAAATGCCCTCCGCTGCCCGCGCCATATCATGTGCCAGAAGCGCCGAGTAGGCGTGGCCGAGGTGCAGCGGTCCAGTTGGGGATGGCGCAAATCGGGTTGCGAATGTCACGCTTTCTCAATCACATAAACGGTGGACTTCAGGTTGATTCCGGGCAGGTGGTCACCGTGTTCCCGAAACAGCAGCCGTGCCGCCGAACAATCCAGCCATTCGTTGAGCTTGCCGGTATAGGCGGGATCCTCCAGTGCGTGATCATTGTAGGAAAAGGCAAAGAGGCCGCCGCGCGGCAGGGCGTGCAGGATGCTGTCGAAGACCGCAGGCGGAGCGGCACCGGTGCCCAGAACGCCGCAGCCGGTGATCAGACGATAGGCGCCCTTGGGGATCGGCTGGCGGTCGGCGGCGTCGATCTGCGTCAGTTGGCGGTAGGCGTCTTTGGCACGGGCCTGCTCCAGCATCCGGGCGGAGGGCTCGATCCCGTCGACGGTTTCAAACCCCTGGAGGCGCAGTGCCAGACCTGACAGGCCGGTGCCGCAGCCAAAATCCAGAACGGGTTCGCTCATATCCGATTGGAATTTCGCCAGCGCCAGGGCAATCCGTCCCGGCGTCGCGTAACCGTTCTCGGCGATTTCGGCATCGTAGGAAGCGGCCCATTGGTCGTAATGCGCCAGGGTCGCTTCCGGTGTTTCCAGGTCATAGGATTTGTCGAGGAACTTTTTGCTCATGACGACAGTTTATGCCTTCGCCGCCCGAAGCGTCTAGGAAAAGTTGCCAAGCCAGTCCTGCCACGCGGCTTTGGCCCGGTCGGTATAGGCCTTGTAGCGGTCCTTGCGGCCACGGCGGCCGCCTTTGAGACCATCAACCGGGCGGAACAGGCCGAAGTTCACATTCATCGGCTGGAAGGTCTTGGCCTCGGCGCCGCCGGTGATGTGATGGATCAGGGCGCCCATGGCGCTGTCCTGCGGCACTTCCGGCAGTTCCTGGCCCAGGATCTCGGCAGCGGCCATACGGCCGGCCAGCAGGCCCATGGCGGCGCTTTCCACGTAGCCTTCGACCCCGGTGATCTGGCCGGCAAACCGCAGGTGCGGTTTTGATTTCAGCCGCATCTGCGCGTCGAGCAGGGTGGGGGAGTTCAGGAATGTGTTGCGATGGATGCCGCCGAGGCGGGCAAAGCTGGCGTTTTCCAGCCCCGGAATCATCCGCAGCACTTCTGTCTGGGCGCCGTATTTCATCTTGGTCTGGAAGCCGACGATGTTGAACAGCGTTCCCAGCGCATTGTCGCGCCGCAGCTGGACCACCGCGTGCGCCTTGACCTCCGGCTGGTGCGGGTTGGTCAGCCCCACCGGTTTCATCGGGCCATGGCGCAGGGTTTCACGGCCGCGTTCGGCCATCACCTCGATCGGCAGGCAGCCATCAAAATAGCCTGCGGTCTCACCCTCGTGGAATTCGGTCTTGTCGGCGGCCAGCAGCGCGTCGATGAACGCTTCGTACTGATCCTTGTCCATCGGACAGTTGAGATAGGCGGTGCGCTCTTCTTCGGTCTCACCCTTGTCGTAGCGCGACTGCATCCAGGCCTGCGACATGTCGATGCTGTCGGCGTAGATGATCGGGGCGATGGCGTCGAAGAAGGCCAGCGCCTCGGCGCCGGTCTCACGTTGAATGGCCTTGCCGAGTTCAGGCGAAGTCAGCGGGCCGGTGGCAAAGATCCAGTGGCCATCGGCGGGCAGCTCGGTGATTTCCTCATAGGAAACGGTGACATTCGGCAGCGCCTTCAGCCGCGCGGTGACGGTTTCGGCAAAAGGCTCGCGGTCCACCGCCAGTGCGCCGCCGGCGGGCAGGCGGTGTTGTTCGGCGGTGGACATGATCAGCCCGTTAGCTGCGCGCATCTCCCAATGCAG
Organism: Phaeobacter sp. JH20_26; assembly: GCF_048056275.1. Taxonomy (NCBI): domain Bacteria; kingdom Pseudomonadati; phylum Pseudomonadota; class Alphaproteobacteria; order Rhodobacterales; family Roseobacteraceae; genus Phaeobacter; species Phaeobacter sp. JH20_26. Next base: position 466,456 of record NZ_JAYMWL010000013.1, on the reverse strand, counting down.
GAGGCCCACGGCGTTCTGCTCGTCATCGTCTGAGCGGAAAGAGTTGGAGCAGACCATCTCGCCCAGATTGCCGGTCTGATGGGCAAAGGTTTCCACCTTTGGGCGCATTTCGTGGATCACCACCTCTACGCCCATATGTGCGGCCTGCCATGCGGCCTCTGAGCCGGCCATGCCGCCGCCCACGATATGCAATATTTTTGTCATGCCCGCCACATAGGGCAGCTGGGGCCGTCACGCAATATTGCGCGGTGCGGCTTGTGCAGATCGGCACGAAAAACTGGTGCTTTTGGGCCAAGCGAGCCTGTTGCAAGCAGTGGAAATGTCGACTGATCTGAGCGGGAGGGGTATTGGGGTCGCTGGGGAACTGTCTGGCCGGGGGAGAGACCCGGTGGAGGGACGGTCCGCATCAGCGACCCTAATTGTGCTGGGGTTCGTGACCATGTCTCACCAACCCTGCCCAATCTTTGCCATGATCTTGCCTTGTTTGAAAGACCTGACATGGAAACAATAAATCACCAATCGTAAACAAAGACTAAAATTTTCGATGTCTTTTAGATTTTTTGAGCAGATCAGCGATTTTTCCAGTCCGGGTCGCGTTTTTCCAGAAAGGCATCAATGCCTTCGACGGTATCCCGCAGCATCAGGTTTTCGACCATGACGGCGCCGGTGTGGGCATAGGCAGCGGCCGTGGGCAGCTGAAGCTGGTCGTAAAACGCGCGTTTGCCGATCTTGACGGCGGCGCCGAGTTTGCTTGCCACGGTTTGGGCGAGGGCATTTGTGGTCTCGGTCAGATCCTCAGCTGCGGCGATGCGGTTGATCAGCCCCAGCTCCTCGGCGCGGATGGCGTCAATGAAATCGCCGGTGGTCAGCATTTCAAAGGCATGTTTGCGCGAGATATTCCGGGTCAGCGCCACCATGGGAGTGGAGCAGAACAGGCCGATATTGACGCCATTGACGCCAAACCGTGTGCCCTCGGCGGCGACGGCCATATCGCAGGAGGCCACCAGCTGGCAGCCGGCTGCGGTGGCAATACCGTGGACTTGTGCGATTACCGGCTGCGGGATCTGTTGCAGCCCCAGCATCACCTCGGTGCAGCGGGCAAAGAGATCGGCGAAATAGGCCTGTCCGCCATCCTCAGCCTGCCGCCCGGCTGTCATTTCACGCAGATCATGGCCCGCGCAGAACGCCTTGCCCCGTCCGGCGAGGATGACGACGCGGGTTTCGTCGTCGTCGCGCAGGCTGTCGATCTGCCCCTGAAGTGCGGCCAGCATCCCGTCCGACAGCGCATTCAGCCGCTCGGGCGCGTTGAGATGGAGCGTGGCGATGCCGTTGCTGTCGTGACGTTCCAAAATTGTCATCTTGTGTCCCTCCCCGGATTAAGGCCAACGTTAGAACATGTTGCACTTAGGGGGGAACCGGTATTGCGCCGCCACCCCATGCGACATCGGCTCGCAGGGAACCGGCAACAGTGAGGGAGAGAGACAGCATGGGCTTGGCGTTTGATGCCGCAGGGTTGGGAGCTTATCTGCATGAGGTGTTTGCAGAGGTGGCCAATGATTTTGTGATTGACCGGCTGGATGAGGACGGGATCACGATGCGGCTTCTGGTGGATGAGCGTCACCTGCGCCCCGGTGGGACCGTTTCAGGACCGTCGATGTTTGGTCTGGCCGATGTCACCATCTATGCGCTGGTGCTGTCGCGGCTGGGGCGCAAGGCGCTGGCGGTGACCACCAATGCCTCGTTCGACTTCATGCGCAAACCGGCAGGCGGCACGCCCCTGATTGCCGAAGGCAAGCTGCTGAAACTGGGACGCCAGCTGGCGGTGGGCGATGTGCTGTTGTTCTCCGAAGGGGATCCGCGTCCGGTGGCCCGCTCCACCATGACCTATGCCATCCCGCCAGACCGGTAGGACCTAGCGCGCAGTGGCCAGCGGCTGGCCAACTTTTACCAGGGTTTCGCGCCCCCTGGCGCTATTGGTGACCAGATCGTCACTGAACTGCACGCGGCCCGGTTCAAACACCACCACAACGGTGGAGCCTCCGAATTTGAAATAGCCCTTTTCGTCCATCTTCTGCACCGCGCCCGAGGTGCGGGTGTTGACGATGGAGCCAACGCCAAAGGCGCCGACCTCGACAAAGGCGTAGCTGCCAATGGTGTCTGTGTCGATCAGGGTCCAGCTGCGTTTGTTCTCGCCAAAGACATCCGGACCTGCGCCAAGCGCGATGGGGTTCACCGAATGCAGCGCGCCCGGAATATCCTGCGCGGCGGTGATGCGACCGGCGGCCGGGAAGTGGTAGCGGTGGTAATCCGCAGGACAGAGCCGGACGATGGCCAACGCGCCACCAACAAAGCGGTCAGAAATACCGGGCAGCATGGTCCGCACCGACATCGGATGCCCCTTTACGGGGACAAAGACATCCTCCGCCAGCTCGGGAAAGACCAGCACCCGACCATCGGCGGGGCTGACGATTTCGCTGGGATCGTCGCTGTAGGGGCGTGCCTCCGGCCTCAGGTGGCGGGCAAAGAAGGCGTTGAAAGTTGCATAGTTTTCCGTCGGTTCCGTCGCCTCGCTCATGTCGATGGCAAGATCGTCGACCACGGTCTGGATCTTCCCTCTGGAGAGGGACGAATCAAACCATGCTCCCATCAGGCGGCTGATCAGGGCGGAGCGGAACAACAGTTTTTCCACCGGTTTTGCGCTGGCGTTCTGATAGGCCCAGCGGATCCATTTTTCACCCAGAACGACCTCTTCAAAGGTGTCTCCGGTGTCGCGGTCAACAACTAGGATAGGGTCGCGCTGCATGGGGCCTGCCAGATTTTGTTTCGCTCCCGCCGCGCCTAGCAAGAAGCAGCAGTCACGCCAAGGGGGATTTGGAGCGCAAGGCGACGGGCAGGCCGCCACGGCCCAAAGGTCCGGTGTCCGTGCGACGTGATTTTTTGCCAGGAGAGCAACGAAAAAGGGGGCCGAAGCCCCCTGATGCCTGCCCCTTACGGGAACAGCTTTTTCACATAGTTCGGCAAGGCGAATGCGGCCTTGTGAACCTCCGGGTTGTAATAGCCGGTGTCGATCCCCGCGGCGGCAAAACGTGCCTCCAGATCCGCAAGGCTCACGCTGCGCGCCTTGTCCGAATGGCTGCCCCAGCCGAACGCCATCGGGCCACCCGCATAGGTCGGCACGGTCGCCAGATAGCAGGAGGCATCGGCAAACAGCGCCTGAAACGCCCGCAGGGTGCCGGTCAGCTCATCGCCCTGCATGAAGGGCACGCCATTCTGCGTCACGATGATGCCATCCTCAGTCAGCGAACGGGCTGCGTGGCCATAGAAAGTATCGGTGAACAGCACCTCGCCGGGGCCGATCGGGTCGGTTGAATCGACGATGATCACATCGAATTTCTCGGTGTTCTCTTTCATGAAGAGCGCACCATCGTTGATCACCAGATTGAGGCGGGCATCATCAAAGGCGCCATCGCTCAGCATCGGTAGGTATTCTTTGGAGAATTCCACCACACCGCCGTCGATTTCCACCATGGTGACATGCTCGACCGATGCGTGGCGCAGCGCTTCGCGCGCCATGCCGCCATCGCCGCCACCGATGATCAGCACCCGCTTTGCATTGCCATGGGCCAGAATCGGCACGTGGGTCAGCATCTCGTGGTAGATGAAGTTATCGCCTTCGGTGGTCTGCACCACGTCGTCCAGCGTCAGAATGCGGCCAAACTGGCCGTTCTGAAACACCTTCAGACGCTGGTGCTCGGTATTGCTGTCATAGAGCATCTCATCGACGCGCAAACGCTGGGCGTAATGGGCGTGTAGGCCTTCGGTGATCCAGGTGTGATCACTCATGCCGCCACTTCCTTGGTCAGGATGCCCTTTGCCAGGAACTCCTCGCCGCGCAGCAGTTCGCGCACCGCAACCGTCGGCGTGTCGAAGGCTTCTTTCAGCACATCAACCGCTTTCCAGGGCTCGGCATCGCCGCACATGAAGACGTCAAAGGCGCCATAGCCGATCTCGGGCCAGGTGTGGACGGAGATATGGCTTTCGGCCAGAACGGCCACGCCGGAGACGCCTTGCGGCGAGAATTTATGCGTATGGATGTGCAGCAGCGTCGCGCCGCAGACCTCGACACATTTGCGGAAGGCGTTCTGAATGCGGGTTTCGCAATCCAGACCGCTGCCGTTCATGACCTCGATAATGAGATGGGTTCCGGCAAATACCTTTCCATCCCGACGGATGAAATGGTCTTCGCGATCCGAATCCACAAGTGAGTTTACGATCGCAGTGGTTGCACTGCGGGCGGTATCTTCCTCTTGGGCGCCTGTCTCCAGACCGATCCCCAGTTGGAAGAGGTTGGCGTCCGTCATGACACTCCCCTTCGTTCCAGTAGATGACAATCCAGCCGGCCCTTAGCGCCCCCCCGGATAAGAGTCCGGGGTTGGGATCGGTACCGAAAGTGAGGGGGCATCTATTGTGGGGGCGGGATTCGATCAAGGGGTTTTTTGTAAAATGAACACCATCGTGCCATAAAAAAGACCGGGGCAAGCCCCGGTCATCAGGTGGTTCCGTTGCCCGGGGATCATGGGCGCCAGAACGGAAGAGTCGCTTGATACTCGGCGTCTTCGCGGGTCAGCCCAACATCTTTGAGCAGTTCCGGCGGCAGTTGACGCAATGCCTGTCGCGTGCGCTGACGCACGGTCCATTTGGTGACCAGAACCGCAAAGGAGACCGCGATCTCAGCCAGCACCGGCAGGGTGGGGCGGCTGGAAAGATAGATCATGTCGGGCGAAGAGGGTGTTGCGTTCTGTGTCATGGTAGTTTCCTATTGTATTGATACAATCCTGTGTTTATATCACAATCAATGGGTACAATTAGCGCGACGTCTTGTCCAAGAAAGGATTGTAATGGGTACAATTTGGCCAAACGAGCTGCCGGCTGATCTTTCCGGGCGATCCGGGCCGAAATATCAACGGGTGGCTGATACCATCCGGGCGGCGGTTGAAGATGGCACACTTTGTATCGGTACAAAGCTGCCGCCGGTGCGGGAGCTGGCCTATCAGCTGAAGATCACCCCCGGCACGGTGGCGCGGGCCTATTCGCTCCTGACCGATGACGGGCTGTTGCAGGCGGAGGTCGGGCGCGGGACTTTTGTGGCGGAACCGGAAACCAAGGTGCTGGATGATGTCTGGTCGCGCCAGCTGCATCTGCTGGAGGCCAGTAATCCCGGCCACGTCAGCCTGTTCAGTCCCCGCCTCGCGGATGTTGGTCAGGTTGCGGCATTGCGCGAGGCGATGGCGAAAGTGTCCCAGGGCGATCCGCTGCAATTCCTGAACTACCCCACACGCGATGCCTATGAACCGGTACGCGAGGTGGTTGCCGACTGGCTCTCGGATGAGCTGCTGGGCAATGTGCATCAGAATGACGTCGTGCTGACCCACGGCGGGCAGAACGGCATCCTGACAGTGCTGCAAACCGTGCTTGAGGGGCCGCAGCCGACGATTCTGGTCGAAGATCTCTCATATGCTGGGTTTCGGCGCGCCGCAGAGCTGGCGCGCGCCCGCGTTGTGGGGGTGGCGATGGATGACAAGGGCATCCTGCCGGATTCACTGGAACTCGCCATTCGCAAGACAGGCGCCACCGTTCTATGCACCAGTCCGGAGGTGCATAATCCGACCGGGCTTTATACGCCGCTGGAGCGTCGCAAGGAGATTGTCGAGATCGCCCGGCGCCACGAGGTCCAGATCATAGAAGATGACTGCTACCGGATGGGGGAGGCGCGTGCGCCAAGCTACCGCGTGCTTGCTCCTGAGCTGGGTTGGCATGTCACCTCATTTTCCAAAACGATAACACCGGCGCTGCGCGTGGGGTTTGCACTCGCCCCCAAGGGGCGTGGTGCCGATCTGCGGCGCACGGCGGAATACAGTTATTTCGGAATCGCACAGCCACTGGCGGAGCTGACCCGTATCCTGCTGTCCGACCCCCGCACGCCGCAGCTGGTGCGCGATGTCCGCAAGGAGATGGCCAAATACGTCCGCATTGCCGTCAACGCTCTGGGCAGTTTTGAACTTGTCTGGTCGGACAGCGTGCCCTTCCTGTGGTTAAGGCTGCCATCGGGCTGGCGTTCGGCCGCGTTCACCCGCGCGGCAGAGGCGCAGGGGGTTCAGATCCGCTCGGCTGATGAATTCGCCCTGCGCGACGGCCGCGCCCCAAATGCGGTGCGGATCGCGGTGAACGGCCACGTCACGCCCAAACGGTTTGAGGAGGCAATGCTGCGGCTGCGCGCACTGCTTGACAACCCACCGGAGCAAATCAGCGTCTGAACTGCTGCCCGGCTCGAGGCGGGCTGTTTGGCAAAGGAAAAGGGGACCTGAACACTCAGGCCCCCCTTATATGTAAGCGGTGATCGACCGGGGTGCTTATTCGACCAGGATCGACACGCCCGAGGTGTGGTTCCCGATAAAAGACCAGTTGTCGCGACCAGCAGCGATGCCAGCGGTGATGGCAGCGGCCAGAAGACCTGCTGCCGAGGCCCCACCAACCACTGTGCCGTTCAGCTCAGGTTTAAGCGTGGTCTGGCCGGACTGTTGGCCCGCGTCGCATTGCACATAGGCCGGGGTCGGACGGCGTTTGAGCACCGGAACGTTGACGAGAGCCGGGGTGATGAATGTCGCCTTGAATTCGGCGCTTTCGACGGTGCACCGGGCGCCTACAACTTCGCGCATGTTGGCGCTGCTGGGCTGACCGCCTGTCGCCTTCATCTTTTCCTTGTCCAGCACGACATGCGTGCGGAAGGTCAGCTCTTTGTAGCCCTGAACGCGCGGCGCTGTTGAGCCTTGATTCTTGAGCGCGACCGTCACCGGGGGAGCGGTGACTTCGGCGTTTTGCATGCAGGCACCAAGGGCCAGCGGCAGGGCGCCAACCAGAGCAAGTTTTCGAAACATGTAGTAGGATCCTATAATTTGTCTTTCAGGTGCAGCTTTAGCGTGTGAAACACCGGCTGAAAAGGAGCCCAGACCTGTTCCGCGACGACAGATGCGGTCTGGATCGGGGCAGGAGCGTATCCGAGGGTGTTCAAATATGGGGTGTTATAATACCTATTTTGTAAGATACTGTATTTAAACGTTTTAATATGATTTCAGGGTGTTGACCTATGCGCAGGCCTGCCGTAAACCCCGTCCATCGAATTCGGGCGCGCCGTTTTGGGGGTGCCCTTCACGTCAAACAGGATTGACCTGCTATGAAAACCTTCTCTGCTACACCGGCAGACATCGAGAAGAAGTGGATCATCATCGACGCCGAAGGCGTGGTGCTGGGCCGTCTTGCCTCGATCGTCGCCATGCGCCTGCGTGGTAAGCACAAGCCGTCCTTCACTCCTCACATGGATATGGGCGACAATGTCATCGTGATCAACGCTGACAAGATCCAGATGACCGGCAAGAAGCGCGAAGAGCACTTCTACTGGCACACCGGCCACCCCGGTGGTATCAAATCCCGCACCAAACAGGAAATCCTGGACGGTGCCCACCCCGAGCGCGTTGTCTATCAGGCCGTCAAGCGGATGCTGCCCGGCAACCGTCTGTCGCGTCAGCAGATGACCAACCTGCGCATCTATGCAAGTGCCGAGCACCCGCATGAAGCCCAGTCCCCCGAGGTTCTGGATGTCAAATCCATGAACAAGAAAAACACCCGGAGCTGAGACCGATGGCTGATCAGATCAACACTCTCGAAGAGCTCGGCGCCGTTGCAGGCGTAGAAACCGTAGCCGAAGAAACCATCGTGCGCGAACCTGTTCGCGACGAGCTGGGCCGTGCCTATGCCACCGGTAAGCGGAAAGACGCGGTTGCCCGCGTTTGGATCAAGCCGGGTTCCGGCAAGGTCTCCGTCAACGGTAAAGAGCTGAACGCATATTTTGCACGCCCTGTGCTGCAGATGATCCTGCGCCAGCCGTTCCAGGTTGCCGGTGTCGAAGGCGAATTCGACGTCTACGCAACCGTCAAGGGCGGTGGCCTCTCCGGTCAGGCCGGCGCGGTCAAGCACGGCATCTCCAAAGCACTGCAGCTGTACGATCCGTCGCTGCGTGGCGCGTTGAAAGCCGCAGGCTTCCTGACCCGCGACAGCCGTGTTGTCGAGCGTAAGAAATTCGGCCGCCGCAAAGCGCGTCGTTCGTTCCAGTTCTCCAAGCGTTAATCGCTGGATCACATGGATTTGGAAAAGGCCGCAGAGCAATCTGCGGCCTTTTCTTTGTGTGGATTGTTCGAATGCTGCCTGAGCCTGCGCAGCGGTCAGTCTTAGCTGTCCGGTTCGATCAGGCCCAGCCCGCGCAGGTAGATGCCGATGCCGCTCTCCAGCAGATCCTCGGGCGGGAAGGGGGAGGCCGCACCGGGAGAGTTCCGGGCATATAGCTCCACCACGCCATGGCTCATCGCCAGAACATGCGCCGAGAACATCGAGGCGGGCGGGCGTTTTTCGGCCGGGATATGTTTGCTCAGATCTGCGGCGGCGCGTTCCAGAATGGCACGGGCGCGGTTGGCGGCCTCGGCCAGCTCAGGCGTACGGTTGACGGAGATCCCGCTTTCGAACATCGCGATGTAATGGCCTGGATGTTTGCGCGCAAAGGCGAGATAGGCCCGGCCCGTCGCTTCAAACGCTGCCAGGGCCGAAGGTTGATATTTGTCATAGGCGTGCTGCATCAGATCGGCAAACATCACATAGCCCTGACGGCCTGCCTCGGCGATCAGATCCTCGCGCCCGTTGAAGTGACGATAGACCGCGGCCGGGGTGACGCCGGCCTGTTTGGCCGCCTCCGACAGGGTAAAGCCGGTGGGGCCCTTGGCCTCGATCAGCTTCAGTGCGGCTTCGACCAGCGCCTGGCGCAGGTTGCCGTGGTGATACCCCCGCTTAGGCATCCCAGAGATCCGGTCCGCCACTGATGGAATCATCCAGATCGCCAAGCGCTTTGGCGTCCTTGTTGGTGTAATCGACGGCGTGCAGCACCCGTCGAATGGCGGCCAGCCGGGCCCGGCGCTTGTCGTCGGAGCGCACGATGGTCCAGGGGGCGTGCTCGGTGTGACTACGTGTCAGCGTATCCGTAATGGCGGTGGAGTATTCCTGCCAGAGGCTCAGACCTTTGACGTCGATCGGGCTGAGTTTCCACTGCTTCAGCGGATCGGTCTCGCGCGAGAGGAACCGCCGCAGCTGTTCGGCGCGTCCGACGTTGAGCCAGATCTTGAACAGCTGAATCCCATCCTCGACCAGCGCCTCCTCAAAGCCGTTGACCTGATCAAAGAACCGTTCGCGCTGACCGTCGGTGCAAAAGCCGAAGACCGGCTCGACCACGCCGCGATTGTACCAGCTGCGATCAAAGAAGACGATCTCACCTGCGGCGGGCAGATGGGTGATATAGCGCTGGAAATACCACTGGGTCTGTTCCCGCTCGCTGGGTTTTGACAGCGCCACGATCCGCGCTCCGCGCGGGTTCAGGTTTTCGCGAAACCGTTTGATGGTGCCGCCCTTGCCAGCGGCGTCGCGCCCTTCAAAGAGAATGGCGACACGTGCCCCGGTCTCACGCACCCAGGACTGCATCTTGACCAGTTCGATCTGAAGCCGCGCCATCTCTTTCTCATAGCGCTTGCGGCTCATCCGCGTGTCATAGGGAAAGCCCGGATCCAGCAGGTCATCCTTCTGCGAAGCTTTGATCGCGGCGCGGATTTCCTCTGGGGCCTTGGTCTCGTAGAACGCGCTGATTGCGCCGTCAAAGGGCAGGGGCATAGAAAATTCCTTCTGTCTTCTGTCCCTTATATGGGGCTTTGCGGCGAAATGTGAATCGTTTTAACGCAAATTCCGTGCCGTAGCTGCCCGCGCCGCCGCCCGGTCTACTGCCGCCACAACCGCATCGGTGGCCACCTGATGTGGCATATGGCCGACGCCATCCAGCACCGTGAGGTTCAGCGAGGGGACATCGCGCTCCAGCTGGCGCGCGTGCAGATCCAGCCCCACCGTGGTGTCGGCGCTGCCATGAACCGCCTCAATGGGCAGGCTGAGATCGCCGTAGCGGGGGGCCATCGCTCTGATTTCGGCCAGAAGGTCAGCGCGCTGCCGCGCATTGGCCCGCAGGGCGGAGCGGCGCAGGGTCAGCCCCGGGCCGAAATGTTCGAAATACCCCGCTGGCACGGCCTGCGGCGCAAAGACCTCGGTCAGGGTGTCGCGAATGGTGCTTTCGGGCACATAGGCGGTCAGCAGCGGCACCGCCAGCCGTTGGCCCAGCGGCGAGGAAGTGACCTTGTAAAAGGTGCTGAGCGGCGTCCGCCAAGGATGGGAGACCGCGCCGACAGTGACCAGCGCCGAGAGGCTGTCGGGCGCATCCAGCGCCCAGGCGAGGGCGACACCGCCGCCATAGCTCTGGCCCAGCACGATGGGATGCTCTGCACCCAGAGCGGCAACCGCTTGGCGAATGATGGCGGCCTGCTTGCTGAGGGACGCCTGCGCGCCACCGGTGGGATCGCTATAGCCCAGCCCGGGGCGATCCACGATGATCACCCGGAAGCGGCTGCTGAGGGCCGGGGCCAGCCGGAAGGTCATATCGCGGATGTGCCCGCTGGCGCCGTGGATCAACACCAGATCCGGCGCTGCCGCATCCGCAGGCAGCCCGTCGGGCCGGGGTGTCGGCTGCCCCAGATCAAGCAGGTGCAGCTGCTGGCCATCAACCGTGACAAAGCTGCCGAGCGGCGGATAGGCGGCGATGGCGTCCGCCTCGCGAGCCTTGGCCCGCCACAGCGTCCCGCCAGCCGCAAGCGCCAGAATCAGACCCGCTGTCAGCACGCGCTTAACGCCCAATCTGCGCCATATCAAACGGGGTGGACTGGTAGATGTCATTGATCCAGTTGCCATAAAGAAGATGCGCGTGGCTGCGCCAGCGGTTCTGCGGTTTGCGGCTGGGATCGTCGTCCGGGTAGTAGTTCATCGGAATATTGATCGGCGTGCCGCTGGCGATATCGCGATCATATTCCTGCTTCAGCGTATCGCTGTCGTATTCGAAATGGTTGAAGATATAGAGCGCACGGTGGCTGGGATCCTCGATGAGGCAGGGGCCGGCATCGGGGCTGCCCAGCAGGCTGCGCAGGCCGGGTCGGGCATCAATTTCAGATTGGCGGATTTCGGTCCAGCGCGACACCGGAATGACACAGTCATCTGAAAACCCCCGCAGATAGGGGGATGCGGGATCAAGGTTCTGATGCCGGAAACAGCCAAAGACCTTGTGATCCAAGAGGTGTTTCTTCACCCCATGGAAATAGTTGATCATCGCCATGCCGCCCCAGCAGACACCAAAGGTGGAATGCACATTGGTCTGGGTCCAGTCAAAGACCTCACACAGCTCATCCCAATAGGTGACATCCTCGAACTCGAGATGTTCGATCGGCGCGCCGGTGATGATCAGACCGTCAAAACGCTCGTCCTTGATCTCCTGGAACGGCCGGTAGAACTCCGCCATATGCTCTGCGGCGGTGTTGCGGGTCTGATGTTCGGTCATGCGGATCAGGGACAGCTCGATCTGCAAAGGTGTGGCGCCGATAAGCCGGGCAAACTGGTTCTCGGTCTGGATCTTCTTCGGCATCAGGTTGAGCAGGCCGATGCGCAGCGGACGGATATCCTGACGGGCCGCCTGATCCGGCGACATGACCATCACGCCTTCGTTCGTGAGAACGTCATAGGCGGGCAGGTCAGAAGGGATCTTGATCGGCATGTCGTGTCCTTTGGTCTATGCTCCGCCCGTTCTGGACGGAGTCTTGGCGCTGTGATGTAGAAGGCCTAGCCGCGCGCCTCAAGAGCGCCCGCAATCACATCTGTGAAATCGGCCTCGTTGCGGATGCCCGAAATCTGATCCGCCGTGACCGTCACGCCCCAGTTCTTAGCCATGGCGGCATAGCGGGGCTGGCGATGGGCCAGCGCCTGGGCATAGGTCCAGCGGATGAAGCTGTCAGGGTCCACCTCGTTTTCAGATAGGTGGTTTTCCTTTAGATACTCTTGCCAGACGCGGGCGAGGAAAGCCGGTTCATAGGCCATGGGCTTGGGGGCGCGATCGAACCGGCGGATCAGCTCCTGGGTATGGGCGTCGTCCCCCTTGATCCAGACCATCAGCGTGTGTTTAGCAAGCTCGCTCAGCAGCGGATCGCTTGGATCACTGGCATCGACCCATTCGCAGATGCTGCCGCCGGTGTCGCAGATGAAATTCGGATAGTCATAGAGCCGCTCGGCCCGGTCGATGAAATAACCGGTATCGCGCAGCGCGTTCAGTTCCGCGGTGCGAAACTGGTCCTGGCGGCGGGTATATTCCGCCATTGCCAGCCCGCCCTTGGCCGGATTGCCGGGCTTGCCCAGATAGGAGGCAACGGGTGTCAGGTTTTCAAAGCTGATATTGGAGCCGATATAGATCGAATCCGACAGCAGCAGATCGCGTAGAAACGGCACTTTCATCGCCTCTGCCTTGGCGTTGTCGGCGATATATTCGCCCATGTATCGGGTGCCGATCCGATAATCGATCGAGTAGTGGAACCAGCTGCCCGCGCCGCGCAGAATATTGCTGATATAGGTTTTGCCCAGTCCGGACATGCCAAAGAACAAAACCCGCTTATGCGCCGCATTGCGCCAATCTTCGGCAGACGAATAGAGCATGTGAAATCCGGTCCCTTCTGGTTCCTTGCCTTGCTAATCGCCCCGGGCCTGCGGGTCAATCGGCAGCGCTGGAGGACCTGGGCGCGGCGGCTGGCGATGGACCACGCAAAACCCCCGCACCATAGGATGCGGGGGAGAACTGGTCCTGTACCTGTCTTTGTTCCAGCGCTGCCTGTGGCGCACGCAGGTCTACGCCAGGATCAGAAGTAGTAGCCGAACTTCACGCCAACGCTGACCGCCTTGTTGCCGCTGAAGGAGGCGCGGGCGACATCCGGCGTTCCGGTCTCAGCAAAGGCATCGCCAAGGTCGGTATAGCGCACGCCGCCCGAGATCTTGAACTGATCCTTGGTGTATTGCAGCCCGACTGAGATGCTCTTGTAGCCATTGGTCGGGGCCAGCGGCGACACCAGATTGTCGCTGTCTTCGGCTTCATAGCCGAGGCTGATCGAGCCGACTAGATTTTCGTTGAACCGGCGCGCGACACCCAGCGTGTAGGACACCGAGTCAGACAGGTCGATCAGATCGACATTGGCAGTGCTGGGGCGTAGTTTGACGACACTATGCTCGGCCCAGCGAATACCGGCCAGCAGGAGCGTGTCCTTAGCAATACCGGTCTGGAAATCAACGTTAAGCGACTGAGGAGTCTTGGTTGTCGTCGATCCGTTGAAGGTCGTGCCCGGGACATCCGGCAGACTTTCGGTGGTGGCGAAGGTATGCTCGATCTCAGATTGATAAGTCACAGCCAGGCGCAGGGCGATGTCGGGACGCTCATAGGCACCACCAACCAGCCAGCCAACCGCGCCATCACGCGCTACTCTGACGTTATAACCGTCGAGATCATTGCCGGGTGTCAAGGGGCTGTTGTAGGCAAGCCCTTTCAGGGTGATGTCGCCCTTGATCTGCTGGTAACGAATACCACCGTGCACGCTGAAATTCTCGTTGAACTTGTAGCGAACGATCCCGGTGATTGCTTCTGAATCGGCAATCGCTGTGGTTCCGCCAAGCAGGAAAGAGCCGGGTGTGATCGGGTTGGCATCTGCGCTCGGATACCTGATGTCCGACCCCCACGGCTGGTCAAAAATCATCGAGAACGATACGCGGTCGTTCAGGTCGTATTTGATGCCACCGGAAATCTGGTTGAAGCTCAGTGCGACATTGCCGCTCGGGGTTCCGGCAGGGTTGAGCGTCCGCACGTCCGTGCCGGTTACATCCGGGTTGGTGTGCGAGAACGAGAGCTCTGCGTAGTTCCCTTTTTCAAAGATGATCCCAACGGGCTGGCCGGTGCGGTCAAGACCGCCTGCCATAGCTGCGCCGGAAGCCAGCGCCAGCGCTGCTGACGTTGCAAGATAGCGTTTCATTGTTCCTCCCTGTCCAGACTTGGGCGCCTGGTTTTACATTGCGAAACGCTAGCAAGGGGGATTTTTTCGGTCAATGTTGACGCAAAGGCAATCAACGGCAAGAAAATCAGGCAGAATGACCGTGTCGGCGGGGCGCGCGGAAACGTCCGGCGGCATCCAGAATATTGATGTAGTTTGCGCAGAAAATGACCGCAGCCCCGATCAGTACCCAGAGGTTAAGCGCTTCACCGTAAATCAACATTCCGGCCACGGCGATGGTGGGCAGTCGGGCGAAATCAATCGGCACCACAACGGTGGCCGGGGCAATGGAGAGCGCCTTGGTCATGCAGAAATGCGCCGCAAGCCCGGCGCAGCCGATAATCAGCAGCCAAAGTGCCGTTGCGGCATTTGGGAGAGTGATCTGCCTGTCCCACCCCGATATCACCAGCCCCATGCCGAGTTGCAGCAGCGTGAGCCAGAGCAGAATGGAGCTGATGGGCTCGTGCCGGGTCAGCCTTTTGGTGAAGAGGATGGTCAGCGCAAAGAAGATGGCTGAGGCCGCTGCCGCAAAAACGCCAAGGCTCAGCGTCTCCGGGCTGGGGCGGGCCACGATCAAAATGCCGACAAAGCCTAGCGCGGCGGCCAATACGCGGGGCTTCGTCAGCCGCTCGCCCAGCAGCAGCGGTGACAGCAGCAGCACCCAGAGCGGCGAGGTGAACTCCAGCGCAAAAACCTGTGCAAGCGGGATCAGCGTTACCGCAAGGAACCACAGGTTCTGTCCGGTGAAATGGGCGGCATTGCGGATCAGATGCAGGCCCAGCCGATCACGCCGCACCTGGCCCCAGCTGCCGGTGGCGGTCAGACAGATGACAACAATCACCAGCCCGACGGCGCTGCGATAGGTCATGATCTCAAAGGTGTCGAGGCTCAACCCGGCTTCGCGGCCAGCGATGGCCATCGAGGAAAACGAGACAATCGCCCCGACCATCCAGAGCGCAGCCGTGCCTATTCTTAACTCACCCTGCGCCATGGCCTCCCCTTTGCCCGTTGGTCACGAAGAAGGGCTAATTTAGCAGGCGGGTCAAGTCATCTCTGCGCGGCTGCCGTCGCGGGGCCGGGCCGCGCAGAACAGGCGTTTATTCGGCGGCAACCGTCTGCTTGAGCATTGCCGCGTGGGGCAGTGAGGGGAGGTCCAGCCGGTTCCCGCGCTCGATATACTCCTTCGCTATCGTGTCGGCAGCAAACCCCAACCGTGACAGCAGCGTCTCGATTTCCTCAACCAGCGCATTGGTCGTGGCGCTGCCTTGTGGCGACGCATTGACCTTCTGCGGCAGGATCGCTCCTGCGGTGTGGCCCTGCTCTTGCAGCAGGTTTCGAGCGCCATCCGGCGTCGTGGCCTGCTCCAGCGTGGTTTCGATAAAGTGAAGTTGGTCGCCGTAGAGTTGTTTGTAGTAGGCGTAGCGCACTTCCATCTCCAGCGCATACCAGATCGCCATGCCGATTTCGCCCATTTGCTCGAACGGCGCGGGGTCGAGGATCTTGTGATTGTAGGTCGGATGCAGGTACCATTGCCAAGGTATTGTAATATTGCAAAAATCATTACGGTTCACATAGCTTGCGATTTGTTTGCCAAGGTTGCGGCGCAGGATGATCACGCGGGTTCGCGGCGCTAAACCGTGTTCCACCAGCGCCTCAATCAACCCGCATTTGCCCAATGTATGGTTGCTTTCCGCATAGGGGGCTTGCAGGTTGCCCAGTTTGCCCTCCCAGAAGTCGCAGACATTCGCGTTCATCCCGTAGGTATTGAACCCACGCATGTGTCCAATACTGGGCGTACGAATGCCATAGTCATTCGCGCCAAGCGGCTCATGCACCGACGGTATATTCAGGTTCTCACCCAGAAATTTCGCAAGCCATGCGGTGCCCGTACGTCCGGCAGAGAGGGTGAAGATGAATTCAGGCTTTAAGCGTTGTTGAGCGTTTTCTGACACCTGCGTGGCAAGAGTTGGGACTGCGGCAGCCAGTGCCGGGCGGGTGTAGCC
Organism: Phaeobacter sp. JH20_26; assembly: GCF_048056275.1. Lineage (NCBI taxonomy): Bacteria > Pseudomonadati > Pseudomonadota > Alphaproteobacteria > Rhodobacterales > Roseobacteraceae > Phaeobacter > Phaeobacter sp. JH20_26. Next base: position 450,414 of record NZ_JAYMWL010000013.1, on the reverse strand, counting down.
GAACCGGGAAATTTCGCCAACGGCCTCGACCTCGATCACGTCCGCCGCTTCCGGGTGGGCTGTGAAGAGCCTGGTCGCATCAGCGCCAGTATTCGCAGGCATCGGCGCCTTGGCGTTCAGGTTTGAAAGCCGCTCCCAAAGCCCGTCGATATCAAGCGCATTTATATTCTCCTCAAGATGCTCATAGCGCAGCACGACATCTGCGGAATTCGGACCATCCAGTGGTGCAATACGGCGGTTTTCGCTCAACAGGCTGCGGTAGCGCCCGACAAAGATATCAAGCGGAACATCTCTCTGATCCATCGCCTCGTTGTAGTAGCGGGAAACCATAGCATCGTAGGGATCACGCCGGATCGTTACTTTGGTATAGGTCTCCCAGATATCCTGAGGAACTGCGGCGCGGATCTGTCCGGCGGTCATGTGATCGAAGAAAACCTGCGTGCCCTCGTTTCCATCCGGCCAGGTCTGGGTCTGATGGTTCTGAGGACCGGGCTAGCCCAACGCCCTCCGCTTCTCTTCATCCTTTGGGCTGATTGGTGTGATGATGCTGCTTTCATCACAATAGCTGGACAGTGCGATTTCAAACGAGGTTCCACCAACCTTCTTGGTCTTAATGAAAATCAGTTTGAGAGGGTGGCAAATAATCATTCAAATGTGCTTCGTTTCAGACATGTCCGAAACCTCGCAGCCAGAACTGATCAAAACGTTAAAAGTCTAAATGAAACATATGATTACGCGTCGTCGTCGTAGAAAACCCCGGCCAGTTGGCCGGGGTTTCAGGGGCTTAGATCATTCCCACTCGATCGTGCCCGGAGGCTTCGAGGTGATGTCATAGGTGCAACGGTTGATACCCTTGACCTCATTGATGATCCGCGTGGCGGTTTCACCCAGGAATTCGTGGCTGAACGGGTAATAATCGGCAGTCATACCATCGACAGATGTCACCGCGCGCAGGGCACAGGCGTAGTCATAGGTGCGGCCGTCGCCCATCACGCCGACGGTGCGAACGGGCAGGATCGCCACAAAGGCCTGCCAGATTTCATCATAGAGACCATGCTTGCGAATCTGGTCGATATAGATCGCATCCGCCTCGCGCAGGATTTCCAGTTTTTCACGGGTGATTTCGCCGGGGCAGCGGATCGCAAGGCCCGGTCCGGGGAAGGGGTGGCGACCGATGAAGCTTTGCGGCAGGCCCAGTTCGCGGCCAAGCGCGCGGACTTCATCCTTGAATAGCTCGCGCAGCGGCTCGACCAGCTTCAGGCCCATCTTCTCCGGCAGGCCGCCGACGTTGTGGTGCGACTTGATGGTGACAGACGGCCCGCCCGAGAAGGACACGGATTCGATCACATCCGGGTAGAGTGTACCCTGCGCCAGGAAGTCGGCGCCGTCGATCGTGTCGGCGTGTTTCTGGAACACGTCGATGAACAGTTTGCCGATGATTTTGCGCTTGGTTTCCGGGTCGGACTGGCCGTCCAGTTCGCCCAGGAACAGATCGCTTTCATCTGCGTGGATCAGCTGAATATTGTAGTTGTCACGGAACATCGTGACGACCTCTTCGGCCTCGTTCTTGCGCAGCAACCCGTGGTCCACGAACACACAGGTCAGCTGGTCGCCGATGGCCTCGTGGATCAGGATCGCCGCAACCGAGCTGTCAACGCCGCCGGAGAGGCCGCAGATGACTTTCTTGTCGCCCACCTGATCGCGGATCGCCTGGATCGCCTGTTCGCGGTAGGCACCCATGGTCCAGTCGCCGGTGAAACCTGCGATCTTGACAAAGTTCTCATAGAGTTTCGCACCATTGGGGGTGTGATGCACCTCCGGGTGGAACTGAACCGCGTAGAAATTGCGCGACACATCGGCGGTGATGGCAAAAGGCGCGTTGGGCGAGGTGCCGTAGACCTCAAAACCGGGCGCGATTTCGCTGACATGATCACCGTGAGACATCCAGACCTGTTCGCGGTCGCTGTCATCTGCAAACCAGCCATCCAGCAGCGGCAGGCTGCTGACCGTCGGCGTCACATAGGCGCGACCGAACTCAGCGGTGCCATGGCCGGAGAGCACCTTGCCGCCCAGCTGGTGCATCATCACCTGCTGACCATAGCAGATCCCCAGGATCGGCACGCCAAGGTCAAAGATTTCCTGCGGCGCACGGGGGCTGCCTTCGCGGGTCACGCTGTCCGGGCCACCGGAAAAGATCACGGCTTTGGGCGCCATTTCGCGCACAAAATCCATCGTGACATTCTGGTAGGGGTGAATTTCGCAATAGACATTCAGTTCGCGCAGGCGGCGCGCAATCAGCTGCGTGACCTGGCTGCCAAAGTCGATGATGAGAAGGCGGTCGTGGGATGTCTCTGTCATGCACGCGCCATAGGGCAGCGGCGCGAAATTCGCAAGATATTTTCGTGTTTCGGGCCGCGTTTGCACAATCTCTGATCCGGTTGTCGCGCGGCCTCTTACGGCCGATATCGGGCCGCAGGCGCGAGAAACCTGTCGGGAATGTCGCTTTTCAACTTCAATGGCCGTAATCCTGCGGCGGCTTTGGTCTTGGGCGCTATAATCACACCAGCAACGAAATGCCTGTGGTGAGGAACAACCATGACAGAAGCAGCTCCAGCAGCACCGCGCCGTCGCGCTCGTGGAGGCGGCGGTGCCGCCCGTCGCGCAGAACGAACCGGCGTCAAGATTGATACCGCAAAATACATCGAGCGGAATATTCCGAATTTCGAAGTGTTGAGCGAAGAGGCGCTGCAGACCATCGAAGCCAACGCCGAAACCATCCTCGAAGAGGTCGGTGTCAACTTCGTGAACAACCCCGGCGCGTTGGAGCGCTGGCGCGAGGCCGGGGCCACGATTGATGGCGAGCGGGTTCGGATCCCGCGCGGCCTGGCGCGCGAGCTGTGCAAGACGGCGCCGTCCGAATTCACCCAACATGCCCGCAACCCGGAGAAATCCGTGGTCATCGGCGGCAAGAACATGGTGCTGGCACCGGTCTATGGCCCGCCGTTTGTGCGCGATGCCAAGGGCGGGCGCCGTTACGCGACGCTGGATGATTTCCAGAAATTCGTGAAGCTGGGCTATATGTCCAAATGGCTGCACCATTCCGGCGGTACCGTTTGCGAGCCGACCGACGTACCGGTGAACAAACGCCACCTCGACATGCTGATGGCGCATATGACCCTGAGCGACAAGCCGTTCATGGGGTCGGTGACCGAGCCCAGCCGGGCGCAGGATTCCATCGAGATGTGCGAGATCCTTTTTGGCAAGGATTTCGTGCGCGACAACACCGTGATGACCTCGCTGATCAACATCAACTCGCCAATGACCTTTGACGATGTGATGATGGGTGCGCTGGAGGTCTACGCCGCCCACAACCAGGCCTGCATCATCTCGCCCTTTATCGTTGGCGGTGCCATGGCACCGGTCTCGGTTGCCGGTACGCTGACTCAGGTTCTGGCCGAGGTGATGGCAGGCGTGGCCTATAGCCAGCTGATCCGCGCCGGTGCGCCGGTGATCTTCGGCGCCTTTGTCTCCTCGATCGATATGAACTCCGGTGCGCCGACCTTCGGGACGCCGGAAGCCTCGCTGGTGACCTATGGGGCCGGTCAGCTTGCACGCCGGATGAACCTGCCGTTCCGTTCGGCCGGATCGTTCTGTGGCTCCAAGCTGCCCGACGCGCAGGCGGCCTATGAAACCGCCAATTCGCTCAACATGGGCCTGTTGTCGGGCGTGAACTTCCAGCTGCACTCCTGCGGCTGGCTCGAGGGCGGTCTGGTTGCCGATTTCGAGAAGTTCGTGATGGACGCCGATCAGCTGGGCGCGCTGCATGGTCTTGCCAAAGGTGTTGCCGTGGACGAGGAAGCCCAGGCCATGGACGCCATCCGCGAGGTTGGTCCCGGTGGTCACTACCTTGGCTGCGCCCATACGCAGGCGAATTTCAAGACCGCGTTCTGGAAATCCGAGCTGCTGGACTACAAGCCCTTTGAAACCTGGGAAGAAGAAGGTGCGCGTGACACCGTTGCATTGGCCAGCAGCCGGGTGGAAACGCTGCTCGACGCCTATCAGGCGCCGCCGCTCGATCCTGAAGTGCTGAGCAGGCTGGAGGCCTATGTCGCCGAGAAGAAAGCCTCGATGCCCGATGCCTTCATGTAAGACCGGCTGAGATCGGCACTCCGATATATGCCAGCCCGGCTGGCAGGCAGACGGCGGTCCCTCGGGGCCGCCGTTTTGCGTTTCGGGCCGGTGGTCTGCCCTGGGATCCATCCTGTCTGGCGACGGTCTCAGGCGACTTTAAGGGTCGGGCGGCGCAGCCCCTCGGCCTCGCCCATCAGGGCAATCAGCACATCGACATGGCGGGTCAGTGAATACCCGGCATCGCCGGACTCGCGCTGGCGGTTGTAATCGTGTTCGAGATCCAGCAGCCGCATCACCGCAGCGGCCGGTTTCGGCAGGGTGCCATAGCCCAGCACCCGTTTCAAATCGCGCCGCCGGCTATAGTCCCGCGCGCCGATCCGCGCGGTCCGCACCAACAGTCGAGGGCGGCGCAAAGCGGCCAGATGACCAAAGATATCCTGCATCGTCATGTCCTTTCCAGCTCTGTTGATAGCGCTGTGTAACACAACTGAAGCGGGTGTTGCCGAAGGGGCCGGTTCGGCGAACGGTCTATTCGATATTGATTGATGAAAATTTGAAACCAATGATGCTCTGACTGAGACTATCCAGAAAAATCAGGCCAGTACGGTGAATGGTGTCTGTGGATAACACGTAGGCGGCCAGTGGGAGGATAGTTTCGAATGATCACATGTGGGGTGATAAAATGCAAACTATGGCTGTATCCGGCTTGCCGGAATGGGTGCCTGAGGAGGCGTGCCGATATCTTGAACACACCGAAGCGGGCCGTTCGATCCGCAATCTTGCAAAACAGGCGGGCTGCCACCCGTCCACGGTATTGCGACAGGTCCGACGGGTCGAAACCCGACGCGACGATCCGCTGGTCGATGGCGCCTTGGCGTCGCTGGCGGCCCGCCACTACGCCGAAACGATGCCGGGGCCCAGGCCAATGTCGGCCCGTGCTCTGGCCCTGGGCACAGTGCCCGCCTGCGCCGAAGCCTTCGAGAGCGAGGTGGTCGAAATCCTGACCTGTCTGAACCCGCAGGGCGCGGTGCTCGCTGTGGCGGATGGCATGGAGAAAGCGGTTGTCGTGCGGGAGGCGGCAAGCGGTGACAAGAAGGTCGTGGTGGATCGCATCCTGGCCGAGGCCATGGCCCTGCGCGACTGGATCGCCTGTCCGGCGCCGGGGCGGCTCAGCCGCTATCATATCACGCCCGAAGGGCGCACCGCGCTCAGCCAGTTTGTGGCCCGCCGCGAGAACCGCGCCCGTTCCCGACTGGAAAGCGCCAGCCTGGCGACGCGCAAGGTTGGTCGCGGTCCGCGTCGTCCACGCCGGGCGCGCTATGGGCTGGGTGAGACGCCGCTGCATATGCTGGCGCGGCTGACGGATCGTGATGGGACGCCGTTTCTGACCAGCGATCTGGTGCGCGCCGGTGAGCGGCTGCGCGAAGATTTCGAACTGGCGCAGGTCGGCGATCATCTGGCGCAATCGGTGGCGCAGTTTGCCGATGGCGATTGCAGTCCGGCCGCCGCCCGCCGTCGCCGACCCGGACAGGCCGCGGCAGCCGCCAAACGCCGGGCCTCTGCCGCGCTCAACGCGCTTGGCGAGGGGCTGAGCGACATCGTGATGCGCTGTTGCTGCCATCTGGAAGGGCTGGAGGCGGCCGAACGCCAGCTGGGCTGGTCGGCGCGGTCAGGCAAGGTGGTGCTGCGCATCGCGTTGCAACAGCTGAAACTTCACTATGACGCCCAGCAGGCGCAGGATGAGCTTATCGGCTGAACCCATGGCCTGACATAGAAAAACCCGGCGCCATGCGGCACCGGGTTTGCGGATTTTATCTGGCCGGTCCGGACCTGACCGGGGTCGCGCGGATCAGGCGGCGACCTCAGCCTTGGCGGTTTTCAGGTGCTCCAGAACGGTCTCCGGGGAGGAGACGCCATAGGGATCTTCGCCGTGGTTGTCGCACAGGCCCGGCTCTTCGAACCATGCCTCGACAACACCGTTGTTGACGATGGCTGCATAGCGCCAGGACCGGTTGCCAAAGCCCAGGTTATCCTTGGCCACCAGCATACCCATCTTGCGGGTGAATTCGCCCGACCCGTCGGGGATCACGCCAACGTTCTTCAGGTTCTGGGATTCGGCCCATTTGTTCATCACAAAGCTGTCGTTCACCGACATGCAGTAGATCGCATCGATGCCTTCGGCCTGGAAGTCGGCGAAGCCTTTTTCAAAACCGGGCAGCTGATAGGTCGAGCATGTGGGGGTGAAAGCACCGGGCAGGGAGAACAGCACTACGCGCTTGCCCGCGAAATAGTCAGCGGTGGTTTTGTCTTCCCAGCGGAACGGGTTCGGGCCGCCCACGGATTCGTCGCGAACACGGGTGCGGAAGGTCACGTCGGGCAGTTTTACGCCAGCTTTCATCATCGGCTCCTAGTTGATCAATTCGGTGTCGGGCGGTGACTTATAATAGTTCTAAATCGCCCGCAATGGGGTATTCGCGCGCTGGTGCAGCGGTGTCCGGGTGGCGCCGCATCGCTGTGGTCATGCGCCGCTTTCTGACCGACTCGGAGGCGGGTTTGATCCTGCAATAGCGTGGAATGCAAAACCGGCGGGCAGGGTTGTAGATTCTGCATTGCGCGCAAATATCTTAATCAAGACAGATTATTACGGTGCAGAGCTGATCTGTTCTGTCGCCGTCGCCAGGTGCAGAACTGGTCGTGCCAAGCGATTGCAACTATGTTACGAAGACCAAAAGACCATTGCCGCAAGGGAACATCGACGTGCGAGATCTGAAAATCCCCGAGCAACGCCACCCGGAAAAGGCGCATCGTCCTGACAATGCTCAGCCGAAGAAGCCGAGCTGGATCCGGGTCAAGGCGCCAGGGGGAAAAGGCTACGCGGAAACGCATAAGATCATGCGTGAGAACAACCTCGTCACGGTCTGTGAGGAAGCCGGCTGCCCGAATGTTGGCGAATGCTGGAGCCAGGGCCACGCCACCATGATGATCATGGGTGAAATCTGCACCCGCGGCTGTACCTTCTGCAATATCGCCACCGGCCGGCCCGATACGCTGGATGCGTTTGAGCCGGGTCGCGTCGCCCATGCGGTGCAGAAACTTGGCCTCAACCATGTTGTGATCACCTCCGTCGATCGCGACGATCTGGAAGACGGCGGTGCAGACCATTTCGCCCAGACCATTCGCGCGGTCCGCCATCGCAGCCCGACAACCACGATCGAAATCCTGACACCGGATTTCCTGAAATGCGCCCCTGAGGTGCTGGAAACCGTGGTGGAGGCCCGCCCGGATGTGTTCAACCACAATCTGGAAACCGTGCCCGGTCTCTATCCCGGTGTCCGCCCCGGTGCGCGCTATTTCCACTCCCTGCGGCTGTTGCAGCGGGTAAAGGAGCTGGATCCTGCGATCTTCACCAAATCCGGCATCATGGTTGGCCTTGGCGAGAATGCGCAGGAGGTAAAGCAGGTGATGGACGATATGCGCGCCGCAGATATCGATTTCCTGACCATCGGCCAATATCTTCAGCCCACGCCAAAGCACCATGCGGTGGACCGTTTTGTGACGCCGGAAGAATTCGAGAGCTATGAGAAAGCCGCCTATGGCAAGGGCTTTCTGATGGTATCGGCGACGCCGCTGACGCGGTCATCTTATCACGCGGGGGATGATTTTGCCCGGCTGCGTGCGGCACGGAACGCCAAGCTCGGCCAGGCATGACACCGGAGCGTCTGGCGCGGCTGACCGGGCTGCGCCATCGCCTGCACCAGATCCCCGAGGTTTCGGGTGCCGAGGAGAAGACGGCGGAGGTGGTGGCGCGCTATCTGCGCCAATACCAGCCGGACCAGCTGCTGACCGGGCTCGGCGGCCATGGCGTTGCTGCAGTCTATCAGGGCATACAGGCGGGGCCGACCGTCATGATCCGCTGCGAGCTCGATGGCCTGCCAATCGAGGAGCTGTCGGAGCAGCCCTACAGGTCCAGCCATGCCGGGCGTGGCCATCTGTGCGGCCATGACGGCCATATGGTGATGGTCGCCGCGCTGGCAGAGGATCTGGCAGCCCGACGCCCGTCTCGCGGGCGGGTGGTGCTCCTGTTCCAGCCGGCCGAAGAAACCGGCAAGGGGGCAGCTGCGGTGATCGGCGACCCGGCCTTTGCCACTATCGCGCCTGACTACGCGTTTTCATTGCATAATCTGCCGGGGCTGCCGGTTGGGGAGATTGCGCTCTGCGCGGGTGCCGCCAATTGTGCCTCGCGGGGGATGCGGGTGCAGCTGACTGGCCGGACCTCTCACGCGGCGGCGCCGCAGGATGGAATTTCGCCTGCATCTGCCATGGCGCAGCTGCTTCCGGGGCTGGTCGCGCTGGGGGGTGGTGGGGATCTTGGCCCCGATTACGCGCTGGTCACGCTGACCCATGCGCGACTGGGGCAGGCCACGTTTGGCATCGCTCCCGGCGAAGGGGAGGTCTGGGCCACGCTGCGCACGGTGAATGATGCGCGCATGGCGGAGCTGATCACAGCTGCCACGACTTTGGTACAGAGCACCTGCCTTGAGAGCGGCCTTGGCTGTGAGATCAGGTTTGATGATGTGTTCGAGGCCTGCACCAATGACGCCGAGGCGGTGACGCTGCTGCGGCGCGCCTGCACGCGCGCAGGCCATGCCGTTCGGATGCGGGCGCAGCCACAGCGCTGGTCCGAAGATTTTGGCCAGTTTGGCAAGCAGGCCAAGGCAGCTATGTTCTGGCTCGGCTCCGGCATGGATCAGCCGCAGCTGCACAATCCCGATTATGATTTCCCGGATGCGGCAATCCCGGTCGGGGTTGCCATCTTTGCCGAGGTTATCGCCGAGATTTTGAGCGATTAGCGTGTTGCAACAGGCCCTTGCGCGGACCTGTTCAACCCGCTCAGGCGTCAGTTTGTCAGGGCTTCGACCAGTGCGACGGCCCCTACGATTGCCAGCGTGTCACGCACCACCTCATAGATGCGGTCATCCTTGCGCACATAGCGGTGGCCGGGAGCCGGTGGTGCCAGACCCCAACGCGCGTAATCGTCGATATAGATATAGTCGCCGCTGATGCGCTCCCGCGTCTTGTGGCGCTTCTTATACTGTTTCTTGATTTGCCCCGGCGCGTAATGGGCGGCGCTGTTATTATGGCCCGGAGCCCATTTTGGCGGCGCCGCATTGGCGATGGTCGGGGCAAGGGCGGGCGTCAGGCTCAGCGCGGCGGCAGTGGCCGCGGCGGCAAGGTATTTCGTCGTCATGGCGGATCTCCTCGTGATCTCTGCTTTGACCAAGACATGGGGGAGCCTGCCGGTTTTGGCAAATCGCCTGCGCTGCTTTGTGCTGACCGGGGTGCGACAATCGGCAAGGGGCCGCCGGTTCCCTCGCGCATGAAAAAAGGCGCGGTGTCTGCGCGCCTTTCTCGGTGCCCTGTTAGGTGCTCTGATACCGGCCGGGCAGTTCCGTGCGGCGCTCAGGCCTCATCGGTGAGGCGGACCTTGCCGATGAAGGGCAGGTTGCGGTTGCGCTGCGCGTAGTCGATTCCGTAGCCCACCACAAATTCGTCCGGGATCTCAAAGCCGATCCAGTCAGAGCGGAAATCGACCTCACGACGGGAGGGTTTGTCCAGCAACGCGATCGATTTCAGCCGCGCAGGCTGACGGCTGCGCAACAGATGGGTGACATGGTTCAGGGTATGACCGGTGTCGACGATATCTTCGACAACCAGCACGTCGCGCCCTTCAATTGCGCCGCGCAAGTCCTTGAGAATGCGCACCTCCCGGCTGCTTTCCATCGCGTCCCCATAAGAGGACGCCTCGAGGAAATCGACCTCGATCGGCAGGTCAAGTTCCCGCACGAGATCTGCGATAAAGACGAAGCTGCCGCGCAGCAGCCCCACCACCACCAGTTTGTCGGTGCCCTGAAATTCGTCTTGGATCTCGGCGCAAAGCTCTTCGATCCGGGCCGCAATGGCCTTGGCTGAGATCATCACATCGATGACATATGGCCGCTGTGTCATGGGTGCCCCCTTGAAATTCCCGCGCGTTCATATGACATGACGCCGGATGATCATAGCAGGAAATGCGCCACTCATGCCTACCCATTCAGAAACCCGGCCAATGCCCTACACGGCACAGCAGATGTATGATCTGGTGGCTGATGTCGGGGATTATCCGAAGTTTCTGCCCTGGTGTGCGGCGGCGCGGATCCGTAGCCGGGTGCCGCAGGGGGCCGCGGAGGTGATGGAGGCGGATCTGGTGATCTCCTTCAAGGTGTTCCGCGAGCGTTTTGGCAGCCGGGTGACGCTCTACGCCGATGATAAGAAGATCGACACCGAATATCTGGACGGTCCGTTTCGCTATATGAAGTCGAACTGGGCCTTTGCCGACCGTGCGGATGGCGGCTGCGACGTGTCCTTCTTCGTGGATTTTGAGTTCAAGAACGCAGTGTTGCAGGGCATTATTGGTGTGGTCTTCAACGAAGCGATGCAGCGGATCGTGCGGGCGTTTGAGCGGCGCGCGGCGGAGCTGTATGGCTGATCAGGAACGCATTGTAAGTTATTGAAAGAAAACGGGCCCGCGATGCAGGCCCGTTTCTTTTTTATGGCGGATGGTGCTGCGTCCTCAGCTGGTCATATCATAGGCGCGTTCGCCATGGACGGAGATGTCCAAGCCGTTTGTCTCGGTCTCCGGATCGACGCGCAGCGGGGTGATCGCGGCGGTAACCTTGACCAGAACAACAGTCACAACGGCGGTGAAGATACCGACGATCGCAAGACCGCCCAGCTGTGCCAGCCAGGTGCCCTGACCAAAGAGCGCGATCATGATGGTGCCAAAGATGCCGCCGACACCGTGCACGGCAAAGACATCAAGCGTGTCGTCGATCTTGAGCAGGTTTCTGACGACGTTCACGGCTTCCTGACAGAGGATACCCGCGACAGCACCGATCACCAGCGCCTCGACCGGGCCGACAAAGCCGGAGGCAGGCGTGATGGAGGCTAGGCCCGCAATGGTGCCGGTGACCAGACCGACCATGGACGCTTTGCCATATTTGATCTTCTCCCACAGCGCCCAGGTCAGCGAGGCGGTGGCGGCGGAGATATGGGTGACAGTCAGCGCCATCGCCGCGCCACCGTCAGCAGCCAGCTGGGAGCCACCGTTGAAGCCAAACCAACCAACCCAGAGCATGGCCGCGCCGATGAAGACATAGCCGGGGTTGTGCGGCGGTGTGGTACGGTTTTTGCGCGGTCCAAGGAAAACCGCGATGATCAGCGCAGCGAGACCTGCAGTTTCATGCACCACGATGCCACCGGCAAAGTCGCGCACGCCGACCGCGCCAAAGATGCCGCCATCGGCCAGCATGCCACCGCCCCAGATCCAGTGTACGACTGGCGCGTAGCACAAAAGCATCCAGAGGCCGGAAAACACCAGCACAAAGCCAAACCCCACGCGCTCGACATAGGCGCCGACGATCAGCGCGGGCGTGATGATGGCGAAGGTCATCTGGAAGGCAAAAAACAGAACCTCGGGCAGGGTGCCGGAGAGGCTATCGGCGGTGACGCCGGACAGGAACATCTTGTCCAAGCCTCCCCATAGGCCGGAGGTGCCGCTTCCGAAGGCGATGGAATAGCCGAAGGCCAGCCACAGAACGCTCATCAAACAGGCGATGGCGTAGCATTGCATAAACACGCTGAGCACATTTCGGGCGCGGACAAGACCGCCATAAAACAGGGCAAGCCCCGGCAATGTCATGAAGAGGACAAGGGCCGTGGCCACAATAATCCAAGCTGTATCGGCTGCGTTCATCGCCGTTCCTTCCGCATTTCAGGCTGATTTCTATCTGAGGCCTGACAAAGCGGAGTTGCAGCGTTGAAAAAAGCGGCAGGTTTGATGTTGGCGCTAAAAAAGCAGGCTTTTGTCAAAGTGCCGAAAAAATGAGCACAATCGAGGGGGTGCTGCTCAATCTGCGCACAGAATATGAAATTGCGGCAGATGGGCGGTGATTTGCGTCAGCGGGTTCAGAGCACCTGTCGGATCAGTGTCAGCGCATGGTCGCGGGTGGCCCGTCGCACCGCGTCGCGGCCAAGGGCGCCGAAATCGACGGTTTCGACATGGGTGCTGCGGTCCCCGGCTGCCAGCGCAAAACAGACGCGGCCTTCGGGTTTGTGTTCGGAGCCGCCGGGGCCTGCGATCCCGGTCACGGCCACCGCGATATCGACACGGGCGCGGCTGCGGGCGCCTTCTGCCATCTGGATGGCGACCTCCTCGCTGACCGCGCCGAGAGCCTCGAGTGTCGCGGTCTGCACGCCCAACATCTCCTGCTTGGCGCGATTTGAGTAGGTGACATAGCCCCGATCAACCACCGCCGAGGAGCCGGGCACATCGGTGAGCGCAGCGGCGATCATACCGGCGGTGCAGCTCTCTGCGGTGGCGATGGTCAGGCCTTTTGCGCTGGCCTTGCGGATGATGTCGGACGCGTCCATGGACTTACCTCTGCAATTTACAGGCCCAGTACACCATGGGTGAGACCGGCCAGCGCGGCGACACCGATGGCAGCAAGGATGCCTGCGATAATATCATCCATCATCACCCCTGTGGCCCCTTTCTGACGGTCGGCCCAGCCAACGGGGCCGGGTTTCCACACATCAAACAAGCGAAACAGCACAAAGGCGGCAATCCAGCCGGGCCAGAGTGCAGTGATGGCAATGTCATGCGCCCAGGCGGGATAGGAAATCGCCCAGAGGGCAACAAACTGGCCTGCCACCTCATCCAGTACAAATTCGGAAGGATCCATGTTTTCGCGGTTGCGGGTCATCGCCTCCGCCGCCCAGACGCCGACCACCATGCAGATCACGGTTGCCAGCGCCAGCAGGAGGAATCCGCCCAGCTGGTGCAGGACAAAAGCCATGGGCAACGCTGCAAGCGACCCCCAGGTGCCGGGTGCCGGACGCATGTAGCCGATGCCGCCCACGGTGCCGATCAGAAAGGCGAGGCGCGAGCGTTTCATGATTTCACCACGCAGGCGGTGGCGAGGGCGGCGATGCCTTCGCCGCGACCGGTAAAGCCAAGCCGTTCGGAGGTGGTCGCCTTGATCGAGACGCGGGAGATATCAATCGACAGGATCTCGGCCACCGCCGCGCGCATGGCGGGGGCATGGGGCGTGATCTTGGGGAATTCACAGACCAGCGTGCAGTCCACATTGGAGATCTGATAGCCCTTGGAGCGGGTCAGATCGGCGGCGTGGCGCAGAAAGATATCGCTGGCGGCACCTTTCCATTGGGGATCCGAGGGCGGGAAGTGGCGACCGATGTCGCCCTCTGCCAGCGCACCATAGAGGGCATCGGTGATGGCGTGCAGCCCGACGTCGGCGTCGGAATGGCCCTGAAGGCCGCGATCATGGGCCACGGGCACACCGCAGAGCACGACCTCATCCCCCGGTCCGAACCGGTGAACATCATAGCCATTACCAAGCCTTACATCCATGTCGCCCCCTAATATGCGCGCAGCCCGGTCAAAGTCCTCCGGGCGGGTGATTTTGATATTGTCTGGGTCGCCCGGAATGATGGCAACGTCAATCCCTGCCGCGCGGGCCACGGCCACATCGTCTGCAGCGTCGCCGCCGGATGCGGCAAGCTGCTGATGGGCGGCACGGATCTGCGGCAGGTGAAAGCCTTGCGGGGTCTGGGCAGCAAACAGGCCGTCGCGGTTCTCTGTGCCGGTAACCGTCCCACCATCCCCGCGCCACAGCGCATCGGTCACCGCCAGCGCCGGGGCGGCGGCCGGATGGTTATCGAGCGCGGCCATCACATCGCGGATCACCCGTGGAGAGACACAGGGGCGGGCGGCATCATGGATCAGAACCCTGTGGAGCCCGTGCTGATCGAGCAGTTCCACCCCGTTGGCCACCGACTGCGCCCTTGTGTCGCCACCCTTTGTGAGCAGCAGCTCCGCGCGCGATGCAAACTCCTGCCAGTGATCGGTATCCTCAGCAGCGAGCACGAGGGCAATCCGCTGAACGCCTGCGCGTAGGAAGGCATCAATGGTCCAGTCGATTACCCGGCGTCCCATCAGGGGGCGCCATTGTTTTGCCAGACCGCCGCCGGCCCGCAGGCCCTTGCCTGCGGCAACAATCAACGCTGCGGTTTGGTGGGACGCAGGATCAGCTGCGGTGGAAACCGGCGCGGTGGGTAGGGGGGCAGACGGCATGGGATGGCTCTTTCTTGGGTCGCAAATGTTTAGGAGGTGATGCAAGGGGAGGCAATGGCAGCGCGTCACCCTGGGTAAAGTGCCTAAAAATTAGGCAACTGCCAAAAGAAGCAGCCTTGCCGCCAGGGGTTTCATTGTCGCATAGAGGCTGCTTCGGATAGAAACACCACATATGCACAAGGATTAGGCAGTTGTCCTTCACTCTCGGTTCCACCTCTCTGACCCCTCCCATCGCGCTGGCGCCGATGGCTGGAATCACCGATCGGCCGTTTCGCGATCTGGTGCGCAGCTTTGGTGTCGGGCTGATGGTGAGCGAGATGGTTGCCAGTCAGGAAATGGTGCAGGCCAAGCCCGGCGTGCGTGAACGGGCCGAGCTGAGTGCGGATGTGGAGAATACGGCGGTGCAGATTGCCGGGCGCGATGCCTATTGGATGGCAGAGGCCGCGCGGCAGGTGGAAAGCCGGGGCGCAAAGCTGATTGATATCAATATGGGATGCCCGGCCAAGAAGGTGACCAATGGTTATTCCGGCTCGGCCCTGCTGAAGACACCGGATCATGCGCTGTCGCTGATTGAGGCGGTGGTGGCTGCGGTCTCGGTGCCGGTGACGTTGAAGACGCGGCTTGGCTGGGACGACAGCTGTCTGAACGCCGCCAATGTGGCCTATCGCGCGCAGGAGGCCGGGGTGCAGATGGTCACCATCCATGGCCGTACCCGGTGTCAGTTCTACAAGGGCAATGCAGATTGGCAGGCCATTGCAGCAGTGAAAGCTGCGCTAACGGTTCCGCTGCTGGCCAATGGCGATATCGTGGATACGGCCACGGCCCGCAGTGCATTGGCACTCTCGGGTGCGGATGGCGTGATGATTGGGCGCGGGGCGCAGGGCAAGCCCTGGCTGCTGGCTGAGGTGGCGCATGACATCTGGGGCAGTGCAGCCCCAGATGTGCCGACCGGTTCGGATCTGGTTCAGATGGTCAGCGCTCATTACGAGGCGATGATCGCCTTTTACGGCGTGGATCTGGGCCTGCGGGTCGCACGCAAACATCTGGGCTGGTATATGGATGAGGCCGCCACTCCTGCTCAGCTGCGCCGGGAGGTGCTGACAGCCAAGGACCCCAAGACGGTGCTCAGCCTCCTGCCTGCGGCGCTGACCGGGGGCGCTGGGCCGGATCTTGGGCCACAAACCATGGGCGGGCAGGCGGCATGACACAGGCAGAGGGCGGAAAAACCGGCGCCACGCAGGTCGATTGGAACGGTGCAGACAGCGCGCTCTGGGCGTCGCTGCCGATTCCGGCCTTTGTCATAGATCGCGAGGCCCGGATTGCGGATGTGAATTCCGCCGGTGAGGGCTTCCTCAATACCTCGCGCAAGGCGCTGCTGGGCCAGGGCATCTGGCAGCATGTGATCATTGCCCCGGCCATTGACGAGGCGGTGGAGCGCGCCCGCGACAATGGCACGCCGCTGTTTGTGAACGATATCGACGTCGGCACCCCCGGGCGGGCGCCGCTGCAATGCAATGTACAGGTGGCGCGGGTGCAGGGCGTTCAGGGGGGGATGCTGATCCTGCTCTCCCCGCGCGAGCTGGCCGGGCGGTTGACGCAGAACCATTCGGCCAAATCCGCCGCGCAATCCGCAATCGGTATGGCCGAGATGCTGGCCCATGAGATCAAGAACCCGCTGGCAGGGATCACCGGTGCGGCGCAGCTGCTGTCCATGGGGCTGTCGGGGGATGATCTGGAGCTGACCGATCTGATCGTGAGCGAAAGTCGGCGGATCGTGAAACTCTTGGAACAGGTGGAGCAATTCGGCAACCTCTCGGCCCCGGCCTTTCAGGAGGTCAATATCCATGATGTGCTGGACCGGGCGCGCCGCTCTGCGTTGCTCGGGTTTGGTGCGCAGATGACCATCATCGAGGATTACGACCCCTCGCTGCCGATGGCCTGGGGCGATGGGGACCAGCTGTTGCAGGTGGTCCTGAACCTGCTGAAGAACGCAGCAGAGGCCGCCGATCCCGGTGGTGGAACCATTCGCATCCGTACCTTCTATGAGCATTCGTTCCGCCTGCGGCGCAGTGATGGGTCAGGCAAGCTGTTGCCGCTGCAGATTGAGATTTCCGATGACGGTCCGGGTCTGCCTGAGGCGATCCGCGATGATATCTTTGATCCGTTTGTTTCTGGCCGCGAGAATGGCACTGGTCTGGGACTGGCGCTGGTCAGCAAGATCATTGCCGATCATCAGGGCTGGATCTCGGTCAGTTCCGAACCCGGGCAGACGGTGTTTCGCCTGTCGCTGTCGCGCGTGCCGACGGCGCCACGCCCGGCACCGTTTCCACATGATCCCAACCATACCGCAGACGCACCCAAGGAGTAGCACATCATGGACGGCACCGTTCTGGTCGCAGATGACGATCGCACTATCCGCACGGTTTTGACACAGGCCCTGACCCGGGCCGGGTGCAAGGTGCATGCGACCTCCTCTCTGACGACGCTGATGCGCTGGGTTGGCGAGGGCAAGGGTGATGTCGTCATCTCCGACGTGATGATGCCGGATGGCAATGGGCTGGAGATGCTGCCCAAGATCGCCGATGACCGGCCAGGGCTGCCGGTGATCGTGATCTCGGCGCAGAACACCATCATGACAGCGATCAAGGCGGCTGAGGCCGAGGCCTATGATTACCTGCCCAAACCGTTCGACCTGCCGGAGCTGATGAAGCGGACTGCCAAGGCGCTGACGGAGCGGCGACAAGCGCAGGGGCAGGGGCGTTCGACGCCGCAGGGGGAGGGCGCGCGCGATCTCGGCCTTCATAGCGGCGAGACCCATGAGGACCTGCCACTGGTGGGGCGCACCGAGGTGATGCAGACACTTTACCGTCTGGTGGCGCGGGTGATGAACACCGATATCCCGCTGTTGATCACCGGCGAGAGCGGCACTGGAAAATCCCTGATCGCGCGGTCCATGCATGATCTTTCGGATCGGCGCACCCTGCCGTTTGTCAGGGCTGAGGCGGCTGATCTCGCCTCGCTCGATGGTCCGGCGCAGTTGCTGGCGCAGGCCCGTGGCGGCACGCTGCTGCTGGATGAGCTGGCAGATCTCTCCGAGGAGGCACAGGCACGCGTCGTTCGCATGATGGATGCCCCCGGAGACCACCAGCCGCGTTTCATCGCCACCAGCCAGCAGGATCTGACCGCAGCGATGGAGGCCGGACGGCTGCGACAGGATCTCTATTACCGGATCAGCGGCACGGAGCTCCCCGTGCCTGCGCTGCGGGCGCGGGTGGATGACATTCCGCTGCTTTGCGCGCATTTCCTGACGCGGGCCGAAAATGATGGCGCACCGCACCGCCGGTTGAGCGAGGCAGCGCGCGAACCGTTGCGGCAGTTCCCGTGGCCGGGAAATGTGCGCCAGCTGGAGAATGTGATGCGGCGTCTGGCGCTGACCGCCCGCAGCGAGGACATCAGCCTGGATGAAGTCAACGGTGCGCTGGGCGCGCAATCGGGCGGGGAGCCGCTGGCAGCCAGCGGTGCGGCCCTCAGTACCGAGAAACTGTCGGAATCAGTGGCGCGCCATTTGCAGCGCTATTTCGATCTGCACGGCGATATGCTGCCGCCACCCGGCCTATATGCCCGGTTGATGCGGGAGGTTGAGACCCCTTTGATTGAATTATCGCTCGCGATGACCGGCGGAAATCAGGCAAAATGTGCGGATTTACTTGGTATTAACCGCAATACGCTGCGCAAGAAGATCACCGACCTTGATATTGAGGTGACACGCCGTCGCAAACTGATGTAATATAGCCACAGAACCGTGGCAGATCAGCGTTCGCGCTGGTGACGATCACGATATGTGGCGGTCGGCCAGAATGGTCGCACATCAGGATGGGGACGGTACGTGGCGCAGAGGTCACATCTTCGCTCGGCATACGGGCCATTTGCGGCCCTTGACCGCTGGCGCAGAACCCGCAGGGCACGCAATGTCGGCGCGCTTGGGCTGGTTGTTCTGGGACCTGTGCTGGCGCTCTCGACATTTCTGATCATCGGCCCGTTCTCGCAAGGGGTCGCCTCGCTGTCGCTGCGGCTGATCCTGCTGGCTGATCTGATCTATGTGCTGGCTGTCGCGGCACTGGTCCTGACGCAGGTTGGGCGGTTGATCGCAGCCCGACGGGCCAAATCCGCGGGCTCCCGGCTGCATCTGCGGCTGATCGGGGCCTTCGCCTTTCTGGCGCTGACGCCCACCGTGATCGTGGCGCTGTTTGCCGGCCTGACCGTGAACGTGGGCCTTGAGGGCTGGTTTTCGGACCGGGTGCGTCAGGTCGTGGGAAGTTCGCTTGCCGCCGCTGAGGCCTATCAGGAGCAGCAGCAGCGCGACCTGTCGGAGGATGCGGTGGCGCTGGCGCGCTATATCGACAACAGCCGGAACCGCAATTTCTTCATCAGCGACGGGCAGCTGCGCCAGGTGCTGACACAGGGGCAATTGCAGATCCAACGCGGCCTTCAGGAGGCCTATGTGGTGGATGGCGCCGGGGCCATCCGGGCCCGTGGCGAACGCTCCTATGAGTTTGACTTTGAAGAGCCGCGCGCCGCTGACATCAGCAAGGCGTCGTTTAACGGGGTTACGCTGATCCAGGACTGGGAAAACAGCGAACTGCGGGCGCTGGTGCGGCTGGATGCGTTTGTCGACCGCTTCCTGTATGTCAGCCGTGATGTCGACGGTGAGTTGCTGAGCCTCCTGGATGACACCAAGGAAACTGCGCATCTCTACCAGCAGCTGGAGAGCGAACGCGGGCGGGTTCTGTTTGACTTTGTGCTGTTGTACCTCGGGTTTGCGGTGATCCTGATCCTTGCGGCGATGTGGCTGGGCATGTGGTTTGCCGAACGGCTGTCGCGGCCTGTCGGACGGCTGACGATTGCGGCGCGCCGGGTCGGGGCGGGCAACCTCAACGTGCAGGTGCCCGAAGACGACGGCGATGACGAGATTTCGCAGCTGGGGCGCTATTTCAACCAGATGACGCTGGAGCTGCGCGAGCAGCGCGACACGCTGCTTGAAAACACCCGCCAGATCGAACGCCGCCGCCGGTTGTTTGATTCCGTGCTGATGTCGGTGACCTCCGGTGTGGTCGGGCTGGACCCTGAGGGGCGGGTGACCTTTGTGAACCGCTCCGCCGAGCGCCTGCTGGATTGGAATGGCGATCGTCAGTCGCTGGCACTGGCTGTGGCCGTGCCGGAGTTTGGGCCGCTGTTTGTGGAATTGAGCGAAACCGGCGCCGATGTGGTGCAGGATGAGGTCAAGGTGACGCGTCAGGGGCAGCTGGAGAACCTGCTGGTGCGGATGTCGCCACGGCGCAGCGAGGAGGGGCGGCTTGAGGGCTATGTGGTTGCCTTTGACGATGTCACCGACCTGGTCAGCGCCCAGCGGATGGCGGCATGGGGCGATGTAGCCCGTCGGATTGCCCATGAGATCAAGAACCCGCTGACCCCGATCCAGCTGAGTGCCGAGCGTATCAAACGCAAATTCGCGCCCAAGCTGGGTGAGGAGAACAGCGATCTCCTGCAATCCATGACAGATGTGATCGTGCGCCAGACCAATGACTTGCGCCGCATTGTTGATGAGTTCTCAAAATTCGCACGGATGCCGGAGCCGGAGCGCCGCGAAGAGGATCTGGTGAAGCTGTTGCGCGATGCGGTGACCCTGCAACGGGCAGGCCAGCCTGATCTGCGCATCACCGCCGATCTGCCCACCGAACCGATGCTTGCCGATCTGGATGCAACCATGATCGGCCAGGCCTTGACCAATCTGATCAAGAACGCGGGCGAAGCCGTTGAAACCCTGAAGCAAAAAGGTGGCGTGCCGGATCTGGATCCGGAAATTCGCATTGCCGTCACCTCGACGAAAACCGGCTATGAGGTCACCATCGCCGACAATGGCATCGGTCTGCCAGAAGACCGTGCCCGTTTGTTTGAACCCTATGTGACCACCCGTGACGAAGGCACCGGCCTCGGCCTGCCAATCGTCAAGAAGATCATCGAAGAACACGGCGGAACGCTGGTGCTGGAAGACGCACCGGTGTTCGAAGGTCAGGCCCATTATGGCGCCATGGCCGTGATCCGCCTGCCTGCCGCACATGAGGCGGCAGCCCCCAATAAGAGTACAGTGAAAGCAGGTCTGACATGAGTGACATTCTGATTGTTGACGACGAACGCGACATCCGTGAGCTGGTTTCCGATATCCTTGAGGATGAAGGCTATGCAACGCGGAAGGCCGGCAGCTCTGAGGAATGCATGGCCGCGCTCAACGCCGAGCCGCCGGCGCTCCTGATCCTCGATATCTGGCTGAAGGACAGCCAGATGGATGGGATCGACATCCTGAAGGTGGTGAAACGCGACAACCCGGAAATCCCCGTGGTGATTATTTCCGGCCATGGAAATATTGAAATTGCCGTCGCTGCGATCAAGCAGGGCGCGTATGATTTCATCGAAAAACCTTTTAATATCGACCAGTTGCTGGTGGTTATTCGCCGCGCGATGGAGGCTTCGAAGCTGCGCCGCGAAAACTCCGATCTGAAGCGTCAGGATGCCGGCGTGAGCGAGATGATCGGGGCCTCCGCGACCTATCGTGCGCTGATTGGCCAGTTGGACAAGGTGACAAAGTCCAACGGCCGGGTGATGCTGACGGGGCCTGCGGGCAGCGGCAAGGAGATTGCAGCGCGCTATATTCACACCCAGTCCAATCGCGCCTCTGCCCCCTTTGTGACGGTGAACTGCGCCAGTATCGAGCCGGACCGTATGGAAGAGGTGCTGTTTGGTCGGGAAAGCGCCGAACGCGGGGTTGAGCCGGGGCTGCTGGAACAGGCGCATGGCGGCGTGATCTTCTTTGACGAGGTGGCGGATATGCCGCTTGGGACCCAGTCAAAGATCCTGCGGGTGCTGGTGGATCAGCAGTTCCAGCGGGTTGGCGGGGCCGATAAGGTGCGCGTTGACCTGCGGGTTATTTCCGCGACAAACAAGGACTTGGAGCGCGAGATTGAGGCGGATCGCTTCCGTCAGGAACTCTATCACCGCCTGAATGTGGTGCCGATCCCGGTGCCCTCGCTGGCCGACCGGCGCGAGGATATTCCGCTGCTGGCGGATCATTTCATCGCGCATTTCAACCAGAGCCAGGGCCTGCCGCTGCGCAAGCTTAGCGAGGATGCCATTGCCCTGATGCAGACCATGCTGTGGCCGGGCAATGTGCGGCAGTTGAAGAACATGGTGGAACGGGTTCTGATCCTTGGCGAAAGCAGCGGTCCGATTGAGCCAAAGGATCTGCCCCGCGATGAAGAAGCGGTTGATGACCAGAGCCGGGTTGTGCTTTCCGGGGCGCTGGCGACCCTGCCGCTGCGGGAGGCCCGCGAGGCGTTTGAACGCGAATATCTGCTGACCCAGATCAACCGCTTTGGCGGCAATATCAGCCGCACCGCGTCTTTTGTCGGGATGGAACGCTCCGCCTTGCACCGCAAACTGAAATCGCTGGGGGTTGTCACCTCGAACAAGGCAGGCGCGCGGATCGCGCATGTTGAGAAGGAAACCGAAGAGGATATGGTCTGATTCAGGCCATATCCCCTGCTTATCAGTGGGTTGTCAGGGTTTCCTGACTGAAAGCTCGGTACGCCGTGGTTGAGCCTTAGGGCGTCGTCGCCACAATCTGTGGCGACTGACCACGGCGTTCGATCGCACAGGAGGTCTGGCTGAGTTGAGGCAGGGTTGCGGCGCGCCGCGCCCCGACGGCATCCGCCACCGACTGCGGGCAGCGTTTTACGGCGATGTTTTCGTAGCCCTTCGCGGCCATGCAGGACCGCTCGACCCGCTGGCGCAGATCGGCGTTTACGTCCACGGTATAGATGCCGCCATCCTCCCAATAGCCGGCCCGGTGATAGCAACGCCCGTTGCGGCAAACCTCGCCACCGGGGCGAAAGATCGGCGGGTGCTGGCGGATCTGGGTGGCCACCGGGGCGTCGCGCAGGGCGCTGACCTCGCAGGCAAGGAGATCCGCATCGCGCCGGGCCACATCCGCACCGGCGTGGTAATAGACCGGAACCGGGCCACAGGCCGCCAGCGCTGATGTTACCAGCAGTGCGGCAAGCATATGATTTCTTATGGACATCCTTTGATTGTGCGCCAGAACGGGCGGTAAGACAATTGAATTGACCGTTCCGGCGGCTTCTGTCATTCAAAACGCGCGATTTCGCGCAGCAGCGCCCTGAGGAACAAGCACATGAAGGTTATTATCTGTGGCGCAGGTCAGGTCGGCTGGCAGATCGCCCGGCACCTGTCGGGGGAGCACAATGACGTGACCGTGGTGGACAACAATCCCGATCTGGTGCGCCGCGCGACGGATACGCTGGATGTGCAGGGGATTGCCGGGTTTGCCTCCTACCCGGACGTGCTGACCCGCGCCGGTGCCCGTGACGCAGACATGATCATTGCGGCCACACATTCGGATGAGGTCAATATGGTCACCTGCCAGGTGGCTCATTCGGTCTTTTCGATCCAGCGCAAGATCGCGCGACTGCGGTCAAAAAGCTATCTCGAAGCGATTTATTCGGATCTCTACCGCCGCGACCACCTGCCGATTGATGTGGTGATCAGCCCCGAGCGCGAGGTGGCCGCGGCGGCGATGCAGCGTCTTTCGGCGCCTGCCGCCTTTGATACAGAGATGTTCATGGACGGCAAAGCGCAGCTGTTGGGCGTGCAGATTGACGAGGACTGTCCGGTGGTCAACACGCCGCTGCGACAGCTGACGGATCTGTTTTCGACGCTGCGGGCCATCGTTGTGGGCATTCGCCGCGATGGCACTCT
Organism: Phaeobacter sp. JH20_26; assembly: GCF_048056275.1. Classification (NCBI taxonomy): domain Bacteria; kingdom Pseudomonadati; phylum Pseudomonadota; class Alphaproteobacteria; order Rhodobacterales; family Roseobacteraceae; genus Phaeobacter; species Phaeobacter sp. JH20_26. The sequence continues at coordinate 427,262 of NZ_JAYMWL010000013.1, read as the reverse complement.
GTTTGCGCCAGAGCCGGGAGATCAGCTGTTTGTGGGGGACAGCGCCTATGTGTTTGCCCATGTTGATGACGTGAGCCGCACGATCGAAGTATTTGGCAAACAACAGAAACGTCAGGATCGGGTTGTGATCGTTGGCGGCGGCAATGTCGGGCTTGAGGTGGCCAAGGCGCTGGAGGCCCGGACTGGGCGCACCCGTGCCAAAATGATTGAGCGCAACCGCAAATGTGCCGAACGCGCCGCCGAGACGCTGGAGCGAACCATCGTGCTGAACGGCGATGGTCTGGATCGCAGCCTGATGATCGAGGCGGGGATCGACCGGGCCGACGCCATGCTGGCCGTCACCGATGATGACAAGGTCAATATGCTGGCCGCTGTGCGGGCCAAGGCCGAAGGCTGCCCGCTGGCGATTGCACTGATCAACGATCCGACGCTGGTGCCGCTGATGGCGCCGCTGGGGATCGACGCCTATATCAATCCGCGGGCCACAACGGTGAGCTCGATCCTGCGCCACATCCGCTATGGCCGGGTGCGACAGGTCTATTCCATCGGCGATGCCGAGGCCGAGGTGATCGAGGCCGAGGTGATGTCGACCTCTCCCATGGCCGGGCAGATGATCCGCGACATCGCGTTCCCCGAAGGGGTGCTGGTCGGCGCCGTTAGCAAGAACGGTAAGGTGATGCGGCCGACCGGTGGAATGCGGATCGAGGAGGGCGATGTGATCGCGCTCTTTGCCATGGCTGCGGATGTGCCGGAGGTTGAGCGCCTGATGCAGGTCTCGATTGACTTCTTCTAACATGGCGCGTCATCGCAAACAGCCGATGGAAAAAACAGGCGGCCTGCTGCGTCTGCCGCTCTTTCTGCTGATCCTGATGGTGGCCGCGCTGGCGATGTGGGTGCCTGCCGTTCACGCGCTGATCCTGGATGATCACCAGACCTCGCGCAGTTTCTTCTATTCCGGTGTGCTGGGATTGATGCTGGTTGTGCTGGTCGGGCTGTCGATGGGCAACCGGATGCCACGGTACAGCATGCCGGGGCAGCTCACCTCGCTGCTTGCGAGCTTTGCCGTGTTGCCCGCATTCCTGGCGGTTCCGGTGCAGGATGCCCTGGGCAACACCAGCTATCTCAACGCCTATTTCGATATGGTCAGCGCGATCACCACCACCGGGGCGGATGTATTTGCCGATCCCAACCGCCTGCCGCCGAGCGTGCATCTGTGGCGGGCCATGGTGGGCTGGCTGGGTGGGCTGCTGATGTGGGTTGCGGCCTCGGCCATTCTGGCGCCGCTGTCGCTGGGGGGATTTGAGGTGACCGCGCGGGGGGAGCCGGGACGCGGCACCGAGACGCCGCTCCATATGCAGCGCGCTGATCCACGTCGCAAACTGGTGGTGGTGACCAAAACCCTGGCGCCGCTTTATGCCGGGCTGACGCTGGTTCTGTGGATCCTGTTGATCATCACGGGCGAGACCGCCCTTGTTGCGCTGGGACATGCGATGTCGGTGCTGGCCACCTCCGGTATCTCGGCGGTGGGCGGCGTGGAGAATGGCGCCAGTGGCATCGCCGGGGAAATGGTGATGTTCCTGTTCATGTTCTTTGCCCTGTCGCGGCTGACGTTTTCGACCGATACGGTGACCAGCGGCCATAGCCGGTTGGATCGCGACCCAGAGTTCCGCATCGGCCTGCTGATCGTCTTTGGCGTGCCTCTGCTGTTGTTCCTGCGCCATTGGATCGCCAGTTTTGATGTCGCAACCACCAGTGATCTGATGCAGGGGCTGCACTCATGGTGGGGGGCGACTTTTACCGTGCTGTCGTTCCTGTCGACCACCGGGTTCGAGAGCGCCGACTGGGAAACCGCCCGCCAATGGTCGGGGCTGGATACGCCGGGCATGATCCTACTGGGGCTTGCGGTGATCGGCGGCGGCGTCGCCACCACGGCAGGCGGGGTGAAACTGCTGCGGGTCTATGCGCTTTATCTGAACGGCTTGCGCGAGATGGAACGGCTGGTGCATCCGTCCTCCGTCAGCAACGAGGGCAAGGGCAATCGGCGACTGCAACGCAACGGGGCTTTTGTCGCCTGGGTGTTCTTCATGCTGTTTGCGCTGTCACTGGCGGTGATCAGCATCAGTCTGGCCGCAGTTGGTTCGGATTTCGAACAGGCGCTGATCCTGACCATTGCGACCCTGTCCACAACCGGCCCGTTGACCGAGGTCGCAGGATCCGAACCCATCGCCCTGATCCATCTGACAGCCAGCGCAAAACTGATCCTGTGCTTTGCCATGGTGTTGGGACGGCTGGAAACATTGGCGATCATTGCCCTTATGACACCAAACCTCTGGCGCAGCTGATCAATCATGGTTACCGTGGACGTCATATGAGTAATTTTCGGGTGGAAACTCCGACTATCTGCGTTCATAGTATTCATTAACGGGGCGCTGGTCCGCAGCGCGACAAGAACAAAGGCGAGATAATAATAATGGCTTCGGACAGACAGAATCTTCAGGATGCCTTCCTGAACCACGTTCGTAAAACCAAGGTTCCGGTCACCATCTTTCTGATCAACGGCGTTAAGTTGCAGGGTGTGATCACATGGTTTGACAATTTCTGTGTCCTGCTGCGTCGGGACGGGCAGTCGCAACTGGTTTACAAACACGCCATCTCGACGATCATGCCTGCCCAGCCGATCAGCCTGTATGAAGGTGAAGACGCCTCTTGATGGAGCATGACCGGACGCCCACCCGTGCCTGGGTGGTGCATCCCGATATCAAATCAGACCGCGATCGCCGCGATCCGGTGTCCGCCCTTGCTGAGGGCGTGTCATTGGCCGAGGCTCTGCCCGACATCGAGGTGATCGGATCGGCCGTCGTGCGCCTGCCAAAGGCGCATGCGGGGATGCTGTTTGGATCCGGGAAAATCGAAGAGCTGAAGGCGATGTTCCAGGCCGAAGAGGTGGAGCTGGTCCTGATCGACGGCCCGGTGTCGCCGGTTCAGCAGCGCAATCTTGAGAAGGCCTGGAAGGTCAAAATCCTTGACCGGACCGGGCTGATCCTCGAGATCTTCTCGGACCGGGCGCGCACCCGTGAGGGGGTGTTGCAGGTTGAAATGGCGGCACTCAGCTATCAGCGCACGCGACTGGTGCGGGCCTGGACCCACCTGGAGCGGCAGCGTGGCGGATTGGGATTTGTCGGCGGACCCGGCGAAACCCAGATCGAGGCCGACAGGCGCGCCATTGACGAGCAGCTCGTTCGGCTGCGCCGGCAGTTGGACAAGGTGGTGAAAACCCGGACGCTGCATCGCGCAGCACGGGCCAAGATTCCCTATCCGATTGTGGCGCTGGTGGGCTATACCAACGCCGGAAAATCGACGCTTTTCAACCGGCTGACCGGTGCCGAGGTGATGGCAAAGGACATGCTCTTTGCCACGCTGGATCCGACCATGCGCCGGGTTGAGCTGCCGGATGGGCCGGAAATCATCCTGTCGGATACGGTTGGGTTTATTTCTGATCTGCCGACCGAGCTTGTTGCTGCGTTCCGGGCAACGCTGGAAGAGGTGCTGGCCGCCGATGTGGTCGTGCATGTACGCGATATCAGCCATGACGAGACCCAGAACCAGGCGGCGGACGTCGAGAGCATTCTGACCTCGCTCGGGGTTGATGACAGCCGTGCGCGGATTGAGGTCTGGAACAAGCTTGATCTTCTGGATGAGGAAGAGGCCGAGGCCCGCCGCCAGCGCGCGGAGCGTGAAGATGGCATTCATGCCATCTCTGCGATCACCGGCGAGGGGCTGGATGGGCTGTTGGCGGATATCACCGACAAGCTGCGGCTGATCCGGCACGAGGATGATATCACCCTGACATTCGCGCAAGGAAAGCAGCGTGCCTGGTTGTTTGAACAGGATGTTGTGCAAAGCGAAACCCAGACCGATACCGGGTTTGAACTGACTGTTCTGTGGACCGAGACACAGAAGAATCGCTTCGCGGCGCTCTGATCAGATCGCGCAGTTCGTCTAGAAAATACCCCGCAACCGGACCGGTTGCGGGGTATTTTGTTTTGAAACAGATAGGTTTAGCTGCGGGCGCCGGATCGCCCGCCTCATTCCGCGGGGGCCGCGGGGATCAGCCGGGTGATACCAACGGCTGCTGCCCGGGCCAAATCCTCGTCCAGTGACATCGGGATATATTCGCCGCGCCGCCAGAGCTGGGACATGTCGTCGTAGTGCCGCGACAGGAAATGGCCGGATTGGCCGGTGGCGGTGATGAAAACGGAGCTGTCAGGATCGGCAAAATCATAGACCCCCCGATAGCCGGCGGCGTGAACGTTGCTGAACGGGTGCTCGCCTTTGCCGGAGGTGAGCCCGCGTTGCAGCGTGTTGTCGCCGCCGCTGGTGGACTGACGGATGTTTACAAAAACCCGCAGCAGGGGCACCTCGCCCAGCACTTCGTGGTTCTGGGTGGCCTGATGGGCATCGCCCCAGCGCAAGGATTCCAATGCGGTCCCATAGGTTTCTTCGATCCAGATCAGTGCATCATCAAGGGCCAGGCGGGCCAATTCGGTGCAGCTCTCTGTAGGTGCGCTTTGGCGGATATCGCACCAGACCGAGGCGCCTTCGACATCGCGGAAGACCCGTTCAAGGAACAGCGGGTCGACCTGCGTGAACTCAGCAGCCAGCGGGCCGAGATCGTCAGTGATCAGGCGTTTCTGCAAAGCCCGAACCCAGGCGGCATAGATCAGCGGTTCCGGCAGATGTTCGTTCATCTCACCGTTCCACTCTGACAGCAGGGTCAGGGCGATCTGGCGCTGACGTTCGCGGGTACCCTCGGGGGCGGCCTCTCCCGTGAACCACAGATCGGCACCAATCAGCGGCAGCAGGGTGCGCGCGGTATAGGACACGGTGTCGAGCTGTGCCTCGATAAAGCTGTCACGGGTATGGACCTGGCGGTCCTGCATGAGCTTTTTCCAGCGGTTGATCCGCTGGGTATCGCCCCAGGTGTAGGACACATGGTTGGGGAAGGGGCGGTCCAGTAGCTTGTTGTTGGTATTGCCGAGAATGCCGCCGATGGGCGAGACAAATTCCGGGTTGGCGGCATAGGGTGCGCGGCCCTGCCACTGGTTCTCGGGGCGCCAGCCCTGGCTCGGCATCCGGCCCTGGCTTTGGTGCCGTGCGTCGCGCTGCGGTATGGCGCCCACGGTTTTGAGCGCGACCGTGGTCCTGTCGGCAAGGGTCAGGTTCTGCGAGGGGGCGAAATAGCCTTCGCCGATTTCGATCGCCTCTGCGACCGTATTGGCCCGCATCAGCTCGAGTGCGGCGCTCATCGAGGTGTCTTGCGCGCTAAGGCCGGTCCAGCCGAGGCTGACCACATGACCGGGCGGTGTGATCGACGCAAGATCGAACAGCGAGCGGGGCAGCACCGGGCCATTGTCGGTCCAGCGCAGTGTCAGGGTGACCGGCGTCTCATCCTTGATATTGATGATCGAAGGGCGGCTGGTGAACCGCTTGAAGCCGTCGGCGGTCTTGTATTCCTCGGGATTGTCCGGGTTCAGCTGTTCGATGAACAGATCCTGATCATCCATATAAGAGGAGGTCACCCCCCAGCCGAGCAAGTCCGAGCGGCCGGAGATCACAGCGGGAATGCCGGGAATGGTGGCGCCGATGACACCGCCGGTGCCGAGTTCCAGCCGCGCCAGATACCACAGACCGGGTGCCGTCAGCTCCAGATGCGGATCATTGGCCAGCAGCGTACCGCCCGCCGCCGACCGGCTGGGTGCCGCAGCCCAGGCGTTGGAGGCGCCGGCCAGCCCGCGCGGCGCAATCGGCATGAAGGGCAGCGTCTGGCTGCCATCGGTGCCGGTGCTGGCATGACGGGGCAGCTGGGGAAACAGCGCGGCATATTCCGGCAGGGCCGCCACGCCATTGCCGGGGGCATCGGGCAGGATGTCCTTCAGTCGGCTGGGATCCGGCAGCGCCAGAGAGGTACGGGCGCGTAGGATTTCCTCCTGCATGTGCCCTGATAGCTTGAGGCCCATCAGTTTCATAACCGCGATACTGTCGGCGGGCTGCCAGGGCGCCATGGGCACATTGAACAGGAACATCTCAGGTGCGCCGCGCCCCAGCGCATCCTCGTTGATCTCTTGCAGCCGGGCATTGACCCCTGCGGAATAAGCGCGCAGGGCGGTCATCGTCTCAGGCGTCTGCGCGGCGACCGACTGCTGCGCCAGCCGGTAGATGTCCAGCCGCCGGATCAGCGTGTCGACCTGTACGGTGCGGCTGCCAAAGATCTCCGACAGGCGGCCCATGGCGGTGCGGCGCAGGGTGGTCATCTGCCATAGGCGATCCTGCGCATGGGCATAGCCGAGACCGAAATAGACATCTTCATCGCTGGCGCCATAGCTGCCGAAAATATGCGGCACATTGGCATTGTCACGCACGATCTCCACCGGTGCGAGGAGGCCGGGCAGGGTGATCTCCTTGTCGTAGTCGGGCAGGGATTGCGCGGCGAGGAAATAGACCAGACCAAGCCCCATCACCAGAAGCAGAATCAAAGCGGCGGCAAGGCGCAGGAGCCAGCGAAAGAGAAGTCCCATCGGTGGTGCGTTTCCTCAGGTTTTTGGCGTTATTGGCCCGGTTATGGCGCAGATTGTCGCCCTCGCAGATTGCACCGGGCGGCGCGGCTGCTAGGGTGGCGCCAACATAGGACAAGACGCATCAGGGGGAAAGCAGATGGCGAAGATTGCATTCTTGGGTTTGGGAGTGATGGGCTATCCGATGGCCGGTCATCTGGTGGCCGCCGGTCACGAGGTCACGGTGTATAATCGCACTGCGGCCAAGGCAGAGGCTTGGGCCAAGGAACATGGTGGCCGCGCCGCCGCAACGCCGCGTGCGGCCGCGGCAGGGGCTGAGTTCGTGATGGCCTGCGTTGGCAATGACGATGATCTGCGCAGCGTCTGCTTGGGCGATGACGGTGCCTTTGACGGCATGGACGCGGGGGCGATCTTTGTCGATCACACCACCGTATCGGCGAAGGTCACGCGCGACTTATATGGCGCTGCGGCGGATCTGGATCTGGCTTTTGTCGATGCGCCGATTTCCGGCGGACAGGCGGGGGCGGAGAATGGCGTGCTCTCGGTCATGTGCGGCGGCGATCAGGCCGCCTATGACAAGGCAGAGCCGATCATCGGCGCCTATGCGCGGATCTGCCGCCGGATCGGCGACAGCGGCGCTGGCCAGATGACCAAGATGTGCAACCAGATTGCCATCGCCGGGCTGGTTCAGGGGCTGAGCGAGGCGCTGCATTTCGCCGAGAAGGCGGGGCTGGATGGTCGGGCTGTTGTGGAAGTGATCAGCCAGGGCGCGGCAGGCAGCTGGCAGATGGTCAATCGGCATGAGACCATGCTGGACGATCACTTCGAGCATGGGTTTGCGGTCGATTGGATGCGCAAGGATCTGGGCATTTGTCTGGATGCGGCGGAGGAAACCGGCGCGAGCCTGCCGGTTACGGCGCTGGTCGATCAGTTCTACAAGGATGTCCAGAAATTGGGCGGCGGCCGCTGGGACACCTCCAGCCTGTTCAAACGCCTGAAGGCCTTTGAGTAGGTAGGTATGAAAATGGCCTTTCCTGATGGAAAGGCCATGCCTCCGGCGGGGATATTTCGGGCCAGAAGATAGGCAGCCGCGCGACAGTCGAAACCCTGTTTCATGCTGCGCGCGTTGTCAGCCTGTCTGATCCGCTCCGCCGGGGCGCGCGCGGGCAGGGATCAGGGGATAATGCGGGTGTATTTGGTGCCTTCCAGGGTGGCGCCAAGACGCAGCCCTGCCTGTCCGAAAACCGCTGCCAGGATAGGGCTGTTCAGCGTATTGGTATCGGCGGCCAGCGAGTCGCCTTCGTCGCGGATCACATATTCCAGATCGGCGCCCGCGGCCCAGCCGGAGGAGCGGCGGAAGTTCGACAGTGCTTCCTGGGTCATGAAGAACAGCACATGAGCGTATTGCTGTGCGCCGATCTGCAGGCCTGCATTCCCTTTTACAGTGGAATAATAATCCACCGTTACGCCGTCGATGCGCAGCGCGCCGCGACCGAAGGCACCGCCGACAAGGAAGCCTGCCTCGGTCACCAGTGGCATCACCAGCATGCCGGTTGATTTTTCGGCCAGTGCGACGGCGCCGGGGTATTGGCTGTACATCTGGCTAAGAGTCGCATCGACGCGGGCGTCGATCTTGCTGGCATTGCTGTTGCCGATGCCATTGCCGCAGGCGGCGGTGACACCGGCACCGGCGAGGGCGCCAAGCGCAAAACCGCGCCGGGTCAAACGGGAAGAATAAGAGCTGCTCATCTTGTTTGCCTGTTTTCTGGGGCCGGCGCCGCGCGGGCTGTCATTTCGGCCTGTCACTGTTCAGTTGCGGCCAGTTCTCTGGCTCTGTGGCATGGTATACGCGGAAAGCTGCCGTCTGTCATCACTGCGACCGCCGCAATCAGCGGCTTCCTGCCGTCAATTTTTGGCGATCCGCTGCCCGCGCAATGCACGAAAGCGGCCACCGGTCCGATGCGGATCAGCCGTTCAGCAGCCGCGCCGCAGCCGGGGCGTAATAGCTCAGCACGCCATCGCAGCCCGCCCGTTTGAATGCCATGAGGCTTTCCATCATGATGCGTTCGCCGTCGATCCAGCCATTCTGCGCAGCGGCCTCGATCATCGCGTATTCGCCGGAGACCTGATAGGCAAAGGTGGGTGCGCCAAAGGTGGATTTCACCCGCTGACAGATGTCGAGATAGGCCAGCCCCGGTTTGATCATCACCATATCGGCGCCTTCGCTCAGATCGCGTTCGATCATACGCAGCGCCTCATCGGTATTACCCGGGTCCATTTGATAGGTCTTCTTATCCCCCTTTAGCGCGCCGGAGGCGCCGACGGCATCGCGAAAGGGTCCGTAGAATGCGGAGGCGTATTTGGCCGCATAGGACAGGATGGTGACATTGCGGTGGCCCGCCGCTTCAAGCGCGCGGCGCATGGCGCCGATGCGACCATCCATCATGTCGGAGGGGCCAATGATATCGGCACCGGCATCGGCCTGGGCCACCGTCATCTTAACCAGCGCCTCGACGGTTTCGTCGTTGACGATTTCGCCATCGACGACATAGCCGTCATGGCCGTTGATATTATAGGGATCCAGCGCCACATCGGTCATCACCGCTATATCCGGTGCGGCGGATTTGATGGCGCGGATGGCGCGGTTGACCAGATTGTCGGGGCTCCAGGCTTCTGCGCAATCCTCGGTCTTGAGAGCGGGGTCGGTATAGGGAAACAGACAGATCGCCGGAATACCAAGCGCCTGCGCCTCGACGGCGGCTTCGGCCACCTTGTCGATGCTGCGCCGGGTGACACCAGGCATGGAGGGGATCGGCTCTTCGATCGCCTCGCCGTCGCGGACAAAAACCGGCCAGATCAGATCGTCGCTGGTCAAGGTGGTTTCACGCACCAGATTGCGCAGGGCAGAGGTGCTGCGCAGCCGGCGTGGACGGGCAGCGGGAAATGGGGCGACGGTCGGCTTCATCGGGTCCTCGCAGGTCTTTGGCGCGACCGGGGGCGGTCGCGGTGGTCTCCCTTTGGGTCGCATGGAATGACGGCGGCGACAAGTGACAGATTCGCCGCGCCAAATGTCCCCATCTTATGGCGGCGCGGGGCCACCCCTTGTGCCAGGGCGCCGCGCGGGGGATATAGGGGCGCAAAGACTGGACGAGAGAAGGGCCGCGCAGTGGATCTGTTTCATACCTTGACCGAGCTGATTGATCTGCGGTCCTTTTCCAACCTGTGGTACTGGATCGCGCTGGCCGTTGTCTGGTCCTCTGCCAGCCATTGGGTGATGGGAGTGCCGTTTGACATGGTGTACCGCGCTCGCAAGCAGGGTGGACAGGCAGCGCTGGATCTGGAGGCGATTGCGCGGGTCAATGTGAACCGGATGATGTATATCACCGATGTATCGGGCCACTGGGTGCTGGGCATGACCTGTTTTGTGCTCGCCATGCTGGGGATGCTGGGGTTTTACTACGGTGTTGAATTTGCCCAGGCCGTGTTCCTGCTGGCCTTTCCCATGGGGTTTGTCGGCCTAATTAACTGGAACTCCGCGCGCCGGATCCACCGCGAAGGGCTGGCGGGGGAAACCCTGATCCGGCAGCTGACCCTCAGCCGGCTGTTCATTCAGCTGGTGGGGATGGTGGCGATTTTTGTCACCGCGCTCTGGGGCATGTATCAGAACCTTCAAATCGGGTTCCTCGGCTAATCGCCTGCGGGCAGACGACGAAAGAGAGACGTAGATGGCGCAACGGGCAATCACCGCGGGCGGCGCACCAGAAGGTTTTGATGCGCGGCTGATCCTGAAAGAGGCGGCCAGCAGCAATGGTCCTGTCCTGCATGTGGCGCGCGACGACAAGCGGATGGAAGCGACCCGGGCGGCGCTGGCTTTTTTTGCGCCCGACATGCCGGTGATCAGCTTTCCGGGCTGGGATTGCCTGCCGTATGACCGTGTGTCGCCCAATGCAGATATTGCCGCGGCCCGGATGGCGACGCTGGCGGCGCTTGTGCATCAGATGCCGGGGCAATTTGTGTTGCTCACCACGCTGAATGCGGCGACCCAGCGGGTGCCTGCACGACAGGTTCTGAAGGATTCCGCCTTTACCGCCGAAGTGGACCGTCGCATCGACGAGGAGGCGCTGCGCAGCTACCTCACACGGATGGGATTCACCAAGAGCCCGACGGTGATGGAGCCGGGAGATTTTGCGGTGCGGGGCGGTATCATTGATATCTATCCGCCGGGACAGAGCGGCCCGGTGCGGCTGGATCTCTTTGGGGATGTGCTGGATGGGGCCAGGCGGTTTGATCCCGCCACCCAGCGGACCACCGAAAAGCTGAGCGTGGTTGAATTGGCGCCGGTTTCCGAGGTGATCCTTGATGAGACGGCGGTGACCCGGTTTCGGCAGAACTACCGGATCGAGTTTGGCGCAGCGGGCACGGATGATCCGCTTTACGAGGCGGTTTCAGCCGGGCGAAAATACCAGGGCATCGAGCATTGGTTGCCGTTCTTTCATGAGCGGTTGGAAACGCTGTTTGACTATCTGCCGTCAGCCACGGTGACATTGGACGATCAGGTGACACCGGCTCGGTTGGCGCGTTGGGACAGCATCGCGGACCAATATGAGACGCGCAAGATCGCGATGGCGCAGAAGGGGCGGATGGATACCGTCTATAAACCGGTGCCGCCGGGGCTGCTGTATCTGGATGATGCCGCTTGGGAGGCCGCGATCGCGGATCACCGGGTGATCCAGTTCCATCCGCTGCCACAGGCCAGCGGGCCGGGGGTGATTGATGCCGGTGGGCGGATCGGACGCAATTTCTCGCCGGAGCGACAGCTGGAAAATGTGAGCTTGTTCAGTGCGCTGGCAGATCATATTAAAGCGCGTTTGCAGGTGGGTCCGGTGGTTGTTGCCTCTTATTCAGAGGGCGCCCGAGAGCGTTTGACCGGCCTGATCGAGGATGAGGGCCTGGCCGAGGTGATCGCGATCCGCGATGGCACCCGGATCGGCAAATCTGGGTTGCATCTGGCGGTCTGGGCGCTGGAGCACGGGTTCGAGACCGCCGATCTGACGGTGATTTCCGAACAGGATGTGCTGGGTGACCGGCTGATCCGCGCGCCCAAGAAGCGGCGCAAGGCCGAGAATTTCCTCACCGAAACCCAATCGCTCAGCCCGGGTGATCTGGTGGTGCATGTGGACCATGGGATTGGCCGCTACAAGGGTCTGGAGGTGGTGACCGCCGCTGGCGCGGCGCATGAGTGTATTCTGCTGGAATATGCAGAACAATCAAAGCTGTACCTGCCAGTCGAAAACATTGAACTGCTGTCCAAATACGGCCACGATGAGGGGCTTCTGGATCGGCTCGGCGGCGGTGCCTGGCAGGCCAAGAAGGCCAAGCTAAAGGAACGCATCCGCGAGATGGCGGATCGGCTGATCCGTGTGGCCGCAGAACGGGCGCTGCGCAAGGCGCCGATGATGGATCCGCCGCCGCACGCCTGGGAGGAATTCTCCGCCCGTTTCCCCTATCAAGAGACCGACGACCAGCTGCGTGCCATTGCCGAGGTGATGGAGGATTTGCAGTCCGGCTCGCCCATGGACCGGCTGATTTGCGGCGACGTCGGCTTTGGCAAGACAGAGGTTGCGATGCGCGCGGCCTTTATCGCAGCCATGTCAGGTGTACAGGTGGCGATTGTTGCACCCACGACGTTGCTGGCGCGGCAGCATGCGGCGGCCTTTGCTCAGCGGTTTCGCGGGTTTCCTTTGGAAGTCAGGCAGTTGTCGCGCTTTGTTACAGCAAAGGAAGCTGCCAAAACCCGCGAAGGTATGGCCAAAGGGACGGTTGATATCGTGGTTGGCACCCATGCGCTTTTGGCCAAATCGATTCGGTTTCAGAACCTTGGCCTGCTGATCATCGACGAGGAACAGCATTTCGGGGTCGCGCATAAAGAACGGCTGAAACAGATGCGCAGCGACATTCACGTCCTGACGCTAACCGCGACGCCGATTCCGCGTACGCTTCAGCTGAGCCTCACCGGGGTGCGGGACCTCTCGATCATCGGCACACCGCCGGTGGACCGTCTGGCGATCCGCACCTATGTCAGCGAGTTTGACGCCGTCACCATCCGCGAGGCGCTGCTGCGGGAACATTATCGTGGCGGGCAAAGCTTTTACGTGGTGCCGCGCATCACAGATCTGCCCGATGTCGAAGCCTTCCTGAAGGAGCAGCTGCCCGAGCTGAGCTACGTCATCGCCCACGGCCAGCTGGCCGCCGGGGATCTGGATGACCGGATGAATGCCTTTTACGATGGCAAGTTCGACATTCTGCTGGCGACCACAATCGTGGAGTCCGGCCTGGATATTCCGACCGCCAATACGATGGTCGTGCATCGTGCCGATATGTTTGGTCTGGCGCAGCTCTATCAGATCCGGGGCCGCGTGGGCCGGTCAAAGACGCGCGCCTATGCTTATCTCACCACCAAGCCGCGGGTGCGTCTGACACCCGGAGCCGAGAAACGCCTGCGGGTACTGGGGTCTCTGGATACGCTGGGCGCGGGGTTCTCTCTGGCGTCACAGGATCTGGACATTCGCGGCGCTGGCAACCTCCTGGGCGAGGAGCAATCCGGCCAGATGCGTGATGTGGGCTATGAGCTTTATCAGTCCATGCTGGAAGAGGCGATTGCCAAGATCAAATCTGGTGAGCTGGAAGGGTTGACCGGCAGTGATGATCAATGGGCGCCGCAGATCAACCTAGGGGTGCCGGTCCTGATCCCAGAGGAGTACGTACCCGATCTGGATGTGCGTCTGGGCCTGTATCGTCGGCTTTCCGACCTTAGCACCAAGGTGGAGCTGGAAGGCTTTGCAGCGGAGCTTATCGACCGTTTCGGTCCGCTGCCGAAGGAGGTCAATACGCTGATGCTTGTGGTGCGGATCAAGGCAATGTGCAAACGCGCTGGCATTGCCAAACTGGACGGCGGGCCCAAGGGGGCAACGATCCAGTTCCACAACGATAAATTCGCATCACCCCAGGGGCTGGTGGACTTCATCCAGGCCCAGGATGGGCTGGCCAAGGTGAAAGACAACAAGATTGTCGTCCGTCGGGACTGGAAGAAAGACGGCGACAAGATCAAAGGTGCCTTTGCCATCGCGCGGGATCTGGCGGAAAAAGTGGTTGCCGAGAAGAAGAAGGCCAGGGCCAAAACCAGCTGATCGGCTTGATCTGATCGGCTTGAACTGAGAACGTGAAAAAGCCCCTCCAACATTTTGGAGGGGCTTTGCTTTTCATTCTCTTGGGGGCGGGATTATTCGGCTGCGATCCGGTTCTCAACCCGCGCCATATGCAGCATGATGACAAAGCCTGCGGCGACCATGAGCAGGATCGACCCGGTCAGTGGCGCAATGGAGCCGTCAAACAGAAGCCCGACGGTTGCAGCCGCAGCGGCAGCAAAGACGGTGGAGACCCCCCCGACGATCGAGGCTGCCATACCTGCAATATGACCCATCGGTTCCATCGCCATTGCGTTGAGGTTGCCTAGGGTCAGCCCAGCCATGAAAAAGACGCTTGTCTGCCAGGCCACAAAGAGGCCGAACATCACATCATTCGGCAGGTTCAGCGTGCCCAGGCTCAGCATGATCGCTGACAGCAGGATCTGCCCCCCCAGCGCCCAGGTCACCATGCGCCGCATCCCAAGGCGGACCACAACGGAGGCATTGATCAGGCTGCCGGTGCCAGACATCACGGCAATGAAGCCAAACCAGAAGGGGAAGCTGGCCGCGCGGTCAAAGACCACGTCAAAGATCGGCTGCACCAATGTGATCATGCAAAACAGCATCGCCAGGCACAGGCACTGGACCATCATTGACAGCCGGACGGTCGGGTGCTGGAGCATCTCGGCCACGGCAGCCAGCAGGCTTGGCAGGCGGAACGGACGGCGATTTTCCCGCGGCAGGGGTTCGGGCAGGCGCAGCCCCATCCACAGGATGATGATGATCGCAAATAGCGCAAAGGCCAGGAAGATCGCACGCCAGCTTGTCAGCAGAATAATACCAGCCCCCAGCATCGGCGCGATGGCCGGGACCAGGGTGAAGATCAGCATGGCAATGGACATCATCCGCGCCATTTCCCGGCCGGAATAGAGATCCCGCACGATGGCCAGAGCCACGACACGCGGACCGGCAGCGCCAAGCCCCATGACCACACGGCTGAGCAGCAGCATTTCGATGGAAGAGCTGGCGTAGGCCGCCAGCGCGGCGAGAATATAAAGAGCAGCCGCAGCAAAAATGACCGTCCTGCGCCCAAAGGCATCGGAAAGCGGGCCTGTAAAGAAAGTCCCGATCCCCATGCCAAGCGCAAAGGCGGCAATGACCAGCTGCGCACGGTTGGGGTTGTCAGGGCTGAGCGTCTGACCGATTTCGGGCAGGGCTGGCAGCATGGCGTCGATGGAAAATGCAACGGTTGCGAACATCATCGCAATCAGGGCAATGAACTCAGCTTTTGACATGCTGATGTGATTATCTTTTGTCATTTGAAACCTCTGGTGACACATCAGGAGCCCCGGTAATCGGGCGCTGTCTGGGCGTCACTCTGTCCGCGCTAACATATCCACCGGGATTGGGCCAGAAGCGGGGGCGCACAGAATTATGTGCATCTTTATGCGTCGTAAGCCAGATGCGAAGCGGACCGCCAGAGGTCAGCGATCCAGTTTCATTGTTTTTTATAGTATTTCAGTGTGTTACCGTGCGCCCCTCAGGTCGGCTCCGCATTTGGAGCGGCGTCCTGGTCCAGCTGCGCCTGAATGTCGGCGATAACCTGTTTCCACAGTTCGGGCTGTTGGGCGCCGGGAACGGCGTGCTGATTGGCCACCACAAATGTCGGGACAGATGTGATCCCCATCTTGCGCGAATGGGCATCGCGGCTGCGGATCTCCTCGGCGTCTGTGTCGCCGGACAACAGGCGCAGGGTGACGGCCCGGTCCATGCCGACCGCTTCGGCGATATCGGCGAGGACCTCGGCGTCGCCAATATCCAGCGCTTTGACGAAATAGGCGTCAAACAAAGCATCGACCACGGCGCCCTGTTTGCCTTCGATCCCGGCCCAGTGGATCAGCCGATGGGCGTCCAGCGTGTTGGGGGTGCGCTCCATGGCCTCAAAATTGATCTCCAGACCGGCGGCGCTGGCGTGTTCAACGACCGGGGCATAGGCCCGGACCGCGCCATCCTTGCCGCCGAATTTCGCCTCAAGATAGGCGCGCCGATCCATGCCTTCGCCTGGCATGTCAGGGTTCAGCTGGAACGGATGCCACTCGATGACAAACGGATGATCGCCGACGTCGGCCAGCGCCTTGTCCAGGTGGGTCTTGCCGATATAGCACCAGGGGCAGATCGGGTCGGACAGGATATCCAGCTTAACGAGGCTCATGACGGGGTCCTTTGGTGTCGAATATAGCAATCGGGCAGGGCGCGCCGCAGCAGTTTTCCGTTGGCTCCGCTGGGCAGCGCGTCGAGGCGCAGATAGGCGCGGGGCTGTTTGTATCGTGCCAGCCGGGTCTTGGCAAAAGTCGATAGCGCCTCGGCGGTCACGTCTTTGGCACCGGTGTAGAACGCGACGATAATATGAGTGTCGGGTTTCACCTCGACCGAGGTGACGGCAACCTGTTCCAGATCGGGGTGGGCCATCAGCGCGGCCTCCACCTCCAGCGGGGAGACGCGATAGCCGCCTGCATTCATCACGTCATCATTGCGACCGAGGTAGCGGATCTGGCCATCTCCCATCATTTCGCCAAGGTCACCGGTCAGGAACCAGTCGCCCCTATAGCGGTCCCTGGTCGCCTCGGGCGCGTTGACATAGCCCAGCATTAGCCCGGGATCGTGGCGATCAATGGCAATGACGCCGGGGGTGTCGCGGGGGACCGGGTTGCCGTCAGGATCGAGGATAGCAACCCGTCGCCCCGGCTGCGGCCACCCCAGGGTATCGCCGACCTCAGCCGCATCGCGATCACGCGCCGGATCCGCGGAGATGAAGGTGGAGCACTCAGACATGCCAAAGGCCTCATAGAGCTGCGTGCCGGTGGTCTGATGCCAGCTCCGAGCCACTTGGCCCGATAGCTTTTCCCCGGCGCACAGACCATGGCGCAGGGCCGGAAGATCAGGCAACCCGTCAGCTTGCAGCAGCTTGCGATAGACACCGGGCGCGGCGGCAAAGAGGCTGGCGCGATGCTGACGCAACAGCTCCGGCAGCGCGGTCACTGGCGTTCCCTCCACGGGGATCAGAGCTGTCGCGCCGATACTCCAGGGGTCCATCAGACCGGTGCCGAGGGTGAAGGTCCAGTTGAAGGCCCCGGCATGCAGCAGCCGGTCGTCGGGGCGCAGATCATACCAGTGGCGGATCATCATCTGCCGCGCCCAGATGGCGCGATGGGCATGGGCAACCGCGCGCGGATTTCCGCCGGTCCCGGAGGTATAGACGATATAAGCGGGCCGATCAGGGTCGCCGAGGGGCATCTGAAACCTGTCTTCTGCCGGAGCGTGACGCTGCATTGCCTCAAGTGAGTCGCGGTCAATCTCGTGGGGATGTGGCACCGACCGAACCTCGGGATCGCGCAGCACAGCGGCCGGAGACAGGTCGTCGATAATACGTGCCACCTCCGGTTCGGTCAGCTGCGATGACGTAGGGACCGGCACCAGACCCACGGCAATGGCGCCCAGATAGGCGATCGGAAAGATCGGCGTATTGCCAAGGCGCAGCAACACCCGGTCGCCGGGTTTCAGACCTTGCGCCAGCAATCCCGTACCGGTTCCACGCACAGCGGCCCGCAGGTTTCCATAGGTCCAGGACTGCACCTGGGGGCTTGGCTGCTGCCACGGTGACGTCGACGCTTCGGCGTTTGCCTGAACTGCCAGAACCGCAAGTGCCATGGCATCCGCGGCGGCAGGTTGGGCCGACCCACGTTGATAAAGCACGTGGTCAGCCAGATTGAACGGCGCGGGGCAGGGCGCGAAGGGCCCGCTGTCAAACAGGGATTGCATGTCGATTGGCTAACTTGGCAATCCACGCGTTGCAAGATGGCGCGCCCCGGCCTATAGGAAAAAGCATGACCTCTCGTGATCCAAAATCGCTCATCACTATTGCCCGTGCGTCGGGCGAGGCTGCCGAAACCGAGCCGCTGGATCTGGGCGCCCGTGTGCGTGAGCTGCGCAAGGCGCGGGACTGGACATTGGAACATGCGGCCAATCAGGCCGGCCTGGCCCGATCGACCCTGTCAAAGATCGAAAATGGCCAGATGTCACCGACTTACGAGGCGTTGAAGAAGCTTGCCGTCGGGCTTCAGATCTCGGTTCCACAGCTGTTTACGCAGCCGCAGCGGGATCAGGTGAACGGGCGTCTGACGGTCACAAAGACCGGTCAGGGGTCTGCCCATGCGACCACCACCTACGAACATGAACTCTTGGCCGACAGCCTGACGCGCAAGCGGATGCTGCCTTATCGCGCCCGCGTTCGGGCGCGCTCGATGGACGAGTTTGATGGTTGGGTACGCCACGATGGCGAGGAATTCCTATACGTGCTGACCGGCGTCGTGCGGCTCTATACCGAGTTCTATGAACCGATCGAAATGCGGCGCGGTGACAGCGCCTATTACGATGCGGCGATGGGCCATAACGTGATTTCGCTCAGCGACGAAGACGCCAGTATCCTCTGGGTGACATCCCTGTCCTGATCATCGCAGGCGCAGCGAGGGCCGCGCGCTGCCGGACCATGCTCAGCCTGATGTGGTCAGGATGATTTAGGTTGCAGACGTTCGCGCGCCACCAAGGCAACCGCCATCGCCTGGCGCGTGCCTAAGCCATGCGGGATCAGAGATCAGTTCAGCTGATGCTCCAGCTCGCGGTGCAGGCTTTCCGTGTAGAGAAAATCATCCACTTCCTCACGCGCTTCGGTCAGCGTCAGATGGTGCGTTCGGGCGAGATAAGCCACAAACTTATCCTTGTCGTCGAACAGGGATGGGGCCGAGCGAGTTTGCAGATGCGGAAACCGTTGCTTGAGACGGGGCATCCTGTCGAACCAGCTGGCGCGGGCTGTTTGAACAGGCATGGGGGGGTCCCTCCGGGTCAAAATTGCGCGTGGGTATTTATGCTAGCATTTTTTGCAAAAAAAGAAAGTCCGCGTCAGACGTGCTGCGCCCCGGCGCGGGGTGGACCGGCCGGGGCGCAGCAATAGCAAGAGGCGGCTGACGGGATCGGTACCAATCTCTGCCGGGATCCGGGTTCGCGTCAGGGGCAGGGTCAGCTGGGATGGAACAGGCGCGGCAAGAGGAGATGCGCCAGCCCGACGCCGATCACCTGCATCACGATGAACATCAGGATATGGCCGGGGTAGATCCCGGCGAAGGTGTCGCTGAACCCGCGTGCAATGGTGACCGCCGGATTGGCAAAGCTGGTGGAGGAAGTGAACCAATAGGCACCTGTGATGTAGAAGGCGACCAGCGCCGGCACGGCCTCGGGCCGCGATCGCAACCCGCCGAAGATCACGAAGAGCAATCCAAATGTCGCGAGGATTTCGGAGAACCACTGGGCCATACCGGTTCGGTGCATTGTGCTGGAGCTTTGCAGGATCGACAGATCGAACATCACGTGGCTTGCCCAGACGCCGAGGATGCCCCCTATGATCTGCGCCGCCAGATAGGGCGGAACCGCGCGCCAGCTGTGGTCACCGCGCAGCGCAAAGGCCAGCGTCACAGCCGGATTGAAATGCGCGCCCGAGATCGGTCCCAGCGTGGTGATGATCACATAGAGCATCGCGCCGGTTGCCACCGCATTGGCCAGCAGCGCCAGCCCGACATTTCCGCCCGACAGGGTTTCGGCCATGATGCCGGAGCCCACGACGCCAATCAGCAGGAAACAGGTGCCTAGCCCCTCGGCCATCAGCTTCTGCGTGGTCATGGCAGCTCTCCGATGCGTGTCAGCTCCTGGCGCAGGCTGTCACGATCCAGCGTCTCCAGCGGCAGATCAAGGAAGGCCAGCGCGCGGCGCTCCAGCCGCGCATAGGCGGTCTGAAAGGCAGCGTCCCAATCTGGCTCCGCGGCGGCGGCCGGATCCTCGATACCCCAATGGGCGCGGAGCGGCGCGCCGGGCCAGATCGGGCAGGTTTCGCCTGCGGCGGAGGCGCAGACGGTGATCACAAGGTCCATCTCAGGGACATCGGGGCCTGCAAATTCGTCCCAGCTTTTTGACCGGGCCGCGTCTGTGTCATGGCCTTTCTCATTCAGCAGAACCAATGACTGCGGATGCACTTTTCCGGCGGGTTTGGATCCGGCGGAAAAGGCGCGGACACGGCCATTCCCATGGGTGTTCAGCAGCGTTTCCAGCAGGATAGACCGCGCCGAATTGCCGGTACAGAGGACGAGGATATTCATATGGGAAACCCGTTTCTTAGGAGCGTTCGGTGGCTTTGTGACGGCCGATATCATCCAGATGATGTTGCAACGACAGTCGGTTGAGTGTGTCAAAAGGCAGCGCCGCAAAGGCCCGGATGCGATTGCGCAGCAGCCCGTAGGCCTGTTGATAGGCAAGCTGTTTCTGCGCCTCTGTCCCTTTGGTCATCACGGGATCAGGCAGGCCCCAATGGGCGCTCATGGGCTGACCGGGCCAGGCTGGGCAGGCTTCATTTGCGGCGTGATTGCAGACGGTAAAGACGAAATCCATCTGCGGCGCAGCCTCGCCGGAGACCGCGCTGAGATGTTTGGAGCGCAAGGTGGCGGTGTCATGACCCTTGGCGCGCAGCAGCGCCAGAACTTCGGGTCGTGGGGCTGTCGCGGGCTGGCTGCCAGCAGAATGCGCGATGAAGTGGCCATGCCCCTCCTTGGTCAGGATCGCCTCGGCCATGATCGACCGGGCTGAGTTGCCGGTGCAGATGAAGAGCACATTCAGCGGGCGCTCAGCCGTGGGGATGAGCGCGGTCTCGTGATCCGGCGGGGTGCAGATATCCGGGCGGTTCTGGCAGCAGTCGGACAGCAGCTGATCAAACACCCCGCGCAGACCGTTCAGATGTGCCTGATAGAGCAGAGACGTGCCTTGCCGCTGCGACAGGATCAGCCCCGCCGCGCTGAGCGTTGAAAGATAAGCGGAAACGGTATTGGCCTTCTGCGCCAGCGCCGTCGCGATTTCGCCTGCGGGAACCGCATCGGGATATCGCCGCATCAGCAGACGAAACAGCGCCAGCCGCTGGGGGTGGGCCAAGGCGGAAAGCTGTGATGTAAGCTTTATTTCCATATTTCACGAAATACGGAAGTAGCATTCCTGCGTCAACCGTTTTGGCTCGCCGAAAAAAGCCCGCCACCGATGACCGGGGCGGGCTTCTGTCAGCTTCTGCTGTGGCTTGGTCAGTGGGCCTGATACCACCAGACCTCTGGCATGTAGCTGATACCATCGCCGCTGACGGGCAGACGCTCGGGGAATTTCAACTCCTTGCGATGGGCGATGCGGCCTTCGGCATATTGCCAGACCGGCATCACATAGCGTCCTGCGGTCAGCAGACGGTCAAGCGCGCGGGCGGCGGCGGTGAAATCCTCTTTGCTTTTGGAGGTCAGCATGGCGTCGATCATTGCATCCACGGCAGGGTCCTCGATCCCGATCAGATTGCGCGATCCCGGCTGCTGCGCAGCGTCGCTGCCCCAGTAAAGATATTGCTCGTTGCCGGGGCTGAGCGACATCGAGCGGCGGAAGAAGGTCATGTCGTAGTCGAATTCCTGCTGACGTTCGACAAACTGGGCACTGTCCACCATGTCGGCCTCCAGCGCGATACCGAGACGTTCCAGAGCGCGGGCATAGATTTCCACGACCGAGCGCATCTCGCCTTCGCCCAGATTGCCGGGGGTCAACAGCACCTTGATCTCAAGCGCCTCGCCATCTGCGTTGCGCATGATGCCGTCTTGGACCGTCCATCCGGCCTCCGCCAGCAGTTTGGTTGCGGTGCGCAGGTTCTTGCGATTGCGCTCGCTCCCGTCGCTGACCGGCAGCGTATAGCCCTCCATCACGCCGGGGAGCAGGCTGTCTTTGAACGGGGTCAAGAGCTCGCGCACCTTGCCTTCGGCAGCTCCCGGCTGCATGGCAAGATAGGAGTTCGAGAAATAGGAAGAAATCCGCGGCTGGGTGCCACCTGTCAGCGTTTCGTTCATATATTCGAAGTTGAACGCCTGGATCAGCGCTTCGCGCACCCGCCAATCGTCGAATGGGGCACGGCGGGTATTCACAGCGATACCGGTCATGCCCGAAGGGTTGCCGTTGGGGATGACGGTCTTGATCACCTCACCGGAGGTCACCGCAGGAAAATCATAGGCCTTGTCCCATTTGGCGGCGTTGAATTCGCGGATTGCAGAAATTTCCCCGGCCTTGAAGGCCTCCAGCAGGACGGTCTGGTCGCCATAGAAATCGAGCCGGATCTCATCAAAATTATTGGTGCCGCGCCGCAGCGGCAGATCCTGCCCCCAGTACTCCGGGTTGCGGGAAAAACGGATGAAACGACCGGGTTCGAAATCCGCCACCGTATAGGGGCCGGAGCCGATCGGGGCTTCCTGCAGGCCGGACTCGGCGAAATCCTTGCCTTGCCACTGCGCCTTTTTCAGGATCGGACGCAGCCCGGCGATCAGCGCCAGTTCGCGGTTGTCTTCGTTGAAGGTGATGCGCAGGCTGCGCTCTCCGGTCTGTTCGATGCTGTCGATCTGGGTCCAGAACCGGCGGTAGCGGATATGCCCTTCCTGGCCGAGGGTCTGGTAGGACCAGATGACATCCTCGACCGTGACAGGCGATCCATCGGAGAATCGGGCCTCGGGGCGCAGGGTGAATTCAACCCAGGCGCGATCCTCTGGCACCTCAATCGATTCGGCCAGCAGCCCGTAGAGGGTGAAAGGTTCATCCGCCGAGCGCCCCATCAGGCTCTCATATCCCCAGAAACGGAGCTGCCAGGGCGGGGTGCCTTTTTGGGCAAACGGGTTCAGCGTATCAAAGCCGCCGGTGTTGCCGAAGACCACGGTGCCGCCCTTGGGGGCATCGGCATTTGCATAGGGTAAAGACACAAAATCCGGTGGTAGTGCCGGGTCCCCATACATAGCTATGCCATGCGCTGATTCTGCCTGTGCAAAATTTGCGCATGCGCTGAGGATGATTCCGGCCAAGGCCGGTCGAACTCTAAAGAAAAAATCTGGACGCACTTTTGCAACAATCCCGCTCTGGCCTTATTTTCATGAACACCAACGCTAACGGCGCTGCCGCGTCAATTCAAACTTTTAGCTTGGATGAGCGGGGGAAATTGCTTATAAAGGTCTCACTGCTCGATAGGTTTCTTGCCTGTATGAAACCTGCCTCAATAACTTAACGCCCGCTTCGTGCGGGCGTTTTTTTGTGCGGTGCTTCGCGATATATTTGACGGGCTTGCCGGACGATGGTCGGCCCCGGTGGCGGTGCCCTTTCGGCACACATCTCTTGCACGCGGTTGTTGCATGGGCCAGCATTTGGACCGTTTTGCCGCGGTTTCTCGCAACTTTCCCGCCGGGATTGCCGTTCCCTTTGCAGGTGCAGCATGTCACAGTCGCACCAATCAGGTTTTGCACAGGAAGGGAAGAGCAAGATGACATTGACGGGCAAATGCGCGGTGATTACCGGGTCGAATTCCGGCATCGGGCTTGGGGTCGCGCGGGAAATGGCGCGGGCCGGGGCGGATGTGGTGCTGAATTCCTTTACCGACCGGGATGAGGACCACGCGCTGGCAGCTGGGATCGCCGAAGAATTCGGCGTCAAGGCGCGCTACATTCAGGCCGATATGTCCGATGCAGAGGCCTGCCGGGCATTGATCACCACGGCTGGGCGCTGCGACATTCTGATCAACAATGCGGGCATCCAGCATGTCGCACCTGTTGAGGACTTCCCGATCGACAAATGGAACGCCATCCTGGCGATCAACCTGTCATCGACGTTCCACACGGCGGCGGCAGCGCTGCCGATGATGCGCGCTGCGGGGTGGGGCCGGGTGATCAATATCGCCTCGGCGCATGGGCTGACGGCGTCGCCCTACAAATCCGCCTATGTCGCAGCCAAGCACGGCGTTGTCGGGCTGACGAAGACATTGGCTCTGGAAACCGCAGAAGAGCCGATCACCGCCAATGCAATCTGCCCCGGTTACGTGCTGACCCCGCTGGTCGAGGCGCAGATCCCGGACACCATGGAAAAGTACAATATGGGACGCGAAGAGGTCATCAAGAAGGTGATGCTGGAACGCCAGCCCTCACGCGAGTTTGCGACCGTGGAGCAGCTTGGTGGCACGGCAGTGTTCCTCTGCTCTGATGCGGCAGCCCAGATGACAGGCACCACGCTCAGCGTCGATGGTGGCTGGACCGCGCTGTAGGCCGCGCGGAAACCGGGAAGGGGGCCCGCCCCCTCTTGCCCCTGTTCAGGGCAATTCACCCCCGGAGTATTTTGAGAAAGGTGACACGCAGCGGGCATGGCTCCGCGGCGGGGACGCGCCGATCGGGAGGCAGAGATGACGAAGCGGATCAACCTGGCCCTTCAGGGCGGTGGCGCCCATGGGGCGTTCACCTGGGGGGTGCTGGACCGGCTGCTTGAAAGCGACGAGCTGGAGATTGCTGCCATCACCGGCACCTCTGCTGGAGCGCTCAACGGGGCTGCGTTGAAATCCGGGCTGGTGCATGGCGGTCCTGCCGGTGCGCGCGCGTGTCTCGATCAGCTTTGGCAGCGGATGGGAGCGGTCGGCGATCTGCGCTTTGCCCATTGGCTGGCGGGGCTTGATGCGGCGCCTTTGCTCGGAGCGCTGGACTGGATCGCGCCGTTTTCCCCGCGTGAGGCGATGGGGCAGATCCTGTCGCCTTACAGCTACGGGCCGTTTTATCGCAATCCGTTGACGCCTGTCGTGGAGGCGTTCAATTTTGCCGAGGTCTGCGCGGATCAGGGGCCGCAGCTGTTTATCTGCGCCACTTCGGTGCGCAGCGGAAAGGTGCGGGTTTTTTCCGGTGACGAGGTCACAACCGATGCCATTCTTGCCTCGGCCTGCCTGCCCAACCTGTTTCAGGCGATTGAGATAGAGGACCCCAAGACCGGGCGTCTGGAAGCATATTGGGACGGCGGCTATACCGGCAATCCGGCGCTGTTTCCGCTGTATCGGCCTGAGCTGCCGTCGGATGTGGTGATTGTCAGCATCAACCCGCTGGAGCGCGATGAGCTGCCGCGGACGCCGCAGCAGATCCAGAACCGGGTGAATGAAATCAGCTTCAATTCCTCGCTGCTGCGTGAGTTGCGGGCGATCTCCTTTGTTCAGCGGCTGTTGGCCGACGGGCATCTGGAGCCGGGACAGATGAAGCGGGTGCTGGTGCATATGATCGCTGATGATGATCTGATGCGGCAGCTATCGGTCAATACCAAGCTGATCCCGATCCCGCAGATCCTGGCAAAGCTGAAGGCGGCAGGCCGGGCCGCAGCGGAGCGCTTTCTGGAACAGGATTGCGCCGCCATCGGCGTCTCATCGACAGTGGATCTGGCCGAGATGTTTGGCTAAATGCGGCCGCCCGTCAAGGAAACGGCCGGGGCTTAACTGGAGGCTTAATCTGCGCTGGGGTCGACAGGTTTGGTCGGATCCTTGGCGTTCGGATAGACAAGCCCGGCGGAAATCACCAGTTTTGCAGCTTCTTCCACGCTCATATCCAGCATGATGACGTCTTCTTCGGGGAAGAACAGCAGAAAGCCGGAGGTCGGGTTCGGCGTTGTCGGCACGAAGATCGACAGAAGGTTGCCGCCGGTTTCAGCGCGGTCGGCCACCTCGCCCTTGGCCGTGGTGGAGACAAAGCCGATCGCCCAGATGCCGCGGCGGGGATACTGGATCAGGCAGGCGGTATCAAAGCTGCGCTCGGTCTGGGCAAACACGGTTTCCGAGATCTGCTTGATCCCGGAGTAGATCGAGCGCACCACCGGCATGCGATCCACCAGGCTCTCGGCAAAGCCGATGAGCGAACGGCCGATGATTCCCTTGGCGATCCAGCCAACCACAATGGTGAACAGCAGGAAGATAATCAGCCCGACGCCGCGCAGGTTGATCCCGATATACTGTTCTGGCCGCACGGTATGCGGCACCAGCGGCAGCACAACCCCGTCGATCCAGCCCATCACGGTCCATAGCAGCCAGATGGTCAAGCCAACCGGGGCAATGACCACGATGCCGGTAAAGAAGGACGACCGCAGCCGGGCAAAAAGGCCGGGGCGGCGGGGGGTGTTTTCGTCGTCGAAGGGCGTGGTCATCTGTGCGTTTCACCAAAGAGGAACGTAAGGAAGCTAGGCAGGGAACTGCGCAACCGCAATGGGCAGCTGCGCAGAAAGACCTTTTATTGCTTCAAGTTGACCAATTCCTTGGCGATATCCGCTGCGAGACGGGCATTGTTGCGCACCAGGGCAATATTGGCCGTGAGCGAGCGGCCCTCGGTCAGCTCAAAAATACGCTGCAGCAGGAAGGGGGTTACATCCTTGCCGCTGATGCCTTCCGCGTCCGCTTCGGACTGGGCCTGGGCCAGAACCGGGGCCAGATCCTCGGCTGCGATCTGGTCTGCTGCCGGGATCGGATTCGCGATCAGCTGGCCACCGGGCAGCTCCATCGCCTGACGGGTGGCATGGGCACGGGCGATCTCTGCGGCGCTGTCCATGCGCAGGGGGGCGGCCAGATCCGAGGTTGCGGACCAGAACGCAGGGAAGCTGTCCTGACCATAGGCGATGACCGGCACGCCTTGGGTTTCCAGCACCTCGAGCGTCTTCGGGATGTCGAGGATCGCCTTGGCGCCTGCGGCGACCACGGTTACCGGGGTCTGGGCCAGCTCCATAAGGTCGGCGGAAATGTCAAAGCTGGTCTCGGCGCCTTTGTGGACACCGCCGATGCCACCGGTGGCAAAGACGCTGATCCCGGCCAGCCGTGCGGCAATCATGGTGGCTGCGACGGTTGTTGCCCCGGTGCCGCCTGTGGCGATACAGGCCGGCATATCCGCGCGCGAGATCTTGGCGACGTTCTTTGCCTGGCCAAGCGCCTGCAGCTGATCGGGTTCAAGGCCGATGTGCAGCACGCCCTCGATCACGGCCATGGTGGCAGGCACCGCGCCTGCGGCGCGAATGTCGTCTTCGACCTGAGCGGCGACTTCGACGTTCTGCGGATAGGGCATGCCATGGGTGATGATGGTGCTTTCAAGCGCAACGATGGCCTGGCCGGAGTCGCGGGCGGCGGCGACCTCGGCGGAAAATGTCATATTGATCAAAGGGGTGGTTCTCCTGAAACATAGGTGGCAGCGGCTTTCAATGCCGACGCAAGGGAGGTTTCGCGGTCTTCGCCGCGGGCCTCGGCCGCGATATGAGCGGCCATGAAAGTGTCACCGGCGCCGGTGACGCGCGCCACGGTCACGCGCGGCGGGGCCTGGGTGATCAGGCCGTTGTGGTCGGCTTCGGTGGCGGTGCTACCACCATCGGTGACCAGTACCCGCGCTGCGCCGCGATCCAGCATGGCGCGGGCGGCGGTGGCGCTGTCGGTGAAGTCGTCCTGACAGAGCAGGCCGGCCTCTTCGAGGTTCACATAGAGCGTGCCACAGCTGCGCAGCAGAAAGGGGCGCAGGCGTTCGGCCTTGCCCGGAGAGGCGGGCGCGACGCGCAGATCCGCCTTGGCAAAGATCGGGTCGGCAGTGATGTCGTCCAGCAGCGACAGCGTCAGATTGCCATCAAGCGCGACGGGACCGGTATAGGGCGTTTCCGCACTGCCAAGAGTACCATCGCTGAGCGGTCGCAAGATCTTGGCACCTGCGGCTTCAAGCGAATGGGCATCGGCAATCGCGGCAATCAGCCCGTTGGCACCTTCGACGGCCATATAGCGGTCGGTGGGCAGATCTTCCGAGCGGTAGAGATGATCGGTGATCAGGCCGAGATGGGCACAGGCATGGACCAGCTCGTCACCCTCCGGGTCGCGCCCGATTGCGCTGAGCAGGGCCGGACGCAGACCAAAGCGGGCCAGTGTCATGGCGATATTCATCGCAACACCGCCGGGAAGGCGGCTGATACGTCCGGGCATATCGGATCCGCGCTGCATTTCAGCCGTGCAGCGGCCGATAATGTCCCAGAGGACGGAGCCAATGCAGAGGATGTCTGGCTGATCTGCGGCGGTGCCGTCGCCCAAGGCGGCCGGAGCCTCAGATCTAGGTGAAGCGGGAGAGTGCGGAACCTGTGTCATAAATCCCGTATTGCCGCGTTTTTCCCGCCCCCGCAAGGCGCAACCGATCTACGGAACGGCGAAAGTCAACGCCGCCCAATGGGTTTGCCAGACCGGTATGGGGCCTCTTTTGGTAGCGCCATCATCGGACGCACCCGCCTCGGCGTCCAGACTGCGCAGCACCACGGCGTCGAGCAGGTAGACGTGACCGGATTTGACCGGGATCGTCGCCCGCCCTTGGGAATCGCTGCGGGTCAATGTGACAGCGACATTGCCATCTGGGCTGCGCTCGAACACTTCGATCTGGGCGTCGGGGCGCGCGGCCCCCTCGAACAGCAGCTCAACCGGCAGGCCAGCGGTGAGATCGTCGGTGTAGGGGTTGGCCCGCGCCACGAACTCGGTCAACAGACCGGTTGCGCGATCCGCCCCGGCGCCGCTGCCTACCGAAACCAGCGATTTGGCGTGGCGGGTATAGCGCTCTGCAAAGCCCGCATCCGGCAGGTTGCGCGCGGCATGGCGGGACTTGATATCGGCGAAATCCTTATGGGCCGCAAATTTTGCGAACTCCTCCCAGGTCTTGTAGGTCAGCGTGTCCGGCGTGGTTTCGTGGACCACCAGCAGCAGCCCCTCGGCCGGTGGCTCGAGCTGTAATGCCGGCATATCTCCCATCCGGCCAGCGTAGGGATGGGCACCGAGCTGATCCCAGACCTCGAAGCGGGCGATATTGCGGTCGAAATACGCCAGGCGCGACCCGCTGAAGAACTGCCCATTCCGCAGATCTGCCTTCACCGAGGCGCCTAATTTCACTTGATATTTTTCTGGCGCAATCCAAAACTCATGGGCAAGGGCGCGGCCGCCGATGATATTGGTGGCGAGCGTGAGCAGAATAAGAACAACAGGGTGGACAGAACGCATGGCGCAGATGGGACCTCTGGCTGGGACGCAGGATGACAGAGACGGGCAACGTGCGGCGTCGATGGAGGCTCCGGTGCGACGTCGCAGCCACGCCGGTCGCAGGCTCCCCCAGCTGAGCCGTCTGTTGCTGGTCTGGCTCTTCTGGAGCCTCTCCTACTCTAGTGTTTTTGCGCATGAAGTCACGCCGACGATTGCGGATTTTGAAATTGCCGACGGGCGGCTGAAGATGGACCTGCGTCTGAACGCCGAGGCATTTGTCGCAGGCATCGATCTTGATGGCGTTGACGATACGGATACCGTTGATCAGGCGCGGGACTATGACGACCTGCGCGGGCTTGGCCCGGATGAGCTGAAACCGATGGTTCAGGTCTTTGCCGAAGACTGGCTGCAGGCGCTGCGGATCGAGGCGGGTGGCGATATCGCACTGGAGGTGGTCGGGATCGAGATCCCGGAGCCGGGTGACGTCAGCCTGCCGCGCAGCAGTATCCTGCAGCTGTCGGGCGAGGTTCCCACCGGTGCACGCGGTCTGAAGATCGGCTGGCCCAAGGGATCAGGCGGTGTGGTGTTGCGTCAGAACGGTGTGGAAGGTCCTTATACCGGCTATCTGCAAGGCGGCGAGACCACGCCAACCATTCCGCTGTCCGGCGGGCTGGCCAAGACGCCAAGCGAGGCCTTCGTCGACTATGTGCCGGTCGGGTATACGCATATCCTGCCAAAGGGGCTGGATCATATTCTGTTTGTACTGGGGTTGTTCTTCTTCAGCACCCGGCTGCGGCCGCTGATATGGCAGATCAGTGCCTTTACCGTAGCGCATACAATCACGCTGGCGCTCGGGGCATTGGGGCTGGTGCATATCAACCCGGCCATAGTTGAGCCGCTGATCGCAGGATCCATCGTGTTTGTCGCGGTTGAGAATATCTTTGCCCGCAAGCTGCACAGCTGGCGCACTCTGGTGATCTTTGGCTTTGGCCTGTTGCACGGCTTGGGATTTGCCTCGGTGCTGGGCGAATTCGGCCTGCCTGAGGCGCAGTTTCTGCCGGCACTCCTGGGGTTCAATGTTGGCGTTGAACTGGGGCAGCTGACCGTTGTCGGCGCGGCCTATGGGCTGCTGGGGTTCTGGTTCTGGCGGCATCCGAAATACCGCGGCCGGGTTGCCATCCCCGCCAGTTTCACCATCGCGCTGATTGGCGGATACTGGTGCGTGGAGCGTCTGTTCCTCTGACCGGCGGTGGCGCCGGTCAGCTTCGTTTCCGATATGTGGCCTTGGCCAGACAAAATGGGCGGTCTCAGCCTTCCATTGCGGCCATCAGCTGCCGCAGACTCGCCAGAGGATCTTCCTCGCGCCAGATCTCATCGCCGATACCGAAGAAATCAGTATAGGGTGCCAGATCACGGACCAGATCAACGGTCAGCCCGCCTTCGGCGACCACGGGCACTTCGATCATCTGCGACCACCATTCAAACAGATCTTTCTGCGCCTGATTGCCATCGCCAAGCCCGGAGGTGCCAATCGGGCCAAAGCTGACGTAATCAGCGCCGGCTTCGGCAGCGGTCAGCCCGTCGTGGCGTGAGGCACCGCAGAAACTGCCGACAATGGCATCGGCGCCAAGCGCCTTGCGCGCGGCGCGCACCGGGCGGGCTGAATCGGAGAGATGCACGCCGTCAAGGCCGAGACGCTCGGCGAGAATCTGATGATCGGTGATCACAATCGCCACATCGCGGGCATGGGCGACAGCGCGCAGCGCATCGCCGGCACGGCTCAGCGTGTCCTCATCGCGGCTGGCCAGCTCCAGCCGGACGCAAGCGATCTCCACTTCATCCAGCACCCGCGCCAGCTGGTCGGGAAACCGGCCAAGCTCAAAACTGGGAGGTGTCGTCAGATAGATCTGCGGCGTTTCGGGGGCGTCAGCGGGGCTGTCCATCGGGAGGGCTCCTGTTCAGTGGTTGTCGGTGTTTAGCGCATCTGCCACTGGACGCAAGGATTTGGCGACATCCCGGGTGGGATATTTCCGTGTGATGCTACGCTCATTATGCGGGAATATAGCAGCGTTTGCACAGAAGTCCCGCGACCGAGCCTTGCCCATCAGGCCCGCGCCGATTAGAGCAGAGCAGATTTTTTGGAGAAACGGATGCCCAGCGACACCCCTCAACCCGCTTTTGTCCTCGTGCGCCCGCAGATGGGCGAGAATATCGGCGCCGCCGCCCGGGCGATGTGGAACTTCGGGCTGGACCGGATGCGCATCGTGGCCCCGCGCGATGGCTGGCCGAACCCCAAGGCGGTGGCCATGGCTTCTGGTGCTGGGCGGCTCTTGGATGAGGCGCAGCTGGCCGAAGATCTGGCAGGCGCCATCGCGGATTGCGATTTTGTCTTTGCCACGACGGCGCGCCCGCGTGAGCTGACCAAACCGGTCTACAGCCCCGAGGCGGCGATGAAGCTGGCTGCGGAGAAAATTGCAGCCGGCGAACGGGTGGCCGTGATGTTCGGACCCGAACGGGCGGGCCTTGAGAATGAGGACATCGCCCGAGCCAATGCCATCATATCGGTTCCGGTGAACCCGGATTTCGCCTCGCTCAACCTTGGTCAATGCGTCCTGCTCACCGCTTATGAATGGCGCAGGCAGGTAACTGAGGTGATGCCGGTTGTGACCGACCTTGGCAAATCGGATTGGGCCACTCATGGCGATGTTGATGCGCTGGTCAATCACTACGAGGAACGGCTGGACGAGGCTGGTTTCTTTTTTCCGCCGGACAAGGCCCCAAGCATGAAGACGGTGTTTCGCAACCTGTTCAGCCGGATGCCGCTGACCCGCGCCGATGTGCAGATGCTGCACGGGATCATGCGACAGATGGTCCGCTGGAAAGAAAAACGCGACTGAGACGCGACTTCGGGCCGATTTGCGCCATAGTCGCCCACTGGACGGGGTCGCGTCTGCGGCCTAGCTTGACGGGAAATTGGAAGAGGCAAGCATGAGCAAGCGCAGCATTTTCGAAGAGGTGTCCGGCAATGAGCCGCAGGAGCGCCCGCAGGCGCAACCGGGCGGCATCGACCGTGCCCGCCGTGGCGCAAGGGGGGCAATCCGCGCGTGGCTTGCGGTGCTCTTTGCGCTGGTGGTGGCAATGATCGTGGTGGGCGGGCTGACGCGCCTGACCGACAGCGGTCTGTCGATCACCGAATGGCGGCCGATCACCGGCGCGATCCCCCCCATGACCGAGGCAGACTGGCAGGCGGAGTTCGACAAATACAAGGAAATCGACCAGTGGCGCATTGCCAACCAATGGATGCAGCTGGCCGACTTCAAGGAAATCTACTGGTGGGAATGGGGCCATCGCCAACTGGGCCGCGTTATTGGTCTGGTCTGGGCGCTGGGGTTCCTAGGTTTTGCGCTGGCGCGGCAGATCCCGGTCGGCTGGACCGGACGTCTGGCGCTACTGGGTGTTCTGGGCGGCGTGCAGGGCGCGATCGGCTGGTGGATGGTGGAATCGGGTGTCACGCAGGGTGAAGGCATGACCTCGGTTGCCTCTTACCGGCTGGCGACGCATCTGGGACTCGCCTTTGTCATTCTGGGGTTCATTGCCTGGTATATGTTCCTGCTGGGGCGTGAGGATCGCGATCTGATGCAGGCGCGTCGCGCCAAGGAGGCCAAGCTGTTCGGCCTGTCGACCGGGCTATTGCACTTCAGCTTCTTGCAGATCCTTCTGGGCGCGCTGGTCGCCGGTATTGATGCGGGCCGTTCCTACACCGACTGGCCGCTGATGGGGGGGCAGATCCTGCCGCCGCAGCCCTTCATGCTGGAGCCACTCTGGACCAATTTCTTTGAAAACCCCGGCCTTGTGCAGTTCATTCACCGCGTCAGCGGATATCTCCTGTTGGCCTTTGGCGTTGTTGTCTGGCTGCGGGGCAGGGGCAGCGCCCATCCGCGGACGCGCTTTGCCTTTAACGCGGTCTTTGCGGCGCTGCTGTTGCAAATGGTTCTGGGTATTGTCACCGTGCTCTATGCCGCACCCTGGCAGGTTGCGATCCTGCATCAGCTGATGGCTGTTTGCCTCTGGGTCCTGATCCTCAGGGCGCGGTATCTGTCGGGCTATCCGATTACAACTTCGATTAAGGATCACTGAGAATGAGCGCATTTGACGATTTGATGGCCTACGAGCGTGACACCCAGGCGCTTGGCCAGATTGCCGGCCGTTTGGGCTGGGATCAGGAGACGATGATGCCGCGCGGTGCCGCGCCTCAGCGGGGCGAGGAAATGGCCGCCATCGAGGCTGTGCTGCACGCCCGCCGCTCTGATCCGCAGGTCGCTGACTGGCTGGAGCAGGCCGAGGCGCCCGATGAGATCGGTGCCGCCCAGCTGCGCGAGATCCGCCGCAGCTACGAGCGCGCCGTGAAAGTGCCCGGAGATCTCGCCAAACGTATCGCCCGCGTTACCTCCGAGGCGCAGGGCAAATGGGCGGCTGCCCGTGCCGCCGAGGATGTCGAAGCCTTCCTGCCCGTGCTGGAAGAGGTGGTTGCCCTGAAGCGCGAAGAGGGGCAGGCACTCGCCGCCGGGGGCGATGTTTATGACGCGATGGTTGCGGATTATGAACACGGCACCACAGGGGCGGAAATTGCGACGCTGTTTGATGCCATGCGCCCGCGTCTGGTGGAGCTGCGCGCCCGCGTGCTGGACCGCCCCGCGCCCAAAGGCGTCAGCGGTCATTTCGATGCCGATAAACAGATGGCCCTGACCACCACGCTGGCCGAGACCTTTGGCTACCAGATGCGCCATGGTCGGGTCGACAAGGCGGTGCATCCCTTCTGTTCCGGCAGCGGGCTTGATGTGCGCGTCACCACCCGCACCAGCGATGAGGATCCGTTCAACTGCTTCTACTCGACCATCCATGAAGTGGGCCATGCCGCCTATGAACAGAACATTGACCATGCCTATCTGTTCACGCCGCTGGGGCGTGGCGTGTCGA
Organism: Phaeobacter sp. JH20_26; assembly: GCF_048056275.1. Lineage (NCBI taxonomy): Bacteria > Pseudomonadati > Pseudomonadota > Alphaproteobacteria > Rhodobacterales > Roseobacteraceae > Phaeobacter > Phaeobacter sp. JH20_26. The sequence goes on along the minus strand of NZ_JAYMWL010000013.1, from coordinate 393,612 downwards.
TGGGGGTGCACGAAAGCCAGAGCCGGATCTACGAGAACCAGCTGGGCCGCAGCCGTGCCTTCACCGGCTGGCTGTTCGATCAGATGGTGCTGCAGTTTGGTGATTTCGGCATTGCGGATGCTGATGCCTTCTATGCGGCCGTGAATGCGGTGCATAACGGCTATATCCGCACCGAGGCGGATGAGCTGCAATATAACCTGCATGTGATGATGCGGTTTGATCTGGAACGGGCGCTGATGTCCGGCGATTTGCAGGTTAAGGATCTGGAAGCAGCCTGGAACGACCGTTTTGCCGCTGATTTTGGCTACGCCGTTGATAAGCCATCTAATGGCTGCCTGCAGGACGTGCATTGGTCGGTGGGGCTGTTTGGATATTTCCCGACCTATTCGCTGGGCAATGTCTATGCCGGTTGTCTTTATGACGCGCTGCGTCAGGCAGTGCCGGATCTGGACGCGCAGCTGGCGACGGGTGATACCGTGGCGGCAACCAGCTGGCTGCGGGATAATCTGCAGACCCATGGCGGGTTGCGCAGCCCGGTCGAGACGATCACTCATGCTGCGGGCATGGCGCCGAGCCCGGAGCCGTTGCTGTCCTATCTGGAACAGAAGTTCGGCGCGCTCTACGGGCTGTAAGCGCGCATTGGTTCAAGATCCTGAGCAGTAATTCAAAGCCCTCGCCGGAAACTGGCGGGGGCTTATTTGTCTGTTCCGGCCGGAGTCCTGCCAGTCAGATCAGCGCCATCCGCTCGGCACGTTCGGGATCGGGGAAGGGGCGATAAAGCCCGAAATCAGCCGAGGCGATCAGCGCATTCACATTTGCGTAGAGCCGCTCGACATGCTCGTCCAATTCGCCCAGCACCCGAAACGCCTGATCCAGTTGGGTCATATTGGCGAATTCGATTTCCAGCAGGAAATCCCGGTGCTTGTCGCTGGCGAGGTTCAGCTTGCGGCGCAGCAGGCGCCAGCCCTGGATCACCTCACGCTCGCGCAGATAAGACATCCATTGGTCCACGGCGTTGGCAAAGGCAAGCGCCTTGGCCTCATGATGCAGGTCGATCGAGCAGTGATAGAGGTTCATGGTGCCTCCCTTCGCGATGGCGTTTGTGGGAGGAAGAATGACAGACACTGCTTAGGTTTTGATTAACGAAAACGCCACCCGAGGGTGGCGTTTTCAAGTTTTGGCAGATGATCCCGGGCGGGATCAGGCCTCTGCGCTGGCGGCGGTATCCGCGTCTGGCAGATCGTCGTCATCGTCGGATTGCTCGGCAATCCAGGCAACCGAGACAACCTCTTCGCCCTTGGCAGTGTTGAACACCCGCACGCCACCGGCGGAGCGCGACCGGAAGGAAATGCCATCAACCGGCACCCGGATCGATTGCCCCTTGGAGGTGGCAAGCATGATCTGGTCATCCATCTCAACCGGGAAGGAGGCAACAATGGCACCGCCGCGCATCGCCTTGTCCATTGCGGTGACACCCATGCCACCGCGGCCACGTACCGGGTAATCATGGCTGGAGCTGAGCTTGCCCGAGCCGCCGGAGGTAATGGTCAGGATCAGGTTCTCGGAGGCCGACATCTCGGCATAGCGCTCCTGGCTGATGGCGCCTGCGACGGCCTCTTCCTCGTCACCTTCACCATCATCAGTCAGACCTGCCACCGCGCGGCGCATCTTGAGATAGGCGGCGCGTTCCTCGGGCGAGGCTTCGAAATGGCGGATCACCGACATCGACACCACATGGTCATCACCAGTCAGGCGGATGCCGCGGACACCGGTCGATTCACGTGAGTTGAAGACCCGCACATCAGTGGTGCGGAAGCGGATCGCACGACCGGAGTCGGTGAACAGCATCACGTCATCATCTTCGGAGCAGATCCGGGCATTGACCAGCTTGACCGAACCATCCTCGGGCAGCTTCATCGCAATCTTGCCGTTGCGGCGTACATTGGTGAAATCCGAAAGCCGGTTGCGGCGCACGTCACCGCCGCTGGTGGCAAAGACCACCTGCAGGTTTTCCCATTCATCATCCGGCACATCGACGGGCATGATCGCCGCGATGGACACCCCGGTGGGGATCGGCAGGATATTGACGATTGCCTTGCCTTTTGAGGTACGGCCGCCCTGTGGCAGACGCCAGGTCTTCAGCTTGTAGACCATGCCATCAGTGGTGAAGAACAACAGCTGCGTGTGGGTATTGGCGACAAAGAGGTTAGTGACAACATCCTCTTCCTTTGTCTGCATCCCCGACAGACCCTTGCCGCCGCGCTTTTGCGCGCGGAAATCGGCAAGCGGGGTCCGCTTGATATAGCCGCCACTGGTGATCGTCACGACCATGTCTTCGCGTTCGATCAGATCTTCGTCGTCCATATCACCGGACCAGTCGACGATCTCGGTGCGACGGGGAACCGCGAAATTGTCACGCACTTCGCGCAGCTCGTCGGAGATGATGCCAAGGATCCGCTCACGCGAGGAGAGAATTTCAAGGTATTCCTTGATCTTACCCGCCAGTTGTTCCAGCTCGTCGGTGACTTCCTTGACGCCGATCTGGGTCAGACGCTGCAGCCGCAGTTCCAGAATGGCGCGGGCCTGAACCTCGGAGAGGTTATAGGTCCCATCGTCATTCATCGTATGGGTCGGGTCGTCGATCAGACGGATATAGGGCGCAATATCTGCGGCCGGCCAGCGCCGGGTCATCAGCTTGTGCCGCGCCTCGGCTGCATCCGCAGAGGCACGGATGGTCGCAACCACCTCATCCACATTGGAGACAGCAACCGCCAAGCCACACAGAATATGGCTGCGTTCACGCGCTTTGCGCAGATCATAGGCGGTGCGCCGGGCAATCACATCTTCGCGGAAATCAAGGAAGGAGGTCAGGAACCGGCGCAGCGTCAGCTGCTCGGGACGCCCACCGTTCAGCGCCAGCATGTTGCAGCCGAAATGCGTCTGCATCGGCGTGAACCGGTAGAGCTGGTTCAGCACCACCTCGGCGGTGGCATCGCGTTTCAGTTCCACGACCACACGCACGCCGTTGCGGTCAGATTCGTCCTGCACGTGGGCGACGCCCTCGATCTTCTTCTCGCGAACCTGCTCGGCGATTTTCTCGATCATCGCGGCCTTGTTCACCTGATAGGGAATCTCATCCACGACAATGGCATAGCGGTCCTTGCGGATTTCCTCGACCCGCGTCTTCGCACGGATAATGACGCTGCCGCGCCCCTCAAGATAGGCCTTGCGGGCACCGGAGCGACCCAGCATCAGCGCGCCGGTCGGAAAGTCGGGGCCGGGGATATAATCGATCAGCTGCTCGCTGGTCAGATCGGGATCCTCGATCAGCGCAAGCGTGGCGTCGATTACCTCGCCGAGATTGTGAGGAGGGATATTCGTGGCCATGCCGACGGCAATACCGCCAGCGCCATTGACCAGCATATTCGGGAAACGCGCGGGCAGTACCGTGGGTTCACGGTCCTTGCCATCGTAGTTGTCCTGAAAATCGACGGTCTCTTTTTCGATGTCCGCCAGCAGCGAGGCTGCGGGTTTGTCCATCCGCACCTCGGTGTAACGCATGGCCGCCGGGTTATCGCCGTCCATCGAGCCGAAGTTGCCCTGACCGTCCAGAAGCGGCAGCGACATGGAGAAATCCTGCGCCATTCGCACCAGCGCGTCATAGATCGCGGAGTCACCATGGGGGTGGTATTTACCCATGACATCACCAACCGGACGCGCCGATTTGCGATAGGGTTTGTCATGCGAGTTTCCGACCTCATGCATGGCGTAGAGGATCCGGCGATGAACCGGTTTCAGACCATCGCGCAGGTCGGGAATGGCGCGGCTGACAATAACCGACATCGCATAATCGAGATACGATGTGCGCATCTCGGATTCGATGGACACCGTCGGGCCGTCGTATTTGGGCCTTGCGGGTTTGTTTTCGTCCATGTTTTCAGGAGTTTCCGGCGTATCGTTCACGTTGGCTGCCCGTTGTTATTATTGGGTCTATATATTGTGTCAGCACCTTAACAGACAGGGCATATAAGGCGCAAGCAAGCAGGGGTTTTCACCCGGTCAATGACCGATGTTTTTGGGCAAGGAACTGTATTCGTTCAGAATTAACCCATTGCGTGCTAGTGTGGAATGGGGGGATCCGTAAGGGAGACCTGAAATGAAGGAAAGCGAAACCGAACTGATGCTGAAGGGTTACGGTCTGACCACGGCAGAGATGACCTATCATATGCCGGATCACACCCATGTCCTGAACACCTTTATCTGGCAGGATTATGATCTTGCACCGGACCATCCGCGATTGTTCAAATTCATTGAATTCTGGCACCGTGAGATCGACGGCCCGCTTCATTCTGTCCGATTTACCCATCGCAAGATGATCAGCCCCGGAGAGTGGCGCCACGTCAAAGGCGTGTTGCAGATCCACTGACAGCGCCCCATTGCGCGGTCCCCGGTAACGACGCTGGGGGCTGAGCAGAGCTGAGCCATCTTACCTGCGGCCGCTTTCCAGCTGTGCTGCTGTCACTTCGGCGTGCCGGAGAGCTGTTTTCTTTCACTGACAACTGCTTATACTGGCGCCGAATAGAACTGAAAACAGGTGGGCCCAGCTGGTTGGCGCCCGCTTCTGTGACGGTTTGCGGCCGCGTGCATGTGCCTGAGGCGCATCTCGCCGCGGCGTGGAATCTCAGGGGTGAGAGAAGGCGCATCATGGTTTCTCGTGTTATTCCGGTTCAGGCCTTCGATCTGGTCATATTTGGCGGTACAGGCGATCTGGCGCAGCGCAAGATTCTGCCCGCCTTGTTCCGGCGCCATTGCGCGGGCCAGCTGCCACAGGATGCCCGTATTCTGGGCGCGGCGCGGGGCGACCTTGGCAGTGACGGGTATCGCGATCTGGTCCGCCGCGCTTTGCAGGATGAGAGCGGCGCCACAGATCTGGCGATGCGCGCCGCTGAGCTTGAGCGGTTTCTGGCGCGGCTGGACTATCTTGCCATTGATGCCACGGAGACAGCAGGCTGGCGCGCGCTGGCGCAGCAATTGGGCCGGCCGACGACGGACCGTGTGCGGGTGTTCTACTTTTCCGTCGGGCCAACTCTATTTGCACCGCTGGCCGAACAGATCTGGGCCCATGAACTGGCCGATGATCACACCCGAATCGTGGTGGAAAAGCCGTTCGGGCATGATCTTGCCTCGGCCAAGGCGCTGAACCGTACGCTCGCCAGCCATTTCGATGAAAGCCAGATCTACCGGATTGATCACTACCTGGGCAAAGAGACAGTGCAGAACCTGATGGCGATCCGGTTCGGCAATATGCTTTTTGAGCCTCTGTGGAATAGCCAGTATGTTGATCATATTCAAATCACAGTGGCTGAATCGGTGGGCGTAAGCGGCAGGGAGTCGTATTACGACAAATCCGGCGCGATGCGTGACATGATGCAGAACCATCTGATGCAGTTGCTCTGCCTGATTGCGATGGAGCCTCCGGCGAAGTTTGATCCCGACGCAGTACGTGACGAAAAGCTGAAGGTGATCAGGGCGCTGGAACCGGTGGAGCCGCACCATATCGTGCGCGGCCAATATACCTCTGTTGAGGGGGCGGAGCCGGGCGCGGATCTTTCCTATCGCGAAACCGCCGGTGATCCGCGCTCGACCACCGAAAGCTATGTGGCGCTGAAGGCGCATATCAGCAATTGGCGATGGGCGGGCACGCCGTTCTATCTGCGCACCGGCAAGCGGCTGGTGGCGCGATCCTCGGTGATCAATGTGTTTTTCAAGGATGCTCCACATTCGATCTTTGGTGCTGATGCCGGGCGCCATGCCAATCTGCTGACCATTCGCCTGCAACCGGATGAGGGCATCACCCTCAAGGTGACCATCAAGGAGCCGGGGCCGGGCGGTATGCGGTTGATCGACGTGCCGCTGGATATGAGCTTTGCCCAGGCGCTGGGGGCCGATATCGACGGCGCGCCGGATGCTTACGAGCGGTTGATCACCGATGTGATCCGGGGCAATCAGACGTTGTTCATGCGCGGCGACGAGGTCGAAGCGGCCTGGGCCTGGACCGATCCCATCATTGCGGGCTGGACATCGCGCGGGGATGTGCCAAAACCCTATGATAGCGGTAGCACCGGGCCGGGGGATGCGGATCTTCTGATGCGGCGCGATCAACGGGAATGGCGGGGGATCAACCCATGAATATTATCGAATATGCTGATCGGGACATGCTGGCCATTGATGTGGCCAATCAACTGGCCGGTGACCTGAAAACCCATCTGCTGCATCATGACAGCGCGTCTTTTGCCGTTGCGGGCGGCACCACGCCTGCGCTGATTTTTGACGACCTCTGCGCTGCCGATATTGACTGGGCGCGGGTGCGCCTCATGGCGACAGATGAACGCTGGGTGCCGTCTGACAGCGCGCGTTCCAATGCCCGGATGATCCGTGAACGGCTGTTGGTCAACCGCGCCGCTGCGGCGACGTTTCTGCCGTTCCATGTGCCCGCGCGCGCGCCCGAGGAGGTGCTGGCCGAAGTCGAAAGCCAGATCCAGCCGGATCTGCCGCTGTCGGTGGTGCTGCTTGGTATGGGCGAGGACATGCATACAGCTTCGCTGTTTCCCGGCGTCTCCGGGCTGGCCGAGGCTCTGGCTGCGGATGCGCCGATTTTGGCTGTGATGCGGCCCGACAGCCAGCCCGAACCGCGTGTCAGCCTGTCGGCGCGTGTATTGGACGCTGCGATTGCCAAACATCTGGTGATCTATGGCGATGCCAAGCGTGAGGCATTGGAACGGGCGAAATCTCTGCCGCCCGAAGAGGCACCGATTCAGGCGGTTTTGTCAGAAATGACAGTGCATTGGGCGCCTTAAGTGATGTGACCTTCTGCTGATGGCTCAGGCCTCTGCGACTGCGCCGTCCTGCTCCATCAGGGCGGCGCGCAAACTGTCGGGGAGCGGATAGCCTGCGCGTCCATCTGGCGAGCGCAGCACCATGACTCCTGTCATCCTGGCACGCAGATCGCCTGACCAGATCTGTTGTTCCATGACATATGAAGTGCGCCGGAACGACACCACACGGGCGGTGGCGATATAGCTCTCATCCAGCACCATCTCTTTGACATAATGGACATTGGCGTTGCGCAATACATTGCGTGGCGTGGGCATGCCCGTGAAATGGGGCGCAAAAAACCGATCATAATAGGCCACGCGCAGGGTTTCGAACCAGCTCAGATAGGCCTTGTTATTGACGTGGTGCAGAATGTCCAATTCAGAGAACCGCACCCGATCCGCCATGGCAAGCGGCTGCGGCGTCTCCAGCCCGTGATGGCGTTGCGCTTCGGGGCTGAGCGGGGTGTGAAAAATCAGATCCATGGCCCTGTCGGTAGAAGGAATGGCGGCAGGTCGCAAGTCGACTTGCGGCGTAACTATGTGGGAAACGCCAATCACGCGCCGAAAAATACAGCGAAATATCAATGGCTTGGCGCAGTGTGCTGATCTGGGAGATTTTGGAGCGGGTAACGAGAATCGAACTCGTAACTAAAGCTTGGGAAGCTGCCGTGATACCTTTTCACCATACCCGCGCCAATAAGGGCTGATTACCGGTTTCGCCGGGGAGGGTCAAGCGCACAACCGCCCTCCAACCAGCAAATTTGAACCGTCAACAGACGCTAGCCACGGCGCCGGCGGCGACGGCGTCCGCCGTCGTCACCACTGTCACCGCCGCCACTGTTGAAGTTGACATCCGGCAGGGTGACGATGCTGTTGAGGATCGGGAATGGCTCCATGGAATTGGGGATTGCGGAGGCATTCACGAAATGCTCCTGAAAGCGTGGTTCCACAGCGGTTTCGACCTTCTCGATCTGCTGCACGGTGGCCTCGATCTCGGCGCGGGCAGCGGTGTTGAGCAGCGCGATCCGTGCGCCGGTGCCTGCCGCATTGCCGGCCGAGGTAACCTTGTCGAGCGGGCAATCCGGGATCATGCCCAGAACCATCGCATGTTTTGCCGAGATATGCGCGCCAAAGGCACCGGCAAGGACAACCCGGTCCACCTTGTCTATCCCGAATTTGTCCATCAGCAATCGCGCGCCAGAGTAGAGCGCGGCCTTTGCCATCTGGATGGCGCGGATATCCGGGTTGGTCACGGTGATGGTCGGGCCGCCGTCGGCCGAGCCATCCCACAGGAGATAGGCATTGGTGCGCCCGTCCTGAATGCAGCGCGTGCTGCCGGTCTGTTCGGCAGATCCGATCAGACCGGAGGCATCCAGAATGCCCGCAAGTCGCATCTCGGCAATGGCCTCGATGATGCCGGAGCCACAGATGCCGGTGATCCCGGTCGTGGCGACAGCCGTGGCGAAACCGTCCTCATTGGACCAGAGCTCAGAGCCGATGATGCGAAACCGCGGCTCCTTGGTGGCGGGATCAATCTCGACACGTTCGATCGCACCGGGCGCGGCGCGCTGGCCGCTCGAAATCTGCGCGCCTTCAAAGGCTGGGCCGGTGGGGGAAGAGCAGGCCAGAACCTTTTCCTTGTTGCCCAGTAGGATCTCGGCGTTGGTGCCCACATCGACCACCAGCACCAGATCCTCGGATTTGTCGGGGGCTTCCGACAGCGCCACCGCAGCAGCATCGGCGCCGACATGGCCAGCGATGCACGGCAGCAGGTAGACACGGGCAGCCGGGTGGATGTTCAGCTCCAGCTCGCTTGCGCGCAGAGCCAGCGAATTGGAGGTCGCCAGGGCAAAGGGCGCCTGGCCCAGCTCAAACGGATCAATGCCAAGGAACAGGTGGTGCATCACCGGGTTGCAGACAAAGACCGCATCGACGATCAGCGCCTTGTCAATGCCCGCTTCAGTCGCGATCTGAGTGAACAGCGCATTCATGCCCTCACGCACCGCGCGGGTCATTTCCTGATCGCCGCCTTTGTTCATCATCGAATAGGAGACCCGGCTCATCAGGTCTTCGCCAAAGCGGATCTGCGGGTTCATGATGCCGGAGGAGGCCACGACCTCGCCGGTCTGCAAATCACACAGATGCGCGGCGATGGTGGTGGAACCGAGGTCAACAGCAAGGCCGTAGATCGAGCCTTCGTAGAAGCCGGGCCAGATGTGCATGATCTTGGGCGGGTGGTTCGCATCGCCCAGATGCACGGCCACCGTGACTTTCCAGCCGCCCTTGCGCAGGGCAGGCTGCAACACGCTCAGGATATGCAGGTCGGTTTTGACCCCCTTCAGGTTCCATTGGCTGTCCAGCGCCTCGATCAGCCGCTCCATATCGCCGGTGGGTTTATGCATGTCGGGTTCTTCCACCTCGACATAATAGAGCCGGGTGGAGGGGTTCATGGTGATTTCGCGGGCCTCTGCGCGTTTGCGCACGACCTGGCGGTGGACCTGGCTTTCAGGTGGCACGTCGATCACCACATCGCCCTGCACCTGTGCCTGACAGCCCAGCCGCCGCCCGTCGATCAGCCCGCGTTTGTCCTTGTAGCGCTGTTCGACCTTGTTCCACTCGGTCAGCGCATCATCGGCGACGGTGACTCCATGTTTGGAGAACTCACCATAAGAGGGCGTGATCTGGCATTTCGAGCAGATGCCCCGGCCACCACAGACCGAATCCAGATCGACGCCGAGCTGTCTGGCCGCGGTGAGAACCGGGGTGCCAACCGGAAACCGGCCCCGTTTGCCCGAGGGGGTGAAGACCACCAGCGGATGGGACGCGGGATCAGTTGCGGTCTCGGTCGGGATCTCGGTGACGGGATCGTTTGCCATGCCTGTACCTATCTTGCTTGCGCGGTTTGGGCGGAGCATATGGCGTTTTTTGCGCGAGGGAAGGCGGCGCGCGTCATTTTGCGGTCTCCGGGCGTCATTTCTGAGCGCATTTGCTCAAAACTGGCGCCCCTTTGGCGGCGTCACGGCGATCTAATGGGTCGGTGCCGGAGACTCGCCCGTAGTCGCAGCCAGCCAGCGCAGGATGTCGGCCCGGTCTTCGTCCAGTTTCGGGGCGGGCCTGCGGGTCGTTGCATCGGGCAGCTCGGAGAGTTTGACCGGATTGCCTGCGGCCTTGAACCTCGGTGTGCCGTCTTTGTCGCAGACATCCACCAGCATATTGCGCGCCAGGATCTGCGGGTCCTGCATTACCTCGGCCACCGATTGGATCGGTCCGGTGGGCACACCTGCGCGCTGAAGCAGGTCGATCCAGTGGCTCGCCGGCTGATCCAGCGTGACCGCCTCGATCAACCGTTTGAGGAGACGGGCATTTTCACAGCGCGACTGATTGTCGGCAAAGCGCGGATCATTGGCCAGCGGCAGTTCCAGCGCGGTGCAGAGGGTGGCAAAGAGCGCGTCATTCCCGGCAGCAATCACGAACAAACCGTCGCTGGCGTGAAAGGTTTCAAACGGGGTGATCGACGGATGGCGGGCGCCCGAAGGACGCGGCGGCTGACCCGTTACGGAGGTGATTGCCACTGCATGTTCCAGCAGCGCAAGCTGGCTGTCGAGCATCGAGATATCCACTTTCTGCCCCGGCGCGCCGCCGCGCACCGCATAAAGCGCGGCCAGAACCCCCTGACAGAGAAACATGCCAGCCGCGATATCCCCGATGGAGGCGCCGACGCGAACCGGTTCGCGGTCGCGCTCGCCGGTGATCGACATCACCCCCCCGCGCGCCTGCACCACCATGTCATAGGCCGGGCGCAGCCGGTCCGGCCCGCTATGACCAAAGCCCGAGACGGCGCCATAAACCAGTTTGGGAAACCGGGTGTGCAACGCCTCCCAGCCGTAGCCCAGCCGCTCCATCACGCCGGGGCGAAAGTTCTCGAGGATCACATCGGCCTCGTTCAGCAGCTGATCGAAGATACCGCGATCTTCCTCGGCGCGCAGGTCCAGCGCGATGCTTTCCTTGCCATGGTTGATGGTGGCAAAATAGGCGCTTTCGCCGTCCTTGAAGGGCGGGAATGCACGGGTATCATCACCCAGGCCCGGTCGCTCCACCTTGATGACCCTTGCGCCGAGATCCTTGAGCGTCATCGAGGCATAGGGACCTGCCAGAACATGGGTGAGGTCAAGAACAACAATGCCGGATAGCGGGTAAATCATCGGGGTCTCCTGTTTGCTCTGTCCGCGCGCCCTTGGTGGCGGATTGGCGGCGGGCCTGCCTTGATACAGATCAGCCGGGCGACGGGTGTGCGGATGCGCAGGCGGGGCGTAGAGCCACGCCAAGGGCCGTTCGTCACCGGCAAGAGAAACCCGCGCAATTCTTCCGATTTTCCGGTTCGGCCTCTTTTCCCCCTTCGGCTTCTGTGCCATAGGGTCATCGCCAAACGGGGTTTTGCATGGGGATGACAAATGCAGATTCGTGAGGCTCTCACATTCGACGATGTTCTTCTGGTACCGGCTGCGTCCAGCGTTCTGCCGAGCACTGCGGATACCCGCACGCGGGTGACCGGTGGCATCTCCCTTAACATACCGCTGCTCAGCTCTGCCATGGATACGGTGACGGAGTCGCGTATGGCCATCGCCATGGCGCAGGCCGGCGGCATGGGTGTCATTCACAAGAATCTCGACCTCGAAGAGCAGGCCCGCCAGGTGCGCCGCGTGAAACGCTTCGAGAGCGGCATCGTCTACAACCCGATCACCCTGACCGCCGATCAGACCCTGGCGGATGCCAAGGCTCTGCAGGAGCGCTACCGCGTCACCGGTTTCCCGGTTGTGGACAATGACGGCCGTGTGGTTGGCATCGTGACCAACCGCGATATGCGCTTTGCCACTGACGACAATACGCCGGTTTCGGTGATGATGACTTCTGACAATCTCGCGCTGCTGCATGAGCCGGCCGAGCTGGAAGAGGCCAAGTCGATGATGAAGGCGCGTCGCATCGAAAAGTTGCTGGTCACCGATAAGGCTGGCAAGCTTACAGGTCTGCTGACACTCAAGGATACTGAACAGGCGGTTTTGAACCCCACCGCCTGCAAGGATGATCTGGGGCGCCTGCGTGTCGCGGCGGCCAGCTCGGTCGGCGACAGCGGCTTTGCCCGTTCCGAGGCGCTGATTGATGCAGGTGTTGATATCGTCGTTGTGGATACGGCCCATGGCCATTCGGCAGGCGTCATCGACGCGGTGAAGCGGATCAAGGCGCTGTCCTCCAAGGTGCAGGTCGTGGCAGGCAACGTCGCCACAGCCGCCGCAACCAAAGCGCTGATTGAAGCTGGTGCGGATGCCGTGAAGGTCGGCATTGGTCCCGGCTCCATCTGCACCACACGTATGGTGGCGGGTGTCGGGGTGCCGCAGCTGACCGCGATCATGGATTGCGCAGGCGCTGCCGGTGATATTCCGATCATTGCCGACGGTGGCATCAAATTCTCCGGCGATTTTGCCAAGGCGATCGCGGCAGGGGCGTCCTGCGCGATGGTCGGTTCGATGATTGCGGGCACGGATGAGTCCCCCGGTGAGGTGATCCTGTATCAGGGGCGCTCGTTCAAATCCTATCGCGGGATGGGTTCGCTTGGCGCAATGGCGCGGGGGTCTGCGGATCGCTACTTCCAGAAGGATGCGGCCAGCGACAAGCTGGTGCCGGAGGGCATCGAAGGGCAGGTGGCCTATAAAGGCTCGGCCGGCGCGGTGATCCATCAGCTGGTTGGCGGGTTGCGGGCCGCCATGGGCTACACCGGCTGTGCCACGGTCGACGAGATGCGCAAGAACTGCGAATTTGTTCGCATCACCGGCGCTGGTCTGAAGGAAAGCCACGTTCATGACGTGCAGATCACCCGCGAAAGCCCGAACTACCGTATTGGCTGAGCCAGCCAGGGAGATCCCCCGATGACCATCGTCGCCATGACCAACCGCCATCACCCAGAGGCCGGGGTATGACCCCGGCTGCCCGCCGTCAGGCCGCGATTGAGATCCTTGATCAGATCCTGACGGGACAGCCTGCCGAGAAAGAACTGACGGCCTGGGCGCGGCGGAGCCGGTTTGCGGGGTCCAAGGACCGGGCAGCGGTGCGGGATCATGTTTTTGACGCGCTGCGCAGCCTGCGGTCCTATGCAGCCCTTGGTGGCGGCGGTGGTGCTGCACCTGTCTCTGACGGCAATACGACCGGTCGACAGCTGATGCTGGGGGCTCTGCGCGCAGAAGAGGTTGATCCGGCCGATCTCTTCACTGGCGTGGGCCACGCACCGGCGCCGCTGGACGCTGCCGAACAGGCGCTGTTGCAGACCGCGCCGCAGATGGGGCAGGCCGAAGAACTGAACATGCCCGACTGGCTCTGGCCTGCATTTGAAGCCAGCCTCGGCAGCGCCGCCGAGACTGCGGCACGCGCATTGCAGGAGCGGGCCCCGGTGCATCTGCGCGTCAACCGCAGCCATCCTGATCAGGCCACAGCGATTGCGCGGCTGGCGGAAGAGGGCATCCTTGCTGAGCCACATCCGGCGGCGGCCACGGCCCTCTGTGTGACCGAAGGCGCTCGCAAGCTGCGGAACAGCGATGCCTACACAAACGGATTGGTCGAGTTACAGGACGCTGCCAGCCAGGCGGTGATCGAAGCACTGCCGCTGGCGGATGGCCTGCGCGTCCTTGATTTCTGCGCAGGCGGCGGCGGCAAGAGCCTGGCCATGGCGGCCCGGGCCAGTCTGGATGTCTTTGCCCATGACATCGCGCCTCAGCGGATGAAGGATCTCCCGACCCGTGCTGCGCGTGCCGGAGCCGCCATCACGTTGCTCGCGCCCGGTGACGTGGAAGCCCGCGCGCCCTTTGATCTGGTGCTCTGCGACGCGCCCTGTTCCGGCTCCGGCTCATGGCGGCGTGCGCCCGAGGGCAAGTGGCGGCTCACGCAGGAGAAACTGGATGAGCTCTGCGGGATCCAGGCGCAGATCCTCAGCGATGCCAGCCAGTTGGTCGGCGCTGGCGGTGTGCTGGCCTATGCAACCTGCTCGATGCTGGATGTGGAAAACCGCGCGCAGGTGGATCGGTTTCTGGCCGAGAACCCGGGCTGGCAGTTGCAACAGGATCACGGCTGGCAGGTCCACAATGGAACCGACGGTTTCTATGTTGCCGTGATGGTCCGTTTGGGCGACGATTGACCACGCTATATGCAAGCCATACGCTGCATTCTTAACGCAGTTTTAACTTAATTCGTCTCGATATAAGCAGATCAATTCATCGAGGGAGCCGCAATGAACGGTCGCCAAGCTTCACCCGTTCCCCAATTGCGCGTCTACACGCCAGAACACGCTCGTCTGGCGGCGGTCTTGCTGTTGTCGGCCATGGTCATCACGGCGCCCTGGCTGTTACAGACCCCGGACTGGATCACCCGCGGGCTGGTCACAGTTGGCCTGACGCTGATTGCGGTGGCCCTGATGATGCTGATACAGGCCCGCACACGTCTGCGCGCACGGGCGGTGGCGACAGCGCTTCTTACCGGCTTTATCGACAAGGATGCGACCGCAACCTTCGTTTGTGACGATGACGGTATGATCCATGCTTCGAACGGAGCCGCGCGCAAGCGTTTTGCCGATGTTGATACCGAAACGCTGGCAGGGACGCTGCGATCCATCCTGGCCAATCCTTCGGCCGTGCTCTTTCGGATGCAGAGCCGCGCGCGTGTCGATGGCGCGGCGCGCGAGGATATCGTGACACGACGCGGCCATGTGCGGCTGGCGGTCCATCAGATGCAGGGCGGCAGCTTCCTGTGGCGGGTCGAAGAAATCACCGATCGTCCGACAACCAGCCGTGGCGCCGATGCGGTGCCGATCCCGATGCTGACCATTGGCCGGACCGGCGCCGTCCTGTTCATGAATGAAGCCGCGCGCAGCCTGATCGGGGAACGGGTCAAATCCACTGATCGTCTCTTCCCCTCGCTGCCGGTGCTGTCCGGGCAGATCAACACGATGAGCACCAAAAGCGGGCTGATCGAGGTTCTGGTCTGCGAGAAGAACCGCAGCCAGGGGCGGAGCGAACTGTATTTTCTGCAGCTGGATGCCAGCGAAGCCTCGGTCGGTCAGGCCTCGCTCGAGAGCTTGCCGGTGCCCTTCGTCAAGGTGGACCCCAAGGGAACATTGCTTTCGGCGAATAAGATGGGGATGCACCTGCTTGGTATCAGCTCCTGCGGCAACCTGAATATCGGCCAGCTGATGGATGGACTTGGCCGTCCGATGTCGGACTGGCTGCGCGATACCGCCGAGGGCCAGGCCTCGCATAAATCCGAATTCCTGCGTCTCACCCGCCGTGACAAGGAAGTCTTTGTTCAGGTGACACTCACCCGTGTGATCGAAGAGGGTGAGACCGTTCTGATTGCGGTCTTGAACGATGCCACCGAGCTGAAGACGCTTGAGGCGCAGTTCGTTCAAAGCCAGAAGATGCAGGCGATTGGTCAGTTGGCCGGCGGTGTGGCGCATGATTTCAACAACCTGCTGACAGCCATCTCCGGGCATTGCGACCTGCTGCTGCTGCGGCACGATCAGGGCGACCAGGATTTCGGCGACCTGATCCAGATCCACGAGAATGCCAACCGCGCGGCCGCTCTGGTCAGCCAGCTCCTGGCCTTCTCACGCAAGCAGACGCTGCAGCCCGAAGTGCTGGATGTTCGCGATACCCTGTCGGATCTGACCCATCTTCTGAATCGCTTGGTTGGTGAGAAGGTGACATTGACGCTCAGCCATGATCCGGTGATGCGGTCGATCCGCGCCGACAAACGGCAACTGGAGCAGGTGCTGATGAACCTGGTGGTGAACGCACGTGATGCGATGCCACAGGGCGGCGAGATCCGTATCGAGACCGAAGCGGTGGTTCTGGATGAACCGCTGGAGCGCAACCGTGCGGTGGTTCCCGCCGGTGACTGGGTCACTGTCAAAGTCTCCGACGAGGGTGTCGGTATCGCGCCGGATAAGCTGCAGAAGGTGTTCGAGCCGTTTTATACCACCAAACGGACAGGTGAGGGGACCGGTCTGGGTCTCTCAACCGCCTATGGGATTATCAAACAGACGGGCGGCTACATCTTTGTCGACTCGATCAAGGATCAGGGGACCCAATTCACGCTGTTCTTCCCTGTCAACACGCAGCCCGAACCAGAAGCCACAGTCACCGTGAACCCAGCTGCCAAACCGGTTGCGGCACAGCACGGCGAGGGGGTTGTTCTGCTGGTCGAAGACGAAGCGCCGGTACGGGCCTTTGCCTCGCGGGCTCTGCGGATGCGCGGCTATACGGTTCTCGAAGCCGAATCCGCTGAGGACGCGCTGCGCACGCTCGAAGATCCGGGTCTGACCGTTGATGTCTTTGTCACCGATGTGGTGATGCCGGGAATGGATGGGCCGAGTTGGGTGCGTGAGGCGCTGAAGACACGGCCCGACACCCGCGTCGTCTTTGTCTCGGGCTACGCCGAGGGGGCCTTTGGCGAGGCAGAGCCGTCGGTGCCGAATTCGGTGTTCCTGCCCAAACCCTTCTCGCTGAACCAGCTGACCGAAACCGTCCATGAGCAGCTACACTAGGCAGTCCCCCCGGAGCGGCCCGGGGTGGCGTCTGCCGCCCCTTTTGGCCGGTCGCCCGCGTGTCTTAGGTCAGGCTGTCATAAAGGTCGAACTCCGCCGCGCGTTTACGTCGGACAATTTCCAGCGCCGCCTCGCTTGGGCGTAACTGCGCTTTCGGGCTGACATTCAGTCTGGGCAGGTCGATGCGGGTCTGTAGCCGCTCCTGTAGAAATGACTGCAGAGTCTCTGGGGCCTCGTAGCGAAACAGATGAGTGACCGCGCAGCCATTGGGCTGCGGCTCGAGGAATTTCGCCTGGCTGCCGACGTCGGCATGGGCTGGCGGCTTACCCTTGCAGGCGTCTCGCAGAAAATCGTCAAAACTGATGGTTTGGGTGCTGTTGGGATGATCGCGCAGATCGTCGCGCTGACGAAACCGGTACCAGCTGCCCAGCCAGCTGACAGGTTCACGCATGACGGCAACCAGCTCCATCTCCGCGTCACAGACCTTTGCCAGCATCGGGCGAATCCAGCGATTGTAGCGATAGACCGGCGCGTGTTTCAGCTGCGGCGGATTGGCAAACACCATGTCGGCACGGCTGGCCAGAGCGGCGTGATAGGCGGTTGTCCCGGTTTTGGGCACGCTCAGCAGAGCCAGCCGTTCCTTGAAAAAGATGAGCATAGCGTGAAATTTCCGCAGCAAATGATCGGTGTCTCCCTTGGATAACACTCTCTTAACCCTCTTGGCCACCAGATCGGTATGGGAGTGATCATGTAAGATTTCCGTTGCAATGTTCTCTTTTTGGTCTCATATAGAACAAGAGGCGAACAAAGCAGTGATTGCCGCCCGGTCGCGGGTGTGACACATAGAAAGGGACAAGGGACTATGGCGGATCTTTTGACCATGAAAGACAATAAGAAGAGCGGCGACAAACAAAAGGCGCTGGACAGCGCTCTGGCGCAGATTGAGCGGCAGTTTGGCAAGGGCTCGATCATGAAGCTGGGCGATGGTAATCCCCTGGCCGAGATTGAGGCCTCTTCAACGGGATCGTTGGGGCTGGACATTGCGCTTGGCATTGGCGGTCTGCCGATGGGCCGCATTATCGAGATTTACGGTCCCGAAAGCTCGGGCAAGACAACGCTGACTCTGCACTGCATTGCAGAGCAGCAGAAGAACGGTGGCGTCTGCGCCTTTGTGGATGCGGAACATGCGCTGGACCCGCAATATGCGGCGAAACTGGGCGTTGACCTTGATGAGCTGCTGATCTCGCAGCCCGACACCGGCGAACAGGCCCTGGAAATCACGGACACTCTGGTGCGGTCCGGCGCGGTGAACATGGTGATCGTGGACTCCGTGGCAGCCCTCACTCCGAAATCGGAGCTGGAAGGCGACATGGGCGACAGCAATGTGGGCGTCCAGGCTCGCCTGATGAGCCAGGCGATGCGCAAGCTGACCGGCTCCATCAGCCGCTCCAAATGTATGGTGATCTTCATCAACCAGATCCGCATGAAGATCGGTGTGATGTTCGGCTCGCCGGAAACAACAACCGGTGGTAACGCACTGAAGTTCTACTCCTCGGTGCGTCTGGACATCCGCCGCATCGGCGCGATCAAGGACCGTGACGAGGTGGTCGGCAACGCAACCCGCGTCAAGGTCGTGAAGAACAAGGTGGCGCCTCCGTTCAAACAGGTTGAATTCGACATCATGTATGGCGAAGGCATCTCCAAGATGGGCGAACTGCTGGATCTGGGCGTAGCGGCTGGTGTTGTCGCGAAATCCGGGGCCTGGTTCTCCTATGGCGATGAACGGATCGGGCAGGGGCGTGAAAACGCCAAGACATACCTGCGGGAGAACCCCCATATCGCCTATGATATTGAGGATAAGATCCGCGCGGCGCACGGGCTGGAGTTCCACCGTCCTGACGGCGCAGATGACGATATTCTGGAAGCCTGACACAAGGCTGATGACGCCTCTTGCCGGGTGATGCAAAGGGCAGCGGTTGCTCGATAAACACCGGCGCAGGCTGAAAAATCTGATCAAATCAGGGCGTGGATCACTCCGCGCCCTTTTTCATGGGGGTTTCACGGCGCCTTTCCGCACCGCAGCGCTGGACAGGCTCACTGGGGCCGGATACATCTTCCCGAACCGCTGAGACAGCCAGCCGAGAGATCCCGATTATGCCGACGCTCAATGATATTCGCTCCACCTTCCTGAACTACTTTGCCAAACAGGGGCATGAGGTGGTTGACTCCAGCCCTCTGGTGCCCCGCAACGACCCGACCCTGATGTTCACCAACTCGGGCATGGTGCAGTTCAAGAACTGCTTTACCGGCGTGGAAACCCGCGACTACAAGCGCGCGACCACAGCGCAGAAATGCGTGCGCGCCGGCGGCAAGCACAACGACCTCGACAACGTCGGGTATACCGCGCGCCACCACACGTTTTTCGAGATGCTCGGCAACTTCTCCTTTGGCGACTATTTCAAGCATGAAGCGATCCCCTTTGCTTGGGAGCTGATCACCAAGGAATTCGATATTCCGAAGGACCGGCTCTACACCACCGTCTATCACACCGATGACGAAGCCTTTGAGATCTGGAAAAAGATGGGTGTGCCGGAGGAGCGGATCATCCGCATCGCGACCTCTGACAACTTCTGGCAGATGGGCGACACCGGTCCCTGCGGTCCCTGCACCGAGATCTTCTACGACCACGGCGACCACATCTGGGGCGGCCCTCCGGGCTCGCCGGAGGAAGACGGCGATCGTTTCATCGAGATCTGGAATCTCGTTTTCATGCAGAACGAGAAATTCGCCGATGGCTCAATGGTCGATCTTGAGATGCAGTCCATCGACACCGGTATGGGTTTGGAGCGGATCGCGGCGTTGCTGCAGGGCACCCATGACAACTATGAAACGGATCTGTTCAAGTCGCTGATCGAGGCGTCCGCGAACGCGACGAACACCGACCCATTCGGGGATCACAACGTGCATCACCGGGTTATCGCGGACCACCTGCGCTCCTGCTCCTTCCTGATTGCCGAAGGCGTGCTGCCGTCGAACGAAGGTCGCGGTTACGTGCTGCGCAGGATCATGCGCCGGGCGATGCGTCACGCCTCGCTCCTGGGCGCTACCGATCCGGTGATGCACAAGCTGGTGCCGTCGCTGGTGCAGAAGATGGGTGCCGCCTATCCTGAGCTTGGCCAAGGCCAGGCGCTGATCGAAGAGACCTTCGAGCAGGAGGAAACCCGCTTCCTCAAAACCCTGGACCGTGGCCTGAAACTGCTGGACGAAGCCTCCGTCGATCTGGGCAAGGGCGACGTCCTACCGGGTGAGACCGCGTTCAAGCTCTATGACACTTATGGCTTCCCGCTCGACCTCACTCAGGACGCCCTGCGCGCCAAGGAGATCGAGGTCGATACCGATGGCTTTGATGCGGCGATGAAGGAGCAGAAGGAGAAATCCCGCGCGGGCGGTATTGGCCTGGGCGAAGCGGCGGATGTGAAGGTCTATTTCGACATTGTTGACGCAGTTGGTGCCACCGACTTTCTGGGTTATGAGACCGAGAAGGCTGAAGGCCAGATCATGGCCATGGTCAAGGACGGTGCTCAACTCCAAACCGCCGCTATGGGCGACACGGTGCAGATCATCCTGAACCAGACGCCGTTCTACGGCGAAAGCGGCGGTCAGGTTGGCGACAGTGGCGTCCTGACGGTTGAGGGCGGTGCAGCCCGCATTACCGACACCAAGAAAGTTGAGGGGCTGTTCCTGCACATCGCCGAGGTGACCGAGGGCGACATCGCCGTCGGGCAGGGTGCTGCGATGGAAGTGGATCACGACCGCCGCAGCAAGATCCGCGCCAACCACTCGGCCACCCACCTGCTGCACGAGGCGCTGCGCAATGCCCTTGGCGAGCATGTCGCGCAGAAGGGCTCGCTCAATGCTGCGGACCGGCTGCGCTTCGACTTCAGCCATAACAAGGCGATGAGCGCAGAGGAACTGACCAAAGTCGGCGCCGAGGTGAACGATTTCATTCGTCAGAACACGCCGGTTTCGACCCGGATCATGACCCCGGATGATGCGCGCGCGCTGGGTGCTCAGGCGCTGTTTGGCGAGAAATACGGCGAAGAGGTCCGCGTTGTCTCCATGGGCCGCGCAGCGACGGGTAAGGGTCAGGACGGCGATACCTATTCGATTGAGCTGTGCGGCGGCACCCATGTGAAGCAGACCGGTGACATCGGCACCTTTGTCATTCTGGGCGATAGCGGATCCTCAGCCGGCGTGCGCCGGATCGAGGCGCTGACCGGTGCGGCAGCGGTGCAGCATCTGGAGCGTGAAGCAGGCCGTATGGCCGAGGTTGCAGGCGTCCTGAAGGCCCAGCCGGCCGAAGTCATGGACCGGCTGAAAGCCTTGATGGATGAACGCAAGGCGTTGCAGAACGAGGTGTCCCAGCTGAAACAGCAGGTCGCCATGGGCGGCGGCGCGGCAGGCGGATCCGCAACCAAGGAAATCGGCGGTAAAACCTTCCTCGGGCAGGCGCTGGAAGGCGTCTCTGGCAAGGATCTTCGCGGGTTGATAGATGCCCACAAGCAAAAGATCGGCTCAGGCGTGATCCTGTTGATTGCCAATGATGACGGCAAGGTCGCGGTCGCCGCGGGTGTCACCGACGATCTGACCGGCGAGATCTCTGCTGTAGATGTGCTGAAAGCGGCGGTTCCGGCTGTTGGCGGCAAGGGCGGCGGTGGTCGTCCCGATATGGCGCAGGGCGGCGGCAAGGATTTCTCCGGCGCCGAAGAGGCGATCAAGGCGGCCGAGGCGCTGCTGGCGGGCTGACCAACTGGTCAAAAAAACCTTGGTCTTTCCGGTAATCTGCCTAAGCTGCCGGGAAGATCATCACCAAAGGAGGCTCAGATGCCCGCACTCTGGATTGCGCATGTTACCGTCACCGATGCCGAGGCCTACGGCAAATACGCCGAGCTGGCGGGACCGGCCGTTGCCAAACACGGAGGGCAGTTTATTGCCCGTGGCGGTCGGTTTGTACAGCTGGAAGGCAAGGAACGCCCGCGCAATGTGGTAGCCCGCTTTCCCAGCGTCGATGCGGCGGTGGATTGCTACAACAGCCCAGAATACCAGGAGGCGCTGAGCCATGCGCGCGACGCCTCCGAGCGGGAGCTGATGGTGGTCGAAATCACCGAATGAGCGCGACATACCTGCGCGTCGGATCCCCTAAGGGACGATGCCTCCAGGAACGATGAAAGAGCGGCTTCTGGCCGCTCTTTTTTCATTTGCGCCAGCCCGGCCGGTCGATCAATAGGGATCGCGTGGCGCGCGGTTATCCGACAGCGAGGGCTGGCGCTGCTGAACAAGCTGCTCAATCGCCTCGGCCAGATGGATCTCCTGAATATGGGCGTCCCCTGCAGCCACCCGGACACGATGCGCGGTGATCATCACATCGGCGTGGGAGCATCCCATTGGCGGTTCGAATTTATAGCAGGCAAGCTCGATCAGAAGCCCCATCGGGTCCTTGAAGTAGATCGAATCCATAAATCCCCGATCCTTTGGTCCTGAATGCCCGATGCCGCGTTCGTCCAGCCGCTCGACCGCCTGGGCAAATGTCGCCTTTGAGACGTTGAAAGCCAGATGATGGACGCATCCCGGCTCCGTCGGGGTGCGGCGACGGTCAGCTGTACGGCGCTTGTTGGTGAAGACGGTGATCAGGCGCCCATCGCCGGGATCAAAATAGAGATGCCCCTCGTCCGGGTCATCCAGATTGGGCTGGTCAAAGATGAAGGGCATCCCAAGGACACCTTCCCAGAAATCAATGGATGTCTGCCGGTCAGCGCCGGTCAAGGTGATGTGGTGGACGCCTTGAACCTGTAGCTTGCGCATGCTGTCTCTCCCTGGTTAAACGCCTGATTTTGCAAAGGGTAGCACGCAGGCGACAGATAGCAAAAAGGCCGCCCATATTGCCGGGCGGCCTTTGTTTTTTCCAGCTGAACCGTCAGGATCAGGCGTTGGCGCGAGCCATCCGCTTGCGCTCATGCGGATCCAGGTAGCGTTTGCGCAGACGCACGGAGTTCGGGGTTACCTCTACCAGCTCGTCATCGTCGATATAGGCAATCGCCTCTTCCAGCGAGAGCTTCATCGGCGTGGTCAGACGTACGGCATCATCGGTGCCGGAGGCGCGGACGTTGGTCAGCTTCTTGCCCTTCAGCGGGTTCACTTCCAGATCATTGTCGCGGCTGTGCTCGCCGATGATCATGCCGGTGTAGACGTCTTCCTGTGCGCCGATCATCATCTTGCCGCGCTCTTCGAGGTTCCACAGGGCGTAGGCCACCGAGGTGCCATTCTCCATGGAGATCAGAACACCAGCGCGACGGCCGGGAATGGAGCCTTTGTGCGGGGTCCAGCCGTGGAACACACGGTTCAGAACGCCGGTGCCGCGGGTGTCGGTCAGAAACTCGCCGTGATAGCCGATCAGACCGCGGGAGGGGACATGCGCGATGATGCGGGTCTTGCCAGCGCCTGCGGGCTTCATCTCGACCAGTTCACCCTTGCGGTGGCCGGTGAGTTTCTCGAT
The DNA here is from genome assembly GCF_048056275.1 of Phaeobacter sp. JH20_26. Taxonomy (NCBI): domain Bacteria; kingdom Pseudomonadati; phylum Pseudomonadota; class Alphaproteobacteria; order Rhodobacterales; family Roseobacteraceae; genus Phaeobacter; species Phaeobacter sp. JH20_26. The sequence continues at coordinate 370,601 of NZ_JAYMWL010000013.1, read as the reverse complement.
CACAACGCCGGAGTATTCATCGTCAACGTCGATGGTTGCCTCTTCGACGGGCTCCATGCGAACGCCGTCTTCTTCCTTGAACAGGACCTGAGGGCGCGAGATCGACAGCTCGAAGCCTTCGCGGCGCATGTTTTCGATCAGAACACCCATCTGAAGTTCGCCGCGACCGGCCACCTCAAACGCTTCGCCACCGGGGGTGTCGGAGATCTGGATCGCGACGTTGGATTCTGCTTCCTTCATCAGGCGATCACGGATCACACGGGACTGAACCTTTTTGCCATCGCGACCGGCCAGCGGGCTGTCGTTGATGCCAAAGGTCACGGTGATGGTCGGCGGATCAATCGGCTGGGCGGGCAGCGCCTCCGTCACCGAAGTATCCACCAGCGAGTCGGCGACGGTGGCCTTGGTCATCCCCGCGATGGAGACGATATCGCCGGCCTCCGCCACGTCGATGGCCTGCTGACCTAGGCCACGGAACGCCAGCACTTTTGTGCAGCGGAAGTTCTCGATCAGCTCACCGTCACGGCTCAGCGCCTTGAGGCTGTCGCCAGCCTTCAGGGTGCCGGATTCAACGCGACCGGTCAGAATACGGCCCATGAAAGGATCCGCGCCTAGCGTGGTTGCCAGCATACGGAAAGGCTCGCCTTTTTGCTCGATCTGCTTTGGGGCAGGGACGTGTTTGACGATCAGGTCAAACAGCGCAGAAAGATCCTTGCGCGGGCCGTCCAGCTCCATGTCGGCCCAACCGGCGCGACCGGAGGCATACATGGACGGGAAATCCAGCTGATCATCATCTGCACCAAGGTTGGCAAAGAGGTCGAAACACTGATCCAGCGCGCGGTCAGGCTCGCCGTCGGGCTTGTCGACCTTGTTCACAACCACGATCGGGCGCAGACCAAGGGCCAGCGCCTTGGAGGTCACGAATTTGGTCTGCGGCATCGGGCCTTCGGCGGCGTCAACCAGCAGCACCACCCCGTCGACCATCGACAGGATCCGCTCGACCTCGCCGCCGAAATCGGCGTGGCCGGGAGTGTCGACGATGTTGATCCGGGTGCCGTTCCACTCCACCGAAGTGGCCTTGGCCAGAATTGTGATGCCCCGCTCGCGTTCCAGATCGTTGCTGTCCATGGCGCGTTCCGCCACAGCCTGGTTTTCGCGGAAGGCGCCGGATTGTTTCAGAAGCTCATCAACCAGGGTGGTTTTCCCGTGGTCCACGTGAGCAATGATCGCAATGTTGCGCAGGTCCATGACGTCAGCCTTTGTAAGGAAGTTGACGCGCGCATAGCGTGATCGTTGGCCAAAGACCAGAGGAAATACATCTTTTTGCGCGCGCAGGGGCGATCCGGTGGGTCGTCCGGCGGCGTGCGGCCATTCGGTGACGCGCCGGTTGCGCCGTCAGTGGCCGGTTGTGCTGGAGAACAGATGGATCACCAGAATCCCGGCAAGGATCAACAGCAGCCCCAGAACCGCTGGCAAATCAAGCCGTTGGCCAAAGACGACCCAGCCAATGATGGCGATGAGGAAAATCCCGAGGCCGGACCAGATCGCGTAGACAATCCCGACCGGCATGTGGCGCAGCGTCAGGGCCATCAGATAGAAGGCCAGTCCGTAGCCGACCACCACCAGCAGTGACGGGCCAAGCCGGGTGAATTGCTGACTGGCCTGTAGCGCAGTGGTGCCAATGGTCTCTGCCGCAACCGCCAGCACAAGATAGAGATAATGGAGTGGCATGATCAGGCCTCCGCTGAGGATGGGCTGCGCGCGGAACCAGCCCGCGCAGCGCCGGGGTCAGGCGCTGGTATTTTCGGCAAACCATGGAGCGACAGCGGCGCGCACATGATCCCAGACCGCCGGTGCCCCACGGGCGACCTTGTGGCCGACACGGGCCTCCAGTTGCTCCAGCGTGACATTATACGCGCGCCAGCTGCCGCCGCCTGACATCAGGTTCAGCAGCACAGGTTGTACCCGGTCAATCGCCTTGGCATAGATCGCTTCGGGGCTTTCGGCGGTTTCGAATTCCGTCCAGATACGGTGAAAGACCTCGCCCTGCGCGGCGGGCAACAGGCCGAAAATCCGTTCTGCGGCGGCTTGTTCATTGGCGGCAATCGCGGCCTGTTCAGCCTCCGACAGGGTTGCGTGGATCGGCACATCGCCCGCGTCGATCTCCACGATGTCATGCAGCATCAGCATCTGCAGCACCCTGGCCATGTCGACGGGCGCGTGGCTGTGCTGGGCCAGCACCCAAGCATAGAGCATGATATGCCAGCTGTGCTCGGCCGAGTTTTCGCGGCGGCTGCCATCGGCAAGCGTCGTTGCCCGCAGGACCGTCTTCAGTCCGTCGACCTCATTTAGGAAGCTGAGAGGTGCGGTGAGCGCATCCTGTGGCTGCAAGCCTTCCAGGTGGGCGACGGCGTGGTGAAATACCTCGGGAAAGGCGTCCTGCAGGGCCGCAGCGCGTCCGCCAAAAAGATTGCCGCGCACCACCTCGATATGTGCCGCAGGCACGTCTTCGTTGTAGAGCGTCTGGAAAATCGGCTGGCAGTGGTCAATCCGCTTTGCCCATTGGGCGTCAGGTGTCTGGCTGGCCTCGAACTCGCGCCAGAGCCCATGCAGAAAAGCTGATTGATCGGCTGGCAGGAGCGAGAACAGCCGGGTTGCGGCCACCGCTTCGGCGCTGGCAACCGCCTCCCAGTCGACATCCCCATCAATCGGGTGATCGCCTGCGTCGATCTCGACGAGATCATGCAGCAAAAGCATCTGTACGACCCGTTCAACCGAGACATCAGCAGGCGCAAACGGGGCCAGCACCAGCGCATAAACCGCCAGGTGCCAGCTATGTTCGGCGGAGTTTTCGCAGCGTGAGCCATCCAGGATCAGGTTCTGACGCTCCACGCGGCGCAGCTTGTCCGCCTCCAGCAAGAAACGGAACTGGCTGGCAAGCCGCGTCGATTGGTCAGTCATTCTCTGGGGCCCTGGATGCGATCTTGGCCTTGGCGGCGCTGATCTTGCTGTTGAGAAAGGCACGCGCTTTGCGCTCGGCAAGGCGGACCCGCATTTCAGTGAGGAAGGCTTCCTCAAGCGACTGAGACGCTGCCCCCAGAACCTCGCTCACCTCCATGTAAAGGCGCTCTTCGCCAGTGGCGTCCTGAACCTTTAGCGTGTCGGCGGCCAGTTTCTGGGCCAGCGTCTCGATCGTGCTCATCAGCGGGAGCTTTCTGTCAGCCGCCGTTTCACATAGTCGGAGACATTGCTGATCATCGGATCCATATAGGGGTCCTGGAAGAAGTGATCGGCGCCTTCAACTTCGGTATGGGTTATGGTGATCCCCTTCTGCTCGTGCAGCTTGTTCACCAGGTTTACTGTATCGGCGGGCGGCGCCACGCGGTCTGCGGTGCCATTGATGATCAGACCCGAGGAGGGGCAGGGCGCCAGAAACGAGAAGTCATACATATTGGCTGGCGGTGCCACCGAGATGAAGCCGGTGATTTCCGGGCGGCGCATCAACAGCTGCATACCGATCCAGGCCCCAAAGGAAAAACCGGCGACCCAGCAATGTTTGGAGTTGTTGTTCATCGACTGGAGGTAATCCAGCGCCGATGCCGCGTCGGACAATTCGCCAACACCCTGATCATATTCGCCCTGCGACCGGCCAACGCCGCGGAAATTGAACCGCAGAACCGTAAAGCCCATGTTGTAGAACGCATAATGCAGATTGTAGACGACCTTGTTGTTCATCGTGCCGCCGAACTGCGGATGCGGATGCAGAACGATGGCAATCGGGGCGTCTTTTTCTTTTTGCGGGTGATAGCGGCCTTCCAGGCGGCCTTCGGGTCCGGGGAAAATGACCTCAGGCATGGGTGGGTGGATCCTACTCTTATTTTCGGGGATGCCGACTGGAATACTTGACGAATTCCGTAAGGCACCTTAGAACGGTTCTAATTGATGGCAGAGGTCAAGTTTCGCTGCCGTCTCGCTGAGATACGCATTGCAGCGTTCAAGGTCAATCTTTTCGCTGTGCCGCCTGGGTCGGAGGATTTGAAAATATGAAACTTTCGACCAAGGGACGCTATGCAATGGTGGCGCTGGCAGATATCGCCTTGCAGCCGGAGGGCAGTCTGGTGGTGTTGGGCGATATCTCCAAACGTCAGGATATTTCGCTGCCCTATCTGGAGCAGCTGTTTGTGAAACTGCGTCGGAGCGGGCTTGTAGTCTCTGTGCGCGGTCCGGGTGGGGGCTACCGTCTTGCGCATCCGCCCTCTGACATTCGCATCGTCGATGTGCTGAGCGCAGTTGATGAAACGGTTGATGCGATGCACAAGGGCGCAGGCGCATCCGGTGCCTTGTCCGGGAGTCGCGCGCAATCGCTGACCAACCGCCTCTGGGAAGGGCTGAGCGCCCATGTCTATGTGTTCCTGCATCAGACCCGCCTGTCTGACGTTATCAAGAACGATCTGGCGCCATGTCCGGCGGTGCCCAGCCTGTTTGCGGTGGTCGACGACTGACGGCCCGAGATATCCGCCCTTCTAACCCCGGCGCGGCCTGCGCTGTTTCGTAGATTTAAGAACGCCCTCGTTACAGCATCCTGATGGGTGCGAGGGACAAGACAGAAGGATCCGCACCGCCGATGTCGCGTGTCTATCTTGACCATAACGCCACCACGCCGCTTTGCGATGCTGCAAAGGCCGCGATGGTTGCCGCGATGGAGGTTTGCGGAAATCCTTCTTCCGTTCACGCCGAAGGCCGTGCCGCCAAGGCGCTGATTGAACGCGCGCGGGCGCAGATCGCCTCGGCTTTTGGGGCGGATGGTGTTGATATCGTGTTCACCTCCGGGTCGACAGAAGGGGCCGCGCTGGCAATGAGCGGTCGCGATCTGCATGGTGCAGCAGTTGAGCATGACGCCGTAAGGTCCTGGTCTGTCGAGGATTTGCAGGTTTCACCTGATGGCGCTGTTGCGGTGATTGATCCGCAGCGCTCCTCCGTTCAATTGGCCAATTCTGAAACCGGCGTTATCCAGAAGCTGCCCGAAGGGCTGGCGGTGACCGATGCGACGCAGGCCTTCGGCAAGCTGCCTGTCGCCTTCAATTGGATGGGGGCCACGATGGCGCTGATCTCGGCGCATAAACTGGGCGGGCCAAAGGGCGTGGGCGCGGTGGTCCTGAAACGGGGAACCGATTTGGCGGCGCAGATCACCGGCGGCGGTCAGGAGATGGGGCGTCGCTCCGGCACGGAAAATGTCGTAGGGATCGCGGGGTTCGGAGCGGCCGCGGAAGCTGCGGCAAGGGCGCTGGCGGATGGTGTCTGGGAACGTGTGGCAGAGCTGCGCGACACAATGGAGGCCGCCCTTGCAGCGGGCAGCCCTGACACTATTTTTGTTGGGACATCAGCGGCGCGCCTGCCCAATACCAGTTGTTTTGCCACGCCGGGCTGGAAGGGCGAAACCCAGGTCATGCAGATGGATCTGGCCGGATTTGCCATTAGTGCCGGCAGCGCCTGTTCCAGCGGCAAGGTCCGCGCCAGCGCGGTGCTCACCGCCATGGGATATGACGAGTTAACCGCCCAGAGCGCCGTGCGCGTCTCGCTTGGGCCGAACACAACAGAAACGGATGTGCTGCGCTTTGCCGAAAGCTGGTGCGCCAAACAAAAGAAACATCGCGCCCGGGTGGCGTGAGTGCAGGAGATGACCATGACAGCATTGGATGATGTTCAGGTAAAAGAAGGCGTTGACCAGGAAACGGTCGATGCGGTCCGCGAGGTGGGCGGCGCCTATAAATACGGTTGGGAAACCGATATCGAGATGGAATACGCGCCCAAGGGCCTGACCACCGATATCGTGCGGCTGATCTCGGAAAAGAACGAGGAGCCGGAATGGATGCTGAACTGGCGGCTTGAGGCCTATGATCGCTGGCTTCAGAAGGAAGAGCCGACCTGGGCCATGGTGGATTACCCGGAAATCGATTTCCAGGACCAGTATTACTATGCCCGTCCGAAATCGATGGAGGTGAAGCCGAAATCGCTGGATGAGGTGGACCCAAAACTGCTCGCTACCTACGAAAAGCTCGGTATCCCTTTGAAAGAACAGATGATCCTTGCGGGCGTCGAGGGGGCTGAAAACATGCCCGCCGAAGGTCGCAAGGTCGCAGTTGACGCGGTGTTCGACTCCGTTTCGGTCGGCACCACCTTCCAGGCCGAGCTGAAAAAGGCAGGCGTCATCTTCTGCTCGATCTCCGAAGCGATCCGCGAACACCCTGAGCTGGTAAAGAAATACCTCGGCACCGTGGTTCCGGTCTCCGATAACTTCTATGCCACGCTGAACTCCGCGGTATTCTCTGACGGCTCCTTTGTCTACGTGCCGCCGGGTGTGCGCTGCCCGATGGAACTGTCGACCTATTTCCGCATCAACGCGGAAAACACCGGTCAGTTCGAGCGCACCCTGATCATTGCCGATAAAGGCAGCTATGTCAGCTACTTGGAAGGCTGTACTGCACCGGCCCGCGATATCGCGCAGCTGCACGCAGCCGTCGTGGAGATCATCATCGAAGAAGACGCCGAGGTGAAATATTCCACCGTCCAGAACTGGTATCCCGGTGATGAGAACGGCAAGGGTGGCATCTACAACTTCGTGACCAAACGCGCCGACTGCCGCGGCGACCGCGCCAAGGTGATGTGGACACAGGTGGAAACCGGCTCTGCGGTGACCTGGAAATACCCTTCCTGCATTCTGCGCGGCGAGGAAAGCCAGGGCGAATTCTACTCGATCGCCATCGCCAACAACATGCAGCAGGCCGATACGGGCACCAAGATGATCCATCTGGGCAAAAACACGAAATCCCGCATCGTGTCCAAGGGGATCTCTGCCGGCAAGGCGCAGAACACCTATCGCGGGCTGGTGTCGATGCACCCGAAGGCCAAGAATTCGCGCAACTACACCCAATGCGACAGCTTGCTGATCGGCGACAAATGCGGGGCGCACACGGTTCCCTATATCGAGGTCAAGAACAACTCGTCGCGCGTGGAGCATGAGGCGACCACCTCGAAGGTGGACGACGACCAGCTGTTCTACTGCCGTCAGCGCGGCATGGACGAGGAAGAGGCGGTGGCCCTGGTGGTCAACGGCTTCTGCAAAGACGTGCTGCAGGCGCTGCCGATGGAGTTCGCCATGGAAGCGCAGCAGCTGGTTGCGATCTCGCTGGAAGGGTCTGTCGGGTAATGGCAGGCCCTTGGGCATCATCGCGAGGAAACAATAAAATGATCATCACAACCACACCAAACGTCGAAGGTTACCAGATCGCCGAATACAAGGGCATCGTGGTGGGCGAGGCGATCATGGGCGCCAATGTGGTGCGCGATGTCTTTGCCTCTATCACCGACATCGTCGGCGGCCGCTCCGGTGCCTACGAAAGCAAGCTGCAGGACGCGCGCGAAACCGCGCTGGCAGAGCTGGAAGACCGTGCGCGGGCCAAGGGCGCAAATGCGGTTGTCGGCGTCGACCTCGATTACGAGGTGGTAGGCCAGTCCATGTTGATGGTCTCTGCCAGTGGAACAGCCGTAGTGATCGGCTAAGGAATTCGCCCTTCGGGGCACAGAAACAACCGGGGCGCTGCTCCGAAGAGATATAAACGAGGAAAAAATGCTCGAAATCAAAAACCTGCACGTCAAACTTGAAGAAGAGGACAAACAGATCCTCAAAGGTGTCAACCTGACCGTTGAGGCTGGCAAGGTACATGCCATCATGGGGCCGAACGGCTCTGGCAAATCGACCCTCTCTTATGTGCTGTCTGGTCGCGATGGCTATGAGGTCACCGACGGCGCGGCGACTCTGGCTGGCGAAGATCTGCTGGACATGGAGCCGGAAGAGCGCGCCGCCGCAGGTGTGTTCCTCGCGTTCCAATACCCGGTCGAGATCCCAGGTGTCGGCAATATGACCTTCCTGCGCACTGCCGTAAACGCGCAGCGCAAGGCGCGTGGCGAAGACGAGCTGAGCGCTTCCGACTTTCTGAAGGAAGTGCGGGCCAAGGCAAAGACCCTGAAAATCGACGCCGATATGCTGAAGCGCCCGGTCAACGTCGGCTTCTCCGGCGGCGAGAAAAAGCGTAACGAAATCCTACAGATGGCGATGCTTGAGCCAAAGATGTGCATCCTCGATGAGACCGATTCCGGTCTGGATGTCGATGCGATGAAACTGGTTGCCGAAGGTGTGAACGCCCTGCGCGACGAAGGCCGCGGCTTCTTGGTGATCACCCATTACCAGCGCCTGCTGGACCACATCAAACCCGACGTCGTTCACATCATGGCAGACGGCCGCATCGTAAAAACCGGCGGTCCCGAGCTGGCGCTGGAAGTCGAAAACAACGGGTATGCCGATATTCTGGCAGAGGGTGTGTAAATGGCCGCTCCTGAAAGAAAACAAAGCGAAACCGAGGCACGGTTGGCGGCGCTGACCATGCCGGAGGGGGGCTGTCTGGCGGAGGCGCGCCATGCGGCGTTGTCGCGGGTTCAGACACTGGGCCTGCCGAACCGCCGCGATGAATACTGGAAATACACCCGCCCGGACACGCTGACCGCCGCCGTGGCACCAAAGGCCGCAGTTTTTGATGCTGGCGAAGCACCGATGTTCAACGAATTTGATCGCATCAAGATCGTGTTCGTTGACGGTGTCTTTGATGCCGATGCCTCTGACGATCTGTCGCTGGAGGGCATCAGCATTGATCGCATCGCCGATATCTGTGACAAAGATATCCATTGGGCCAAGGATTTGTACGGCGTTCTTGAAGCGCGCGGACAGACGCCTGTTGCCCGCCCTCTGGCGGCGCTGAACACCGCATTTGCCAGCGATGGTGTCGCCATCCGTGTGACCGGCAGCCCGTCCAAACCGGTCAATCTGATCTACCGTCACGCGGCAGAAGAGTCAGACGCCATCCTGCATCACGTGATCCGTGTTGAAAGCGGGGCATCAGCGACCATTCTGGAAAACGGCCCGGCTGCATCGCGGTTCAACAAATGTATGGAAATCGACGTTGCCGACGGCGGGTCTCTGCATCTGGTGCGGGCGCAGGGGCGTGATCATGAGCGCCGGGCTGCAACGCATCTGTTTGCACGCCTCGGTATTGAATCCGTGTTCAAGGCATTCACCCTCACTGTAAACGGCGTGCTGACGCGCAATGAGGCGGTGATTGAACTGACCGGCGATGATGCGGTCGCGCATATCGCAGGCGCCTGTGTCGGTGATGGTGATTTCCACCACGATGACACCGTCTTCATCACCCATGATGCGGTGAACTGTGAGAGCCGCCAGGTTTTCAAGAAGGTTCTGCGCAACGGGGCAACCGGTGTTTTCCAGGGCAAAATCCTGGTCAAGGAAGGCGCGCAAAAGACTGATGGATATCAGATTTCTCAGTCTCTTCTGCTGGATGACGACAGCCAGTTTCTGGCCAAACCCGAGCTGGAAATCTACGCCGATGATGTGGCCTGTTCGCATGGCTCCACCTCAGGCGCAATTGACGAGGAGGGTCTGTTCTACCTGCGGTCGCGCGGCATTCCTCAGGCTGAAGCAACCGATCTCATGACCCTTGCCTTCCTTGCTGAAGCAGTTGAGGAGATCGAAGACGCCGATGTTGCGGCAAGCGTTGTGGACCGGCTGGAAGGCTGGCTGGCCCGGCGCCGCTGATGTCCGTCAGTCAGGACATCGTCGCCACCTACAGGGGGCCGCGCAGGGTTTATGCGCGGCGTCTTGCCATGGGGTTGCGTGAAGATCGGCTGCTGGCCATGCTCATGGCCGGCTGCGCTCTGGCGTTCATTGCTCAGATGCCAGCTCGGGCGCGTGAGGCGCATCTGAGCGGGCAGGAGCTGAACATGCTGCTGGGCGGCTCGCTGCTGGCGCTGATCTTCATTGCGCCGCTGCTCCTCTACGGGGTGGCCTTTCTGGCGCATGGCGTCGCGCGGATCTTTGGCGGCTCTGGCGACAGCGCGCAGGCACGTCTGGCCTTGTTCTGGGCGTTCCTCGCGGCTGGTCCGCTGATGCTGTTGAACGGGCTTGTCGCGGGATTCATCGGCCCGGGGCTGGAGCTCAATCTGGTTGGCGGGCTATGGTTTGTGCTGTTCCTGTGGTTCTGGGGCAGCGGGATGGTTCAGGCGTATTGGGGCAAAGAATGATCCCTTATCAGTCACTTGCGGGCCTTACCTTCAGCGCTCCCACAGCGGCGGCGCGGGTTCTTCTGTCCGTTGACTGGCCGCGCCGGGTGCTTGTTCTTGCCTTGCTGTTGACGGCGGTTGTCAACACGATGATCCTTCAGCTCGCCGATCTGATCCTTCCGGGCAACATCGCGGTACTGGCCGCCATTCAACCCCTGTACTATGCTGGTGCGGTTTTTGCGCTGCATCTGGCCGTGACGGCGCTTCTGACCTGGACCGGTCGCTGGATTGGCGGCAAGGCGGAGTTCAGCGATATTCTGGCGGTCAATGTCTGGCTGAATGCCGTGCAGATCGCGCTTTTGGTGGCGGTGATGCTGCTGCATCTGGTGCTGCCGCTGGCGGCATCCTTGATCGCCTTGCTCGCGAATTTCATGATGCTGGCAATCTTTCTGCTGTTTATCAAGGAAGCGCATCAGTTTACATCCATCTGGCGGGCCATCGGCTCGGTTCTGATGTCGGCGGTTTTGATCGTCATTCTTCTCTCTCTGCTTTTGGGGGCGCAGGCCCCGGCACTACTGGGGCTTCCCGACCATGTATGACGTCCAAAAAATCCGCGCCGATTTTCCGATCCTGTCTCGTCAGGTGAATGGCAAACCGCTGACCTATCTGGACAATGGCGCATCGGCACAGAAGCCCCAGGTTGTAATTGACGCAATTACGCGCGCCTATTCTGAGGAATACTCAAACGTTCACAGAGGGTTGCACTATCTCTCTAATCTAGCGACCGAGAAATACGAAAGCGTTCGGGGCACCATTGCGCGGTTCCTGAATGCGGGCGACGAAAATACCATCGTCATGAACTCAGGGACCACGGAGGGGATCAACACGATCGCCTACGGCTGGGCCATGCCGCAGCTTCAGGCCGGGGATGAGATCATTCTCAGCGTGATGGAGCATCACGCAAATATCGTTCCCTGGCATTTCCTGCGTGAACGTCAGGGCGTGGTTCTGAAATGGGTGGAGACAGCAGCTGACGGAAGCCTCGATCCGCAGGCCGTGCTGGACGCCATCGGTCCAAAGACAAAGCTTATTGCAGTTACCCAATGTTCCAATGTGTTGGGCACCATCGTTGATGTGAAAACCATCTGCCATGAGGCCCGCCAGCGCGGCGTTGCGGTTCTGGTTGATGGCTCGCAGGGGGCGGTTCATCTGCCCGTGGATGTGCAGGATATGGGCTGTGATTTCTATGCGATTACCGGTCATAAGCTCTACGGGCCGTCCTCCTCCGGTGCCATCTACATTCGCCCGGAGCGCATGGCTGAAATGCGCCCCTTCATGGGTGGCGGCGACATGATCAAGGAGGTTGCCCGCGATCAGGTGATCTACAATGACGCTCCGATGAAATTCGAGGCCGGCACGCCGGGCATCGTACAGATGATCGGACTGGGTGTTGCGTTGGATTACATGATGGCTATCGGCATGGAGAATATCGCAGCCCATGAGGCGGCGATCACCGCCTATGCCAGCGAACGGTTGAACGGTCTGAACTGGGTCAATATCCAAGGTCAAGCCGCTGACAAGGCTGCTATTTTCAGCTTCACACTGGAAGGCGCGGCACATGCACATGACATCTCGACCATTCTCGACAAGAAGGGTGTCGCGGTACGCGCAGGACAACATTGCGCCGGACCGCTGATGGATCACCTTGGCGTTGCGGCGACCTGTCGTGCGTCCTTTGCCATGTATAACACCAAGGACGAGGTCGACGTGCTGATCGACGCCCTGGAACTGGCCCACGATCTATTTGCCTAACAGCGATCTGGTGGTCTGACTGACATAGAGATTTCGATTTTCTAATGTAGCCGTAGCAGTTGATCCGCCCGGTCATGGGCCGGGTGATACATCGAAGTCTATGTGTGTTGATATCTCCCGCACGATCCTACCTTTTGTATCAGAGCCGGATCGTGAACCTCACGTTACGGGTGTGTTCAGTGATGCCTCATAAATCGTTCGAAGAACCTCTTCGAAGTCTTTTGTCCAACCCTTGGTGTCGAATAGCGGGAGTGCGTAGCGGTTTTCACTAAGGTGCCTCTTGAGCCGGTGCATTTCCTCTGGGTCTTGTGCCAGGCTAACGGCCTTGTCGATGAAGTGTTTTTCTGACTTCACAGATAGTTCTGGAAGACCTGCGGCATTTAGTATGCTTGTCGCTACCCGCGCGGAAAACTGTTTTCCGTAGATAGTAAGGATTGGAACACCTGCCCAGAGCGCATCAGACGCAGTTGTGTGAGCATTGTAGCTGAAGCAATCAAGACAAAGATCGACCTGTGAAATCCTGTCCAGATGTTCCGACTGAGGTAACACCGTACAAGGTATTATCCGCTCGGGGCTGACACCAAGAGCGCGCGCTTTGTCGAAAATAGCGGCAGAGTTGTCTTCCTTACCGGTGTAGAATAGCAAAACTGAATCTGGAGCACGTTTCAGGACTTTCATCCAGGCCGAGAACTCGCGAGGGCCAACTTTGTAGGTGTTGTTCAAATTTGCAAAGACGAACTTGTCGTCTGGAAGACCATAGCGTGACCGGCTGTTTTCAGGCTTTGGAACATAGCGGCAATTGCTGTTAGGCTGGTAACAGGTCGGCATTCTAACGATGTCTTCACTGTAAAATTGTTCGTCTTCTTCGGGTACTGTGATGTTATCTGCGATCATATAGTCCATCGTGGCCATTCCAGATGTCCCTGGAAAGCCTAGGAATGACACCTGAGCCGGTGCGGCCCGGACTGCGAATATCTCTTGCTTTGCATCGGCGGTGTCGCCTTTCAGATCAACCGCGACGTCGACGTTATCATCAATCGCCAGCTGAGCGATTTCTTCAGCTGTCAGCCGTGATACATCCCGATATATATCGGCAAATTCCCGTATGAACCTATTTTGCCGCGACCGTTCGCGCGGCTTGATATCGTAGACAAAGAACTGGAATTGATCGCGATTATGGGCTTTGAGCGCTCCTTCGAATAGATGCATCGTTGCATGTTCATGGAAGTCGCTGGAGAAGTAGCCAATTCGTATTTTATCGCCTGGTTGATGCGGTGGCACCGTCTTGCCCGCAGAGTGCGGTGCCCGCGCATAGGCATTTGTTAGCTGGCTCTGTGGGTTATCAATATAGGCGAGCAGCGCCAGAGGATCGAAGGCGTGACCGTTCTGTATAATCCTCAGAATTGTGGACGCCTCTTGCTTATTATCTTCCCAAGATAGAAATTGTCTTCGAAGCCGCATGACCAACGGCAGTGCAATAGGGCTGTTTGCGTCGATAGAAAGGGCGACCTCCAGCATTTCAAGCGCATCCCGGTCAAACCCGCCATCTTTCAAGCGTGACCCAAGTGCGGCTATGAAAACCGAATTTGTCGGCGCGAGTGATAGGGCTTTCCTCTGCAGCTTGATCGCGTCTTGAATGCGCCCGGATTGGGAAGCAACAACTTCCGCAAGATAGTGATAGCTGAGTGCTGTCTGACCCTCGCATTCGATCGAACTGCGCATCAGTGTTTCAGCCTCTGAAAATTCGCCGTTTCTCATCAGCAAGACAGCGCGATTGTATATCGGGCTGTCAAATCCCTTTGGGAATGCAACGGTCACAACGCAACTCCTGCCCTTGCTCTCCCTTGTTTTTATATAAAATTCTTAAGAACCCGTTATGATGGGCGGATTAACGCTCCTCGATCGTGCTGTGGTGTTTTGATGGTGACCGACCGGCATATCTACGTACCACCCCCTGGGAGGCATTGGTCGAGGGCCAATACATGCGGGGTTATCCTGTAAGAACTGCACTATCCCCTTAGAAATTATCGGTTTCATGAATTTCAGGGGAACAATGGCGGAGAGACAGGGATTCGAACCCTGGGTTCCCGTGAAGGAACAACGGTTTTCGAGACCGCCCCGTTCGACCACTCCGGCACCTCTCCGCGGGGGGTGAGGGCCGTTTAAAGTGGAAAGCTTGGGCGCGCAAGGGGGGATTTTGCGCTTTCTGCAGGAAATCGGAATTTTCATTGTCTCGCGCGATAAAACCCTTAGATTTCGTTGTATGAAACAGCTTTCACCCCTCCGAAAACTTGTGATGCAACCGCTCTTGGGCCTTGTTCTTGCATCGTTATTTGCATTCTCCGGCGCGCAGGCGGCGGATCGTGACCGGGTTGTCGCGTTCCTTGAAACAACTGGTTTTGACGTGGCGCTGGACAGTATCGCGCTCTCGGCTGAGATGGCACCGGGTATGCTGGGTGTTGATGCCGGTGATTTTGGCGCAGCCTGGGTAGAGCTGTCGCAGGATGTCTTTGACCGCAGGGAAATGCGCGAGATCGCCCTTGGCATTCTGGAGGAAACGCTTGAGGAGGACGCGCTGTCCCATGCGGCGGAGTTCTACGCCAGCCCGTTGGGCGCACGTCTGGTGAAAGCAGAGAACGCCTCTCACATGGTGGAGGATGACGAAACCAAGCAGCAGGCGGGCATGCGCATTATCTCCGATCTGGTGGCGGACGGCAGTGATCGCCCGCATCTGTTTCAGCGCATGGGGCTGGCGCTGGATTCCGATGGCACCGGGGTGAAGGCGGTGCAGGAGATCCAGTTCCGCTTCCTGATGGCTGCCAGCGCGGCTGGGGTGATTGACCTGCAGCTCGATGCAGATGGGCTGCGTGCATTGATGAAGGAGCAGCAGGCGTCGACGCGGATGGCGATGCAGGCGGCCAATCTGGCAGCCAATGCCTATACCTATCAGGGGTTCAGCGACGCAGAACTGGAGCAATATATCGCCGCGCTGGAGCATCCGTTGATGCAGCGGGTCTATGAGCTGCTGAATGCGGTTACCTTCGAGATCACCGCCAACCGCTTTGAACTTCTGGCCTATCGTCTGAAGGGGCTTGAACCGGCGCAGGATCTGTAAGGGGCAATCCGCGCCCGAAGTGTGAAACATCCCTGCAAAACACGGCGCGACACTGGCCACTGGCGTAGGGGGCAGCGCAGGGTTGACACGCTGCTCAATTCGCCGCATAAGCCCGCATCCCGGCCCGGATTCCCTGTGCCGGGGTTTATTTGTCATACGCCCCCAGGGGGCGCGCTGTTCGAGGTGGCCCACTGGCCGAAACACCGACCGTATCGCAGGATACATCCGGGACCGTAGGACGCGGGTAGAAAAGGAAAGACGCATATGTTTGCGGTCCTCAAAACCGGCGGCAAGCAGTACAAAGTTCAGGCCGGCGATATGCTGCGCGTGGAAAAATTGGCTGCTGATGCTGGCGAAACAATCCAGTTCAACGACATTCTGATGCTCGGTGGTGATGCACCGGTTGTGGGTGCGCCCTTTGTGGATGGTGCTGCGGTTCAGGCCGAAGTCATCGACCAGATCAAAGGCGAGAAGGTCATTCACTTTGTGAAGCGCCGTCGTAAGCACTCCTCCAAGCGCACCAAGGGCCACCGTCAGAAGCTGACCCTGGTCAAGATCACTGAGATCCTGGCCTCCGGCGCTGACAAGTCCGGCGTGAAAGCTGCCAGCGGCCAGGGCTCTGCTCCTGCTGCCAAAGCTGCGCCTGCTGCCAAGAAAGCCGCTCCGGCTGCATCGGGCGACGACCTGACTGCGCTGACCGGTGTTGGTCCGGCTGCTGCCAAGAAACTGGAAGAAGCCGGTCTGACCAGCTTTGCCCAGATCGCGGCCTTGTCGGATGCTGACATTGCTGCTATCGACGCGGTCAAAGTGAAACCCGAATGGGTTGAGCAGGCCAAAGAATTGGCTAAAGGCTAAGGAGATAGACAATGGCACATAAGAAAGCTGGTGGTTCCTCACGTAACGGCCGCGACTCAGCCGGTCGCCGCCTTGGCGTGAAACTCTACGGTGGTCAGTCGGCCATCTCTGGCAACATCATCGTTCGTCAGCGCGGCACCAAGTTCTGGCCGGGTGAAGGCGTAGGTCTGGGCAAAGATCACACAATCTTTGCGACCACCGACGGTGCTGTGACCTTCCACAAGGGCCTCAAGGGCCGCACCTTTATTTCGGTTCTGCCAGTGGCGGAGGCCGCTGAATAAGCCGAACCTGAAAGGTGAGACACAATCAGGGGATCGGCGACACCGCCGGTCCCTTTTTATTTTCCCGGGGGCGCAAACCCTAACCAGTTCTAAACGGCTTTGCTGTATGGCAGAGCGCGTCAGTTTGTTAAGGCCCACTAGGTTTACCCGGCCAGATGGTCGGTTTTGTATTCTTCGAGAGGAGCGAGGGCATGAGTTTGGATCATAAAAGAGCAGAACAGCCTGTGATCGATGCGGGACGTTTTGTCCTGCGCCCGCTGCGTAAATCCGACGAGGGGCTGATTGCCCATTACGTGAGCGACGAACGTGTCGCCCGCATGACCACCGCCATTCCGCATCCGCTGCCGCCCGGCGCGATCGAGGCATTTGTTGCCCGCGCCACCGACGAAGAGCGCGAAGAAGATGTTTGGGCCATCGACGGCACCGCAGATGGTGGCGAAGAACTGAAAGGTATCATCAGCCTCAAGCGGCTTGACCGTGACCAGAGCGAGGTCGGCTATTGGATTGCGCCGGTGTTCTGGAACAATGGTCTGGCCTCCGAGGCGCTGCGGGCTCTGGTCGAGACCAATCCGCAAGGGTGCAGCGCGATGTTTGCCAGCGCTTTTCAGGACAACCCCGCCTCGGCGCGTGTCCTGACCCATTGTGGCTTTGAATATCTCGGTGACGCCGAAACATTCTCGGTCGCCCGCGATGCGACGGTGCCAACCTGGACCTACAGCAGAAAACTGTGATTGGCGCGCCGCGCGCTTTGCGTTAAGTCGGGGCAACAGCCCCCGACAGCGGCGGCACGACCCATCTTCCCTCCGCCTGTGGCGGCAGGTCATCAGCAAGGAGCTGACATGAAATTCCTCGATCTGGCCAAAGTCTACATTCGCTCCGGCGCGGGCGGGAACGGCTGCGTCAGCTTTCGCCGTGAAAAATTTATGGAATATGGCGGCCCCGACGGCGGCGACGGCGGCCGTGGCGGGTCAGTCTGGGTCGAGGTGACCGAGGGGCTGAATACGCTGATTGATTTCCGCTATCAGCAGCACTTTTTTGCCAAGAACGGCCAATCCGGCATGGGGCGCCAGCGCACCGGCAAGGATGGCGATGATATCGTGCTGCGCGTGCCGGTTGGTACGGAGATCATGGATGAGGATCAGGAAACCGTTCTTGCGGATCTGACGGAGGTCGGTGAGCGTTTTCTCCTGGCCAAAGGCGGCAATGGCGGCTTTGGCAACCTGCATTTCAAAAGCGCGACAAATCAGGCGCCGCGCCGGGCCAACTCCGGTCAGGACGGGATTGAGCGGACCATCTGGCTGCGGCTGAAACTGATCGCGGACGTCGGCCTGTTGGGCCTGCCCAACGCCGGCAAATCAACCTTTCTCTCGGCGACATCCAACGCCCGGCCAAAAATCGCGGACTACCCGTTTACCACGCTGCATCCGAATCTCGGCGTTGTTGGCATCGACGGGGTTGAGTTCGTTGTGGCCGATATCCCCGGTCTGATCGCAGGCGCCCATGAGGGGCGCGGGATCGGTGACCGCTTCCTTGGCCATGTTGAGCGCTGTGCCGTTCTGCTGCATTTGGTGGATGGGACATCGGAAACCGTCGCGGAGGATTACCAGACCATCATCAATGAGCTGGAGGCCTATGGCGGCGAGCTGGCGGACAAGCCGCGCATCACTGCGCTGAACAAGGTCGACTCCCTTGATGATGAGGAACGCGCGGAGGCCAAAGCCGAGCTGGAAGCCGCCGTCGGCGGTCCCGTCTTCATGATGTCCGGCGTCAGCCGGGAGGGTCTGAACGAGGTGCTCCGTGCCATGCGTACGCAGATCGACGAAGATCGTCTGCGCCAGAAACCTCAGGGGGAGCAGGGCACGTGGCAACCCTGACCGACGCCCGGCGTATTGTCGTCAAGATCGGGTCAGCCCTGCTGGTGGACCGGAACAGCGGCGCATTGCGGGCGGATTGGTTGCGGGCCTTGGCAGAGGATGTTGCCTGGCTGAAATCCATGGGCAAGGACGTGATCCTTGTATCCTCGGGATCCATCGCCCTGGGGCGTCGCGTGCTCGATCTTGCCGCGCGGGAGCTGCCGCTGGAGCAATCGCAGGCGGCAGCGGCGGTCGGCCAGATCCGTCTCGCGCGCGCCTATGAGGAGGCGCTTGCGCCGCATGAGATCACCACCGGGCAGGTGCTGGTGACACTCGAAGACAGCACCGATCGCCGTCGCTACCTGAATTCTCGTGCGACGCTGGAGACGTTGATCGGCCTTGGCGTGGTGCCCATCGTCAATGAAAACGACACCATTGCCACCGATGAGATCCGCTATGGCGACAACGACCGACTGGCGGCGCAGGTTGCGGTGACCGTCGGAGCTGATGCGCTGATCCTGCTGTCGGACGTTGACGGTTTTTACAGCGCCAATCCGGTGCTGGACCCGACTGCGCAGCGTTATGATCGGATTGACCACATCACAGCCGAGATCGAGGCGATGGCCGGGGATGGCGTCTCTGGCCTCTCCAAGGGCGGGATGATCACCAAATTGCTGGCCGCCAAGATGGCGACAGCGGCTGGCTGCGCCATGGCAATCACTGAAGGGTCGCGACACAACCCTCTGAAATTGCTGGAAGGCGGTGCGCCGTCCACGTGGTTCTCGGCACAGGGTGATCCGCAGGTGGCGCGTAAACGCTGGATTGCAGCGATGAAAACCCGTGGCGTGATCACCATCGACGAAGGCGCCGCACGGGCGCTAGGTCGCGGCAAGAGCCTGCTGCCCGCGGGCATCCGACATATCGAAGGAGACTTCGGCCGCGGTGATCCGCTGGCCATCCTTGGCCCAGACGGGCGAAAACTGGGGCAGGGGCTCAGCCGGTACACAGCTGAGGAAGCTGCCGCCATTCAGGGACGCCAGTCGGCCGAGATTGAAGCGATCCTTGGGTATGCGGGGCGCGCGGCCGTCATCCACCGCGATGATATGGCGCTGTAACCGTGATCTATGTTAGGGCTGACCCCGCCTGACCACCAGATGTGTCAAAGTGGGTCCACAAAAGGTTTCCAGTGATGAATGAGACGCAAGATATTGCTGCGCTGATGGCTGACATCGGCAAACGTGCAAAGCAAGCCGCCGCAAAACTGGCTGTTGCCAGTGCCGAATGCAAAACCGCCGCGCTGAATGCCGCTGCTGATGCGGTTTGGGACAAGCGGGCAGAGATATTGTCCGCCAATGCCAAGGATCTCGATTTCGGCCGCACCAAGGGGCTTTCGCCTGCGATGATGGACCGTCTGGCGCTGGATGAAGACCGGATTGCCGGAATTGTCTCCGGTCTGCGGGCGGTCGCAGCACAGGCCGATCCGGTGGGAGAAGTGCTGGCGGAATGGTCGCAACCCTCTGGGCTTCAGATCCAGCGTGTTCGCACACCGCTTGGCGTGATCGGTGTCATCTACGAAAGCCGCCCGAATGTCACCGCCGATGCCGGCGCGCTCTGCCTGAAGTCGGGGAATGCGGTGATCCTGCGCGGTGGCTCGGAGAGTTTTCACTCGAGCCAGGCCATCCACGCCTGCCTTGTTGCGGGTCTGCGCAGCGCCGATCTGCCGGAGGATGCGGTCCAGCTGGTCCCGACGCGCGACCGTGCAGCGGTGCAGGAACTGCTGACGATGACCGATACGGTCGATGTGATTGTTCCGCGTGGTGGCAAGGGGTTGGTCGGTCTTGTCCAGCGCGAGGCCCGAGTGCCGGTCTTTGCGCATTTGGAGGGGATCGTGCATATTTACCTCGACAAGGCTGCAGATCCGCAAAGGGCGCTGGAGATCGTGTTGAATGCCAAGACGCGCCGCACCGGCATCTGTGGCGCTGCGGAATGCTTGCTCATCCACCGGGATATCGCGGATACGATTGGGCGCGACGTGCTGACCGCGCTGGCCGCCGCCGGTGTGGAAATCCGCGCCGAGGCTGGTCTGCCGGGCCCGGATGGCATGACAGAGGCAACCGAAGCCGATTGGGGCTGCGAATATCTGGATGCGATCATTGCCGCCAAACAGGTCCAGGATCTGGACGCGGCCATCGCCCATATCCGCGCGCATCATTCGCAGCACACCGATTGTATCATCACCGAGGATGACGGCGCCGTTGCGCAGTTCTTTGCTGAGCTGGACAGCGCGATCCTGATGCACAATGCCTCAACCCAGTTTGCGGATGGTGGTGAATTTGGCATGGGGGCCGAGATCGGTATTGCAACCGGGAAGATGCACGCGCGGGGCCCCGTGGGCGCGGCGCAGCTGACCAGCTTCAAATATCTGGTGCGCGGGAACGGTGCGGTCCGCAGCTGACAGCATCCAACCCATCTGACATAATAAAAGCGCTGCAAGTGATTGCGGCGCTTTCATATTTCGGTCGCCTGATGCGGGTTAGAAGTGGATCGTCACCCGCTCCAATGTCTGTTCCACGCGCACGGTGCGCCCCAGATCCTTCGCCGCTTCGGGCAGCATGGCGAATTGGACCAGCGCCGGGGTCACTGTTGCCGAAGAGGTGCCGCCGCTGACGCGCGCCCACAGATCATCGTCGATATTCAGCTTGCTGCCTTCGCCGATGACGGTCCATTTGCCATCCGCGCAGAGGATCTTGACCGTGCCGCCATAGGGCAGGCCGGTTTCGAGGCACAAAGCGGCAAGAAAGGCGAGACGCACCTCGGTCCTGCTCGAGGCCTCCTGCGGCGCCCATTGATATTTCAGCCGCCCGCCCTTGCCGATGTCTTCCAGGACCGACACCACTTCGGCGCGGCTGATCTGCTGTTCGCTGGCTGCGCCAAAGGCAATCCGGAAGAACCGGATACGGGCATTGGCATTGGCCACGCTGTCGGAGATCAGCTCCAGCTCGGGGCCGGACATATCCCCAGACATTCCAAGCAGTTCGAGCCCGTTATTGATCGCGCCGATCGGGCTGATCAGGTCATGACAGATACGCGACCCTATCAAAGCCGCGAGATTAGCGTTATCTACTGACATATCTTTCCTCCGAAGTGGGCCATCACGCATGAACGACCTCAACGCTATACTTGCCCCTGGCATGTTCGTGACCCACCCCAACCACCCGGAATGGGGGACGGGGCAGGTCCAGTCCAACGCCGCCGGCAAGATCACCGTTAACTTTCCCGATCAGGGCAAGGTGGTGTTCAACAGCGCGCAGGTGGCCCTTATTCCAGTCTTTGATCCGTCATAAGCGTTGATGAACGGTTAACGCCTGTTCACCAATTTGAACGAAACTTGCACATGCCGTGCCTTATAGGCTAGCTGCACGCAAGGCAAACCATTGATGAGCAAGCTCATGGGCGGCAGTTCTCCTGCATTTCAGGTCAAACTGGCACAGACATCGGCGGATGTACGCGCGGCGCAGGCGCTCAGATACGACGTTTTTGTCAGTGAGCTTGGCGGGGGCGGCGCGCTGGTGGATCACGAGGCAGGGCTGGAGCAGGATCGTTTCGATGCGTTCTTCGACCATCTGTTGCTCTGGGACCAGACGCGCGATGCGGTGGTTGGCGTCTACCGGGTGCTGCGTGGCGATCAGGCGCTTTTGGCCGGGCAGTTCTATTCCGAGGATGAATATGACCTCTCTAAACTGAGAGCTTCGGGTCGTAAGCTTTTGGAATTGGGGCGTTCCTGCCTGCACCCGGACTATCGGGGCGGAACCGCGATGTTTCACCTGTGGTCCGCGCTGTCAGCCTATGTGGCCGAGCATGAGATCGAGGTGCTGTTTGGTGTTGCCAGTTTTCATGGGACGGAGGTTGCGCCGCTGGCCAATGCGCTGTCATCGCTGCACCACAACCATCTCGCGCCGGAAGATCTGCGGCCGGTTTCGCGCAGCTACCAATCCATGGACCTGATCCCGGCAGGCGATCTGGACCGTCGCCGCGCCATGCTGGACACGCCGGCGCTGATCAAGGCCTACCTGCGGCTTGGCGGCTGCGTGGGCGATGGCGCCTATATCGACCATGATTTCAACACCACCGATATCTGTCTTGTGCTGGACACTGCACGCATGAACGCGCGTCAGCGACGGATCTACGAGGCAGGGCGTAGCGAGCCATGACCACCTGGGAGGGAGAGGACGCGCCGCCTCCGATCAAGATCAGCGCCATTGGATGGGTGTTGATCCTGGGTCGCGGCCTATGTCTGGGCACGCTGGTCTTTGGCGGCTTGCTGCTGCTGCTGCTGGTGCGCCTGATCGAACGGCCGCTTTGTGGTCTCAGCCGACCGGTGACGCCGTTCATCACGCAATGCGTCTGCCGCAATGCCTTTCGTATTCTGGGCATCGGGTTCCGCACTGAAGGTTCATTGATGACGCAACGCGGCGCAGTGGTCGCCAACCATACGTCATGGCTGGATATTTTTGCTCTGAACGCCCGCAAGCGGATCTATTTCGTCTCCAAGGCGGAGGTTGCCTCATGGCCGGGTATTGGCTGGCTGGCACGGGCCACGGGCACGGTGTTCATCAAACGCGACGCAAGGGAAGCGCGCCGACAGACGGCATTGTTCCAGCAGCGCCTGCTGCTGGGGCACAAGCTGCTGTTCTTTCCCGAAGGGACATCGACCGACGGGCTGCGGGTGCTGCCGTTCAAGACAACGCTTTTTGCGGCGTTCTTTCACCCCGAGCTGCGCGATATGATCTCGATCCAGCCGGTTTCGGTGGTGTTCTACCCGCCAAATGGAGAGGATCCGCGGTTTTATGGTTGGTGGGGAGACATGGATTTCGGCTCACATCTGCTGAAGACAATGGCGTCGCTGCGTCAGGGCGAGGTGGTGCTGCACTATCATACTCCGCTGCGGGTGTCCGATTTCGCCGATCGCAAGGCTCTTGCGACCGCCTGCGAAGCCGAGGTCAGCGCCGGACATACCGCGCTTTGGCAGCGCATTGGGCAGGGCGCGCGCTGAAATGGCCGGGGCAGGGCGCGGATATATCTTTTGCCCTTGCGCATCCTTCAGCGCTGGCATATACGCGCGCCATTCAATCCGCAGGTGGGGATTGGCCTGACCGGGGGAGACATCCCTGGCAGACCGCCGGTTGGAGCATCCGCTCTGAGACCCCCGCCGAGGCACGAAACCGGAAAAGGAAAAGATACATGGCTCTTCCCGAGTTCTCCATGCGTCAGCTGCTTGAGGCAGGCGTACACTTTGGTCACCAAACCCAGCGCTGGAACCCGCGCATGTCGCCCTTCATCTATGGCGCACGCAACGGCATCCACATTCTGGACCTGACCCAGACCGTTCCCATGCTGGACGCAGCTCTGAACGCTGTCCGCGACACCGTCGCCAAGGGCGGCCGGATCCTGTTCGTCGGCACCAAGCGTCAGGCGGCTCAGCCGATCGCAGACGCAGCTGAGAAATCCGCTCAGTACTTCATGAACCACCGCTGGCTCGGTGGCACGCTGACCAACTGGAAAACAGTTTCCCAGTCGATCAACCGCCTGAAGGAAATCGACGAGAAAATGGCGTCCGGCGCCGAAGGCCTGACCAAGAAAGAGCGTCTGGGCATGGAGCGTGACCAGCTGAAGCTGGAAGCCTCGCTCGGTGGTATCCGCGAGATGGGTGGCGTTCCTGACCTGCTGTTCGTCATCGACGTGAAAAAAGAAGCGCTGGCCATCGCCGAAGCCAACAAGCTGGGTATCCCGGTTGTGGCCATCGTCGACACCAACTGCTCGCCCGATGGTGTTGACTACATCATCCCCGGCAACGACGACGCGGCCCGCGCCATCGCGCTCTACTGCGATCTGGTTGCCCGCGCTGCTCTGGACGGCATGTCCGCACAGCTCGGCGCCGCAGGCGTTGATCTTGGCGCCCTGGAAGAGGCACCGGCAGAAGAAGCCGTTGCTGAAGACGCCGCCGCTGACGCCTGATCCGTCCTGTCACGGAGTTGACATGCGGGGCAGGCTATCACCTGCCCCATATCCGTTTTTGAATTGAGGAGAGCCTAAGATGGCAATTACTGCATCCATGGTTAAGGAACTGCGCGACAGCACCGGCGCAGGCATGATGGACGCCAAGAAGGCGCTGACCGAAACCAATGGCGACATGGAAGCCGCCGTTGACTGGCTGCGCACCAAGGGTCTGGCAAAAGCGGCCAAGAAATCCGGCCGTACCGCCGCAGAAGGCCTGGTCGCCGTGGTCGTCGAAGGCAACAAAGGTGTTGCCGTCGAAGTGAACTCGGAAACCGACTTTGTCGGCAAAAACGCCGAGTTCCAGGAAATGGTGTCCGGCATTGCCAAGACCGCAGTGAACGCAGCCGATGTCGACGCGCTGCTGGCGGCGGACATGGGCGGCAAAACCGTTGCCGAAACCCTGACCGACAAGATCGCCACCATCGGTGAGAACATGGCCGTGCGCCGTATGGCCTCTCTCGAAGGTGAAACCGTTGTGTCCTATGTGCACAACGCTGCGACCGCAGGCATGGGCAAGATCGGCGTATTGGTTGCCATGAACGGCGGCGACGAAGCGATCGGCAAGCAGATTGCGATGCACATCGCAGCTGTGAACCCCGCCGCGCTGAGCGAAGCGGAGCTGGACGCCTCTGTTGTTGAGAAAGAAAAGCAGGTCCAGATGGACATCGCCCGCGAATCCGGCAAGCCGGAGCAGGTGATCGAGAAGATGATCGTCGGCCGCATGAAGAAATTCGTGGCTGAATCGACCCTGCTGAACCAGCAGTTCGTTGTGAACCCTGACCTGACCGTTGAAGAAGCGGCCAAGGAAGCAGGCGCCACCATCACCGGTTTCGTACGTCTGGAAGTCGGCGAAGGCATCGAAGTTGAAAAAGAAGACTTCGCAGCTGAGGTTGCCAAGGCAGCCCAGGGCTAAGCCCGACGCGGGCTAACGCCCGATCGTAAGGCAATTAAAGGCCGACGAACGCGTTTCGTCGGCCTTTTCCTTTGTGACAATGCAATGTGAGAGGCGCGGCGATCAGGGGCAGGGCGCGTCAGCAGCGCCCAGATGGCAAAGCCCATGGCACATATCATATTGGCAGTCATACCGTCGGAAGAGGGTGAGGGGCCTGTCGCGGGCCCATGTCAGGAAAGACATCGAATGGCCGCAACAAGCCCCTCAGAATATCCCGGCGCTGGCGCGGAACAATACGCGCAGCTACCGGACAGGTTAGAGAGCCTTGCAATCCCAAGGGTCATGCCCTGCGCCGTCCCAGGCCAAAGCCCCACTCACGGAACATGGTAAGTGTGCCTGTAGTTCGCCTATTGGGGAAGTAATGAATTCCATACCCAATTGCAGATAGATTGCGAAAATTGGAAGAAACTCTCTGAATATCAGCTGTAATATTCAATATATATTATAGGGATTATCAGTTCTCCATAATATACATCTGATTGTGAAGTGCCGCTTTGAGTACCGCATGGGCTGTTGTCTCAACGGCCAGTGCCTCGCGTGCCAGGCGCAGGTGTTTTTCGACGGTCGCAGGCGTCAGCCCCATCAGAACCGCTATATCCTGAGTGGTCTTGCCGTCACCAACCCATTCCAACGCTTCTCTCTGGCGTTTTGTCAGGCTGCGGTTTGGCGGGTCATAAGGCATCGTGAGGATCTTCAGATGCGCGACATTGTTCATCAGAACGATATCATGGCCATGCGTTGCCCAGATCTCATCGACCTCATCCTGGCTGAGGGTTTCCTCCGCCGCCAAAGATATCGCGCCCTTGAACCGCTGAGAGGCCGAATAGAAGCTGACGGTGTAGCCCGCCTTTACCCCCATAGCCGTATTGAAATCGATCACTTTCTGCGCCTGTGGTGTCAGGCATTGATTTGCCATCTGCTCCTGCACCATGCGCCAGCTGCCGGCCCCTTCGTTGTTCAGCGCCCATTGCAACATCGGCGCGTCGAAATAGAGGCCGGAGTTTACGAAGCCTTTCACGTATTCGGTGCAGTGATTGGACAGGATCACGAAATCTTCGGGGTCACCGAGCGAGGTTTTGGTCTTGTGACGCGTATAGCCGTAGATCAGCCGGTCAAAACGAAAGGCCTGCATCTGTTTGACGTGTTCCAGCCAAAGCTCCTCAAGCGTCCGCGCCCCGCATAGAAAGTCTATGTAGGCACGCAGCTTCATCCCGGTTTTTCCTGATTCAAATGGCTGTTGAGCGCATCAAGTGCCATCAGATAGCCCTGTGACCCAAATCCGCAGATCTGTCCAAGCGCGGCGCGCGCGATATAGGAGCGATGGCGAAATTCCTCGCGTGCATGGATGTTTGACAGGTGAACTTCAACCACCGGCAGGGCGATGGAAAAAATCGCATCCATCAGCGCGATGGAGGTATGGGTATAGGCGCCTGCATTGAGGATGATCCCGGCGTAGCTGCCGCGGGCCCCATGCAGCGCATCAAGCAGCGCGCCTTCGTGATTGGACTGCTCGCACGTCACCGAAAGCCCGAGTGTCGCGCCATGGTCGATGCAGCGTTGTTCAACCATCGCCAGCGTTTCATGCCCGTAAACCTCAGGCTGGCGCGTTCCCAACAGGTTCAGGTTGGGGCCGTTCAAAACCAGGATGTTGTGCATGTCGATATCCAATAACTCTGTGATGCCCCGATTGCCCGTCTTCCGCCCAATAGAGGACATTTGCCATGGTGCGGGCTCGCCGGGATGGTCGCCAGTCTCCAGCCCTGCCGGCGCGTCGTTGGCTGGCCCAAGTGACAGGCGCAGGATCGGTTGGCCAGCCCATCAGCGCTGCGGCCGCTCCGCCGTAATTCGCTCATATTGATATATATTTTAGAATAATATGCAAGCGAGCTATCGCTAACGTTGTCCTCTAGACGAGCAGTGTCAATCTGGCGTGTTTGTCAGGATGATCTTGCCCAGAACGCTTCTGTTTTGCATTTCTGTCAGGGCAGCAGCGGCTTCGATCATCGGATACTGCGCGTGGATGCGCGGTCGAATGTCACCTTTGCAATAGAGCTCAAACAACTCACCGACATTGGTGCGATGCTGCTCTGGCGCCCGCTGAACGGCGGCGCCCCAGAATACGCCGACGATCTGGCATCCTTTCAGGAGCGGCAGGTTCATCGGCATTTTCGCGATGCCGGCGGCAAAACCGACGACCAGATAGCGGCCCTGCCAGGCCATCGCGCGAAGCGCCGGTTCGGCATAGGGGCCGCCGACCGCATCATAGACCACATCGATCCCGGTTTTCCCCGCCATCGCCTTGAGGTTCTTTCCAAAGGCAATCTGGTCCTCCTTGTCGGGCGCATGGCCGTAGATCACCGTCGCATCCGCGCCGATCTTCTCGCAGAAGGCCGCCTTCTCGGCGGAGGACACCGCAGCGATGACACGCGCCCCTGCGGCCTTGGCGAGTTCGATTGCGGCAGAGCCAACCCCGCCAGCGGCGCCCAGCGCCAGCACGGTCTCTCCCGGTTGCAGCTGGGCCCGTTCTTTCAACGCGTGATGAGATGTGCCGTAGGTAAAGACAAAACCAGCCGCATCGAGATAGGGCATCTGATCGGGAATCTTGATGGCGCTGGCGGCAGGGACGCAGATATGGGTGGCAAACCCGCCATATCCCGTCAGCGCCAGAACCCGGTCGCCGATGTTCAGATTATCGACGTCCTTGCCAAGGGCGATAACCTCGCCCGCGATTTCACCGCCCGGTGCAAAGGGACGCGGTGGTTTGATCTGATAGAGATCCTGTATCATCAGGGTATCAGGATAGTTCACGCTGGCGGCATGGATCGCCACAAGCACATCCCTGGGGCCGGGGACGGGATCGTCCTGTGCGCTCCACTGCAGGGTTTCGGGGCCGCCTGGAGCGGTGGAGAGCATCGCATGCATGAGTGATTATCCTGTCATGGTGGCCGAACCCTGGCCGGTATGACGTCAAGTCTTCTGTGCAGATCTTGCGTTGTCAATGAATTTGCGAAATGCAATTCTGCTCTGCAAACGATCTGTTTTCCAACCGGAAAGCGGCCTGAATTCTGCTGGATAAGGGGCTGGAAATGAAGAAAAATTACCTCACCCAGGGTGGGCAGCCTATGCCCAAAGCCCTGCAGGAGCTTGGGCTGCCGTTGATTGGCGCGCCGCTGTTCATCATATCCGTACCCGACCTCGTCATTGCCCAATGCAAGGCCGGAATCGTTGGATCCTTCCCGGCGCTGAACGCGCGTGAGGCTGAGGGCGAGCCGCCGCTTCTGGAAGCCTGGTTGAAACAGATCACCGAGGCGCTGGACCGCCATAACCAGGACAACCCGGATCATCCGGCGGCACCCTTTGCGGTCAATCAGATTGTTCACCGGTCAAATACCAGGCTGGAGCGTGATCTTGAGATCTGTCATCGCTGGAAGGTGCCGCTGTGGATCACATCACTGGGGGCGCGACCGGAGGTGAATGAGGTGGCTCACGATTGCGGCGGCATCGTGCTGCATGACGTGATCAACAATCGCTTTGCCCATAAGGCCATCGAGAAGGGCGCAGATGGTCTGATCGCGGTTGCCGCCGGGGCAGGCGGCCATGCCGGGCAGCTGTCGCCGCTGGCGCTGATCAGCGAAATCCGCAGCTGGTTTCACGGCCCCCTTGCGCTGTCGGGAGCAATCGCCAATGGCCGCTCTCTGCTGGCGGCCCGGGCGCTGGGGGCCGATTTCGGCTATGCCGGGTCACCTTTTATCGCCACTGAGGAAGCCAATGCGCAGCAGGCGTACAAGCAGATGATCGTCGACAGCAGTGCCGATGATATCGTCTATTCCTCATTGTTTACGGGTGTTTCTGGTAACTACCTGCGTGGTTCCATTCAGAAGGCGGGGCTTGATCCCGACAATCTGGCCAGCGCTGATGCGACGGCGATGAATTTCGCGGGTGGGTCATCCAAGCCCAAGGCCTGGAAGGAGATCTGGGGATCCGGTCAAGGTATCGGGGCGGTCACAGAGGTGCAGCCGGTCGCCACATTGGTTGCGGAGATCGCCGCCGATTACGAGGCCGCGGGCAGAGCGCTGGCGGCAGAGTTTACCACAATCGGAGACGTATAATGGGACGCGGCAGTTCAAACGGCAAAGACCGCAGCGGCTCTGATCGTGAACAAGGCGCAGCGGCGCTGGACTTGCGCGCTATCGAGCATTACATGCGCGGACGGCTGCCGGGCTTTGACGGGCCGATCACAGCCCGCAAATTCCAGAACGGCCAGTCCAATCCCACCTATCTGTTGTCGACCGATGCGGGGCAATATGTGCTGCGGCGTAAACCACCCGGTGTGCTGCTGAAATCCGCCCATGCGGTCGAGCGTGAGTTTCGGGTTCAGACCGCGTTGCGCAACACCGAAGTGCCGGTCGCCATGATGCATCATCTCTGCGAGGATGATAGCGTCATCGGATCGTCTTTTTACCTGATGGAACATGTGGTTGGGCGGAATTTCTCAGACCCGTCACTGCCGGATCTGTCGCCGACCGAGCGTGGCGCGGTGATGGATGAAATGAGCCGCGTTCTGGCGGCGCTACACGGGGTTGATGTCACCGTTGTCGGTCTGTCCGACTACGGGCCCGAGGGCAATTACTTCACGCGTCAGCTGGCGCGGTGGAGCAAGCAGTATCGCGCCAGCGAGGTTGAAACCATTGCCGAAATGGATGATCTGATCGCCGCGCTGGATGCGCAGATGCCTGCGGATGATGGGCAGCGCGGATTGGTGCACGGTGATTACCGCATCGACAATATGATCTTTGCCGCAGCGGGAACCAACTGTCGTGCGGTGCTCGACTGGGAGCTGTCGACGATCGGCCACCCCTATGCAGATCTCGCCGGGGTCATCATGCAGTGGCAGATGCCACCCGGCCGCGAGGGGCGCGGACTGGCCGGGCTTGACCGGCGCGAGCTTGGTCTGCCATCAGATACAGCCTTTATTGCAACCTATTGTAAACGCAGAGATTTGCCCGGAGTTGATAACTTTGGCTATTATCTCTCCTTCAGCTTCTTTCGAATGGCTGCGATCCTGCAGGGTGTGCGCAAAAGAGGGCTTGATGGCAATGCGTCAAACCCCGAACATGCAGCGCGACTGGGCGCATTTGTGCCGGAGTTTGCGCGCGCCGGGCTCGCCGCGTTGACGCGTAGTTTTGACTAGGCCAAGCGGCCAAGGGGACAGGGCATGGACAGCAACCACACAGCGTCAGCGGATGCGGAGAAAGACCGCAATTTTGTCACCGCCTTGGCGCGGGGGTTGGATGTGCTGCGCGCGTTTCGGCGCAATGAGCTGGAGCTGACCAACACTGATCTGGCCGACCGCACAGGCCTGCCAAAGCCGACCGTATCGCGGCTGACCTATACCCTGTGCCAATTGGGCTACCTCGTGCAGGATCCGCAGTCGGGGACGTATCGGTTGGGGGCAGGGGTTCTGCGTCTGGGCTATGGCGTGCTGGCGGGAATGGATATCAGCGACCGTGCCTCGCAAATCCTGCGGGATCTGAGGAATGGAGAAAATTCCTATATTACCAGCGCATTAGGCGAAGCACATCATGCTGACGTCATCTATATCGCGGTGCATCGCTCGCGCGAGGATGTCTCGCTTGCGGCACATGTCGGGATGCGTCTGCCGTTGTTTTTCTCGGCCGTTGGCCGCGCCGTTCTGGCCGGCATGTCACCCGATCAGCGGACGGAGAGCCTGAAGATCGCCGACGCGCTTGACCCTGAGGGAAAACAGGCGCGGCAGGATTGTCTGGGTCGCGCGCAGGAGGAATATGCGGCACGGGGCTTTTGCACCGGCTATGGCGATTGGCGCGAGGATGTGAACGGTATCGCGGTGCCGGTTGTCTCGCTGAACGGGACACGGGTCTACGGGCTGAATGTCGGTGGACCGTCTTTTCACGTAAGCCGTGCCGTTCTGGAACAGCGCTACGCCGATCAGCTGATTTCTGCTGCCGAAACCCTAAGCATGCGCCCCTAGCGGTAACCCTTTGCCAAAGCGGGGGCGATATAGCTTTATGCGTGGTTTTACGTAGGTCAAAATACTCGACCTCAGTCAGCAAACCACGCATGATATCGCAAACAGCTGGCAGCAGATCGCCAGCCCAAAGGGAAGAGGCAGAGATGACACAGAGCGACTGGTTGTTCCGGCAGTCACATGGGGACGGGGTTGTCGAACTCAAACTATCACGGGCCCCGGTCAATGCGTTGTCGCCCGAGTTCCTGATGGATTTCGCCAATGTAATCAAAGAATTCGGAGAAGACCCTTCCGTCCGTGCGATCCTGTTGACCAGCGCGTTCAAGGTGTTCTCGGCAGGCCTCGATCTGAAAGCCGCGAAGGATTTCGATCTGGCAGGTCAGCGGGCTGCCGTGGATGGGCTGAACGAGGCGTTCCTCGCGCTTTACGCCTGTCCCAAGCCGGTGGTTGCGGCTGTTAATGGTGCGGCGATTGCCGGTGGCTTGTTCTTTGTCCTTTGCAGTGATGTGCGTGTAGCCCTGGTTAAATCCAAGTTTGGTCTTGCAGAAGTGCAGGCCGGGGTGGATTTTCCCGTGGCGCCGCTGGAGATCGCCCGGGCAACCCTCAGCCCCAATATTCAGCGGCGTTTGATGCTGACCGGGCAGACCATTGGGCCAATCGCAGCCCGCAACTTCGATATCGTTGATATCATTGCCGATGATGCCGAAGATCTGCTCGGATACGCGCTGAAGGAAGCACGGACACTGGCGGACTTGCCCGCCGGAACCTACGGCGCGATCAAGCAGCAGCTCCGAGGCGAGACGATCGCCAGGATCAAGGCGGCGATGGCAGCGGAATCGGATGATACCCCCTGGTTTACCAGTGAAACTGTGCCAGCGATGACCAGGCTCATCGGCTGAACCTTACCGATATCTGACGACAGGAGCCCCCATGGATGCCGCGCGGCTAGAAAACATCAGAAGATGGCAGCATCGCTATGTCGATCACCGCAAATATGCCGGCAGTTCGCTGCTGATCAACCGCGGCGGCGAAGAATGCTATTTCTACGCGGTTGGTCATCGCAATATCGCCGAAGATCTGCCATTCACCCGCGATACGGTGACACGGATCTATTCCATGACGAAACCGGTCACCTCGCTTGCATTGATGCTGCTGCTGGAACGCGGCCTGTTACATCTGGATGCGCCGGTGTCGGAATTTCTTCCTGAATTCATTGATATGCACTGTCTTATTGAGGGCGCGACCGATATTAACCAGACACAGCCCTGCCGCGCGCCCACGCTGCATGAGCTGCTGACCCATACCAGCGGATTGAGCTACCCGTTCAATCCGGGCTTTCTGGCAGAAGAAATGTCGAAAACGGATCTGATGTTCAAACCGGATCAGGGGCTTCTTGCGACGAAGGTCACGGAACTGGCCTCGCTTCCGCTTGCTTTTGAACCCGGAAAACGATGGGAATACTCGGTTGGCATTGACGTGATTGGCCGGGTGGTTGAGGTTGTAACCGGTGACAGCCTTGCGGCGTTCCTCAAGCGTGAGATATTTGACCCGCTTGGCATGGATCAGACCGCATTTCACACCTTAGCGGAAACCGGTAACCGTCTGGCTTCATTATATTCTCCGCTGAGTGGCGACGCCATGGATTTGAATGGTGCAGAGCAGGGAGACGAAAGCCTGCGGCTGATTGATTGCTACGTCGATACGCCGTTTAGCCGGGCCGAGATGCACTCGGGCGGCGGCGGCCTGCTCAGTACGATTGACGACTATATGCGCTTTGTTGAGTTGATCCGGCTGCGTGGGCGGTTGGGGAAACACCATCTGATCAGTCCACAAATCATTGATTTCATGTGCCAAAACCACCTTCCAGGCGATATTGCGTCGATGGGACCGCAGAGCTTTGCGGAACAGCCGATGGAGGGGATGGGCTTTGGTCTCGGCGGCGCTGTTGTGCTTGATCCGGCGCGGGCGCGATGTCCGGGATCGGTGGGCGATTTCAGCTGGGGCGGTATGGCGTCGACGTTCTTCTGGGTTGACCCGCTGCTGGATCTGAGTGTCGTGTTTTTTACACAGCTGGCACCATCCAGCTCCTATCCGGCACGCGCGGAGCTAAAGGCGCTGGTTCACGGAGCGATAACGGGCTAATCCTGCCTGTCGGCCACGCCATGAGGGCAGGGTGACGCACAGCCGATGACCCGCGCAAAGATCAACAGGACGTAACAAATGCCTGACGCAGCTGAAATTTTGCTCAATCTCCTCGATCTTGAGGAACTGGACCGCAACCTCTATCGCGGAATTGGATCCGGTGGTGAGACGCCGACCCGGATTTACGGTGGTCAGGTTATCGCTCAGGCTTTGATGGCCGCTTATGCGACAGTCCCGGATCGTCTGTGCCATTCGCTGCACGCATATTTCATCCGTCCGGGCGATCCGTCAAAGCCGGTGATTTACGCGGTGGATCCGGCGCGGGATGGCGGCAGCTTTACCACCCGGCGGGTCACCGCCTTGCAGAATGGCAAGCAGATCCTGAATCTCGCGGCGTCCTTTCACATTGATGAACCGGGCTGGGAACATCAGCATGAGATCCCGGAGGTAAAGGCCCCCGATGCGCTGGTATCTCGTGACGTGTTGCTACGTGAGCTAGCCGAAACGCTGGATGGCCGACTGCGCGTAGAATTTTCCCGAGAACGCCCGTTCGAAATCCGCGATGTTGAGCCGCGCGATCCGATCAATCCCGGTAAATGCAGTGATATCAACCATATGTGGGTCAGGATGAAAGCCGCCAAGGACGCCAGCCCGCAGCTGCAACATGTGCTGATGGCCTATGTCTCTGACTATGGCTTGCTGGGCTCGGCGCTGCGTCCGCATGGTCTGAGCTTTGTAAAGGGACAGGCGATGACGGCCAGTCTCGATCACGCGATGTGGTTCCATGGACCGGTGAAATTCGACGACTGGCATCTCTATACGATGGATTCACCCTTTGCCGGAGGCGGCCGCGGCTTCAATCGCGGATCTATCTTCACGCAGGATGGCCGTTTGGTGGCGAGCGTCGCTCAGGAAGGTCTGATGCGGCCCATCGCCAAATCCTGATGCAGCCATTATTCTGAGTTCGGGGCGTCGAACTTGTCGCGCAACCGCTGCATACCGGTAATCCAGCGTCCAGTATCGGCGGCCTTGGCCTGGATGTAGCTTGCCACCGTTGGGTGTGGAAGCACGAGAAATGTTTCGTTCTCAATGGCTTCTACGCAGATCTTTGCGACGTCCTCGGCGGTGATCATACCGTCTACAGCCGCAGCGCTATGTTCCAATCCTTCGGTCATGGCAGTTTTCACCGCTTGCGGACAAACGACGGAAACACCGATCCCTTGGTCGCCATGGGTGATCGCCAGCCATTCTGAAAACCCCACGGCGGCATGTTTGGTAACCCCGTAGCTGGCGGCGCCGATCTGGTTCAGCAAGCCGGCCGCCGAGGCGACATTCAGGAAATAACCGCCGCCACGTTCGAGCATACGTGGCACGAGATGCCGGGCGGCGGAAACATGCGCCATTACGTTTACATCCCAGCTGCGCTGCCAATCCGCAAGGGAGGTCTCCAGGCCGCCGATCCTGAGAATTCCGGCGTTCGAACAGAAAACATCAATCGGGCCGATATCGCGCTCGATCGCCTCGATCATCTGCGCCATGGCCTGGTCTGATCCGACATCCACGGCAAAGGCGCTGCCACCAACATCATCGGCAGTATGCTGGGCACTGGCGCCATCAATATCGGCACAGATGATGTGCCGTGGGCCGTGCTTGGCGATCGTCAGCGCCAAAGCCCGCCCGATACCTGTAGCGGCGCCTGTGATAACAATTGTTTTGCCTTGCAAATCCATTTGGGCCTCAGCTGTCGTTGGAACATATGCTGTGCAACTGTTCGATGTTGCGGCAAGGCCTGCAACAGTGACGCTGCATCATGTAAATTATACATAATACTGATTACAGGTAATATTTGCCGGTCCTACCACCCGTCGTACACCACGGGTATTCTGATTTTACCGCTTGTTCATGGAAGTTGATCCATCTGGCAGATTTGCGCCTGCCAATATGCAGAACTTCATGGACGCTTTGTAGGATTGGCCTGGCCATCGGAGGTTACGCTGGCCCGGGTTTGCATGCCAGCAATGGGATTAACCCGCCGCCAGACGGATTTTGCCCTGATCTGGCATTGGTGTTTTGCAGCGGCGCAGGTCGATGACGGTTATTACCCATTGCAACACCCCTGTGCAAAAATCTCGGTGCGCGCACCCACCTGGTCGCTCTGGACTGCACCGCTTCATGAACGCGTTAACCCACTCGC
The DNA here is from genome assembly GCF_048056275.1 of Phaeobacter sp. JH20_26. Classification (NCBI taxonomy): domain Bacteria; kingdom Pseudomonadati; phylum Pseudomonadota; class Alphaproteobacteria; order Rhodobacterales; family Roseobacteraceae; genus Phaeobacter; species Phaeobacter sp. JH20_26. The sequence continues at coordinate 335,205 of NZ_JAYMWL010000013.1, read as the reverse complement.
GCGCGGAGCCCTGTGTTTTGCAACGAAAGACCGGATTTATCACGTCTTGCCCTTTAACCTTTCGGCGTGCGACAGAGGGATGCTCGTCCAGCAAAGAGCGGTCAGAATCTTTGCGCGGATAAAGCGATGTCCATGATTTGCGTTTTTGCAAATCTGCCCTGCAGAAATACCAGTGCCTGGGCGTTGATTAACGCGTGCCTCCAGTCATCTCTGATTTACGATGTTAACGAAAAAGCGCACCGTTGTCAGACAACGATGCGCTTTTTAAACGTTTTGTTATGCGATCTGTTTAGAAAAACGCCTGCAGACCGGTTTGGGCGCGGCCCAGGATCAGGGCGTGGACGTCATGTGTGCCCTCATAGGTATTCACCGTTTCGAGGTTCACCATATGTCGGATGACGCCGAACTCGAGGCTGATGCCATTGCCGCCGTGCATGTCGCGGGCGTTGCGGGCGATCTCAAGCGCCTTGCCGCAGTTGTTGCGCTTGACGATGGAAATCATCTCTGGCGCTGCATTGGCTTCGTCCATCAGGCGGCCAACCCGCAATGAGGCCTGGAGCCCAAGGGTGATTTCGGTCTGCATATTGGCGAGTTTCAGCTGGAACAACTGGGTGTTGGCCAGCGGGCGGCCAAACTGCTTGCGATCCAGACCGTATTGACGGGCGGCGTGCCAGCAGGCCTCTGCCGCACCCATCGCCCCCCAGCTGATGCCGTAGCGCGCGCGGTTCAGACAACCGAACGGACCTTTCAGCCCCTCGACATGCGGCAGCAGCGCGTCGTCGCCGACCTCGACGCCATCCATGACGATTTCGCCGGTGATCGACGCGCGCAGCGACGCCTTGTTGGCGATCTTGGGAGCCGAAAGCCCCTTCATGCCTTTTTCCAGAACAAATCCGCGGATCTTGCCGCCGTGGGCCTCGGACTTGGCCCAGACCACAAAGACATCGGCGATGGGCGCGTTGGAAATCCACATCTTGGACCCGGTCAAACGATACCCGCCATCGGTTTTCTCGGCCCGGGTTTTCATGCCGGCGGGATCCGAGCCCGCATCGGGTTCGGTCAGGCCAAAGCAACCGATCCACTCACCGGAGGAGAGTTTGGGCAGGTATTTCTGGCGCTGTTCTTCGCTGCCATATGCGTAAATGGGATACATCACCAGCGAGCTCTGCACCGACATCATCGAGCGGTAACCGCTGTCAACGCGCTCGACCTCGCGTGCAACCAGACCGTAGGAGACATAGCCTGCACCAAGGCCGCCGTATTGTTCCGGAATGGTGGTGCCGAGCAGACCCATCTCGCCCATCTCGCGGAAGATCTCGGGATCGGTTTCCTCGTTTTCATAGGCACTTAGAACCCGAGGTTGAAGTTTTTCCTGAGCATACGACCGCGCGGAAGCTGCGATCATGCGTTCATCTTCGCCCAGCTGATCATCCAGACGCAGCGGGTCTTCCCAGTTGAACTGGCCGAGATCCGGGGCATCTTTGGCGCGCAATTCGGGTTTTTCGGTCATTTGTCATCACCTTCCTGATCCAAAACTTGCCGCCGACCTTAACCTTGCGGTAAGAGGAATGACAGCGACAGAACCACAAGAAAACATTACAAAAGCTCATAGATGGCCACACCGAGACGCTTTCTCCCCTCAATTGCCGCGCTGCGCGCGCTGGAAGCGCTGGACCGTCTGGGCAGCGCCTCTGCCGCGGCGGATGAATTGGCTCTGACGCAAGGCGCTGTCAGCCGCCAACTGCAGGCGCTGGAACGACAATTGGGCGTGGATCTGGTGCGGCGGGACCAGAAGCGGCTCATGCTCTCGGCAGAAGCGCAGACTTACGCCGCCGAAATACGTCAGGCGCTTAATCAGATCGCGCAATCGACGTTGCGGGTTCAGGCCGCGCCGTTGGCCGGCACGCTCAACCTGGCCATTCTGCCGGCCTTTGGGATGCGCTGGCTGATGCCGCGCCTGCCGGAATTCGCGCGGCTGCACCCGGATGTGACCATCAATATGTCGACCCGGCTTGAACCGTTTAATTTCGTCAGCGAAGGCTTTGATGCGGCGATACATTTTGGCACTGCTGACTGGCCCGGAACTGACGCGCTGCTGCTGAAGCACGAACAGATGTTGCCAGTCTGCGCGCCGGAGCTTCTGAACGGTCGGCAGATCGAGACCGCGGGAGATATCACTGCCCTGCCCCTGTTGCATATCCAGACCCGTCCAAAGGCCTGGCAGCAATGGTTTGAGACCCATGATATCGCGTTGAAGGATGGATTATCCGGCACCATGTATGACCAATTCGCAACCATTACCCAGGCTGCACTGCATGGGCTTGGGGTGGCTTTGATGCCGGATTATCTGGTGGAGCAGGATCTCGCAACGGGGCGTCTGGTGGCGCTCTACCCAACGGCAACCGAGAGCAAGGGCGCCTATTATCTGGTCTGGCCAGAGGCCCGGTCAAAGGATCCCGCCCTGATCAAGTTCCGCAACTGGCTGGCTGGTCAGGCGCAGCCGGAAGACCCGTTGCCGCGATAGATCGGCTGATCAATCCAGCGAAGCGCGGCCCCGGGCAATCCCGTAAGCCGCATATTTTTCAAGTAGTTAGATTGCTACCCTAACGCGTAGCCCGCGCCACGGACCGTCCGCACCGGGTCGGATCCGCCGTGTTGGGTCAGCGCCTTGCGCAGCCGGCCGATATGGACATCGACGGTGCGTGTATCGACATAGATATCGCGCCCCCAGACCCGGTCCAAGAGCTGCTCGCGGCTCCAGACCCGGCCCGGTTTCTCCATGAAGGTGGAGAGCAGGCGAAACTCGGTCGGGCCAAGTTTGAGCGGCGCCTCGGCCCGGCTGACCTTATGAGTCTCGGCGTCCAGCACGATATCGTCAAATTCCAGCCGCACCCCGACGGTCGAGGGGCGCACCCGCCGCAACTGCGTGCGCACGCGGGCCATCAGTTCGATCACCGAATAGGGCTTCACCACGTAATCATCGGCGCCGGTTTCCAGCCCGCGCACCTTGTCGACCTCTTCCGAACGGGCCGAAAGCATGATGATCGGAATGTTCCGGGTTTCGGGGCGCGACTTCAGCCGACGGCAGACTTCGATGCCGCTGAGATTGGGCATCATCCAATCGAGCACGATGATATCGGGCATGTCCTCTTCGACAACCAGCAGCGCCTCTTCGCCATGTTCGGCGCGCAGCACACGAAACCCGTCGGCCTCAAGATTATAGGAAAGAACCTCGCGTTGGGCCAATTCGTCCTCGACCACCAGAACGGTGGGTTGGTCGGCAGCCATGGTCAGACCTCCTGCGGCACAGAGGATGTCGTGTCGGCTTTCTGCCGGTCATCCTCGGGCTTGTCGCCGGTCACCAGATAGACCACCTGTTCGGCAATCGAGGTGACATGATCGCCCATTCGCTCGACGTTCTTGGCGATAAAATGCAGGTGCATACAGGGGGTGATGTTGCGCGGGTCTTCCATCATGAAAGTGAGGAATTCGCGGAACAGCGCGTTGTACATCTGATCGACGTCTTTGTCGCGGGCGATCACGTCCTGCGCCAGTTCCACGTCGCGCTGGATGTAGGAATCCAGCGCGTCCTTCAGCATCAGCTCGACCTCGCGCGCCATACGGCGCATGGCGGCGGCGCTCTCAGAGACGCTGGGTCCCTGCGCCAGAACGGCGGTGCGTTTGGCAATGTTCTTGGCATAATCGCCGATACGTTCGAGATTGCCGGAGATTTTCATCACCGACAGCACCAGCCGCAGATCGACCGCAGCAGGCGCGCGGATGGCGATGACGCGGGCGGCTTCTTCGTTGATCAGCTCTTCCAGCCCGTCGATGGCCTTGTCGCCGTTGCGCACCTGCTGGGCGAGCTCCTCGTCGCGGGTTTCGAGTGCACGAGCGGCGTCCATGATGGCGGCCTCGACAAGGCCCCCCATTTTCATGATCTGCGCCTGAATGGCTTCCAGATCTCGGTCGAAGGCGGATGCGATATGTTGCTCTGGCATGTCTTTGGTCCTCACGATCAGCCGATGCGGCCGGTGATATAGCTTTCGGTGCGGGGATCTTCGGGATTGGTAAAGATCTGGCCGGTCGCGCCAAACTCCACCAGGTTGCCGAGGTGGAAGAAGGCGGTTTTCTGGCTGACGCGCGCGGCCTGCTGCATCGAGTGGGTGACGATCACCACCGAATAGCTGTTGCGCAGCTCGTCGATAAGCTCTTCGATCTGGGCGGTTGCAATCGGGTCCAGCGCCGAACATGGCTCATCCATCAAGAGCACTTCCGGCTCCGTCGCGACGGCGCGCGCAATGCACAGGCGCTGCTGCTGGCCACCGGACAGACCGGTGCCGGGCGCGTCCAGGCGATCCTTCACCTCATCCCAGATGGCGCCACGGCGCAGGGATTTCTCGACGATCTCGTCCAGCTCGGCCTTATTGGCGGCCAGGCCGTGAATGCGCGGGCCATAGGCAACATTGTCGTAGATCGACTTGGGGAACGGGTTCGGCTTCTGGAACACCATGCCAACCTTGGCGCGCAGCTGCACAGGGTCGACGCGATTGTCGTAGATATCCTCGCCGTCGATCGAGATATCACCGGTCACGCGGCAGATGTCGATGGTGTCGTTCATCCGGTTCAGGCAGCGCAGGAACGTGGATTTGCCGCAGCCCGACGGACCGATAAAGGCGGTGACGGTGTTGTCTTCGATCTCGACGTTCACGTCCTTGATCGCGTGGGCCTCGCCGTAATAGACATTCACATTCTTGGCGGCGATCTTGGTTTTTTCTGTGTGCACGTCTTTGTCCAATGCAGTCATCTGGTTCATTTCGGCTGCCCCTCTTACCAGCGGCGTTCAAAGCGGCGGCGCAGGATAACGGCCACTGTGTTCATGGTCACGAGGAAGATCAACAGGATGATGATACCGCCCCAGGCGCGTTCGTAAAATGCCGGATCGGCACGTTTTGCCCATTCGTAGATCTGCGCGGGCATGGCGGAATTTGGCGCCAGCAGGCCGTCGGCAATGGTTTCCGGCGCGTTGGAGGCGATGAAGCCCACCATGCCGATCAGCAGCAGCGGTGCGGTCTCGCCAAGGGCCTGCGCCAGCCCGATGATGGTGCCGGTGAGGATCCCCGGTGCCGCCAGCGGCAGCACATGGTGGAACACCGCCTGCATCCGCGAGGCCCCCACTCCCAGCGCCGCGTCGCGGATCGACGGTGGAACAGCCTTCAATGCGGCGCGGGTTGAGATGATCACCGTCGGCAGGGTCATCAGCGTCAGCACCAGACCGCCGACCAGCGGTGCCGACATCGGCAGGTGCATGTAGTTGATGAACACCGCAAGGCCGAGGATACCGAACACGATGGACGGCACCGCCGCGAGGTTGGAGATATTCACCTCGATCACGTCGGTGAGCCAGTTCTTCGGTGCAAATTCTTCAAGATAGATCGACGCGGCGACGCCAATCGGCAGCGCCAGCGCGAGCACCACCAGCATCATGAACAGCGACCCCATCATCGCAACCCCCATGCCCGCGGCTTCGGGGCGCGCGTCAGACGCATCCGCACCGGTGATGAAATCCAGGTTAAAGGTCTTGGCCACGATCCCCGCCGCAACCAAGGCATCGACCAGATCCAGCTGTTCGGAGGAAATGCTCTTGTCATTGGCGATGCTGTCGCGGCTGACCCGGCCCTTGAGGTAGCCGTCGACACGGCTGGAGGCGAGGAAGCGGAACGCAACCGTTTCGCCAATCTGGTCGGGGTTGGCCAGCACAAAGCTGCGCAGCTGCGCGGCGGCGTCCTTGGACAGGAGGCCCGCCAGTTCCTTGGGCTTGAGACCGGTTTGGATGCCAAGCTCGGCCACCTTGGTTTCCATCGCGTTCTTGATCAGCGGTGCGTAGCCAAAGGTGGTCACCTTCTTGATGGCCTCCAGATCACGGGTGCCGGATTTGTCGAGCTTGCTTTCCAGCAGCTCTACCTCAAGCGTGATGAAAGTCTGTTGAAAGGCACCGGTGCCCCGGCTGACGATGGTGAACACCAGCACAGCGAGCATCAGCAGGCCAACCGCGATTGCGGCCATGCCATAGCCGCGAAAGCGGCGCTCGGCGGCGTTGCGCTTGCGGGTGCGATCCGATTGCTGCAACAGCGAGCCTGCATGGCGCCGTTCGGCACCAGCGTTTGGCCCAGGAGTGTTTCCCGGAGTGTTTTGGCTGATATCGGTCATTAGTCGTACTGCTCCCGGTATTTGCGCACGATATAGAGCGCCAGGACATTCAGGCCGAGGGTCAGCACGAACAGCGTGAGCCCCAGGGCAAAGGCAACCAGCGTTTCGGGGCTGGCAAAATCCGTATCACCCGTCAGCTGGCTGACAATACGGGTGGTGATCGTGGTCATTGATTCCAGCGGGTTGAGCGAGAACTTGGCAATCGCCCCTGCCCCCATCACGACGATCATCGTCTCGCCAATGGCGCGTGAGGCCGCCAGCAGCACCGCGCCGACGATGCCCGGCAGCGCCGCCGGCAGGACCACCTGGCGGATGGTTTCCGATTTGGTGGCGCCAAGCCCGAGCGAGCCATCACGCATCGCCTGCGGCACTGCGTTGATAATGTCGTCAGAGAGCGAGGAGACAAAGGGGATCAGCATGATGCCCATCACCAGTCCGGCGGTCAGCACCGAGGTCGCACCACTCATCCATTCGACGCCGAGCAGACCATCCTCACCCTGGCCAAAGACCTTGACCAGCAGCGGACCAACCGTCAGCAGCGCAAACAGGCCGTAAACGATGGTCGGAATGCCTGCGAGGATTTCCAGCAGCGGTTTGGCAAATGCGCGCGTGGTGCTGCCTGCGTATTCTGAGAGGTAGATGGCGGCAAACAGGCCCACAGGCACCGCCACAGCAAGGGCGATTGCAGAGATATAAAGCGTGCCCCACAGCAGCGGCAGGATCGACAGATCGCTGTCGCCGCGGAAATTCGGCGCCCATGTGGTGCCAAAGAAGAAATCTGACCAGGCGTGAAGGCCAAAGAAGTTGATGCTCTCAAACAGCATCGAGAAAACGATACCGACCGTGGTCAGGATCGCGAGGCTGGCCGCCAGAACCAGCAGTGCCATGATCCCCTGTTCCACCACATTGCGGGCGCGGAAATCCTTATGCGTGCGGCCATAGGCCCAGGCAAAGCCGACAATCGCCAGAAGACCGACGATCACCGACATGATGATCTGGCCTTTGTTTGACTGGCTGCGATAGCTCTGGGCCGCGCTCAGAACCTCCGGGCGGACTTCAGACCCGAGGGCGACGCCGATGTCGCCGAGGCGGGCACGAATATCCGTTTCACCGCTGTCGAGGCTGCGCGCCTCATCCGGCGAGAGCAGCCCCTGCGCCACCGCCTGATCCAGCCCGTCGGCAAGACGGCGCACGTCGCTCATCACCAGACCCAGAGTGGAGTTCTCCGGCACCATCTCGGCGGGGATCATCGCCGAGACGCGATTTTCGATCACCATGGGCTGGGCCAATGTCCAGATCGCCAACACGGCAAGGGCAGGCACCAGCGCGCTGAAGGCCACGTTGTGACCATAGTAGGCCGGCAGGGAATGCAACGCCTTGGCGTCGCCCCCGGCCGAAGCAAGCGCACGCTTGCGCCCAAGCACAAAGCCCAGCCCCGAAAGGGCGATCAGGGCAATAACCAGCCAGACTGTCGGCATCAGCTACTCCGTTTGAGTGGGGCGGAAACTCCGCTCCTGCGGCGTCGGACGCGCCGACATGCAGGGGTATTTCATTTGGTGGTCGTGAAATGGGCCGGGGCAACCCTAGATGCCCCGGCCCGTTGTCTCATTCTGGCCGAGCGATCAGGAATTGCCGCCCATGACCTCTTCTTCGGAAACCACGGCTTGTGTCTTGCTCAGCTCGGGGTCGGCAACCAGACCGTATTCCGCCAGCGGGCCATCGGGACCGGCCACTTCATCGGCGACGAAGAATTCAGCATATTCCTTCAGGCCGGGGATCACGCCGATATGGGCTTTCTTCACGTAGAAGAACAGCGGACGCGATACCGGGTATTCCCCTTCGGCAATGCTCTCGGTGGTGGGAACCACGCCGGACATGGTGGCAACCTGCAGCTTGTCGGTGTTGTTCTCGTAGAACGCCAGGCCAAAGACCCCGATACCGTCCTTGTTGGATTCGATCCGCGCCAGGGTCTCGGTGTAGTCGCCGTCGATGTCCACCGACACGCCATCGGTGCGCAGCGAGATGCAGGCTTTCTCGGCGGCTTTCTTCTTGGCCTTGTCGCTGTCGCCTTCGGCGTGGGCCAGCAGGTGTTCGAATGCGCCGGTGGCTTCACAGCCCGCCAGGATCACCTTGTCTTCGAAGACTTCACGGGTGCCGTGCTTGGTGCCGGGGATGAAGGCCTGGATGTTCTGTGCCGGGAAGGCGCTGTTGACGTCGGCCCAGGTCTTGTTCGGGTTGGCGACCATTTTGCCATCAACCAGGATTTCGTCGGAGAGCGCCAGGAACCAGTCGGTCGGCGTGTATTCAAAGGCGTTGCCCTTAATGTCATTGGCAAACACGATGCCGTCATAGCCGATCTGAACTTCGATGATATCGGTCACGCCGTTTTCGGCGCAGGCCTTGATTTCCTTGTCCTTGATGCGGCGCGATGCGTTGGCCACGTCGATGGTGTTTTCACCAACACCTTCGCAGAACCGCTTGAGGCCAGCCGAGGACCCACCGGATTCGACAACCGGTGTCGGGAATTCGAAGTTCTCGCCGAAGGCTTCGGCCACGATGGAGGCATAGGGCAGAACGGTCGAAGAACCGGCAACCTGAACCTGATCGCGCGCTGCCGCAGCAGTGGCAGAAACAGCCGAAATGGCCAGGGCGGATGCGGTGAGTTTCACAAAGGACATCTGTGTCTCCTTGGGTGTCAATTTTCAGGATCATCCCGTGATGATCTTGCGCCCTCACCTAAGGGCGGCGCGTGAGCCTTTTGTGACAGCTATGTAACAGCTGTATGACAAACCCGGATTTCTGGCGGATTTTTGTGACAAAACGCTCCGGGTGCCCCGGCTTTTGTTAATCGCTGGCGGCTGTTGGCGCGGCTTAGGCCACATCGGCGCCCCGGTGGCCGGCTCAGCGCGGCAGGATGACGGTAAAGACGGTGCCAGTGGCGGCGCTGCTTTCAACCCGCAGGCGGCCGCGATGGCGGTTGACGATATGTTTGACAATCGCCAGCCCCAGACCGGTGCCGCCTTGCTCTCGGGATCGGTGGGTATCCACCCTGTAGAACCGTTCGGTCAGGCGCGGCAGATGCACGGGGTCGATCCCGCTGCCATTGTCGATTACCTCGACCCTGACCGCAGCGGCGCGGACCGCTGGATCACGATCACGGGTCCGCAACCGCAGCGTGACGTGATCGCCGCCATATTTGATCGCGTTCTCAACCAGATTGGTGAAGACCTGCTGCAACTGGTCTGGATCGCCGGTAACGGCGGTTGGCGTCTCCGGTATGTCGAGCGTCAGCTGCACCTCGGCGGCCTCTGCAACCGGCTCCAGCGATTTCAGGGTCGAGGCCAGATGAGCGCCCAGATCCAGTTGTTCGCGCGGGCGCACCCGCTCCTCGCTTTCGACCCGGTTCAGCGACAGAAGATCACCAACCAGCCGGTTCATCCGATTGGCTTCATCCTGCATGATCTGCAAAAACCGATCCCGTGCCGCAGCATCATCGCGTGCAGGGCCGCGCAGCGTTTCGATAAACCCCATAAGCGCAGTGAGCGGCGTACGCAGTTCATGGCTGACATTGGCGACAAAATCACGCCGCATCTGGCTCGCCTGCTCGCGCTCGGTGATATCCGTGAGGCTGATCAGCGCCGCGCCGCCATTCACGGCGCCGATGCCCGGCACATAGCGCAGGGCCACCTCAAACGTGGTGTCCTGTGCGCCATCATTGGACAGGTGACGTGCGGTTTTGGCGCTGCGGTCGTAAAGGCAACTTTCGATCGCCGTGGCCACATTGGGCTGGCGCAGGATGGTGGCGAAATGGCGCCCGACCAGATTGGCGCCCAGCAGCGTGGTCGCCGCCGCATTTGCGGCGATGAACCTTTCGCTTTGATCGACCAGCACAGCTGGCAAGGGGATGGCCTCCATGAAACCGTTAATCAGATCGTCAGTCATGTGCCCCTCGGGTTTTAGCTGTGCCGGCCGTGTTACAAATCAATTGTAACTATGACATGGCAGCCGCGACCGCTTCGGTGAAGACAGCGCAGAGCGTTGCCGGATCCTCAAGCCCGACCGAGACGCGGAAGAACCCTTCGCTCAGCCCCAGTTTGGCGCGATCCTCCGCGCTGAGGGCGCGGTGCGAGGAAGAGGCCGGATGCGACAGCGTTGTGCCCACATCGCCAAGGGTCGGGGCAAAGTTCAGCCCATCTGCCGCTCGGGTAAAGGCATTGGCGGCAGCGCGCCCGCCCTCAAGCTCGAAGCTGACCATATTGCAGCCCCTGCCCTCCAACAGCGCCATTGCGCGCTCGTGATCGGGATGATCCTTGCGGGTCGGGTAGATCACCCGCTTCACCCCCGGCAGCCCCGCCAGATGGTCCGCCAGCGTCACCGCCGTGGCCTGGGCGCGTTCAAACCGCAGCTCGAACGAGAGCATACCGCGTTCGGCGAGCCAGCAGTCGAACGGGCTGGGCGTCATGCCGGTAGTCACCACATAGACGCTGAGACGGGTGTTGATCTCAGGATCCTTGGCCACGACATAACCGAGCATCACATCGGAATGGCCGGCCAGCAGCTTGGTGATTGAATGGATGACGATATCGGCGCCGTGGTCAAAGGGACGAAAGCCCCGCGGCGTGGTAAAGGTATTGTCCACCACCAAGAGAATATCGCGATCCTTGCAGAGCTGGGCCAGCCCGTCGATATCGGCGACGGCAAGCGTCGGGTTTGACACCGCCTCGACCAGGATCATCTTGGTTTCGGGGCGGATCGCGGCCTCCACTGCGGCCACATCACCGGGATTGGCCAAAGTGGTTTCAATGCCCAGACGCGGCAGATCCTCGGCCATCAGGCGCATCGACCGCCCGTAGAGCTGATTGCCGCCAATCACGTGATCGCCGGTTTTCAGCAGGCCCAGCAGAACGGCCGAAACCGCCGCCATGCCGGAGCCGGTCACGACACCGCCGGGCATACCTTCCATCGCATCCAGCCGCTTGGCGACCACATCGGCATTGGGATGACCTTCGCGGGAGTAGGTATAGCCGTGCACCCGCCCTTCGTACTGGTCATCAAGCGCATCCGGCGTTTCGCTGGCATAGACCACCGACGGGCTGAGCGGTGTCACAACCGGATGGCTCGCGCTGAAGGGCAAGGGATCTGGCCGCATCAGCGACCCTTTGGAATTTCTCACGTGTCAGACCTCTGTCAGTTCGTCGCGAAAACGACGCATGTTTTCCTGGTAGTGCTCAGCGCTCTGGCGCAGCGACTGCACCAGAGCCTCGTCAACATCCCGGACAATCTTGCCGGGTGCGCCCATGACCAGAGAGTTATCTGGGATTTCTTTATTCTCTGTGATCAGGGCGCCCGCACCAATCAGGCAGTTCTTGCCGATCCTGGCACCGTTCAGAATGGTCGCACCCATTCCGATCAGGGAGTTGTCGCCGATGGTGCAGCCATGCAGCATTACCTTATGGCCGATGGTGCAGTTTTCACCAATGGTCAGCGGGTAACCTGCGTCAATGTGCATGACGCAGTTTTCCTGCACGTTGGAGCCGCGACCGATACGGATCTCTTCGTGATCGGCCCGGATGGTGGTGCCAAACCAGACCGAGGCCCCCTCCTCCAGCACCACAAGGCCAATCAGGTTGGCGTCGGGCGCGACCCAGGTGTCGGCGTGGATGTTCGGGGTCTTGTCGCCCAGGGCATAGATGGTCATGACAGCTCCTCAAATTCGCTTTGCAGGCCGCGCACGTGGTCCATCAGATGGGGCTGCTGGATCCGGCGCAGGCGGGTGGCGGTGATAATTGTCTTCAGCTGTGTCTCGGTCGCGTCGAGGTCATCGTTGATCAGCACGTGGTCATAGCTGCCCCAGTGGCTGATCTCGTCCCAGCTTTTCTCCATCCGGCGGGTGATCGTAGCGGCATCGTCCTGCGCCCGGCTTTCCAGACGACGGCGCAACTCCAAGATCGAGGGGGGCAGCAGAAAGATCGACAGCGTGTGCTGGCCCAGATCCGAGTTGCGGATCTGCTGGGCGCCCTGCCAGTCGATATCAAAAAGCACGTCGCGCCCGCTATCAATCGCCGCCTTTACCGGCCCCTTGGGCGAGCCGTAGAAATTGCCGAACACATGAGCGTGTTCCAGCATGTCGCCTTCGCTCACCGCAGTTTTGAAGGCATCGGTGGTGATAAAATGATAGTCCTGCCCATCCACCTCGCCCGGGCGCGGGTTGCGCGTGGTGGCGGAGACGGAGAATTCGATGCTGGGATCCCAGGACCGCAGTCGTTTTGCCAATGTGGATTTCCCGGCCCCCGAGGGCGAAGAAAGGATGATCAACAGGCCGCGCCGATCTGCCATGGCGTGCTCTCCTTATGTCTTATGACGTTGTTGTTATTCTGTGTCGTTATTCGATGTTCTGGACCTGCTCGCGCATCTGGTCGATCACCGCCTTCAGCTCAAGCCCGACCGCCGTCAGATCGCTGTTCTGCGCTTTTGCGCAGAGTGTGTTGGCCTCGCGGTTGAATTCCTGCATCAGGAAATCCAGTTTGCGCCCGACCGCCCCGCCCTTGGCCAGAAGGTCACGCGCTGCCGCAACATGGGCGGTGAGCCGGTCCAATTCTTCGGTGACGTCGGATTTCACCGCCAGAAGCGCCAGTTCCTGTGCCAGACGGGTTTCATCGACGCCGTCGCTGTTGTCCAGAACCCGCGCAAGATTGGTCCGCAGGTTTGCGGCAACCTCATCCTTGCGCGCCTCGGCGCGGCGTGCGGCCTCATCGCGCAGCGTGCTGATCTGGTCCAGTTGGTCCATCAGCACGGTTTTCAGCGCGGCGCCCTCGCTGGCGCGCATGTTAACAAAGTCGGACAGGATTGCGGCGAAATCTGCGCTCAGTGCCGCCACGATCGGGGCGGGATCATCGGCACTGCTGGCCTGCTCCAACACGCCGCGCTGCGCCAGAAGATCGGCCGCCGTGGTCTGTGCCAGCACGATGCCCGCCGCATCGGCCTGACGCTCCACCTCGGCAATCGCCTGCAATAGCGATGCCAGCGCCGGCTGGTTGATCTCAAGCGCGCTTGCGGCGGCTTCGCTGCGGCTGATGCGCAGGGTCATGGAGACGTTGCCGCGCGACAGCGCCTTGCTCAATTGGCCACGCAGGTTGGTCTCAAGCCCCTCCAGCCAGTCCGGAATGCGCAGCCGCAGATCCAGCCCCTTGGCGTTGACCGAGCGCAATTCGCACGACCAGCTATGGGCGCCGATGCTGCCCTGTCCCGCTGCAAAGCTCGTCATTGAATGGATGGTCATGTCCTGCTGCCCTCCGAGGCGCCCAAGGCGCAGTTTTGCGTGGTCAAAGGTTTACAAACGGGCAGCCGACAAGTCCATAAGCGCGCGGTCCTATCCTAAAGTGTTAACCATTGATTAAAGAAGTAGTCCAAAATTGAATAAGATTGTGGCATGTTAACTTCAGGATAACCAATTCGGCATTAATCGTTAGGCAACCAACTTTAGCTTGGCGCATGACCCAGCCGGATCCAGCGAGGATGACAGCGATGTTTTTTGGCGGCCGCAAAGATAACGATCAGACCGATGGTCAAACTAAGGTTGTGGCAATGGACCGGTTCCGTGCTGCAGGATCGCTGTCGCCCATGCGTCAGGCGGAGGCCTATTGGACTGCCCTGCGCCGGGGTGATGACATTCCCAGCCGGTCGCAGATTGACCCGCGCGGGCTGGAGAACATCCTGCCCCAGACCTTTATTCTGGAACGGATCGCGCCCGGTATCGCCCGGTTCCGTCTTGCCGGACAGCGGGTGAATGAAATGGCTGGCATGGAAGTGCGCGGCATGCCGATCACCGCTTTCTTCACACCGGAGGCGCGCAAACAGATGAGCGCGGCAATGGAAACCATGTTCGACACGCCCGCCATCATCGAACTGACGCTTCAGACCGAAAACAACCGTCTGCGCGGCGCACGTGAGGCGCGGATGCTGCTGCTGCCGCTACGCAGCGATCTGGGCGACATCAGCCGTGCGCTGGGTGTTTTCATCTCCGAAGGCAATCCGACCGGTACGTCACAGCGGTTCTCCATCACCGAAACACAGATCCGTCAGGTCAGCCACAAGGGCGACACGCCCTTTAAGGCCAAGCCTCGCGCCGCTGATCCGGTTGCACCCCAGCGTAAACCGCAGGATGTCAACACACCCAATCCAGGATTTGCCGAGACGCAGGCGCGGTTTGAGGCAGAGCCGAGCGTGATGACCGAAGCGCGTTCGCTGATTGAGCGCAGCCGCCAGATGTCGAGCGCGAAGGACGTGGCGCCAAAGGCCGAAAAACAGCCCGCCAAGAAGCGCGGCAGCCACCTCCGACTGGTGGTCAGCAAAGACTGAGGCCTGAGACGGCACAGCATATTCCCGAGATACTTTCGCGCTACTGGACATAGCTAGAAAGCAGACGCCCCGCGACAGAAGGTCCGGGGCGTTTCCCTTTTGTCAGATGCGCAAACGACCCTGTCGCCATGTCCAAGGTGCTGCGCCCACGGGGCTGGTGGCGTCTTGCGGATCGCTGCCGAAACTCTGGCTAAGGTGCATCAGCAACTTCTCCCAACCCTTTGAATAAAAAGACCCTCACCCGGATGGGGTGAGGGTCCATTGCTAGGTGCCATCCTGATGATCAGGGTGGATCTGTGGGTGATCAGCCAGTTTGACGCTCCGCGGTGCGGGCGCGCAGCTGCGAGACTTCTTCCGCAACGAGGAAGGCCAGTTCGAGCGACTGACTGGCGTTCAGGCGCGGGTCGCAGGCCGTGTGATAACGGTCGCTGAGATCCTCATCGGTGACGGCGCGCACGCCGCCGGTGCATTCGGTAACGTCCTGACCGGTCATCTCGAAATGCACGCCGCCCGGGATGGTGCCCTCTGCGGTGTGGATCGCAAAGAAGTCGCGAACCTCGCGCAGGACGCTCTCAAACGGGCGGGTCTTGTAGCCGGTGGAGGATTTGATGGTGTTGCCGTGCATCGGGTCGCAGACCCAGGTCACCTTGGCGCCCTCTTCCTGAACCGCCTTGATCAGGCGTGGCAGGTGTTCGCCGGCTTTGCCTGCGCCAAAGCGTGCGATCAGGGTCAGACGACCTTCCTCATTCTCCGGGTTCAGCTTGGCCATCAGAACCTTCAGATCCTCGGCCGTTGTGGTCGGACCACATTTCAGACCAATCGGGTTCAGCACGCCGCTGCAGAATTCCACGTGTGCGCCATCCGGTTGACGGGTCCGGTCGCCGATCCACAGCATGTGGCCGGAGCCAGCCAGCCATTTGCCGGAGGTCGAATCCAGACGGGTCAGCGCCTCTTCATACTCCAGCAGCAAACCTTCGTGACTGGTGTAGAAGTCAACCGACTGCAAGGTGTGCGCGGTATCATTGTTGATGCCGGCCGCCTTCATGAAGTCGAGCGTATCGGTGATGCGATTCGCCATTTCACGATAGCTTTCGGCCTTCTCGCCCTCGGTAAAGCCCAGCGTCCAGGCGTGGACCTGGTTCACATCGGCATAACCGCCGGTTGAGAACGCCCGGATCAGGTTCAGCGTCGCGGCGGCCTGAGTATAGGCCTGTAGCATCCGCTGCGGGTCCGGCACGCGGGAGGCCTCGGTGAAGGCCAGATCGTTGATGATGTCACCGCGGTAGCTGGGCAACTCGACGCCATTCACGGTCTCTGTCGGTGCGCTGCGGGGTTTGGCGAACTGGCCCGCCATGCGGCCGACCTTGATCACCGGCACCTTGGCACCGTAGGTTAGCACCATCGCCATCTGCAACATCACCTTGAAGGTATCGCGGATCGCATCGGCGCTGAACTGGTCGAAGCTTTCGGCGCAGTCGCCGCCCTGAAGCAGGAATGCCTCGCCCCGGCCGGCAGCGCCGAGGTGTTGTTTCAGCCGTCGCGCCTCACCGGCAAATACCAGCGGCGGATATTTTGACAGCTGAGCCTCAACAGCCGACAGCGCGTCGGCGTTGGTATATTCTGGCATTTGCACCCGCGGCTTTTGGCGCCAGGTCGATTTTTGCCACTCACTCATAGCTGTGTCTCCGCATAAGAGGTCTCAAAGTTAACGAACGCCATCTATACGAAATCACACTCCGGCTGACCAGTTTAGATTTGCAAAGTCTTGACGACACCGCGAAGCTATGAACACGGTGCCCGAATTTCGCAAAATCCGCCCTTGCGAAGAACAGAAATATTGAATGAGGACGCTGGCCATGCAGACGCAGAGCAAGCCAACACCAAGCCCGACCAAAGGGCCCCAATCCCGGCGTTATGCCTTTGTTTTGCTTGACCGTTTTACGATGCTGTCTTTTGCCTCGGCGCTGGAATGTCTGCGAATTGCCAACCGGATGATTGGCCGCGAGGTCTACACCTGGATGCTCTTGGCCGAAGGCGGCGGCACGGTCAGCTGTTCGGCCGGAACATCCTTTCAGGTGGATGATGACCTGATCGAACTCCAGCGCGATGACACAATTCTGTTGTGCTCCGGTATTTCGGTGCAGGAAGCCACCACAAAAAAACTGCTGTCCTGGCTGCGTCGCGAAGCGCGCAAGGGGTTGAAGGTTGGTGGGCTGTGCACGGCGTCATATGCGCTGGCGCGCGCGGGCCTGCTGGATGGCAGACGCGCCACGATTCACTGGGAGAATGCCGACAGTTTCAACGAGGAGTTTGACGAGGTCGAGCTGACCAAATCGGTCTTTGTCATCGACGGCAACCGGATGTCGACAGCCGGCGGTACCTCCTCCATCGACCTGATGCTGAAGCTGATTGCCAATGATCACGGCGAGGATATCGCCAATTCGGTGGCCGATCAGCTCATCTATTCATCGATTCGGACCGATCAGGACACGCAGCGCCTGTCGATCCCGACCCGGATCGGGGTGCGCCACCCAAAATTGTCTATGGTGATCCAGATGATGGAAGCCAATATCGAGGAGCCGATCAGCCCCTCCATTCTGGCGCAGAATGTCGGCATGTCGACCCGCCAGCTGGAGCGGCTGTTCCGTCGCTATCTCAACCGATCTCCCAAACGCTATTATATGGAACTGCGGTTGCAGAAGGCGCGCAACCTGTTGATGCAGACCGATATGAGTGTGATCAATGTGGCGCTTGCCTGCGGGTTTGCATCACCTTCGCATTTCTCCAAATGCTACCGGGCGCATTACGACACGACGCCTTATCGCGAACGCGGCAGCAAATCGGCCCCGCCGACGTTGTGACCCGCGCCCCTGTCGGATCAGGCCTATGCCGGATCGGCCCGGGGTCCGGTTCGCGCCGGTTCAGCGCGACAGGCGGTAGAGCGCGCCATTGGTCTCGGACAGGAACCAGATGCTACCGTCCGGGGCCTCGCGCAGGTCCCGGATGCGTCCTGTCTCATCGCCCCTGATCTGCTCAACCTCCGCCAGTGGTTGCCCGGAGAGCCGCGCGATATAGCCGAACTTGAGCGAGCCGACAAAGATATCACCGCGCCAGTCCGGCCACATGCTGCCGGAATACACCAGCAGGTTTGAGGGCGCCATCGAGGGGTCCCAATAGTGGGCCGGCTGCTTCAAGCCCGGCTTTGTGGTCCCTTCGCCGATTTTCAGCCCTGAATAATGCCGGCCGTAGGCGATGACCGGCCAGCCGTAATTTGCGCCTTTCTCGATCAGATTGACCTCATCCCCGCCACGGGCGCCATGTTCAACAGACCAGAGCTGGCCATCGGCGGCAAAGGTCAGTCCCTGGGGGTTGCGATGCCCGTAGGACCAGATTTCCGGCTGCGCCCCTTTCTGTTTGGTAAAGGGGTTGTCGCGCGGGACGGATCCGTCGGGATTCAAACGCAGAATGCTGCCCTGATGTGAGGTGAGGGATTGGGCAGATGGCCGGTCGCCGCGATCACCCAGAGTGACATAGAGAGTTCCGTCAGGCCCTTCTGCCAGCCGCGATCCGAAATGGCGCCCACTGTCGGCGGGTGGCGCGGCGACGAAGATGTCCCGCAGCCCCTCAAGCTGGGTGTTGCGCCGGGCGAGCTGCCCGGTGGCCACCGCAGTGGCAGAGCCTCTTCCAAGCCGTTTCGAATAAGAGAGATATATCCGCCGGGTTCTGTCAAAATTGCGCGGAATCAATACGTCCAGCAGCCCGCCCTGCCCCTGATCGAGCACTTTCGGAGTGCCTTTGACGCGGGTCAGACGGCCCGCCGCCAGGTGCAACAGGTCACCGTCTTTTTCAGTGATCAGCACCGAGCCATCAGGCAGGAAATCAAAAGCCCATGGGATATCCAGCCCGTGGGCCATTCGCTCTATCTTCAACACTCCCTGATCGCTGCTCAGCGTCTGTGCCGAGACCGCAGTGCCAACGGTGGCCAGCAGGGTTAATGCGATAAAGCGCTGTGCCAGGGATGCCAGCATCGGCCGGATCTGTCGCGTCTGGCCGGTCGGTCTTTCCGGCTGACAAGCCGACGATTGCCGTCGCCGGGGTCGCATCGCCTGACACGATGGGTTGACTTGGAGTACTCTAATAACAGACCTCCCCATATGCATGACGCCTCCTGCGCAATTCCGTGATCAGACCCTGGGGGGAGCGGTCCAATGGCTCATATTCATGCTATTCGACCGAATTTAGCGCGAATTTTCTATTTGGCCAGCTTTTGCGCCGCCCGGCATGAAATGCGACGCGGATCTGGGGACTTGCGACGAGCGCTGCGGTGAGCTGATCCCTGATGCCCAAGGGGCGAGCGGCCGTTGGGTCATCTACCCCATTGGGAACATTCCATTCTCCGTAACCGGGGCGAAAAAACCTGCGACATGTTGGCGCTAGAGGACTTCCCTTTTTTACCACGCTTGCCTAGGGTCCGATTTGAACAAATATGTTCCAACAAATGGGAGTTCACAAAAATGAAAAAAATGATGATGGCGACAGCCGCCGCTGCCCTGACTGCTGGCACTGCGTTTGCGGGTGGCCACGCCAAGGAAGTGAAGCTGGGTGTGCTTCTCGGCTTTACTGGGCCGATCGAATCCCTCGCCCCGGCCATGGGTTCCGGCGCTGAGCTGGCGATGGAGGAAGTGACCAAATCCGGCAAGCTGCTTGATGCGGCGACTGTCATTCCGGTGCGCGCGGACACCGGCTGTATCGACAATGGTCTGGCGACGGCAAACGGCGAGAAGCTGGTTGCTGACGGTGTCAACGGCATCATCGGCGGTGACTGCTCCGGCGTGACCGGCGCGATCCTGCAGAACGTCGCGATCCCGAACGGCATGGTGATGATCTCGCCATCGGCCACCTCGCCCGGCCTGTCGACCATGGAAGACAACGACCTGTTCTTCCGCACCTCGCCCTCCGATGCCCGCGAAGGCCAGGTGATGGCCGAAGTGCTGAAAGAGCGCGGCGTCAACTCCATCGCCCTGACCTATACCAACAACGACTACGGCAAAGGTCTGGCCGACGCGATCAAAACCTCCTTTGAGGAAGTCGGCGGCGAAGTCACCATCGTGACCGCGCATGAAGACGGCAAGGGCGACTATTCCGCAGAAGTCGCCGCACTGGCGTCCGCTGGCGGCGATATTCTGGTTGTTGCCGGCTACCTGGATCAGGGCGGCCTGGGCATCATTCAGGCCTCGCTCGACTCCGGTGCCTATGACACCTTCGGTCTGCCCGGTGGCATGATCGGTGACACCCTGCCCAAGAACATCGGCCCGGATCTTGATGGCTCCTTTGGCCAGATTGCCGGTTCCGATAGCGAAGGTGCGGCGATCTATGCTGAGCTGGCCAAAGCCGCAGGTTTCGACGGCACCTCCGCCTATTCCCCGGAGAGCTATGACGCTGCCGCGCTGTTCATGCTGGCAATGCAGGCCGCAAACTCCAAGGATCCGGCCGACTATGGCTCCAAGATCCTTGAAGTAGCCAATGCGCCCGGTGAGAAGATCAACCCCGGCGAGCTGGGCAAGGCCCTGGAAATCCTCGCGAATGGCGGCGACATCGACTATGAGGGTGCGACTGGCGTAGAACTGATCGGCCCCGGTGAGAGCGCAGGCTCCTACCGCGAGATCGAAGTCAAGGACGGCGCCAACGCCACCGTGAAATTCCGCTGATCCCGTAAAATCGGATCGAACCAAGATGATCAGCCCGGGTTTTGCCCGGGCTGTTCCAAATTCAAAAGCCGTCAAAAAGACGGTGGGGGATGAAATGACATGATCGTCGTCGAGGACTTGCACAAGCACTTCGGCGGGTTCCATGCGGTTGATGGCGCGTCGCTGGAAATCGCTAAGGGCTCCATAACCGGTTTGATCGGGCCAAACGGCGCCGGAAAAACCACTCTTTTCAACGTGATTGCAGGCGTGCTTGAACCGACCTCTGGCCGGGTCACCATGGACGGTGAGGACATCACCGGCCTGCCGCCGCATGAGCTGTTCCACAAGGGGCTGCTGCGGACGTTCCAGATCGCGCATGAATTTGCGTCGATGACCTGCCGCGAGAACCTGATGATGGTGCCAAGTGCGCAGTCGGGTGAGACGCTGTGGAACACCTGGTTCGGCCGCAAGCGCATTGCGGATGAGGAACGCGCGCTGCGGGCCAAGGCAGATGAGGTTCTGGAATTCCTGACCATCAGCCATATCGCTGATCTGAAGGCCGGTCAGGTCTCGGGCGGGCAGAAGAAACTGCTTGAGCTGGGCCGAACCATGATGGTGGACGCCAAGATCGTCTTCCTCGATGAGGTGGGCGCAGGTGTGAACCGGACCCTGCTCTATACCATTGCCGATGCCATCAAGCGCCTCAACGAGGAGCGCGGCTATACCTTCGTCGTGATCGAGCACGACATGGAGTTCATCGGGCGCCTCTGCGACCCGGTTATCTGCATGGCCGAGGGCAAGAAACTGGCTGAAGGCACGCTGGATCAGATCAAGGCCAACGAGCAGGTGATCGAAGCCTATCTCGGCACCGGCCTGAAAAACAAAGATAAACTGGAGGCTGGAGCATGAGCGACAATCCCTACCAGAACGATCACGGCAATCGTGATGCCTCGATCACCAATCCGCATGGTGTCGGAACGATGCAGCCTGCCCACAGCAAAAGCGGCCCCACACGCAAGGTGGACGGTGGTCCCTTTCTGATCGGTGACACGATGACCGGCGGCTACGGCAAAGGGCCGGATATCCTGCACGACTGCACCATTGCCGTCGATAAGGGCGAGATCGCCGTTATCGTTGGCCCCAATGGTGCCGGGAAATCCACCGCGATGAAAGCTGTGTTCGGGATGCTCGATGTCCGCGCAGGTGCCGTGCGTCTGGACGGCGAGGATATCACCCTGCTGACCCCCCAGGACCGGGTGATCAAGGGCATGGGGTTTGTGCCCCAGACCAGCAATATCTTCACCTCGATGACGGTTGAGGAAAACCTGGAAATGGGTGCCTTCATCCGCACCGATGATTTCCGCGATACCATGGAGCAGGTCTATGAGCTGTTTCCGATACTGCGTGAAAAACGTAACCAGCCGGCGGGCGAACTCTCCGGGGGTCAGCGCCAGCAGGTGGCCGTTGGCCGCGCGCTGATGACCAAGCCGAAGGTTCTGATGCTGGACGAGCCGACAGCAGGTGTGTCGCCCATCGTCATGGACGAGCTGTTCGACCGTATCATCGAGGTGGCCCGCACCGGCCTGCCGATCCTGATGGTCGAACAAAACGCCAAACAAGCGCTTGAGATCGCGGACAAAGGTTACGTTCTGGTACAGGGCCGCAATGCCTACACCGGCACCGGCCAGGAACTGCTCGCCGATCCCGAAGTGCGCAAATCTTTCTTGGGGGGCTAAGAGATGGACTTCCTCAACGCCCTTGTGGCGCTTACAAATTTTGTCGGGGTTCCGGCAATCGCTTACGGCAGTCAACTGGCGCTTGGTGCGCTGGGTGTGACGCTGATTTATTCGGTGCTGCGGTTTTCGAATTTTGCCCATGGCGACACTATGGCCTTTGGCACGATGGTGACCATCATGGTGACCTGGTGGTTGCAGTCGATGGGCATCAGCTTTGGCCCGCTGCCGACTGCGCTGCTGGCGCTGCCGCTTGGCATCGTGAGCTGTATGCTTCTGATGCTGGTCACCGACCGCACCGTTTATCGGTTCTACCGGACACAGAAAGCCAAGCCGGTGATTTTTGTCATGGTGTCGCTGGGCGTTATGTTCATGATGAATGGCCTTGTGCGATTTGTCATCGGGCCGGGCGATCAGCGGTTTGCTGACGGCGAACGCTTTCTGATTTCCGCGCGGGATTTCAAGGCGATGACCGGCCTGAGTGAGGGGCTGGCGATCAAGACCACGCAAGGCATCACCGTGATCACCGCAGTGGTGGTTGTCGCGCTGCTGTTCTGGTTCCTGAACAAGACCCGCACCGGTAAATCCATGCGCGCCTATTCCGACAACGAAGATCTGGCGCTGCTCTCGGGCATCAACCCGGAGCGGGTGGTGATGTATACCTGGCTGATCGTTGCGACCCTCGCGACCATTGCCGGCGTGCTTTATGGTTTGGACAAATCTTTCAAACCCTTCACCTATTTCCAGCTGCTGCTGCCGATCTTTGCCGCCGCTATCGTTGGTGGTCTGGGCAGCCCGGTCGGGGCCATCGCTGGTGGGTTCATCATCGCGTTCTCCGAGGTGACCATCACCTATGCCTGGAAGAAAGTGCTGACCTACGTGGTTCCGGAGTCGTTCGAGCCTGATGGCCTCGTCCAGCTTCTGAGCACGGATTACAAATTCGCCGTGTCCTTTGCGATCCTCGTGGTCGTGCTTCTGTTCAAGCCCACGGGCCTTTTCAAAGGAAAAGTGGTATGAGCGAGACAGTCAAAACCTCCCTGCTGTTTCTGTTTGTTGGCATTCTGATCCTGCTTGAGGGCAGCACAAGCTTTCTGTTTTTCTCCGGATCCTGGAACTCGGCTCTGGTGATCCTCAACATGGGGTTGGTCTCTGCGATCATGGCGATTGGCGTCAATCTTCAGTGGGGCTTTGCCGGTTTGTTCAATGTCGGCATCATGGGCTTTGTGGCGCTTGGTGGTCTGGCCGTTGTGCTGGTCTCTACCGCGCCAACACCGGGCGCGTGGAGCCAGGGCGGTGTCGGGATCATCATGGCACTGGCCATGGGGGCGATGACGCTGGTCGCGGCCGTTGCAACCATGCGGATGGTGCCTGCCGGTAAGCTGCGCGTTGCGGTGCTGCTGGCGGTGCTGATCCTCGGCTTTGTGGTGTATCGCGCAATCTTCGATCCGGCGGTTGCCGGGGTCGAGGCGATCAACCCGGCGCTGGAGGGCAACCTAGGCGGGCTGGGTCTGCCGGTGCTTCTGGCCTGGCCTGCGGGCGGTCTGCTGGCGGCCGGCGTTGCCTGGCTGATCGGCAAGACGGCCCTCGGTCTGCGGTCTGATTATCTGGCGATTGCGACGCTTGGCATTGCCGAGATCATCATCTCGGTGCTGAAGAACGAGGACTGGCTGTCGCGCGGCGTGAAAAACGTCGTCGGACTGCCCCGGCCCCTGCCCTATGAGGTCGATCTGCAGAATGATGCGGAGTTTGTCGCCAAGGCGGCGGACTATGGTCTGGATCCGGTTCTGGCCTCCACGCTCTATGTCAAGCTGGGCTACTCGCTGCTGTTCACCGTCGTGCTGCTGGTGCTGCTGTGGATGGCGCAGATGGCATTGAAGAGCCCCTGGGGCCGGATGATGCGCGCCATTCGCGACAATGAGGTGGCAGCCGAGGCGATGGGCAAGGATGTGACCCGCCGCCATCTGCAAATCTTCATCCTTGGCTCTGCGATCTGTGGCATTGCCGGGGCTATGATGACCACGCTCGACAGCCAGCTGACGCCGGGCACGTATAATCCCTTGCGCTTCACCTTCCTGATCTGGGTGATGGTAATTGTCGGTGGCTCCGGCAATAACTTTGGCGCGGTGCTGGGAGGTCTGCTGATCTGGTTCCTGTGGATCAAGGTTGAGCCGATGGGCATCCTGCTGATCGAGACCCTGACCGCAGGCATGGCCGACACCAATGCGCTGAAGGTTCATCTGCTGGAAAGCGCGTCGCATATGCGTCTGCTGACCATGGGGCTGATCCTGCTGCTGGTGCTGCGTTTCAGCCCCCGTGGCCTGATCCCCGAGCGCTGAGGTCGCAGATCCGCGACCGGTCTGACAATCGGACCTATGGAAACGCGAAACGCCGCCCGTGGATATGCTCCCCGGGCGGCGTTTTGTTTTGCTCTGACAGGTCGGGCCGGCTCACCGCCCCTTGAACAGACCGCCGAGGATGCCGCGCACAAGCCTTCGACCGGTGGTTCCTTTCAATTCCTTGATGACCGCCTCGGACATGGCTGAGGCAAAACTGTCGCGTGGTTTTACCCGCCGCGCGGAGGACCGGCTGACCCGGCTGCCTGAATAGCGCCGCCCGGCGTTATATTCGCGTGCCATCGGTTCGGGTGCCGCTTCGGCGTAATCTTCTGCGGCCTCAGCCTC
The DNA here is from genome assembly GCF_048056275.1 of Phaeobacter sp. JH20_26. Classification (NCBI taxonomy): domain Bacteria; kingdom Pseudomonadati; phylum Pseudomonadota; class Alphaproteobacteria; order Rhodobacterales; family Roseobacteraceae; genus Phaeobacter; species Phaeobacter sp. JH20_26. The sequence continues at coordinate 310,536 of NZ_JAYMWL010000013.1, read as the reverse complement.
GGCGGCGGCTTTTGCGGCGCGTTCCGCAAGGATTTCATAGGCGGACCGCCGGTCGGTGGTCTGGTCATATTTCCCGGCCATGTCCGAGCTCTGCAAGATTGCCCTGCGGTCCTCAGCGGTGATCGGGCCGAGTTGAGAACTGGGCGGGCGGATCAGCGTGCGCTCAACAACGCCGGGGACACCTTTTTTCTGCAACATCGAGGTAACCGCCTCACCGACGCCGACCTCGCGGATCGCCTCCTCGGTTGAGAACCGTGGATTCTCACGGTAGGTTTCGGCCGCCATGCGCAGGTTTCTCCGGTCGCGCGCGGTAAATGCCCGCAGCGCGTGCTGGATGCGGTTGCCAAGCTGGCCAAGGATGTCTTCCGGCACGTCAGCCGGGTTCTGCGTGATAAAATAGATCCCGACCCCTTTGGAACGGATCAGACGCGCCACCTGTTCCACCTTGTCTATGAGCGCCTTGGGGGCATCATCAAAGAGCAGATGCGCCTCGTCGAAGAAAAACACCAGCCGGGGCTTTTCAGGATCGCCAACCTCTGGCAGCTCCTCGAACAGCTCGCTCAGCAGCCAGAGCAGGAATGTTGCGTATAGTCCCGGCGCCGCCATCAGTTTGTCAGCGGCGAGGATATTGACCATGCCACGCCCGTCAGCGGTGCCGCGCATCAGGTCGCTCAGCGCCAGGGCCGGCTCGCCAAAGAGCTGCGCCCCGCCCTGGTTCTCCAGCACCAGCAGCCGCCGCTGGATTGCCCCGATTGAGGCTGTGGAGACATTGCCGTAGCGCAGCGATAGCTGCGCGCGGTTTTCACCCACCCAGACCAGCAGCGCCTGTAGATCCTTCAGGTCCAGCAGCGCCAGACCTTCCTCATCCGCGAGACGGAAGGCGATGTTCAGGATGCCCTCCTGTGCCTCGCTCAGTTCCAACAGCCGCGCCAGCAGCAATGGCCCCATCTCGGCCACGGTCGTCCTGACCGGATGCCCCTGCTCACCGTAGAGATCCCAGAAGGTGACCGGGCAGGCATGGTAGCGGTAGTCGTCAAAGCCGATCTTGGTCGCCCGGCTGGTAAAGGCATCATGTAGCTTATGGTCGGCGCTGCCGGATTTCGCCAGGCCGGACAGATCGCCCTTCACATCCGACAGGATTACCGGCACGCCGGCATTGGAGAAACTCTCGGCGAGGATCTGTAGCGTGACCGTCTTGCCCGTGCCGGTTGCTCCGGCGATCAACCCGTGACGATTGGCATATTTCAGCGCCAGCGCCTGTGGATCGGCATAGGCTTCGCCACCGCCGCCGATAAAGAGTTTGTCCTGCATGATCTGCCCCTGACTGTTGTGATCCCGCGAAAAATGCGATCGGTCTCAAATGAAAATACAAAATTAACCTTTGAATGCGAGAGTGATAATTGCCCGTCGACCATCATGCGGTTGTGTCGGCGGACATTTCCTCCCTGTCAGACTGGGCCGTGCTTCGGGCACGGCCTTTTTTTTTGCGCTCGCGGCCGGCCCGTGGCGATCAGCTGCGCCTTGTGGGCAGGTGTTTTGTGCATATTGCGCGCGCTATGGGCGTAGGCGTCAATTATTCCACCAACTGCGACATTTTTTTCTCTTTCCATGTTGACCGATGGCCGACCCTTTCGTAACGTCCTCCCAATAACTAAGTCGGCCAGTCCGACGGGGAGAAAAAATACGAAAAAGGGGGCAGTTATGCTCCCTTTTTTGTTTTGTTCCAAGTGCTTCCAGTCGTGACGCGCGATCCGGTCAATTCCCCGCCAGTGAAGCGGGCAAACATGGTTATTGGCCTGACACCGGGGTTCGGCCATGCTACATCGAATCCGACACCACAGGATAGATGAGGCAATCATGATCAAGTCCCTGACCCCGATGACCCTGGCCGCGCTGATGGCGCTGCCGCTGCCGCTGATGGCGCAGGAGACCGCCGGGGCGGCCGAGACCGAAGAGAGCCAGCCCGCCGCAGATGCCACAGCCACGGAGGCACCAAAAGCCGACGAGGTTCTGGATCTTGGCCAGCCCGTACAGGATGGCCCCAAGCTGGGGCAGCGCTATTCCAAAGAAACCCATGGCGATTGGGATCTGGCCTGCGTCAAGACCGAGGAAGAAACCGATCCCTGTTCGCTGTTGCAGATCATGTCCGACGACAACGGCAATCCGATGGCGGAGTTTTCGCTGTTCCGGATTGATCAGGAAGGCAGCCAGGCTGTCGCCGGTGCGACGGTGATCGTGCCGCTTGAAACCTTGCTGCCGGCCGCGCTGACCATTTCCATCGATGGCGCCCCCGGCAAGCGGTATAATTATTCCTTCTGTAGCCCAATGGGCTGCGTCGCCCAGATCGGGCTGACCGAGACCGATATCGCCGCGTTCAAAAAAGGCAAGATCGCCACGCTGAGCCTGCGCCCCGCACCAGCGCCGGATCAGGTGATCAATATGGAGCTGTCGCTCAGCGGATTTACCGCCGGTTACAATGTCGTGGACGTTGTGAAGCAATAAACATCCGGTGCGGCAAACAGAAAGCCGCTGTCCAGAAAACGATCACCGCCGCACCCTGGATCAGGATGCGGCGGTTTTTTTCGGCTCTGCGGCTGGCGATCGCTCAGATCTTGCGCAGGGCAAGCACCGCGTTCAGCCCGCCAAAGGCAAAGGCATTGCTGAGGGCGACGGTCACATTGGCCTGCCGTGCCTCATTCGGAACCACGTCCAGCGCGCATTCCGGATCAGGTTCCTCATAACCGATGGTTGGCGCAACGATACCGTCACGCAGCGCCATGATGCAGGCCAGCAGTTCGACCGCTCCGGTGCCGCCGATCAGATGGCCGTGCATGGATTTGGTCGAGGACATCATCAGATTATCCGCATGGGGCCCAAAGACATCCGCCACGGCCGCGCATTCCGTTTTGTCGTTGGCGGCGGTTCCGGTGCCATGGGCGTTGACGTAGCCGACGTCCTCGGGGTTGACCTTTGCGTCCTGCAGCGCGCCGGCAATGGCGCGCGCGGCGCCCTGTTTGCTGGGCATGACGATATCTGCCGCATCCGAGGACATGGCAAAGCCGATGACCTCGCAGATGATATCGGCGCCGCGGGCGCGGGCGTGATCATAGTTTTCAAAAACGAAGATCCCGGCCCCCTCGCCCTGCACCATGCCGTTGCGGTTGGCACTGAATGGGCGGCAGGCATCCCGTGACATGACCCGCAGCCCTTCCCAGGCTTTGACGCCGCCAAAGCAGAGCATCGATTCAGATCCACCGGTGATCATCACCGGCGCCATCCCGGAGCGGACCATCTGAAACGCCTGGGCCATGGCATGATTTGAAGAGGCGCAGGCTGTCGAGACGGTAAAGCTCGGCCCCTTCAGATTATGTTCCATCGAGACATGGCTGGCTGCGGCATTGTTCATAAGCTTGGGCACGACAAAGGGGTGGACCCGGTTTTTGCCGTCCTCGTAAACCGAGCGATAATTGTCGTCCCAGGTCGAGACCCCGCCGCCGGCCGTCCCAAGCACCACGCCGGATTTCTGAGACAGCTCGCCGTGAAACTCCAACCCCGACTGCTCAATCGCCTCTTTTGCGGCGGTCAGCGTGAATTGGGTGAAACGATCATAAAGGCTCATCTGTTGCCGGTTGAACCGGCCCTCGGCCTCAAACCCGCGCACCTGTCCGCCGATGCGGATCGACAGGCGGTCAACGTCGCGAAAATCGAGTTCTCCGATGCCACAGCGACCTTCGGCCATTGAGGCCAGCGTGTCGGCCACCGTATGGCCAAGGGCATTGATTGTCCCCATGCCAGTGATGACAACCCGGTTCATCTTGTGCCTCCAACCCCGCTGAACATCGTTATTTTTCGGCGATCAGCTTATCAATGCCGACGATGATCGCAGCGACATTGGAGATGTCGAAATCGCTCTTGTCCGGTTCATTTGCGTTGAAGGGGATGGTGATGTCGAACTCTTCCTCAATGGCAAAGATACTCTCGACAAGGCCAAGGCTATCGATACCGAGGTCTTCCAATGTGCTGTCGAGTGTCACATCCGATGGTTCCAGCACAGCCTGTTCGGCGATGATGGCGATGACCTTGTCCTGCGTGCTCATGAGGGATCCCTGATCAGTGGTATTTTGCGTCATGTAAGTGGTGCGCCGTTATTTGAAAACCGCCTTCTTCAGCGCCTCGATGTCGCGCATCAGACGGCCCAGACGCCGCTGCCCCTTATACATCTCGGTATGTGTCTCCATTTTGACAGCGGGATAGCCCATCACCACACGGCCTGCGGGCACGTTTGACAGGATCTTGGTTCCGCCCCCGGCAATCACCCCGTCACCGATAAAGATATTGTCGGCAACCCCGGTCTGACCGCCCAGAACCACGTTGTTGCCAATATCGACGGAGCCTGAAATCCCGGTCTGACCACAAAGCAGACAGTCCCGGCCGACACGGGTGTTATGGCCAATATGAACGAGGTTATCGAGCTTGCTGCCGCTGCCGATCACGGTGTTGCGGATGGTGCCATTATCAATGGTGCAATTGGTGCCGAGTTCGACGTCATCGCCAATCTCGACTGCGCCGAGCGAATGGATCCGCAGCCAGCTCTGCGCCTTGCTATCGCCTTGATCGCCCATGGTTTTGCGCGCGGTTTCCACTCCGGAGACCTCCGGTGTCACATAGGAAAACCCGTCGCCGCCAATCCGTGCGCCGGGCTGGGCGCGAAAGCGATCACCGATGGTGGCACGGGCACCAATGCTGACAGCTTCGCGCAGCTGCGCCTCGGTGCCGATGGTGACATCCGCCCCGATGTAGCACTGCGGGCCAATCACTGACCCTGCGCCGATCCGCGCACCCGCGGCGATCACCGCCAGAGGGCCGACGGAGACATTCTCGCCCAGTTCTGCGGAGGGGTCGATCACAGCGCTGGGGTGAATTTCATCGCCAAAGCCCTGTCCCTGGTCCAGCAGCCGGGTCACACCGCCCATCGCGAGGCGCGGGCGCGGGGCAAAGATGGCGGCCTTCAGCCCCATCGCCTGCCAGTCGGCGCCCTCCCAGACCAATCCGACGCGGGCGCTGCCTTCGTTCAGGGTTTCGGCGTATTTCGGGGCCATGGCCATGGCCAGATCATCGGGGCCTGCATCCTGCGGTTCAGCGGCGCGCTGCACCACCAGGTCCAGATCTCCTGCGGCCTCTGCCTGAAGAGAGGCGGCGATTTCGCGGACTGTAAACATGTCGGGCCCTTCCGGTCTGTTGCCTTTGGGCCCGAGGATTACCCTTGTACGCCCGGCAACACCACCCCTGCCCGTTCCAACGCGGCCCATACCTTGGCGTCACGACCGTAGATGTCGCGACGGTATTCGGGCTGCCCTTTTGAGGACACAAAGGCGGTCCGATAGATAATATGCACCGGAACCTTCTGATCAAGGACCACCTTGGTCTCCTTGCCGCTGTTCAGAATACGGTGAAAGAAATCCTTTGGGTTTTCAGTCTGGCGAGCCAGCAAAGCGTAAGCAAATTCAAATGGTTGCGCGAGCCGGATGCAGCCATGCGAGAAGGCGCGGACCTCACGCTGGAACAGGCTCTTCTGCGGTGTGTCATGCAGATAGATATTGTATTTGTTCGGGAACATGAACTTCACCAGCCCCAGCGCGTTCTTGCTGCTGGGCGGCTGGCGCATGGCAAAGGGGAAGGTGCGCGCGGTATATTTGGAGAAATCAGCGGTTGCGCGATTCACCTTGCGGCCCCGACTGTCGGTGATTTCGATATGGCTCACCGCGTTGGGGTTGCTGCGCAGCTTGGGCAGATATTCCTTGGTCACGATGGACCGGGGCACGTACCAGCTGGGATTGATCACCATATGCTCCATCTCGTCAGAGAATTCCGGCGAGCGTCGGTCGGCATTGTCCTTGCCGATGACAGAGCGGGTCACAAAGGTCACTTCGCCATTGTCGATGATCTTTGCGGTGAAATCGGTCTGATTGACCAGAATATGACGGTTGCCGCGATCCGGGGTCAGCCAGCGTTCGCGCTCCATCGCTACCAGAACGGATTTGAGCCGGTCCGAAACCGGTTTGTTGATTTCCGCGATTGTCCCGCCACCGGCGACCCCATCGGCGGTCAGCCCGTGATCGGATTGGAACGCCTGCACGGCCTGCTCCAGCGCGCCATCATAGCTGCGCGCTGCGCTGCGTGGCAGATACCCCATCGCAATAAGACGATTGCGCAGGGCAATCACCGCCGGGCCATTGTCGCCACGTTCCAGTTTCTGTGCCGCAACCCGTGGGCCCCAGCCGCCGGCCGCCTGCAGCTTTTCCAGTCGCATCTTCTCACGCAGCAGCGCCTGATACTGGGCGCTTTGCGGCGCCAGGCTGCGCAGATAGGCCACAGGAGACTGATCACGGATCCCGATCAGATAGGCGGCGAAATCCGGTTGGTGCTTCTCGCGGACGATACCATCGTCGATCCGGCGCGGTTCAAGCAGACCAGTTTGCAGGTCGCTGGCATAGCCCACTAGCGCGCGGCTCATCGCGACTTCGGCACGACCGAGGTCACGGGTGGTCCGAACCTGGCTCAGCAGCTCCATCAGCGCATCTATTTCGGCGCTGCGATCCGGAAGCCCGTGAACCGGGGCCTCCTGCAGGGCGCGAAACAGCGCTGCGCGCCGGATGCGCGCGGCATCATCGCTGCCGGTCCAGATCGCAGCATAGCCCGTTTCGCGGTAAAACGCTGCAACCGGGTCGCTTGCTGAGGCCGCTTCGGCAACCGCCTGTTTGAACGCCGTCACCTCTGCCCTGGCACCGGAGGGCATGGCAAAGGCAACCCCGCCCAGTGCAAGTGCAAAAACTCCCGCCTTCAGCGTCGGGCCAACGGTCGAAATGGCACGGGTCATCAACACAGGCGACATATGGGTACGGTCCTCAAATGAATTGCTTTTCACAGTCTGCAGTTGCCTACATGAAATCCTGGTGAACGCCAGCCCCCGCTGTCCATTCACATTTTAAACAGAGCAAACAGGCAACAGGCACCTGCGTCTTATCGGTCTCAATTACGGCCACTCGGGCCGTGATCGCCACGACACATTGAGGGGAAATTAACCATTTATTTCCCTTTTGCGCAAAAAATTGCCGAAAATCACAGTTCATGTCGAGCTGCAACATTCAAAACTTGGCGCGCGATTCTGTATGTGCAATACAGTTCTCGCGTGGAAACAGGACCACACCCTGTCCGTAACATCGGGCACAGGCAGAGACATCAGGCGTACGGGACAGCGCAGTGACAATGGCTAAAACTGAAAAATCGGGTTTCTCCCGTCGTGCTCTATTGGGTGCGTTCGCGGCAACAACCATGGTCGCCGCTCCGACCTTCTCCAATGCAGCGGGCTTCCTGCGCGGCGCAGGCGATATCCGGCGGATCCGGATGTACTCAGGCCGCACCGGTGAGCGGATCGACATGGTGTATTGGATCGACGGCAAATACATCAAGGATGCGATCAAGGAAGTGAACCACTTCATGCGCGACTGGCGCAACGATCAGGTCAAGGAAATCGACCTGCGTACGATCGACATCATGGCCGCCTCCCACAATCTTCTTGATGTGAATGAACCCTATATGATGCTGTCGGGCTACCGCAGCCCGAAAACCAACGCGATGCTGCGCAGCCGCTCGCGCGGGGTTGCGAAGAACTCGCTTCACATGCGCGGCCAGGCCGCTGACCTGCGGCTCTCCTCGCGCTCCGTATCGCAGATGGCGAAAGCCGCAATGGCCTGCCGTGCCGGTGGCGTTGGCAAATACAGCGGCTCGAATTTCGTTCATATGGACTGCGGTGTTGTCCGCAGCTGGAACGGCTAAACAGCCTGCCTCGCCTGTTCTCGTGTCCCGAGCCTTTGCAAGCCCATGTTGCCCGACAACATGGGTTTTTTGCTGTGCTCTGACGTCTGAATTCAGCGAGTTCCCCGCGCGCACCATAGTCTGCCCAATGTCCATTCGCTGCATAATCATACAGATCACAAACGCCTGAATTGAATTATGGTTCCCATGTTTTTTGCCATTGCAGAGCCACCGCGCGGCAGCTATACGACGCATATAGGCACCTGTAGCTCAGCTGGATAGAGCGCTGCCCTCCGAAGGCAGAGGCCAGAGGTTCGAATCCTCTCAGGTGCGCCATCTCTCACACCATATTTCACATATGCACCGATGCCGCTGGCGACTGTGTGCTGTGCTTGTGTTGCGCGGGCTGTGTGGCAAGGGCTTGCCGGTCCAAGGGCCATAAGTGGACGCTGTTGCGCCCTCGCACTATTATTGGTTAATCCCGACAAATCCGGGGCGGGAGAGAGCGGCCTGCGTCCATTCAGGAATGGTTTTACCCGTGGGTCGCTCGTTTTAGCGCCAATCGGGACGCCGCAGCCCCGCGCCAGACAGCTTGCGAAACAACTGGATTTCCAGGCAAAAAAAAGAGGCCAGACCAGTGGTCTGACCTCTCGTAGCTTGTATGGGCGGCGAGTCAGGCGCGACGGCGACGGCTGCCGGCGCGACCACCGCGACCACGGCTTTCCTCGCCCTCTTTTGCCGGCTCTTTGTTGGCCTTGATCCATTCACCACCGTGAGGATCGTTGTTGGTCAGCAGGTTGGCGGCGCGGATCGCTTCCATCTCCTTGCCCGGACGTGGCTTGGTGGATCCAAGACCGAACATCTGAACAAAGGCCTCGTCTTCCATGCCCTCGGGCAGGATGATCCCGGCGGCCTCCACTTCGGCTCTCTTTTCGGCAATCTTCTTCTGGGTTACCGGCAGTGCCACTGGGTTCATGATCGCAGAGGTCATCCCCGCGCCCATCGCCATCGGCAGGAAGGCATTGTTGATGCCGTGACGGTTCGGCAGGCCAAAGGAGACGTTCGAGGCACCACAGGTGGTGTTCACGCCCAGTTCTTCACGCAGACGGCGAACCAGTGCAAAGACTTGCTGGCCTGCGGTTGCCATCGCACCAATCGGCATCACCAGCGGGTCAACCACGATGTCATGGGCAGGAATGCCGAAATCTGCGGCGCGCTCGACGATCTTCTTGGCGACGGCAAAGCGGACGTCGGGATCTTCGGAGATGCCGGTGTCGTCGTTGGAAATGGCCACGACCGGCACGTTGTACTTTTTGACCAGCGGCAGCACGTGCTCCAGGCGCTCTTCCTCGCCGGTGACCGAGTTCAGCAGCGGACGGCCCTCGGCGGCCTGCAGACCGGCTTCAAGCGCGCCGGGCACCGAGGAGTCGATGCAGAGCGGCGTGTCGGTAAGACCTTGCACCAGCTGGACGATCTTGGTCATCAGCGGCGGTTCGGTCTCGTTCGGGTTCGGGTTGGAGTTGTAGACAACGCCCGCGTTGATATCGAGGATGTTGGCGCCGGCCATCACCTGCGCAATCGCGTCTTGTTCAACGGTGGAGAAATCGCCGGCTTCCAACTCGGCCGCGAGTTTCTTGCGGCCTGTGGGGTTGATCCGTTCGCCGATCACACAGAACGGCTCATCAAATCCCAGGATTGCGGTTTTTGTCTTAGATTCTACGACGGTACGGGTCATTTTTTATCCTTGGGAATTGACCGGCTGCGCTGCTGCGCCGCCGTTGTTGATGGCCCAGGTGGCGTTGGTCTTAATGCCACCCAGCGGGAAGAAATGCACATTGGTGATGTTGAAATCGGGGTTGGCGGCCTTGTGGGCGGCCAGCTCGGCAATCACATCTGTCGGCTCATAGGGCAGCAGCAGCTTGGAGACATCCATCGCGCGCTTTTGCAGCACCTTGAGGGACGGTCCAACACCGCAGGCGATGGCGAATTTGATCAGCGTCTGCAGTTTGGCCGGGCCGGCAATGCCGATATGGATCGGCAGATCTACGCCTGCGGCCTTGATGCTGTCGGCCCATTCGATGATCGGCTTCGCCTCAAAGGCGAACTGGGTTGCCAGCGCCATCTTCGCATCGGTGCGTTCGGAGAATTTCTGTTTCCACAGAAGCGCATCCGAGACGTTCTTCATGCTGCCGTCAGGATCGATATCCTTGTTGCCTTCGGGGTGGCCCGCAACATGCAGGTTGGTGAACCCGGCCTTGTCGAACAATCCTGTTTCCAAGAGCTGCATGGAGCTGTCAAAGGCACCATGAGGTTTGGCAACACCACCGGCCAGCAACAGCGCCTGCTTGACATCGGCCTCCCCCTGATAGCGGGCGATCCAGTCGGCCAGCGTGGCCTCGTCCTGGATGATCCGCGCGGGAAAATGCGGCATCACCGGGTAGCCTTCGGCATTGAGCCGCTTGGCGGTTTCCACCATTTCCTCGATCGGCGTACCTTCGATATGGGCGATGTAGACGCGGGTGCCTGCGGGCAGCAGATCGCGGAAGCTCTCGACCTTGGCCGCGGTACGGGGCATCACCTCGATCGAGTAGTTTTCCAGAAAGGCCTCGACCTCGGGGCTGCTGGGCTGCGCTACGCCAGCATCGCGTTTCTTGAAGTTCAACAAAGCCATCGTGGCCTCCCAAAAAGATGTCAGGCTCATGCCCATCCGTCGTTAGCGATCAGTGTCTTGAGCCGGTCCTGATCATAATCCGCTTCCAGACGCTTGGCCTCGGCCTCGGCGATATCGGCCGGTTCACCATCCATGGCGTAGGGCGCAGCCTTGCGCCATTCCGCGAGATAGGCGTCGGCGTCCTTCGCGTTCACCTTCATTGCCGCACGGTCGATGGCTTGTTCAAACCGCTCTTCCAATTGACGTTTGGCCCCGCGACGGCCTTTGCCGACGATGATCTGTGCTGGGATGTCGCGCCAATATACGATGGTGACGTCGGGCATTGCCTGAGCTTCCTTTGCGTCTGTGTAGTTGCGTTTCTAGTGTGGCATCGCCGGGCGCGTTCGTCGGATTTCGACCTGACATTGGTTCTGAGCGACCTTTTCCGGGTCGCTTCTGGATAGCAACGGCGGGCCGGGCTGGCTACCGGTCAGCGCCCTCATAATATTCAACAGCTTTATGAATTTGATCGGCAAAGCGCTCAAAACCGTTCAAGAAACGTCAATTCGTCAATCGGCAAATCGTCATCGGGGCATTCGGGCCACCTTGCACGTGGCGGTCAGCCCACATATGCTTGGATCAACACGATTATCGGAGGGCGTGAATCATGGCGCCCAGGCGTTCCAAAGGTGCGGGCGCATTTCCCCGAGTGGTAGAGAGCCCTGCACCGGCCCGCCCAGATCCTGATGCGCTCTATGCGGCGCTCGATCTGGGGACAAATAGCTGCCGGATGCTGATTGCCCAACCCAAGGGCAGCGGCTTCCATGTGGTGGACAGCTTTTCAAAATCGGTGCAACTTGGCGCCGGTTTGGAGCGGACCGGGCGCTTGTCGCGCGCGTCGATGGCGCGCACTATCCAGGCTCTGCGTATCTGTCAGCAAAAGCTCAAACGTAACCGGGTGAAACGGATGCGGCTGGTCGCGACTGAGGCCTGTCGTCGGGCGAAGAACGCGCGAGAGTTCATTCGTCAGGTGCGCCGCGAGACCGGTCTGACGCTGGAGATCATCCAACCCGAGGAAGAAGCGCGTCTGGCAGTGATTTCCTGCGCGCCGCTGGTGTCGACGAAGACGGATCAGCTGCTGGTGGTCGATATTGGCGGCGGCTCCACCGAACTGGTCTGGATCGACATCTCCTCGATCCCGCGCCGTGACCGGCCATCCGCCATCATGCGGCTGCACGCAGGGTTTCATCCCGTTGAAAGCCCCTTTCCCGCGGCCAAGGTTGTTGACTGGATCTCAGTACCACTTGGGGTCGCGACGCTGCGCGATCAGTTCCACGACGTCGAGGATGACGCGGCCCGTTTTGCCCTGATGAGCTGGTTCTTTGAAGAGAACCTCGCCGATTTTGCGCCCTATAAGGACGAGCAGACCCGACAGGGCTTTCAGATCGTTGGCACCTCTGGCACCGTCACCACCGTTGCCGCCTCGCATCTGGGGCTGAAACGCTATGACCGGACCAAGGTGGACGGGCTGCGCATGACCAGCGATCAGATTGACAAGGTTATCCGCTCTTATTTAGAACTCGGCCCTCAGGGACGCCGCAGCGACCCGCGTATTGGCGAAGACCGTCAGGCGCTGATCATGTCGGGGGCGGCAATTCTACAGGCGCTCTTGCGGTGCTGGCCGACGGACAGGTTGTCCGTTGCGGACCGGGGCCTGCGCGAAGGCCTGCTTTATGCACAGATGAGCGCCGATGGCGTTCTGGAAGACGGGCCGTTCTGACGGCCACACACAGGATTTGAGCGTCCGACAGTTGGCCCCGATGCGGCCACGGACGACAGGGAACAGCAAATATGGCAAAGACACCCACGGGAAAAACACCCACTGGCAAGAACACCTCCGGGCGCGGACAGCGTGACCTGAAGGTCAAGGTCAAGACTGCCCGTGGGCGTAAACTCAGCTCCACCCGCTGGTTGCAGCGGCAGTTGAACGACCCTTATGTGAAACGCGCCCAGGCAGAAGGCTACCGTGGGCGCGCAGCCTATAAGATCATGGAAGTCGACGATAAATTCCGCTTCCTTGTGAATGGCGCGCGGGTGGTCGACCTGGGCTGCGCCCCGGGCGGCTGGGCGCAGGTAGCGGTGAAGCGGATCAATGCGCTGGGGGAAAAGCCGGGTAAGGCGGTAGGCCGCATCATCGGCGTTGATCTGCAGGAGGTCGAGCCGCTTGCGGGTGCCGAGTTCCACCAGCTGGATTTCATGGACGAAGGGGCCGACGACAAGGTCAAGGAATGGCTTGGTGGCAAGGCAGATGTGGTGATGTCGGATATGGCAGCTGCCAGTTCCGGTCACAAGCAGACCGACCATTTGCGGATTATCTCGCTTTGTGAAACCGCGGCCTATTTTGCCTTCGACGTTCTGGAAGAAGGCGGCACCTTCGTGGCCAAGGTATTGGCCGGCGGGGCCGAGGGTGATCTGCAAAAGCTGCTGAAGCAGAAATTCACCAAGGTTTTCCACGTCAAACCGCCATCGTCACGTTCGGACAGTTCGGAAAAATTCGTGGTTGCAACCGGGTTTCGCGGTGAGCCTTCGGATGCGTCTGACGATTGATCTCCAACCGGGCTGTGGCCGGGCGCATGGCAACCGCCGCCCTGCCCCGGCTTTCAGGTCTGGGCGATCAGCTGCCGCGCTGAGCAGTGCTGGAAAACGACCGCAGCGCCAGCGCCTGCAAGGCGATGGTTTCCAGTGAGGTGCCTTCAGCGCGCAGCGTCACGCGCGGGCTGTCCTTCTCGATGCGATGAGGCGCCGCGACAGGCTGTTTCAGCAGGCGTTGCACCAATTGGCGGGGCGGAAGTTTGCTTTGCAAAAGACGCATCAGTTCCTCGTACCGTATGAGCGTTCGGGCTGTTCTCATCGAAGAATAGACCGGCCACTGGGCCGCATCGTGGCTCAATCGTGGCAGAACTGCCTTATTGTTGCGATTTTCGAAACAATTTCACTTCAGGCACGGGCTGGTGCACTCGGACGGTTGCAAACGCCTGCGACAGGTCAGGAGGTTGGATGCAGCAGCACCCCATTGAGTTCCGCGCCAAGGATCAGAATGGCTGAGTTCAGATAGAGAAAGATCAGCGCCGCCATAGCCCCCGCCAGCCCCGCATAGGTGGCCGAATAGGCCGCAAAACTGCTGATGTAGATGGCAAAGGCGAGGCCGGCCGCCCACCACAGCACCACTGTCAGCAGCACCCCCGGCAGCACCTGTGAGAGCCGGTGACGCTTCGCCGGGAGCAGCATGTGGAAGGCAAACACAGCAACGAGCGGGATCACCGCAACCAGAACCCCGTTCAGACCGCCCTCCCAGTTGCCTTTCAGCGGGACTTGCGGGAAGAAACTGGCCAGATGGCGCGCATAAAGCGGCAGGATCAGCTCAAACACCGCCGCCGCCATAATGCCCGCCCCCCCCAGGATCACCAGACCAATGCACAGGCTCCGGGTCTTCCAGAACGGCCTGGTATCGCGTTCATGATAGGCCTGCACCATTGCCAGACGCACCGCATCCACTCCATTGGAGGCAAAGTAGATAGCGATGACACCACCCAGCGTGACCACCCCGGTGGAAGATGTGGCAAGCACCGAATAGACCTCCCGCACGATGGGATCCGAGACGCTTTCCGGCCAGGAGCCAAAGACCAGCTCGACCAGGTTTTCCAGATCAACCCCGCCCGACAGTGACCCCGCCACCGCACCGGTGAGCGCCACGGTAAAAAGGATAAAGGGAAACAAGGCGAGCATCAGCGACATGGCGATATGGCTGCTCAGCACCCAGCCGTTCTTGTCGTTGAACCGCTTGGCGGCCAGATACAACGCATAGGCGCCGGGTTTCACATAGGGTCGGATGCTCATGGCCTGACGGTCTCATAGCTCGCGTCTAAAAACCAGCCCTTTCAGGGAGATATAGCCAAGCCCATCCGCCGGATGTAGGTTTGGCCAGAAGATATGCGACAGGGAGCGCGGCGATGGCCTGGATTGCGATAAGCACATCGGCTGTACTGATGATGTGGGTGCTTGCGGGTCTGGCCTCTTTGAAGGCGGCCCGCACCGCCCGCACGCCGCAAGGGGCAATCGGCTGGGTGGTATTTTTGCTGTCCGCTCCGCTGGTGGCGCTGCCGCTCTATCTGTTTTTCGGGCAACGCCGGTTTTCGAGGTATCGCGCCACCCGGCGCGAGGCGGAGCGGGTCCTGAACGCGCTGCGCGTCTACTCAGATCTTCACACACAGGACCGCGATCAACTGGCCGCGAACCAGGCCCCCTTCGAACGGCTGGCCGGTTATCCGGTTTGCCGGGGCAACGGGTTTGAGCTGCTCAAAAACGGCGCTGAAATCGCCGATGCGATTATCGAGGCCATTGATGCGGCAGAGGATTACGTTCTGGTCCATTTCTACATCGTGCGCGATGACAAGATCGGACAGCGGTTCAAGACCGCCTTGCTTGACGCACGCGCGCGCGGCGTTGCTGTCTGGTTCATGACGGATGCGGTAGGCAGTCACGGGCTGTCAAACCGATACCGCGAGGCGTTGGAGGCGGCAGGTGTCAATCAGGTTGACCCCAGCACCCGCCCCGGCCCGAAACATCGGTTTCACCTGAACTTCAGGAACCATCGCAAGACGGTCATCGTCGATGGGCGTGTCGGCTTTACGGGCGGAATGAATATCGGCGATGAATACATGGGGCGCGACCCGGCCTTTGGCGCTTGGCGCGATACGCAGGTGCGGTTGACCGGTCCGGTCGTGCAGCAGCTACAGCTGGGCTATGCGGAGGATTGGTTCTGGTTGACCGAGGATCCGATCCTTGACCTGCTGACCTGGGACTGCGCCCCGGTTGAGGGCACAGGCAAACCCGCGCTGGTGGTCGAAACCGGGCCGGGAGACAGTACGATCAACGGCTCGATGCTGTATTTCTCTGCCATCTCCGCAGCGCGTTCCCGGATCTGGCTTGCCTCGCCTTATTTCGTGCCGGATCAGGATGTTGTGGCTGCGTTGAAGAACGCCGCCATGCGCGGGGTCGATGTGCGTATCCTTTTGCCCGAGACTGCGGATCACTACGCACCCTGGCTGGCTGCCTACGCTTATTTTGACGACCTGCGCGAGGTTGGTGTCAAAATCTATCGGTATCAGGCCGGATTTGTGCACCAGAAGGTTTTTGTCGTGGATGATACCATTGCGGCGGTGGGCACGATGAACCTCGACAACCGTTCTTTCCGGCTGAATTTTGAGAGTATGGCGCTGTGCTTTGATGCGGAAACGGCAGAACAGGTGGCGCAGATGCTGGATGAGGACATGGCATCGTCAACGCTGCTGGAGACGGATCTGGACGCGCAACCGGTGACCATCCGCTTTGGTGCGCCTGTCGCGCGCCTGCTGGCGCCAATCCTGTAGGGCACCACGCCCGAGGTGACGGGTCAGCGTACTCTCACCGGCGCGGTATCTTCCAGCAGGAACACCTCTCGCAATGCAGCCACCAGAAACGCCGTGCTGATGCCAAAGGCAAAGAGCCCGGTAACCGCGCCGAACGCGGCAAAGATCCGCATCCCCTCGCCAAGGACGATATCGCCGTAGCCGAGGGTGGTATAGGTCGCGAGCGAGAAATAAATCGCAGTATTCCAGTCGCCTATGGCACCAGAGAAAATCAGCGCCGTGGCCCAGATCCAGACCTGCAGCGTATGGGCAAAGACGATCAGCCCGATGGCAACCGCCAGCACTGCGCTCATCTGCACAAAGCGCCGCCCACGTTGCAGCACGCCAAGCCGTCTGCGCAGAACATGGATGCAGAACACCAGCAACCCAGCCTCCACGACAAGGCAGATCCCAAGGTACAGGCTGCCGAGCAGCAGCTGCTGGATGAGTGTCATGTCCCTGCCCTCATTCGTTGACCTTGCGCCGATGGATCTGTCGATCAGCCGCGATCGGCTCGGCTCACGGCTCCGGTTTTGGCGCAGTCTACGAAATCAGCGCTGCGACATGCAATCGCGATAGTACTGTTTGACCAGCCGCTTGCGCTGCGCCTCGGGCGTGTTGAAGTAATCATCGCGGTCCTCGGCTTCGGAACCGCTGCGTGATCTCGCGCGGCGCAGCTTGCCCTCCTGCACACTGATCCCGATCCGAACTGTCCCGGAGAAAGTGATCCCGGCACGATCATTGCCCAGCCGCAGACCGTCAGGGGCATCACTGCGCGGCGCGCCGGCGTAGGCCTCCGCCCGGCTGCGGCAGAGCGCTTCGCGGCTGCCGGACGCCGTTTGCGCCACGGCGACCTCCGTCAGCGGCACCGCTGCCAGAGCGGCCAGAATGGCAGGTGCCAGACCTCGTGATGACCAGCGGAATGGCAGTGAGAACAGCGACATGGCATAGCCTTTGTTGAGCCCAGCCCCATTATTGCATGGGCAAGCTTCAAATGGGGCCTACATCAGGGCGCGTCAATGTTATCTGTTGTCTTGGGCCGGGATCCCCGGAAAGGTCAGCCTGCAAGATCAGCCTGTCTGGTCGCCGGATGTATCGCGGCGAAGTCGGACAAACCATAACAACCGCAAAAGGTTATACGTCGATGCTAATCATTGAGGAGGTCAGCAAGTCCTATTCGGGGCCGTCCGGCGCTGTTCGGGTTCTGGACCGTGTCTCGCTGGATCTGGCCACCGGGTGCAGCCTCGCACTCACCGGAGACAGCGGATCCGGCAAAAGCACGTTGCTGCATCTGGCGGCCGCGCTGGATCAGTTCGACCGCGGCCGCATAGTGGTGGATGATGTGCCCCTCGCCGAGCTGGATGACACAGGGCGCGCGGCGCTGCGGCGACGACATGTGTCCCTGGTGTTTCAGCAGTTCAACCTGATCCCGGCCCTGACAGTTGGTCAGAACATCAGCCTGCATGCCCGGCTGGCCGACACGGTTGATGCCAGTTGGATCGAGGCATTGACCCGTCGGCTGGGGCTGGCCGAACTACAGGGGCGCTACCCCGAACAGCTGTCTGGCGGACAGCAGCAGCGGGTCGCTATTGCCCGCGCGCTGGCGCTGCGCCCAAAGCTGCTGCTGGCGGATGAGCCGACGGGTAATCTGGACGAAACGTCAAGTGCTTCGGTCATGGAGCTGATGCTGGATCTGGTGCGGGAAACTGGCGCGGCGCTGCTGCTCGTGACCCATTCGCAGGCCATTGCGGGCTTGCTAGACAGGCAAATCCACCTCAGCAATGGCCGCCTGCGTGAGGCCGGGACATGAGAGCGGCTGCATTCTCCGCGATCCTGTCTCACTGGCGTCAGCACCCGCTGCAATTGGCCATGCTGATCACCGGTCTTGCGCTGGCCACCGCGCTCTGGTCTGCGGTGCAGGCGATCAATGCCGAGGCGCGTGCAAGCTATGCCGAAGCCGCAGCGCGCATCTCCCCGTCCGGACAAAGCTATCTCGTAAACCCAGAGGGAGATATTAATATTTCCCAATATGTTGCGCTGCGACGTGAAGGTTGGCAGCTCTCGCCGATACTGATCGGTGACCTCACAAACCAACAAAAAGGCCCCGACCGAAGGCGCCTTGAGATGGTGGGCATTGATATCCTCTCGCATCCGATGATGGAACGGCTGAGCGAAGCCGGAACCGCAACGGAATCCGACGGCGACACATCTGTGGCGCTTTCCCCGGCGGATCTGCTGCTGGCACCTGGTCACCTGTTCTTGCACCCCGAGACGGATGTGACCGGCCTCGATCTTGATCTGCCTCCGACAACGCGCAGCACAGCGGTTCCCCGAGACGTTTTGATCAGTGACATAGCGACTGCGGCGCGACTGCTCGCGCGACCGGATGCGATCAGCCGCCTGATGGTGCTGGATGCGCAACCCAGCGGGCTCAGATCGCTGGGCGAACTGGTGCCTGACCTGCGTTTGCAGAGCGCATCAACCGGCGCGGATACGGCGCAGCTCACCCGCAGTTTTCACCTCAACCTCACCGCCTTTGGGCTGCTGTCCTTTGCGGTGGGCCTGTTCATCGTGCAGGGCACCATCGCATTGGGGATTGAGCAGAGACGCGGCATGTTCCGCAGCCTGCGCAGTTTAGGGTTACCGCTCAACACTCTGGTCTGGCTTGTTTTTGCTGAACTATTGGCAATCACGCTTGTGGCGGCGTTGCTTGGCCTGATCCTTGGCTATCTGATCGCGGCGGCTCTCCTTCCCGGTGTCAGCGCAACCCTTTCGGGGCTATATGGCGCCTCGGTCGATGGCAGCCTGAACCTGCGTCCGGGCTGGGTGCTTTCTGGCCTTGCGATGGCCTTGGCAGGCATGATGCTGGCCGGTGGTCAAAGCTGGTACAGCCTGTCGCGATTGCCCATTCTTGCAGCGCCAGCTGCAACCGCGCGCGGTCAGCAGGCGCTGCGTGGCCATCGGCTCTCTGCTGCGACCGGTGCGCTGATGGTGCTGGCGGCGGCAGCAATACCGGTGCTGTTCGACGGGCTGCTGGCTGGCTTTGTCTTTCTCGGCTGTCTGATGCTGGGGGCCGCGCTGCTGCTGCCGCTTGCGCTATCGCGGCTGGCCTTGGTCGGAACCCGAATGGCGCGTGGCCCGGTGACGCTCTGGTTATGGGCGGACATGCGCGCGCAGCTGCCGGGTCTGTCGCTGGCGCTGATGGCACTCCTTCTGGCGCTGGCGACAAATATCGGTGTTGGCACAATGGTTTCCAGCTTTCGCCTCACCTTCCTTGGCTGGTTGGATCAACGGCTGGCCTCGGAGCTCTATATGACGCTTCCGCGCGACGAGATGGCCGATGAGGTGCTGCCCTGGCTGGCGGAGAGGGGCATCCGCGCCCTGCCCATCCGCCACAGTGATGAGCGCTACAGCGGCGCCCCGATGGACGTTTACGGTGTGGTCGATGATGCCACCTATCGCGACAACTGGCCGCTGTTGCAGGCCGATGCAACCGTCTGGCAGCAGGTGGCCGACGGCAGCGGCGCGCTGATCAACGAACAGCTGGCGCGCCGTGGCGACCTGGAAACCGGAGATCTGCTGCAGATTGCACCGGAATGGCACATGCGTATTGCAGGCGTCTATTCCGACTATGGTAACCCCAACCCGCAGGCGATTGTCGGTCTCGCCACCCTGCTGGAGCATCGCCCGCTGATCGAGAACCGCCGTTTCGGCCTGCGTCTGCCGGTTGAGGACGTGGCGCGCCTGCGCCGTCAGCTGCAACAGGATTTCGATCTGCCGTCCAGTGCCTTCATCGACCAGAGCGCGCTTAAACGGCAGTCGCTGGCGATTTTTGACCGTACTTTTGTCGTGACCGGAGCGCTGAACCTGCTGACCTTCGGCGTCGCTGGCTTTGCAATGCTGACCAGCCTGCTGACGCTCTGGAGCCAACGTCTGCCGCAGCTGGCGCCGATCTGGGCGATGGGGCTGACACGCCGTCAACTGGCCAGATATGAACTTCTGCGCAGCGTGATCCTGGCCGGGCTGACGGCCCTGCTTGCCCTGCCTCTCGGCCTGCTGCTGGGCTGGGCATTGCTCGCGGTTGTCAATGTCGAAGCCTTCGGCTGGCGCCTGCCGATGTTTCTGTTTCCGCTGGACTGGCTAAGGCTGTTCCTGATGGCGCTGGCGGCGGCCGCGCTGGCGGCGGCCCTGCCGGCACGGCGGCTGTCAAAGCTGAAACCCGCCGATCTGCTGAGGGTCTTTGCCAATGAACGCTAAGCCTGCTCTCCAAGCGATTTTCTGCGGCCTTGTCGCGCTGCTGGTGCTGCTCATCCGGCTTGCCGGTCCGGCTGCGGCGCAGGGATATGCCGGGCTCGGAACCGAGGTGGACGGGTTTGCAGTACCTGCACGCGGCACCCAGCTGGTTTTCCCGCGTGATCACGGCGCGCACCCCGAGTTCCGCATCGAGTGGTGGTATCTGACCGCCAATCTGACCGGAGATGACGGGCGTGACTACGGGGTTCAGTGGACGCTGTTCCGGTCTGCCCTGCAACCGGGTGATGCCCGTTCGATGCCGACCGCATCCGCCTGGGAAGACCCCCAGATCTGGATGGGCCACGCCGGTCTGACGACGCCCGATGCCCATTTTCACGCCGAGCGGCTGGCGCGGGGTGGCATTGGGCAGGCCGGTGTCACCACCGCTCCGTTTGAGGCCTATATCGACGATTGGTTCATGCGCGGCCGCGATGCCGGTCTGGATGCGCTGAGCCTGCGCGCGACCGGGCAGGATTTTCGCTATGATCTCTCTCTCTCAGCCAATGGTCCCTTGGTCTTGCAGGGGGATGGCGGCTATTCGGTGAAATCGGCGGATGGACAGGCCAGCTACTATTATTCCCAGCCGCACTATCAGCTGAGCGGCACATTGCAGCTGCCCGGCGGCCCGGTGCAGGTGACCGGAGAAGGCTGGCTGGACCGTGAATGGTCAAGCCAGCCCCTGTCTGAGGATCAGAGCGGCTGGGACTGGTTTTCGCTGCGCTTTGATAGTGGCGAAAAGCTGATGGGGTTTCAGTTGCGGGGCAGCAGCCTGTTCACCTCAGGCACATGGATCGCAGCCGATGGCACGCCCTCTCCGCTGGAGCCGGGGCATCTTCAGGCGACGCCGCGCGGGCTGACACAGGTTGCCGGTCGCGCGGTCCCAACGGAGTGGAACCTGCGCCTGCCCGAACGCGGCCTCGATATCGAAGTCACCGCGCTGAACCCGCAGGCCTGGATGGCGATGTCCTTTCCCTATTGGGAGGGACCGGTGCGGATCACCGGCAGCCACAGCGGTAAGGGATATCTGGAGATGACAGGTTACGCGCCGCCTCCCGACTAAAGGCAGACCGGGCGCATGGGCGACGGAAAAAGGGGCGCCCCTTAAATACGGAGATATGCGGTTAGAATGCCTGCGGATCAGCGCACCACATAGACCGAACAGGTGGAATGGCGGATCACCCGCGCCGCATTGGGTCCCAGCAGATAATCCGACAGCTCCGGCTTATGCGCGCCGATCACGATCAGATCGGTTCCCGCCTTGTCCGCGACCTTCAGGATTTCCTGATAGGCTTTGCCGGTGGCCACCAGATGCCGCACCTTGGCGTTGCGTTCGGCGCCGAGGACCTCCTCGCAGAGCTTGCCCAGATGATCTGCAGTTTCCTTTACCGCGCGTTCATGGTGGTGCTCTTCGAAGAACCCCGAGACCCAGCTTTCGCCAAAATCGGGCAGCACATTGACGACATCCAGCTGCGCGCCATCCAGATCGGCCAGTCGGGCCGCCTCTGCCAGCACCTTGCGGTCCGTCGTGTCGCCGTTCAGTTCCAGCGCGCAGAGAACAGATTTACTCATGCCATTGCCTCCTCTTTGCGGGCACGGCCCGTCTGCATCAGGGCAACAAGCCCCAGCAGCAGCAGCGCCGGGATAAAGATCAGCTCCTTGGGCAGCTGATCCGACGGCACCTGCACCGAGGTCAAGGATACCGGGTCATCCAGATAGAAATCAAACCCGTCCAGCATCGGCTGCGCCGGGGTGCCGAACATCGGCTCTTCCAGTTTGACAATGCCGTCTTCTTCCAGCGGCAGCAGTCCGAACTGATCGAGGCTTGTCTGCCCGCCCTCTGCGCCGACGGTCAGAACCAAAGTGGTTTCGGTCATCTCGCCAGTGTCGAAATCGGGACCCGCCACTTTCACGCGCACTTCGGTGCCTTCGGGGACATCGTCGAGCGCGGTGACCAGCTCGGCCGGCTCCACCTGCGTGAACGGCGGCTGGATGTAATCCATGAAGAAGCCGGGACGGAAGATTGCAAAGGCAATCGCCACCAGCGCCACGCTTTCATAGATCCGGCTGCGGGTCAGAAAATATCCCATGGTGCCGGCAGTAAAGACAAGGATCGCAATGGTGGCGGTCACCGCAACCAGTATCCCCTCAGCCCAGGTGACATCAATCAGGAGAAGATCGGTGTTGAAGATGAACACAAACGGCAGCGCCACGGTACGCAGGCTGTAGAAGAAGGCGATGAAGCCGGTACGGATCGCATCGCCCCCGGAGACAGCCGCCGCGGCAAAGCTCGCAAGGCCCACAGGCGGTGTCACATCCGCCATGATGCCGAAGTAGAACACAAATAGATGCACCGCGATCAGCGGCACGATCAGACCGGATTGCGCCCCCAGTTCCACCACAACGCCCGCCATCAGCGAGCTGACAACGATGTAGTTCGCCGTCGTGGGCAGACCCATGCCGAGGATCAGGGACAACAGCCCTACCATCACCAGCATCAGGATCAGGTTGCCGCCCGACAGGAA
Organism: Phaeobacter sp. JH20_26; assembly: GCF_048056275.1. NCBI lineage: Bacteria > Pseudomonadati > Pseudomonadota > Alphaproteobacteria > Rhodobacterales > Roseobacteraceae > Phaeobacter > Phaeobacter sp. JH20_26. Next base: position 287,809 of record NZ_JAYMWL010000013.1, on the reverse strand, counting down.
CTCAACCAGATCGGCCATGACCTGACCAACACCGGTGAGGGTCACCGTGCCTACGATCACGCCGGCTGTTGCTGTTGCCAGCGCGATACCGATCATGTTGCGCGCACCATCCACCATGCCGTGCCACAGGTCGTTGAGCCCATCCATAAAGTTGTGCAGCAGGTTGCTCTGCCCGCGGAACAGCGCCTTAAGCGGTTTCTGGGTGAGCAGGATCACGAATAGCAAGGCGGTCGCCCAGAAAGCCGACAGTCCCGGCGATTTCTGTTCGATCATCAGGAAGTAGACCAGCACGATGATCGGCAGCAGGTAATGCAGACCGGCCTTGTAGATCTCGCCAACCTCGGGCAGTTCGATGTCCTTGGCGTTGGGATCATCGGGTTCAAGGTCGGGAACCTGCGCTGCCATATAGACCAGCGCGACATAGACCAATGCAACCAGACAGGTGATGATCAGGCCGGCTGCGCTTGGTGCGACGGCTTCGATCGCATCAACCGGGAATTGGGTGCCATAGCACAGCCCCGCAAACACCAGGAAGAAGCTCAGCATACCCAGCGCCGTGCGCATCAGGTTTACTTCGCGGTTGCCCAGGGTCGGCATCTTCCGCTTTACGGCTTCCAGATGCACGATGTAGATCAGCGCGATATAGGAGATCGTCGCCGGCAGGAACGCATGGGTGATCACCTCGACATAAGAAATACCGACATATTCCACCATGAGAAACGCAGCCGCGCCCATAACCGGCGGCATGATCTGGCCATTGACAGAGGAGGCAACCTCTACCGAACCGGCCTGCTCCGAGGTGAAGCCAACCCGCTTCATCAGCGGAATGGTAAAGGTGCCGGTGGTCACGACATTGGCAATCGAGGAGCCGGAGATCAGACCGGTTGCGGCCGAGCCGACCACCGCCGCCTTTGCCGGGCCACCGCGCAGGTGACCAAGCGCGCCAAAGGCCATCTTGATAAAGTAATTGCCGGCACCCGCCTTATCCAGAAGTGCACCGAACAGCACGAAGAGAAACACGAATTTCGTCGACACCCCCAGCGCGATGCCAAACACACCTTCCGAGGTGATCCACATCTGCTCCATCGCGCGGTCCAGCGATGCGCCTTTCCAGCGGATCACATCGGGGACCAGCTCGGATGAGCCGAAGAAAACATACAGCAGGAACACAGAAGCCACGATTGCCATCGCCGGGCCAAGGGCGCGGCGCGCGCCCTCAAACAGCAGCACAAGACCGATCGCAGCAAAGACCGTGTCGATGTCATCACCCTTGCCACCGGCATTCACGATCTTCTCGTAGAAGATATAGCCATAAAGTGCGGTAAATGTGCCCATCAGCGCCAGGATCCAGTCCTGAACCGGGATCCGGTCCGTCGGGCTGCTCTTCAGCGCGGGATAGGCCGCATAGGCGAGAAAAATGGCAAAGGCCAGATGGATCTGGCGCGCATTGTTTACGACGCTGCCCGGTAGCACGAGATTGGCAACCGGAGAGGCCAGCAGCACCTGAAAGACCGACCAGATGCAGGCCACAATGGCCAGGAACAGCCCTACGCTGCCAATCGGGTTGCGGGCGCCGGAGTCTGATGAGGCAACAAGAGCCTGAAGCTCTTCCTCCGACAGCGGACCTTTGCCCTGTGTTTCACTTGTCATGATGGTTCCCCTCGAAAGCTCGTACCGCTTGGGTGCAGGTACTGCTCCACTTGTTCTTGACACCCCGGTCAGCGGACGTGGAGACCGCAGGTGCAAAACGGGGCGCCATGGCGCCCCGTTCGATCAATCGGTCTGGTTATTCAACCCAGCCCTGTTCTTTGTAGTACTTCGCCGCGCCGGGATGCAGCGGTGCGGACAGGCCCGCAGTCGCCATTTCCTCAGGCTTCAGGTTGGCGAAGGCCGGGTGCAGTTTTTTGAAGTCTTCGAAGTTTTCAAAGACCGCTTTTACCACGGTGTAGACCGCCTCGTCCGAGACCTGATCAGAGGTCACGAAGGTCGCGCCAACGCCGAATGTGCTCACATTCGCGTCGGAGCCACGGTACATGCCGCCGGGAATGGTTGCAGTCCGGTAGAAGGAGTTGTCAGCGATCAGCTTTTCAACCGCTTCGCCATCCACGGTCACCAGGACGGAGTCGCAGGCGGTGGTGGCTTCCTGGATCGAGCCGGAGGGGTGGCCAACGGTGTAGACCATGGCGTCGATCTGGTTGTCGCAGAGCGCTGCGGACTGTTCGGCGGCCTTCAGCTCGGTTGCCAGCGCAAAGCTGTCCATGCCCCAGCCTTTGGCTTCCAGCAGCACTTCCATGGTGCCGCGCTGACCGGAACCGGGGTTGCCGATGTTGACGCGCTTGCCCTGGAGGTCGTCGAAATTGGTGATGCCGGCATCGGCACGCGCCACAACGGTAAAGGGCTCCGGGTGAACGGAGAACACGGCACGCAGACCTTCAAAGGCGCCCTGCTCTTCGAATTTGGAGGTGCCGTTATAGGCGTGGTACTGCCAGTCGGACTGCGCCACACCGAATTCCAGCTCACCATCACGGATGGTGTTGATGTTGTAGACGGAGCCACCGGTGGATTCCACGGAGCAGCGGATACCGTGCTCTTTGCGGGTCTTGTTGACCAGACGGCAGATCGCGCCACCGGTCGGGTAGTACACGCCGGTCACACCGCCGGTACCGATTGTGATGAATTCTTCTGCCATCGCGGCAGGTGCCATGAAGGCGGTAGCCACAAGGGCGCTAACGGCCAGCTTGGTGTTGGTCATATGTAGTGTTCTCCCACGTTTTTGTCTTCGAAACCGTAGAGCCGCACACGGCGCGGCTGGGGTCGTTGAACCCTTGGGGACATGTAGACGCCAGGTGTGTTTTGTCGCGCGTTCTGGCAACAATTTCCGGCAGGTCCAGCGGTTAAAGCGTTTCAGGCGCATCAGACCAAGTCAAGGCTTACGATCTGCCCGTGGCCCCGCAGGCACGAGGTTTCAGCGTATCTGATACCAATCCCGGAATATTCCCCCACATCCACATCCATTGGATTCGGCGCACTGTGGCAGATTGTCACACCTGTGTGCAACCCAACTTTGCCATTCAAACCCCTTTGATGGCGATATTTTCTAGAAGATTTCTGGAATTGCCGCCGCCATAAAAGACTGGATCCGACACCGCAAGGGGCAAAAGCGCAATACCCTCCCCGTTTATGGGCCCCTGCCACCTAAGCGCGCCCTCGGTCGTTGCCCGGTGTGGTATGTGAACATCACTGCCGATTGTGCTTTGCGAGCGTGAGATTTCACGCCTATGTCCGAAACCGGCTGCGATGGCGGCTTGCCGAAGACTGCGCAAGGACGCAAGATACCGAAAAGCGCACCGCCTTGGCCCGCGGCCAGGCATATGCGTCGAGACAGCCCGCAGCGCATTCCATGCCCCGGACATCCGGACCCACCCATCAGCCACCTGCAGCAGGCCAGCAAAAGGACAGTCCCAATGAACTATCACCGACCAACCAGCTTTGCCGAAGCGGCGGAGCTGGCGGCTTCAGCATCGGGGGTTACCCGTGTTCTGGCCGGCGGCACCGATGTGCTGGTGCAGATGCGCGCCGATATCGTCACGCCGGATACGCTGATCGACATCAAGGCGATTGATGGCGTCCGCGACATCCGCAAGGAAAGCGATGGCAGCTGGACCATCGGCGCCGCGGTGGCCGGAGCCGAAATGTCCGAACATGATGACCTGTCGGCCGCATGGCCGGGCGTGGTCGAGGCGATGGACCTGATCGGATCCACCCAGGTGCAGGGCCGGGCCACGCTTGTCGGCAACCTCTGCAATGCCTCCCCTGCCGCCGACAGCGTGCCGGCTATGGTTGCGGCAGGTGCATCGGTCAGCATCACCGGACCTGACGGCAATCGCCGCGCCGCGGTCGTGGATATTCCGGCAGCTCCCGGCAAGACCACGCTGAAGCCCGGCGAGTTGATCACGGCGGTGCATCTGCCGCCCGCCGTGCCCGGTCAGGGCGACGCCTATCTGCGGTTTATCCCGCGAACCGAGATGGACATCGCCGTGGTCGGCTGTGGTGTCTGGCTTCGGCTGGAGGGCGACACCGTCGCGGATGCCCGCGTTGCCCTCGGAGCTGTCGCGCCCACGGTACTGATGGTGCAGGCCTGTGCCGATGCCCTGATCGGCTCCAGGCTGGACGACGCGGCCTTGGGGCGACTGGCCACCGCTGCCTCTGATGCCTGCTCACCGATCACCGACAAACGCGGCACCATTGCCTTTCGCACGCAGGTGGCGGGCGTGATGGCCCGCCGCGCCGCAGAAACCGCCTATGCCCGCGCCAAGGGAGACAAAGCATGAGCACGAAGATCCACGTCTCGGCCACCGTCAACGGCGATGCCGTCGATTACCTCTGCGATCCGCGCGAAACGCTACTTGATGTGCTGCGCGACCGTTTGAACCTCACCGGTGCCAAGGAAGGCTGCGGCACCGGCGACTGTGGCGCCTGTTCGATCACTCTCAACGGGCGGCTGGTCTGTTCCTGTCTGGTGCTCGGCGTCGAAGCCGCAGGCCAGGAAATCGCCACCGTCGAAGGCATCGCTGCTGGCGAAACACTGCATCCGCTGCAACAGAAGTTCATCGACCACGCCGCGCTGCAATGCGGTATCTGCACGCCGGGCATTCTGGTCGCGGCCAAGGCGCTGCTGGAGAAGAACCCCAACCCCAGCGAGACCGAAGTGCGCTATTGGCTGGCGGGCAATCTGTGCCGCTGTACCGGCTATGACAAGATCATTCGCGCCGTCATGGACGCGGCGGCAGAGATGCGGGAGGCATCATAATGGCTCTGGATCAACGCAAGACCGATTTCACCCAGGTGGGCACCCGTCCCAACCGCCCCGATGGTCTGGATAAGGTCACGGGCAAGGCGCGCTTTGGCGCCGATATCACGGCACCGGGAATGCTCTTCGGGGCCATCCTGCGCAGCCCTCACGCCCATGCCCGGATCAAACATATCGACACCAGCAAGGCCGAGGCGCTGAGCGATGTGAAGGCGATTGTCACCCGTGCCGATTTCTCGGACGCCATCAAACCCGCGCCGGGGCTGGAAGGCGAACAATGGAATGTGCTGGAAAACGTGATGGCGGGCGATACCGCGCTCTATGATGGCCATGCCATCGCGGCTGTGGCGGCCACCTCGGCCCTCGCCGCTCGTGACGCGCTGAAGCTGATCGAGGTAGAGTATGAGGTGCTGCCCCATGTGACCGATGTCGATAAGGCGATGGCCAAGGATGCACCGGTGATCCGCGAGGGCGCTGCCGATTACTCTGTGCCGGAGGGGATGCACCCAAACGTGGTGCGCTACCACGAAAGCGGCCATGGCGATGTCGAGGCGGGCTTTGCAAAGGCCGATCTGGTGGTCGAGGAGCATTTTGTCACCGAGGCCACGCATCAGGGCTATATCGAACCCCATGCCTGCCTTGCACAGCTGGGACAGGACGGCAAGGGTGAACTGTGGTGCTGTACGCAGGGCCACTGGTATGTGCAGAAGAACTGCGCGGCGCTGTTGGGGATTGAGACATCGCAGCTGCGCGTCACCGCCTCGGAAATCGGCGGCGGCTTTGGCGGCAAGACCACGGTGTTCATCGAACCTGTCGCACTGGCCCTGTCGCGCAAGTCCAATCGCCCGGTCAAACTGGTGATGAGCCGCCCCGAGGTGTTCCGGGCCACCGGCCCCACCGCCTCGACCTCCATGGATATCAAGATCGGCATGACCGCTGATGGTATCATTACCGCAGCACAGGGCACCTTCCGCCTACAGGGCGGTGCCTTTCCGGGTGCGCCTGCGGATATGACCGCAATGTGTGCCTTTGCGCCCTATGATCTGAAGAACGTCCAGCAGATTGGCTATGACGTCATGAGCAACCGCCCCAAACAGGCGGCCTATCGCGCGCCCGGCTCGCCGATGGCGGCCTACGCGGTGGAATCTGTGATTGACGAGCTCTGCCGTAAACTGGATCTCGACCCGATCGAAGTGCGCCTGAAAAATGCCGCGCGCGAGGGCACCAAAGCCTCCTACGGGCCAAAGTTCGAACGCATTGGTCTGGTCGAAACGCTCGAGGCTGCCAAGGCGCATCCCCACTACAATGCCCCGCTGAAGCCCGGTCAGGGGCGCGGGATCTCCTGCGGCTTCTGGTTCAACCATGGTGGCGAAACCTCTGTTTCGCTGTCGCTGTCAGAGGATGGCACCTGTCAGATTTCTGTTGGCACGCCCGATATCGGCGGCTCCCGCGCCTCCATGGCGCTGATGGCGGCAGAGGTTCTGGGCATTCCCTATGAGAGCATCCGCGTCACCATCGCCGATACTGCCACGCTTGGTTATAATGACGTCTCCCACGGCAGCCGGGTGACCTATGCCAGCGGCCTTGCCACGATCAAGGCGGCAGAGGATGCCGTGGCCAAGCTCAGCAAACGTGCCGCGACCAAATGGGGTATCCCCGAGGATGCTGTGAAATGGGAGGACGGCCATGCCGTGCCCTCCGGTCCCAATGCGGGCAACTTCGACCCGATGCCGCTGGCGGAGATTACCCGCGACATGGGCAAGACCGGTGGACCGATCTCCGGCCATTTCGAGGCGACGCCCGAAGGGGCCGGCGTCTCCTTTGCCACCCATATCGTCGATGCGGAGGTGGATCCCGAAACCGGCAAGACCGCTGTGACGCGCTATACGGTCATTCAGGATGCGGGCAAGGCGATCCATCCCACCTATGTCGAAGGTCAGTTTCAGGGCGGTGCCGCACAGGGCATCGGCTGGGCGCTGAATGAGGAATATATCTACGGCGAGGACGGGCGGTTGCAGAATGCGGTGTTCCTCGACTATCGGATCCCCGTCGCCTCGGACCTGCCAATGATCGACACGGTGATTGTCGAGGTGCCGAACCCCGGTCATCCCTTTGGCGTGCGCGGTGTCGGCGAAACCTCGATCTGTCCGCCTCTCGCGGCCATCGCCAATGCAGTCTCTGCGGCGGCGGGGGTGCGGTTGCATGCGCTGCCGATGTCGCCACCGCGCATTCTGGCCGCCCTGGATCAGCAGCGCGCCAAGACGGGCTGAGGCGCCGCAATGGCACCTGAGTACAGCACCACAGGTCAGGGCGCGGGTACACCGCGCCTGACCGTACACCTCTGGTCGGGCCTGCGACGGTTTGCAGATGGGCAGGACGCAGTGGAGGTTCAGGCCGCCACAATCGGCGCGATGATCGCAGCACTCAAATCTGCCTATCCCGCCCTTGCACCGGCTCTCGACGCAGGCGTATCCGTTGCGGTGGACGGCCGGATCATTGCTGCCAGCCTTGATGAACCGCTCCGGCCCCAGAATGAAATCTACCTCATGCAGAGGTTGCGCGGCGGCTAGCCGCGCAAGAGGATTGCACTTTACCGCCAATGCGCTAGGACGGCATCAGCGGCGGCGCTGGGCCAGCCATCAACGGAGGACACCGCAGTGAAGGTCAACGGCACACATTATCGCTCGCTCTGGTGGGACGAGGATCAATCGGTTCTGATGATTATCGACCAGCGTTGGCTGCCCCATGAGTTTCGCATTCAGCCGGTTGCAACACTGGATGATTTCGCGACCGCCATCGTCGAGATGCGGGTGCGTGGCGCGCCGCTGATCGGAGCCACCGCCGCCTATGGCATGGCGCTGGCGGCCGAGCTTGATCCTTCGGACGGTGCGCTGGAGGTCGCTTGGGAGCAGCTCAATGCGACCCGCCCCACTGCGATCAACCTGCGCTGGGCGCTAAACCGCTGCATGGAGGTCCTGCGTCCCCTGCCCGAGGATGAGCGTGCTGACGCCGCACTGAAACTGGCCCATGCAATCGCCGATGAGGATGTTGAAATCAACCGGCGCATCGGCACTTACGGGCTGACCCTGATCCGTGAGATCGCACAGAAGAAACCCGCAGGTGAGCCGGTGCGGCTACTCACCCATTGCAATGCAGGCTGGATCGCCACGGTTGACTGGGGCACCGCCACCAGCCCGATGTATCAGGCCCATGATGCCGGAATTCCGATCCATGTCTGGGTCGATGAGACCCGCCCGCGCAATCAGGGCGCGCTGACCGCCTGGGAACTGGGCAGCCATGGTATTAGCCACAGCTACATCACCGACAATGCCGGCGGTCATCTGATGCAGCACGGACAGGTCGACCTGGTGATCACCGGCACCGACCGCACCACGCGTCAGGGTGATGTCTGCAACAAGATCGGCACCTATCTGAAGGCACTGGCAGCCCATGACAACGGGGTACCCTTCTACGTTGCCCTGCCCTCGCCGACCATCGACTGGACGGTGACCGATGGCGTTGCAGAGATCCCGATCGAGGACCGCGACAGCTGCGAGGTAAGCCATGTGCAGGGCGTGCTTGATAGCGGTGACATCGGGCTTGCGCGTGTGACACCGGACGGCACGGTCTGCGGCAACCCGGCCTTTGACGTGACCCCCAATCGGCTGGTCACCGGGCTGATCACAGAGCGCGGCATCTGCGATGCCTCTGCCGAGGGGCTGGCGGCGCTGTTCCCCGATCTTATCCGCAAGGCCGGGTGACCGCGCCATGATCAGACCCGCCCCGGATGACAGCCGCGCCCTGCGTCAGTCCATCATTGATGCCTGCCTGGAGATGAACCGGACCGGCATCAATCAGGGCACCTCCGGCAATATCTCCCTGCGGATCGCCGGGGGTGACATGCTGATCACCCCGTCCGGCATCCCTTATGAGGCGATGAGCCCGGAGATGATCGTCCGAATGCCGCTTGCGGGCGGGCCTGATCCCGAGGATGCACAGCCGGCCCCGTCGTCGGAGTGGCAGTTTCATCAGGCGCTGCTTGCGGCGAAGCCGGAGGCGATGGCGGTCGTCCATGCCCATCCGGCGCATTGCTGCGCTCTCGCCGTGAACCACATGACGATCCCGGCCTGCCACTATATGGTCGCGGCCTTTGGCGGAGATGACGTGCCGCTGGCGGATTACGCGCTGTTCGGTACGGCTGAATTGTCGGATCATGTCGTTCACGCCATGGCCGACCGCCACGCCTGCCTGATGGCAAACCATGGGGCCCTCGTGACCGGTGATACGCTGGCGCGGGCGATGTGGCGCATGGTGGAGCTGGAGAGTCTGGCGCGGACGTACATACTGGCCCGCAGCATCGGCACACCAAAACTGCTAAGCACGGCGCAGATGGAGGAGGCGCTTGCTGCCTTCGCCACCTACGGGCTGAAACAGGCCTGACCAGCCGAGTCGCCATTGCGCGATAATCGAACATCTTCCCGGCCCGGTCGAACGACCAGCGGGCAAGATGACCGCTGTCACGCCATTCCTCCCAGTTAGATGGCAGTTTTTGGACCTTCGTCCGTCTTATCCCGGAAACGGGCGTAAATTCCCTTGCGTTAGCGCAAAAGATACGACCTCATATCAGGGAATTAGGAAGAAATATGACTGACCCTCTGATTTTCGACGGCCACAACGATGTTTTGCTGCGATTGCACAATCGCGATATTTCATCCGGCGTGGACGGGTTCCAAGGCAACGGCGGGCGCCAAATTGATCTGGCCAAAGCGCGCACGGGCGGCTTTGGCGGCGGCTTCTTTGCGATCTATATTCCGGATGGCCACAGTCTGGATAGCGAAGACGAGATGATGGCAGACAGCTATGATATGCCGCTGTCGGCGGCGATCAGCTGGGCCGATGCCGCCCCTGTCGCGCTGTCGCAGGCGTCCCTGCTGTTTCAGCTGGAAAGCGACGGCGCGCTGAAGGTCTGCCGCACAACCGAAGATATTCGCGACTGCCTCTCGACCGGGATGATGGCGGCGGTGCTGCATATGGAGGGCGCGGAGGCAATTGATCCGGATTTCCACATGCTCGACCTGCTTTATCAGGCCGGGCTTCGCTCAATCGGTCCGGTGTGGAGCCGCCCGACAAGGTTCGGCCATGGCGTGCCCTTCCGGTTTCCGGGATCACCCGATACCGGTCCGGGGCTGACGGAGGATGGCAAACGGCTGATCCGGCGCTGCAATGATCTGGGTGTTATGATCGACCTGTCGCATCTGAACGAGGCCGGTTTCTGGGATGTCGCCAAGCTGAGCGCAGCGCCGCTGGTGGCCACCCATTCCAATGCCCATGCGTTGACGCCGCACAGCCGCAACCTGACCGACCGCCAACTGCACGCGATCCGCGACAGTGACGGGATGGTCGGCCTGAACTTTGCGGTCGCCTTTCTGCGCGAAGATGGTCGGATGGACGAAAACACCCCGATTGACCGGATGCTGCGCCATATCGACCACCTGATCAGCCAGCTCGGCGAGGATCGGGTTGGTTTCGGCTCGGATTTCGACGGGGCCACCGTGCCGCGGGAGATCAGGACCGTTGCAGGCCTGCCCGCGCTTCGCGCCGCTCTGCGTCACCACGGTGTGGATGAGACGTTGATGAAAAAACTATGTCACGACAACTGGCTGCGGGTTCTGGATGCCACCTGGCGCAGCCCGAAAACGGAGGCGCGCAGCTGACCGGTGCGCGCTCCGGTTCAGACCCACACAACAACAAGACGCTGACAACAGCGCGATATTCCAAGATCAAAAACACAATAGGGAGTTAAAGATGAAAACCATTCATACCCTTCTTGGCACCGCCGCGCTGGGGCTGGCGATTGGCCTCACTCCGATGGCGACCATGGCTGAGACGCCCGCCAATATGCTGGTTATTGCCAACCGCATTGACGATATCACCACGCTGGATCCGGCGCAGAGCTTTGAATTTGCGGGTGCCGATGTGATCCGCAACATCTATGGTAAGCTGGTCAACTTTGACCCCTCCGATCTGGATGCAGGCTATCAGCCCGATCTGGCCGAAAGCTGGACAGTCTCCGAGGATGGCCGCACCATCACCTTTACCATGCGCGAAGGCGTGACCTTCCAGTCCGGCAACCCGGTCCGGGCCGAGGATGCGGCGTTTTCGCTGAAGCGCGCGGTCATTCTGAACAAGACGCCGTCCTTCATCATCACGCAGTTTGGCTTTACGCCCGAAAACGTCGATGAAACCATCAAGGTTGATGGCAATACGCTGTCTATCACCACCGACAAACGCTATGCGACCTCCTTTGTTCTGAACTGCCTTACGGCGACCATCGGCGCCATCGTCGACAAGGAACTGGTCATGGCCAATGAGGTCGATGGCGATATGGGCAACAATTGGCTGACCACCAATTCTGCGGGCTCCGGCCCCTACAGCCTGGCCAGCTGGAAGCCGAAGGAAAGTGTCACCCTGAGCGCAAACCCCTCGTATTATGGCGGTGAGCCAGAAATGAAGCGCGTCATCGTGCGCCACGTTCAGGAAAGCGCAACCCAGCGCCTGATGCTGGAACGCGGTGATATCGACGTGGCCCGCGATCTGACGCCCTCGGATGTGGACGGTCTGGCCGGTGTTGAGGGTGTCGAGGTGCTGCGCGAAATGCGCGGCCGCCTGATGTATGTCTCCTTCAACCAGAAACACCCGGAACTGTCGAAGCCGCAGGTCCGTCAGGCGCTGAAATATCTCATCGACTATGACGGTATGGAAAACAGCTTCCTGAAGAACTGGTATGTCGGTCACCAGAACTTCCTGCCGAAGACCTATCTGGGCGCTGTGGACGAAAACCCCTTCTCGCTCGATGTGGAAAAGGCCAAGGCGCTGCTGGCAGAGGCCGGTGTCGAGAATCTGGAGCTGACGGTCGGTGTGCGCGAGGCGCAGGAACGGCTGGAAATTGCACAGTCGCTGCAAAACACCTTTGCACAGGCCGGGATCACGCTGAACCTTGAGGTTGGCACCGGCAAGCAGATCCTGGGCAAATACCGCGCACGCGAGTTGGATATCTATCTGGGCGCATGGGGCCCGGATTATCCTGATCCGCATACCAATGCGGGGACCTTTGCCTATAACCCGGATAACTCGGACGAAGCCAATGCAACCGGTCTTCTGGCCTGGCGCAACGGCTGGGACACCGGCGGGCTGACGGAAAAGGTTGCCGCCGCCGTGGTCGAGGGCGACACCGACAAGCGCGCCGAGATGTACCACGAAATTCAGGCAGAGTTCCGCGACACAGCCCCTTTTGCCATCATGTTCCAGCTGATCGAACAGGCTGGCATGGCCGACAATGTCGAAGGGCTGAGCCTCGGCGGGGCGATCACCTCCGTCGCCTACTGGGACGTGACCAAGTAAAATGGCGAATTTCGCAACAGAAACGGAGCGGCGGCCTTGGCTGCCTCTCCCCCCTTGGGCGCGCGGCACACTGGTGACGCTGTCGTCCATCGCAGTCACCATGCTGGGCCTCTTGTTCGTGACCTTCCTGATTGGTCGCGTGATGCCCATTGATCCGGTGCTGGCCATCGTGGGCGAACGCGCCACCGAGGAGCAGTATAATGCCGCCTACCGTGAGCTGGGTCTGGACCGGTCGCTGGCTATTCAGTTTTTCTACTATGTCACCGATGTGCTCCGCGGTGATTTCGGAACCTCGCTGCTGACCGCGCGGGATGTCTCCTCTGATATAGCACGCGTGTTTCCGGCGACCTTTGAACTTGCCACTATTGGCATTCTCTTCGGATGCATTCTGGGCGTGCCGCTGGGGGTCATCGCCGCCGTACGCCGGGGCAGCTGGATCGACCAGATTGCCCGCGTGATTGCACTTGTGGGCTATTCCATGCCGATCTTCTGGCTCGGACTGATGGGGCTCTTGCTGTTCTACGGCATTCTGGGCTGGGTCGGCGGCCCCGGACGTCAGGGTGTTTTCTACGAGGATATGATCCCGTCGGTCACAGGCATGATCCTGGTGGACTCGCTGATTGCAGGTGACTGGGGCGCGTTTCGCGACGCGTTTTCTCATATCGTGCTGCCCGCCGCGCTGCTCGGCTATTACAGCCTTGCCTATATCAGCCGCATGACGCGCTCGTTCATGCTCGAACAGCTCTCGGCGGAATATATCACCACCGCCCGCGTCAAAGGCATGAGTGAATGGGCCGTGGTCTGGACGCACGCATTTCGCAATATCCGCGTGCAGCTGATCACCGTGATCGCCCTCAGCTATGCCAATCTGCTTGAGGGATCGGTTCTGACCGAAATCATCTTTTCCTGGCCGGGGATCGGCAGCTATATCACCACCGCACTTTTGTCGGCTGACATGAATGCGGTACTGGGCGGTACAGTTGTTGTGGGGCTCGTGTTCATCTGCCTCAATATCTTCTCCGATCTTCTCTACAAAGTCTTCGATCCGAGGTCGAAATGAGCCTGTCATCGCAAACCCCGGCCCCTCAGCAGGGCCTGCGCGCCTGGCTGCTGACCGACACGCCGAGATCGCGGCGTCAGGCCCGGCTGGCGGCACTCTATCAGGGCTGGCTGTCGCTGAAGCAGAACCATATGGCGATGGTCGGGCTGGCCATCCTGATTTTGTTGATCTCCATCGCGCTGCTGGCGCCGGTGATCGCGCCCCATGACCCATATGTGCAGAATCTCGCCAATCGGCTGCAACCGTTGGGCAGCGAGGGGCATATTCTGGGCACGGATTCCCTTGGTCGTGATATCCTCAGCCGGTTGATCCATGGCGCCCGCATCACCCTCTATATCGTGGCGCTGGTGGCGCTGATTGCACCGGTTGCGGGCCTTCTGGTTGGCACCGTCTCCGGCTACGTCGGCGGCTGGGCCGATATCATTCTGATGCGGATCACCGATATTTTCCTGGCGTTTCCACGGCTGGTGCTGGCGCTGGCCTTTGTCGCTGCTCTTGGCGCCGGGATCGAAAACGCGGTGCTGGCGATCTCGCTCACTGCCTGGCCGCCCTATGCACGGATGGCGCGGGCCGAGACGCTGACGATCCGCTCCTCCGACTATATCAGCGCGATCCGCCTGCAAGGCGCAGGCCCGCTCAGGATCATCATCAAACATATCTGGCCACTCTGCATCTCCTCGCTGATCGTTCGGGTGACGCTCGATATGGCAGGCATCATTCTGGCCGCCGCTGGTCTGGGCTTCCTCGGCCTTGGCGCCCAGCCACCAAGCCCGGAATGGGGCGCGATGATCTCCGAAGGGCGCCGGTTCATCCTCGATCACTGGTGGGTGGCCACCATGCCCGGTCTTGCCATTTTTGCCGTTTCGCTGGCGTTCAACCTGCTGGGAGATGGCCTGCGCGACGTATTGGACCCAAAGGACAGCGCCTCATGAGCCCGCTTCTGGATATCGAAAACCTCTGGGTGCGGTTTCCCACCCGCAATGGCATCTTTGACGCAGTGCGCGGTGTGTCCTTCTCGCTCGGCCGTGAACGGCTCGGCATCGTTGGGGAAAGCGGCTCCGGCAAGTCAATGACCGGTCGCGCCATCCTACGACTGATCCGGCCTCCCGGCATCGTCGAAGCGGATCACATCAATCTGCACGGCGAGAACCTGCTGGCAAAATCGGAGCGCGAGATGCGCAAGGTTCGCGGCGAACAGATCTCCATGGTGATGCAGGATCCCAAATTCTCGCTCAACCCGGTGATGACCATCGGCGATCAACTGATCGAAGCCCACCGCCTGCACAGCAAATCCACCAAGACCGAGGCCTATGCCAAGGCCTTGGAAATGCTGGAGGCTGTGTCGATCCGCGACCCGGAGCGCGTGATGACCGCCTACCCGCATGAGATGTCGGGTGGCATGGGGCAACGGATCATGATTGCCATGATGCTGATCCCAAACCCGGAAATCCTGATCGCGGATGAGCCGACCTCGGCGCTGGATGTCTCGGTGCAAGGACAGGTGCTGTCGATCATGGATCGGCTGGTGAAGGAACGCGGCATGGGGCTGATCTTTATCAGCCACGATCTCAATCTGGTGTCGCAGTTCTGTGATCGGGTGCTGATCATGTATGCAGGCCGCATCGTCGAGGTCTGCGACGCCGATCAGCTGCACGAAGCGCAGCACCCTTATACACGAGGTCTGCTCGGCAGCCTGCCCCGATTTGATGCTCCGCGTCCTCGGCTTGAGGTGCTGCAACGTGATCCCGCCTGGCGGGATGCGCCCAGCGTGGAGGGTCGCAGATGACAATGGCGCTGGAAATCAATAACTTAAACGTCTATTTCGGCGACCGTGGCGCATTGGTCCATGCCGTGAAATCGGCGTCTCTGGCGGTCGAGACCGGCGCCAGTTTCGGCCTCGTCGGCGAAAGCGGCTCAGGAAAATCCACTATCCTGAAAGCCATCACCGGTCTCGCGCCGCAGTGGAATGGTGAGATATCGGTTGAGGGCAAACGGCTTGGACCGACCCGTGACCGCGCATTTTACAAGACCGTTCAGATGGTGTTTCAGGATCCCTATGCCTCGCTGCACCCGCGTCAATCCGTGGATCAGGTGCTGTCGGAGACACTGCATCTGCACGGGTTCCGCGACATCGATGCACGGGTGGAACAGCTGCTGCAGGATGTCGGCCTTGGGCCGTCGTTCCGCTTTCGCTATCCGCACCAGCTGTCCGGTGGTCAGCGGCAGCGCGTCGCCATCGCCCGCGCGCTGGCCCCACGGCCGGATATCCTGCTGCTGGACGAGCCGACCTCGGCGCTGGATGTCTCGGTACAAGCGGAGATCCTGAACCTTCTCAGCGATTTACGTGCCGCGCATGGGCTGACCTTTGTGATGGTGTCTCATGACCTCGCGGTCGTTGCGCATATGTGTGATGCGGCGGCGGTGATGCAGCATGGCGAGATTGTAGAGGTGCTCAGCATTGATGCCATGCGCGCCGGGCAGACACAGCACCCCTATACACAAACGCTGCTGCGGGCCTCCGCCAATCGGGTGGCCTGAAATGGGGCTGTCAGGGGTCTGACAGAGAGCTGCCAAGCGGGCGACGCCCCTCGGAATGCGCCGCGCACGGGACGGTAACCTGAGATTAAGGCCAAGATAGTAGGCTTGACGCGCGTTTGAACAAGGATGCGTGTCATGGTGGCCACGCCGACCCCCTATTCGCTGTCCGGACCGGGTCCGGGGATGACGGTTGCGACCGTCTCCTCTGGTGTCCTGCATGGCGTGACCTACCCAAAGGTTGGCGGCCAGACCGTCCAGCTAGGCGAACTCCTCGGCGCGCTCAGCCACGCGCTTGATCTTACAGAAGGCCAGCCAGAGGGTCATTGCGTAAGATGCTGCTGGATCGGCATGCAGGTCGCCGATTACCTCGATCTGTCGCAGGAGGATCGCGCTGATCTCTACTTTACCCTGCTTCTGAAGGATCTCGGCTGTAGCTCTAACGCCGCCCGCATCTGCGCGCTCTACCGCACGGATGATCTGACCTTCAAACGCAATTTCAAATTCGTAGACGGAACCACCCGGCAGAAGCTCGAATTTGTCCTGCGCCATACCGGCCAGGGCGACAGCCGGTTGAAGCGGTTGAAAACAGTGACCGGCGTGATTGGCCGCAGCGGTAGTCTGGCGACTGAGCTGATCCAGACCCGCTGCGATCGTGGCGCGGAGATCGCCCGGCTGATGCGGTTCTCCGAACAGGTCGCAGAAGGGATCGCAGGGCTGGACGAGCATTGGAACGGCGGCGGCCACCCGGCCGGCATCAGCGGTGACGAGATTCCGCTGTTCTCACGCATTGCGCTGATGGCTCAGGTCACCGATGTGTTCACGCTGCAGATGGGCTCAAAAGCCGCCGCTACCGAGCTGGAGGAGCGTGCCGGAAGCTGGTTCGATCCCGATCTCGTTCCGGTGTTTACCCGGGTGATCCGATCCCCCGGTTTCTATGACGCATTGACCAGCAGTCGACTGGAAGCGAGCGTGTTCTCGGATCGCTCCGCCCGGGCGACCCTCACGGTTGATGAAACCTATCTCGATGAAATTTCCTACGCTTTTTCAAAGGTTATCGACGCAAAAAGCCCCTTTACCTACGGCCATTCCGAACGGGTCGCCCATTACACGGACATGATCTGTGAACAGTTGGGCCATGATCTGGTGCATCGTCGCTGGATGGTGCGGGCCGGACTTCTGCATGATCTGGGAAAGCTGGGGGTATCCAATGCAATCCTCGACAAACCGGGCAAGCTTACGGAGGAAGAGTTCGCCTGCATGAAGCTGCATCCCGTGCTGGGACACGACGTTCTGCGGCGGATTTCAGTCTTTGAAGACGTGGCGGAGGTGGCAGCGGCCCATCATGAACGGCTCGATGGGAAAGGCTACCCGTATGGGCTTGCAGCCGCCGATCTCACCACTGACATGCGCGTGCTGACGGTTGCTGACATCTTTGACGCGCTGACCGCGGACCGGCCCTATCGCTCGGCACTGCCGCTGGAAAAGGCCTTTGAGATAATGGATGATATGCAGGGAACGGCCATAGATCCGGCGATATATCAGGCCCTGAAGGATGCCATAGCCGCCAGCCCCTGGCCTGCCCGCGAAGAGCGGCCATTCTCACCAAAACTCTAGCACCCCAGATGCTTATCTGGCGTTTGTCAGCAGTCCACCGGATGCAGGCAAAACGGCGCTGGAGACAACAAAAAAGCAGAGAGGCAGCAATCGCGCTCTCTGCTTTTCATGGTACCCAAGGCCGGACTCGAACCGGCACGCCCGCAAAGGCGGGGGATTTTGAATCCCCTGCGTCTACCATTCCGCCACTTGGGCCTCTGCCCCGTTCCTACCCAAGCCAAAGGCCGAGGTCCATAGGCAAATCGCGCGGCTGGCGGCAAAAAAACATCTGCCTGCCGACGGCTGTGTAGCGGGCAACCATCGTGGTTGACCTGCTCATCCCGACGTGGCACCGCTCAGGGCGGATTGCCAGGGAGAGCTTCACAGGATGCTGCGTGCGCTATATCATCGAACGATGGCCTTGGCCGACCACCCAAAGGCGCTGTGGTGGCTGGCCGGCGTTGCCTTCATCGAAAGCTCGGTCTTTCCCATCCCGCCGGATGTTCTGATGATCCCGATGATCCTCGCGCGCCCATCACGTGCCTGGCTGGTTGCGCTGGTGGCTCTGGTCGCCTCCGTGGCTGGCGGATTGCTCGGCTACGCCATTGGCGCATTTTTCTACGACAGCATCGGCCAGCCGGTGCTGGCCGCGATGGGCAAGGCAGATGCCATGGTCGAATTCAACAGCCGCTTCAATGATTTTGGGTTCTGGGCGGTGCTGATCGCCGGGATCACGCCTTTTCCGTATAAGGTCATCACAATCATGTCAGGCTGGACCGGGATGCCAATCGCAACCTTCGTGGTGACCTCCATTCTGGCCCGTGCGCTGCGGTTTTTTGTGGTTGCGGGCTTGCTGTGGCAGTTTGGCGCGCCGATCCGCGATTTCATCGAACGTCGGCTGGGGCTTGTCTTTACGGTCTTTGTGGTGTTGTTGTTCGGCGGGTTTCTTGCAGTGAAGGTATTGTAAACATGAGCCGAATTCTCATCCTGATTGCCAGCGCCGGATCTGCTGCACTGCTGCTTGGTGCCTTTGGATTTCAATACATCGGCGAGATGGCCCCCTGCAAACTGTGCATCTGGCAGCGCTATCCGCATGGCGCAGCTGTCGTCATCGGTGCTCTGGCGCTGGCGGCACCGCTGCTGATCCTGCCCTACCTTGGCGCGCTGGCCGCGCTGGCGACTGCCGCCATCGGTGCCTATCATACCGGGGTTGAGCGTGGCTGGTGGGAAGGTCCGAACTCTTGCACCTCCGGCCCGATCGGCAATCTGAGCTCCGAAGATCTGATGCAGCAGATCATGTCGGCACCGCTCGTGCGCTGCGACGAGGTCCCGTGGGAGCTGTTCAGCCTGTCGATGGCCAGCTGGAATGCGATTGCCTCGCTGCTGCTGGCGGTGATCTGGATTGCCGCAGCCAACCACATGCGCAAAAACCGGATCTGATCCCGACGCAGCCAGTCACCGGGAGCCGACGCACAGGGCCCCGGCCGCAGCTCTCCACGCGGCGATCTATCCTTTTCAGCTGTCTTTCTTTGTGGCGAGCAGAAGATTGGTCTCGCTGCTGACCACACCTTCAAAGGTACGGACCTTTGCCAGCGCGGCATCCAGCGTTTCCAGCGTTTCGGTGCCCAGCTCGACGATCAGGTCCCAGCGTCCGTTGGTGGTATGGATCGCCCGCACCTCGGGCAGCCCCTGAAGCTGGCGGGTGATGCGGCTGGTGCCGCGCCCCTCGATACCGATCATCATCAGACCGCGAACCGGGTCTCGCAGCACATCCTCTTTCAGCACTACGGAAAAGCCAAGGATATCGCCCTTGGTCTGCAGCCGCTCGATCCGTGCCCGGACGGTGGTCCGCGACAGGTTCAGCTGCAAGGCAAGATCGGAGAGTGAGGCGCGTGCGTTATGGCGCAGGGCGGCAATCAGCCGTTCATCCGTTTTGTCCAATCTGATCTCCATCTTGACGATTTGCCCTACTATATGAGCGAAATGATTGCTGGATTCCACCTCAAATCGGAGCTTTCTAAGAGTATTCACTTTTCGCAGAGGAGATATGCGCGTGACATCCAAGACCTGTATTCTGATCGGCGCTCCCGTAGACAGTGGCAAGCGGCGTGCAGGGTGCCTGATGGGGCCGGATGCCTATCGCACCGCCGGTCTGGGACGTGCCATCGAAAGCCTGGGTCACAAGGTGATTGATCAGGGCAACCTGCGTCCGGCCAGCCATGAGGCCGACCACAATGACGGTCTTGTCTTTGCCCGCAATGAAACCATTGGCTGGACCAACCGCCTGATCCGCGCTGCGGAAGAAGCGATGAAGGACGGCCTGCCGATTTTCCTGGGCGGAGACCATTCCCTGTCGCTCGGATCCGTTGTCGGTGTTGCCAACCACGCCGCCAAGGAAGGCCGTCCGCAATTCGTGCTGTGGCTCGACGCCCATACAGATTTCCACACGCCGGCCACCTCCGACAGTGGCAACCTGCATGGCACGCCGGTGGGGTATTTCACCGGCCGTCCGGATTTTGCGGGCTTTCCGAAGGTGCAGAACCCGGTGCCGCAGGAAAACGTCTGTATGATCGGTCTACGGTCGGTCGACACCCCGGAGCGGCTGGCGCTGGAGGCGAGCAACATTCATCGTCACGACATGCGCGAGATTGACGAGAACGGCATTGCAGGTCCGCTCTCGGCCTTTCTCAACCGCGTGGCCGAGGTCAACGGCATGTTGCATGTCTCGCTGGATGTCGATTTCCTCGACCCCTCCGTGGCGCCGGCTGTCGGCACCACCGTCCCCGGCGGCGCCACTGTCCGTGAGGGGCATCTGGTCTGCGAGATGCTGCATGATTCCGGGTTGATGACCTCGCTCGATCTGGTCGAGCTGAACCCGTTTCTGGACGAACGCGGGCGCACGGCCCATCTGATGGTCGATCTCTGTGCCTCAGCCCTGGGTCGGCGCGTGTTTGATCGCCCGACGCGAAGCTATCAATGAGCCAGCATCAGGCTGCGCCCGCTGAGTACGGCACGCCCCTGCGGCGCGCCATTCCAACAACTGAAACCGCTGGCGGGTCAATGCGCTGCATGCTGGCAGGCATCCACCTTAGCCCCCGTGAAAGGACCCGGTCATGACCCAACCTTCGGACAAGGCGCTTGTGCCTTTTGTAAGCGTCGACAACATGATGCGCCTCATTCACTCGATCGGTATCGACACCGTGATGAGGGACCTCGCCGATTACATCGAAGAGGATTTCAAACGCTGGGAGCTGTTTGACAAAACGCCGCGGGTTGCCAGCCATTCCGACGTCGGCGTGATCGAGCTGATGCCGACCTCTGATGGCGAAGCCTATGGCTTCAAATACGTCAACGGCCATCCGAAGAACACCTCAGAGGGGTTGCAGACGGTGACCGCCTTTGGCCTGCTCGCCGATGTCTACACAGGCTATCCCGTGCTGCTGACCGAGATGACCATCCTGACCGCGCTGCGTACTGCCGCGACCTCTGCGATGGTTGCAAAACATCTGGCCCCGAAGGGCGCCACAACAATGGCGATGATTGGCAATGGCGCGCAGTCGGAGTTCCAGTCGCTCGCCATGCAGGCAATCTGCGGGCTGAAATCGGTTCGCCTCTACGATATCGACCCGGCGGCGACCGCGAAATGTGCCGCCAACCTTGCTGGCAGCGGCCTCACCGTGGTGTCCTGCGCAACCCCCGAAGAAGCGATTGAAGGCGCGCAGATCCTGACCACCTGCACCGCTGACAAGCAATATGCCACCATCCTCACTGACAACATGGTCGGCAGCGGCGTCCATATCAACGCCATCGGCGGTGATTGCCCCGGCAAAACCGAATTGGCACCGGGTATCCTGACCCGCTCCGATGTCTTTGTGGAATTCCCGCCGCAAACCCGCGTCGAGGGCGAGATCCAGCAGATGCCGGAGGATTTTGAGGTGACGGAACTCTGGCAGGTGATCCTTGGCCAGAAACCCGGTCGCCGGGATGACAAGCAGATCACCCTGTTTGACAGTGTCGGCTTTGCAATCGAGGATTTCTCGGCCCTGCGCTACATCCGCGACCGGATCAAGGACACGGATTTCTTTTTGGAGCTGGACATGCTCGCCGACCCGGACGACCCGCGCGATCTCTTCGGCATGGTGCAGCGCGCCAAGGGCTGAAATCGGGATCGTCTCTCGCAGCTATTCTAAGGAAAAAGGCCCCGCCTGTCCGGTCGGGGCCTTAGTTTATTTTTGAACGACTGATGAGATTCAGCTGTCCAGTTCGCTATCCCAATAGAGAAAATCCATCCAGGTTTGATGCAATTCAGGCTTCGGACGGGGCAGACGGCGGGCGATGGCATCCAGCTCATGCGGACTGGGGGCAAAGGGTTTGCGGCGCAGTTTCAGTCCGACCTGCTGCGGTTTCAGATTGCCCTTGCGCAGATTATCGGCGCTGCAACAGGCCACGATATTGGTCCAGGACGAGGCCCCGCCCTTGCTGCGAGGGATCACGTGATCAAACGTCAGATCCTTCGCCGCAAAGCGCTTGCCACAATATTGACAGCAGAATTCATCACGCAGAAAGACATTATAGCGGGTAAAGGCCACTTTCTTGCGCTTGCGATACCGCTTGAGGGCGACCACGGCGGGAACTTCAAAGGAGGCAGAGGCCGAATGAACCGCCACATTTTCGTAGGTTTTGACCTGTATGACCCGCTCCTGATGGACGGCGACAAAAGCATCCTGCCAATTGCAGACGGATAGCGGCGCCCAGCTGAGTGGCTGCATATCTGCGTTCAGAATCAATGTTCTGAGATTACCAACGGCGACGGTCATACTGCACCTCCTCGTTTCAACAGCGGTGGCCTGCGCCCGGACCAACGCGGTTGCCCAGGGCGGCGCAGCAGTCTGTTTCCAGCCTGCCGGATCGTCCCGGTATTGAAAAAAACAAAAGCGCGTGGAGCCCACGCGCTTGTCTTCAAATCAGGTTTCTTGCTGCCAGTGCTCCGCAGGGATACCGACAGATGGCACGGGTAAGGCCAGACAGGTATTCGCAGCCCGGTCTGCGGCCGCGTCCTCACCCCGGTGTCATTCTGCGGCGCAACAGGACCACGGATTGCAGTCCACGCCGGAGGCGCGACATATGCTGTCATCTCTTGCTGATGGATCTGCATGTTCTGCAACGGCTCAACCGCCCTGTCTGCCTGCGTTTCGACACCAGAGCGGGGAGCCCGCCCCTGCTTTGATTTAACTATATATCGTGTCAGTCAGCTGGCAAGCCCCCATTATCAATGATCGCAACGGGGCACTGACCTCGCTTCGCCTCAAGCGGTAGGATGATTCCGTGACAGCGGCATGACAGCTGCTGGCGGGTCGGCGGTCGCGAAATCCCCTATGCGAAATCACTGCCGGCAACGCCGCTGCCCTTGCCAGCCTGCCGGGGGCTGCCTATTGCAGACTGATGACCAGATTGATCCGTTTCAACAAACCCTTCGATGTTTTGCCCCAGTTCACCGACCGCGGCAGCGAGGGCAGCCCGCGCGCCACGCTGAGCGACTGGATTGACCTGCCCGGTGTCTATCCCGCCGGGCGACTGGATCGCGACAGCGAGGGGTTGATGCTGCTGACCGACCAGGGACGCTTGCAGGCGTGGATCTCGGATCCGCAGCACAAGATGCCGAAAACCTATTGGGTGCAGGTCGAGGGGACACCGGATGCGGCCGCCATTCAGGCGCTTGCAGAGGGTGTTGAGCTGAAAGATGGGCTCACCCGACCTGCCAAGGCCGCATTGATCGACGAACCGGAGGGAATCTGGGCGCGGACCCCACCAATCCGGGTGCGCAAATCCGTACCCGACAGTTGGATCGCCCTCACCCTTCGCGAAGGCCGCAACCGGCAGGTACGGCGGATGACAGCGGCAGTGGGCCATCCGACACTGCGCCTGATCCGGGCGGCCATCGGCATCTGGACTCTTGACGGGCTCAGCCCCGGCACCTGGGAAGATCTGGAGGTGCCCAGCATCCCCGGTCCGCCAAAACCCAAACCCGCCCCGAACCGGCAGGCGATTGCCCGGCGCAAGGCGGCAGGCGCAAAAACAACCCCGTCAGACCCGCAAAAGCCGCCCCGCAAACCACGAAAGCCGCCCCGCAAACCACGAAAGCCGCGCAAGCGCTAGGCTGCACGGCTTTCGACGGCGTTTTGTCTGGCAAACCGCTCCGGCGGATCAGAGGCTCAGCTTGTCGCGCATGAAGGCCAGCGCCACGCTCAGACCGTCGGGCGCGATGCCGTGGCCTGTGCCCTTCATGATATGGGCAAAGACGTCCTGAAATCCGGCCTCCCCCAGAGCTTCAGCTGCCTCTGGCAGAGATTGCGGCGGCACCACGTCATCGGCGTCGCCATGCACCAGCAATACCGGCATCTTCGAGACAACTTCGTCCTTCAGCGTTTCGGGCGACAGCAGCCGGCCGGAGAAGGCAACGATTCCAGCCACCGCATCTTCGCGACGCGGGGCCACATGCAGGCTCATCATGGTGCCCTGGGAGAATCCAAACAGCACCACCTGTTCCGGCAGCACATCCTCATCCACCATCAGCGCATCCAGAAAGGCATTCAGATCTTCGATGGAGGCCATCATGCCGCGCATCGATTCCTCTTCGGAGGAGCCGTCGATCCAAGGGATCGGGAACCACTGGAAACCAAAGGGCGTGCCTGCGCAGCGCTCCGGGGCGTCCGGGGCCACAAACAGCGTATCCGGCAGATGTTCCCCCAACGGGTCCGCCAGCCCCAGCAGATCGGCCCCATTGGCGCCATAGCCATGCAGAAACACCACCACAGATCGGGTCTGCCCCGACAGGGGCGCCTTGCGTTCAGCTGTCAATACTCGTGTCATCGGATCCCTTCCCTGTCCTTTGCCACCCGGTAATAGGCCCAGAGCACGCGCGCCGCAACCGACCGCCAGGGTGACCAGGCTTCAGCTATGCGGCGCATCTCGGCGGGTTTTGGCCGCTGCGGCAGATCGAGCAGGATCCGCGCCCCCTCTTGCAGGGCCAGATCACCATGGGCAAAGACATCCGCCCGACCAAGCGAAAACATCGCATAGATCTCTGCGGTCCATGTGCCAATACCGGACACTTGTGTCAGGATTTTGATCACCTCGGCATCGGGGAGCTGGCGCAGCGCGTCAAAATCAAGTCCCGCTGCCGCAAGAGCATGGGCATAGCGGATCTTCTGACGGCTGAGGCCAACCGCGCGCAGGTCGTCCTCGCTGGCGGCGGAAACAGCAGGCGCAGTGTCCAACCCGGCTCCGACCATCCGGCCCCAGATCGCATTGGCGGAGGCAACGCTCACCTGCTGGCTGACAATCGCGCTGAGCAGTTCGGCAAAACCCTCCGGTTTGCGGCGCAGCGGCAGGGGGCCGCAGAGGTCGATCGCGCGGGCAAAGCGCGGGTCGCTTGCGGCCAGCCATTGGGCGCCCTCACGCACACAGGCATCGCTGGTGATGATCCGCCCGATTGCGGCCGACCGGGCGTCACCCCCAAACTGACCGACCGGAGTTTGCGATCCTGTCATTTTACCGCTCCTTTGCGTCTTTTTCGCGCGCATAGCGCACCGATGCAGCATCAATCTTGCCCTGTCGGATTTTCGGGGATACGCATCTGCCATGACAGACAGCCTCCCCCTCCCCGACGACCGCATCGCCAAGCGCAATGTTGTCATTCTCGTGCTCGCGCAGGCCTTTCTGGGTGCGCAGATGCCGATGATCTTCACCATTGGTGGTCTCGCAGGTCAATCGCTTGCCAGCAATGCCTGTTTCGCAACGCTGCCGATTTCGCTGATTGTGGCCGGTTCCATGCTGGCGGCAACGCCGATTTCGGCGATCATGCAGCGCTACGGACGCAAGGCGGGTTTTTTTGTTGGCGCCGCTGGTGGCACATTGGGTGGGGTCATCGGGGCTTATGGGCTCTACCTCGGCTCGTTTCCGATCTTTCTCCTCGGCAGTTTCCTCACCGGCATCTACATGAGTGCACAGGGATTTTACCGTTTTGCCGCCACCGATACCGCCTCTGATGCGTTCCGGCCCAAGGCAATTTCCTATGTGATGGCTGGCGGTCTGCTCTCCGCGATCATCGGCCCGCAAATCGTGAAGGCGACAAGCCAGGCCTTTGTGATCCCTTTCCTTGGCACCTATATGGCCGTGGTCGCCGTCAATGTGCTGGGCGCAGTCCTGTTCCTGTTCCTGAAGATCCCGAAACCGCCGGTGCCTAGCGAAGATGCGCCCCGGGGGCGCAGCCGGATGGAGCTGTTGCGCAACCCCACCATCGCGGTTGCAGTGATCTGCGCCATGGTGTCCTACGCGCTGATGAACCTGGTGATGACCTCGACACCGCTGGCCGTTGTTGGCTGCGGCTTCAGCGAAGGCAGCGCGGCGGATGTCGTCACCGCCCATGTGCTGGCGATGTATGTACCGTCCTTCTTTACCGGGCATCTGATCGCGCGTTTCGGTGTCGAAAAAATCGTCGGCGCGGGCCTTGTGATCCTGGGCGGAGCTGGCGCTGTTGCCCTGCAAGGCGTTGATCTGGAAAATTTCTTTGTCGCGCTGGTCCTGCTGGGTATCGGTTGGAACTTTGGCTTCATCGGCGCAACCACGATGCTGGCGGGTGCTCATGAAAGCTATGAACGCGGCCGGATGCAGGGGCTCAACGATCTGCTGGTCTTTGGCGGTGTCACCTTTGCCTCGCTGGCTTCGGGCGGGTTGATGAATTGCTCTGGTGGCAGTCCGGTCGAAGGCTGGACCGCAGTCAATATGGCGATGGCACCCTTCCTGGTGCTGGCGGGCGGCGCGCTGTTGTGGTTGGTGCTGAAACCGCGTCCTGTTCACGGTCACTGATCTCCGGCGAGCCGAGACCGCACGACATGAAAAGACGCCTGACGGGGAGCCGCAGGCGTCTTTCTTATCTGGTCCAATCCGGCGTCTGATGCCTTACCAGCGCCCGGTGGAAACCCGGTAGATCAGGCTGGCACGGCGGCGGAACTCACTGGTGCCCAGGGTCCCGTCGGCCACCCGCCGAGGCTCCGCCACCGCCTGTTGCAGGATCGCGCTGGCCTGCCAGCCCGGCAGCAGTGCGGGCAAGGCGGATTTTGCGATTGCAGCACGATTGGAGCGAGCGTCCTTCAGCGCTGCAAGACCGCTCTCCGCCAGCGCGCGCACCCCCTCCGGCGTGCCATCCAGCAGCGGGACGCGTTTCTCGGCAACCAGCTTCGGAATTGCCCGCAGCCAGTTGGCGACGCCCACGCCATAGGCGAAGCGGCGCACAAGCGTCTCATCCCGCGCGCCCAGTGTCGCCGCTGCCATCCACATGAGCGCGCCCGTCGTCTTGTCGATGTGATCCGCCAGCGCAGCCTCATCCTCGAAGGGGTCGCGGTAGATGTCCCAGCGCCGCGCCTCTGCCATGGCATCAATATGCACCGCAAGGTCAGGCCGCAGCACCGCCCCCAGTGGCGTTGCGACGTAATGCCGTCGCACCGGGCCACCGGCCGCAATCTCTGTCCCGACATCGCGCCACCACTGCACGCGCATCTCGGCAATCATCGACTCCGCCGAGGCCCAGGGCGCCCGCGCCAGTTCAAGGTTGAAGGCGTAGAGCGTAAACAGCGCCGCCCGCGCTTCAACCGGCGCAGCCATCACCGTGGCAAAGCGATCCGGGTCGCCCTTCTGCACCAGATCGGCGCAGGCGGTCACATCATCGTCAAATGCAAGCATCAAGCCGCGCCGCCCGCCCTGTCGGTGTCCCGCAGCAGCTTCCAGCGGATCGCATCCAGCAGCGCTTCAAAGGAGGCGTCGATTATGTTGGCACTGACGCCGACCGTCGACCAGCGCCGCCCCTTGCTGTCTTCGCTGTCGATAATGACCCGCGTGACAGCCTCGGTGCCGCCCTGGGTGATCCGCACCTTGAAATCGACCAGCCGCATGTCATCCAGCGCCTTGGAATACTGGCCGAGATCCTTGGTCAGCGCTTTTGCCAGCGCGTTGACCGGCCCGCGGTCGCTGCCGGTCTCATCGAGGGATTCACTGACCGACAACAGCTTCTGGCCGTCCACTTTCACAACAACAACCGCCTCGGAGAGCGACACCATGCGGTTGTATTTGTTCTTGCGCCGCTCGACCGTCACCTTGTAGCGCTTCACCTCAAAGAAACTGGGCAATTGCCCCAGTTCCTCGCGCGCCAGGATCTCAAACGAGGCCTGCGCGGTATCATAGGAGTAGCCCTCGGCCTCACGGGTTTTGATCCGCTCCAGAATACGCGCGAGGGCCGGGTTGCCGGTCTCGACGCTCAGGCCTGCCTCGGACAGGCGCCGGCGCAGGTTCGACTGACCTGCCTGATTGGACATCGGGATGATGCGCGTATTGCCGACCAGCGCCGGGTCGATATGCTCATAGGTGCTTGGATCTTTCAGGATCGCGCTGGCATGCAGCCCCGCCTTATGCGCAAAGGCCGACGCCCCGACATAGGCGGCCTGTTTCGTCGGCACCCGGTTCAGGATCTCGTCCAGCATCCGGCTGAGCGCCGTCAGAGTGCTCAGCGCCTCCCGGCTGACACCGATGTCATAGCGATCGGCATAGGGCTGCTTCAACAACAGCGTCGGGATCAGCGTTGTCAGATTGGCATTGCCGCAGCGCTCCCCCAGACCGTTGAGTGTGCCCTGAATCTGCCGCGCCCCGGCGTCGACTGCCGCCAGCGAACAGGCCACCGCATTTTCGGTGTCATTATGGGTGTGGATCCCCAGACGCTCCCCCGGCAACCCTGCCGCGATCACCTCCTTGACGATGCGGCCCACATCCGCCGGAAGGGTGCCGCCGTTGGTGTCACAGAGCACAACCCAACGCGCGCCGGCCTCAAGCGCTGTGCGACAGGCCGCAAGCGCATAGTCCGGATTGTCCCGGTATCCGTCAAAGAAATGTTCGGCATCAAACAGCGCCTCGCGCCCCTCGGCCACCAGATGGGCGACGGAGGCGCGGATATTGTCGAGGTTTTCCTCAAGATCGATCCCCAGCGCATGGGTCACGTGGTAATCATGGCTCTTGCCGACCAGACAGACCGCAGCGGTGTCGGCGTTCAGCACCGCCGCCAGCACATCATCATTTGCCGCCGAACGCCCGGACCGTTTGGTCATGCCAAAAGCGGTCATGGTGGCCCGCGTTCCGGGGGCGGTTTCAAAGAAGCCGCTGTCCGTCGGATTGGCCCCCGGCCAGCCGCCTTCGATGTAATCCACCCCAAGCCCATCCAGTGCGGTTGCGATCCGAACTTTCTCAGCGGTGGAAAACTGCACGCCCTGCGTCTGCTGCCCATCGCGCAGCGTGGTGTCATAAAGGTAAAGACGGTCTTTGGTCATGGCTGGCCTCATGGCTTGGCAAAGTATGGTCGTTGCCCCGTCATGAGGGCCTCTGCTGTCTGTTGGATCTGGCGCAGGCGGGCCCGGCGCCCACCTGCGAGGATCCGTATCGGGGGCTAGATCGCGCCGAGTTTTTCGGGGTCGAAATCCGGCCCCGGCACCAGCTGGACCCCCTCCTTGGACATCCGCACCTCGACGCCTGCGGTAAGATAGGCGGTCTTCAACCGGTCGACCTCGGCGAAATCCTTGGTTTTCATTGCGATCTCTCGCGCCTCGAAAAGCGCTTTTTCATAGGCGCTTAAATCAATATCTTCACCTGCCGCCCAGGCCCCCATCTCATCACTCAGCAAGCCCATCAGTTTGGCCGATGCAAGTAGATCCGCCGCGGCACCAGCCGAGGCCAGCCTGTGCAACTCCGCAAGTGCACCTGCTGTATTCAGATCGTCCGACAGCGCCTCCAGAACCGCGGCAGCAGCGGTGGGTGCGGGCTCGATGCCCGCGGTCAGCGCCCGCCATTTGCGCAGCGTTGCCTCCGCTTCCTTTGCCTTCTTGTCGGTCCAATCCATCGGTTTTCGATAATGGGTTTGCAGGAATACAAGGCGGATCACCTCGCCCGGATAGCCCTGATCCAACAGGTCGCGCACGGTGAAGAAGTTGCCCAGTGATTTGGACATCTTCTTGCCCTCGACCTGCAACATCTCATTGTGCAGCCAGATTCTTGCAAAATCGCCCTCGGGATGGGCGCAGCAGCTTTGCGCAATTTCATTCTCATGATGCGGGAACATCAGATCATTGCCGCCACCGTGAATGTCGAAACTCGCGCCAAACAGCTCGTGGCTCATGGCGGAGCATTCGATATGCCAACCCGGGCGGCCCCGCCCCCAGGGGCTGTCCCAGCCCGGCAACTCATCGGTGGAGGGCTTCCACAGTACGAAATCCATCGGATCGCGCTTGTTATCCGCCACTTCAACCCGGGCGCCCGCGATCATGTCATCCACTGAGCGACCGGAGAGCGCGCCGTAATCCTTGTAGCTCTTGACCGAGAACAACACATGGCCTGCCCCGTCGGCATAGGCATGGCCCTTGGCAATCAGCGCTTCGATCATGTCAATCATCTGCGGGATATAGGCGGTTGCCCGCGGCATGTGATCCGGTTCAAGCGCCCCGAGTTCAGCCATATCCGCCAGATACCAGCTGATGGTTTCCTCGGTCCGCTGCTGCACCAGCTCTTCCAGCGTACCCGGCGCACCTGCTTCCTTGCGGGCCAGCGCGGTTGCGTTGATCTTGTCGTCCACATCAGTGAAGTTGCGCGCGTAACTCACGTGGTTTGCACCATAGACATGACGCAACAGACGATAGAGCACATCGAACACCACCACCGGGCGCGCATTGCCCAGGTGGGCGCGGTCATAGACTGTCGGCCCGCAGAGATAGAGGCGTATATCGTCGGGATTGATCGGGTTCAGCACCTCTTTGCCGCGGGTGCGTGTGTTGTGCAGCTTGATCGTCGTCATCACAAATCCTTCGTCTGACCGGAACGCAAGGGCGCCTCAGGCCAATCTCCCAACGGGTGCCGCAGATCAGCGGCGCGCAGCGCGGGCTTAGCAACTTGTTCAAAAGAAGGGAACGACAGAAACCAGCCCGCTGAGTTTTTCAGCAGGTAATGCAGCAGGTAATAATGTTGCACAGCCGGTTCATAGGATTTGCATAACACAAGGCAATAGCTCCGCCAAGCCTGCAAATCGACCAAAGGAGGACACCGCGGGTATGGGGGGATCCGGGCGGGGTATCTGCACATGAAAACGGCGCGCCCACCGAAATGGACGCGCCGCTATCATCCCCGAGGGGATAACATCAGAACTGGTAGGAGGCGCGCAGCGACACGGTGGTCGCATCGGCGCTGATGCCGGTGCTGCCCAGGTTGTCGAAGTCATGCTCCAGAACTTCACCGCCGACGGTCCATTGATCGGTGACACGATAGGCCACGCCAATGCCGTAGAATTCACCGGTTTCATCACCGACGGAGGTATCAACCTGCGCCACACCGCCGGTCACATAGGCCAGCACCGGGCCGAAATCATAGCCGGCCTTGACCTTGCCGCGCATCACCGAGTCCACAGTGGCAGCGCCGCCGCCCAGATCCACATCGGTGGCGTCATAGTCGATTTCCCCACCCAGCACGAAGCGGCCGAAGTCATAGTTGTAACCGGCATGAACACCGTAAGAGACGTCATCTCCCGACAGGCCATTGCTGGTGTCTGCGTCCAGCTGCCCAATTTGGCCACCGATATAGGCACCGGTCCAGTCACCACCGTCATTGGCAACCACAACGGGCGGTGCGGCAGGTGCTGGTGCCACGACGGGCTCTTCCAGATTGCCGGCAAAGGCCGGAGTGCTCAGTGCGGCGGCGATAGCGGCCATGGATACGATACGAGTCATCTCGACTTCTCCTTGTCTGTCTTTCGACATCTGTCTTTGCTTGGACGCGCTACTCTCGCGTCTGCCTCACCTAAAGAAGATTGCCGGCCGCTTTGTTCCAGCCCCCTGCTGATTTTTTGGAGATCTTGCGCGCCTATTGGCCCAAAATCAGGGCTCAGGGCAGGTTCCTGCCGATAGGATTGAGGCGCGGATCTGCCGACTGGCAAGACTGCGCCCGCCCAACCGCCAACGGGCCAATTGCCGCTCATGCCCGAAAAGGCGTCATCCTGATCGACAAGGGTGGATTTTGCCGCGCCGAACCTGACGAGATCAGGAACCGCCGCGGCGCGGAAACACGATGGGCGTGGTGCGGCGGGTGTCAGCCGCTAGAATTGAAATGACGCGCGGATCGACAGGATATCACGCGCTGGTGCCTGAAGCGCCGCGCCGTCATTGGCGTCCTGATGCAGGTATTCGCCGCTCAACCGCAGCGCCCGGTTGAGAGAATAGCTGACGCCAAGCCCGTAGACCGCGCCATTGTCGCTGTCTGTCGCTGTTTCGCGACGTGCCGATCCGATGGTGACATAGCCAAGTGTTTCGCCCATGTCATATCCGGCCCGCAGCTTGATCCGGTGTGTCTGATCCTCTGCCAGGCTGTCGCCTGCCCCACCGCTGCGATCAACCTCGACCTCTCCCCCCAGGATGACGCGGCCAAAGTCGTGATCATACCCCAGATGCAGACCGGGCGCGCTGGTGGTACCGCCGTCAGACGCGACACCGGTCACCCGAGCCATGGAGGCACCCAGAAAGAACCCGCTCCAATCGCCAGCGTCAACCGGCCCCGCCATGCCGATGCTTAGCACCAGACCAGCGGCTGCCCCACGCCACAGATGGCCAGAACCATCCGACCGGCGTGCCGGACCCGCTGACAGGCGGTTCTTCAACGTGGTGCGTAATATGGCCGGTATCATCGGCGCTGCCCTTTTCTGGCTGCGCGCTGCTTCAGCGCGCGTGACGACCCATCTGCGACCAGTATCCTCCAGAATGTTTAACACTCGGTTCAGTATGATCCTGTCCTGAGATTGCCCGAAATCACGCCTTTGGTGCAGATGAAAACCGCATCGCAATCTCATTGATTAATTAGATTTTTTCCAAACCCGCCCGCAGCTGCCAGCGGTCAGGAATTCCAGACCTGCGTGAAATTTCTGTCGCAAATTTCACATTGGTCGCAAATGGAACAGAATCGCCCCCCTTCTGTGCAACGATGTCCAGAGTGAAGCGGAGTGTCGACATGACAGGCATCCAGATGGAACCACAGTCAGGCGAGCGATGGATCATCAGCCTGATCGGCCGCACGATCGGGGCGGCTCGCGGGCGTGCGGCACGGGGGCGGCCACAGCGGATCTGAACCCATCAGATCCGACCCCAAAACCTGAGAGACCCCAATGACAGATCAATCGAACTCCCCTCGTGCGGCCCGTAGCGGCGGACGCGCTGCCCGTCGTGCCGCCCGTGCCGCGCCGCTTGCCGATCACCTGCGCCCGGTCCGCCCCGGACTGGAAGGCGGGCAGTACCGCCCCCTCAGCGATGCCGGCATCGAACGCATTCATCAGGCGGCCCTGGACGCGCTGGAACAGATCGGGCTGGCAGATGCACCACCAACCGGTGTGGCCTATCTGACTGCCGCAGGATGTATCCAGGGCGAGGACGGCCGCATCCGGTTTCCGCGCGCTCTGGTGGAAGATACCATTCGCAACGCCAATCGCAGCGTGACCCTCTATGGTCGCGACCCGAAGAACGACCTGCATCTCTCTGGCAACAAAGTACATTATGGCACTGCGGGTGCGGCGGTCCATCTGGTCGAGATCGACGGGCGAAACTACCGCGAATGCACCGTTCAGGATCTGCACGATGCCGCCCGTATCTGCGACAGGATGGACAATATCCACTTCCTGCAACGGCCCATGGTGGCGCGCGATATCACCGATAACCTCGAGATGGATCTGAACACCATCTACGCCTGCTGCTCCGGCACGACCAAACATGTGGGGACGTCGTTCTCGGATCCCGCCTTTGTTGCGCCGGCGATGGAGATGCTGCACATGATCGCGGGCGGAGAGGCGGCCTGGCGCGAACGGCCTTTTGTCTCCAATTCCAACTGCTTTGTTGTGCCGCCAATGAAATTCGCCACCGAAAGCTGTCAGGCGATGGAGGCCGTGATCCTTGCAGGTATGCCGGTTCTGCTGCTGTCTGCCGGACAGGCCGGCGCCACCGCGCCTGCGCCGATAGCCGGCGCCATTGTTCAGGCGGTTGCCGAATGCCTCGCCGGGCTGGTTTACGTCAACGCGGTAAAGCCCGGCGCGCCCGCGATTTTCGGAACCTGGCCCTTTGTCTCCGACCTGCGCACCGGCGCGATGTCCGGCGGCTCCGGCGAACAGGCACTGCTATCGGCGGGCTGTGCACAGATGCACGCCTTCTACGGGCTGCCCGGTGGCGCAGCAGCGGGTATTGCCGATGCCAAGATGCCGGATATGCAGGCCGGCTGGGAGCAGATGTGCTCCAACGTTCTGGCCGGATTGTCAGGACTGAACATGGTTTACGAGGCCGCCGGAATGCACGCCTCTCTGCTCGGCTTCTGCCTGGAGTCGCTGATCCTCGGGGATGATCTGATCGGGCAAGCCCTGCGCTGCGTCCGCGGCATCGAGGTTGACGAAGATTCGGTCAGCCTGGAGACAATCCGCGCCACCTGTATCGGCGGGCCGGGGCATTATCTGGGGTCGGACCAGACATTGGGACGTATGCAGACCGACTATATCTACCCGGCTCTGGCTGATCGCACATCGCCAAAGGAATGGGTGGAGATCGACAAACCTGATCTCGTGGCCAAGGCCATTGCGCGCAAGCTTGAGATCCTCGCGGAGCCATCGCAGGCACAGTTCGATCCGGTTCTGGACAAGGCGATACGTGAGCAGTTCAACATTCACCTTCCCCGCTAAGTCATTGAGATAATTGACGGGCAAAGGCCGATTTGCCCGTCACCCCATGCCTTGGATTACAGCGCCTTCAGACGCTGCCGCAGATACTCTAGCCAGCCGCGCAGCGTGGTGCTGCGGGCAAATTTCCGGGCGACGTAGCGCAGTTCCTTCTGTCGCAGTGCCTTGCTGACAGAGGCGCTGACCTGCCCGTCGTGCATGCGATTTGCAATGATGGTCCCCTGCACAATGACCGGGTCGCCGTAGGTGTCCCACAACCGTTTATACAGGTCGACATCCATCAGCCAGATCAGCTGTTCGTCAAACTCCAGCGCCGAAGCGCGGCGCATTGCGAGCACCGAGGGGCTTGAGACGGTATTCTTGCCAAAATGCAAACGCGTGCTCAGACGGGGCACCATCGGGCGCAGGATGCTGCTGCCATCCCGCGTCACACCAGAGCCGCAAAGACACCAGTCAGCGCCCTGCCCCATTGCATCATGAATATGGGACAATCCATTGGGATCAATAATCAAATCATCCTGAAACAACACTTTGATCACCTCACCCGTGGCATGGGCCATAGCGTTGTTCACATTGGCGGAGGCCTGCCGCAACCCCTCGCGGTTCCACAGATGCGTGATCGACAGACGATCCTCGTAGGATCGACAAACATCCTCTACCGCGGTGTCTTCGGATTGATCGGAGACGACGATATCAAAGTCGGTAAAACTCTGATTGCAAAGGTGCTCAAATGAGTCCTGAAGGTAGCGCGCACCGTCGCCGCCCATTGCGTAGGCCGGAATGCAGAGGGTGATGGCGGGCATGTCAGGCTCCTTGGCCGGGGATTTTGCCCTGCCTAGCAAAGCCAGATCACAAGTCCAAGCCGCGGCAGCGCCTAGACGCCCAGATAGCGGTCTTTCAAGTCGGGCGTCAGCGCGGCCATGCCGCCGGTCCAGACCGTCACCCCCTTGTTCAGGATCACCGCGCGATCCGCCACGGCCGCCAGTTCGCGCAGGGTCTTGTCCACCACCAGGATTGCAAGGCCGCTATCGCGTTTCAGTCGGGCAATGGCCGCCCAGATCTCCTGACGGACCACCGGGGCCAGACCTTCGGTTGCCTCATCCAGTATCAATAGTCTTGGGTTGATCATCAGCGCGCGTCCGATGGCCAGCATCTGCTGCTCTCCGCCCGACAGGGAGGAAGCCGTCTGATCGCGACGCTCCGCCAAACGGGGGAAAAGATCCGCAACCATGGAAAAATCCCATGGGCCCGGACGCGCCGCGGCGGTCAGGTTCTCCTCCACTGTCAGCGGTGCAAAGCATCGCCGCCCCTCCGGCACCAGACCAACGCCGAGCCTAGCAATTTTGTGCGACGGCAGTTTGCGCAGGTTCTGTCCGGCGAAGGACAGCGTCCCGTCGCTTGCGGGCAACATTCCACAGATGGTCTTGATCGTGGTTGATTTGCCCATCCCATTGCGCCCCATCAGCGCGACAACCTCACCTTCGCCGATCTCCAGATCGACCCCAAACAAGGCCTGAGACGGACCATAAGAGGCCGTGACGTTCTTAAGCGATAACAGCGTCATACCGCCTCCTCCTCACCCAGATATGCGCGGCGGACTTCGGGGTGGTTGCGGATCTCATCGGTGGTGCCGGTTGCGATCACCTCGCCGTAGACCAGGACGCTGATCCGATCAGCAAGCGCAAAAACCGCATCCATATCGTGTTCCACCAACAGGATTGGCGCCTCCTGTCGCAGCTGGTCGAGAAACCCGGTAAGCGCCTGTGATCCGCCAGCCCCAAGCCCGGCCATGGGTTCATCCATCAAAAACAGCTTAGGCGCCATAGTGAGCGCAACGGCCACCTCCAGCTGGCGGCGCTGCCCATGAGAGAGATCTGCCGTGCGCCGCGCCGCCTCATTGCTCAGTCCGACACGGTCCAATGCGTGCTCTGCCTGTGCCACCAGCGCCTTGTCCTTCATGACATTGCCCAGGAACCGGAACACGCCGCCGCGCGCGCCCAATGCGCCAAGCACCGCGTTTTGCAGCACCGTGAACTCCATCGCGAGGGCCGAAATCTGAAAGGTCCGGCCCAGCCCCATCCGCGCCCGCGCCACGCGATCCAGTTCGTCAACCGGCTGGCCTAGCAGGGTGATTGATCCGCTATCCGGTCGAAGTTCACCGGATATCTGTTTGATAAGTGTGGATTTCCCTGCTCCATTTGGACCGATCAGCGCATGAATTTCCCCCGCCCGAAGATCAAGCGATATGTTCTTGCTCGCCTGCAATGCGCCGAAGGATTTGCTGAGATTGCTGACCTTCAGAACCTGCTCTGACCTCTGCACCTCAGTCATGGGCGACCTCCCGTCCGCTGATTGCGCCGATCACGCCGCCGCGGGCATATAGCACGATGATGAGCAACAGACCGCCAAGGTAGATCTGCCAATAATCGCTGATCCCGCCGAGGAAGTGTTCAAGCAGGATGAACAGCGCCGCGCCGATGACCGGACCAAACAGGCGGCCAACCCCGCCGATGATGACAAAGATCATGATCTCGCCGCTGGTGTGCCAGCTGAGCATGGTCGGGCTGACAAAGCGGTTCAGATCCGCAAATAGCGCCCCCGCCAGACCGGTGATCGCGCCAGAGATGACAAAAGCCGTCAGCCGCAGTTTGTAGGGCGTAATCCCGACCGTCTCCACCCGCGCCTCGCATTGCCGCGCAGCTGCCAGCGCCAGACCAAAAGGCGCCCGCGCCAGACGCGACGCAAACCACAGCGCAGCACATAAGATCACATAGCAGACCAGAAAGAACTGCAAGGGAACCAATGTGTTGAGGCCGGGGAATTCATTGCGCACCCAGATCGACAGACCATCCTCGCCACCATAGGCGGTCCAGCTGATGGCGAAGTAATACAGCATCTGACCAAAGGCCAAGGTGATCATAATGAAATAGACACCCGATGTGCGCAGGCTAAGCGCACCAATGACCAATGCAGCAAAGGCACTGACAAGAACCGCGACCAGCCAAATGACCGGCATCTGGTTGGTGCCTTCTATCAGCATCGGCCACTGTGCCAGCGGCTCGTAGTTCTGCGCATGGGCGGCAAGGATCCCCATCGCATAGCCGCCAATTCCAAAGAACGCCGCGTGGCCCAGGCTGACCAGCCCGCCGATGCCAAGTGCGATGTTCAACCCGACGCCTGCCAGCGCCAGGATTGCCACCTTGGTGGCGAGCGTGATCACAAAGGGGTCGCCGGCGAAATGCGCCCAGAGCGGAATTCCCAACAGCAGCAGGATCACCGCCGCGTTCAACAGTTTTTCGTGCGCCATCAATGCTGTCCCCCATATAGACCGGATGGGCGCACCAACAGGATTGCGGCCATCAGGATGTAGATCAGCATCGACGCAAGCGATGCTCCGAAGGATGTCGCGCTTGCAGGTTCCATGAAAAGGCCAAAGAACTGCGGCAGGAACACCCCGCCAAGTGTATCCGTCAGCCCGACGAGAAGCGCGCCGACCAGCGCCCCCTTGATCGAGCCGATGCCGCCAATGACAATCACCACAAAGGCCAGGATCAGCACGGGCTCTCCCATGCCGACCTGGACCGACTGGATGGCCCCGACCAATGCGCCGGCGAGGCCCGCAAGCGCCGCCCCGAGCGCGAAGACCAGCGTGTAGAGCTTTGAAATATCTACACCAAGTGCGGCGATCATCTCGCGATCATTCTCACCTGCACGGATCTGAATGCCGATGCGCGTGCGCGCGATCAGCCAGAACAGACCAGCCGCCACCACCAGCCCGATCAGAATGATCGTCAGCCGGTAGAGTGGATATTGAATACCGCCCGGCAGGGTGACGGGCCCCGACAGGTAGCTTGGCACATCGAGGAACAGTGGAAAGGAGCCAAAGACCCAGCGTGTGCCTTCGGAAAATATGAGGATCAGCGCAAAGGTCGCCAGCACCTGATCCAGATGATCCCGATCATAAAGCTTGCGGATCACCAGAAGTTCGACCAGCGCGCCGGCGGCTGCGGCGGCAGCGAGACTGGCCACCAGCGCAAGCACAAAGGAACCGGTCCAGCCCGCGACAATGGCAGCGGCAAAGGCGCCAACCATATAAAGCGCACCATGCGCCAGATTGATCAGCCCCATGACGCCGAAGACCAGCGTCAGGCCAGCCGCCATGAGGAAGAGCATCACCCCGAACTGCAATCCGTTCAGGATCTGCTCTAATATTAGAATGAGGGACATGTGACAGTTCCACCAAGGCAGAGGCAGCGTGCCTCCGCAACAACTGGGTTTGTGATATGCGGGCCGGTGTCCTCCACTGGCCCGCATCACTCAGATGGTTTTACATCTTGCAGTCTGCCGCATAGGCGTCGGCGTGATTTTCCAGACCTGTTGCGATGATCTTGTTGGTGTAGACATCGCCTTCCTGAATGACTTCACGAACATAAATGTTCTGGATCGGGTGATGGTTGTCGCCGAATTTGAAATCTCCCCGGACGGAGTCGAACTCTGCCGCCTTCAGCGCGGCGCGGAAGGCGTCTTTGTCATCGACACTTGCCTTGTCCAGCGCGCTCAGGATGAGGTTGGCAGTGTCATAGCCCTGGCTTGCATAGAGCGACGGCAGACGCTCGTATTTCTGCTGAAAGGCCGCAACAAAGGCCGTGTTGGCCGGGTTGTCGAGATCCTTGTTCCACTGCGAGGTGTTCTTGATCCCAAGCGCGGCGCCGCCGACTGCCTGCAGGATCCCCTGATCAAAGCTGAAGGCCGGACCTACAACGGGCAGATCGACACCGCTGTCGGCGTATTGCTTGAGGAATGAAATCCCCATGCCACCGGGCAGGAAGAAATAGACGCTGTCGGCACCGGATGCGCGGATCTGGGCAATCTCTGCGGCATAGTCGGTCTGGCCAAGCTTGGTGTAGGTCTCGCCCGCCAATTCGCCTTTATACATGCGCTTGTAGCCGGTCAGCGCGTCCTGACCTGCGGGGTAATTCGGGGCGAGGATGTAGCTGTTTTTCAGGCCCGCGTCATTGGCATAGGCACCTGCTGCCTCGTGCAGGTTGTCATTCTGCCAGGCGACGTTGAAATAATTCTCATGGCAGCGCTTGCCCGCCAACGCGGAGGGGCCTGCATTGGGCGACAGGTAGAACACGCCCTGAGCCGTCGCCGCGGGCACCACTGCCATTGCGAGGTTGGACCAGATGATCCCGGTCATGATGTCAACCTTTTCGGACTGGATCATGCGGTCGGCTATCTGTACGGCGCTTTCTGGTTTGCGCTGATCATCCTCGATGACCACCTCGATGTCGTCGCGGCCGGCCTGTTCCATTGCCAGCATGAAGCCGTCGCGCACGTCGACACCCAGTCCTGCACCACCGCCGGATAGCGTTGTGATCATGCCAATCTTTGTCTCGGCGCCGGCGGCCAAGGCCAGCGTCGAAACCGCTGCGGCAAGCGCCATGGTCTTAAGTGTCGTCATTGGTCCATCTCCCTGATCTATCTGAGCAATGAAGGTCACTTCTGTGGTGACTCTTCGCTGCTTACTCTTTCCGATTGGACCGCGCGGCGCCAGCATTTTGCGGGGATGTATGGAATTGTCACGATGACAGCGGTCAGCATATGGCTGCCGTCCAGTTCCCTCACACCCATCGGGCTGCGCTCCGTCCATCGGCCGTTGCACCGGCCGCTTTGGCAAGCCTAGGCCGAAGTGGATATTTATTTCAAGATTAAAATATCTAACCTTAAAACTTATCGAAGCTGACGCGCCTCCTGACGAGACACGTCCATGCAAGCGAGGCATTCGCTCCGCCCTTGGGGAGAAGGCCTGTGGTCAACGCAGGCGCCCCGCCCCCGCATTGCCATGAAAACAGGCTGTTGAACCGCCCGATAAGAACGGCTGAATACAACCCTGTCAGGCAATTCACTCAACCGGCCTTTCGTCTCCGCTCGTTTGGTAAGGCATTATATTCAGCGGTGGAATCCATTGCACCTAGATCCGCAAGCAGAGCAGCCACCATGACGATTGACGCCAGGTATCAGAAGATGTGGAGCCATCATTTGCAGCGACATTGCGGGATTAACGCCCCTTGCGGTGCAAGTGTCAGCCGGAGCTGAGCTGACGCAGTTGCTTTGGCGCGGGTTCTGGGGCGGTGCAGCTGTTGCGCTGCCGTTCCAACCCGTCTGTATAGCGCTTCACCAGTTCGATCTGGAAGCGAATCTCATGGACACGATCCGCAAGCTGCCGGCTGAGCGAGCCGATTGCGGTTTCGGCATCGACCAGACCCGCCTCGGTCGCCGAAAGGACATTCAGCAATGGCAGCGCAAGATCGGTGAGCACCTGTGCGCTCACCTCACGCGTCAGATCTTCAAGCCCGGCACCAAAGCCCACGTCGGGGCGGAACGCATAGCCAATACCGCCAAGGCTGATCCGGAACCTGATAATAATGGACTGGCTGCCGTCATCGTCGACCGTTGTCAGGATATGCGCCCCGGCAAGGACGAGCCCCGGAACTTCAAGTATCAGCGAGGGCAGCGAAATAACCTGTGTCTCGCCCGACAGCATCTTAACGCAGTCGTTCAACCCCTCGGCGATGGAGTCGCAAAACACCTCCTCCAGCGCCAGTGATTTGACGAAGGATGTGCGATTGCGGAATGTCGGGCTGACCACCTCGCAAGAGCGGACAAAGGGCAGCTGCCCCTTCTGAGCCATAAGGTTCACGATGAACCTGCGCTGATCCTCTCCAGCATCCATATTGTCAGTCATGGCAACAACGTTCATTACACCCAACCTGTATAACTGGAGATGTCTTTAATATGTAGTTAGGAGTAGTTTACAAACCGTTTAAGCAGCGTAGTTTGGAGTAACATTCCACGTCAAGCTTTATACAACCATTAATTGCATTATGTTGCCTCCTCGATTGCTCATCCGTGACGGTAGACACATCGTCCGGTCAAAACCTCAGTCCGATCGGGATTTGCCATGGACCTGACATCGATCTAGAGGATAAGAGGTTTACATATGGTAGACGATAGGCACGCATATGACAACGCAAACGAAGAATGACCTGACAATCATCGGAATCGGGTCGTCCGCTGGTGGACTGGAAGCCATCCGAGAGCTTGTCGCGACTCTCCCGGTGGATGCGCCTGCCGCCTATGTTGTTGTGCAACACATGTCACCACACCACAAAAGCCTGATGACCGAGCTGGTCGCGCGGCAGACCCAGCTGAAAGTTGGCACCATCGAAAACGGCACCGTGCCGGAAGCGAATGTCGTGTATATCACGCCGCCCAAAAGCGATGTCATCTTCTCCGAAGGCCGTCTGCATCTCTTGCAGGATCCGAATGCCGAACCCGGCACCCCGCGCCCCTCGGTCGACCGCTTTCTGGTCAGCCTGGCGGAGCAGAACGGCGACAACTCTATGGCGATCATCCTGTCCGGCACCGGCAGCGATGGGGCCTATGGTGTGCAGGCCATCCGCGAGGCTGGCGGCATCACCATTGCACAGGACGCCGAAAGCGCGAAATACGACGGCATGCCGGTAGCAGCGGTGCAGACCGGCTGCGTTGATCTGGTGCTGCGGCCGCAGGATATTGGCACCAATCTACAGAAGATCCTTTCCTCACCGCGTGACTTTTCCTCGTTTCGCCACGAAAACAGTCTGAGGGATTCACCGGTTTCGGATCTGTTGCAGATCCTTCTTGCGCGCACCCGTGTCGATTTCCGCGACTACAAGCAGACAACAATCAGCCGTCGTATCGAGCGGCGGATGATCGCCCTGGGGATCGAAACCCAGGAGGAATACACGCAGTTCTGCCGCAACAACCCCCATGCGGTGGATGCGCTGTTCAAGGATCTCCTGATCTCCGTCACCCGGTTCTTTCGTGATCGCGAGGAATTCGAGCTTCTGAAGACTCTGCTGCCGCAGTTGATCAAGGATCGCGGCCCCGGCCCCCTGCGGATCTGGGTTGCGGGTTGCGCCACCGGCGAGGAAGCCTATTCCATCGCCATGGTCGTGTCAGAGGCGCTCGGCAATCCGACCAACCAGCTGAAGTCACGGGTCCAGATCTTTGCCACGGATATCGACAAGGACGCGCTGAAGACGGCCCGTAAGGGAGTCTATAGCCTCGCCGCACTCAACGACATCCCCTCGGAGCTGGCTGACAAATACCTTATCCGGCAGACCGATGGTGTCCGGGTGGTCGATAATCTGCGCAATGCGGTTCTGTTTTCGGACCACAACGTCTGCCAGGACCCGCCATTTCAGAAGGTGGACCTGATCTGCTGTCGGAACCTACTGATCTATTTTGGCAATCCGCTTCAGCAAAAGGTCATGTCGCGCTTCCACTACGCTATGTCACCGCATGGTCTGCTGTTCCTCGGCACCGCAGAAAGCGTCGCCGGATCGGATGAGCTTTTTGTGCAGGACCGCTCAGCCAGTCATGTCTATCGCAAACGCTCCCTGCGTGCCCATCAGTCGCAGCAGCCCTATAACATGCCGTCGATCCCGATGATGGTGCAGCGTCCAACCATCAAGCCGCCATCGCAGCAGGCGCCATCAACCGATCGCCAGCTGTTCGAGGCGCTGGCGCAGTCGCTGGGCAAGAATTCCCTGCTGGTGACCGAAGATTTCTCCATCGCGCGTGTCTATGGCTCGGTCAGCCAGTTCATTGAGGTGAACGAGACCAGTTCACTGCGGATGCACCTTGATCTGCTGCGCAGCCCGCTGCGCGAAGAAGCCCGCAGCCTGATCACCATCGCGTTGAAGAACGGCTCCCATAAGGGCGGTGTCCGCCACCTTCTTGCCGAGACTGACGATGAGGAAATCCGGCTCGACGTCTACCCGATCGTGGCCAAGGAGATCAGCGAACGTGCGGCGCTGGTGGTGTTCACCCCGGTGACCGTAGACCGGTCCAAGATCGATCAGGCTCCGTTCGTCGGCGAGGAAGGTGACGCGACATTTGAGCGGATCCGCAATCTGGAGAATGAGGTTGCAACCACCCGC
Organism: Phaeobacter sp. JH20_26; assembly: GCF_048056275.1. NCBI lineage: Bacteria > Pseudomonadati > Pseudomonadota > Alphaproteobacteria > Rhodobacterales > Roseobacteraceae > Phaeobacter > Phaeobacter sp. JH20_26. Next base: position 244,634 of record NZ_JAYMWL010000013.1, on the reverse strand, counting down.
GAAGCACTGCAGCAGACCATCGAGGAGCTTGAAACCTCGAATGAGGAGCTGCAATCGCTGAACGAAGAACTGCAATCCACCAATGAAGAGTTGCAGGCCACCAACGAAGAGTTGGAAACCTCCAACGAGGAGCTCCAGTCCACCAACGAGGAGCTGATCACCGTCAACGAGGAATTGCAGGTGACGGCGTCCGAGCTGAGCGGACGCACCGGCGAGCTGATTTCGGTGCTCGAAAGCACGCCCTTGGCGATCGTTGTGGCCGACAGTGCGCTTCAGATCACTCAGGCGACTTTGGCGGCGACCCGGATGTTCAACATCCGGCGGCCCATCTCCAGCCCGCACATCAGCCAATGCGCCCTGCCAGAAGGATTCCCGATCCTGGCACCGATCTGTAGCGAGGCGCTGCGCCTTGGCCAGACCGTCACCGAGGAGTTCACTTCGCGCGGCACCCGTATCCGGCTGACCTGCTCGCCCTACTTCGATGTCAACGGGCAGATCCTTGGCGTCACCATGGTGGTGTCGGAATTCCCCGGCATGGCGCATGAGATGGAGATGATCCTCGACAATTCGAAACTGCTGCTGCTGAACCGGACCCGCAGCGGTGAAATCCTGCGCATCAGTGAGGCCTATGCTGAGCTGCTGGGCCTCAGCCGTGACAAGGCATTGTCGAAAAATGTGTTTTCACTCATCAAAGACAATGACGCGGGCAAGGAGATGTTCGAGCAGGACGACGCGGTCCTAGACGAGCCCGAAGGCTTTGACAGTGAATTGCGTCAGGTGACACTGGCCGATGGCGGCGAAGAGCGCTGGATCAACATGGACCGGCATCGCTTCCCGCACCATATCACCGGAGAGCCGACGGTTTTCACCATCGGCACCGATGTCACCGAAACCGTCGAGGCCCGCCAGCGCGCCGAGGCGCTGCTGGCACAGGCCGAACTGGTACAGGAGATGGTCGGGATCGGTTTCTGGTCCATCGATTCCGGTTCTCAGGCCCCTTATTGGTCACCGAAGGTCTATGAGATCCACGGTGTGACGCCAGAGAACTATGTGCCGGATATCGACAGCGCGATTGCCTTCTTCCATCCCGATGATCGCGAGGACGTCAAACGCAATGTCGCCGAAGCCATCGAAAGCGGTGAAGGCTTCCGCTTTGTCAAACGCCTGATCCGCAAGGACGGCGTCGAGATCCGCGTCGAAAGCAAAGGCATGGCGATCCGCGATGACAACGGGGACGTCACCAAACTGGTCGGCATCTTTCGCGAGGTCGATGCCGACGCCAGCTGACGGCAGTTCATGACACTCCCGCAGAGCCAATCACCGGCTCTTGGCGTCGTGGCCACACCATCTGCGACGAAAAGATCAAAAGCCCGGAGCGCATCTTGCGGTCCGGGCTTTGTGTTATCCAAATCAACACCGGCTTTTCGTGAAGGATGCTGCGTATTCCTCAGCGGCGGTTGTGGGCCCGTTTTGACCGTTTCTGCGCTCCGTCCCAAAGCCCGTTATCCGGCAGAACCCTGTCGTTCATCAGGCAGCCGGTGTAAAGTCCATCGTCCAGTTGGTTTCCCATGTGGTTCCATCGTCGGTTGAAAACGCCTGCTCCCATCGCGGCACCGGCCCTTTTTTCCAAAGAAATCTGACTATTATAGGCTGCCCATTCAACACGTCATTCGCGCGAAATTCGCCGATATCTCCTGTAAATGCACCTTTTACCGGTGTATCAAGCATGTGGGGCGATCTACCGTCGAGCCACCAGATTGCCCACACCCCTGAACCAGGATCGAAGCTTCGCAACGCAATCGCGCGATAAGGCTGCCCAGGAAACCCGACAAAGTTGTCTTCAATATTTCCATTGCCTGCAAGAATTGGCTGAGTTTGCGAAAGGCCATCGAAAACCTCCCAATCATCGCAGCCGGTTAGCCGCTCCTTCAAGCGTCTGTGCTTTACAGTCCAAGACCCGAACATGAAGTCAAAATCATTCTCAACAGCGGTTGTCGCCGTGGGGTCGCGATCGGTGTGCATGGTGTCTCCCTTATCTTTCGTGACAAGAGTGCTTATGAACGACATAACATGACACTTCGTGTCATGTTTTTGAGAGAGCAGATGAAATCTTCGCGTTTACTGTCAATTTTGTTGCTTCTCCAAACCCGCGGCCTGATGACGGCACAGCAATTGGCCGATGAGTTTGAGGTCAGCTTGCGCACGATCCACAGGGACATCGATCAGCTGAGCTATGCAGGTGTCCCGGTTTTCGCCGAGCGGGGACGAGGCGGCGGGTATCGGTTGATGGATGGATACCAGACCCGTTTGACAGGCCTTGATGCGGATGAAGCACGCAGCCTGCTGCTGGCTGGGCTTGGTTCTGCATTGGATGATCTGGGTTTGCTGAAAGCTGCGAGCCAAACAGAGCTAAAAGTCATGGCTTCGCTCTCTGGTCCCGCGCGCGATCAGGCCATTGTTGTTTCCGAGCGGTTTTTGTTGGATCCGCAGGGTTGGTATCGAAAGAAGGACACTGCTCCATTTGTGTCGGAGGTTGCCTCTGCGGTGTGGAATGAACGGCGACTGTCGATAGAATACGAGAGCTGGAAAGGCGTCGTGGACCGCGTTGTATCGCCCCTGGCGATTGTCCTGAAAGCCGGTAGCTGGTATCTCGTTGCGCTCGTCGAAACCCCACGTGTCTACAAGATTGCAAATATCCGGAGCATCAAGGTTCTTGACGACACGTTCTCACGCCCGACGACTTTTGATGTCAGCGCCTTTTGGAACAGCTGGATCGCAGATTTCGAGCACCGGCTGAAGTCTCAATCCGTTGCACTTCATGTCAGTTCAACTGGTCTGCGCATGTTGAACGAAATGGGTTTTGCACCGCAGTCCCCTGTTCTGATCCCGAAACGAAAAGGATGGTTCTGCGTAAACGTACAAATGGAGGTTGGCGTAAAGGCCATCCGTGACGTTCTATCTCTGGGCGCTGAGGCCGAGGTCCATGGGCCAGCGGCATTTCGCGAAGAGGTGATCGCTGAGGCCCGCAAAGTTATCGATCTATACGTATCGTGATTTCGCCGAGGCCCACGTAGTGCAGATAGGGGGCACCCTATGCGACGGCACCGAACTCCCGCTTGGCCCGCCTGCCGACCTTCAGCACATACGGCTCCCGAAGATCACTTCGGGAGCCGTTATTATATTGGCCTCTCAATCCCTGCGGGCGGTGGCGGGGCCTGCGCGACGGGATGCGCGGGGGCGCACGGATGCCTGCCGCTTTCCTACCTTTGCCAATCGGTCAGGGCTGGCGCTGCATTGGGTCGAGGTTGCTATACGACCTTCAGCCGTCTGCCTGCGGTCAGCCCATCGGCCGCTTCGGTGATCGCCTGCGCATCAATGCCGAAGTGGCGATAGAGATCGGCGATGGTGCCGGTCTGACCGAAATGCTCGACCCCCAGCGGAATGCTCTGATGGCCCTGCACACTGCCCAGCCAGCTCAGCGTCGCCGGGTGGCCGTCGATCACCGTGATCAGTTTACAGTGACGCGGCAGCTCCGCCAGCAATGCCTCGATATGGCTTTGTGCCTGCGGCACACCGCGCGCCCGGGCCCGCTGCGCAGCAGTCCAGCCTGCGTTCAGCCGGTCGGCCGAGGTCACCGCCAGAACGCCGACATCGCGGCGTCCCTCGCCGATGGCGGCAGCGGCCTTGATCGCCTCCGGCGCAACCGCCCCCTGATAGGCAATCACCACATCGCAGTTCGGCCCCGGCTGCTTCAGCCAATAGGCGCCATCAATCGCGCCCTGACGGAAGGCGTCATCAACCCGCTTGCCCGGCTGTTCAATCGGGTTGGTGGTCAGGCGCAGATAGACGGAACCGCCGGTCTCATCCCGGAGCCAGGTGCGTTCATCCGGATCGCCCTCGCCGTCGCGCTGAAGATAATCAAAGGCCCATTCCATGATCACCGCCAGCTCATCCACAAAAGCCGGCTCAAAGGCGGCCAGCCCGTCCTGGCTCATCCCGATGAGAGGTGAGCCGATGGATTGATGCGCACCGCCTTCCGGCGCCAGGGTCACGCCGGAAGGCGTGCCCACGATCATGAAGCGGGCGTCCTGATAACAGGCGTAGTTCAGCGCATCGAGGCCACGCGCCACAAAGGGATCATAGACCGTGCCGATAGGGATCAGCCGCTTGCCAAACAGCGATTGCGACAGGCCGGCAGCCCCCAGCAGCAGGAACAGGTTCATTTCGGCGATGCCCAGCTCGATATGCTGGCCTTCTGGCGTGAACTCCCACTTCGCGGTTGAGGGGATCTTGTGTTCGATAAAGGCATCCGCCTGCGCCTTACGTGCAAAGAGCTTGCGCCGGTTCACCCAGGGGCCAAGGTTGGTGGTCCCCGTCACATCCGGCGACATGGTCACAATGCGCGCGGCAAGGTCGCTGTCACCTTTGGAGAGATCATCGAGGATCTTGCCAAAGCCCATCTGGGTCGACATCTCGCGGTCGGTTTTCACCTCGACTGTCGGCACCGGCAGGCGGGCATCGTGATAACGCCGCGCCCCGTTTGCAAAAAACGGCACCTGATCCAGAAAGCTCTGCAATGCAGCGGGGTTTTGCACGGTCGCAAAGGGCTCCCACTCCTGCCCCTCGGCAACCCCCATATAGCGCTGCCATTCGGCCATCTGGGTCTTGTTCATCAGCCCGCCGTGATTGTCCTTGTGGCCGGCAATGGGTGTACCCCAGCCCTTGACCGTATAGGCGAGGAAACAGACCGGGCGGTCATGGTCGATGGCGGCAAATGTCTCGGCCATGGTCGCAACGCAGTTGCCGCCGAGGTTCTCCATCAAGGCTGCCAGCTCTGCATCGGAGCGGCGCTCGATCAGCGCGCTGACGTCGCCCTGATCGCCCAGATCATCCAGCAGATGCTGACGCCAGACAGCACCACCCATGAAGGTCAGCGCCGAATAGGTCTGATTGGGACAGTCATCAATCCACTGGCGCAGCTTGTCACCGCCCGGCTCCTCAAAGGCGGCGCGCTGCAAGGCGCCGTATTTCACCTTCACCACATCCCAGCCGAAGGCGTCGAAGATCTTCTCGATCCGCTGAAACAGCCCTTCGCGCACGATCCCATCCAGCGACTGGCGATTATAGTCGATGATCCACCAGGTGTTGCGCAGGTCGTTCTTCCATCCCTCCTGAAGGCATTCGTAAACATTGCCCTCGTCCAGTTCGGCATCGCCGACAAGCGCGACCATCCGCCCCTTTGGCGCATCGGATCCCCAGGATTTCGCGGTAACATAATCCTGGACCATCGACGCAAAGGAGGTGATCGCCACCCCAAGCCCCACGGAGCCGGTTGAGAAATCCACGTCATCAATATCCTTCGTGCGGCTCGGATAGCTCTGAACGCCACCAAAGCCGCGGAAGTTTTCCATCTTCTCGCGGGTCTGGTTACCCATCAGATACTGGATCGCATGAAAGATCGGCGAGGCATGGGGTTTCACCGCCACCCGGTCCTCTGGCCGCAGCGCGCTGAAGTAGAGCGCGGTCATGATCGACACCATCGAAGCCGAGCTGGCCTGATGACCGCCAACCTTGATGCCGTCCGCCTTGGGGCGCAGGTGGTTGGCATTGTGGATCATCCAGTGGGACAGCCACAATAGCCGCTGCTCGATCGTCTTGAGCGTTTCGGAGGAAGGTATCGGCGCGGCCACTGAAGAGGTCATGGGTCAACTCATTGATTAGGTGAAGATACTCTCCCTCCCGCACGAATGCGGAGGGGACCTGTCAAATCTGGCGGAATGAAACACCCCACCAGGGGCCGCCATACTCAGGCGGCGGCGTAAGCGTTATGCGAGGACAGCGCCTGCATCAGATCGTCGATGATATCATCGACACCTTCAAGCCCAACTGACATCCGCAGCAGCCCCTCGGCGATGCCATGTTCTGCACGCTCTTCGGGGGTATAGGTCGAATGGGTCATGCTGGCCGGGTGCTGGATCAGCGTTTCGGCGTCGCCCAGCGACACCGCGCGCTGGACCAGCTCCAGCCGGTTCATCATGGCGATACCGCCAGCCTTGCCACCAACAACCTCAAAGGGGATCATGCCGCCAAAGCCCGACATCTGCCGCGCGGCCAGTTCATTCTGTGCAAAGCCGTCAAGGCCCGGGTAATAGACCCGCTCCACCGCCGGGTGGGATTGCAGCGCCTCAGCCACCTTGCGGGCGGATTTGCAGTGACGCTCCATCCGCAGTTCAAGCGTCTTCAAACCGCGCATCAACAGCATCGCACTAAAGGGTGACATCACCGCACCGGTCATATCCTTCAGCCCGACAAGACGGATCTGGGTGACGTCCTCCTTTGAGCCGACAACCAGACCGGCGATCACATCGCCATGGCCGCTGATGAATTTCGTTGCCGAATGCACCACGATATCGGCGCCCAGTTCGATCGGGCGTGTGATCACCGGCGTGGCAAAGGTGTTGTCGACAACCACCTTTGCACCAGCTTTATGCGCGATCTCGGAAATCGCCGCGATGTCGATCAGGCGATTGTTGGGATTTGCCGGGGTTTCGAAATAGACCAGTTTGGTTTTCGGGCTGATCGCCTCTGCCAGATTTGAGGGATCTGTCATATCGACCAGACGCACATTGACGCCAAATCGTGGCAGCCCGTGGGTCATGAAGGAAAACGTGCAGCCATATAGTGTCTTGTCTAGGATGATTTCATCCCCGGCCGCTAGAAACGACCATAGGGTCGAGGTGATTGCGCCCATGCCGGAAGCGGTCGCAAGCCCGGCTTCGCCGCCCTCAAGATTGGCGATGCGCTGCTCCAGATGGTCCAGTGTCGGGTTGGAAATGCGGCTGTAGAAATGCCCCTCACGCTCACCGGTGAACATCTCGCCGCCCGCCTCGGCGGAGTCGAAGGTAAAGGTCGAGGTCAGATAAAGCGGCGGGTTCAACGCCCCCTGCTGCGACTGCGAGTCATAGCCATGGTGGATTGCACGTGTCGAAAAGCTGGAGTCGGTCTTTTTCATGGAAATCACCCTAATGTGTTTCCAGCATCTTAGGATGGTCAGCTGGGCGATTAGTTGCTAGTTTACCTTCAGACAGCATAAGGATTGGCATAATATGCCAGAGAAGCCAAAATTGGACGCGACGGACAGACGCATCATACGGGCCTTGCAACGCAATGGGCGGATGACGAATCTCGATCTCGCGGCGGAGGTCAACCTCTCACCCTCTCCCTGCCTGCGCCGGCTGCGCATTCTTGAAAGCAGCAATGTCATTCAGGGCTATAGCATCGACGTTGATGCCAAGGTCTATGGCCTGCCGGTCACGGTCTTTGTGCGGGTCAGCCTGGAGAACCATACCGAAAGCGTGGTGGCCAACTTTGAACGCCAGATCCGTGGCACGCCTGAGGTTCTGGAATGTTTCGTGATGACTGGCCTTGCCGATTATCTGCTGCGTGTGGTGGTGGCCGATCTGGAAGATTACGAACGCTTCGTACGCGCGCGCCTGCATCCCATCGGCGGCATCAGTTCGATTGACACCAGTTTCGTCTACGGAGTGGTGAAAAAGACCGCCGTCTACCCTGAGGTTGATAGCTCTCAAAGCTGATCATCCGGCAGGGTGCCCATTTCGCAGATAGCTGGCAAAGATGTGCAAACCGCCGGTCTACATTCTTTAAAAATCGCGACCGTTCGATATACTGCCCCCCTACTGGCGGCAGGACATCATCCATGCAAAGGCCCATCCCAACAACGTTTCCAAAGATCTCGACGCGACTGACAGCTTTCGCCTTTGCCGATGTGGCAGACTACACACGGCATATGGAGATCAGCACAACTGAGACTGTCCGTCGCTGGTGCGAGCTGCGCGACACCGTGCTGCTGGATGAGCTGAAACGCTATGGCGGCGTGCGTCGGTCGGATGCCGGGGATGCGCTGCTGGTCGAATTCACCAGCGCCACGGATGCCGTGCTCTGGGCGATGGCTGTTCAGGATCGGTTGCGCCAGCAGGTCGCCGAAGAGAACCCGATGGAAATCCGTATCGGTGTCAATATCGACGATGTGATCGACGATGAGGGGACCGTGCAGTCCGACGGTGTTGTCATCGCCTCGCGCATTCATCAGCTCGCCAATCCGGGCACCGTGGTGGTCACCAAAATGGTCCGCGATATCGTCCGCGGGAAGCTGTCGCTCAGGTTTCACGACCTCGGCGCGCCGCTGTTGAAGAATATTGACCGGCCCGTCCACGTCTATCAGGTCCTCAGCAGCAGCGGCGACAGTGTTCTGCTACATCCTCATGCTGACTGGAAAAACCGCCCGACGCTGGCGGTCCTGCCGTTTCAGGATCGCGGTGCGCAGGCCGAGGAACAGTATTTCGGCGATGGCATCACCGAGGAGATCATCTCCGGCGTCTCCCGCAGCCGCACCATGTTCGTCATGGCGCGCACCTCGACGCTGCAATTCCGCAGTAGCAAGGAAAACCCTGCCAAGATCGGCCGCAATCTAGGCGTCGCCTATCTGCTGACCGGCTCCGTCGACCAGCATGGCGACCAGCTCCGCATCTTTGTCGAATTGATGGATGTTCTGCGCAACCGGGCGATCTGGGCTCAGACCTATCGCGGTGACCTACAGGATCTTTTTGCCTTTCAGGATGAAATCGCCTCCAGCATTCTGGCCATGCTGGAACCCAAGGTGCTGTCGACCGAGGCGGAGCATATCAGCGCACGCAGCACAGAGAGCCTGGACGCCTATAAATGTGTCCTGCGGGCGCTGGCGCGGCTCTATCAGCTGGATGACTACAGCTATGAAGAGGCCATCGCTCTGTTGAAGCGCGCCGTGTCTCTCGACCCTAATTACCCCCAGGCTCACGCCTATCTGGCCTGGTGCATGAATTTCTTTCTGGCAGAAGGGTATTCCCACAACCCGCGCGACGATATTCTGACCATGATCAACCATTCCCGCCGCGCGGTCGAGCTGGACCCCGATGACGCGCTGACCCTGTCGATCCGCGCCCATGTGCTCAGCCTGCATGAGAACAGCCCCGAGGATGCGCTGGAACTCTTCGAGGATGCGCTGGCCCATAACATGAACCTGCCGCTGGCCTGGGGGCTGAGTGCGACGACATATGCCTATCTTGGCGACGGCGCCGAGGCCCGTGAACGGTTGCTCAATGTCTGGCGACTGGCACCCTATGATCCGTTGAGCTTCTTCTTCCTGACTGCTGCGGGCCTTGCTGAATTTGTCGATGGCAACTTGCCTGAAGCGATCCGGTTCCTGAAGAACGCCCGCCGCAACAAACCGCGGTTCATGGCCAGCCTCCGGCTGCTCGCCGCCGCCTTTGCGCTCAGCGGGCAAACCGAGAGCGCCCGCAAGGTGGGCCGGGAAATAATCGAACTGGATCCGGGATTTTCGGTATCGAAATTTGCGACCTGGTATCCGCTGAAATCAAAGGAAGCCCTGGGTCGTCTGACCGATGGTCTGACACGCGCAGGGCTGCCTGATTAGGATTTGGAACAACAATGATCGGGGCAACCCGACAAGCAGGAAGGACATCAAGAGGCAGACCGGCAGAGCACCGACACGCGCAGTCACACAGTTTGTTTTTAACACGTATTCAACGGTTTAAGGGGGATTACTGATGGCTGGACATGGCAACTCGCAAGCGTCGTCGAACGGGCTTGGTCTGGGACTTGGGCTCGGTCTTGGTTTGGGCAATGGTCTTGGGCTTGGCAACGGCCTCGGCTTGGGCAATGGTCTGGGGCTGGGTAACGGCCTGGGATTAGGGCTTGGTAACGGTCTGGGTTTGGGCGCAGGTCAAGGACTTGGCCTGGGTCTCGGCAATGGTCTGGGCCTCGGCAACGGTCTGGGGCTTGGCGCGGGTCTGGGATTAGGGATTGAGGATAACGGCTATCTTCTGGGCAATGGCGCAGACGCCGGCATCGGCATTCTGCGCAGCTACTACGCAACGCCCAAAGAGCTGGGCCTCCTGCCCTGGACGCTGGATTTCAGCCCGGACAACAACGGTGGCGATCCCTTCCCGCTGTCGATGATCATCACACCCTATCAGATCCCAAAGGACAAAGGCACACCGCCGCAACCGCAATACCCTATCGCGCTGGAATGGATCACCGAGGACTGGGATCCTGCTCTGCGGTTCTGGGCGCTGCCATTTGACCCGAACCTTGGGGAATGGCTGCGTGCGGCGGATAGATCCGAACCCGGCACCATGGCAGCACTGGAATTCGCATCGCAATACCAGAACTGGCATCCTGCCCATGTCGGCGACCGCTGGCTGGAACAAAACGATCTGCGTTGGCGCTATGTCCAAACCGGAACCCCAACGGACTCTCAGGACGCCGCCAAGGAGGCCTTTGAGATCATCGTCGCCGAGCTGGAAGTGCTCAAGATGTATATGGAGGATGATCGTCAGCAATATATGGTCGAATGCGACATTCAGGCCGATGGCCTGCCGGCCTATCTGATCCATTTTTTGGGGGCCAACAGCTTTGATCACCCCTTCACGCTGAAGCTTATTGATCTGGGACTGGCGGTCGGCAATGTCGCCTATATGAGCTACAAAGCCCATTACAAGCGGGTCCGCCCCTCAATTCTGCGTCCGGGGCTAACGGTGCCATTTGGTCCGCCTGCCCATCCTGCCTTTCCCAGCGGCCACGCCTTTCTCGCCCATTTCCTGTCGCTGCTACTGCTGGAGGTTCCGGGCATCGCACAGCGATTTGGCGTGGTGAGGGGCTATGAGTCCGATGGCACGGGAACCAATATCCAGATCCCGGCAGGCACTCTGCTGCGCAAGCCGACCTATGACGATCTGCTTGGCACCAACGTTGTCGCCTCGCCGCTGCTGACCATGGCCAACCGGATCGCGGTGAACCGCGAGCGGATCGGCGTGCACTACCCGTCGGATTCAACCGCGGGCCGCCATATCGCGGCGGGGATCTGGTATTGCATGATGGACCGCGCGCCGGTTGATCCGAACGCCGGGCCAGTCCCCTGGGCACATCTCAATGTTCCGACGCTGCACCGTATCCTTGACAAGGCCAAGACAGAATGGCCGACACCGTGGATTTCGAGCGAAATCGCCTGAGCTCCGGGACCTCTTGGCTCCCGACCCTAGCCGATCATGTGCAGGCCCAGATTGTTGTCACAGGCGACCAGATCGACAAGGGCCTGCACCGTCTGTGGCGGGGTTTCGCCTGCGCCGATCTGCGGCGCCAGTCCCGCTGCGGGGTCGGTGTTGGCGCGGTCATTCACATGGGTCAGCTCATAGAAAAACACCAGCTGCAGCCCTGCGGGTGCTGCATTGCGCGTATCTTTACAGAGCTGCGTGATCTGCTGCGCGTCATTCTGCGTCAGATCCGATACCGCCTGCTGATCCGGGCCGATGTCACAAGGCCCCAGCGCAAGCGGATGCGGACTCCAGAGGATGCTTCGGTCCATAACCTGCGAGATCGGTTTATCGTTCAGGACCCAGCCGCCCCAGACGCGCAGCCCTGCACCCTGCGCCGCGACCGTTCCCCGGTTACCGAGCTTCGGCACCAGTCCCGGAATCACCCAATCAGCATCCTGCGCCCAGTGCAAAGAGACCGGCAGATAGCTGCCGCGCCCCACTGTCACCGGGCCATCACCAGTTGGAAAAACATCGGCGCGGCGATCGCGGATGTATATATCCACCACCGGGGCCGCTCCCGCCTTGCTGCTGATCTTCTCCGGGTTCGCCGGAAACATTCCCATGGTTTCAAAGGCCCATCGTGTAACCTTGTGCGAGGTTGCCGGCTGCCACTCCGCCCCGCCTCTGGGCAGCGGAACCAACGCCGGGGCACCCCAGCCTGCGGCTTCCATCCCAACCTCCAGCATTTCAGCGCGCGACGGCGATTGCGCCAGACCTGCCATTGCCTGCAGCAGCAGATACAGCGTCATATCGGAGGCGCGGGTGCGTTGCCCCCAATCGGCGTCGCTACCTGCCAGCGTATCGCCGCCAAGCGCGCGGTAAAGCAGGAAACATGACGACGACAGGATCTGCTCCGTCAGATAGGCCTTATGCTCGGTGCCGGACTTGGGCGGATCCTCAACAACCGAGCGGTTCAGCAGACCGTACCAGCCCCAGCCCATGGCCGGGGTGCGATCATGCCGCCGTGGCGCAAAGACAAACGGGAAGGTCCAGCCCCGCATCCGTGCATCGCCCGGATAGGCCGGGCTGGACAGATCCGACAACGGGTCAAAGAAAACCGCCGCCACGGAATCGCCGGCGCTATGGGCGAAATCGAACTCAAGCTGCCCGATCCGCGCCGCCAGCAGGTAATGACCGAATTCATGCAGCATCCAGCGCCCGCTGCTGGCGATGCCCAGCGGCTCCAGCTGGCTATCTGGCGTCCCCGGCTTGACCCTGGCCCAGCGGTTGAGATTGGCCAGCGCCAGATGCATGTCGATGCTCGGCTTGCTCTGCTGGGCGGCATCCGGCGCCACGTCGTAACGCACCTGCGCGTTGATTGTCCGACCGCTTCTGCCGGGTCCGGGCACGATGCCCGAGCGGTAATGCACGGCCAGCGGTCCGTCCGCCGTCGCAACATAGGCATCCGGTGCCAAACCCAGCCCGCTCATGCTGTCAAAGAACACCGTGCTATGCCAATAGGCGCTGATTGCGGTGGACAGGTTGCGGCGTGGCGGCACATCTGACACATCCATCGGCGGCAGCGGCTTGGGCAGATCGCCGTGACCATCACCCGGCACAAAACGCGGGCAATTGCGCACCACATAGGCCGGTCGCTGCATCTTCATCCCCAAATCCAGCTTAATCGCGCGATTTTCGCGGAACAGGTCAAGGATCTTGTCCGGCCGCGTGGGGCGGCGCCAGGACAAGGGCGGCGCCGGGTGCCCGCGCCAATCCGGTGGCGGCACCGGGAACACCCGCACAAATGGCTCCAGCTCCGGCACCCGGGGGCCACCACCTGCCACTGCATGGCTCACCAGCGGCACCCGCGTCACCGACACGACTTCGACGCTGTTCTGAGCGAGGTCCTGTAACCGCAGACGCACCGTCAGTCGATAGCTGAGCGGCGCGCCACGCGTTGTCTCCTGCCCGCGCGCCAGCAGGACCAGCGTCATCTCCCAGGCCCCCGCAGCGACATTATCCTGTTCCGCCGAAAACTGGATATCCTGCAACAACAGCGACCGCGCCTCCACCCCGGCCTGTTTGGCGATAGTTTCCTCAAGCATCGACATCATGCGCGGCGCGGATACGACCGGGGGCGCCGCGCCGCCCGTGTCGCTGTCCGCAGCATCATCGGTGGTCGATGCCGTCGGCAAATCGCCGGTCTCCGTGGCGGCCTGCGGTTCAGCCGTTGCAGGATCATCTGCCGCCTGAAACCCGATCGGAACGCTTGACAACGGCTGCGCCAACCGGCTCAGAATGGACTGTTTTTCGTCAGCACTGCTGTTGGCCAGGATCGCCGACAGCGCGCGATTTGCACCGCCCGGGAATTCAGCTGTCAGACCACGGATGATCAGATCAAAGCCGCGTGTTGTCTGGCGCACCTCAACCGGCACCCGAAATCCTGCTGAGGGAAACCGCATCAGGAACGACGAGAGCAATGGGTTCTCGATCCCCTCGGTCGCGACCAGGATCACGGTGCCCGGCATCGCGCCCTTCGGATTGCGAGACATGTTCCAACTGGCAATCTGCCCTTTCAACCGGGTCGACGGCCCATCAATTTCCGGCCAGATATCGCACCAGTGAAGCAGGCTTCCAGCGGAGGCGACACCTGCAATCAGGTCCAGCATCGGGTCCGCCGCGCCCAGAGGCGGAGTTGTCGCGTTCACATAGGCTCTCAGGTGTTTCAGGTAATCGGCCGCCGCGCCGGTCAGCGCAGCCCGATTGATCGGCCCGTCAGCTGCCCCGACGGTGGCCTCTGCGACATAGGGGGCCGTCGGATGTGAAATCAGCCGCGACGGGCGGCGCGAACCCGGATACTGCCGCTCGTACCGCAGCCAGGCCTTCACCGTGCTGCTGGCAAGATTTGCCGACGGCGGCCAACGTCCCGGAAATGTCACTTTCGCCATGTTGTCCCCCTTCGAGCACACGCCCTTGGCGATGCTCTGTCTGTGTCAAAATTATCGCTCGACACCCTCAGGGATGGCCCATTTGCGGGGAAACACCGCCGCACTCAGCCGCGCGGTCCCGCCTCTTCGGCTCTGGTATTTTCGATCTCGTCTCTCCTGCCGAGATTGGCTTGTCCAGCCGCGTCTCCCGACACCCGCCGCGCCGGTCGCTTTGCAAGATCGAAAGATCCCCATCCGGTAAGCCTACCACAGTTTCGATGCAGAAAGTAGCCGCGCGGCAGCACGCCCCGTATCGTCGGGCGACGGAATATTGCTGGACATCACGCGGCGCAGACCGCCAATCGCCCCAGCCCCGCCACGGCCAAAAACACTGCGCGATCGAGCTGTCAAAAAAATGCAGCCGAGGGCATTTTTTCTCTGGACGCGCCAGAATGCACGCCATATATCAGCCCCACATTCCGGCGTAGCTCAGCGGTAGAGCAGTTGACTGTTAATCAATTGGTCGTAGGTTCGATCCCTACCGCCGGAGCCAAAGTTTCCAAGGGCTTAGCGTTCATTCGCTAAGCCCTTATTTGGTTGATGTCGGGATTTTTTACGGTGTCATCGCGTCGATATTTCGCGATAATGTCGGCCGCCTTGCGACGCCCGGCGCAGGTACAGTCCGGGCCGAGCGGGGCTCACCAATGTCCGGGCCAAAGCACCGCCTTAGCGGCACACGGATGGGTGATCGGACCGGTTTTTCAGGTGCGCGCCGTACTCAGGACAACAGCGGTGTCGGCAATTGTTTCAACCCTGACACATGGCCCAACTGCAAGGCGCCCATTGGCAAAAGACAGGCCTGAAGCGCGTGGTAGATATCCGGCTTGCCGGTAAAAATCGTCTGCGTCACCTGCCCCGCCTGGTCAATCTCGGGATACCAGCCACCGCGCTCTTCATCAATGAAATGGGCCTGTGCAAAGCTCCAGAGGCGGCGATACCACAGCTCGTCCTCGGCCCGGGCGTCCAGCCTGATCAAAGCGGCAACCGCGCCAATGGCCTCGGTTACCGGCCACCAGAAGCGGTTGGTCATCGCAACCTTACCCTCAAAGTCAAGCGTATAGGCAAACCCGCCATCCGGCAGCCAGGCGTCCGCCAGGGCCCGCTCGATCAGCTTCCGGGCGCGGCACGGAACGCCTGGATCCTGCCGTCCGGCCAGATCCCAGTGCTGCAACAGCAGCCGCCCCATCTCAAAGGAATGGCCCGGCGTGGTGCCCGCAGGCCGAAACATCGGATCACCGGCATAGGCGCGATCAATCTGCCACTCCTCGGTATAGTGCTCTGGCAGTCTCCAGCCGTCCTGCCCGGCGATATCACCGACAAAAAAAGCCAGGATATGCCCCGCTCGCTCCAGGAACATCGACTCGCCGGTGGCTTCGTAGGCTGTCAGCAGCGCCTCGACCCCGTGCATATTGGCGTTCATGCCGCGATAGGATGAAAACGGCGTCCAGTCCCGGTTCCATTCATCAGCAAAGCGCTGCGCCTGCGGTTCCCAGAATCTGTGGTCCAGCACCTCGGCGACATCCGACAGCAACGCATCCGCACCTGGATGCCCGGCTAGCTTGGCAGTGGAGGCCGCCAGCAGCACGAAGACATGCCCATAGGCCAGTTTGCGATCATCAGCGACCGTGTCGCCCTTCATCGCCCAAAGATACCCGCCATGGACGGGATCGCGATGATGACTGTTGAGATAGGCGATGCCATGGTCAATGATCCGGTCAGCACCGGCATAGCCACAGATATGCGCCAGCCCGTAGGAATGCACCATACGCGTGGTTGTGTGCAGCTCCTGTGTGTTGTCCGGCAATGGCTGACCGGCGGCATCAAGGGTATGGAAGCCCGGTCCCTTGCCGAGACTCGCAGAAAAGAAACCCAGTTGCCGACGAGCATCCACTATCAGAAAAGCGCGGTGATCCGGGTCGTCCAGCCAGAAACCGGCTGCATCCAGCGCTCCGGCAGGGTTCGGCGTGACCATGGCTACTCTCCTTTGTGTCGCACGTCAGGCAGCGGGCCGGATGGCCCTGCCATTTGCGTTGAAGATATGAGCATTCTGCCGCTGCACCCGCAATCCCAGCCGATCCCCGTTTCGGACCGGGATATTGCCATGTTTGCGCACGAGAATCGGCCCCAGCCCATCGACATTGGCATAGATGTTTGTGTCCGATCCCAGACGTTCAACCACATCTGCAACCGCAGTCAGATCCCCCTCACCCGGTGCCACCACATCCAGATGCTCCGGTCGGATGCCAAGATCCACAGCTGCGGCGGTGTCGCGCAGATGATCCAGCGTCAGCATCATGCCATTGCGGGCCATCACCCCGCTATCGGCCCCGGATACCGGCAATATGTTCATCGTGGGAGAGCCGATGAACTGCGCCACGAACTTATTGGCGGGCCGCTCATAGAGATCGAGCGGCGATCCGACCTGCTGAATATCGCCTCCATTCAACACCACAATGCGGTCCGCCAGCGTCAGCGCCTCGACCTGATCATGGGTCACATAGATCATCGTAGCGCCCAGTTGCTTGTGCAGCCGAGCAATCTCCAGCCGCATCTCCACACGCAGCGCCGCGTCCAGATTGGACAGCGGCTCATCAAACAGGAACGCGCGCGGATCGCGGATGATGGCGCGCCCCATGGCAACGCGCTGGCGCTGCCCGCCCGATAGCGCCTTGGGCAAGCGATCCACCAGTTTCGACAGGCCTAGGGTTTCGGCGGCCTTGGCGACGCGCGATCTGCGCTCCTCTGCCGGTTCCTTGCGGATCTCCATGGAAAACCCCATGTTCCGCGCCACATCCATATGCGGATAAAGCGCGTAGGACTGGAACACCATGGCAATGTCGCGATCCCGTGGCCGCACGTCATTCATGCGCTGCCCGTCGATCTCGAAATCGCCAGACGTGATCGGCTCCAACCCTGCGATCATCCGCAGAAGGGTAGATTTGCCGCAGCCTGATGGCCCGACCAGAACGATGAATTCACCGTCCTGAATATCAAGATTGATATCGCGCAGCACCTCAACGGCGCCATAGCGTTTCGCAACATCTCTGAGTTCGATCCGTGCCATGATCCGGCCCCCTATCCTTTGACCGCGCCGGACGTGAGGCCCTGCACCAGGTAGCGTTGTATGAAAATGAAGAACAGGCAGCTTGGCACCAGCGCCAGCACGCCAGCCGCCATCATCTGCCCCCAGTCCACCGAGAATTTCGACACGAAGGTCAGCAGCCCGACCGGGAAGGTCATCGCGTCATTTTTGGAAATCAGCATCAGTGCAAACAGCAGCTCGGACCAGGCGGCGGTAAAGACAAACCCAAGCGTCGCCCCCAGCCCCGGCAGGGTCAGCGGAAACACCACCGTGCGCAGCGCCTGAAACCGGGTGCAGCCATCCATCATCGCGGCCTCTTCCAGATCCTTTGGGATCCCGTCAAAGAAGGATTGCATGAGGAAGGTCGCAAATGGGATGTTGAAGGCGGTGTAGACCACGATCAGCGAGGTGAGCGAGTTCAGCAGGCCCAGATCAGCCACGATCTTGTAGATCGGCGCGATGATCATCAGCAGCGGGAACATCTGGGTGATCAGCATCACACCGATGATGATCCGCTTGCCCGCAAAGACAAATCGCGAGAAGGCATAGCCCGCCCCGGCCGCAATCAGCGTGGTGAAGAACGCCGTGCCGAGCGAGACTGTCAGAGAGTTGCGGAAATAGGCCAGGAACTCGGTCTCAAACAGCACGGTGGCGAAATTCTCGAACGTCACTGCACTGGGCAGCATCCGCGTGCCCTCGGAGAAGATCAGCGCATCGGGCGTAACGGCGATTTTCATCAGCCAGTAGAGCGGAAACAGCGCAAAGCCGAGATAGAATGCGATGGCGGCATATTTCCCAAGCGCCAGCGCTGGATGACGTCTGGATGAACGCGCGATATTAGCCATGGTGATCCTCAGATCTTGACCAGCCGTCTGCGCATCCACAGCAGGATGACAGCATAGGCCAGAAGGATGATCAGCAGCGCCACCGCAATGGTCGAGGCATAGCCGAAATCCAGTTTGCGGAACGCGGTGGTAAAGATGTAGGTGGACAGGATCTGCGTTGAATTGGCCGGACCACCCCCGGTCATCACAAAGATCAGATCGGCAAAATTGGCGATCCAGATGGTGCGCAGCATCACCGTGATGGCAATCATCGGCGCCAGGAACGGCAGGGTGATCTTGGTAAAGCTCTGCCACGCGCTGGCGCCGTCGATTTCGGCAGCCTCGTACAGCTCACCCGGAATGGACTGCAGCGCAGCCAGCAGCGTGATGGCGAAAAACGGCACGCCAAACCAGATATTGGCGGTGATCGGCCCCCAGATCGCCAGATCGGGATCACCCAGGATATTGTAGGGCTCCGAAAGCACCCCAAGCGCGGCCAGCCAGTGCGGGATCGGTCCGATCACCGGGTTGAACAGCCAGGCCCATGTCAGGGCTGACAGAAAGGTCGGCACCGCCCAGGGCAGAAACACCAGCGCCTGAAACAGCTTCTTGCCAAAGAACTGCGTGTTCAGCAGCATCGCCAGCCCCAGCCCGAGAAAGAACTGAAAGAAGATCGACCAGAACGTCCAGAAGAAGGTGTTCTCAAGCGCGATCCAGAATTTGCGATCCGTCCAGAGCTTTTGATAGTTTTCAAACCCAACCCAGCCAGTGTCGAAAGGATTCAGCAGTTCAATGGCCTGAAACGAGTAGGATACCCCGACAACCAGCGGCATCAGCATGACGCTGCCGATCAACAGGATCATCGGCGACAGGTAGAGAAACGGCTCCACCATATAGTGCCAGTAGAGCGAGCGCCGTGCCCCGGTTCCCCCGGGCACGACGTTTTTTTGGGCGCGCGCAATCACTGCTTTGCCTGCCATTTCGCATATTCGCCGGTCAGGAAATCCGCCCATTCATCGGCCAGATCCTGTGCGCTGCGCTGACCAAGAAGCGCTTCCTGGCTGGTTTCCAGAACCACGGTGCTTGCAAAATAGCCCCATTTCTCCAGAAAGGTCGGCATGGTGGTCGGCTCATACTGCTCACCGTTCAACTCCTTGAACCAGCCTGCAAATTGCTCGGTCTGGAAATAGGGATCCTGATCGGCGCCCTTATGGACCGGGATCACACCAACTCGCTTGGCCCAGGTGCCATTGGCCTCAGGTGCAGACAGCGCCGCCACCAGATCAAAGGCCTCGTCCTCATGCTTGGTCGCATTGAAGATCGACCAGCCTGCAAAACCGATGGTCGGGAATGCCTTGCCGGAGGGGCCGACAGGCATAGGGATCACCGCAAAATCCTCGGCTGGCATCCGCTCCGAAATCGCGATCAGCGCGTCAGGATCCTGATCGAGGAAAGCGCAGGTGCCAGAATAGAAACCGGCGACGATCTCATTGAAGCCCCAGCTGACCGCATCCTTCGGGGCATAGCCCTTCTGGTAGAGATCAAGCATGAACTGGATGCCCTCGACCGAGCCTGGCTCATTCATGCGGCTCTTGCCATCATCGGTGAAGAAGTCATTGGTGCCGTTCATCGCAGCCGCCATCATCACCCAGCCGTTGGTGCCACCCGGACCACCGCGCAGGCAGTAGCCTGACTTGCCGTCCAGTTCCGATACCGCAGCCGATGCCGCCATGAAGTCTTCCATGGTTTCGGGCGGTTCGACACCGGCTTCGGCCAGCAGTTTCTTGTTGTAGAACATCGCGCGCAGGTAGAACCCGTAGGGGATCATGTAGAGATCACCCGCCTGGCTACCCATTGTGATCGTCTTGTCTGTCAGCGTTGCGCCATGCTCCCAGTCGGCGACATGATCGGCGAGGCTTGCCAGCTGGCCGGAGCCTGCATAAAGCGCCTGCCAGGTGTCGGGCATTTCGACAACGTCGGGGATATCGCCGCCGGCAACCATGGTCGCCAGCTTCTCAAACGCCTGCCCCCACGGCAGGCTGATAATTTCGACGGAAACATCGGGATGGGCGGCCTCGTAGCCGTCAACGATGCTCTGCAGCACCTTGGTGCGTTCCGGGCTGGTGATCACCTCAACCAGCTTGAGCGTCGTCTCCGCGTAGGCGGCGCTGCCCATCAGCATGGCCGCCGTCGTGATCCCTGTCAGAATTTTTTTCATGTTGTCCTTCCCCTTGTCGTGTGACGGTGCACACGGCCCTGTCAGACCGTGCTAGTCGCGAGGGCGGATGTTATATCCGCCCACAGGTCCTCGGCCTCCTCCAGCCCGAGGTTCAGCCGAACGAGGTTCGGCGAAACTCCAAAACGTTGCATCGAGTTCTCTTCGCCGATCTGCGCAAGCCCGACGCGGGCCGGCAGGATCAGGCTTTCAAATCCACCCCAGCTGACGCCCAGCCGGAAATGGGTCAGCGCGTTGGCAAATGCCGGGATATCCACGCTGTCATCAAATTCGACCGACATCAGACCGGACCGCCCGGTGAGACCCGGCACGTCGTTTGGGCCCGGAGAATGCACCCGGCGCACCTGCGGCAAGGCCGAAAGACGGTCGATAAAGAGCGTCGCCGTGGCCTCGTGCTGGCGCATCCGCACCGCCAGCGTGCGCAGGCCTCGGGTCAGCAGAAACGCCTCGAACGGCGCCAGCTTACCACCCAGCAACGGCAACGTGAGATCACGGATCCGGTCGATATTCGCCTGCGAAGACACCACCACCCCCGCCACGGTATCGGAATGGCCGGAGATATATTTCGATGCTGAATGCAAAACGATATCAATGCCTTGGGTCAGGGGTTTTTGAAACACAGGGCTGGCCCAGGAATTGTCGATCATCGTCAGCACGCCATGCCGTTTTGCATGGGCTGCAACCTTCATGAGGTTCAGAGGCTGGAACACCACCGAGCTGGGGCTTTCCAGATAGGCCAGCCGCACGCCCTTGAGCAGGTCCGGCTCCTCTTCCAGCTGCTTCGGCGCGTAATAGTCGATTTCAACCCCAAAGGGCCGCAACAGCCGTTCCATGAAACGATAGCTGTCGGGGTAGACATGTTCGACGCAGGCAATCCTGTCACCCGGTTTCACAAAGGCAAGAAGCGTCGAGGAAATCGCCGCCATCCCGGAGGCAAATCCGCAGGCCGCCTCGCCCTGCTCGGCCTTGGCCATCAACCCCTCAAAAGCCGCCACCGTCGGGTTCTGGACCCGTGTGTATATCGCCGTATCGCTGCGCCCGGCCATGCGATCTTCAAACGCTTCGTAGCTGTCAAAACTGAACAGCGATGTCTGTACGATCGGCGGGGTGATCGCGCCGTTGCGATCCTCCAGAACAGCCGCCATCAACGTGGCCAGGCCCAGGTCCTCAGTCATCATGTCCCTCCACCATCGCCTGCATCGACTCGCGGATCTCCGCTTCGACCATGTCGAGAATGCGCTTCATCACTTTCATCGCCTCCTCCTCATTGCCCGCGACCACCGCTTCGGCCAGCGGCAGGTGCAGCGGGATCGAGGATTCCCCCAGATGCGGCTTGCCGAATGGCGCTTCGTAAACCTCGTTGAACCCATGCTGGATCTGCTGGATCAGCTGACCGAACAACGGGTTGCCGCAGGCCTCCTGCAGGGCTTCGTGAAACCGGTAATCGGAGGCGCGCCAGTCCTCTCCGGCACCGTGAATCGCGATCAGCTCGGTCACACGGCCCATGATGATACGGGCGCTTTGCGGGGTGATGTTGCGGGTTGCCAGGCGGACGGTTTCCAGTTCCAGCGGGCGCCGAACCGCATGGGTTCGCATAAGGCTCTCGGCCTCCAGCTTGACCATCACCGGCAGATGGATGGCATTTGACACCACCTCCGTCGCCAGTCGCGTCCCGGCCTTCTTGTTGCGGGTCACGATGCCCATGTTCTGCCAGGCGGTCAGCGCCTCGCGCACCTTGGACCGGCCTACGCCCAGCTGACGGGCGATCTCCACTTCTGGCGGCAGGCGATCGCCCACACCCAGCCCGTCAGCCTCGATCATGCGGATCAGCGCTTCAAGGACATCCCGGCTAGTGCTGCGCGCCGGAAGCGGCGCCATGTGATGGGATGTCTGGTTCGGATCACGCGCTGCCATGCTGTGCCTTTCATGCGATCTGGCGCTGGCCAGACCCGGTTCCTGTCACAGCATGGCAATAATGTCGGACATTATCAACAGTATTGTCGGACATTATATAAACACGCATATTCAATGCGTTATAAAGACATGTTAAGGCACCACGCAGAGATCGAAGCCGGATCAGAACAGACGCTCTTGCCAATCAACAGGCCCCTGCCGACGTCGATTCGATCCATCTACCGCGCCGAATACGGCCCGAATAAACCACCCGGGCACCTGCCGCACATTGGGCCAAAACCGCTTGCACCGGCATTGAGTTCCAATCACTCTGCGAAAATCCTGGCGAGGATTTGTCAGCGCCAAGTGGTCCCGTCAGATGTCCCAAGCCGGTATGGGCCCGCCAGATTTGAGACCTCAGTTTCTACCGTAAAAAGGATTTCGCGTGCCCGTAACCAGCCCTCACCCGACCCGTCCGTCTTCCCGGTTCCGGCTACGCACGCCATGGCGCGCGGTTGCGGCGATGTTTGTGCTGAACGGCGCCCTGTTTGGGATCTGGGCGTCGCGCATCCCCGCCGTCGCCGACAGCCACGGGCTGACGCCCGGCGCGCTGGGGTTGCTGCTGTTGCTAATGGCCGCAGGCGCGATCCTCTCCTTTCCGCTTGCCGGACGGGCGGCAGATCGGATGGGGGCCGCCCATGTCACCCGCCGGGTGGCGCTGGCCTATGTCCTCGGGCTGGTGCTGCTGGCGCTGGCGCCGAGCCTGCCACTGCTGGCGGCCGCGCTCTTTGTCTTTGGTGCCGCCCATGGCAGCATGGACGTAGCGATGAACGCATGGGCAAGCGAGGTGGAGAAACGTGCCGGACGGCCGATGATGTCGTCCTTTCACGCGATGTTTAGCCTTGGGGCCGGGCTTGGTGCGCTGTCTGGCTACGGCGCGGCCTCCGTCGGGGCAGAAATCCCGTTGCATTTCCTGCTCGCCGGGGGGATCGCAGCGCTTCTGACGCTCTCTGTCGCACAGATCCCCTGGACTGCCGACCCCGCCCCCAAGAATCCGATGACAAAACCATCGCTTCTGCCCCGTGGACCGCTGGTTGCGGTGGGATTTGTCGCCTTTTGCGGGGCCGTTGGCGAAGGCGCAATGGCCGACTGGAGCGCGATCTTTCTGGTGCTGACGACGGGCGCCAGCGAAGCGGATGCCGCGCTTGGATTTGCCGTTTTCTCGGTCGCTATGGTGGCAATGCGGCTGATCGGCGATCTTGTGGTCGCGCGGCTCGGGGCCGTCAGCGCCGCTCGCATGGCCGGTGCCAGCGCCTGTCTTGGCGCATTGATCGCGGTGGTGTTTGGCAGCTACGCTGCTGCCATGATTGGCTTTGCCCTGATGGGTATCGGCTATGCGCTGGTCATGCCGCTCGCCTTCAGCCGCGCGGCCAGTGATCCCGAACTGCCCGCAGGCGCTGCCATCGCCAGTGTCGCGACATTCGGCTACGGCGGCATTCTGATCGGTCCACCCATGATCGGCATTACCGCCGAGTTGCTGTCGCTGCCTGCCGCATTTGTGATCCTTGCAGCGCTTTCAGCGTTTATCGTTATATTTTCAACGGTTCTAAAACACAGCTAAACCAAGCACCGGACCCAAAAAAAAGAAGGGAGGCGCTGTGGCCTCCCCCTCCCAGGTGCACGGATCAGGTGGTTCTTGTTACCGCCCGAGGTTGTTGCCTGTGTCCCGATCCGTGTCGGGGTGAGCGCACCCACCCCGGGTTTCCGACCAGCGCGACAGCATCGCCGCGACGGTCACAGTCCAATTCCATCAGCACTCAGCTACAGCCAGAGGTGCCGCCGCAGGTGTTGCATTTCATGCAGGTGCCATTGCGTACCAGCGTGTAATTTCCGCAATCGCCGCAGGCCTCGCCCTCGTAGCCCTGCATCTTGGCCTTGGTGCGGGCATCCATGCCGCCGGACGCGGCAGGCGCAACGGCTGATGTCTCAGGCACCAGCGACTGCAAGGCAGCGACCGGATCGCCCCCGATGTTGGCCAGCAGCTCGGTCTGCCCGCCCTGCAATACGACCAGTTCCTGCGGCAGACGCTTACGCAGATAGCCGGTGGAGGAAATCTGTTTCAGCACCTCCAGCGACCGCGTCGCAGCGGTTTCGCTCAGTTCCGAGAGATTGGAGACACCCTCTTCCTCGCCCCGGCCCAGATCGTCAAAGCTGGCGCCTTCCGGTTTGACATGAGCCAGATCGGTCCGATCGAGATAGCTGACCGCCAGCTCACGGAACACATAGTCCAGAATGGAGGTCGCATTCTTGATCGAGTCATTGCCCTGCACCATGCCCGCGGGCTCAAACTTGGTGAAGGTGAAGGCGTCGACAAACTCCTCCAGCGGCACGCCATATTGCAGGCCAACCGATACCGCGATGGCGAAATTGTTCATCATCGCCCGGAAACCGGCACCTTCCTTGTGCATGTCGATGAAGATCTCGCCAAGGTTGCCATCCTCATATTCGCCGGTGCGAAGGTACACTTTATGGCCCCCAACCACCGCCTTCTGGGTATAGCCCTTGCGGCGCTGCGGCATCTTGGTGCGATGCGATTTCACGATTTCCTTGATGACCACCTTCTCGACGATCTTCTCGGCAAGGGTGATGGCCTTTTCCTGCTGCGACCCGCTTTCGAGAATTTCGGCCGCCTCATCGTCGTCTTCAACCAGTGCCGCCGCCAGCGGTTGGCTCAGCTTGGAGCCGTCACGGTACAGCGCATTGGCCTTCACCCCCAGCGACCAGCTGAGTTCATAGGCCTTCTGGCAATCCTCAATGGTGGCGTCATTGGGCATGTTGATGGTCTTGGAGATTGCACCGGAGATAAAGCTCTGGGCTGCGGCCATCATCAGGATATGGCTATCAACCCCCAGATAACGCTTGCCTTTCTTGCCACAAGGATTGGCGCAATCAAAGATGTGATAGTGCTCTTCCTTCAGATGTGGCGCACCTTCCAGCGTCATGGATCCGCAGACATGGTCATTCGCCGCCTCGATATCGCGCTTGCTGAAGCCCAGATGGCGCAGCAGGTCAAAGGTCGGATCGTTCAGCTTTGTCGTCGGGATGCCCAGAACACCGGTGCAGAAATCCTCGCCCAGCGTCCACTGATTGAACACAAAGCGGATATCAAAGGCCGACTCCAGCGCCGCATCGACCTTCGCAAGCTCATTGGGGCCAAAGCCGTGACCGGCCAGCGAGGTGTGATTGATTCCCGGCGCATTGCCGATGGTGCCATGGCCCACGGCATAGGAGACGATCTCTTCGATCTGGGCCGGGGAATAGCCCAGCCCCTCCAGCGCGGCGGGGACCGAGCGGTTGATGATCTTGAAATAACCGCCGCCGGCCAGCTTCTTGAACTTCACCAGCGCAAAGTCCGGCTCGATCCCGGTGGTGTCGCAATCCATGACCAGACCAATGGTGCCGGTTGGGGCCACCACGGTGGCCTGCGCATTGCGGAACCCGTGACGTTCGCCCAGCTCCAGCGCCTCGTCCCAGCTGCTCATCGCCAGTTCCGCCAGACGCGGGTCCGGGCAGTTGGCACTGTCAAGCGGCACCGGCTTCACGGCCAAGCCTTCGTAGCCGTCGACCGCGCCGTGCGCGGCTGCGCGATGGTTGCGGATCACCCGCAGCATGTCGCTTGCGTTCTGCTCGTAGCGGGCAAACGGCCCCAGCTCGGAGGCCATCTCGGCGGAGGTGGCATAGGACACGCCGGTCATGATCGCCGTCAGCGCACCGCAAAGCGCGCGCCCTTCGGCGCTGTCATAGCCGTAGCCCATGTTCATCAGCAGGCCGCCGATATTGGCATAGCCAAGACCCAGCGTGCGGAAATCATAGGAACGCTGCGCGATTTCCTTGGACGGGAACTGCGCCATCATCACCGAAATTTCCAGCGTCACCGTCCACAGACGGCAGGCGTGCATGTAATCCTCGGCCTGGAAGACCCCGTCCTTGAGGAAGGTCAGCAGGTTCAGAGACGCGAGATTACAGGCGGTATCGTCCAGGAACATATATTCCGAACAAGGGTTTGAGCCGCGAATCTCACCGTCGGAGGGGCATGTGTGCCACTCGTTCACTGTGTCGTGGAACTGGATGCCCGGATCCGCGCAGGCCCAGGCCGCATGACCGACCTTTTCCCACAGATCCCGCGCCTTCACGGTTTTGGCGACCTTGCCATCGACCCGGTTGATCAGCTGCCAGTCGGCGTCCTTCTTCACCGCATGAAGAAAGGCGTTGGTGACCCGGATCGAGTTGTTGGAGTTCTGACCGGAAACCGAATTATAGGCGTCGCTGTCCCAGTCGGTGTCATAGGTCGGGAATTCAATCGAGGTGTGCCCCTGCTTGGCATAGTCCAGCACGCGCTTCACATAGGTCTCGGGGATGGCGACCTTCTTGGCTTCGCGAATTGCCTTTTTCAGCCCATCGTTGACGGCCGGATCATAGGCGTCAGCCTCGGCCCCGTCCCAGCTGCGAATGGCCTCGAAGAGACCGTTCAGCATCTTCTCGTGCATCTTGGAGCCTGCGACGATGGAGGCCACCTTCTGCTCTTCGATCACTTTCCAGTCGATGAACTGTTCGATATCCGGGTGATCTGCATCGACGATCACCATCTTGGCGGCGCGACGGGTGGTGCCACCGGATTTGATCGCGCCGGCTGCCCGATCACCGATCTTGAGGAAGCCCATCAGGCCAGAGGATTTGCCACCGCCGGACAGCGGTTCGCCTTCGCCGCGCAGGTGGCTGAAATTGGTGCCGGTGCCGGAGCCATATTTGAACAACCGCGCCTCACGAACCCAAAGATCCATGATGCCGCCGTCCTGCACCAGATCGTCAGAGACCGACTGGATAAAGCAGGCATGGGGCTGCGGGTGCTCATAGGCGCTGTCAGATTTGGTCAGCTGGCCGGTTTTGTAATCGACATAATGGTGACCCTGTGCTGGGCCGTCGATGCCATAGGCCCAATGCAGACCGGTGTTGAACCACTGCGGGCTGTTCGGCGCGGCGCGTTGGGTCGCCAGCATATAGCGCATCTCGTCGAAATAGGCGCGCGCGTCTTCCTCGGTTGAGAAATAGCCGCCTTTCCAGCCCCAGTAGCACCAGGCGCCGGCCAGACGGTCGAACACCTGTTTGGAGGAGGTCTCGCCGCCAAATTCCACATCATCACCGGCCGGAACCGAGCGCCATAGGAACTCGGGCACGCCTTTTTCACGGAGCTTTTTCAGTTTGCTCGGGACACCGGCTTTACGGAAATACTTCTGCGCAATCACATCGCTGGCGACCTGGCTCCAGCCCGCCGGAACCTCGACGCCCTCAAGACGGAACACAATGGTGCCGTCTGGATTGCGGATCTCCGACGTTGCAGGGACAAAGTCCAGATCGGCATATGCGTCCTGCCCAGATTTTGTAAATTTCCGTTCAATCTTCATGCCATCTGCCTCTTTTTTGCAGTCCCACTGTCACAAATCACGCCTTTTGGCCGACGCGTCTCTTCTCGTTCTTCGCCGCAAAACACCCTGCTGCGCACCTCACATAAGATGCGTGCCAGGGCCGAGGCCCCATATCCGCCAGCGCTAAATGCTTTGCTTGGTCTGGTGTAGCACCGGGTGAAATCCACCATATTTTGTGCTACATCATCCGACGTACACAATTTGACGTATTCAGGCATATGGGGTCAACGGCATTTTTAGGCTTTCGTAACCATCTTTTTCGTTGACGATAGCTTAATGGTCTGCGGTCGATCACGAAGCTGCGATTCAGAGTTGATCACTTTACCTGGCACGGTCCCAAGAGCCCCATCCATCCGACGCGATAAATCCCCTTGCGGAGAGGGGCTTGCCGCATGTCACGCCGCAGCAACGGCAGCAGCGGACTCTTCTGAAACAGAAATCACTCAACCAGGCCGAGGGTTGAAAAAATGAAATACACGCCCTCCAGATAGAAGGCGTGCCGAGGTGTTTTTTTTCCCTGTTGGCACGAAGCGTAAAAGGAAATCGACGCCAACCCGCGTCAGTTGGTTAAGCAAGCCTTAACAGACACAGCGAGACGCCCGATTTGGTCATAATTTGGAAACCAGTCCGAATCTCCTCAGCGAGCCCTCAGGGACTGAACAGCGCCCCTGCCCGTCCGCGGATGACGGATCTGCGCCCCCATCGGATCGGTCAGCTGGAACGCGAAACGCCGACAGCCCTGTGACAGGCATGTCGGCGTCTACGTCACATCCAGATGGATGAAATGGTCGGGGCGGCGAGATTCGAACTCACGACCCCCTGTACCCAAAACAGGTGCGCTACCAGACTGCGCCACGCCCCGGACCGTGCGCCTTCCTAGCGTTGCCGATCTGATTTGAAAAGCCCTAACAGGGCCAAATTGCGCCTGTCGTTGAAAAAACTTCATGGCGCAGCTGGGTGCCGACTGAAATCCCATAAAGCGCGGCAAGACCGCCGTTGATTTCCAGCACGGCATAGACGTTGTCACCACCCGGAATCGGCGTCAGGTCCCCGGGAATGGCGCGATGGTGAATATGGCGCACCGTGCCGCTGCTGTCGACAAACAGCATGTCCAGCGGAATGAGCGTATTCTTCATCCAGAAGCTGGCGCGCTGCGGCGCCTCATAGACAAACAACATGCCATTGCCACGCGCCATATGGGGCCGGTGCATCAACCCCTGCGCGCGTGTTTCTA
The DNA here is from genome assembly GCF_048056275.1 of Phaeobacter sp. JH20_26. Classification (NCBI taxonomy): domain Bacteria; kingdom Pseudomonadati; phylum Pseudomonadota; class Alphaproteobacteria; order Rhodobacterales; family Roseobacteraceae; genus Phaeobacter; species Phaeobacter sp. JH20_26. Next base: position 215,784 of record NZ_JAYMWL010000013.1, on the reverse strand, counting down.
TGGTATCGGCGATTTCTACAGAGAACTGCGCCTGCCCCCAGGGGCCGCGCAGGCTGACCAGATCAGGGCGGCAGGCCTCTTCGGCCTGCACCGCCCCGGCCGCCACAATCGCAGCGACCGACATAATAGAGAGAGCGGCGGCTCTGGCTCCTGTTGTCATCCTGTCTGACAATCGGGTCCAGGCGCGCCGCATCACCTTAGTCCTGCTTTTCCAGAAGCGCCGCTTCCCAGGCCAGCACCTCGACCGCCATGCGGCCGCGTTTGCCGTCGATCACCCGCATCCCAAGCGCCTCGCCCGGTTGCAGTTCCGACAGACCCGACTGGCGCAGAACCTCAACATGAAGAAACACGTCTTCGTCGCGGCCAAACACATTGGCAAAACCAAAGCCCTTGCCTTTGTCGAACCATTTCACCCGCGCGGGGACCAGTGGCTCGGCGCTCAGCGTCTCGGCATCAATCTCCGCGAAATCGCTCAGAACTGGACTGTCGTCGCGAACCGGCGGCGTGATCGACAGGACTTCCACCGCCTGAACACCACGCTCGGTGCGATGCGTCACCAGTTCAACCTCGGCCCCGTCCGCGATGGAACTCTGGCCGAAGTTACGCAGCACGTTCACATGCAGCAGGATATCTGGTCCGCCCTCATCAGAGACGACAAATCCGAACCCTTTGGTCGGATCGAACCATTTCACCAGCCCGCGTATTTGCTGCAAACTGCTCAAGTCTTCTGCCACTGCTGTAGTCCACCGTGTTCTTCAGTTTTTAACCAGTAGGTGATGCTCTATTCTCGGTTCTGAGTTCAAGCCAAAAACGGACACCAATATCACAATTCTGCTATTTTCCGATAGTGACCTAAGGGCACAACCGCTCCACCGTCCAAAGCGCTTCGGGTGTTTCGCGCCGCCAGACAAAGCGATCATGCAGACGAAACGCGCCATCGGCCCAGAACTCGATCTCAAGCGGCGTCAGACGGTAACCGCCCCAGAATGGCGGGCGCTCGGGATTTGACCCTTTGGTGGCTGTGACCTTGGCCACCTCCGCCATCAGCGCACCCCGGCTCGACAAGGGGCGCGACTGCGCCGAGGCCCAGGCCCCCAGTCGGCTCTTGAGGGACCGGGATTTGTAATAGGCATCGGCCTGCGGGCCGTTCTCGCGACTGATGATCCCGCGCGCGCGCACCTGGCGTCGCAGCGATTTCCAATGCATGACAAACGCCGCCTTGCCAGCGCCATCCAGCTCCTGCGCCTTGGCGCTTTCGTAATTGGTATAAAAGACAAAGGCTGCGTCCTCGATCTCTTTCAGCAGGACCATCCGGCAATTGGGCAACCCATCGGCATCCACCGTCGACAATGCAATCGCATTGGGATCGTTGATCTCGCTCTCTTCCGCCTCGCTCAGCCAGCTGCGCGCGATGGCAAAGGGATCCTCCCCCGCAAAGATACCGCTGCGATCGGACATGGCGCACCTCTTGGACTGTTATTATATGGGTCTGGCTGGCGCGATAATGCGCATGGCTGACAGCAACCTAGGCCGAGACAGGACAAACGACAAGAGACAGCGCTCTTGAAGCGCCTCGCCTGACAGACTAAACGTCGTCTAATTCGAATATCACAGGCGGAGAACCTGCATGTCTAGTCAACTGATGGCCGGCAAACGTGGCCTCATCATGGGCCTTGCCAATGATAAATCCATCGCGTGGGGCATTGCCAAAGCCTGCGCCGACGCCGGCGCCGAGCTTGCGTTTTCCTACCAGGGCGATGCCCTGAAGAAACGCGTCGACCCGCTGGCGGCGCAGCTTGGCAGCGATATCGTCCTGCCCTGCGATGTGGCCGATGAGGGCTCCGTTGATGCGCTGTTTGCAGCGCTGGAAGAAAAATGGGGCAAACTGGACTTTCTGGTGCACGCCATCGGCTTTTCCGACAAGAACGAGCTGCGCGGTCGCTATGTCGACACCACCCGTGGCAACTTTCAGATGACCATGGATATCTCGGTCTACTCCTTCACATCGGTGATGCAGCGCGCCGAGAAGATGATGTCCGAGGGCGGCAGCGCGGTCACACTGACCTATTACGGCGCCGAACAGGTGATGCCACATTATAATGTCATGGGTGTCGCCAAGGCCGCGCTCGAAGCATCGGTCAAATACCTTGCCGAAGATCTGGGCAAGGACGGCATCCGCGTCAATGCGATCTCTGCCGGACCGATCAAGACGCTGGCCGCCTCGGGCATTGGTGATTTCCGCTACATCATGAAATGGAACGAATATAATTCGCCGCTGCGCCGCAACGTGACCATTGATGACGTGGGCAAATCCGCGCTCTATCTGCTGTCGGATCTGTCCTCCGGCGTGACCGGCGAGAATCTGCACGTGGATGCCGGCTATCACGTCGTCGGGATGAAGGCGGTTGACGCCCCTGACATCGATGCGGCAACCGGGCGCAAATAAACACGGGTCCAGCAGATGCTGCGCACATCTGCACCACAGAGAATGACACAGCAGGCGCGCGGCCCACGCGCGCCTCTTCCAATGACAGGGACCCACCATGACACTCGCCGCCTTTACCGCTTCCGTCCTCCTGTGCCTGATGGCCGCCATCAGCCCCGGCCCCGCCGTTCTGATGGCTGCGCGCGTCGGCCTGGCCCATGGCTGGCGCAGTGGTCTGGCGCTGGCGATTGGCATCGGCGCGGGGGCAGTATTCTGGGCCTCCGCCGCGCTCTTCGGGCTGAACCTGCTGTTTGACTATGCCCCCTTCCTGCTGACCCTGCTGAAAATCGGCGGCGCCATGTTCCTGATCTACATGGCCTGGAACATGTGGCGCCATGCCAGTGAACCGATGTCACAGGACAGTGACGCTCAATTGCCGCAGACTGCTTTTGCGGCCTTCCGTCTTGGGATCTTCACCCAGCTGGCCAACCCCAAGCCGGCCGCCTTTTTCGGCGCCGTTTTTGTCGGCACCGTTCCCGAAGGCAGCAGCAGCCTGGCCCTTGCCGCGCTGCTCACCTGCATCTTTCTGGGTGAAGTCACTTGGAACACCCTCGTGGCCCGTATCTTCTCCTTTGAGAAAACGCGCCGCGGGTATATCAATCTGAAACATGTGATCGACCGGGTCTTTGGTGGTCTGCTGGCCGCCCTCGGCGTCAAGATCGCCGCCCTCTGAGGGCAGATGCACGATCCCGGACGCCAGACCCTAACAGGAGCATCAAAAACATGACCGATCGTCTGCCTCATGAAAAAGGCTTTCATATTTCCTGGGACCAGCTGCACCGCGACAGCCGCGCACTGGCGTGGCGTCTGGACGGGCAAGGCCCCGACGAAGGCGCCTGGCGTGCCGTTGTCGCCATCACCCGTGGCGGCATGGCTCCGGCCATGATCGTCAGCCGCGAACTGGATATCCGCATCGTCGACACGATCGGGGTGAAATCCTATCATCATCAGGATCAGGGACAGGCGGAGGTGCTGAAAGCCCCCGACGCCGAACTGATGGGCAACGGTGAAGGCGTGCTGATCATCGACGATCTGGTCGACAGCGGCAAAACTCTGGAACTGGTGCGCCAGATGTATCCCAAGGCGCATTTTGCCACCGTCTATGCCAAACCCAAGGGTCGGCCGATGGTCGATACCTTCATCACCGAGGTGAGCCAGGACACCTGGATCTTCTTCCCCTGGGATATGGCGCTGCAATATGTCGAACCCTATCGCGGGACCGACTGATCATCGACTGACGGACCACCAACCGTCACACGACGCATGGAAAGACGCACCTTAGGGGGCGTCTTTTTTCGTTTCCGCGCCGGGGATCTGCTGGGATTTTTCCGGCGCAGGTCAAACCCCCTTACAAAACCGGCGCAGTTGCGGCGGAGTGGCCAAAGCGCGCCATGGCTCTGGCCGGTGACGCGCCGACGCAAGACAGGACACCCGATGCCACAGGCCCGATTTCCCCACGCCCGCACCAAAGACACCTTTGTCTCGCCCATCGTCGATTCCCGGCGCTGGTTGGAGGGGCTGACCCTGCCTGCTGACATGCCGCTCCTCAATCTCAGTCAGGCGGCGCCTGCGGACCCGCCCCCCGAGGGGCTGCGCCGCGCCATCGCCGAGGCCGCCCTTGGCGACGACAGCAGCCACCTTTACGGGGCGGTACTGGGCCGGGACAGCCTGCGCGCCGCGCTCGCCGCAAAAATGGGCCGCCACTATGCGGCCGACCTCACGGCGGGTGATGTCGCCATCACCTCCGGCTGCAATCAGGCCTTTGCCGCGACCATCGCGGCGCTTTGTGGTGAGGGTGATCAGGTCATTCTCCCGACCCCCTGGTATTTCAATCACAAAATGTGGCTCGACATGCAGGGGGTCGAAACCTGCCCGCTGCCGGTCGGCGCAGCCATGCTGCCCTGCCCGGATGCCGCTGCAAAGCTGATCACCGACCGGACCCGCGCCATCGTTCTGGTCACACCCAACAATCCCTGCGGGGTCGAATATCCCGGCGGTCTGGTACAGCGGTTCTATGATCTTGCCCGTGCCCACGGTCTTGCCCTGATCGTGGATGAGACCTACCGCGACTTTGACAGCCGGGATGGCCCACCCCATGGGCTGTTTCAGGATCCCGGCTGGTCCGACACGCTGATCCACCTCTATTCTTTCTCCAAGGCCTATCGGCTCACCGGACACCGGCTGGGTGCCGTGGCCGCGCATCGCGATCACCTGCAGGAGATGGAGAAGTTCCTCGACACGGTCACCATCTGCCCGGCGCAACTTGGTCAGGTCGGCGCGCTCTGGGGGCTGGAAAACCTCGACGACTGGCTCGCCGCAGAGCGTCAGGAACTGCTGCGCCGCCGCGCTGCCATCGAGTCCGGGTTTGCGCCGCTGGCGGCGCTTGGCTGGCAGCTGCTAGGCTGTGGCGCCTATTTCGCCTATGTGGCCCACCCGTTTGACCAGCACAGCGACCCGCTGGCCCGGCGTCTGGTAAAAGAGGCAGGCATCCTGATGCTACCCGGCAGCATGTTCACGCCCAAGGGTGATCCATCGGGCACGCAGCAATTCCGTATCGCCTTTGCCAATGTCGACACATCCGGCATCCGGACCCTGTTCGACCGGCTGGCAAACTGGGCCCCGTGAGCTGAGGCCTCCGCAATCTCACCCTCTCACCCGCTCTGAACGCAGGCACAGATCAGTCGTCCCTTGCCCCTTTCAAGGTGGCAGCGTATTCAGAGCCTCGACATTTCAGCATTCCCGGCTGCCCCGTGCAGTCCGGCGACCGGCAATACGAGGACATCATGGCTGCAGGCATGAAAAAACTATCAAATACATTTGTCTGGATCCTGATGGGGATGCTGATCATCGGCCTCGCCGGCTTTGGTGCGGTCAATTTCACCGGATCGGTGAACTCGGTTGCGGTGGTCGGAGATCAGGAGGTCTCGGTCGATGACTACGCTCGCGAATTGCAGCGCGAACAGCGCGCGCTGGAGGCCCAGACCGGCCAGCGCATTCCTATCGCGCAGATGACAGCGCTTGGTCTTGATCGCGTGGTACTGGGACGGTTGATCGCCATCGCCGCACTCGATCAGGAAAGCAGCAATCTGGGCCTGTCCATCGGCGATCAGAACCTGTTCGACGAAATCAGCCGGATCCCGGCGTTCCAGGACGGCAGCGGCGCCTTCCATCGCGACACCTATCAATATGCGCTGGACAATATCGGCCTGAGCGAAGCCGCCTTTGAGGCCGACCTGCGTCGCGAATCCGCCCGCACCCTGGTGCAGGGTGCGATCATGGCAGGCACCGAAATGCCCGACACGCTGCGCGACACGCTCACCAGCTATGTCGGTGCCCGTCGCAGCTTTGACTGGCTGCCGGTCAGCCCCGACAGCCTCGCCCTGACGGCCGTCGACCCCAGCGAAGAAGAGCTGCGCAGCTTCTATGAGGCGCATATCGACCGCTTCACCCTGCCCCGCACCAAGGTCATTACCTACGCCGCCCTGCGCCCCGATGCGCTGGTTGACGAAATCGAGATCGACGCCGCCGCGCTGGAACAGCTGTTCAACGAGCGCAGCGATGAATATCAGGTGCCCGAGCGCCGTCTGGTGGAACGTCTGGTCTTTGCCAACACCGAAGCGGCCGCCAGCGCCAAGGCGCAGCTCGACATCAATGGCAGCACGTTTGAAGCACTGGTCGCCGATCGTGGTCTCAGCCTGCAGGACGTGGATCTGGGCGATGTGACCATGGGCGACCTCGGCGGCGCCGGACAGGACGTCTTTGCCGCGCAGGTCGGCGATGTGGTTGGCCCGCTCGACAGCGATCTCGGCCCGGCCCTGTTCCGCGTCAATGGCCGTCTTGAGGCACGCCTGACCAGCCTTGATGATGTCAAGGACGAGCTGCGCGCCGAGCTGGCAACCGACCGCGCCCGCCGCCTGATCGAAACCCGCGCCGAGGACATCAACGACATGCTCGCCGGTGGTGCCACGCTGGAAGAGCTGGTCAACGAACCCGGCATGGAGCTGGGCAAGATCGACTGGCACAACGGCAGCACCGATGGCATCGCCGCCTATGACGGGTTCCGCACCGCCGCTACCGCTGTCAGCACCGAAGATTTCCCCGAGGTCGACTTCCTCGAAGATGGCAGCCTCTTTGCCATCCGCCTGGATGAACAGCTTGAGCCACGCCCCGAACCCTTTGCAGAAGCTCAGGACAAACTGCGCGCCGCGTGGCAGGAGCAGCGCCTTCAGGATGCCACCGTCACCGAAGCCGAGCGTCTGGCAGACCTGCTGAAGAGCGGCGATGCGCTGCCCGAGGGCGTTGAGCTTACATCCGAAACCGGCCTCACCCGCGCCGCCTATATCGACGCAGCCCCGCAGTCGCTGATGGCCCGAGTCTTTGATCTGGCCGAAGGCGAGGTCGCCGTGGTCAGCGATGAAAGTGCTACTGTTGTTGTGCGCCTCACCGAAACCCTGCCGGTGGCCGACACACCTGAGATGGCTGCGCTGGCCGAGGCGATGGGCACCCAGCTGGATCAGGCGCTTGCTCAGGCCCTGTTCGAAGCCTTCGTGCAGGACGCCCAGACCCGCGCCGCGCCGCGCATCGACCCGCAGGCGCTCAATGCCGTGCAGGCCAACTTCCAGTAATCAAGGCAGATCCAGATGGCCCTGACCCCCGATTTCGAGACCTTTGCCAAAGCCTATGAGGCCGGTGAAAACCAGGTTGTCTACACCCGGCTTGCCGCCGACCTCGACACACCGGTGTCGCTGATGCTGAAGCTGACAGGCGCCCAGAAAGACGCCTTCATGCTGGAGTCCGTCACCGGCGGTGAGGTACGCGGGCGCTATTCGATCATCGGCATGAAACCGGATCTGGTCTGGCGTTGCCACGGGGAGCGCTCGGCCCTGAACCGCTCGGCGCGGTTTGATGCGGATGATTTCACCGCTCAGGACGGCAACCCGATGGACAATCTGCGGGCGCTGATCGCCGAAAGCAGGATCGAGCTGCCCGATGATCTGCCGCAGGCGGCGGCCGGTCTTTTTGGCTATCTCGGCTATGACATGATCCGGCTGGTCGAACATCTGCCGAACGTGAACCCGGATCCGCTTGGCCTCCCCGATGCGCTGATGCTGCGCCCCTCGGTGATCGCCGTGCTCGACGGGGTCAAGGGCGAGGTCACAGTGGTCTCCCCCGCATGGGCCAGCGAAGGCCAGTCGGCCAAGGCCGCCTATGCCCAGGCTGCCGAGCGGGTGATGGACGCGGTGCGCGATCTGGAACGTGCCATGCCCGCCGAAAGCCGCGACCTTGGCGACGCCGACGAGGTTGCGCCCCCGGTGAGTAATTTCACCAAAGAGGGCTATATGGCCGCGGTGGAGAAGGCCAAGGACTACATCCGCGCCGGTGACATCTTCCAGGTGGTGCCGGCACAGCGCTGGACACAGGCCTTCCCGCAGCCGCCTTTCGCGCTTTACCGCTCCCTGCGCCGCACCAACCCCTCGCCCTTCATGTTCTACTTCAACTTCGGCGGTTTCCAGGTGGTCGGTGCCAGCCCCGAAATCCTGGTCCGCGTCTTCGGGCAGGAGGTCACCATCCGGCCGATCGCAGGCACCCGCCCGCGCGGCGCCACGCCCGAGGAAGACAAAGCGCTGGAACTGGATCTGCTGGCCGACAAGAAAGAACTGGCCGAACACCTGATGCTTTTGGATCTGGGCCGCAACGACACCGGCCGGGTGGCGAAGATCGGCACTGTACGCCCCACCGAAAAATTCATCATCGAACGCTACAGCCACGTGATGCACATCGTCTCCAACGTCGTGGGCGAGCTGGCGGAGGACAAGGACGCGCTGGATGCCTTCTTTGCCGGCATGCCCGCAGGCACCGTCTCCGGCGCGCCAAAGGTGCGCGCGATGGAAATCATCGACGAACTGGAGCCGGAAAAACGCGGCATCTACGGCGGCGGTGTTGGCTATTTCTCGGCCGGCGGCGACATGGACATGTGCATCGCGCTGCGTACCGCCATCGTCAAGGATCAGACCCTCTATATCCAGGCCGGCGGCGGCGTTGTCTATGACAGCGACCCGGAGGCGGAATATATGGAGACCGTCCATAAATCCAACGCGATCCGCCGTGCCGCGGCAGATGCGGCCCGCTTTACCGGCAATGGCAACGGCTAGCCCCAGACAGGACCGCAGCCCCCGAGTTTCTGCGCGCCCGGCATCTCATGCGCGCGGCATCTCGACCGCCTGTCATCTTTCCCAAAATACTCTCGCCGAAGGCAAAAAAGGCGTCCCTCGTTCAGAGGGGCGCCTTTTTCACGCGGGCTCAGCCCGGCGCGCCGATCACTCGGCCTGCACCTGCGCCCGCAGAGAGGCCGACACCGGCGCCAGCGCCACCCGGTTGGCACGATCCTGAAGCCCCCAGATCAACAGTGCCGAAATCGTATCCGGCTGTACCCGACCCAGCATGATCACCGCACCTTCCTGCCCGGCGCGGAAGGCTGCCTGATCCAGGAACCGGCGAATGGCCCGGGGATCCTGTCCGGCGCCATCGAAATCACGGAAGACCACACCGGCCGGCACCCCCTCACGCAGCGCCAGTTTCTGCACGGTATTCAGACCGGCATCCTGCGTCACCATCCCGTAGCCCATCGCGCCAAGCGCCGTGGCCATCTGATCGGCCAGCGGGCGGTTGCCCTGAAACCCGGTCTCGACCCCTTCCAGCACGGCGACAGCCTCCGGCAGGGTCTCCAGCCAGACCTGCAAGGCTGTTTCGGCATCCTGTGGCCCCGCATCGCGCGGCAGATCCGCCACCACCATGACCTCGAAACCAGCCGCGCGATGGCGGGCCATCTTGGCTGCGGCCTCGGGATCTTCGGGATCCAGCGCAAAGGTCAGCGGATAGGGGAAATCCTGCAAGGCTTCGGCGCCGATGGCCTTCGCATCGTCAATCAGGACAATCGACATCAGCGCGCGCCCGTCCTCCGGGGTAAAGGGCTGGGCATTCTGCTCAAACGGCACCCCGGAAGATGGCGTCGCAATCTGGCTGCCAGCGGCAGGGGCCTTGGCGTCATCGCGTTCGGTCAGCGGGCGCACCGGCGTGCCGATCTGCGGACGGCCAGCACTCTCAGAGGCTGAAGCGGATGGTTCTGGCGTGGAATTCGTGGTCGGCAGATCCGCAATCCGCCGCGTCGCTGGCGCCGTCGATGCTGCTGACCCGGTTCCGGCACTTTCTGGCTGGCCGACGCTTTCTGGCTGCGAAGGCTTGGCCTGGGCATCACTGGCCGCTGGCTGCGTGCCCACCTGCGCTGGTCCGGCGCGGCCGGGCGCCGGCAGTACAGGTGTCGGTGTCGGCCCGGGGGCTGCCCCAAGCGCCGGACCTGACGCCCCGCCCGTGGCTGGGCTGCTCAGCACCGGATCACCGGTTGTAATATTCGGCACCGGCAGACGGCTGGCGGCTGCGCTACCGCTTGGCTCCTCGTCGCTGGGTGCAGCTGTAGCCGCGGTGCGGCTGTCGCCACCCGGATTGGCCTCAGTGCCCTGATCCGGGGTGGAGGCCAGCCGGGCTGGGGCTTCGCTTGCTGCCGCAGGCACCGGCGGCTGCGCCGGATCCGACACCACGACAAGCCTCTGCTCCTGGCTGGGCGCATTGGGGGCCGGCAGGGCCTCAACTGGGGTAACAGGCGCATCGCGCCCGACATCAATGGCAGGCGCGCCGACACCGCCCGGAGCAGCACGGGTGCCGCTCCCCAGTTCGGTGCCGACCTCAGGACGTTCCGCCGGACCCGTATCGGCATCGGCCAGCGCCGCCAGATCATCGCCCACGACCTGCGGATCCAATGCAGCGGGCGGCGCCTCCACCAGATCTGGATCGGTGCCGCCACCGTCAACCGGCGTTTCCGCCGCCGGAGCCTGCACGACGCTGCGCGCCGGTTCAGCCACGCTGACCTCGACCGATTTGGGCAACGGCACCGACAGCGACCACACCACGGCGCCGCCTGCGGCCACCAAGGCCCCGAAACTCACGCCTCCAAGAAACCCTCGCATCTCTGTCCTGCCTCTCGTTGCCTTCTGGAACCGGTCGCATTCTGTCGGTCAAGCCGCCCCAACACCCCGTGGCCCGATTGGCCTGGCCGCTGCTAGTGATGTGCACTTGACGCTGCCGCGCAACCCTGAACATGTATGTTGCGACCACTATACTGCGGCGCGGCCCCGGCCCGCCAGCCCTTAAACGAGCCCCGCGACTATGCTGCTGCTGATCGACAACTACGACTCCTTTACCTACAACCTCGTGCATTATCTGGGCGAATTGGGCGCTGATGTGCAGGTCCATCGCAATGATGCGCTGAACGTACAGGATGCGATGGCGATGAACCCCGCCGGCATCCTGTTGTCGCCGGGACCCTGCGACCCCGATCAGGCCGGTATTTGCCTGGCCCTGACCGAAGCCGCCGCCGAGACCAGGACCCCGCTGATGGGCGTCTGCCTTGGCCACCAGACCATCGGTCAGGCCTTTGGCGGCAAGGTCGTGCGCTGCAAGGACATCGTTCACGGCAAGATGGGCACCATGCACCACAACAACACCGGACTATTTGCCGGTCTGCCCTCCCCCTTTGAGGCGACACGCTATCATTCGCTGGTGGTGGAGCGCGACAGCCTGCCGGACAGTCTGGAGATCACCGCAGAGCTGGAAGATGGCACCATCATGGGGCTACAGCACAAGACTCTGCCGATCCACGGCGTCCAGTTCCACCCGGAATCCATCGCCTCCGAACACGGCCATGCGCTGCTCAAGAATTTCCTCGACGTGATGAAGGTGCCCGCATGAGCAATCAGATGAAGCCGCTGATCGACGCCGCTGCGGATCGCCCTCTCAGCCGGGCCGAAGCAGAGGCCGCCTTTACCCATCTGTTCGAAGGCAATGCCACGCCCAGCCAAATGGGCGGCCTGCTGATGGCCTTGCGCACCCGTGGCGAGACGGTCGATGAATACGCCGCCGCCGCCGCCGTCATGCGCGCCAAATGCAATCCCGTGGTGGCACCTGCGGGCGCGATGGACATTGTCGGCACCGGCGGTGACGGCAAGGGAACGCTCAATATCTCCACCGCCACCGCCTTTGTCGTGGCCGGTGCCGGAACCGTTGTCGCGAAACATGGCAATCGCAACCTGTCGTCAAAATCCGGCGCTGCGGATGCGCTTGGCCAGATGGGCATCAATGTCATGGTCGGCCCGAAAGTGGCCGAACAGGCGCTGCGCGAAGCAGGCATCTGCTTCATGATGGCGCCGATGCATCATCCGGCCATCGCCCATGTCATGCCCACCCGGCAGGAACTGGGCACGCGCACGATCTTCAACATTCTCGGCCCGCTTACCAACCCGGCCGGTGTCAAACGCCAGCTCACCGGCGCCTTCAGCCGCGATCTGATCCGCCCGATGGCCGAAACCCTCGGGCAGCTGGGATCCGAACAGGCCTGGCTGGTCCATGGCTCCGACGGCACCGATGAGCTGACCATCACCGGCGTCAGCTGGGTTGCGGCACTGAACCCAGGTGGCAATGTCACCGAAATGGAGATCCACCCCGAGGACGCAGGCCTGCCGGTTCATCCGTTTGAGGCAATCGTTGGCGGCACACCCGAAGACAACGCAAAGGCGTTTGAGGCGCTGTTGTCAGGCGAAGCATCCGCCTACCGGGACGCGGTGTTGTTGAACTCTGCCGCCGCCCTGCTGGTGGCAGGCGCCGCGGATGATCTCAGAACCGGCGTCGAAATGGCGCGCAGCAGCATCGACAGCGGCGCCGCACGGGGCAAGATTGAGGCGGTCGCGCGGATCACCACAGCAGCTGCTGACAGCAAATGACCCCAGACCTCCCCGTTCCGGGTGGCTGGGGTGACCTGCCGTTTTTTGCCAATGATTATGCAAGCATCGCCAAGGCGGTGGCGGATGATCCACGTCAGATCCTGCCGCCCGTGGCGCAGCGGCTGGCGGCGCTGGAACTGACGCCGCCCGACCGCACCCGCGTTGTCATCCTCGGTCAGGATCCCTATCCGACGCCGGGTCATGCTCATGGTCTGGCCTTCTCGGTGGAGCCGGATGTCCGCCCCTTACCGCGCTCCTTGAACAATATTTTCAAGGAGTTAAGTGCTGACCTTGGTGTCGAGAAACCCAATGGCGACCTGCGCGGATGGGCCCGTCAGGGTGTCTTGCTGCTCAATACCGTGCTCAGCGTGCCCGCAGGTGAGGCCAACGGCCACAAGCATCTGGGCTGGCAGGCGCTGGCCGATCAGGTGCTGGCCCGGAGCAGTCAGCGCCCGACGGCCTACATATTATGGGGTAAACAGGCCCAAGGGCTTGAAAAACATATTCAACCGGGCGATCACCTTATTCTGAGGACGGCCCATCCTTCACCCCTCTCGGCGCGCCGCGGCTTTTTCGGATCGCGCCCGTTTTCGGCGGTGAACAGCTGGCTGGCCCAACGCGGGCAGCCGCAGATTGATTGGAACGCGTGACCGGAGGCGTCAAGATGACTGAAACTGTGCTGGACAAGATCAAGGCCTATAAGCTGGAAGAGGTCGCCGCCGACAAGGCCGCCAAACCGCTTGAGACCGTCGAGGCCGAGGCCCGTGAAGCCGATCCGGTGCGCGGCTTTGCCAAGGCGTTGATGGCCGCCGGCCGTCAGGGTTACGGGCTGATCTCCGAGATCAAAAAAGCCAGCCCCTCCAAAGGCTTGATCCGCGAAGACTTCGATCCCGCAACCCTCGCCAAAGCCTATGAGGACGGCGGCGCAACTTGCCTGTCCGTGCTGACTGACACGCCCAGTTTTCAGGGGGCAAAGCCGTTTTTGCCAGCGGCCCGCAATGCCTGCACCCTGCCGGTGCTGCGCAAGGACTTCATGTATGATACCTATCAGGTGGCCGAGGCCCGTGCCCTTGGCGCCGATTGCGTCCTGATCATCCTCGCTTCCGTCTCCGACATGCAGGCCGCCGAACTGGAGGCCGCTGCCTTTGAATGGGATATGGATGTGCTGCTTGAGGTTCATGACGAGGAAGAGCTGGACCGCGCCTGCAAGCTGAAATCGCCCCTCCTCGGCATCAACAACCGCAATCTCAAGACCTTCGACACCACGCTCGACACCACGCGCACCCTGTCGCGGCTGGTGCCTGCGGATCGTACCATCGTCTGTGAAAGCGGTCTTGCGACGCCCCAGGATCTCTCCGACATGGCGCGGTACGGCGCCCGCAGTTTCCTGATTGGCGAAAGCCTGATGCGCCAGGCGGATGTGACCGCCGCAACCCGTGATATCCTCGCAAACCCGCTGATGCCGGGTGCCATGTGATGGCGCCGCTTACACATTTCGACGGCAAGGGCGATGCCCATATGGTCGACGTCTCCGACAAGGCGGTGACGGCGCGGATCGCCACCGCCGAAGGCCACATAAGCATGGCGCGCGAAACCTTTGATATCATTTCGGAAGGTCGGGCAAAGAAAGGCGACGTTCTGAGCGTTGCCCGGCTGGCAGGCATCATGGGCGCCAAGAAAACGCCCGATCTGATCCCGCTCTGCCACCCGCTTCCGGTGACCAAAGTTGCCGTCGAACTGTCGCTCGATCCGGACCTGCCGGGGGTGCGCGTCGAAGCCACCGTAAAAACCACGGGCCAGACCGGCGTCGAGATGGAGGCGCTTACGGCTGTCTCCACCGCCGCGCTCACCGTCTATGACATGGCCAAGGCGGTGGATAAGGCGATGCAGATCGGCGGCATTCGCGTAACATTGAAAGACGGCGGAAAATCAGGCCGTTACGAGGCGTAGATGATCTCAGTATCCGAGGCCCTCGACACAGTTCTGAAACTGGTGGCCCCGATGCGGGTCGAAACGGTGCCGCTGCGCGCCGCAGCCGGTCGCGTTCTTGCGGCGCCGGTCTCGGCCAATCGCGACCAGCCGCCCTTCGCTGCCTCCGCGATGGACGGCTACGCGGTAAAGGCCGCCGAGGTTGAGCGTGACGCCATGTTCAAGGTGATCGGAGAAAGCGCCGCCGGTCATGGCTTCAAGGGCCGCGTCGGCCCCGGTCAGGCGGTCCGTATCTTTACCGGAGCGCCAGTGCCCGAAGGCGCTGATTTTGTGGTTATCCAAGAGGATACAAGCCGCACCGGATCCCTGATCACGATCTCGGATCATCCGGGGCCCGGCAACAATATCCGTCCCAAGGGCGGCGATTTTCAGCTCGGCAGCACGATCGCGGCGCCGCGTCTGCTGTCGTCTGCCGATATCGCGCTGCTGGCCGCGATGAACATCGCCGAGGTGCCGGTGCATGTACGTCCGACCGTTGCCCTGATCTCGACCGGCGATGAACTGGTGCTCCCCGGCGATACGCCCGGCCCCGACCAGATCATAGCGTCCAACACCTTTGGCCTCGATGCGCTGCTCACGGCGGCTGGCGCCCGCGTCCGCATTCTGCCAATCGCCCGCGATACCGAAGGCAGCCTGCGCATGGCCCTGGATCTGGCCCGCGAGGCAGATCTGATCGTGACGATTGGCGGGGCCTCGGTGGGCGATCATGATCTGGTGGCCGGGGTAACCGAAAGCCTGGGTATGGCGCGCGCCTTCTACAAGGTTGCGATGCGCCCGGGAAAGCCGCTGATGGCCGGGACACTAGGCCGGTCCGCCATGGTCGGCTTGCCGGGAAATCCCGTGTCTGCAATGGTTTGCGGCCATGTCTTCCTGTTACCAATGCTGCGCACCATGCAGGGGCTCCCGCCCCATGATCCGCAACCGGCCGAGGCCCCCCTGGCGCAGGACCTGCCGGCCAACGGCCCGCGTACCCACTACATGCGGGCGCAGCTCAGCGCGGCGGAGCTGCATGTGTTTGACGATCAGGACAGCGCCCGGCTGACATTGCTTGCCGAGGCCAACGCGCTTGCCATCCGTCCCGCCAATGATCCGCCCCGCGCCAAGGGCACGATGCTTGCCTACCTTCCGATCTGATCGGATACGGCGATGCACGTCGGCGGATTTCACTTTGCCAACAATTCAGCATCAATTCGGCTGCGTTTGACAGGTTTCATGCGACATGCCGTTGACACAAAACGGGAACATGCGTAGAACAAAGCGAAACATCGAGCGGCTGAGAGGGATGTCATGCTGACGAAGAAGCAACTGGACTTGCTGGATTTCATCAACACACGTCTGCAAAAGGATGGCGTCCCCCCAAGTTTTGACGAGATGAAGGTGGCGCTTGACCTGCGCTCGAAATCGGGCATCCACCGGCTGATCACCGCTTTGGAAGAACGCGGATTTATCCGCCGCCTCGCACATCGTGCCCGCGCGATCGAGATCATCCGCCTGCCGGACAGCCTCGGCAGCGCCCAGCAGATGACAGAGGCAGCGTCATCCGAACCGGCCAATCAGGTCTCCGCCCCGGCAATGATCGCCGCGATGGAGCTGCCCGTGATGGGCCGCATCGCCGCCGGTGTCCCGATTGAGGCGATTAACCAGGTCTCCCATCAGGTCGCGGTCCCGGCCTCCATGCTGTCAGCCCAGGGGCAGCATTTCGCGCTGGAGGTCCGTGGTGATTCAATGATCGAAGCCGGCATCAATGACGGCGATATCGTTGTCATCCGCGAAACCTCCGTGGCTGACAATGGCGATGTGGTGGTTGCGCTGGTCGATGGACAGGAAGCGACGCTGAAACGCATCTACCGCAAAGGCAGCACCATTGCGCTGGAGGCGGCAAACCCCGCCTATGAGACCCGCCAGTATCCGCAGGATCAGGTAAAGGTGCAGGGCCGCCTTGTCGGACTTATCCGCACCTATTGACCAGAGGGTCGCCCTCGAAGAGGGCCCGCCCCAAGAAACACGCCTTTGAAAGAGGCTGTCGAGGATTATCACCTGTCGCGCTGCGGAGTATGGCTCCACAGTCGGTCACCAACCACGTCACTTGCCGAGATCCAGCGCCCGTCCGGTTGCAGTTGCACACTGCCAAGGGTGCGCAGGCTATCAGCATCAAACACCCTGCAGCCCCCCACCGGTGACAGTGGTTTAGCGCTGACCAGCACCGCGTCCGCCGAACAATCGCTCAGCGCTTCTGCGGCCGCCTTGCCAATCACATGGATCAGCTGCTGATCAGAGAGCGCGAGATACGCCGACACCGATTTGCCCGCAACGCTGGGCGCCGCCACCGCGATCCGGTGCCACAGCAGCGCACGCTCGGCCTGGGTTAGCAGGCTGCCGTCGTTCTCCGCCCATCGCTCAGCCGCATAGCCATGCCCTTTTGCGCGGGACAAGGCGCGGCCCTGCGCTGTCATCACGCCAACCAGCCCACCATTCGGCGCGATCAGGACCACGGGTCGGGGATGTCCGTACCAGAGCCACGCTGCCGTCAGCAGAACCGGCAGACCAACCCAGCGCAGCCGCCCCCGCCAGAGGGCAAGCAGCAGCGCGCCGAGGGCTACCAGCGGCAACACCACGGCGGGCGGCATCTGGACCGCCCCCTGCGCGCCCTCCAGTCCGGCCGCCCAATTGGCAACCGACAGGATCCAGCGGATGCCGAGGTCCATCAGCGTCAACCCGACACCGGATGCCCCGACCGGTGCGAGGCAGAGCGCCAGCACCGCCGCAGGAACCACCAGCAACCCCATAACCGGCACCGCCAGAACATTGGCCAGCAACCCGTAGTGAGACAGCATATTGAAATGCGCCGCCCCAAAGGGGGCCGTGGCAACGCCCGCAACCAGGGACGACAGCACCACCCCACCCACCATCCGCAGCCAGCGCGCGCCACCCGGCGCAACGTGATCCCGCAGCGCGCCGAAGACGACCACCAGCGCCGTTGTCGCCGCAAAACTCATCTGAAACCCGGGGCCAAGCAGGCTTTCCGGGCGGATCGCCAGGATCACCAGTGCCGCAAGCGCCACCGCCCGCAGCGACAGGGCGCGCCGATCCAGCAGCACCGCGCCCAGCATCATCGCCACCATGACATAGGCACGGGTACTGGCGACCTGCATGCCTGACAGCAGCAGGTAGGCGCTCGCCGCAAGCAGCGCACCAACCGCGGCCAATTTCTTGGCGTTTACCCGCTGAGCATAGGCCGGAACCAGCGCCATCAGCAGCCGCAGGCCGCCAAAGACGACGCCCGCCAGAAGCCCCATGTGCAGCCCTGAAATTGCCAGCAGATGTGCAAGGTTGCTGGCTCTAAGCGCCTCCAGTTCCACCTGCGGGATGGCAGAGCGATCCCCGGTGGTGATGGCCGCGGCAAAGCCACCTGTGGCTTTCGGCATCTGGTCACGGATACGGTCGGAAATCCGCTGTCTCAGCTGCTGTACGGGCAGATCAGACCGGCTCGGCTGAACGCGCAGAACCGGCACCCGAGTATAGCCAACAGCCCCCAGGCGCTGAAACCAGGCGTGCCTGCGAAAATCAAAGCCATGGGGCTCCACCGGTCCCTGCGGCGGCATCAGATGTGCGGTGGTCATGACCCGGTCGCCGATACCCGGCAGCGCGGCCCCGACCGGCAGCGACAGCCGCACCCGTGCCGGGGTGGCCCCAGCCGCCAGACGGTCCAGCACAGGCTGATCGAGGGTGATGCGCAGCCGGTCCCGGGCGGAGCGATCTATCGCGATTACCCGCCCTTCGACCGGGCCGTAATAGCGAAAGCTCAGCACCGGGGCGGCAACCGAATGGGCGCGCATCCCGGCGGCCGCAAAGCCAAGCGCCATTGTCACAATCGCCCAGCCCAGAAACACCAGCCCGTCCTGCCGGTCACCACGTCCCAACAGCAGCGCCCCACCCAGCGCAACGCCGCCCAGGCCAAAATAGTGAACCGCCACAGGTTCAAACCGCAGAGAAAAGAAAAAACCGATCCCGGTGCCGAACAGGACCGGCACCCAGGGAAACAGCTCCCCGCGCTGGGATTGCAGCAGACTGTCAAGAATGCCCAGGGCGCGCATGCTTGCTCCTTGCCTTCTGGCTCGGTAGACAGGCGACAAAACTACCCTTTCCATGGTTTCCAAAAGGTAAATCACCCCCATGTCCAAACCGGTCGTCACCCGTTTCGCCCCCTCTCCCACCGGCTATCTGCATATCGGTGGTGCGCGCACCGCGCTGTTCAACTGGCTTTATGCCCGTGGGCGCGGCGGCAAATTCCTGCTGCGTATCGAGGACACCGACCGCGAGCGCTCCAACCCCGAGGCGACCGCCGCCATTCTGCAGGGCATGGCCTGGCTGGGTCTGGATCACGATGGCGAGGTGGTCAGCCAGTTCGAAGGTGCCGAACGTCATGCCGCCGTTGCGCGTGAACTGCTTGAGGCGGGCAAGGCCTATAAGTGCTTTGCAACGCAGGACGAAATTGCCGCCTTCCGCGACCAGGCCAAGGCCGAGGGCAAATCGACGCTCTATCGCTCGCCCTGGCGTGACGCCGATGCCAGCAGCCATCCCGATGCGCCCTATGTGATCCGCATCAAGGCGCCGCAGCAGGGCAGCACCGTCATCCGAGACGAGGTTCAGGGCGATGTCACCATCAAGAACGAGCAGCTTGACGATATGATCCTGCTGCGCTCGGATGGGACGCCCGTCTACATGCTGGCCGTGGTGGTGGATGATCACGATATGGGCGTCACCCATGTCATCCGGGGCGATGACCACCTCAACAATGCCGCGCGCCAGATGATGATCTACGAAGCCATGGGCTGGGATGTTCCGGTCTGGGCCCATATCCCGCTGATCCATGGCCCTGATGGCAAGAAACTGTCCAAACGCCACGGCGCCCTCGGCGCGCAGGAATACCAGGCGATGGGCTATCCGGCTGCGGGCATGCGCAACTATCTGGCGCGTCTCGGCTGGAGCCATGGCGATGACGAATTTTTTACGGATGAGCAGGCCCGTGACTGGTTCGACCTTGACGGTATCGGCAAAAGCCCGGCACGATTTGACACCAAGAAGCTCGAAAACCTTTGTGGTCAGCACATTGCGATCAGCGATGATGCTGCGCTGCGGAATGAGCTGCAGGCCTATCTTGCCGCTGCTGGCAAGCCACAGTTAAATGACGTTCAGTCAAACGATATTGAACGTGCGATGTATTGCCTCAAGGACCGGGCCAAGACTTTTCCGGAGCTGCTTGAAAAGGCTCATTTTATTCTGGCTTCACGCCCGCTCGATCTCGACGAGAAGGCGGCAAAGGCCCTGACATCTGTATCCGACGGTATACTGAGTGAATTGACGCCGCAGCTGCAAAATGCTAGCTGGTCCCGAGACGATCTGGAGGCGCTTCTGAATACATTTGCAGAAGCACGGGATACCAAGTTCGGCAAACTGGCAGGCCCGTTGCGGGCAGCGCTGACAGGCCGTGCGGTAACACCTTCAGTTTTCGATATGATGCTGATTCTGGGCCGGGACGAAACACTGGCCCGACTCGCCGACGTTGCCGACTGACCCCATCGTTAACCGCTGGGTAAGCCGGTACAGCTATGACCTCACCTGCGCGGTTGCCGTGCAGGTGCTGCCTGCACAAGGCGGGGGCCTCCCCCGCTTTCGCGCCTGTATCAGGAAGGGACATCTATGACCGATACAAAGAAAACCGCCCAGCTCAGCCTGAATGGCGAAACTTACGAGCTTCCCATTTTTTCGCCGACGACCGGGCCCGATGTTCTTGATATCCGCAAGCTCTACAGCCAGGCCGGTGTGTTCACCTATGATCCCGGTTTCACCTCGACCGCAAGCTGCGACAGCACGATCACCTATATCGACGGCGGCAAGGGTGAGCTCCTGCACCGCGGCTATCCGATCGACCAGCTGGCATCCAAATCGCACCACCTCGAAGTCTGCTACCTGCTGCTTTATGGTGAACTGCCGACCGCAGCCCAGCTGGAAGATTTCGAGACCCGCGTGACCCGTCACACCATGGTGCATGAACAGATGCACAACTTCTTCCGTGGCTTCCGCCGCGACGCGCATCCGATGGCGACCCTGGTGGGTGTTGTGGGTGCGATGTCGGCTTTCTATCACGACTCCACCGACATCAATGACCCCTGGCAGCGTGAAGTGGCCGCGATCCGCCTGATCGCCAAACTGCCCACCATTGCTGCGATGGCCTATAAATATTCCATCGGCCAGCCGTTTGTGTATCCGCGCAACGATCTGGATTACGCGGCCAACTTCCTGCACATGTGTTTCTCGGTACCGGCAGAGGAATATCACGTCGACCCGATCCTCGCCCGCGCGATGGACCGGATCTTCATTCTGCACGCCGATCACGAGCAGAACGCGTCGACCTCGACCGTGCGTCTGGCGTCCTCGTCCGGCGCGAACCCCTTTGCCTGTATCGCTGCGGGCATCGCCTGCCTCTGGGGTCCGGCCCACGGCGGCGCCAACCAGGCCTGCCTGGAAATGCTGAAGGAAATCGGCTCCGTTGACCGGATCCCCGAATTCATCGAACGCGCCAAGGACAAGAACGATCCGTTCCGTCTGATGGGCTTTGGCCATCGGGTCTACAAGAACACCGATCCGCGCGCCAAGGTGCTGAAACAGTCCGCTGATGAGGTTCTGGAGTTGCTGGGCGTTGAAAACAACCCGCTGCTGCAGGTCGCCAAAGAACTGGAGCGCACTGCGCTCAACGATGAGTATTTCATCGAGAAGAAACTGTTCCCGAACGTCGATTTCTACTCCGGCATCATCCTTGAGGCGATGGGCTTCCCGACCTCGATGTTCACCCCGATCTTCGCGCTGTCGCGCACCGTCGGCTGGATTTCGCAGTGGAAAGAAATGATCGCGGATCCGCAGAACAAGATCGGTCGCCCGCGCCAGCTCTACCTCGGCGAAACCGCCCGCGATTACGTCGACATCGAAAAGCGCTGACCGGCAGCCGGTCTGCCCAGACCTCGCTGACCATCACAGATATGAGCCCTGCCTCCTAGGAGGCAGGGCTTTTTCATGGCCCCAACCTCGCAACCCCCAAGGCGCGCGCCCGCGCCGCAGCGCAACACATCTTTAGATTGCAGGTCCGCGCCTTTCGGATAGGTCAACAATCAAAAGGTTAGGTCCGGGATGTTTCCAATGCAGAAACCTGGTTAACCCTTTTCATCGCATTTTACTCAACTACGAAGGGTTTCGATTGACGAATTTTGACCTCGGCAATAGGCATAATCGCAATTGCTAATTAAACCTTAACGGGAGACGCACCGTGCTAATGCTTATGACAATGTTGGGGGTCGGCCTGCTGGCGGGTGTGATCATCAACGATTCCGACGATTCCGACAGCAATGACTCCAACGCAGATGAAAGCGGTAACGAGGAAAACGCGACCGTGATCGAGGGCAGCGAGGGTGCCGACCTGCTGTTCGGCACCACCGGCAGCGAAAACCTGCTTGGCGGTGAGGGTGACGACAATATCGACGCACGCGGCGGTCCCGATACGATCGAAGGCGGCGCAGGCGACGACCGGCTGGACGGTGGCTCGGCAAATGACAACGTCTTTGGTGGCGATGGTGATGACACTCTCATCGGTGGCAATGGCGATGATTTCATGCGCGGCAATGCCGGTGACGACACGCTGATTGACACCCGCGGCGCGGATCATCTGGTCGGCGGTCAGGGCAATGACCTGATCATCGCCGCAGGCATTCTGGACGAAGGCGCCTATGAAGACATCGTTCAGGGCCGCGAGACGCCGACCTCCGCAGCCGAGGTCAACGCCCTGCTGAACTTTGACTACACGGTCGATCAGGACGCTGCTGGCGATACCATCAATGCCGGTGCCGGTGACGACTCCGTGCTCTTTGGTCTCAACGATACGGTGACCGGTGGCAGCGGCAACGACAGCTTCGAAACCGGAGCCTGGCTGACCGAGGATGAACAGGCGACCATTACCGATTTCACGGCGGATGATGACCGGGTGGTCTATTACTACGACGAAACCGAAGACGAGCCGGAGCTGGAGGTGATCACCCGCGCAAATGAGGACGGCGGCACCGATGCCTATCTCGTTGCAGACGGCGAGGAGGTCGTGCGCCTGATCAATGCCGGTGCCAGCTTCAACCTGGCCGAACATGTCGCCCTGGTGGCCCGCAGCAGCTGACCAGGTGATCTGCCGGGCCGGGTCAATTGATCCGGCCCGGTCCGGCAGGACCGTTGGCGCAAAAAGAAACCCGCCCCCGCGCAGTCGATGCGCATCAGGGGCGGGTTTTGCATTTCAGGAACGGCATCAGCCGATCACGGATTGCACCGTCTTAGCGGCCTTCGAACTTCGCGGGGCGTTTTTCCATAAAAGCGGTGACCCCTTCCATGAAGTCCCGGGTCTTGCCGCATTGGCCTTGCAGATGGGCCTCCTCGGACAGCTGCTCTGGCAGGCTGTTGCCATAGCCATCGCGGATCGCGCTCTTGATCGCGCCGAACGCACGGGTCGGGCCATTCGCCAGATAGGCCGCACGGGCGCGCCAATGGGCGTCAAATTCGGCGTCGGGAATGGCTTCCCAGATCATGCCCCAGTCGCTCGCCTGTTTGGCGGAGATCTTATCAGCAAACAGCGCGGCCCCCATTGCCTTGGCCATGCCCATCTGACGCGGCATGAACCAGGTGCCGCCGGCATCCGGCATCAGGCCAATACGGGCAAAGGCCTGCATGAAATAAGCGCTCTCGGTGGCGATCACCACATCGGCGGCCAGCGCCAGATTGGCCCCCGCGCCCGCAGCCGGGCCGTTTACCGCGGCAATGGTGGGCACCGGGCAGTTATAGATCGCCTCCAGCATCGGGGTGTATTCATCCCGCAGCGTCCGTTCCAGATCCAGCTTGCCCTGGCTTGCGGCGTCGGACAGGTCCTGCCCCGAACAGAATGACACGCCGGAACCGGTCAGGACCACCGCACGGGCCTCTTTGCCCGCGCGCTGCATCGCATGGGTGATCTCCGCCCGCGTCAGACCGGTCAGCGCGTTCATCTTTGCGGGTCGGTTCAGCGTCACAACGGCCAAGCCGTCTTCCAGCGAGAACAGAATTTCCTTGTAATCCATCAAAGGGCCTCGTGGTTAAAGGTTTTTCGCAGACTTGCCTATGCAAGCCCGCAGGAAAAGGCAAACGCCGCGTAACCTCTTACTGCAAAACCACCCGCGGGGGGGCTCTGGCCGGCGCTGTGCCGCTGCGGTTGTATGGGCGGTCCTACCGCCTCCCACCCGCGCGGCGCGTCTTGGTGGCTCAGTCTTTCAGGATGCGATCGAGCTGCGCACGTTCCTGCGCGCTAAGGCTGTCGGCGCCGGGGTCCTCCGCCTCCGGCGTGCGGCTGCGGGCGCGGATATAGCCCCCGGCCAGCAGCAGCGCCATCACCAGCATCAGCGGACCGGCAGCATAAAGCAGCCAGTTGGCACCATTTGCACGCGGGCTGAGCAACACATATTCGCCGTAGCGCTCCACGATGAAGGCCATCGCCTCGGCGTCGCTGTCACCGGCCACCAGCCGCTCGCGCACCAGCAGGCGCAGATCACGGGCCAGATCGGCATTGCTTTCGTCGATATTCTCGTTGCGGCAGACCAGACAGCGCAGATCCTTCGACAGCTCACGCGCGCGACCTTCCAGAACCGGATCATCAAGAATTTCGTCAGGTTCAACCGCCAGCGCCGGGGTGCCGGTGGCAACCATCGGAGCCAGCAGCGTCAACGCCAGCAATAGCCGAGCAAGAAACAGCCGTGTCATTCGGCGGGCACTCCTTCACGCGGGGCGCGGCGCGCCCCTGCCGCAACGCGGAAACGACGGTCACTCAGGCTCAGCAGACCACCCAAGGCCATCAACAGGCAGCCACCCCAGATCCAATTCGCCAGCGGTTTGATATAGGTCCGTACCGTCCAGCCACCATTGGCCTGCTGGTCGCCGATCACCACGTAGAGATCGCGCAGGAACCGGTAGTCTATCGCCGCCTCGGTGGTCGGCATCCGCGACACCGGATACTCACGCTTCTCCGGGTTCAGCAGCGCCACGAACCGCCCTGCCCGGGTCACTTCGATATCCGCCATGGTGCTGAAATAATTCGGCCCCTGCACCCGGCGCACGGCCTGCAGCTCCAGCGTATAGGCGCCGACGTCGAAGGGCCGGTTCACCTCGGCCACGCGAATGTCTTCGTCCTGCCAGGCGGTCAGCCCGGCGATGGCAAAGATGGTGACACCCAGACCGGCATGGGCCAGCGCCTTGCCCCAATCCGCACGCGGCAGGCGCAACAGACGCTGCCAGCGCCCGGTCGCGCTGCCCCGCAGCCAGAGGTCAGCAAAGGCGCCAACCACGATCCACACCCCGAGGAACAGCCCGATCGGCCCCAGGCCGGACCGGCCGGTCTGCATCGCCCAGGCCAGCACGCCAAACGCCACCGCCAGCGCAAAGACAAAACGCAGCCGCCAGGCCGTGCGCGCCAGAAGGCCGCGTTTCCACGGCAGCATCGCACCCACCGGCAGGATCGCGCCGAGCACCACCATGAAGGGGGTGAAGGCTGCGTTGAAGAACGGCGGACCCACACTCAGCTTGCGGTCAAAGGCCATCTCCGCCACCACCGGCCAGAGCGTGCCGAAGAAGACGACAAAACAGCTCACCGCCAGCAGGATGTTATTGGCCACCAGCGCGGTCTCGCGGCTGACGAGGCCAAAGACCCCCTTGGCCTGCATCGCCTGTGCGCGCAGCGCGAACAGCAGCAGAGCGCCACCGGTGAAAATCGCCAGAATATAGAGGATGAACACCCCGCGCTCTGGGTCGCTGGCAAAAGCATGGACCGAGGTCAGCAGGCCGGATCGCACGATAAACGTGCCAATCAGCGAAAAGCCAAAGGCAAGAATGGCCAGCAGGATGGTCCAGCTTTTCAGGGCTTCGCGCTTTTCCACCACGATGGCGGAATGCAGCAGCGCTGCCGCCAGCAGCCAGGGCATGAAGGAGGCATTTTCCACCGGATCCCAGAACCAGAAGCCGCCCCAGCCCAGCTCGTAATAGGCCCACCAGGACCCCAGCGCGATACCGATGGTGAGAAAGATCCAGGCCGCCAAGGTCCAGGGCCTGACCCAGCGCCCCCACGCGGCGTCAATCCGCCCCTCGATCAGCGCCGCCACGGCAAAGGAAAACGCCATGCTCAGGCCGACATAGCCAAGGTAGAGGAACGGCGGATGAAAGGCGAGACCGGGGTCCTGCAACAAGGGGTTCAGCCCCTGCCCGTCAAACGGCGGCACCGCAAGGCGCAGGAACGGGTTTGAGGTAAACAGGATGAAGGCAAAGAACGCCACGCCAATCGCCGCCTGTACTGACAGCACCCGGGCCTTCAGCGTTGGCGGCAGGCCATTGCCAAAGACCGAGGCCACGGCGCCAAACAGGCTGACAATCAGCACCCAGAGCAGCATCGACCCTTCGTGATTGCCCCAGGTGCCGGAGATTTTGTAAAGCATCGGCTTGGCGGAATGGCTGTTCAGCGCCACCAGCCGCAGCGAGAAATCCGACGTGATAAAGGCCCACATCAACGCCCCAAAGGAAAAGGCGGTAAAGAAGAACTGCGCCTGCGCCGCAGGCTCGGCCACCGACATCCAGCCGGGCCAGCGGAAATGGGCGCCAACCAAGGGCACCACCATCTGCACGGTGGCAATCACAAAGGCAAGGATGAGGGCGAAGTGACCGAGTTCTGTAATCATAGCCTATCTATAGGGCGATCCGGCAAGGCCGCCAATC
The DNA here is from genome assembly GCF_048056275.1 of Phaeobacter sp. JH20_26. NCBI lineage: Bacteria > Pseudomonadati > Pseudomonadota > Alphaproteobacteria > Rhodobacterales > Roseobacteraceae > Phaeobacter > Phaeobacter sp. JH20_26. Next base: position 189,663 of record NZ_JAYMWL010000013.1, on the reverse strand, counting down.
GCAATCGGCGCGTCCTCACGCCGCAGTGTGCGCTGTTCTGAGGGCACAGGCATCGCGTACACCACCCCTGTCACCTGGCTGCTCGGGAGAGGGCCATCCAGTCCTCCAGCGCTGGATTTTCAACGAGATCATAATCACTTGCGTCGACATCACCATGCAGCACCGGTGAGTTTGCCGATGCCGGGGCCTGAGGGTCAGCGCGGCGCAGCGCGTCGATCCGGGCGACATTCGCCGCGACCGCCGGAACCTGCGCGAGGCTTTCGGCGATCTCGCGCTGGAACCCCTGGCTTTTGAGCTGCTGGCGTGCCCCGAAATAGAAGGAGACGATCACGCCCAGCAACCACCACAGCGGCTCCGGGACCAGCGCCAGCCCCTGCATTCGGGCCGCAAACCACACGGGATCCACCATCGCCGAGCCGAGCAGCGCGAGCGTCGACAGCGCCAGCAAGGGCCGCGGCAGCCGGTTCAGCCCGTCCATCCAGCGATCGAACCAGCCTCTGGGCGCGCTGCTGCCGCCACGGGCAAATTCCGCCGCCAGCTGGGCCAGCGCATCCGCGCGGCGCGCCTGATCCCGCTCCGCACCGGCTTCGGCGTTCTCGCGAAACACCTCCAGCGTTTCGACAACGACATTCCGCTCCCGGCCGAACAGGCCCCGCAGCACATCCGCAATCAGCCCCATGTCGCCACCCGTGCCTGAAATTCTGCCGGGCTGAGGTGATATTGCGGCGAGATGAAGCTTTCGGCCCGCAGGATCCAGCCACCCTTGCCGCCCTTGCGGGTTCGGGCATATTTGCGGCTGGCCGGACGCCGGTCGGCAATGCGAAAGTAATAGTTCCGCCGGGCCACGCCATAGGCGTCCCGCAGCGCAACGCGGCCGATCTTGGCCGCCGCGCGGGCCGCCGTGGCGGTCTGCGGGCCGATCCGCCCATCCACGGCCAGCTCATAGCCCATCTGCGCCAGCAGGCGCTGCAAAATCCGCACCGCATTCGCGCCGGCATTTACATACATGTCAAAGACCGAGGGCTGAAGCACCTCCGGCAGCGCCGCGATCCGGGGCCGGTCGAAGTAATGCAGGATGTAGAGATCCACCGCCTGCGCCTCGCTGACAGCCGCGACATCCGCCTTGTCGATGTCCCCATCGCCGGTCAGATCCATGCCGAGGCGCTGGAGCGTGCCAAGGGTCACACCGTGTTTGGTGGCGCCGCCGGGATCATCCGGGTCGTCCACATAGCCGCCTTCGCGGGCAATGATTTCCTGAGCGATGGCTTTGATGTCCTGCATGGGTCAGTCCCTTTGATTGGTTCGGGACACCAGCATGACAATGAAAAATGAGCGCACCCGGACCTCGGCGCGCGCTCGGATCGCAACACCCGATCCGAGCGCGTGATCGGGTGTCAAGAAAACTGGAGAATCAGCTCTCCGGGGCCTGATACACGCCTTGTTCCTTTAGCGCGTCCATGACCTCTTTCGGCATATAGGTCTCATCATGTTTGGCAAGTATTTCAGAGGCTTCAAACACGCCATTGATGTAGCGACCGGTGCCGACCATACCCTGGTTCTCAGAGAACAGATCCGGCAGCACACCGGTATAGGTGACCGGGACTGAGGCGCCGCCATCCGTCACCACAAAGCGCAGGGTCTCGCCCTGACCACGTACGATGCTGCCCTCCTCGACCAGCCCGCCGATGCGAAAGACCTCGCTTGCCTCCGGTGGCGCCGCAATCACCTGGCTGGGCGAGCGGAAGAAATTGATGCCGTCGCGCATGGCGTAGCCAATCAACGCCGTCGCCACCACCAGCGCCACAGTGGTGAGCGCGATGATCTGGATACGGCGTTGTTTCTTCAGTGACTTCATCGGAGCCTCTTGGGTGCGGTCCGGCGCCGGAGGGCGCCAGACAATCGGGTATCAGGGGAACAGCGGCGCCATCATCAGCCCCGTGGTCTCCTCTTCACCTAACATCAGGTTGGCGTTCTGCAAGGCTTGCCCGCTGCTACCTTTTGTCAGGTTATCAAGTGCCGCAACAATGATGGCGCGGCCTTCGATCCGGTCTGCGGCGACCCCGATGTGGCAGAAGTTGGAGCCACGGATATGCCGCGTGGAGGGCGCCTCACCAAAAGGCAGCAGCTCGATGAAGGGCTCATCCGCATAAGCGCTGGCAAAGGTCTGATGGATCGTCTGTGCGTTCCCTTTGACATAGACGGTGGCCAGAATGCCGCGGTTGGCCGGCACCAGATGCGGGGTGAACTGCACCTTGACCGGGCGGCCTGCGATCTTGGAAAACTCCTGGTCAAACTCGCCCAGATGGCGGTGCGTTCCACCGATGGCATAGCCGTGGTACCCTTCGCTCAACTCGGCGTGCAGCAGGTTTTCCTTCAGGCTGCGGCCAGCGCCGGAAACGGCGCATTTCAGGTCCAGAATGATGTCATCGAGATCAATCACCCCGGCCGCGATCAGCGGGCGCAGCGCAAACTGGCCCGTGGCCGCATTACAGCCGGTGCCGGCCACCAGCCGCGCGGATCTGATTTCCTCGCGGTAGAATTCGGTCAGGCCATAGACCGCCTCTTTCTGCTGCGCCAGCGCGGCATGGGGGTTGCCGTACCATTTTTCATATTCCGCAGGATCGCGCAGCCGGAAATCCGCCGACAGATCCACGATCTTCAGATCCTGCGGCAGGGCGGCAATCACGTCCTGGCTGGTCTTATGCGGCAGCGCGCAGAAACACAGGTCAATACCCGCAAAGTCGATTTCGTCAATCTTGCAGAGCACCGGCAGATCCATATGGCGCAGATGCGGGAACACCTCGGCCATGGTCATGCCTGCCTTGCGGTCGGCAGAGAGGGCGGCAATTTCGATCATGGGGTGCTGATCAATCAGCCGCACCAGTTCAGCGCCGGTGTAACCGGAGGCGCCCAGAATAGCTACTTTATGGGTCATCATGGACCTCTTTGAAACGAGGGAAGAACGAGATGCCGCGTCGAGATTGCGGCAGTGATAGCAAAGACGGTGGTGCCCAGAGTTGCGGCAGATCAAACAATCGCCGAAATCCGCTCACCGGCGCGGCTCAGGCCGCCTGAAAGATCATCTCTCGTCGCAAGAACTGCGTGGCGCGATCGCTGACGCGGCTCGGCACACCGGTGGTGTAGAACCCGCCCTGCCCCGCGCCCATCATATGGGGATGACGCTCGAGATAGTCGGCAAGGCTCTCGGCCACCAGTTTGCCCTGGCTGAACACCTGAACCCCGTCGCCCAGAGCCGCCTGAAAGATATCTTCCATCAGCGGGTAATGGGTGCAGCCAAGGATCGCCGCCTGCGGCTGTGGCATCTTGCGCTTCAGCGCATCGACATGGCTGCGCACCAGCGCCTCGGCAAGGATCATGTCGCCGTCTTCGATGGCATCCACAACACCACCGCAGGCCTGCGCCTCGACATCGACGCCGATGGCGCGGAACGCCAGTTCACGCTGGAACGCGCGGCTGGAGACGGTGGCGGGCGTTGCAAACAGCGCGACATGTTTCACCGCAACTTCGCGCGGCGGCGAATTGTCGCCCCACTGCCGCTCGGTCAGCGCTTCGATGAGGGGGACAAACACACCCAGCACGCGCTTGCCCTCGGGCAGCCCGCCTTCCTGCATCCGGCGCAGCGCCGCCGCCGAGGCGGTGTTGCAGGCCAGAATGACCAGATCGCAGCCCTTGGACCACATGTCTTCAACTGCGGCCTTGGTCAGCTGGTAAATGTCTTCGGCATCGCGCACGCCATAGGGCGCATGGGCACTGTCCGCGTAATAGAGGAAGTCCACATCCGGCAGCCGCTCCTGCGCGGCATTCAGAACCGTCAGCCCGCCAAGGCCGGAATCAAAGATACCTACAGCCATCTGTCTCTCTCGCTCACCGCTCAGGCGCGGTGTTTCTCCTCAAACTCATACCCATAGTCATAGGATTTGAGTGGTTTCGGAGACAGCTCATACGTGGCTTTGCGCAGGAAATCCATCATTGCTTTTGCGTCACCTGCCAGCGGATCGAGGATCTCGCGCCCGATCGGGCTGCCGATGGCGACCCGGACCGGCGTATCCACCCGTTTGCGAAACTCCTTGATCAACAGGCCCATACGCAGAGTCGGGTGGACATGGCTGGCGATCTGGAACAGCCGGGAGGTATGCCCGTCGAAGTAGATCGGCACCACAACCGCGCGGGATTTGGCGATCATCCGCGCAGTAAAGCCACGCCAGACCGGATCCATCGGCGGCACCATCGGCCGCAGAAAGGGCCGCGCGGCGGTGGACACCGTGCCGCCCGGAAAGATGCCGATCGCGCCACCCTGCCCCAGATAGTCCAGCGCGGTCTTGCGGGTCTCCAGATTGGTCTTCAGTGCCGCCTTGGTTTCGGCAAAATCAATCGGCAGGATAACGCGGGACAGATCGTCGGCCTTGCGAAACACCTGATGCGCCAGAATGCGGAAATCGCCCCGCGCCTCGGACAGGATATGCCCCAGCATCAGACCATCCAGTATACCGTAGGGATGATTGGCGATCACCACCACCGGCTGATCCTTCGGGATATTGGCAAGCGTGCCTCCCAGCAGCTCCAGCTGCAGCCCGTAGCGGTCGCGCATGACAGTCCAGAAGCTCTGCCCGGCGGCGACATCCGCCTCATAGCCTTCGGCACGTTTGATCAGCTGTAGCCGCCCGGTGGCATTCTCCATCACCCGGATCATCGCCCGTCCGGGCCGGGTCTGGGCGGAATACGCATAAGAGAGATCGCGTGCGCTTCGTATCGCCTCACGTCGTGATCCAGTGTCTCTGGCATAACTGTTCATGTTGCCGGGCGTGCTGCGGATGGACGACATGGCGAGCCTCGTGGTCTCAGTCTCTGGTTTACGCAGGGGCAACCAGCCCCCGCTCCGGCTATAGGGCCTGTGCCCCGGTCTACACAACCAGGGTAACGGCGATGCGACAGCCGGTTGGGAATCTGTGTCTTTCCGGTTCCAGATCCCCCGGATCAACGACAAAGGGCGCCCCCGATCCGACCGGTGACGCCCTTCCGAAGTGGTCTGGCCTAAGTGGCTCGGCCAGGACGACCGCCAGCAGCGGCCCGGGTTATTCCGCGGCCGTCTTCAACTCGCTGCCGCCCTGACGCAATGCGGCCAGCAGCTCCTCGCGGCGTTTGGCGGCCTTGGTCTCGTTGGCCTGTTTCACCGGACCAAAGCCGCGGATTTCCAGCGGCAATTCCGCCAGCGCAATCAGCGGCGCCATGATCTCAGGCGATGCCTTGGGCAGCCATTCCTTCATGTCGGCCTCATACTGGCTGATCAGCGCCCGCTCCATCTTGCGCTCGGCGGTATAGCCAAACACATCCAGCGGCGTGCCGCGCAGGCCTTTGAACTTTGCCAACAGCCGCAGCCAGCGTTCCAGACCCGGACCAAACTTGCGCTTTTTCGGGCGCCCGTTGGGATCGGTACCAGTCAGCATCGGCGGCGCGAGGTTGTAGGAGATCTTCAGATCGCCCTCGAACTCGGCCTCGGCTTTCTCACGGCTCGACAGCAACAGCCGCGCCACCTCATATTCATCCTTGTAGGACAACAGTTTGTGGTAGCCCTTGGCCACAGCTTCCTTCAGCGCCTTGTCAGAAATGCCGTCCAGCATCTTGCCATAGCGCTTGGCCAGACGCGGCCCCTGATAATCGACCAGCTGCGCACTGCGGAAGGCGATCTGATCCTCCAATGTCTTGGGCAGTTCGACCACATTGGGGGCAATCAGCTTCTGCACCTCCTGCGGATATAGCACCGCCCAGCGACCGATATCAAAGGCGCGCAGATTGCGCTCAACCGCAGCCCCATTGAGGGTGATCGCCTCGCGAATGGCCTCCAGGCTGATCGGCAGCAGACCGCGCTGCCAGGCGGCGCCAAAGATCATCATGTTGGAGAAGATCGAGTCGCCCATGCTGGCGCGCGCCAGTTCGGAGGCGTCAAAAAGATCCAGACGATCCCGCAGACGGGCCTCAAGCGCGACCTGAAGCCGATCACTCGGGATCTGGAAATCCGTGTCGCGGGTGAAATCACCGGTGATGATCTCATGGCTGTTCACCACCGCACCGCTCTTGCCGGTTTTCATCAACCCGATCGTTTTTGCCCCGGCAGACACAACCAGATCGCCGCCGATCAGCGCATCACATTCGCCAGTGGCCACGCGGATGGCGCTGATGTCTTCGGGTCTGTTGGCAATGCGGCAGTGGATATGCACCGCGCCGCCTTTCTGGGCGAGACCGGCCATTTCCATCATGCCAGCGCCCTTGCCATCAATCTGGGCGGCCTGCGCCAGCACGGCACCGATGGTGACAACGCCGGTGCCACCGACGCCGGTGATCACCACGTTGTGGGTGCCATTGATGCTCGGCAGCTCAGGCGTGGGCAGGTCCGGCAGGTCCAGTGCGGCAGTCGGCTCCTTGCGGATCTTTGCCCCTTCGATGGTCAGGAATGACGGGCAGAAGCCTTTGACGCAGCTGAAATCCTTATTGCAGGACGATTGATCAATGGCGCGTTTGCGGCCCAGTTCGGTTTCCTTCGGCACGATGGAGACGCAGTTCGATTGCACCCCGCAATCGCCACAGCCCTCGCAGACGTCGGAGTTGATGAACACGCGCATGTCGGGATCGGGGAACAGGCCCTTCTTGCGACGGCGGCGTTTTTCGGCGGCGCAGGTTTGAATGTAGATGATGGCGGAGACGCCTTCGACCTTCTCAAACTCCTTCTGTACCACCATCAGCTCCGCCCGCTCATGCATCCGCATACCTGCCGGGAACAGCTTGGCGTCGACGTCTTCCTTTTCGTCATAGACCACCGCGATGGTTTTCACACCCATCGCCGTCAGCTCATGCGCGATCTGCTGGGCGGTCAGCCCGCCCTCGGCCTCTTGTCCGCCGGTCATGGCGACTGCGTCATTATAGAGGATCTTGAAGGTGATATTGGTGCCTTCGGCCAGCGCCGCGCGAATGGCCTGCACGCCGGAGTGATTGTAGGTGCCGTCGCCAAGGTTCTGGAACACGTGCTTGCGGTTGGAGAACGGCGCCTCACCGACCCAGTTCACACCTTCGCCGCCCATATGGGTGAAGCCAGTGGTCTCGCGGTCCATCCACTGTACCATGAAATGGCAGCCAATCCCGGCATAGGCGCGGGAGCCATCCGGCAGCTTGGTCGAGGAGTTATGCGGACAGCCCGAGCAGAAATAGGGCAGACGGGCAGCGATTTCCTCGGCATTGTCGGCACGCTTCGCCTCATCCAGCGCCGAGAGACCAGCACGGATCGCCTCGGTCTCGCGGCCCTCTTCGATCAGGATCTGGCCGAGCTTTTCGGCAATCATGATCGGGTCGAGCGCATATTTCGTCGGGAACAGCTCGTCGCGGTGCATCCCGCCTGCGCCGCCCTTGTACCAGCCGTAGACGCGGCGGCCCTTGCGCTCGTCAAACAGGGCTTCCTTGATCTGGATCTCGATCAGCTTGCGCTTTTCCTCGACCACAACGATCAGGTCCAGATCTTCGGCCCAGGCGTTGAACCCCTTCATGTCCAGAGGCCAGGTCTGGCCAACCTTATAGGTTGTAATCCCCAGCCGTTCGGCCATGGTCTCGTCGATGTTAAGCAGCGACATCGCGTGGACCAGATCCAGCCAGTTCTTGCCCGCCGCGACAAAGCCGATCTTGGCGCCCGGCTTGCCCCACATGCGCTTGTCCATCTTGTTGGCGTGGCTGAAAGCCTCCGCCGCAAAGCGCTTGTAGTCGATGATCCGGTTTTCCTGACGGAAACGGTCATCATCCAGACGAATGTTCAGGCCATCGGCCGGCATGTCGAACTCCGGCGTGACCAGCTGCATACGGTCCGGGTTGCCATCGACGACCGATGTCACCTCGATCGTGTCCTTCATGGTTTTCAGACCAACCCACAGCCCCGAAAAGCGGCTGAGCGCAATGCCGTAGATCCCGTAATCAAGGATTTCCTGCACGCCAGCCGGGCTGACGATGGGCAGGTAACAATCCATCAGCGACCATTCCGACTGATGCAGCACGGTGGAGCTTTCGCCGGTGTGGTCATCGCCCATCGCCATCAACACGCCGCCATATTTCGACGAGCCGGCCATATTGGCATGACGGATGGCATCGCCAGAGCGATCAACCCCCGGCCCCTTGCCGTACCACAGGCCAAAGACGCCGTCATATTTGCCCTCGCCGCGCACCTCGGCCTGCTGGGCACCCCAGAGGGCGGTCACGGCGAGATCCTCGTTCAGACCGAATTGAAAGGTGACATCGCTTGCGGTCAGATGTTTTTCCGCCCGCTTCATCTGCATGTCGACAGCGCCAAGCGGCGAGCCGCGATAGCCTGTCACCAGACCAGCCGTGTTCAGCCCCGCCGCCTTATCCCGGTGTTTCTGCATCAGCATCAGACGCACCAGCGCCTGGGTGCCATTCAGCATCACCGGTGATTTTGTCAGATCGAATTTGTCGTTCAGAGAAATCTTCTGCGTGCTCATCCTGGGCCTCCCCAACCTCGATTAGCTTGCACTTCTTGGCGATATATTAGGTCATACTTGCTGACCTGTATACTGTTTTCTGCCGGAATATGTTTCTGACCGCCCTATCAAATTGAAAGTTTCGATACATTTCATATAGGCTACATCAGAGGCATCGAAAGTGACGGGTATGGATTGGGATAAGCTTAGAATATTTCACGCGGTGGCGGACGCAGGCAGCCTCACCCATGCAGGCGACAAGCTGAACCTGTCGCAATCGGCAGTCAGCCGACAGATTCGCGCATTGGAAGAGAGTCTGAGCTCGACGCTGTTTCACCGCCACGCGCGGGGGTTGATTCTCACCGAACAGGGGGAGCTGCTGTTTGACGCGACGAAATCGATGTCAAAACGGCTGGAAGCCGCCTCTGCCCGCATTCGCGACAGCGAGGAAGAGGTGTTTGGCGAATTGCGCGTCACCACCACCTTTGGCTTCGGCACTCTGTGGCTGGCGCCGCGCCTGACCAAGCTTTATGAACATTACCCCGATCTCAAGATCGACCTGATGCTGGAGGAGCGGGTTCTTGACCTGCCCATGCGCGAGGCCGATGTGGCGATCCGCATGAAGGAGCCGAGCCAGGCCGACCTGATCCGCAAGCGGCTGATGACGGTGCAGATGAAGCTTTATGCTTCCCGTGCATATGTCGAACGCAACGGCGCGCCGGAACAGGCGGAGGATATCGCAGATCACCGGCTGATCTGCCAGAACCCGCGCTCGGCGCAGGTTGGCTCCGCGGCTGTCCTGGTACAGAAACTGATGACCTATAACCCCTCTTCGCTGCTCACCGTGAACAATTACTTCGGTGTCTTGCAGGGCGTTATCCACGATCTGGGCATTGGCGTTCTGCCCGATTACGTGACCGAGGACTTCCCGGATCTGGTGCCGGTGCTTCAGGAAGAGGATACCAGCGACGTGCCGGTCTACCTCGCCTACCCGGAAGAATTGCGCCACTCCCGGCGGATTTCCGCATTCCGCGATTTCGTCCAGAATGAGATTATTGCACATCGCAAGCACATGAAAGAACTGGGCAAAATCTAGCCAGACCCGAGCCATGCGCACAGCGCATAGCGGCCTTGCCATTTTCCGGGTCTGTTAACTCTTGATCGAGGCGCGCTGCCCCCCTAAATCACATCTCGAAGGCAGCGACGCTGTCGCCCTTCATACCTCCCTGTTGGACTTCGGCCGAGCTTAGTGCTCGGCCTTTTTTTTGGTTCAAACGTCGACGGCGTGATCCGTAGCACTGGCCGCCGGATCAAGGCTTCGCTCGGCGTTATCCTAACGATCGGCACTCACAGGCCGACTGGCAATGACTGGTCTGCGTGTAGCGTCGCCAGCGCCCCGCCTGCCGTCAACGGGCCTGCCGCCGCGCGCCATATTCAGGCAGCATATTTCCCCGGAATGCCGCAATTTTCACCGCAGCTGCTGGAAATCCGATCAGCCTGTGCAGATCACCGCCGATATGCCGATCACCCCCATCATCGCGCGAAAAAACTCAGGAACCTTTTGTCGGTCTCCTCCGTTGAGCCGCCAGAACGCAAGACAAATGCAACTGACTTGAAGGAGAGCCGCTATGCTCCGCATGACCTCTATCGCCGCCCTGATCGCAATGACCGGCGCCGCCAGCGCCGAGGTGCTGACCGAAAACGCCACCCCGAACGATGCGGGCGAGACCTTTCTTGAAGAAAACATGGAATTCATGGGTGCCCCCGTGGTTGACGTCAACGGTGTCTTCTTGGGCAAAGTTGTTGAGGTCGGCACCGAGCCGGGCCCTGACCGCAAGATCTTGGTGGAGTTCCGAGACAGTTTCTCCGACAAGCTGAGCGGCATGCGCTTCACGCTGGACGGCATGTGGGAAACCGATGGCGTGCTGCGCATGGGTCAGACCACGGGCGAGCTGCGCACCATGCTGGAAACCTTTGCCAGCGAAAACCCTGAGAAACTGACCGACGGTTCCGTTCTGAACTGATCGCCACCGTCTGAGGGTCACGCCCTGCCGCAGCGCGGGACCGGGGACCATCATAAGGTCAGAGCCGTCGTGGCTCTGGCCTTTTTCATGGGATCTGGCGCATCGCCCGCACCGTGATGCGCGCCCGCCGTGCCGAAATCCGCAGCATCGGCACGGCCAGGCCCGCCGCCGCCTGCAAGTCTGCGCTTTTTCCTTCCCCCTTGGCCCTGCTTGCCCTAAAAGGCGCGCAATCGCAGCCATTGGGGACGTTTACGGATGCAAGAACCCGCCATCACGCCTGAACTGATTGCCAACCACGGGCTGAAGCCCGAGGAATATGATCTGATCCTCGACATCATCGGGCGGGAGCCAACCTTTACGGAGCTGGGGATTTTCTCCGCGATGTGGAACGAGCACTGTTCTTATAAGTCCTCCAAGAAATGGCTGCGCACCCTGCCGACCGAAGGCCCCCAGGTGATCTGCGGCCCCGGCGAGAACGCAGGTATCGTGGACATTGGCGACGGCGATGCCGTTGTTTTCAAAATGGAAAGCCACAACCACCCCTCCTATATCGAACCCTATCAGGGTGCGGCGACCGGGGTTGGCGGCATTCTGCGTGACGTCTTTACCATGGGTGCACGCCCCATCGCGTCAATGAACGCGCTGTCCTTTGGCGAACCCTCCCACCACAAGACCCGGCGACTGGTCAACGGCGTGGTTGAGGGCATCGGCGGCTATGGCAACTGCTTTGGCGTGCCATGCGTCGGTGGTGAAGTGCGCTTCCACCCCGCCTATAACGGCAACTGCCTTGTGAACGCCTTTGCCGCTGGTCTGGCCAAGACCGACGCGATTTTCTACTCCGCCGCCTCGGGGGTTGGTATGCCGGTGGTCTATCTAGGTGCCAAGACCGGTCGCGACGGCGTTGGCGGTGCCACCATGGCCTCGGCGGAATTTGACGACACTATCGAAGAAAAACGCCCCACCGTGCAGGTCGGCGACCCCTTCACCGAAAAACGCCTGATGGAAGCCACGCTGGAGCTGATGCAGACCGGCGCGGTGATCTCCATTCAGGACATGGGCGCCGCGGGCCTCACCTGCTCTGCCGTGGAAATGGGCGACAAGGGCAAACTGGGCGTCCGTCTGGATCTCGAAAACGTGCCGCAGCGCGAAGAGAACATGACCGCCTACGAGATGATGCTGTCGGAATCCCAAGAGCGGATGCTGATGGTGCTGAAGCCGGAGCTGGAAGCCGAGGCGCGTGCAGTGTTCGAAAAATGGGATCTCGATTTTGCCATCGTCGGCGAAACCATCGCCGAGGACCGCTTCCTGATCATGCACAACGGCGAAGTGAAGGCCGATCTGGTGCTGTCGAAACTGTCCTCTACCGCGCCGGAATACGACCGCCCCTGGGTGGAAACTCCCGCGCCCGAGGCGCTGAGTGATGCCGATGTGCCGACCATTGATCCGATCGACGGGCTAAAGGCTCTGATCTCCAGCCCGAACTATGCCGGCAAGCAGTGGGTCTATGAACAATACGACACCACGGTGATGGGCGACACCGCCCGCCGCCCGGGCGCAGGTTCCGGCGTCGTGCGGGTCCATGGCACCGACAAACAGCTGGCCTTCACGTCCGACGTGACGCCGCGCTACGTCAAGGCAAACCCCTATGAGGGCGGCAAGCAGGCGGTGGCCGAGGCCTACCGCAACCTGACCGCTGTCGGCGCCAAACCCTTGGCAACCACCGACAACCTGAACTTCGGCAACCCCGAAAAGCCCGAGATCATGGGCCAGTTCGTCGGCGCGATCAAAGGCATCGGCGAGGCTGTGGCTGCGCTGGACATGCCGATCGTCTCCGGCAACGTGTCGCTCTATAATGAAACCGACGGTCAGGGCATCCTGCCCACCCCGACGATTGGCGCCGTTGGCCTGATCGCGGCAGGCGAAGAGGCCATCACCGGCGAAGTTCGCGACGGACATATCGCGCTGTTGATCGGCGAAACCATCGGCCATCTGGGCCAGTCGGCGCTGCTGGCGGAGGTTTTCAACCGCGAGGACGGCGACGCACCGGCAGTGGATCTGGAAGCAGAGAAGCGCAACGGCGAGTTCATCCGCGCCAACCGCGATCTGATCAAGGCCTGCACCGATCTGGGCGATGGCGGTCTGGCGCTGGCGGCGTTTGAGCTGGCCGAAGCGGCCGGTGTTGGCGTCCAGCTCGACGCAGGCGACACCCCGACGGTTTTTGGCGAGGATCAGGCGCGCTACCTCGTGGCCTGCAACTTCGATCAGGCCGAGGCCCTGATGATGGCCGCAGGTCAGGCCGGTGTCACCATCACCACCGTCGGCAAATTCGGCGGCGACATGGTGAAAATCGGCGGCTCCGAAGCGCCACTGGCCGAGTTGGCAGACATCTTCCGCAGCAGCTTCGCTGCTGCCGTTGCCTGAGCGCAGGCCGCGTTGGGGCATGGTCCTCGACACGATGATACCGGGTGGGATGGCATCGCCGTCCCACCCATTTTTTTGATGTCTCGCAGGTGACCCCATGCCCCTGTCCGGCCAAACTCCTGATATCGACCTCCCCGAACTGACAGCAGATTGCAGCCGCTGCGCCGCGCTCTGCTGTGTGGCCTACCCGTTTGAGGAGGACGAGGATTTCGCGATCCTAAAGGAGACCGACACCCCCTGCCCCAACCTCTCGCAATCCTGTTTCAGCTGCACCATCCACGCCAGTCTGAATACCCGTGGCTTTGGCGGCTGTATTGCCTATTCCTGCGCGGGCGCCGGGCAGCGGGTGAGCGAGGTGCTGTTTCAGGGCGAGACATGGCGCGACGATCCTGACCTTCTGCCGCATATGACCCACGCCCTGCGTGTCCTGCGCCCCATCCATGAGGCGCTGTTGATCCTGCGCGAGGCAGCCGGCCTGCCGCTGCCGGACGCGCTGCGGGCCGATCTGAATGTTCTGTTGGCGACGCTGGCGGTCAGCGACGGGCGCACCATCTGGGACTTTGAGGAGCCGCAGGTCCAGGAGGCCCTGGCCGAGGTGCCCGCCTTCATCCCGCGCCTTGCTCCCTATGTGACGCTGCGCGGCTAATCCGCCTTGCAGAGGTCCCCGCCGCACCCTACATTTTTGATAAGCTAGAAATAAGGACACCCCCCAATGCCGATGCAAGCCCAAGAAATCGAAGACCTGCTGCGCGAGACATTTCCCGATGCGGAAATCCAGGTTGGTGGCCATGACGGTGTGCATATGTCCGCGATGGTCATCGACGAAAGCTTTCGCGGCAAGAACCGTGTCCAGCAGCAGCGCGCCGTCTATGCAGCCCTGAAGGGCAAGATGGACGGCGCCAACGGCGAGCTGCACGCGCTGGCCCTGACCACCAAGGCGCCTGAGTAACCTGCCATGTCGCTGTTCATGTCTCTTCTGATCCTTGGCATTGTTGTCATGACGGCGGTTGTTGCCCTCGTTGGGCAGCGCCGTGCGCCACTGGAGGAGGATGACAACGACCCAAATTACCACACCCTGCGCTCCGACTATCAGTCGGGGATGGGCGGCGGCTCCATGCGCACATGGAAGGTGCCCAAGGACCCGGACGAATACGCCCGTTTCTTTGTTCCAAGAGGGAAAAGATAGCCGCAGAGCCGCTCGCCGCGCCAACTTAGCGCCCCGGATTGGCAAGCCGCATGTAATTGCCTATATCATGGCCAACTGATCAACGGCACATTCGCCGAGAGGAAGACGAAAATGACCGACGTAAAAACCCGTATTGATGAAACCGTCAAAGCCAGCGACGTGGTGCTCTTCATGAAAGGCACCAAGGACATGCCGCAATGTGGCTTCTCTTCCCGCGTGGCTGGCGTGCTGAACTACATCGGCGTCGAATACACCGATGTAAACGTGCTGGCGGATGAGGAAATCCGCGCGGGCATCAAGGAATATTCCGACTGGCCGACGATTCCCCAGCTCTATGTCAAAGGCGAGTTTGTCGGCGGCTGCGATATCATCACCGAGATGACCCTCTCCGGTGAACTGGACGGCATGTTTGCTGAAAACGGTGTCGCCTTTGACAAGGATGCCGCCGACAAGATCCGCGAAGCCAACGGCTAAGCCTGTCCCCGCTCGCCTTTTGTTGTGGCTGGCGACCAGAAGATCCGCACCCTCGGCGTTGGCCGGGGGTGTTTTTATTAAGCACCGTTTGGTTCCAATATCATAGAAAACCGCCGCAATGGGGCTGACCCATGCGGCGGTTTCAAATCTGAGCGTCGCGGTTCGCGGCCTGTCAGCCCGCGGCCGCCTGCTCTTCCAGTTCCTGCGCCAGCGCTTCGCTGCGGGCGGCCAGCTCGGCGAGGGTTTCGGTCACCAGCGGCGGCACCACCGGCACCTCGATCCGCTCAGGCTCCGGTGCCGGGGCGGCGCGCAGCTCGGCCAGCTCGGCGGTGCGCTCTGCCAGTTCGGCCTCAACCTCCTTGATGCGATCCTCGACCGCTGCGGTTTTATCCGCCAGCATCAGCCCCGCCATCAGCAGCATCCGCGCCTCGGGCATACGGCCAATCTGGTCCGACAGCACCTGGGCCTCATCGTCCAGCATCTTGGCCGCCGAATGCAGATAGCTTTCTTCGCCTTCCTGGCAGGAGACTTCGAAACCGCGCCCCCCGATATGAATCGTAACCTCGGGCATCATACATCCTCCCCTTCGGGCATAGGCTGGGCGGTTCGCGGCTGCGTGATCGGCGCCTGGGGCACCTGGGGCGCTGCGGATGCAGGCATCACATCGACGGGCGCCGCCGTCTGCGCAATCGGCGCCGCCTCAGCCGGGGCTGCGGGGGCCGCGCCCTGCGCAGGCTCAGCCGCCAGTAGGGGTTCCAGTTTGGCCAGCACCGCATCGACCTCGGCCTGATCGCTGGCGCGCGCTGCGGTCAGCGCGTCGATATCGGCCTGAAGCGCTGCATTGATCAGCGTCGCATCACCAACACCAGCGGCATTGGCCTCTCGCAGCGCCGCATTGGAGGCCCGCAGCTGATCATTGCTGTGGCGCAGCTCCTGCAGCGTGGCATCCAGACGCAAGAGCGTCTCATTCTGCTGCGCAATCTCTTCGGCACTGGGACCTGCGGGCCGCGCCGCAAGGGTGGCCGTCGCCTGGGCCAGCTCGTCCTGAGCCCGGGCCAGCTGACCGCGCAGCGCCTCCGCTTCGGCCTCAAGCGCGGCTGTATCCACCGCCGCCCCCAGATCATCGGGCTGCTCGGCCAGCTCTTCCTGTAGCCGCGCCAACGAGGCCTGCGCCTCATCCAGCTGATCCTGCAGGGTTTCGCGGGCGGTGGCCGCCTCGTTGCCCTGCACTTCCAATTCCTGTTTCAGCCGCGCCACTTCGGACTTCAGCGCGTCTTTCTCGGCGGTATTGCCCACCTCGTTGCGCAGCAGCTCGACCTCGGCCTGCAACGCCGCCAGTTCACCGATATCGGCGCCCTGCGCGGGGGCCGCATTGGCTTCGGCCTCCTCCAGCTTGGCGCGCAGAACCTTCAGCCGTTCTTCCAGCTGGGCATTGGCGATCTTTTCCTCTTCCAGCGCGCGGCTGAGGTCGCTCTGCGCAGCAGCCGTCCGTGACTGCGCCTCCGCCTGGGCCTGCGCATGCGCTTCTGCCGAAGCCTGTGCGCCGGCCTGCAATGCTGCGGCACCTGCGCCAATCCGGTCCATTGCCGCCAGGATCCGACCCTGCAATTCTTCGATCTGCTCCATGCCTGCCCCTTTACGACCCCGTGAGTATCTGCCGGTCTTTTCCGCCGGACCCTGCGCCGCGCCATCGCCCCGTTTTTCCGCTCGTCTCCGTAAACGGAGGGCGAATCAAGAGGGATCCGGCGCTGCACATCCAGCTTAGTTCATGCAGGGATAAATTACCCCCTGTTTGCTTTCAACCACTTGCAGCGTCAACTTCGCGCAGGAAGCCGCGCAAACGCTTGATCTTTGCCATATCACTGCTATTGAGCGCTCAGTCTGCCGAAAACCCAGAGGAAAAATCCAGTGGATCTGACAGCCCTGCGCAACGCAAACCCCGAACATTGGACCAAGGCTGCGGCCATCCGTGCCCTGACCCTTGATGCCGTTGCCGCGGCAAATTCCGGCCATTCCGGCATGCCGATTGGCATGGCCGATGTCGCCACCGTCCTGTTTGAAAAACACATGAAGTTCGATGTGGCGAACCCCCAGTGGCCAGACCGCGACCGGTTCATCCTGTCCGCCGGTCACGGCTCCATGCTGATCTATTCGCTGCTCTATCTCATGGGCGATGCACAGGTGACGCTGGATCAGGTCAAGAATTTCCGCCAGATGGGCGCGCTGACAGCCGGTCACCCGGAAAACTTCCTGATTGATGCCGTCGAAACCACCACCGGCCCGCTGGGTCAGGGCATTGCCAATGCCGTTGGCTTTGCCATGGCCGAGGAAATGCAGCGCGCGCATTACGGCCGCAAGCTGGTCGATCACCACACCTATGTGATCGCAGGCGACGGCTGCCTGATGGAGGGCATCAGCCAGGAGGCCATCGGCCTTGCCGGTCGCCACTCGCTGGGCAAGCTGATCGTCCTCTGGGACAACAACAACATCACCATCGACGGCACGGTTGAACTCTCCGACCGCACCAATCAGGTGCAGCGCTTCAAGGCCTCCGGCTGGCAGGTCATCGAAATCGACGGTCACGATCCCAAGGCCATCGACGAGGCCCTGACCGCGGCGAAGAAATCGAAGAAACCCTCGATGATCGCCTGCAAGACCCACATCGCGCTGGGTCACGCTGCACAGGACACCTCCAAGGGTCACGGCGCGCTGACCGACGCCGAACAGATGAAGGCCGCCAAGGCCGCCTACGGCTGGACCACCGGCCCGTTTGAGGTGCCCGCAGATGTGAAATCCCAGTGGGAGGCCATCGGCCAGCGCGGCGCAGCTGAGCGCGAAGCCTGGGAAGCCCGTTTTGCCGAAGCCTCGCAGCAGAAACAGGACCGCTTCAACCGCGCCTATGCGCTGGATGCGCCCAAGAAGCTGTCGGCCACCATCAAGGCGCTGAAAAAGCAGGTCTCCGAAACCCAGCCGAAGGTGGCCACCCGCAAATCCTCCGAGATGGCGCTGGAAGTGATCAATCCGATCATGCCCGAAACCGTGGGTGGCTCTGCTGACCTCACCGGCTCCAACAACACCAAGACCGGCGATCTGGGCGTATTTGACACGGATAACCGCAAGGGCCGCTACGTCTACTGGGGCATACGTGAGCACGGCATGGCCTCGGCGATGAACGGCATGGCGCTGCACGGCGGTATGCGCCCCTATGGCGGCACTTTCTTCTGCTTCACCGACTACGCGCGTCCTGCGATGCGTCTGGCGGCTCTGATGAAGATCCCGACCGTCTTTGTCATGACCCATGATTCCATCGGCGTTGGCGAAGATGGCCCGACCCACCAGCCGGTGGAGCATCTGGCGATCTGCCGCGCGACCCCGAACACCTATGTGTTCCGTCCCGCCGACACCGTGGAAACCGCAGAGGCCTGGGAAATCGCCCTGACCTCGAAGGACACCCCCTCGGTGATGACCCTGACCCGGCAGAACCTGCCCACCGTGCGGACCGAGCATAAGCTCAGCAACCTGACCGCCAAGGGCGGCTATGTTTTGGCAGAGGCCGAGGGCAAGCGTCAGGTGATCCTGATCGCCACCGGTTCTGAGGTCTCCGTCGCGCTGGAGGCGAAGGCGAAGCTGGAGGCCGACGGCATCGGCACCCGCGTTGTCTCCATGCCCTGCATGGAACTGTTCGCCGAACAGGACGAAGCCTACCGCCGCAAGGTCCTGCCCGCAGGCCCCGTCCGCGTGGGTATCGAAGCCGCCATGCGCGCCGGCGGCTGGGATCGCCTGCTGATGGGCGAACGCGGCCAGGAAAAGAAAGCCGGTTTCGTCGGCATGGACCGCTTCGGCGCCTCCGCCCCCGCAGGCGAGCTGTTCGAGAAGTTCGGTATCACTGCCGACAACACCGTTGCGAAGGTGAAAGAACTGGTGGGTTAAGTCTAGCGACAATACAATAAGAGGAAGGGCACCCAACCGGGTGCCCTTTTTGCTGTGGAATGGCTGCTGTGCGGGACAAAGCGCCAATTCGCTGCGGCTGCGCGAACGGCGGCTTGCCGGCTTTGGAGAAACGACTGACAACTGCGTTTTTCAGATCGGCTGGCTATCCATTGCCTTTGACTCTAACCTTCAAACAAACTTGTCTGATGGGCTTCCTTATGCGCCTTTTTCCACACTTGCTTCCTAGTATTTTTGCCATCGTCGTCGCGGCGACTATTGCCAGAGGCGACAACACAGGTTCAGAGCTTCCACGCCCAGATCAAATACGCGAGCACTATCAAGAATCGGCAGCCAATTGGTCAACGATACCCCGCACCGCCCAACTGGCGTTTGTCGCGGCAGAAGATCGCTACTTCTTTGAACGTCCACCTCAAAACTCAACCATCACACAACAGATTGGACGTTGGTATCTTCAACCACGTGCAGGGAAACTCCAAAGATTAGCGGTTGCATTTGTGATAGGTGAAGCGCTCTCACATGATGAGGTTCTGAGCTGGTACCTGAACCAGATTTTCCTAGGGCAAACCTGCTTTGGCATTTCTGGCGCGGCTATGGCTTACTTTGGAAAACCTGTTGCAGATTTGGGACTTGAGGAAATCGCTTACCTAGCAGCTCTCCCCAAGGCCCCAGCGCATTTCCATCCTATTAGATCATACGACCGAGCCATTGAGCGAAGAAACTTCGTGCTGTCGGAAATGTTGAAAGCAGGGTTTATTTCAGACGATGAAGCTGAAAGTGCTATCCAGACGGCCTTAGTCACAAGCGTGCCGCTGGAACGCTGCGAATTGGAGAAATAGCTGACATTCATTCTCGGCGCAGCATCGGTCTATATGGGCTCACAACAGACATCGTTCCGATCACCGGTAGGCGATCAGTGCGCGGCTTTCTTCCCCGACACTGCCGCAATCACCGGTCCCACAACCTTAGTCGCCAGCGGGATCAGCAGCAGCCCCCAAACAACCCCAAATACACCGTCCATCGCCGCCTTGGCACTCCACTCGGCAAAGCCCATCCAGCCCGCAGGCACCGCGTGACCGACGGCGTAGGCCCAGTCGTGGATGTGATGGCCCAGCCAGCCAAAGCCCAGCACCTCCAGCCCGTGGATGATGATGGATCCGCCGACCCAGAGCATTGCGGCGGTGCCGACCACCGACAGGATCCACATCAGCACCGGCATGAATTTCACCAGCCCACGGCCAAGACCGCGCCCGATGGGCGTTGGTGCGTTGCCCGCAAGATACAGCCCCACATCGTCCATCTTCACGATGACCGCAACCGATCCGTAGACCGCCAGCGTCACCCCGATGGCGACCACTGCCAGCGTTGCTGCCTGCATCCACACAGTTGGTGCCTCGATCGCGGCCAGCGCGATGGTCATGATTTCCGCCGACAGGATGAAGTCGGTCTTGATCGCGCCCTTGATCTTCTGCTCTTCCAGATGGCCGGGATCCTTGATGCTCATGTCTTCGTCAATGGCGTGGCTCGCATGGGGGAACAGCACGTGAAAGATCTTCTCGGCTCCCTCAAAACACAGATAGGAGCCGCCGAGCATTAGCAAGGGCGTGATCAGCCAGGGCGCGAAATTCGCCAGCAGCATGGCGACCGGCAGCAACAGAATCAGTTTGTTGAACAGCGACCCACGGGTAATGCGCCAGATGATCGGCAGTTCGCGCGCCGGGGCAAAGCCTTGCAGATACTTCGGCGTGACCGCCGCATCGTCGATGATCACGCCCGCCGTCTTGGCGCCCGCCTTGCCCGCCGCCGCGGCCACATCATCCACCGAGGCCGCAGCCACCTTTGCGATGCCTGCCACATCATCAAGCAAAGCCAACAAACCGCTCATACCCGGTCCCCTTTTCCATTCGCGCGCATTTTGGCCCACCCTATCCTATCGCCTATCAGGTACAAGCCGTTCAGCGCCCGCTTTGTTCCCGATGGCATGCAATCCGGGGCGCGTCGCACATCCGCCGCAGGGCCGCGAAAACCGTTATCGCAATCAGTCAATTTTGTTACCGCAACCAGTCAAGTTTTGCGCTAACAGTCTGGAATAAAGCCATTTTTAAGCTTTTGACCCGAGGGAATGGCAGCTATAGCGGAGGCAATTCTTGCTCGCTTGGAGATACGCATATGACCATCAAAGTCGGGATCAACGGGTTTGGCCGCATCGGCCGCTGCACCTTGGCGCATATCGCAGCCTCGGGCCGGGACGATATCGAAGTGGTCAAGGTCAATGCCACCGGCCCGCTGGAAACCGCAGCGCATCTGCTGAAATACGACTCCGTGCATGGCCGTTTCCCCGGCGAGGTCACCTTGGGTGAAAACACCATGAACCTCGGCCGTGGCGATATGCAGATGTTCTCCACCTATAATATGGACGATCTGGACTGGTCCGGCTGTGACGTGGTGCTGGAATGCACCGGCAAATTCAACGACGGCGAAAAGGCCAAGGCGCATCTGGCGCGCGGCGCCAAGAAGGTTCTGCTGTCCGCCCCCGGCACCAATGTCGACAAGACCATCGTCTTTGGCGTCAATGACGACAAGCTGCGGGCGGGCGACCGCATGGTCTCCAACGGCTCCTGCACCACCAACTGCCTCGCCCCTCTGGCCAAAGTGCTGGATGAAACCGTCGGCATCGAAAGCGGGATCATGACCACGATCCACGCCTATACCGGCGATCAGCCGACACTGGACCGCCGCCACGACGATCTCTACCGCGCCCGCGCCGCTGCCATGGCGATGATCCCGACCACCACCGGTGCCGCCAAGGCGCTGGGTGAGGTGCTGCCAAACCTGAAGGGCCGTCTGGATGGCTCTGCGATCCGCGTGCCGACCCCGAATGTCTCTGCTGTGGATCTGACCTTCCGCTCCAGCAAGCAGACCAGCGTCACCGAAATCAACGCCATCATGAGCGAAGCCGCCAAGGGCCATATGTCCCGCGTGATCGGCTATGAACCCGCGCCGCTGGTCTCGATTGATTTCAACCACACGGAGCAAAGCTCGATCTTTGCGCCGGATCAGACCCGCGTCGTGGAAAACAGCCTGGTGCGCGTTCTGGCCTGGTATGACAACGAATGGGCCTTCTCGGTGCGTATGGCGGACGTCGCTGTCGCGATGGGTCGTCTGGGCTGAGCCCCGGCACCACGGCCTCTGTGCGCAGCACTTGGCCCGCATGGCTTGTAAGACACCGCCCGGTCAGGCATATCTGGCCGGGCGTATCTTGTTTACCCCGGCCCCAGACCCATCATGACCAATAGAATTGCCCTGTTCCTTGCACTGCTGATCCTGGCTGGTCTGGCCGTGGATCTCTGGCTGTTTGGCACCGGGCATATGGTGTTTCTGGGCAAGCGCCTGTTTGAACTGATCGACTGGATTGCCTTCTGGCGCTGATCCGGCGGCGCCGCACAGATCAGGATCAGGTCACAACACATTGTTTGCAGACATAAAAAAGCGGCCCCGAACCGGGCCGCTCCCAATGTCGCATCTCTATCGCCGCAGGCGGACTATTTCGCCAGCTGGCGGCTCAGCTCGCTCTTGACCATCGGCGTGACGAACTTCGAAACATCGCCCCCCAGCCGAGCGATTTCCTTCACCAGCTTGGAGGCAATTGCCTGATGGCGCGCCTCGGCCATCAGGAACACCGTCTCGACCGAGCTGTCGAGCGCCCGGTTCATGCCAACCATCTGGAATTCATACTCGAAATCCGCCACCGCGCGCAGCCCGCGCACGATGATCTGCGCGCCCACGTCGCGGGCGCAGTCGATCAACAGGTTTTCAAACGGATGGGCGACAATCTCGGTGCCGGTCTGTTCGCTGAGCTTGGCGCATTCCGCCTCGATCATGGCGACACGCTCTTCCAGCGAAAACAGCGGCCCCTTGTCCCGGTTGATCGCAACGCCGATCACCAGCTTGTCCACCAGCGCGCTGGCCCGACGGATAATATCTATATGCCCCAATGTGATGGGATCGAATGTGCCGGGATACAAGCCAATACGCATGGGGCCTCTCCTGCCTGCTGGTTGGTTGCGCGCAAGCAAACATTTTTGTCATCAGGGCGCAAGAGCGTGGAAATACCGACCTGCTCCTGCGCCGTGACGTCAGCCGTCCGATGCGGGAGGACACCGCATCAGACGCGGGGCCACAGCCCCGGGTGTCAGGATCCTGAGGTCAGTGCCCCATGATCATACCTGCAAGGGCGTCTTTCTCCATCGCGACCTCGGCCAGCTGCGCCTTAACGACATCGCCCAGCGACACCAGCCCGATCAGCTTGCCATCTTCGACCACCGGCATGTGGCGAAAGCGGCCTTCGGTCATCTGCTGTAGCACGTCCTCGACGTTGGACTGGCTGGTGCAGGTGACCAGCTTGCGGGTCATATATTCGCTGGTGGCCTTGCTCAGGCAGCCGGAGCCGCTGCGGGCCAGCTCGCGCACGATATCGCGCTCGGACAGGATACCCTCGGCGGTTTCGCCATCACTGGAGACAACAACAGTACCGATCTTGTGCTCGCCCAGCAATTTGGCGGCCTCGGATATCGTTGCCTCGGGAGCAATGGTGACCACCCCAGAGCTTGCCTTGGACTTCAGAATCAATTGAACCAGCATAGGCGCTCCTTTTTGTAATTTTATTACCTACCACCAAGGGTTGCCCTAACCCGGCATCAAGTCAAGCCTTCCAGCCGGACCACTTCGTCGCGTATGCCTTTTGACAACGCCTGGGCAAACCGGTTCAGCCGGTCGCTGCGCTGATCCCCCTGGTGGCGCACCAGATAAAAACTGCGCGTCAGGCTGATCTTGTCGGTCAGAACCTTGCGCAGCGAGCGGTGCGACGGCAGCGTAAAATCATGCGCCACGCACAGCGCCGTACCCTCCGCCGCCAGTTTGATCTGCACCGACACCGAATTGGAGGCCAGCGCCACCCGGTCCACCCCTAGATCATTGAGATAATCCAGCTCCCGGTCAAAGATCATGTCAGGAATATAGCCGATCATCTTGTGATCCTTCAGATCCTCCAGCTTTTCGATCGGCGGATGGGCGCGCAGATAGTGGCGCGATCCCACCAGATGCAGTTTGTAATCGGTGATTTTCTGCACCAGCAGCTGGCCTGCGGTGGGCGCGCTGACGGTCACCGCCATATCGGCCTCCCGGCGGCTGAGGTTGATGACCCGTGGCAGCGCCACGATCTGGATATCCAGATCCGGGTTCTCGGCCCCGATTCTGGCACAGACCTGCGGCAGCAGATAATTGGCGCTGCCATCCGGCGCACCGATGCGGATCTGGCCCGACAGCGTGTCACTGGGGCCGACCAGCGCCTCCTGCCCGGCCCGCATCGCCTGTTCGGCAGCCTCGGCATGGCCCAGCAAACGGTCCCCCGCAGCACTCAGCGCATAGCCCTGCGGGGATTTCACGAACAGCGGCGTGTCCAGCGCCTCCTCAAAGCGCGAGATCCGCCGACCCACGGTGGCCGGATCCATCTTCAGGATCCGCCCCGCCCCCGACAGGCTGCTTTCGCGCGCCACTGCCAGGAACACCCGCATGTCATCCCATTGTGGATCCATGAGCTTTTCCCTCTCCTGCCGTCAACATTCTGTTAACCTTTGCGTTCCTGCAAAGCCTCTTTGAGATCTTTCCTCTTTTCCAGTGTTTTTTGCAAGCCTACGATACCGGCAACTGGAATGTAGGAGGATCCGATGAAAGAACTCGGCCATTTTATCAACGGCAAGCTGGTGTCCGGCACCTCGGGCCGTTTTGACGATGTCTTCAACCCGGCAACCGGCGAAGTGCAGTACAAATGCCCGATGGCCAGCGCGTCGGAGACCACCGATGCCATTGAAAAAGCCGCCGCGGCACAGCCCGCATGGGGCGCCACCAACCCGCAGAAGCGCGCCCGCGTGATGATGGCGATGGTTGGCCTGATGAACCGCGACATGGACAAGCTGGCCGAGGCGCTCTCGCGCGAGCACGGCAAGACCATCCCGGACGCCAAGGGCGACCTGCAGCGCGGTCTGGAAGTGATCGAATACTGCATCGGCGCGCCGCAGATGCTGAAGGGGGAATTCACCGACAGCGCCGGCCCCGGCATCGACATGTACTCCATGCGCCAGCCGCTGGGTGTTGTCGGCTCCATCATGCCGTTCAACTTCCCCGCCATGATGCCGCTGTGGCACGTCGGCCCGGCCTTGGCCTGCGGCAACGCCGTGGTGCTGAAACCGTCCGAGCGCGACCCCTCCGTGCCACTGATGCTGGCTGAGCTGTTCGTCGAGGCAGGCCTGCCCGAAGGCGTGTTCCAGGTGGTGAACGGCGACCGCGAGGCGGTTGACACCATTCTGGACAGCGAAATCATTCAGGGCGTGTCCTTCGTCGGCTCCACCCCGATTGCGCAGTACATCTACTCCCGCGCCACCGCCAACGGCAAGCGCGCCCAGTGCTTCGGCGGCGCCAAGAACCACATGATCGTGATGCCCGATGCCGATCTGGATCAGGCCGCTGACGCGCTGGTTGGCGCAGGCTTCGGCGCGGCCGGCGAACGCTGCATGGCAATCTCGGTTGCGGTTCCGGTTGGTGAGGAAACCGCCGACAAGCTGATCGAAAAGCTGATCCCGCGCATCGAGAAACTGAAGGTCGGCCCCTACACCGCCGGCGACGACGTGGATCTGGGTCCGGTTGTGACCGCGGCGGCCAAGGACCGCATCCTGGGCCTGATCCAGTCCGGTGTCGATCAGGGCGCCACGCTGGTGGTCGATAACCGCGACTTCAAACTGCAGGGTTACGAGGACGGCTTCTTTGTCGGTGCCCACCTGTTCGACCACGTCACCCCCGACATGGACATCTACAAGCAGGAGATCTTCGGCCCGGTGCTTTCCACTGTGCGTGCAGGCACTTACGAGGAAGCATTGAAGCTGGCGATGGATCACGAGTACGGCAATGGCACCGCGATCTTTACCCGTGACGGCGACACCGCGCGCGACTTTGCCTCCCGCGTGAACATCGGCATGGTGGGTATCAACGTGCCGATCCCGGTGCCGCTGGCCTATCACACCTTCGGCGGCTGGAAGAAGTCGATGTTCGGTGACCTGAACCAGCACGGGCCCGACAGCTTCAAATTCTACACCCGCACCAAGACGGTGACCTCCCGCTGGCCCTCGGGCATCAAGGAAGGTGGCGAATTCAACTTCAAGGCGATGGACTGACCTGTCGCCCCAAAACGAGAAAAGGCCCCGGACATTCCGGGGCCTTTTTCCATGGCGCTGCGCGCTCCCGCCCAGATAGAGCGGCAGGCGGGCGTTATTCGCGGCACAGGGCAAGAAAAATAAGGGCTTCGACCAATTTATGCTTGTTCCGCCGCGTAACTCGTCTATCCGGTCATGGATGGACAGAAAAACGGCAGGCGCATGAGCACGACAGACGAATCCAACCAGCCGCGGGCGGCTGCGAAATCCGCCCGCGACTGGGTCAAGATCCTGGCCCAATACCGCGACCCAAGCCCCCTGCGCAGCAGCTTTGAGCTGGCAGTGACGGTCGTGCCCTTCCTGCTGCTCTGGGCCCTGGCCTGGTGGTCGCTGTCGATCAGTTACTGGCTGACGCTGGCCATCTCCGTTCTGATCGCCGCCTTCCTGCTGCGGCTGTTCACCATTCAGCACGATTGCGGCCATGGCTCCTTTTTCAGCAACCGTCGGCTCAGCGACTGGACCGGTCGCATCATCGGTGTGCTGACCCTCACGCCATATGATGTCTGGCGCCGCACCCATTCGATCCATCACAGCACCCATGGCAATCTGGGCAAACGCGGCATGGGTGATATCCACACCATGACCGTGGCCGAATACCACGCCGAAAACCGCTGGGGCCGTCTGATGTATCGGCTCTATCGCCATCCTGTGACGCTTTTTGCCATCGGTCCCGGCTATCTGTTCTTCCTGCAAAACCGTATCCCCTACGGTCTGATGGGCCAAGCCCGCTACTGGATCAGCGCCATGGGCACCAATCTGACCATTATTCTGGCGCTGGCGGTGATCTGGTATTTCGGCGGGCTGATGCCGCTGCTGCTGATTTTTGTGCCCGCCACGCTGCTGGCTGCCACCGCCGGGCTGTGGCTGTTCTACGTCCAGCATCAGTTCGAGACGACACAGTGGGAACAGGAAGAGGACTGGCACCTGCATGACGCCGCACTGCACGGCAGCTCCCATTATGTTCTGCCGCCGGTGCTGCAATGGATCAGCGCCAATATCGGCATCCACCACGTTCATCACCTTTATAGCCGCATTCCTTTCTACCGGCTTCCCCAGGTGCTGCGCGACCATGCCGAACTGGCCGAGGGCAACCGGATGACCATCCGCGAAAGCCTCGCCAATGCGCGGCTGCACCTCTGGGACGAGAAGACCAAGCGCCTGCTGTCCTTTGCCCAGGCGCGCCAGCTCTACGGCTGACCCTCACCGGCGCCCAGGCGCCGAAAGAACGGCAGACTTCCGCCACTCACGGTCTCACCGGGCTACACAACCCTGTGAGACCGGCTGAATTTCGCGACCTGCCCCTAGGAAATTCCGCAGCACTACCTAGTTTGACAACTAATGCCCGAGCAGACTGTCGAAGGATACCATGAGCAACTTTCGTATGACCCGCCGCGCTGCCCTCACCGGGATTGGCGCCACATTGGCCACCCCGGCGCTGCTGCGCGCCCAGTCGAGCGACGCCTTTCCGGTGGAAGAGCCAAAGATCGAAACCGAAATCCCGGTGAAACGCAATATTTCCTCCTTCCAGCAGCAGGCCTGGCAGGATCACTTCGATGATCTGGGCGTGGGCTGCATGTTGGCCGATATTTCCTCGCGCGCGCTGCATTACTGGGGGCCGGATGGCGAGACCTACCGGCTGTTCCCCTCCTCGGTGCCGATGACCGAGGAGCTGACCCGACGCGGCTATACCGAAATCGTGCGCAAGGCGGAGAACCCCAGCTGGACTCCAACCGCCTCCATGCGCGAGCGTGATCCGACACTGCCGGTCCGCATCGACGGCGGCGACCCGGGCAACCCGCTGGGCACACGTGCGATGTATCTCGACTGGCCGGCCTATCTGGTGCATGGCACCCATGACACCCGCAAGATCGGACGGCAAAGCTCCTCCGGCTGCATCGGCCTTTACAATCAGCACGTCGAATCGCTCTACGAGATGGTGAAGATCGGCACAAAGGTGCGCCTGCTCTGATCCATCCGCCCGCAGGCGGCGGCCGGTCGAATATCTGTCGGCCTGAGCGCCGGTCGGCCACCATGGCAGATCCCCGCGCGACGCGGATGTCATAACAAAAACGCGCCTCCGGCAGACCGGGGCGCGTTTTTTTCCTCTTTGGCGGGTCGCTTTGCCGGGTCGCTTTTTCGACGGCAGGCTTTGCGCCGGAAGCACCGCCCGGCTCAGCAAAATGCGGATCCCGGTCAGCGACGCCACGGATGGCGGGTTAGACCTTGCCCTCCGCCAGGCTTAAATGATCCGGCTTCAGCCCATCGTCATAGCGCTGGATCGCCTTTGTTAGAAGCGCCTCGAAATCGCGGACATATTGCTCGGTATCATACAGCGGCGTGGTGGCAATATTCGCCTTCAGCTTCTCGCGCAGCGCCTGTCGTTCCTCGGCGTTCCGGGCCAGCCGCAGCGCCAGCGCGCGATACTCCTCCTCCGTCTCGGCAATCAGCTCAGGACAACCCACGGCGGTGACGACGCTCGCCGCGACCCGCGCCGCAAACTGCTGCCCCGGTTTGGTCACCACCGGAACACCCGACCACAGCGTCTCACTCGCCGTGGTGTGGGCATTACAGGCAAAGGTATCAAGAAAGATATCCGCCAGCGGCAGACGCGCAATGTGATGGGGAGTAGGACAACGCCCGGCAAAGACGATCCGATCCGCCGGCACGCCACGAGCCTCCGCCTCCTTGCGGATGTTATCACGGATCACACCAGGCACCGCAAGGAACCACAGGACACTGCCATCGACCTCCTTAAGCAGGTCCATCCAGATGTCGAACTCCGCCGGGGAAACCTTGTTATGGTTGTTGAACGAACAGAAAACCACCGCATCCTCGGGCAGCCCCATATCCGCGCGGGTCGGTCCGGTCTCGGGATGGGGACGACTGTTGTCATTTACCTGATAGCAATTCGGCATATACAGGATTTTTTCTGAGAAATGGCGCCGCCCCTCTTTTGGTACGGTGACAGCGTCAGCGACGAAATAGTCCATCGCGGGCATTCCCGTGGTGCCTGGGTAGCCGAGATAGGAGATCTGCACCGGTGCCGCGCGAAAGCCGAATATCGTTGGCCTTGCGTCTTTGGTGTAGCCTTTCAGATCGATCGCGATGTCCAGACTGTCCCCCCGGGCCAGCTCCGCGACATCCTCGTCTTTCAGGTTATGGATCGGCCGGTAGCAGTCGGCAGCGTCGAGCACGCGCTGACGCATGACATCGCTTGGTTCGCGGCTGTAGTCATAGATGTAGATTTCGTAGTTATCACGGTCATGCAATTCGAAGTGGCGCGCCATCAGGAACATGGTCGCGTGATTGAAGAAATCGCAGGAGAAATAGCCAATCCGGATCTTGCGACCAGCCACCGGAGTCCTGTTGAACTTACGGGCCACTTTTCGTTCGGAAATCGTCACCTTGTTCTTCGTCTTGCTCACCACGCGTTTCTTCTGGAACGCGGCGTCATCGACATAGAGCAGCGTGGTGAACGGATCGCCGTTGGCCGGGTCGTTATCGAGGATCCTCAGCTTGTTCTTCTGATCCTTGTAGACGGTCCAGTCGCAAAGGTTCATCTGCGACTGCACAAGCCGGGAGACATTCATCGCATTTTCCGGGTCGATCTGATAAACCGCCTCAAAGAAGCCAACGGCATCTGTCAGCTTGTCCATCAGAAACAGAATGGTCCCGATCGCGCTGAGCCATTTCGGATTGGTCGGCTCAAGTTTAAGCGCACCCATAAGATGCTTCAGCGCCAGTTCGTATTTTTTCTCCTGCATGAAGCTGGAAGCAATCTCCGCATGCAGCGTCGCGTTGTCCGGCTCAAAGGCAAGCGCGCGGGTCGCAAAGTCGCGCGCGCGTGGATAGTCAGCCTCGATAAAGGCACGCCCCGCCTCTGCTTTCAGCGCCAGCGCCGGCGATGGCGCCGGAGTTTCCAGCCTGCGACGCGCTGATTTCGGAAGATGTTTGGTGCGCAATGGCTTGTTCATCGAAAGTCTGCCCTCAGCTGATCATCCATGGCGGGCGATGCACCACGGTTTTTGACAAATTTCGGTCAGTTTGGAAGAAAATACCTAAGAAACGGTTCACTTACAGCCAGATGGCGCCCCTTGCGTCAATGCCACGGTCAACCATCGGCAAACGCCGCCGGACCGACATTTCTGCACAGCAGCTTTGCACCGCTGCGGCTTGCCCTGCTGCCCTTGGGTCGCTAGAAAATAAACAACCGTTCAATTCATGACGACCCCGGCGGGTCAGATCCGGGCCGGGCCGCGTTCACATCAGGGAGGATATGCTGTGGATTTCGCATTGACCGAGGAACAGACCGCCATTTTCGATATGGCTTTCGCCTTTGGACAGGAGCATATCGCCCCCTTCGCCCGCCAGTGGGAGGCCGAAGGCACCATTCCGAAATCGCTCTGGCCGCAGATCGGCGAGCTGGGGTTCGGCGCGCTTTATGTCTCCGAGGAAACCGGCGGCGCGGGGCTGTCCCGGCTGGATGCCACATTGGTCTTTGAGGCGCTGTCGATGGCCTGCCCGTCTGTTGCCGCCTTCCTGTCGATCCACAATATGTGCGCCAAGATGCTCGACAGCTTTGCCAGCGACGAGATGAAGGCCCGGATCATGCCCGACATCCTGTCGATGCAGACCGTGCTCAGCTACTGTCTGACCGAGCCCGGCTCCGGCTCCGATGCCGCCGCCCTCAAAACCCGCGCCACCAAGACCAACGAGGGCTACACCCTCAACGGCACCAAGGCGTTCATCTCCGGTGGCGGCTACTCTGACGCCTATGTCTGCATGGTGCGCACCGGCGAAGACGGCCCCAAGGGGATCTCCACCGTCTATGTCGAAGATGGCACGGCAGGCCTCAGCTTTGGCGGGCTTGAGGAAAAAATGGGCTGGAAGAGCCAGCCCACCGCGCAGGTCCAGTTCGACGACTGCACGATCCCGGCCAATAACCTGGTCGGCGAAGAAGGCAGCGGCTTCAAATACGCGATGAAGGGTCTCGACGGCGGGCGCCTGAATATCGCCTCCTGCTCGCTCGGGGCTGCGCAGCAGGCGCTGACCATGACCCTGAAATACATGTCCGAACGCAAGGCCTTTGGCAAATCTATCGACCAGTTTCAGGGGCTGCAATTCCGCCTCGCGGATATGGAAATCGAATTGCAGGCGGCCCGTGTGTTCCTGCGTCAGGCGGCGTGGAAGCTGGATCAGGGCGCGCCAGATGCCTCCAAACACTGCGCGATGGCAAAGAAATTTGTCACCGAAGCAGGCTCCAGAGTGGTGGATCAATGTTTGCAGCTGCATGGCGGCTACGGCTATCTTGCCGATTACGGCATCGAAAAACTGGTGCGTGATCTGCGCGTCCACCAGATCCTGGAAGGCACCAATGAAATCATGCGGGTGATTACCGCGCGCCATCTGCTGGCGGAAAACCACTGAGGCCGACATGAGCGATATTGATATCCGCATCACCGGCCGCGCAGGGCGGATCACCCTGACCCGTGGCAAGGCGCTGAATGCGCTGAGTTATGACATGTGTCTGGCGGTCGATGACGCCCTCAGGGCCTGGGCAACGGATGACGCAGTCGATCTGGTGGTCATGGACGCCGAGGGCGAAAAAGCCTTCTGCGCCGGCGGTGACATTGCCGAACTCTACCAGACCGGCACCAGTGGCGACTATGACTATGGTCGCCGGTTTTGGCGCGATGAATACCGTATGAACGCCCGGATCTTCGAATATCCCAAACCGGTGGTCAGCTTCCTTCAGGGGTTTGTCATGGGTGGCGGCGTCGGTCTTGGCTGCCACGGCACCCATCGCATTGTCGGCGACAGCACACGTATTGCCATGCCCGAGGTCGGCATCGGCCTCATCCCCGATGTGGGCGGCAGCCTGATGCTGGCTCTGGCGCCCGGTCGGCTTGGTGAATATCTGGGCCTCACCGGTGCGCGCATGACGGCGGCGGACGCGATCTACGCAGGCTTTGCCGACCATTACATTCCCGAGGCCAGCTGGCCTGCGCTGATTTCGGAGCTTGAGCAGACCGGCCATGCCAAGAGTCTCGAAAGCAGCGCGGAGACCGCTCCCGAGGGGCAGCTGGCCGCCCTGCGTGCCGACATTGACCGCAGCTTTGGCGGCGAGGCGCTTGGCGATATCCTGACAGCGCTCAATCATGACGCCAGCAGCTTTGCCGAGGACACGCTGAAAACCCTGCGCCGCAATTCGCCGCTATCAATGGCCTGCACCGTCGAGCTGCTGCACCGGCTGCGCCTTGGCAGCATGAGTATTCGCAAAGCGCTGGAACTGGAGTATCGCTTTACTCACCGCGCAATGGAAAAGGGCGATTTTCTGGAGGGCATCCGCGCCCAGATCATTGACAAGGACCGCCAGCCCAAATGGCAATATGCAGATCGTGAAGTGCCTGCTACCGCTGTCAGCCAGATGCTGATGCCGCTGGCCCGCGACACGCTGCAGTTCGAGGAGGAGTAAGACATGAACATCGGATTTATCGGTCTCGGCAATATGGGAGGCCCAATGGCCGCCAATCTGGCCAAGGCAGGCCACACCGTCACCGGCTTTGACATGGCGGATGTCTCGATCGTGGGCGTCACCATGGCGGCCTCCGCCGCTGAGGCCGCGACCGGCGCAGAGGTGGTGATCACGATGCTGCCCAACGGCGAGATCCTGCGCTCGGTTGCCGATGACGTGATCCCCGCAATGGCGACCGGTGCTACATTGGTTGACTGCTCTACCGTCGACGTCGACAGCGCCCGCGCGGTCGCCGATCGTGCCGGGTCGGCCAATCTGATGTTTGTCGACGCCCCGGTTTCCGGCGGTATTGGTGGCGCATCGGCCGGCACGCTGACCTTCATGGCCGGTGGTAGCCAGGCCGCCTTCGACGCCGCCAAGCCGCTGTTTGACGTGATGGGACAAAAGGCTGTGCACTGCGGCGATGCCGGCGCCGGTCAGGCCGCCAAGATCTGTAACAACATGATCCTCGGCATCACCATGATCGG
Organism: Phaeobacter sp. JH20_26; assembly: GCF_048056275.1. Classification (NCBI taxonomy): domain Bacteria; kingdom Pseudomonadati; phylum Pseudomonadota; class Alphaproteobacteria; order Rhodobacterales; family Roseobacteraceae; genus Phaeobacter; species Phaeobacter sp. JH20_26. The sequence goes on along the minus strand of NZ_JAYMWL010000013.1, from coordinate 156,851 downwards.
CACCTGCGAGGCCTTTGCCCTTGCCGACAAACTGGGTCTCGACCGTCAGAAGATGTTCGATGTGGTCTCCACCTCCTCTGGCTACAGCTGGTCGATGAACGCCTATTGCCCGGCGCCGGGGGTTGGCCCGCAGTCGCCTGCCGATAATGACTACAAACCCGGGTTTGCCGCCGAGCTGATGCTGAAAGATCTGCGTCTGGCCCAGCAGGCCGCCCATAGCGCCGATGCCGACACGCCGATGGGGGCACTGGCGCAGGCGCTTTATTCCATGTTTGTTGAGGAAGAAGGCGGCGCAGGCAAGGATTTCAGCGCCATGTTGCCGCGCTTCGCGGCCCGCAGCCGCCACGATTGAACCGACAGCTGAGCCTTTTTGTCTCCGCCAGATCCGGCCCCCCTTGACCTGACGCCTGCCTCAGGGTTCGTAAAAACATCCAGACGCCGCACCCATTCCGGGCTGCGGCGTTTTTCTCTGATTTGGCGTTATTCACGCATTTTGATGCTGGCCCCCTCAGGCGCTTTACAAGCGGGGGAATTAAATAAAATGATCAACAGTTTGGCGGGAAAGCTTCGTTAACAGACAATTAATTAACAGATCTTCACATTAGGAAATGTAAAATTATTATTTTTACGCAAGGCGACGCGTTAACTTTTTCCTAGACGCATGAATATTCATATGTCAACCTACGAATAGATCAGCCAAATATCTGATCCCCCCTGACGATGCGGCTAAAAATGGCCACTCTCTCTGGAAGCAATCCGGGCCCTATTTCGTTAATTGGCAGTAGGCCGATGGCGTATAGACATTAATACAGCAATTATCAGGAAAGGACCGACCGATATATAAGCGACACTTTGCGAATACGTAAGAAACGACACTGAACCCCCACCGGTATCGTCTATTTCGTCGCATTTACACAGGTTCGCTTGGCTTCTGAGAAGAAGACTTCCACGCCAATTGGATTAAACGATTTTGGTTTGCGGCATCTGCTGCCTGCGCCCCTCGTCCGCAGGCTCTCCCCCACCCCCCCGAAGGGTGCCGCGCCGTCCCAATCCAGCTCTGTGGAAAGCGCCGCTGACAGAATGTCGGCGGCGCTTCGTCTTTTTAGGCTTCGTCGTTTCAGGATACCGTTTCGCAGGACATTGGCAGGATCGGCTCAGCGCGACAGGGACTATGTCCCGCCATAGACTGACCGCCGCGCCTGGCGGATCACTCCGCCGCCAGGCTGCGCGCCTTCAGGATATCCTTCAGGTAGTGGCCGGTATGGCTGCCTTCGGTGGCGGCAACCTCCTCGGGTGTGCCTGCGGCCACGATCTGACCGCCGCCGTCACCACCTTCAGGACCGATATCAATGATCCAGTCGGCTGTTTTGATCACATCGAGGTTATGCTCGATCACCACGACGGAATTGCCCTGGTCGACCAGCTCATGCAGCACTTCCAGCAGCTTGCGCACATCCTCGAAATGCAGACCAGTGGTCGGCTCGTCCAGAATATAGAGCGTCCGCCCGGTTGAGCGTTTGGCCAGTTCCTTTGACAGCTTGACCCGCTGCGCCTCGCCGCCGGACAGGGTGGTCGCCTGCTGGCCCACCTTGATATAGCCAAGGCCCACCCGCATCAGCGCATCCATCTTGTCACGGATGGACGGCACTGCCTGGAAGAACTGCTGCGCATCCTCCACCGTCATATCCAGCACATCGGCAATCGACTTGCCCTTGAACTGGATCTCCAGCGTCTCACGGTTATAGCGTGCGCCCTTGCAGGTTTCGCATTCGACATAGACATCCGGCAGGAAGTGCATCTCGATCTTGATCACCCCGTCACCCTGACAGGCCTCGCAGCGACCGCCCTTCACGTTGAAGGAAAACCGACCCGGTTTGTAGCCGCGCGTCTTTGACTCCGGCAGCCCTGCAAACCATTCGCGGATCGGGGTAAAAGCACCGGTGTAGGTCGCCGGGTTTGACCGTGGCGTCCGGCCAATCGGGCGCTGGTCGATGTCGATCACCTTGTCCAGATGCTCCAGCCCCTTGATCGTCTCGCAGGGCGCCGGTGTCTGACGCGCGCCGTTCAATCGCATGGAGGCGGTCTTGAACAGCGTCTCAATCGTCAGCGTGGATTTGCCGCCGCCAGAGACGCCGGACACACAGAGGAATTTGCCCAGCGGAAACTCCGCCGTCACCTCTTTCAGGTTGTTGCCGGTGGCCTTCACCACTTTCACCGATTTGCCATTGCCCTTGCGCCGCTCGGCGGGGACCGCGATCTCACGCTTGCCCGACAGATATTGCCCGGTGATCGAGGCTTCATCGGCCGCGATCATCTCCGGCGTGCCATGGCTGACCACCTGGCCGCCATGCACCCCGGCACCCGGACCAATGTCAAAAACATAATCCGCCTCGCGGATCGCATCCTCGTCATGTTCGACAACAATCACCGTATTGCCCTGATCGCGCAGGTTTTTCAGCGTCTCCAGCAGCCGGTCATTGTCGCGCTGATGCAGCCCGATAGAGGGTTCATCCAGCACATAGAGAACACCCGTCAGACCAGAGCCGATCTGCGACGCCAGACGGATCCGCTGGCTTTCGCCACCGGAGAGCGTGCCGGCATTGCGGCTGAGCGTCAGATATTCCAGACCGACATTGTTGAGGAACCCCAGACGTTCGCGGATCTCCTTCACGATGGCGCGGGCGATTTCCTGTTTCTGCGTCGACAGGTGGTTGGGCACATCCTCGATCCAGGCCAGCGCCTCGCGGATCGACATCTGCACCACCTGCCCCACATGCAGCCCGGCGATCTTGACCGCCAGCGCCTCTTCGCGCAGCCGGTAGCCTTCGCAGGTGCCACAGGGGCGGTTGTTCTGATAGCGTTCGAACTCCTCACGGATCCAGCTGGAGTCGGTCTCGCGGTAGCGGCGTTCCATATTGGGGATCACCCCCTCAAAAACCCGCGTCACCTCATAGACACGACCGCCCTCATCGTAGCGGAACTTGATTTCCTCATCGCCAGAACCGTGCAGAAACACCTGCTGCACCTTATTGGGCAGGTCCTTCCACTTGGTGTTCTTGTCGAACTGGTAATGTTTGGCGATGGCTTCGATGGTCTGTAGGAAATAGGGCGATTTGCCCTTGCGCCAGGGCGCCAGCGCGCCGTCATAGATCTTCAGGTTCTGATCCGGCACCACCAGCCGCTCGTCAAAGAACAGCTCAACCCCCAGACCGTCACATTCCGGGCAGGCCCCAAACGGCGCGTTAAAGGAAAACAGCCGTGGTTCGATCTCGGGAATGGTAAAACCGCTGACCGGACAAGCAAAATTCTCGGAAAAAGTAATCCGCTCCGGCTTCGGCGCTTCTTCGCCCTCGGCCGCACGCGGGGCGGTTTCCAGAATGGCGATGCCATCAGCCAGATCCAGCGCGGTGCGCAGGCTGTCGGCCAGCCGGGTTTCCAGCCCCTCACGGACCACCAGACGATCAACCACCACATCAATGTCATGGCGGAACTTCTTGTCCAATGTCGGCGGTTCATCCAGCTCGTAGAATTCGCCATCCACCTTCACGCGCTGGAAGCCCTGTTTGCGCAGCTCGAGGAACTCCTTGCGGTACTCCCCCTTGCGGTCCCGCACGATGGGCGCCAGCAGGAAACCACGGGTGCCCTCCTCCAGCGTCATGATGCGATCGACCATATCCTGCACCTGCTGCGCCTCGATCGGCATTCCGGTGGCCGGCGAATAGGGCGTGCCCGCGCGGGCAAACAGCAGACGCAGATAATCGTAGATCTCGGTCACGGTCCCCACAGTCGAACGCGGGTTCTTCGAGGTGGTCTTCTGCTCGATGGAGATCGCAGGCGACAGGCCGCTGATGTGATCCACATCCGGCTTTTCCATCATGTCGAGGAACTGGCGTGCATAGGCCGACAGGCTCTCGACATAGCGGCGCTGGCCTTCGGCATAGATGGTATCAAACGCGAGGCTGGACTTGCCCGAGCCGGACAGGCCGGTGATCACCACCAGCTGATCGCGCGGGATATCCACGTCGATGTTTTTCAGGTTGTGCTCGCGCGCGCCGCGCACTTCGATCGATTTCAACTCAGCCATACTGCCCCCAGATTCAACGCCAGCCGCCCTTGCGACCGGTGTCCGACCCTACAGATAGGGACTGCGCGCCGAGTCTCCAATAGAAAAAAGAGAACAGAGGGCGAACGCCTTCAGATAGCTGCCCTTTGCGCCCGCCGTCGGGCCAGCATCACATGCACGGCCAAGCCGCCAAGGAACAGCAGCAGCGCCATCCCCATCATCCCGTGGTATCCGCCAAGCGCAACAGCCGCCACCATCAGCGGCGTGCCAATGGCATTGCCCATATTGCCGGCCTGGCTCATCGCGCCATTGGATTGCGCCTGCTCTGCCGCCTCAGCATTCAGCTGCGGCACCGAGGCAAAGCTGGCCCCCTGCACCAACCCAAAGGCCACCGCCAGCGCCATGCAGGCCAGCGGCAGCCCCGGCGCCAGCAGCAGCCAGACCGCGCCACCAGCGGCCAGCAGGAACCCGGCCTGCACCACCCGCACCGCCGCCACCCGGCGCAGCAACCAGACCCCGAGTGTCATCGAGGTGGCAATGCTGACCAGCGGCATGGCGCTGACCACGCCGACCCGTACGTCCGCATCCAGATGCGGCGGCAGGACCGTCAGCAGCGCCACGAAACAGGTGGTATAGAACAACCAGCCCGCCGCCGGGGCCACTTTGGCCGGAGAGCGGTAGATCTCAAGATGCAGGCCCGGCAGCTCCGCCAGCTTGGGCAGCGGCAGACGCGGCGGCACCTGCACCGATTTCAGCACCCGCCCCAGCACCAGCGCCAGCACCGCCATCACCAGCGCATGAGCGCCAAACAGCGACAACAGGCCGAACCCGGCAACCAGCGGCAGGCCGAACCAGACTAGCAGTGCAAAGGACACGCCAAAGAAGGTGCTCCAGATCGACAGCGCCGTGCCACGGTGGCGCGGGCTACAGATCTGCGGGATCAGTGTTGGGGCTGCCACCACGATCCCCAGATGCGACAGACCTTCGATCAGCCGTGTTGCCAGAAACAGACCATAAGGCAAATGCAGCGCCTGAAGCGCCGACATCGCCGCCCCGATCCACAGCGCCCAGACAAGGCTGCGGCGATAGCCGAAGGAGGCGACAAACCCGCCCGCAACCACGCCCAGCAGAATGCCCAGCACCCCGACCATGGTCACCGTCAGGCTCAGCGATGACCCCGCAGCCGGATACAGCAGCCCCAGCTGATCAAAAATGATCGCGATCTTGCCGTATTGCGCCGCTGCCCCCAGACCGGCGACCCAGATGATCATCACCACGCCCCAGCGGGTCTGCGGTTCCTGGAGGTGGGGGGTGTTCATGGGGCTGCCCTCATTGCAATTGCGCCTGGCGCTTGGAATCCGCCAAAACCGGTCGAAGCGCATGGCATAGCGCGCCCCACTGCAAAGCACCAGCCGAGCGATACATCAAACACGCCCCCCCGGACGCAGAAACGCCCGAAGCATGGCCTCGGGCGTTTCTGTCATCTCAATCAATCAGGCCAAAAGACCAGATTACATATGGATCACCCGATCAAATGCATCGAGCACGCTCTCATGCATCATCTCGCTCAGCGTCGGATGCGGGAAGACGGTGTTCATCAGGTCTTCTTCGGTGGTCTCCAGCTGGCGACCCACCACATAGCCCTGGATCATCTCGGTCACCTCGGCGCCAACCATATGGGCCCCCAGCAGTTCGCCAGTCTTGGCGTCAAAGATGGTCTTCACCATGCCCTCGGCCTCACCCAGCGCAATCGCCTTGCCGTTGCCGATGAAGGGGAAGCGGCCGACCTTGATGTCATAGCCCAGCTCCTTGGCTTTCGCTTCGGTATAACCAACTGAGGCGACCTGCGGCTGACAATAGGTGCAGCCTGCAATGCTTTCCGGCTTCACCGGATGCGCGTGCTTGCCCGCGATCAGCTCGGCCACCATGACGCCCTCATGCGACGCCTTATGCGCCAGCCAGGGCGCCCCTGCGATATCGCCGATGGCATAAAGGCCATCGACGCCGGTGCGGCAGTATTCATCGGTCACGACATGAGTGCGGTCGACCTTGACGCCCAGACCTTCCAGCCCCAGCCCCTCGACATTGCCGACGATGCCCACGGCGGAAATCACGGTGTCGAATTCCTGTTTCTCCACCTTGCCGCCGACCTCAATATGGGCGGTGACTTTGCCCTTGCCGCGGTCAAGCTGCTTGACCATGGCTTTCTCCATGATCTTCATGCCCTGTTTGACAAAGGCCTTCTTGGCAAAGGCGGAGATTTCCGCGTCCTCGACCGGCAGCACCCGGTCCATCACCTCAACAACCGTGGTGTCAGCGCCCAGCGTGTTGTAGAAGCTGGCAAATTCAATGCCGATGGCGCCGGAGCCGATGACCAGCAGCTTCTTCGGCATCCGCACCGGTTGCAGCGCGTGCTTGTAGGTCCAGACCAGATCGCCGTCCGCTTCCAGCCCCGGCAGCTCGCGCGCACGGGCGCCAGTCGCCAGCACGATATTCTTCGCCGCCAGTTCCTGCGTGCCCTTTTCGGTTTTCACCGACACTTTGCCCTTGGCCGGGATCGTCGCCTCGCCCATGACCACGGCAATCTTGTTCTTCTTCATCAGATGGCCAATGCCGCTGGACAGCTGCTTGGCCACCCCGCGCGAACGTTTCACCACAGCGTCCAGATCATAGCCGATGTTGTCTGCCTTCAGGCCGAAATCCTTGGCCCGCTCCATCAGGTGGAACACTTCCGACGAGCGCAGCAGCGCCTTGGTCGGGATGCAGCCCCAGTTCAGGCAGATGCCACCCATATGTTCACGTTCGACAATGCAGGTCTTCAACCCCAGCTGGGCGGCACGGATGGCGGCAACATAGCCCCCCGGCCCTGCGCCGATTACGATCACGTCATAGGTTTCTGCGGCCATGGTGGTTCCTCGCCATACTGGATCAAAAACTAGTTCACCGTTAAACTATTTCTCGCGGCACTGCAATCACACTATGCAACCGCATAGGAGCCATGCAAGAAACAGCGACGCCGCACCCCGTTCCTTGGGGCGCGGCGCAAAAACAGTGTCAGGGCAGGATGCGTTTCAGGCAAGCCCGAAAGGCAGCCGCCTCAGCCTGCGGCCTGAAGACTGCGCATGGTGCTGCCATAGCCACCGGCCATGACGTAATCCATTTCCGGCGCGGTGCTGCTGCGCGCCAGCGCCTCGTTGCGATAGGGGAAACGGCCGAACTGGCGGATCACCTCGCGGTGGGCGCGCGCATGCAGCAGATTGGACGCGCCGTTCTTGGGCATCCGCTCCAGCATCAGCCGCACGCAGCGTTCCTGATCGCACAGGTTCTCCGAATGCATCAGCGGCAGGTAGAAAAACTGCCGCTGCGGTTCGTCGATCTTCATGTCCCAGGACTTGCTGATCGCACATTTCGCCGCCGCCAGTGCCAATGTATCCGACGAGAAGGCCTGCGCCTGCCCCCGGAACATGTTGCGCGGAAACTGATCGGTCAGGATGATATAGGCCAGAACCCCCTGCGGGCTGCTGCGCCAATGGTCGCATTTGCCGGCACAGGCCGCCTCCCATGTTGGCTGAAACCGGCGCCGGATCTCCTCATCCAGCGCGTCATCCTGCATGTACCACCCCTTCTCTCCCGTGCTTACAAGCCAGAAGTCCAGGATCTCCTCGGGACCTGTCATAGGTCTGCCTCCACATAGATACCGTTCTGAAATTCAGACTTTTTTGCAGAGATTTTACAAGGGCAAGCCCGTCACGGTTTGCGTCATACACGACAGTTTCGTGAAAAACTTGCCACAGTTCCCGTGAGTTAGCGCAATCAGCTCGCTTCGGCGGCGGCTTCTTGCTCCTCGATGTCCGCCTCGATGGCATATTCCTGGGCGAACTCAACCGCAACAGGAGAGGCCGTCGGCGACATCGCAGACATGATCCCAGTCTCTTCGGTGGGAATCGCCGGGCGCTGGGTTGTGCGATAGGCAGCATAGACCGCCAGCATCAGCAGCAGCAGCGCGGTAAACAGGAAGAACCCCGGCGCACCAAAGACCTCATCCCCCATCAGCCAGCCGGTGATCAGCGGCCCGGCGACAGCGCCCAGCCCGTTGATGAACACCAGCCCACCCGAGGCCGCCGCCATGTCGTCATAGTCGAGATAATCGTTGGTATGGGCAATCAGCAGCGAATAAAGCGGGTTGGTCATGCCCCCGATCAGGAAGGCCGCAATCAGCAGGAAACGGAAATCAGCCCCCAGGATCATCGCCCCGATCGCAGCACCGCCGGCAACCGCCGCGCCAAACAGGATCAGGATCCGCCGGTCCATCCGGTCGGACATCCACCCCAGCGGGTATTGCATCAGCACAGCCCCCACATAGAAGGTCGCAACGAAGATCGAAATCTGCGTCAGGCTCAGCCCGGCCGCAGCGCCATAGACCGCGCTCATGCCAAATTGCGCCGAGAACACGCCCCCCAGCAGGAACATGCCCACACAGCCCAGCGGCGAGGCATCCATCAGCTGGCGCAGGGTCATCGGCTTGGTCCGGTCAAAGGCCGGGGTTGGCGAGATCGACAGCAGAATGGGGGCAAAGGAGACCGAAACCACCACCGAGGCGATGACAAAGGTCTCATAGCCCGAGGGATCGCCGACCAGCAACAGCGCCTGCGCGCTGACGATGCCGATCATCTGCACGATCATATAGAGCGACAGCGCCTTGCCCCGGTTGGCATTGTCAGAGGCATTGTTGAGCCAGCTTTCGGCGGTGACATACACGCCGGAGAAACAGAAACCGATCAGCACCCGGCCCAGCATCCAGGCCACCGGGTTGGTGATTGCCGGATAAAGGATCATCACCGCCGAGATGAACGAGGCCAGCGCCGCAAAGACCCGCACATGGCCGACCCGCCGGATCATCTCCGGCGCCAGACGCGATCCGCCCAGAAAGCCGACAAAATAGGCCGACATGACAAAGGACATCTCGAGGGTAGAAAACCCCTCGATCTCGCCCCGAACGCCCAGCAGGGTCCCCTGAAGACCGTTGCCGACCATCAGCATACCCATACCCAAAAGCAGCGCCCATGCGCTCGACAGCACCTGCCACATTGCCCGTCTCTCCTACTTCGCTTGTCCGTACCAGAGCGCGCCGAACGGGCTCTGGGCCCGCTCCGGGGTCCTGGTGAATTGGTCACGGGCATCGCAATCGCCCGGCGCCGTTATGAACAGGGTCTTATGGCAGCTTCATGACCAAGAGACCCCAAAAACCGGGTGTGCCCATCGCAAACCCGGTGACAATTGGATCCGGCAGGACCATAGCCCAGACCAGTTAAAAATGCTTCTCGCTGAAATTATCCCTCAGGTCTGCGACATCTCCGCCACCGGCGGTATCAAAAACGACGCATCGCCATAGGAAAAGAAGCGGTAGTTTTCTGCCAGCGCATGGTCATAAATCGCCCGGATCCGGTCCTGCCCCATCAGCGCCGAGACCAGCATCAACAGCGTCGATTTCGGCAGGTGGAAATTGGTCATCAGCGCATCCGCCACATGGAAGGTGAAACCGGGATAGATGAAGATGTCGGTATCGCCTTCCCAGGGCTCGATTGCACCGCTCTGCCCGGCGCTTTCGATCAGCCGCAGCGCCGTGGTGCCAACCGGGATCACCCGGCCACCTGCGGCCTTGGTTGCGGCAATCTCGGTGGCGGCCTCGGCGCTGACGCGGCCCCATTCGGCGTGCATCCGGTGGGTGGTCACATCCTCGACCTTGACCGGCAGGAAGGTGCCTGCCCCCACATGCAGGGTCACATAGCTGATCTCGACCCCCATGGCCTTCAGCTGTGCCAGCAGCGCCTCGTCGAAATGCAACGAGGCTGTCGGCGCCGCCACCGCGCCGGAATTGCGCGCCCAGACGGTCTGGTAATCGCTCTTGTCCTGCTCATCCGCTGGCCGCTTGGCCGCGATATAAGGCGGCAGCGGCATCGCCCCCGCCTCGGCCAGAGCCGCATCGAAATCGGTGCCACTCAGATTGAACGTCAGGTAGCCCTGCCCGTCCTCGACCCGCTCCAATGTCGCGCTCAGCGCCTCGGAGAACACGATCTCCTCGCCCGGTTTGACCTTTTTCAACGGCTTCAGCAGCGCCGCCCAGCTGCCATCGGCGCCGGGATCCAGCAGCGTGACCTCCACTTTGGCGGCCATCGGCCCCTGTGCGGTGTCGCGGTGGCGCAGCCCGCTCAGCCGCGCGGGAATCACCTTGGTGTCATTCAGCACCAGCCGGTCACCGGGGCGCAGCCACTGGCCCAGATTGGCAACACGCGCGTCGCAGATGCTATCGCCCTCGGCCACCAGCAGCCGCGCGGAACTGCGCGGCACTGCCGGACGGGTGGCAATGCGGTCATCGGGGAGGTCGAAGTCAAAATCACTGAGTTTCATAGGCTGCGATATAGGCTGTTGCGCGGCCCTTGGCCAATAGGTTTTGCACCTTTGTCCGCGATCGGCACACCGCCCATGAATCGCCTTGGAATGGCCCATGGATGGCCCGATGGCAGCGGGTCGCCCTAGCGGTCTTCGCCCGGCGAAACCGAATAGCTCGGCCTGTCGCGTTCGGCGCGCGGCACGGCGGGGGCTGGCGGCTCCTCCCCCGGCAGCCGCGGCGCCGGTCCGCGAAACAGCTCGCGGAACATCCCCGGCGCCAGCCCCGACAGCGGGTTCACCTGCACCTGAGGATCATCCGCCGTGCCCTTCAGCGTAAAGGCAAAGCCGATCAGCCCCTCACCCTTGCGGGTAAAGACGCGGCCGATGGCGTTGAGCAGATAAATCGGCGAGACCACCCCGCGCATGTTCAGCACGCTGCGCTCCAGATCGTAATTGCCGTCCATCGACAGGCCGATCGACGGCCCCACCGCGCTGCTTTCATGGACAATCAGATGGGTCGCCCCCAGCCTGAACCTCGCCTCCACCGTGGTGAACAGAATGCCCTGCCCGGCCAGCGCGTCGATCAGCCCGACAACGCTGACCGCATTCAGCAGCGCCGCCATTGCGGGGGCGTCCTTGATCCGGGTGTTCTTGACCTCGATCTGGCCGTCATATTCGCCGGGGGCGCCGGAGGCCGGCACCAGCGACATGTCGAATGTCCCGCCAGAGCCATGGCGCAGCACCCCCGCCGCGCGGAACACCCCACCGGCATCCTGAGACTGGATCCGGGTGGCAAAGCCACCATCCTTGGGCACCACCACGCCGCTGACCCCGGTCTGCCCGTTCAGCGCCGCGGTGAAGTTGCCGTTGAGACCGCCAGTGGTGGAAAACCGCCCGGCAAAACCGGTGAGCGCGATACTGTCGGTGACCTGCATCCGGTCCAGTTGCAGGCTGATCGGCCCGGTGCCGCCAGAGGCACCACCGCTGCTGCCGCTGCCGCCGGAACCATCGGGCATCTGCCGCAGATCCAGCACCCCGTTCAGCACATTGATGGCCGGCGACCGCGCGCCGCGCCCCACCAGATCGACAGCGCCCCGGAACCAGCCCTGCAGGTCAACGCGGTCAAACCGCGCCCGGCGCAGACCACCGCCCGGCTCCAGCGTGATGGCACCGGCCGCCCGCAGCCCCGCCGCCTCCAGCGACAGCGCCTGCACATCCGGCGTCTCCCCAAGGGTCGCGCTGAGTTTCAGCTGGCCGGTGCCTGCCTCGCTCATCCGCCAACTCAGCGCCGGAATGCGCAGCCCCAGCCCCGCCAGATCGCTTTCCAGGGTCAGCCGCGGCGCCTGCCCCTTGTCGATCACCACCTCATAACGGCCTACGCCGCGTCCGAATACCGATCCCGCAGGCAGGCCGATATCAAACGTATCAATCGTGTTCTGCGACAGTTCGATGGTGCCGCTGACCCGCACCGGCGCGGCCCCGCCCGCAGCCGCAACCGCCCGCTCCGCCGCCGGTCCCACCGCCTGCCGCCAGATCAGGCTGCCCGGCACCCCGGAAAGCGCGCCGCCGCCCTCGATCTGCACATGGTCCTGATTGCCGCTCAGGCTCAGGGCCTTTGCCGCCACGCGCTGACCCGGCACCAGCACATCGCTGCTGACATCACGCAGGCGCCCCCGGTAGTGATAGGTGATCTCCTCAGGCGTGACGCCCTTGCGCAGGGGCACCGCCAGCGTGCCGCTGATCGCAACCTGCCCCGTCGCCAGATCCACCGGCAACCCGGCCTTGTCCATCACCGACAGCGGCGGACGGTTGAGCAGCGACAGCGCCGCCGTCACCGGGCCTGTGGCCTCGATCCGGGCAATCCCCGGCGCGCCGTCCTTCACCGAAGTGTCAGGAATGATGAACGACGTACCCGCCGCATCCACGCGCCCGCCCTGATCCGCCGTCACCCAGCCCTTTGTCGCCATCACCACCAGACGGTTGCCATAAAGGCTGAACTGCCCCGCCGCATCGCGCAGCGGCGGCAGCGTTTTCTGAAACCGGACCGCCGCCTCCTCGAATGCCAGATCCAGATAGACAAACGGCTTTGCCGTGCCCTGGCCACGCAGCGCGAAATTCACATCTCGCGCATAGCCTGCCAGCAGGTTCTCGCGCACCCATTCGCGCGGCTTTGGCGGGGCTGCGGCAGGCCAGACCTCTTTCAGCCGCTCGGCGGTCATCCGGTTGGCGCGTCCGTTCAACGCGTAATCCCAGCCGGTCTGCCCCGCCGAAATCTCGCCATCCAGCAGGATCCGCGTCTCACCGTCACGCACCAGCATCTCGCCCAGACGCAGCCGAAACGGCGCCATCTCCAGCTTGAAATCCGCCGTCACCCCCGCCAGATCCAGCGGCGCTTCATAGAGTTTCGCCGGATTGAGGCTCAGGTCCTGAAACCGCAGCTGCCCCACCAGATCGGTGAGCTGGCCGTTCTCCACCCCGATCAGCCGCGCCCGCCCCTCCATCGAGCCGGAGCCCCAGCCGCTGTTCACCGACAGCTCGTTGAACTGCAGCTCCTGCCGCGCGGGCAGATAGGTGAAATAGCTCTGCGCGCCGGTGATCGGCACCGGGCGGGTGGCGGCGGTGGGCTGGATCACCCCCTCGCCAATCTGCAAGCTGGCAGAGACCGGCAACAAGGCACCCTCGCTGCTGATGGCACCGCGCAGAGAGCCCGAAATCGGCGCGTCCAGAACATCCAGCCAGCCGAGCGCGGCGCTCTGGGCGGCGATATCCTTGCTCGCCACCGAATTGACCAGGACACCGAAATCCGCCGCCTTGTCGCCAATGGCTGACCTGTAATTCGCCTCGACCGTGCCGACATAATCGCGCCCGCTCAGCAGCGAGAACCCGGCGGCCAGCTCAATCTCCTGTCCGCTCCGGCCCATGCGGATGCTGCCGCCATCCAGCGTCCAGACCCGACCCAGCCGCGCGTCCTCATAGCGTAGGGTCAGCGCCTCGGTCTCCACCGCAACCAGCGCCGACAGCACCGGCAGTTCCAGCTGCCGGTCCCATTGTTCGATCAGCGCAGGGAGGGTGGCGGCCTGCCGCAGCGGCGCCTCCCCCTCGGCCAAACTCAGCGCCAGACCACCACTGTTGTCACGCCGCAGCGTGCCGTAAAGACCGCTCAGCATGATCGTCTTGGGTCGGATCTGCCCGCGCAGCAGCGGCCGCATCGCCAGCGAGGCCTGCGCGTCCGCCAGCCGCGCCACCCGCGCGCCGGTCTCATCGCGCAGGGTCACATCGCGCAGGCTGACACGGGGCCGCCAGCCCCGGTTCACCACCAGATGAATGGCACCGAATTCAATGCTCAGACCGCCGAGGTGCTGCTCGATCCGCCGCTCCACCCGGTCGCGCAGCCAGTCCGGCGCATCTATGCGCGTACCCAGCCCGAGAAAGACAACCCCGCTTGCCAGCAGCGCTAGCAGCACGGCGGTGATGGTCGCACTGCGCAGCATCCGCCGCAGCAGTCGACGTTGGGGCCGCGCGCGCACCGTCGCCGCGGGCGGCAGATCAGCCCCTGCCGCCGCAGAAATGCCCAGATCCCCGGCCGAAATCCCGTCCGACGCACGAGGCCCCGGCACCGGCACCGCCTGTTCCACCGGTTCTGCCGGTGGCGCCTCATCGGGGCCCAGATAGACAACCCCCTCCGGCGGCGGCACCGCGCGCGCAACAGCCACATCCTCATCCGCCGCAGCCCCATCGGGTGCAGCCTCCTGCGTGGCCTGCGCCGACACAGAGGAAGATGGCTCCCGCTCGGGATCCACCGCTATGGGTGAGACCGGTTTAATCCTTGCTTTCCCTTTGCCCGTGATGGCCTAACTATGGCACGCAAACCCTGCGAAACCGTTTTGGAGACCTTAACTTATGCTCGCCCCCTCAGACCCAGCGCCCTCCTTTAACCTGCCCCGCGACGGCGGTGGCACCGTGACGTTGGAGGAGCTGCGCGGCAAGGCCGTTGTCCTGTTTTTCTACCCCCGCGATGATACCCCGGGCTGCACCAAGGAATCCATCGGATTTTCCGAGCACCTGCAGGCCTTTGCCGATGCCGGAACCGTGGTCTATGGCATCTCCAAGGATCCGGTTGCCAAACACGACAAATTTGTCGCCAAACACGGGCTGACCACGCCGCTTCTGTCCGACGCCGACGGCACCACCTGCGAGGATTATGGCGTCTGGAAAGAAAAGAACATGTACGGCAAGAAACACTGGGGGATCGAACGCTCGACCTTCCTCATCAATGCCGAGGGCAATATCGCCCGGATCTGGCGCAAGGTGAAGGTTGACGGCCATGTCGCCGAGGTGCTGGAGGCGGCGCAGGCGCTCTGAACGCGGCCCCATCCCGCCAGCCATTCCGCCCACCGTGCCGGCCGCCCCGCTGATCCAGATCGGCCTGACGCGGGGCCGCCTATCGGGTTGCGCGCCACAGCCGCCGGTGGCAGGGAGGGACAAGAGCAGCCCACCGCCAGTAACGGACCCGCCCAGATGACCAGCGACGCCCCGCAGACCGCAGCCGAGACCACCGCCCCGCTCACCCTTGCGCAGATGGCGCAGCAGGTGCTGACCACCGCCGACGGGCGCGAGAAAACCGCGCTGTCGCGTCGCCACGCCGCGCACTGGTTTGCCTCGCGCGCCGGTGATGCGGATAAGATCGAGATCGGCACCGCCAACCCGCCGCTGCACCCGGCCCGCCCCGAGCGCCCGGAGCTGCTGAACCCCCGCGATGTGCCGCGCCGCCGCCCCGGATCAGAGGCCGGCCGCAAGGCGCTGCTACATGCGGTAGCCCATATCGAACTGAATGCGGTGGATCTGCACTGGGACATCATCGCCCGCTTTTCTCATGTGCAGATGCCGCTTGGCTTCTTTGACGACTGGGTCAAGGCGGCAGATGAAGAATCCAAACATTTCAATCTGATGTGTGATTGTCTTGAGGCACTGGGCAGCCATTACGGAGATCTTCCGGCCCATGCCGGCATGTGGCGCGCCGCCGAGGACACCGCCGAGGATCTGATGGGTCGGCTCGCCGTCGTGCCGATGGTGCTTGAGGCGCGCGGCCTGGATGTGACCCCCGGCATGATCGAGATTTTCCGCAAGGCCAAGCTCACCCAGGCGGTTGATGCGCTGGAGGTGATCTACGCCGAAGAGGTCAGCCATGTGGCCTATGGATCGAAATGGTTCCATTTCCTCTGCGGACGCGACAATCTGGACCCGAAAGAGGTCTTTCACGATCTCGTCGGTCGATATTTCCATGGCCATCTGAAACCGCCCTTCAACGAGGAAAAACGTGCCGAGGCCGGCATCCCGCCCGATTTCTACTGGCCGCTCACCGAAGATATCCCGATGAAGCCCCCGGCCCTGCGCTAGGCCACCCACAGCCACAACAGGTGCGGGGCGCGGCGCCATCGGCTCCGCGAAGTGGCCAATAGCGCGCGCTCCCAGCGGCCTGCGCAGGACGCCGCAGACGGTCCAGCAACCTGACCTGAACACCCCTCCGATCCGGTAAGCCTGCCCCGTGTCGGCAGGCCGACCGCCGCAGCCCCATTACCGGCCTCACACCCCGGATCGGGCGGTTATCGGCGATTTTTCGCTCATTCACCCGCTGATCTTCGCCCTGCCGCGCGGTTTCCGCGCCCTCCCGCCGAACACCGGGCCAACAGGCTTGCCCAAATTCCTCCGGCTGGCTATTCCCTTTCGCCATGGCGCGTATCTGCGCGTCCAGGCACTGCGACAGGGGCGCTCCGAGGGGGACCGGAACCGACCGTCACACCGGCAGGAGGAGCGCCGGTACAGGCAGTGCGACAACTGGGGCAGGACAAGGACCAAAGCGTGCGAACACGTCTGGCAATCAAAATTCACGCATTTCTTGAACGTCGTTTCCCGGAGCGACGTGTGTTCCTCAAATCCGACACGGATACCCGTTTCATCCGGCTGCGCTCCGAAACCCAGCTCATCGCCTTTGCCGGCATGGCGCTGCTGGTGGCCTGGTCCATCGTCGCCACCGCCATCGTGCTGATGGACAGCATCGGCTCCGGCAATTTCCGCGAACAGGCCAAGCGCGACCAGATGACCTATCGTGCGCGGCTCAATGCGCTGTCGAGCGAGCGCAACGACCGCGCCGCCGAGGCGCTGGCCGCCCAGGAACGGTTCAACGCCGCTCTGACGCAGATTTCCTCCATGCAATCCGAGCTGCTGGCCTCCGAGACCCGCCGCCGTGAGCTGGAAACCGGCATCGAGGTGATCCAGACCACTCTGCGCCAGACCATGAAGGATCGCGAAGCCGCCCGCGACGCCCTCGCCGCGCTGAAACAGGAAACCGCCGCCGACAGCCCGGCCCAGCTGATGGCCGTCACCGCGCCCGTGCAGATGGAATTCATGGCCGAGGCGCTGGCCGAAACCGCCGCGGAGCGTGACCAGATCGAAGCCAATGCCCAATCCGCGCTTGAACAGCGCGACGCGCTGGAGCTGGAACTGCGGCTGATGGATGAGCGCAACGATCAGATCTTCCGCCAGCTGGAAGAGGCGATGGAAGTCTCCGTCGCCCCCCTCGACAAGATGTTCCGCAGTGCCGGAATGCCCACCGACCGTATTCTTGAACAGGTCCGGCGCGGTTACAGCGGTCAGGGCGGTCCGCTCAGCCCTTTAGCCCTGTCCACGCGCGGTGAGGAACCCACCCGCGAAGAGCGCAGAGCCAACGACCTGCTGCACCAGATGAACCAGCTGAACCTTTATCGGCTGGCCGCGCAGAAGGCGCCTTTCGCCTCGCCGGTGAACCTCAACCTGGTGCGCCGCAGCTCCGGCTTTGGTTATCGTCGCGACCCCAAAACCGGCGGCCGCCGCCTGCACAAAGGCTCCGATTTCGCCGGACAGACCGGCACCGATATCTTTGCCACCGCCGATGGCGTGGTGACTCATGCCGGCTGGCAATCCGGCTACGGAAAACTTGTGACAATTCAACATGCCTTTGGCATTGAGACGAAATATGCCCATAATTCGAAACTCCGCGTGAAGGTCGGTCAAAGGGTCTCGCGCGGGGATCACATTGCTGATATGGGTAACACCGGACGGTCCACCGGGACCCACCTCCACTACGAGGTTCGGGTCAATGGCAACCCCGTAAACCCGATGATCTATATCAAGGCTGCGAGAAATGTTTTCTAAAAGCAAAATCAACGAGCCCGGCCAGAAAGCGGCCGAAGCAACCCCTGCGGCACCTGCGCCGTCTTCCGCTCCGGTTCCGCCCGCCAGCGATTTCAAGGCCACCGCGCCCAAGGCCAAGCCACCGGCCTCCGTGCTCAGCTCGGATCTGCACATCACCGGAAACCTCAAGACCACCGGCGATATCCAGGTCGAAGGCACCGTCGAAGGCGATATTCGCGCCCATCTGCTGACCATTGGCGAAAGCGCCACTATCAAGGGCGAAGTGACCGCCGATGACGTGGTGATCAATGGCCGCATTGTCGGTCGTGTGCGCGGCCTGAAGGTACGCCTGACCTCGACCGCCCGCGTCGAAGGCGACATCATCCACAAGACCATCGCAATCGAAAGCGGCGCCCATTTCGAAGGCTCCGTTCAGCGTCAGGACGACCCGCTGAACCCCGGCAAAGCCGCAGCGCCCCGCGCCGCAGCCCCGGCACCGGCCCCCTCCGCCGCCGTCTCCGCAGCCACCGCCGCGCATAAAGCCGAGAGCTGATCCGAGCCTTCCATTGGCCGTATCGATAAAAAATCAACGCCGCAGGTTCCGCCTGCGGCGTTTTTGCTGCGCCATCGTCATCTGCCCGTCTGACCCGACTATCGCAGCACGCGGGCGCGACGTCGCCCGGTGAATGCAGCGCGATTCTTAGGCGCGGATCTTGCAGGCATAGGTTGCTCACTGTACGAGACCGTTAAAGTTGCAGGCATTTGGTCTGCTGCATCTCTCATCAGGATCTCTTTCTGTTATGGCAATTTTTACTGTAAATGATCCCACCGGAACGCTGACCCTGGATGGCATCAACGATCTTGGGTTTTCAGGTCTCAGCCTGAGTAGCCGAACCAGCAACCGGCTGTACTTTACCTCCCCCAGTGATACCTCGGTCACCCTGACCGGAACCTTCGCCTCATCCTCTCCCTACCTGTGGACCGTGAACTCCATGTCCGTGGCGACCGGCAGGACAACGGTCTATTCCTTCAGCGAATTTTCGATGAACTTCTATCGGTTCGCCTCGTCCAGCGGCAGCGCTCTCGAAGCTGCGCTGCTGACCGGTGATGATACCATCACCTCCAACATGACCGAGGGCAACCGCTGGCTGGCCTATGGCGGCGACGATGTCATCAGCCTTGGCACCGGCAATGACTATGTAAATGGCGGCACTGGCACCGATCGTTTGATCATCAACGACAATTTTGGCCGCGCTTCCGCGTCGTCCTTCTATGGAACCATCACGCTGGAGTCCGCCGATGGCCGCGACACGCTGGTGTCGATCGAACAACTGCAATTTGCCAACCGCAGCTTCGCGCTGCGCACCGGCAGCAGTTTCGACAACACGCTGAGCGGCGATCAGGATGCCCAGCTGACCAGCGACATGATGCTTGGTGGACGTGGCGCCGATACGCTCTCTGGCCTCTCCGGGCGCGACATGCTGCTGGGCGAAGAAGGCAACGATCGCCTGCTCGGCGGCACGGGCCATGACACGCTGAAAGGCGGCGATGGGGATGATCTCCTGCTTGGCGGCACCGGGCGTGACTGGCTGGCTGGCGATCTTGGCGACGATATTATCGTCGGCGGGTCCCACGGAGACAAACTCATCGGCGGCGGCGGTAATGACCAGCTGCGCGGTCAGTCAGGTCACGACCTCCTGCGCGGCAACTCCGGCCAGGATACACTCCTGGGCGGCCAGGGAGACGACCGCCTCTATGGTGATGGCGGCAGCGACCGGCTGATCGGTCAGGAGGGTGACGATACGCTGACCGGCGGCGCTCACGCCGATACCTTTGTCTTCCATCGTGGCTATGGCAGCGATGTCATCACCGATTTCACCCTTGGCGAGGATCTTATTCAGATCGGGCGTGGCGCGGATGGGGTCGAGGATCTCACCTTCACCCAGCTGGGCGCCGATGTTCAGATTGCCTTCGCCGATGTCACCATTCTGGTCGAGAACAGCACGCTTGAGCAGATCGAGGCGGCGGACAATTTCCTCTTCTGAGCGATATCGCAGATCAGCACTGACCAAGGGCGCCCCCAATCGGGGCGCCTTTTTCAATACCGCAGGCGACAAGTCCGCCGTGCACACGGTGCAGAGTTTTCGCAACAGAATTAACAAAGGTTAATTATTCGTTAACCCGAGACTTCCCCGATCCAGACCCGCCCCCTAGGTTTCCGACAAAAGCATCAAAAAGATGCAACGGGCATTCAGGCAGCAGGTCAGACCATGGCAGAGCTTTTTGTAGCGGCCGCGTCAAATATGGCGCCGCCGTTTGATTTCAATGACTTCGACTTTACCAAAGTGGCTGTTCTCAGCACATCCGAGACCCAGATCGCCGTGCAATACCGCGACTTTGTGCTGGTGTTTCAGGGCAGGTTCACCTTTGACGAGACCGGCAATCTGACTGCGGACAGCCCGCTCAACAGCTTTGCCCTGTTCCACCACCAGACCCTGATCCTGTCAGTCAGCGGCTTCAGCCTGCCCTCGCAGATGATTGCCACCAGTGACCTTCATTCGCTGCTGGCACTGGCGCTGGCGGGCGATGACACCATCACCTCGGCCTGGAACGGTGGCGAGCGGATCCTGGGGTTTGGCGGCAACGACACCATTCAGGCAGGCGGCGGCAATGATACCATCATCGGCGGCCCCGGCGAGGATGAGCTGCGACTGGCGGAGGGGATCACCAGCTACAGCTTTGCCTTTGACGACATCGCAGGCGCGCAGCTCACGACGCGGGTCGGACAGGACCTACTGCTCAGCGTGGAGACGGTGCGCCTCGCCACCCAGACCCTGCATATTCAGGAAGGCGGCAGCGCCGACGATATCCTGACCACCCGCAACGCGGCGGAGAGCAACAGCTCCGACATGATCCATGGCCGGGGCGGCAATGACAGCATCACCGGCGGCGCGGGCAAGGATTTCCTGCTGGGCGGCACCGGCGCCGACACCCTGTCGGGCGGGCGCAACAATGATTTCCTCGACGGCGAGCTGGGGGACGATCACCTCTCCGGTGAGACCGGTCACGACAACCTGCGTGGCAGTCTTGGCAATGACACGCTGATCGGCGGCGCTGGCAATGACACCCTGCGTGGCGACAACGAGATTGGCCCGGCCGAAAATGCCAATGACCTGCTGATCGGCGGCAGCGGCCACGACAGCCTTGACGGCAACGCAGGCCACGACACGCTGAGGGCCGGTAGTGGCGCCGACACGCTTGATGGCGGCGACGGCAATGACCGGCTTGACGGTGGCAACGGGCGCGATCTGATCACCGGCGGGACGGGCGACGACAGCCTGACCGGTGGGCGCGGCAATGACACGATGACCGCCGGTACCGGCAGCGACCGGCTCAGCGGCGGCGGTGGCCACGACGTGATGCGCGGCGATGCCGGCGATGATCTCCTGCTGGGCGGGCGCGGGCATGACACGCTGTTTGGCAGCGACGGCGCCGACCGGCTCATCGGTCAGCCCGGCCATGACCGCCTGACCGGCGGCAGCGGTGCCGACAGTTTTGTCTTTGGCCGTGGTTCCGGTCAGGACACCATCACCGATTTCCGCCTTGGCGAGGATGTGATCGAGATCACCCGCGGTGCAACCCGCATCGACCACCTTGGATTTGCACAGCTCGGCGCGGATGTGCGCGTCACCTTCGCCAATGTCTCCCTGCTGGTCGAAGACGTGACCGTCGATCAGCTGATGGATACCGATAACTTCCTGTTCTGATTAGATACCGCTCTCAGAATATGGCTATGGGCGCGCCTTTGCCGGTGCGCCCTCTTTTTCGTGCAGAACTCGGTTGAGCACCGCCCCCTCACTCCAGCATCCAGCGCCCCTTGGGCCAGAAAGCATGATAGGCAAAGGCAAACATCACATCATGGGCCAGATCCGCACCGTTCTGTCCCCGCACCCGCACCGATCCGACGTCGCGCCCCTTGCCCAGCTGCCCGGCATCCAGCGCCGAGGCCTGCCCGGCCCGCCAGCTGAGGACCACCCCCGCCTCGCGGATTTCCCCGGCCTTGGCCAAGCGCGCCAGGGGCCAGGCCCGGTCCCCCACCCGCACCACACGCGCCAGCGGCGCGATACCATGGGGCGGCGGCGCGCCATCATAAAGAAACGGCCAGTTCGACCGGTCATAGCCCTGATAGGGATTGCGGCCATAGCTGCGGTTGTGGCGCGGCTCAGCCATCACCAGACCCTTTGGGTAGGCGGCGCGAAATGCCTGCCAGCTGTCCAGCCAGCTCGGCAGCTGCCGCAGCTCCCGGCCCGTCATTTCGCCCACGATGCCGGTGCCCGTGGCCTGCTGCCACCAGCTCTCGCTCTCGCGGTCATACATCACCATATCGGACTGGCGCAGCTTGCCGGTGACGCCAAAGCTCAGGGTGCGGCCAGCCACCCGCCGGTCAAAGCTCATGGCGGAATTGCACAAGGGACAATAGGTGATCGCAACCGGCGTGCCACCGACCCGGTCATTGACGATTTCATGCCAGATCAGATAGCGCAGCGGATAGGCCCGCGCCGCCTGCCCCGGCAGATCCAGCACCACCACCGGTTCGGCGGGACTCAGCCCCGTCACCTGCGCCGCCGGGTGAAACGCCGGATCGCTCAGCGCCGGAATGCCATCCTTTGGCGGACCGCCGGATTTGATCTCATCCCAGCTGGCCACGGCGGAGCGGCTGAAATCGGTCTGCGGCCACTCCCGCGCCCATTGCGCCGGATCAGCCGCCGCAACAGCGCCCAGCATCACCAGCAAAGCCGCTAGCACAGCGCCGACCGTCCCGGCGCGCAGCGGATCCCGTTTCCCTATCGCCAGCCGTGACATCTCTGCGCTCCCCCTTGACCTGCGACCAGCTTCGCAACTGATCTTGAGGCGCACAGCCTGCCGCAAAATCCCTTCACATGCACCGCACAAGCCCGTGACAGGCGCGCGTATCCCAAGCTGAAACAGCAAACGGCCCGCACCACGCAGGGTACGGGCCGTTGCAATATATATCAGGTCAATCCGGCAGGCCGGATCGCAGGATCACTCGGTCACTGTGACGGTTTTCATCACATCGGGCTGGCCGACAACGGCGCCGTTCTGACTGCTGCTGCCGCGCTTGATCGCGTCAACCACATCCATGCCCTCGGTCACCTTGCCCACAATGGTGTACTGACCATTGAGGAAATGCCCCGGCGCAAACATGATGAAGAACTGCGAATTGGCGCTGTCGGGATCCTGTGAGCGGGCCATGCCGACCACACCGCGATCGAACTCCAGATCGGAGAATTCGGCCGGCAGGTCCGAGCGCTCGGAACCGCCCATGCCTGCGCGGCGCATATCGCCACCCAGCTTGCCGAATTCCACATCACCGGTCTGCGCCATAAAGCCTTCGATCACACGGTGAAACACCACGCCATCATATTTGCCCTCGGCTGCCAGCGCGGTGATCTGCTCGACATGTTTGGGGGCCACATCCTCGAACAGGTCGATCTTGATGGTGCCATTGGCGCCCTCGCCCTCGACCGCGATCTCCAGACCGCTGGCCAGCGCAGGCCCCGCCATCAGCGCAAATACCGCTGCCAGCTTATACATCGGCTGCCACCTTGACGCTGATCATGCGGTCGGGGTTCGCAGGCGGCTCGCCACGGGTGATCGCATCGACATGTTCCATACCTTCGATCACGCGGCCATAGACCGTGTACTGACCGTTCAGGAAATGGTTGTCCTTGAAGTTGATGAAGAACTGCGAATTGGCCGAATCCGGATTGGCGGAGCGCGCCGCGCCCAGCGTGCCACGGTCATGCGGCAGCTTGGAGAATTCCGCCGGCACATTCGGCAGGTCAGAGCCGCCGGTGCCTGCCATACGCAGGTTGAACCCGTCTTCCATATCGCCGTGCTGCACGTCGCCGGTCTGCGCCATAAAGCCGTCGATCACCCGGTGAAACGCCACATTGTCATATTCACCGCTACGGGCCAGCTCTTTCATGCGTGCGCTGTGCTGGGGGGCCACATCGGGCAGCAGCTCGATCACCACCTTGCCGTCTTTCAGCTCCATGATGATGGTGTTTTCGGGATCCTTGATCTCGGCCATGTGGCCCTCCTGTGCTTTGCATTCGCCCGATAGTTAAGCCCCGCGCCGCCGATTGCCAAGGGAGCTTTGGTCACGGAGCATTGACTGGGCGGCAAAAAGCCCCGAAACATCGCGCCAACAGCGCCAGCCCGCCTCCGCGCGACTGGCCTCGCACAGCACGACCAACACACGCGACCAACAGAAGGATATGATCATGGGCTGGACCGCACTCGACAAGATGGACCTGGCAGGCAAGCGCGTTCTGGTGCGCGTCGATATCAATGTCCCGGTCGAGGATGGCCGCGTCACCGATGACACCCGCATTCAGCGCGTCGCCCCAACGGTCAAGGATATCCTCGCCAAGGGCGGCACCCCGATTCTGCTGGCCCATTTCGGCCGCCCCAAGGGCAAGGTTGTCGAAGAGATGTCGCTGCGCCCGCTGGTGCCCGCACTTGAGGCCGCGTTCGACGCGCCGGTGACCTTTGCCGCCGATTGTCGCGGCCCCGCTGCCGAGGCGGCGCTGGCGGGCCTGCCCGCAGGTGCCGTGCTGCTGCTGGAAAACACCCGCTTCCACGCGGGCGAGGAGAAGAATGACGCCGCTCTTGCGGCTGAGATGGCCCAGCTGGGCGATATCTATTGCAACGATGCGTTCTCCGCCGCCCACCGCGCCCATGCCTCGACCGAGGCGCTGGCCCGTCTGCTGCCC
Source organism: Phaeobacter sp. JH20_26 (assembly GCF_048056275.1). Lineage (NCBI taxonomy): Bacteria > Pseudomonadati > Pseudomonadota > Alphaproteobacteria > Rhodobacterales > Roseobacteraceae > Phaeobacter > Phaeobacter sp. JH20_26. Next base: position 132,428 of record NZ_JAYMWL010000013.1, on the reverse strand, counting down.
GCCTGCGCCGGCCGCCTGATGGAGGCCGAGCTGACAGCGCTTGACGCAGCCCTCGGCCAACCCCAGCGCCCGGTCACCGCCGTGGTTGGCGGTGCCAAGGTCTCCACCAAACTGGAACTGCTGGGCAACCTCGTCGGCAAGGTCGACAATCTGGTGATCGGTGGCGGCATGGCCAATACCTTTCTCGCCGCACAGGGCATTGATGTGGGCAAATCGCTTTGCGAGCACGATATGGCCGACACCGCCCGCGAGATCCTGACCAAAGCCGAGGCAGCAGGCTGCAAGATCATCCTGCCCGTCGACGTCGTCGTTGCACGCGAATTCAAGGCCGGGGCCGACAATGAAACCGTCGCCGCCGACGCCTGCCCCGCCGATGCGATGATCCTCGACGCAGGCCCGCAGACTGTCGCGGCCGTCGCCGATACGCTCTCCGCCTCCAAAACGCTGATCTGGAACGGCCCCATGGGCGCCTTTGAAATCGCGCCCTTCGATGCTGCCACCAATGCCGCCGCACAACAGGCCGCCGCGCTGACCAGATCCGGTGCGCTGGTCAGCGTCGCGGGGGGCGGCGATACCGTTGCGGCCCTCAATCAGGCCGGGGCTGCGGCTGATTTCACCTATATCTCCACCGCGGGCGGTGCCTTCCTGGAATGGATGGAGGGCAAGACCCTGCCCGGCGTCGCCGCACTGGAGGGCTGACCCGAATCTGCCACCTGTCGCAGGCCGGAGGCCGGTATCGCCGCCAAAAGGTTAAGATCGCGGAGACCCGCAAGATCCGTTAACCACTTATTAACACCTCGCACCCCTGCCATCCGGTTGGGGTGCGTTTTTGCGTCAGAATGTTCATAATTAACAATTTTCACCTTTCACAAACCATGATGCCTGTGGCAGTATTGTTGCAGACGCCGGGTAAACCGGCGCGAGACTTGAGCAGCAGATCATACAGGCCATCACCGTGACCCGAACCAATCGACCCTCTCTGGGTGCATTCGTCTTTTCCACGATTGCATTCGCGCTGAGCGCATATTTCACCTTCGCTGCCGTGCAGGGGGATTTCGGGTTGTTCAGGCGGGTCGAGATCCAGGCCGAAGTGGAAGCGCTGCGTCAGGATCTCGACCAGCTGAAGCGTGAGACCGCGCAGATGGAGAACCTCACCCACCGGCTGTCCGATGATTACCTCGATCTGGACCTGCTGGATGAACAGGCCCGCTCCGTTCTGGGCCTGCTGCGCTCGGATGAAATCGTCATCCGCTAAACAGCCACCCCGGCGCAGACCGCTCTGAAACATGTGATCGCCCGCAGCCTCGCTCGCGGGCGTTTTGCTGTCCGGCGGGCGCAAGGCTGCGCCGCGCGATGCCAGCCGATACCCCATGCTGCAGGCCAGCCCCCGATCAGCCCTCAGGTCAACGCCCCGGTACACCGCTGAAACACTGGTGAAACACCATCGCCTTTACCCCTTGGTGACGGCACGTCATAATAACACTCGCATGACGTAACAAAATCCATTATGAACTAGTTTAGCATTAAACTATCTAGCCTTAAGGGGGAGCCCGCCACTATGGCTGCGAGAAAAAGTGTCAAGAAACCAAACGTTTCTGCCGAAGAGCTACTCGAGTACTACCGCGAGATGCTGCTGATCCGGCGATTCGAGGAAAAGGCCGGCCAGCTCTATGGCATGGGTCTGATTGGCGGCTTCTGCCATCTCTACATCGGACAGGAAGCGGTTGTTGTCGGCCTTGAGGCCGCCGCCGAAGAGGGCGACAAACGCGTCACCTCCTACCGCGACCACGGCCATATGCTGGCCTGTGGCATGGACCCCAACGGCGTCATGGCCGAGCTGACCGGCCGCGAAGGCGGCTACTCAAAGGGCAAAGGCGGCTCGATGCACATGTTCTCGAAAGAGAAACATTTCTACGGCGGCCACGGCATCGTCGGCGCGCAGGTGCCACTGGGCGCAGGCCTCGCCTTCTCCGACAAATACAAAGGCAACGACCGCGTGACATTCGCCTATTTCGGTGATGGCGCCGCCAACCAGGGTCAGGTCTACGAGACCTACAACATGGCCCAGCTCTGGGATCTGCCGGTCGTCTTCGTGATCGAGAACAACCAATACGCCATGGGCACCTCGGTGCAGCGCTCGACCAAATCCCCCGCCCTGTGGAAACGCGGCGAAGCCTACGGCATCAAGGGCGAGGAAGTGGACGGCATGGATGTGCTGGCCGTGAAAGAGGCCGGCGAACGCGCCGTCGCCCACTGCCGCGCAGGCAAAGGCCCCTATATCCTTGAGGTCAAGACCTACCGCTACCGTGGCCACTCCATGTCCGACCCCGCCAAGTACCGCACCCGCGAAGAGGTGCAGAAAATGCGCGAGGAACGCGATCCCATCGAACAGGTCCGCGACATGCTGCTCACCGGCAAACATGCAAGCGAGGACGACCTCAAGGTGATCGACAAAGAGATCAAGGACATCGTCAACAAATCCGCAGACTTCGCCAAGGAGAGCCCGGAACCGGCGCTCGATGAACTCTGGACCGATATTTATGCGGATGAGCTGCCGCAAGAAACCGCCTGAGGGGACGTAATACGATATGGCAACTGAAATCCTGATGCCCGCCCTGTCGCCGACCATGGAGGAAGGCACCCTGGCCAAATGGCTGGTCAAAGAGGGCGATACAGTAAATTCCGGCGATATTCTGGCCGAGATCGAAACCGACAAGGCGACGATGGAATTCGAAGCCGTTGACGAAGGCGTCATCGGCAAGATCCTGATCGGTGAAGGCACCGAGAACGTAAAGGTCAACAGCCCGATCGCCGTGCTGCTGGAAGAGGGCGAAAGCTACGACCCCGATGCGGCCCCCGCAGCATCCGCGCCCTCCACAAGCGAAGCGCCGGCGGCAGAGGCACCTGCGGCGCCCGCAACCGCCGCCGCTGCTGCCGCAGCCCCCGCCGCACCCGAGGTGGACACCACCCCGGACTGGCCCGAAGGCACCGAAGTGGTGCAGACCACGGTCCGCGAAGCCCTGCGCGACGCCATGGCCGAGGAAATGCGCCGCGACGGCGATGTCTTCCTGATGGGCGAGGAAGTCGCCGAATATCAGGGCGCCTATAAGATCTCGCAGGGTCTGTTGGACGAATTCGGCTCCAAGCGCGTGATCGACACCCCGATCACCGAACATGGTTTTGCCGGCATCGCCACCGGTGCGGCCTTTGGCGGTCTGCGCCCGATTGTGGAGTTCATGACCTTCAACTTCGCCATGCAGGCGATTGACCACATCATCAACTCTGCCGCCAAGACGCTCTATATGTCCGGCGGTCAGATGGGTGCACCGATGGTGTTCCGTGGTCCCAACGGTGCCGCTGCCCGCGTGGGCGCGCAGCACAGCCAGGATTACGCCGCCTGGTACATGCAGATCCCCGGCCTGAAGGTGGCGATGCCCTACTCCGCCTCCGACGCCAAGGGTCTGATGAAAACCGCGATCCGCGACAACAACCCGGTGATCTTCCTCGAGAACGAGATCCTCTACGGCAAATCCTTTGAAGTGCCGAAGCTGGATGATTACACCGTTCCCTTTGGCAAGGCCCGGATCTGGCGGGAAGGCACTGACGTCACCATCGTCTCCTTTGGCATCGGCATGACCTATGCGCTGGAAGCGGCGGAGAAACTGGCCGAGGATGGCATCAGCGCCGAGGTCATCGACCTGCGCACCCTGCGCCCGATGGACACCGGCTCCATCATCAAATCGGTGATGAAGACCAACCGTCTGGTCACCGTCGAGGAAGGCTGGCCGCAGGGCTCTGTTGGCAGCTACATCTCCTCTGTGGTGATGCAGGAGGCCTTTGATTACCTCGATGCCCCGGTGATCACCTGCACCGGCAAGGACGTGCCCATGCCCTATGCCGCCAATCTCGAAAAACACGCGCTGGTCACCACCGATGAGGTGATCGAAGCGGTGAAACAAGTGACCTACCGGTAAGGAGAGACAGCGATGCCCACAGAAATCCTGATGCCCGCCCTCTCTCCCACCATGGAGGAAGGCACCCTTGCCAAATGGCTCGTGAAGGAAGGCGACACCGTCGCCTCCGGCGACCTGCTGGCAGAGATTGAAACCGACAAGGCGACGATGGAATTCGAAGCCGTCGACGAAGGGGTGATTGGCAAGATCCTGATCCCCGAAGGCAGCGAAGGCGTGAAGGTCAACAGCCCCATCGCCGTGCTGCTGGAAGAGGGCGAAAGTGCCGACGACATCGGCGCCACCCCGGCTGCCCCCGCAGCCGCGGCAGACGAGGCCGCCCCGGCGGCGTCCGAGGAAGCCGCCCCGGCCTCTTCCCCGGCGCCGGCAGAGGCCGCCGCTGCGGCAACACCCGCGCCCGCAGCCCCGCAGGGCGCCGATGGCAACCGCATCTTTGCATCGCCCCTGGCGCGCCGTATCGCGGCTGACAAAGGGCTGGATCTGGCCGCCATCTCCGGCTCCGGCCCCCGTGGCCGCATCGTGAAGGCCGATGTGGAAAACGCCAAACCACAGGCCGCCGCCGCCCCGGCAGCAGCCACTCCGGCAGCCGCCGCAGCCCCTGCCGCAGCCGCCGCCCCCACAGGCCCCTCCGCCGATCAGGTCGCCCGCATGTACGAAGGCCGCAGCTATGAGGAGGTCAAACTGGACGGCATGCGCAAAACCATCGCCGCCCGCCTCACCGAGGCCAAGCAGACGGTGCCGCATTTCTACCTGCGCCGCGACATCCAGCTGGATGCGCTGCTGAAGTTCCGCGGCGAGCTGAACAAACAGCTCGAGGGCCGTGGCGTCAAACTCTCGGTCAACGACTTCATCATCAAGGCCTGCGCCCTGGCGCTGCAGGCCGTGCCGGATGCCAATGCCGTCTGGGCCGGTGACCGCGTGCTGAAGATGGAGGCCTCCGATGTGGCGGTCGCGGTCGCGATCGAGGGCGGCCTGTTCACACCCGTTCTGCAGAACAGCGAGACCAAATCACTCTCGACGCTGTCGACGGAGATGAAAGACCTCGCCAAACGCGCCCGCGACCGCAAGCTTGCGCCGCATGAATATCAGGGCGGCAGCTTTGCGATCTCCAACCTCGGCATGTTCGGCATCGACAATTTCGACGCCATCGTGAACCCGCCGCACGCAGGCATCCTTGCCGTCGGCGCAGGGGTGAAGAAACCGGTTGTCGGTGCGGATGGCGAACTGGCCGTGGCCACCGTCATGTCGGTGACCATGTCCGTCGACCACCGCGTAGTCGACGGCGCACTTGGCGCCGAACTACTGAACGCGATCAAGGACAACCTTGAAAACCCGATGATGATGCTGGCCTAAACTGCCACAGGTCAACGGACAAGCAAAAGGAAAGGACCGGCGCAGCGCTCCGGTCCTTTTTTGTGGAGCGGGTGTCTTGTTCCAAAGGCCAGCTTAAGCCTCCCGCGCGCGGGCGCAGCTGGACGATTGCCAGAGACAGCGACGCGCAGAAGCGCCCTTTGCAAACTCGGCCGTTTGAAGCAACCAGGTGAGGTTTTATGCTGCGGCGCGGCCCGCTGTTCCGGTCATTCGCTGCGGCTGCGAGGTGTTGGACCTGGTGAATTCACACACAGCGGGACTTTTCTGCCATTCATTCTTTTTGCTCGAGTGGCTGCTTTTGGAGTGTCCGGTACTTCCCCGGCCTCATTTTAAAACGCGCATTGAAGGCTTCTGAGAAATGGGGGGTGCTTCGGTAGCCGCTTGCTTCCGCGATATCCGGCAAGCTCTTGGAGGAAGACTTCAGCAGGCCGGCGGCGTAGTTCAGCCGGATCCGGGCTGACAGCTCGCCTGGGGTGCAGTCGAACACAGCGCGGGTCAGCCGTGAAAGCGTCCGGCTGGAGGTAGCGATTGCGGCGCAAATCTCGTCCAGGGGCCTTGGGGCTGAGAGGGTCTGCTCGACCAGCTGAATATAGCGGGCGAGCCGCGGGTCGAGACTTTCCAGCGAACCTTTTAGTCCAATGGATGCAGCAAAGGTTTCCGAACGCTCAGGTTTGAGCAGCACATACCGGCGGACGTTCTCGGCAATTGCAGAATCGAAGGTCCGCGACAGCAGCTCAAGCATCAGGTCGGTTACCGCATCTCCGCCGGCACAGGTTGCAACCCGCTGGTCGATCAGGAAGGGCTGGAAGGTGAAACGGGTTTCGGGAAACGCGGTTTCCAGCGCCGGAAGCTGCGCCGGATGTGCCACAGCCCGCCTGCCCGCCAGCAATCCCGCCTGGCCCAAAGCAAAGATACTGGTGCCAAGGCCAATGACCCAGCCGCCATGACGGTGGCACGCCCGCAGGCCCGCGAGCAGGGCCGCGTGGGAGTCTTCTGGCAACAGATCACGGGACGAACAGACAAACACGTAGTCGGCCTGTGGAATGACCGGCCAGCCGTGATCTGCCAGGACCACCGCTCCGCAGGAGCTGCGCACCGGGCCTGGGGCGCCGGCGGCGGTGACCGCCTCAACCTGCACGTTGCTGCCGGTGTCATTGGCCATGCGGATCAAGTCACGCGCGATTCCGTAGCCAAAGAGTGAAAACCCGGAGTGAACGGCAAAGACTGCGAGCTTCTTAGGAGGCATTGGCGGTACTCCATATCATTCTGGCAGGATACCGTACTATCGAAGCCTGCGGCCATGCAAATCTGCTGCCAGACGATGATTGGAGCGGGGGGAACCATGCTGAACATTCTGGGCTGGCAAGGGTATGATGCGGGGCTGAGCAAAGTGTTTGACAGCTTCACCAGCGACACCGGAATTGCGGTTACTTTCCGGGGAGTTCGCAATCAGGATGAGATGCACGCGTCGGCGCAAACCGAAGATTTCGATATCGCCTGCCCGACCACCGACAGGCTGGCCAGCTGGCTTGACAGCGGGCTGATCGCCCCGCTGGATGAGGACCGGGCCGGATACGGGCGGATTGACCCGGCCTTTCATGCCGATGCCCATACGATCATCCGGGGCAAGCGCTATGGCTCACCCAATCTCTGGGGCGGGGCCGGCATCGGGCATCACACAGGTAAGGCGCCGCTTGACGGGGCTGAGGCCAGCCTGATGGCGCTGTTTGACCCTGTTTTTGTCGGGCGCTTGACCCTGCGCGAGGACACGGCCTTTGTCGCTGCCGGGCGGGCGCTGGAAAGTGCCGGCAAGCTGCCGTTCCCGTTTGTCGATTCCTATGCGTTTGAGGAGCGGATGATTGCCAATTACGATGTCATCTGCGCCTTTCTTTGCGGGCATGCAGCCCATATCGCGCGCTTCTGGTTCAGCGAGGAAGAGGGCATTGATGCGTTCCGATCCGGCGGGTGCGTGATCGGCTACAGTTGGGACACGACAATAGCGGCCCTGACGCGGCAGGGAATGCCATTTGCCTTTGCCGCCCCGGCGGAGGGCGCAAACTGCTACCTGCAGAATTTTGTCCTGAGCGCCAGGGCTGACCCGGGCCCCGCGCAGGACTGGATTTCCTGGGTCAACACTCCAAGCGGTTCTGCATTGTATGCCTCAGCCTTTGGGGCCAACCCGGCGGCAAAGGGTGCACGAGAGGTGCTGCCGCCGGAGGATCAGCCGTTCTTTGCGGCCAGCTATCCGGACAACGCCCTGGGTAAGCTTTGGTGGCAGCCCGGGCAACCGTTATGGTTTGTGAAAAACCGTGGCGAATATGCCCGGAAATTCCGTGCGGCAGCCAAGGGATGACAGGCTGGCCGGTGCAAAGGGTTGAGGTAGGGGCGCTGCGTATCACGGTCCTGCCCCTGGGTGAAATCTTCGACGATCTGCGCCGCTGGTTTCCTCCGGGTTCCCTGGCTGTTGCGGGCGGCGAAACACGGCTGCCGGTGAACTGCCTGCATATCGGCGGGCCTGGCATTTCGGTTCTGATCGATGCCTGCGATCCCCGGTGCTACTCGGAAACCGGATCTGCAGGCGGCAGCATCGGGCAACGCCTGGAGGAGGCCGGAATTTCCCCGGGGGGTATCACCCATATCCTTTTGACACATGGGCATCACGACCATTTCTGCGGTGTGGCCGGCCCCGGCAATGAACCTGCCTTCCCAACGGCGCGGCATGTTCTTCCGCCGCAAGACTGGGCCGACGGCACGCTGACACCTGAAGCGCAACGGGCCGATGGCGATGCCGCCGACCCTGCGTCACTTGAAATGCTGTACCGGCGCGGATTGCTGGACCTGGGTGAAAGCGCCGTACCCTTGCCGGAGGAAATCCGCCTGCTCGACGCCCCGGGTGAAACCGCGGGCCATCGCGTGGTGCGTGTTTCCTCGGACGGCGAGGTCCTGTTTTTTCTGGCAGATCTGTTTCATGTGGCGGCCGAAATTGCCGATCCGGGCCTGTGCCCCTGGTGGGCGGATGCGGCCGCGCTGAAGGCAAGCCGCAGCCGGATCATATCCGCCATGCGCCGCGGCAACGCGCGTTTTTTGTGCAGCCACATTTCGGGCGTTCTGTCCCCGGATCTCTTTCCCGATTTCTCAACCAGCCCCTGCGAGACCTCTGCATGACCAAGACAAAGCAACCGAACATCCTGCTGATCATGGCCGATCAGATGACGCCCTTCATGCTTGAGGCATGCGGCGGTACTGGCGCGAGGACGGCAAACATGACCGCGCTGGCCCGGCGTTCGGCCAATTTCACCAATGCCTATACGCCCAGCCCGATCTGCGTGCCCGCGCGGTCCTGTTTCATGACCGGGCTCTACACCTCGACCACCGGCTGTTATGACAATGGCGACCCCTATCACAGTTTCATCCCGACCTTTGCGCATTACCTGACCAATGCCGGGTATGAGACGGTTTTGGCGGGCAAAATGCATTTCATCGGCGCCGATCAGCTGCACGGGTTCCAGCGCCGCCTGAATACGGACGTTTATCCGTCGGGGTTCATCTGGTCCTACCCGCTGCCTCCGGAAAACGATCCGAACTTCAAGGCATTTGACTTCACCCCGCAATACCTGGCCGAAAACATCGGGCCGGGTTGGTCGAAGGAGCTTCAATATGACGAAGAGACCCATTTCAAATCGCTGGAGTTTCTGCGCAACGCCCCGGGCAATCCCTGGCTGCTGACAGTCTCTTTTACCAACCCCCATCCGCCCTACAAGGTCCCCAAGAAGTACTGGGAGAGGTACAAGGATGCAGATATCCCGCTGCCTGACTATCCCGATGACATGGATGCCAGGTATTCTGACTATGATCTCGCTTTGCGCCGCTGGCACGGGCTGCATATCCGGGGCGATGAGATCCGCGATCCGGCAAACCTGATTGCGATGCGCCGCGGCTTTGCCGCCTTGGCCCATTATGTAGACGACAAAATCGGCGAGCTTCTGGAGGTTCTCGAAGACAGCGGCCTGCGCGAAGAAACGATCGTCATCGTCACATCGGATCACGGTGAAGTGCTGGGGGAAAAGGGCATGATCCAGAAAAGGGGCCTATATGAATGGTCCGCCCGGATCCCGATGTTCATAGACATTCCGGGGGCTGAGCCCCGGCAAATCGGCACGCCGGTTTCCTTGCTGGATCTGCCCGCAACCCTGATTGATATCGCCGGGCAGGAACCGGTGCGGCGGCTGGAAGGCCGATCCCTGCTGCCAGCTATTCACGGGGCCGGTCTTGATGTCATTCCAGTGATTTCCGAATACCACGGCGAAGGGATCATGCGCCCCAGCTTTATGGTGCGGCTGGGCGACTGGAAATATCATTACTGCCACGGCTCAGCGCCGCAGCTATACAACCTGGCGCAAGATCCCGGTGAATGGAACAACCTGGCAGGCGATCCCGGTTATACCGAAATCGAAGCTAGGCTGAACCGCGAAATCACCGGCGGCTATTTCGATCTGGAGAAAATCAAATCCGACGTCTGGGACCGGCTTGCCATGAAACAGGTGGTCAATGACGCGATGAAGGCAAACGGCACGGCCTGGGATTATTCAGCGGCCCAGGACGCGGCGTCACAATACGTCCGCACCTGAAACACGGGGCAACCGGCTTTCACGGTCGAAATTCGCAGCAAAATAGCGATGCGGCCATTCGAGCTGATTGCAGCACCGGTAGATATGGGCTCACTACCGACTTGCGGCGATGCGGCGGCAGGGTTGCAGTAGATCTCGTACCACATTCAAGCTACCAGATGACGCCAGCCAGCCCGAAGCGGTCATAGACTTGGTGTGACGCGGCAAGGATGCTGCCGGTGCAAAATTTTCGGGCCATCTCACCAAAGGCGGCCACTCACCGAACCCGGCGAGCTACTGCCAATGCTGCGGACCGCTTCAGGGGGCGCGATGCGCAGATAGTGACCTTTGCAAAGTCTCGGGGGGCTGGCAGTCGGACGGCGATCCCATGCTGCACGAGCAATGAAAGGAGCAGACCTTCGCCGCAGGTGCAGCCACCAACCATCATCGAACGGAAGGGATGCGGACAGAGCCGTCGCTCAGGCCGCAGGGGGCAATGCCCGCGGGCAGCCCAAAGCTGAAATTGAATTTCGCTCAGAGAGTCGAATTCGAGGACCCTGAGTTCATCTGTTACCGGCTTGCCTGCCTCGCGACGTAGAAGCGTTCTTGGCATACATATCTCCATGCCAGATAAACACATATACGGCCGTAACGGACTTGGGGTGGGCCGAAACGGCGCGTCTGGCGCAAGATCCATCTCGGGATTGATGAGGAAACACTGGAGGTCCGCGCTGTCGAGATCACCGGAAGCCACATCGGCGACGCACCTGTGCAGCCCGACCTGCTCAGCCAGATCCCGATGAACGAAGAGATCGGGAGCATCACCGCCGACGGCGCCTACGGCACTCGAAAATGCCATGACGCCATCGCCGACCGCGGCGCTCATGCCGTCATCCCGCCCCGCAAGAACGCCAAGCCATGGAAGACCGTCACCGCTGGAGCCGTGGCTCGCAACGAGGCCCTGCGAGCATCGAAGTATCTGGGCCGCGCTCTGTGGCGACGTTGGAGTGGATACCACCGCCGGAGCCGCGTCGAGACAAAGATGCATTGCGTGAAACTGCTGGGCCAGCGGCTAATGGCACGGGACTTCGACCGCCAGGTCGCAGAACTCCAGGTCCGGATCGCCGTTCTGAACGGCTACACCGCGCTCGGCATACCAATCACAGAACCTGCGGGATAAGTCTGTCGGGGGAAAGGGGAACCTTGGCAATCACCTGTTTTGTGCAACAGAGCCGATTTGAAGTAAACGCAATCCGCCTCAAAGAAATTATCACTGACTAATCCAAAGGTATTCAGTCAGAACTTGAGCACGAAATCGGGAAAATATTGTCCTACACACCGGATCAAGTCGATGCGTTAATCCGACACGTGACGCATGATAACCCTTAGCGTACGATTTCGCCCCTAGCTGCAACCGACCCCTAGTAGAACGAAGACCGCGGGATCGACAGCAGCTTGCACTGTTTCCCGACCGACAAGCCAGAATTGGCTGGTTCGACCATTTTCCGCCTCACTTGCCGATCCACGGTTTGAGCTTTCGTGACAAAAAATCGTTGGCGAGGGCCAGCTTCCCAATCTTGGCATGCAGCTCTTTGACCTGCTCTTCGTTGATCGCGGGGGCTTTCTTGCTGCCACGCTCGAACACACCGGATGCAACTTCCAGCAATGCCCGTTTCCAACCGTGGATCATCGTCGGATGAACGCCAAATTGGCTGGCCAGCTCGGCGACCGTATGCTCCGCCTTCAATGCTTCAAGCGCGACCTTGACCTTAAACTCAGGTGAATGGTTCTTCCGCTTCGACATATCTGATCTCCAATTCGTCGAAGATCAACAGACAGCAAATCGTAGCTTATGTCAGTGTCCGAATTTCGGGGGGGTAGCTCAGTTCCGCAACATTTTTATGATCGGCTATTGCGTTGGCCCTTGGGGCCAAGACATCCTTTGGTTGTCAAACGTGGTGCGGTTACGTGCCATACCCAACGACAAAACTCATATGGAAGGTGGGGCGCTGTCAGGTGCCGCAAGACCACTATGCTGACCAGAACAAAATTCCAATACGAGACGGGCTGACCCGCAAGGCCCTGCGTATTTACGAGGACAAAGGTCTGCTCGAACCGCAGGATGGTGCCAACCGGCAGGCATTGTACCCCCGAAAGGACGTGGACCGGGCGATCCTGATCCGGCTGCTCAGACAGGCGGGCATTTCCGTCGCTCAGATCGAGTCCTACCTGAAACCAACTTCCGCTCATGATCTGTGTGGCGGTGCCGCCGAGATACAGTTACGCGAGTCTCTGGAGAGCGTCGCACGCAACGCCTACAAGGCTTTGGAACAGCTCGAAGTCCTTACCAGCCATGCCGACGCACAATACAGCGATTACGTCACGGAGGCATTTGGGCTTTGGGGGCGCTCGGCGAGCGTGTCCAAGTCGCGCGTTTCCGACTACGTTGCCGACTTCGCCAGTACCTTGGAGAAAGCAGGTGTGCCAAACCGTTATATCGCCGCCCGCTATGAGAACGAACAGGCCGATTGGGTGGACATCACCTGCTACACGGAAACTGTCCCTGGTAACAGCCTTCCGGCCATCGAAGGAAAACGCCTGTTCGTCCCCGAGGACATCTACTTTGCTATGCGAACCACGGGTCTATCGGGCGAGTACAATTACTTTGATTCTTGTTACGCGGTCCTTGGCGGCCGAAAACCTTCAGAACATCGCTCGGGTGCCGCCGGGGTGGCTGTCGAAATTTACACCGACTACCCGCACGACGGGGTACATGGCAAAACCTTTGAAGCCCTCATTCTGAGCTGAACGTTTCCCGCAAGCGAAAAAGCTCTCGCCCCACAGCCGAGCGGGCCGATCCTCTTCTTGCGGACCCTCTGGCAAGTCTTGCCTCCACCTACGGAGAAATTCCGATGACGCACGACATTCACCCCCCTCCACCGCTCTGCCCATCCCACGCGTGATAATGGAGTATGTTGCGCTGATGCGTCCTTCGCATTGGTCCAAGTCACTGATCGCCGTGCCTATCGGGCCGACCTTGATGCTGCTTGATGGTGATGCAAACCGGCTGCTGGCATTGGTCGGAGCCGTGGTGATGTTCAGCCTCGCCTCTGGGGCGGTCTACGTCATCAACGATCTGTCAGACATGGAAAAGGATCGTCTACACCCGACTAAGCGCTATCGTCCGCTGGCCTCTGGAGCCGTCAGTCCGCGTGGCGCAGTCGGCCTGATCACAATGCTTGCGGTCTTGATGATAGGCTTGGCAGTGGCCCTGCCGCCGCTGATCTCCGCGATCGTCAGCCTCTACATCGCCTGCAACCTGACTTACAGTCTACGCCTCAAGAACGTCCCTATCGTGGAGATGCTTCTGGTCGCGACAGGTTTCGCGTTACGGGCTTGCGCAGGATATGTCGCGTTCGAAGCGGTGCCGGACGCCTGGGTAATCGCCACGGTTTTCTCCGGTAGCCTGCTCCTGACTGTGGGAAAACGCCGCGAAGAGATGCAGCGCTTGTCGCGCTCCGCAGAACATCGTCCAGTGCTGGCGCATTACTCCGCGCCGTTGCTGGACGTCTACATGCAGATAGCCGCCGCAGCGGCACTGGGCAGCTTTCTCGCTGCCCTAATGCGGATCGTGAACGCCGCTGATCTCAGGATGTTGTTCTTTGTCAGCCTGCCCTTTGCCATTTACCTGTTCCTACGCTACCTAATGGTGGCCTTGGCTGGGAGCGGAGCGGAAAACCCGACACGCCTGCTGCTATCGGATCGCGCGATGCATTGCGCTTTGATTGCTTGTGCAACCGCTATCGGACTCGCCACAACCTTCGAGAACGCCGATCTTCTCAATGGCATTTTTGCCTTCGAGACGATGGAGAAGCAGTCATGAGGTCCCTGACCCGTTACGCACCGCGAGTGCTCTTGGGCGTACAAGTTGCGCTCACGCTCTTGGCCGTTCTCTGGCTCGTCCGCTTCGTATTCGACAATGCCGCCGATCTCGCGCTAGCGGCGGCCCGGCTGGATGCTCAAACGTTCGCCCTTGCTGCCGGTGCGGCGATTCTCGGACTGATCCCCGGTGCTTGGGCTTGGCAACGGCTTCTGGCGCAAGGGTCGGACCGTTACCCCTGCTCAGGGTCTTCATCGGCACGGCCCTTGCGGCCTGCCTCGCCGCAGCACTGCTCGGATTGCCCGCGTTTGCTGCCTTCATTGCCTAGCCAGTTGCGCCCTCCAGCCTCTCCGTTGCGATCCCAGCTGCGGCATTTCTGCTCTGGGCTGCTTTCAGACCAGTATGGCCAGTTTTCCCGGAAATGCTTACCCGGTTGGGCATACCCGCGCCCCGCGACTTTGTGGTGACGGTGATCATAATGGCGTTTGCCTGGACCGTGACCGGGCTGCACCTAGTGGCTTTCGGCACGGTTCTGGATGCCAAGCCACTGTTTCTACTCTCTGCCTTCGCACTTTCCGCCATTGTCGGAATCGTCTTTTCCGTGTTGCCCGGTGCCCTTGGGGGCCGGGATAGTGCGCTCACTGTGATCCTCGCCAGCCAACTCGCGCCGGTTGACGCCATGGCCATCGCCCTGCTCAGCCGCGCGCTGATCGTCTCTGTGGATGTCCTAGGCACCACGGTCGCTGCCCTTGCGCTGTCGCGGGGCGGTCCCTTCCCCCTGTCGAACAGAAAGGCCGCAATGCCATGAAACCCGGACATTTCGATATCTGCGTCGTCCTGAACTATTACACGCCCTATATGTCCGGGCTGACGGAAACCGCGCGGGTCGTTGCTGAAGGACTGGCGGCAAAGGGCTGGCGCGTTGCAGTGGTCTGCACAGACCACGAGACCGACTCCGCCACTCGCCTATCACGCGAAGAGGTTATGCGGGGAGTGCACGTTTTTCGCGCACCTGTCCTGTTCAAGATCGGCCGTGGCCCGGTTAGCCCGGGGTTCATCCCGCTAGTACGGCGTATCGGGAAGCACTCGAAGTCCCTGCACCTGCATCTGCCGATGCTCGAGGCCGGGGCTATTGCCGCCCTTGCGCCTGACATCCCGCTGGTCTCGACTTATCACATCGACCTCTGGCTTGCGCCTAGCCTGACCAGCCGCCTGCAAATTGCCGCCGTCAACCGATCCGCTCGGAGCGCCATCCGGCGGGGGGATCACGTGGTGGTTAATTCCGACGATCAGGCGCGTCATTCGCTTCTGTGGGACGACATCTCCCAAAGCGCCTGGTCTTCCATTCCCGCGCCCTGTCTCGACCCGCGCGGGGGACAGCCAGTTATGCGAGATAGTCCTGGGCATCACACTGGGTTCTTGGACCGGATCGTGCCTGACAAAGGCATCGAATACC
The DNA here is from genome assembly GCF_048056275.1 of Phaeobacter sp. JH20_26. Lineage (NCBI taxonomy): Bacteria > Pseudomonadati > Pseudomonadota > Alphaproteobacteria > Rhodobacterales > Roseobacteraceae > Phaeobacter > Phaeobacter sp. JH20_26. The sequence continues at coordinate 117,143 of NZ_JAYMWL010000013.1, read as the reverse complement.
TCATCCGTGCCTTCCTGCGCGCCGCCGCACCTCAGGACCGGCTTCTGCTGGGGGGCGAGTACGATACCGTTGCTGGTGGATCGAACATCGCTGAGCTGCGCGCCATCGCGGACGGCGATCCACGCGTGCGGTTCCTAGGCGCTTTGGAACGCAGTAAGACAAGGGACTTCTATGCTTCGATTGATACTTTCGCACTGACCTCCGTGGCCGAGTCCTTTGGTATCGTTCAGGCCGAGGCGATGATGTGTGGCCTGCCGGTGGTCGGATCCGACCTCCCCGGCGGTCGGGTGCCATAGGTAGAGACCGGCTTTGGCATCCTAACCCAACCCCGCAACGTGGAGGCAATTGCCGATGCGCTCATCAAGCTGCGGAACTTCCCAGGGCCGGAGAGGCAGCGCCTCGCGAAACTGGCGCAAGATCTCTATGGCGCGGACGGCTGCGTCCGCAGGTACGCAGATCTTATCGTCGACCTTATTGAGGCGCGCTCGGTGACGCAGCGGCACAGCCTCTCTCAACCCGCAACCTCCAGAAACTGATCAGCAGAAAAGTGAAATCGCCATGAAAATCACCATCACCGGAGGTGCAGGCGTCCTCGGCCGCAACCTTGTTGCCCGCCTGACGAACGAGGGTCATGATGTGACCAGCCTCGACCTCTCCCAAATGTCGGAGACGCCCGGTTGCACGCAGATCATCGGAGACATTCGTTACCCTGTCACCGTGGCGCGCGCCGTGACCGGGGCGGATGTGGTCATTCATGCCGCCGCCGCCCTGCCGAGCTACAAACCCGCCGACATCCGCTCCATTTCCGTCGGCGGGACCGAAGTAGTCATGGCGGCCTGCCACAGCGCGTGCATTGAACGGGTGATCCATATCTCCTCCTCCGCCGTGTACGGTCTGCCGGACATCGTGCCGACGCCGGAAGATCACCCCCGGCAGCGTGTCGATCCCTACAATTGCGCCAAGATCGACGCGGAGTTGGTCTGCGAAGGCTACCGCGACCAGGGCATGGTTCTGCCGATCCTGCGGCCCAAAACCTTCCTCGGGCCGCACCGTCTCGGCAACTTTGCCATGCTCTTCGAGTGGGCCGACGAAGGGCGGCACTTCCCGTTGATCGGAGGCGGCCACTATTGTAGCCAGATGCTCGACGTGGAAGATCTCGTGAATGCGGTCGAAGCCGTAATGACCTTGCCAGATGCCGCAGTCAACGGTGCCTTCAATGTAGCTGCGACCGACTTCACCACCCTGCACGACGATTTTCAGGCCGTGCTGGATGCGGCGGGACACGGCAAGCGCGTCATCGCACTGCCCGTCGCCCCGGCCATCGCGGTGTTGCGCGCGCTGGAAGTTAGCGGCTTGTCACCGGTGTACAAGCGTCTGATTTACAAGCTCAGCCGCGATGCCTATGTGGCCACGACCAGGGCCGAAGAGGTGCTGGGCTTGCGCCCGCGCGTGTCCAACCGCGAAGCCATCGTGCGGACCTTCCGATGGTGGCAGTCGCAGCGGCCCGCCAATGCCAGACAACGCGGCGCGACCGGTCGCACCAGCCGCGAACCTTGGAAGCAGGGCGCGCTTGGTCTTGCCAAGGTCATCTTCTGACGCATTGCCACTCGGATCGGAGATCCTGCCATGTCCCGTTTTATCTTGTTCCTTGCCGGTCTCTGGCTGGTACTTGCTGCGGCGCACGAGATATTCACCGGGCGTGCCTGGGTCTGGGTTATACCCGGCGTCTCGCCGCCACTTATGTTTGCCGCTCTGCCCGTGCTGTTTCTCGCCGTCGCGCCCTTCCTGAAACGTCATCGCGCCGCCGTCGCGGGGCTGGCCATTGTCACCTTCACGGTGTCGCTACCCTCCACCGGGTTTAACTTCGCAGCGCTATGGCACGCGCCCGCCCCCCGCTCCGAAGGGCTGCCGATCAAGGTCGTGCAGCTCAATACCGACTACTGGGGACAAATGCGGGACGGTACCCTTACCGATCCGCGCGACAAGGACGCTATGCTCGCTTACCTACGTGCGCTCGATGCCGACGTCTACCTGCTCCAGGAGCACATGACGCGAGTTGGCGATACCGCGCCGCCGGTCACCGATCTGTCCGACGTAGCGGAGATCTTCCCGGAATACGAAGCGCGCACCGCCGGGACCCTACTGACGCTCAGCCGCCTGCCGATCAAGGCGCATAAGATTGTCACCTCCGATGCGCGGCGCATTCTACAACTGCCACCGCCGCCCTACGTGCTCAAGGTCGATGTCGAGCTCGAAGGCGCGGTCGTGTCAACCTACAACGTCCACATGCCGATCCAGATCATCATCGAGCAGGATTGGTTCTCGGCCGCGTTCTACAACGAGATCAAGCGTCGGCACGCCATCAGGCAGCAAGAATTCGCGGCGCTCACCGCCGATGTGCGCAGCAATCCGAAGCCACTGGTGATTGCCGGCGACTTCAACACCTCGCCTGCCATAGGCGACAACCGGAAGCTTTTGAAAGCCACGCGAGACGCGGTCAGCTACACCTCTATCGTCTACCCCGCAACATGGCGCGTTGGTGGGCAGCTGCCAAAGCTTTGGCGCAACGACTGGTTTCTTGTGGGCAATGCCATAAAGGTCGCGGATTTCTGGCAGCTCGATCCGGAAGGCAACTCCGATCACCTCGGACAGGCGGTCAACCTGCGGGTGACGGCGGCGCGGATAGACGCTCGACCGTTCTCGGTGCTCGAAGGCGAGGAGTGAGCTTCTGGTCAGCCCCCCAGCCGTTCGAGCACACGGCGCATGCGGTCGATGGCGCGGCGCACTTCGGGCAGGTGGCGGTCTGCTTCATGGGTTACCAGCCACTGATCATGGGTCAGCTCCGGCACCACAGGACCAGCGCGTCGCAAGCCCGGCTCCGCTTCGCCGATGAAGATCGGAAGCAGGGCGGTCCCATGCCCGGCCAAGGCAAGGTCCAGCGCATTGCGCGGGCTGTTCACTTCACACACGGCATCGCCGCCAGTGATTTGCGCCACCCAGCGTGCTGAGGGCGTTTCGGTCACCACTCTGATCCAGCGCTCCGGTGCACCGGGCGCGGCGTACGGCGCGAACTCCACAGCGGCCAGCTTGCGCCCCGCCAAAGTCTCCTCCGTTGGGCGCCGGTTACGGAAGCCGATGACCACTTCCCGATGCACGATGTCCATCACGCGTTCTGCGGACACAAAGCGCAGGCGGATGTCCGGCGGGGATCCGGTCAGGGCGCCAAAAGACCGCAGCAAGGCCAGCGTCGTCCAGGTGCCTGCGGAAACCTTGACCAGTGGCAGTCTGTCTTTACCGGGGCGCTGCACCAGCCGAGCAATCCGCGCCTCAACTCCCGACAGTCCACCCAGAAGCGCCTGTCCTTCGCAGGTCAGCCGATAGCCCCTGTCGTGACGCACGAACAGTTCCCGACCAAGGCTGCGTTCAAGCCCGTGCATCCGGCGCCCCAGCGTGGCGGCGCTACGCCCGGTGGTTCGCGCGGCGGCCGACAGCCCGCCGTCCCGCGCCACTGCTAGGAACAAGTTCAAGTCTTCCCAGTCGAGTGTTCCTGCAATCGTCTCGTTCGTTTTCGGATCATCCGCGACCATCATTTCACCAGCGAAAAGAGAAGTTCAAACCGTTTCGTTTCATGACGCCAACTTGTTCGCTATCCTGCTTTCAGGTCAAGCGCCGCAATCCCAGCAACTCCGAAAGGAGATCACTCGTGCCCCATACGCTCAAGACATCGACCGAATTTCCTGCCGCGCGCTCCTCGCCCGAACAAAGGGCACAGGACGCTTTCATGGATATGCATGACGGAAAGGGTGCCCACGCCCTGCTCTGGGGCATAGAAACCATTGCATCGGTCGGCACTTTTCTGGGGCACCTTCTGGCGAGCGTAGCAACGCTTCTCAGCCGTACTCAGGCAAGCCTGGTACGAAAACAAGGGAAATCCACCAAATGACAAACTTGCTCGGAGACGCCGAGAAGCGCCCCATTGGTCGAAATGGTCCGAACGTTTCGCGATTTGGTCTCGGGACCATGACGTTCGGTGTCGAAACCCCGGAAGACGAAGCCCATCGTCAGCTAGATTACTTTGCCGATTCGGGCAGAACGCTGATCGACACCGCGGACGCCTATGGGGGGGTGCCTCCGAAGAAATCATCGGGAAGTGGGCCGCGAGACGTCCTCAGGGGTATGGGGACATGATCCTCGCCACCAGCGCCCGCTTTGCACCACCGCCGAACAGTTCTGGGGCTTCGCGCCGGGGCCTGCAGTTAGCCCTCGAAGCCAGCCTCACTCGTCTGCGCACGGAAACCATCGACGTTTTTTTTCGTTTACGGCTAGGACCGTGAGACAAACATCGACGAGACACTCTCGACGCTATCCGACTTCGTTCGAGAAGGCAAAGTTCATCACGTCGCATGGTCTAACATCGCTGGCTGGCAACTTCAGAAAATTGTCTCTCATGCGCGCGCGCACCGCCTGCCGGTACCAGTCGCGCTGCAACCGCAGTACAACCTTCTCGACCGGTCCATCGAATTGGAAGTCCTGCCCTGTTGTGCCGAGGAAGGCGTCGGTCTGACACCGTGGTCGCCGCTCGGTGGCGGGTGGCTGACGGGAAAATACAATGAAAAAGCAGGGCCCAGCGGCGTAACCCGGCTGGGAGAAGACCCCAACCGTGGCGTCGAAGCCTACGATTTACGCAACTTCGACCGTACTTGGCGGATCCTCGCGGCTCTGAAACAGGTCGCGCGAGATCTTGAGCGTCCACCGGCGCACGTCGCGCTGGCTTGGTTGGCGGATCGCCCCTGCGTCAGTACCCATTGCTCGGCGCGCGCACGAAAAAGCAGCTTGCGGACAATTTGGCCGGCGCCGACCTGGTGCTGACGCAGGAACAAAGCGCCCGCCTGACGCGAGCGTCGGCCCCGGGCCTGCCGAATTACCCGTACGGGTTCCTTCAGGACTGGTCAGGATTGGACTTCTGGCAGAATCTGGGGACTGCAACCTCAAAGTGAAACTTGACCTTCTACGGTGAGATAATACTTACGCCCACTCTATACCCTGAGCAGTTAGTCCCACTGTGTGGTGGCCTGTAACGACTGACGCAGACTGAGAAGGGGTCTGATCCGGCTTGGGGCGGAATCGTATCATAAGGCATTCCCGACCTTCGCTGCATGGCGCAAGAACTGGTAAGGAGCGGACGAAGTGCGCATTCGCTGCGGATGCGCCAACGGCTGCTTTCGGACATGGACGGGCCGAGAGGCTTTTGTTCGCTACAGGGCTGTGACGTTTGAATTTGGTCCCTATCGACTTATTCGGCAGCGTCAGAAACTCGATCCTGTCTTGGGGAGCATCCGAATTTGCGGGCATATTCTCTCGAGAACTGAGCCGAACTTTCGTATCCCACCCCGTAGGCAATCTCGGAGACCTTTGAGCCGGTCGTTTGAAGCTCATTACGGGCATGAAGCAGACGCAGATCTTTCTGGTATTGCAGCGGAGAGTTGCCCGTGACTGCTTTGAACTGTTCGAAAAAGGCCGAACTGCTCATACCCATACGAGCGGTAAGCTCTCCGACGACAAGGGGTTTGCCCAGATCTGACCGGATTTCGTGCGTCGCCGCAAAGATCCGGCTGGCCGTGTTTTCGTGCCACACCAGTTTTTGAAGCGTGCCACCATGTTGCCCGATCAGCAGGCGGGCATGGATTTCCCGCGACGTGATCGGCGCCAGCATGTGTCGCGCCACTTCGGTTTCGCACTGGCGAAAGTATCGCAACAGGGCGTCTTGCATGTCGTCACCAGTGGGTGCGAGGCAAATCGAAAACGGATCTGACACACGTTGGGCGGATGACTGCGGCAAGGACGGAGCCAGGGCGCGAAGGAGATCCAGATCAAGGGGGAATACGAGCGCGACATAGGGATGATCGGGCGCGGCCTCGGTGATCCTTGAAACAACGGGCAGCGCGTTGCTGACGATCAGCGACTGCCCGGCCCGCACGGTGAGTGTTCTGGTGCTGGTCCCAACCTCTTTTGCACCTTGCAGGACCGCGCACAACAGCGGGCGGTAGACATTTGCGTCATGTTGGGTGGTCGCCGGGTGGGTGAGAAAAACCGTCCCGCCATCCTTATGTGTTAGTACACCCTGCCCAATGCCCGCGTGGTCAAGCTGCGTCAAAACATAGTCCAATAACGTCTGAGGTCCCATGAATGCCTCCTGTGGATCGACCTACTTTACCACGGGAACAAAGCAAACGCTTACCCAAAACTTCGGTTTATCGAGGATTGTGCAAGAAAGCTGGAGAATACTGAAAGAAAAATCCTGCCTTGTTGATTATCGTATGAACAGAAAGTTAGGGATTCGAGATATGAAAACCATTCTTATCACCGGGGCCTCGTCGGGAATTGGCGCGGCGACCGCCCGGCATTTCCAAGCAAACGGTTGGAATGTCATCGCCACGATGCGCAGCCCTACGGACAGCCCGGAGCTCGGCGCGCTAGAAAACGTGCATCTGGCCCAACTGGATGTGACGGATGCGGGTTCAATTGCAACGGCCGTAGGCGAAGGCATCGAACGGTTCGGGCAGATTGATGTTTTGCTGAACAATGCGGGCTATGGCGCCTATGGTGCGTTAGAGGCCTTTTCGATGGATCGCATCCGGCGTCAGTTTGACACCAACGTGCTTGGATTGATGGAAGTGACCAAGGCGGTTCTGCCCCACTTTCGTCAAAACCGGTCGGGCACGATCATCAATATCTCGTCCATTGGCGGGCAGATCACATTTCCACTTGGCGCGCTTTATCACGGCACCAAGTTTGCAGTTGAGGGACTTTCGGAGTCGCTGCATTACGAGCTGGAGCCCCTTGGCATTCGGGTCCGTATTGTCCAGCCGGGCATGATACGAACCAACTTTGGGGGCAGTTCTTTCGATTTCGCCATGGATGAAAACCTGCCGGACTACGCGCCAATGGCTGAAGCCATGGGGCGCCTGTTTGGCAAGCTGGCCGCGAACCCTTCTGCGCCCGAAACTGTCGCGCAGGTCATTTGGGATGCGGCCAACGAGACCGGAAGCCGCCTGCGCTTTCGCGCTGGACCTGATGCTGAAGAGCTGCTCGATGCCCGCAAACAACAAGATGACGAGACGTTCATCGGTGGTCTCAAGCAAAAGATGGGACCCTGAAGGCTATCCAATCATTCATAGAAAGAGGGCATGATCCATGTACCGCGAAGCAATCGAAAAAGGCGGCTTGGCCATTGTAACCGGGGCGGCAAGCGGCGTCGGCAAAGTCGCAGCTCAACGACTGGTACAAGACGGTCTGGGGGTTGTGCTGGTAGATCTGGCAGGTGAGGCCTTGGACCGAGCCGAGGCGGAATTGCGCGATCTGGCGGGCGCGTCCGCAATCGTTCAGGCGGTTCCGACAGATGTCACAGACACCGACGCCATGACTGCCTTGGCGGATCAGGTCTTTGCGCTCGGAGAGGTAGCAGTCCTGATGAACAATGCCGGTATCGCGCTGCCGACCGGCAGTTGGAAAAACGCAGAGAACTGGCGCAAACTTTTAGAGGTCAATCTCTTTGGTGTCATGAACGGCGTGCATGCTTTCTTGCCACGCATGATAGAAGCTGCACGCCCGGCGGTGGTGATCAACACAGGGTCAAAACAGGGGATCACCACACCGCCCGGAAACCCTGCCTATAATACCAGCAAAGCCGCCGTGAAAGTCATGACAGAAATGCTGGCGCACGATTTGCGACAGGCCGAGGCGAAAATCACCGCCCATCTGTTTGTGCCGGGATTTACCTATACTGGTATGATTAAGAAGTTCATGTCGGAAAAACCCGCCGCCGCGTGGACGAGCGAAGAGGCAATCGACTACCTGCTGAAGCGCATGTCGGACGGGGATTTCTATATTCTCTGCCCGGACAATGATGTGTCCGAAGAGCTCGACCGCAAACGGGTTGAATGGGCCGTGGGCGACATTATCAACAACCGCCCGGCGCTCTCACGCTGGCATCCTGACTATGCGGATGCCTTTGCCGCGCACGAGGCCTTGGAATAGCCGCTCCAAAAGAGCGGCCGTAAATGGAGCCAGTGAAACTGTTGTCCAAATAACAAGGCTTACTCCTCATCTAAATACCTAGCGGACATTCGTGCGAAGCGCGGCATCAAGTATTTTGGGCTCACTACCGACTTGCTGCGTTGCGGCGGCAGGGTTGCAGCGAAACTTCACCAAGACGCTTCTCCCAGACAACGCCAGGCAGCCCGGAGCGGTCATTGGCGGGGGCGTCATGTAAAAGATGCTGCCGCTGCAAAATATCCTGAAAAGCGGCCGTTGAACCGACTTGGCGCGCTGCCTTCAGTGCTGCAGTCAGCACCAGGGGTAGAGGTGCGCAGGAAGCGGGCTTTGCAAAGTCGGAGCTTCTTTCTTGCCCTATCGCCGCTCTGCTGCATTGCAGCGAAGCAAAGCAGACCTTTTCGCAATATTACCCTCTAACGCAGAATACTTCGAAGTCTTTCGACCTACGGATGGACTTCAAATGCTATCCATAGACCGTTGGCGAAATGCCAAGGATGTGGAGGGTTGCGGTGGTCGGAGGACCAACTATGTCAATTCCTAACCTTCCCGCAATTCGCATGCGTCACGCTCCCTGGAACAAAGGGCGTATCATAGGCCAAAAACGTCCTTTGCTTCCCAAGCATGTCTGGGCAATTCGCGTTCGCCTTGAACTCTCCGATAGGGTGCGTGATCTGGCACTCTTCAACTTGGCAATAGACAGCAAACTCAGAGGATGTGATCTCGTCCGTTTGCGTGTTGTTGACGTTTACGCAGCAGGCCACGTGAAAGAGCGCGCGTCCATAACCCAAAGCAAAACCAGTCAACCGGTTCGGTTCGAAATTACCGAAGGAACGCGATCTTCGCTTCAGGCCTGGCTGGATATGCCAATAATGAAGAAATCTGAATTTCTTTGGCCTGGAAGGCTCCACAACCGGCCGCACATAGGTACACGCCAATACGCGCGACTGGTTCGGGATTGGGTGAAATCCATTGGCTTGGAGCCAAGCGCCTATGGAACCCATTCGATGCGGCGTACCAAGGTGGCTCAGATTTATCGCAAAACCGGGAACCTTCGAGCGGTTCAGCTCCTTCTCGGCCATACCAAGATGGATAGCACAGTCCGCTACTTAGGGGTTGACCTGGAAGATGCCTTGTCAATTTCCGAGAGCGTCGAGATCTAGGACGCCAAGACGTTAAAAAACATTCCCAAAGCCTTGCCTCTGACTTGTCTGGCCATAGGCAAGGCTCCAGCGGGAGGAGGGGATACTGGCTATCAAAGGCGATTTAAGCGGCTGGTGGTCCCGCCGGATCACTGCTGAACACAGGTTTGTATATCGCGTCAGCGGCAAAGGTAATGACAGAGCCTGGAGATCGCCCAGCTGCGACATAACTACTGTTCGATCAGGCTCTTCGCGACAATGCTCACAATCAAGAAAGCCTGCTCCAAGGCTTGTGCCGCAGCTATTTGTTTGGCTTCAGCCGAGGGTCTGTGGAAACTCGCCTGGTTTCTCGACGATGAGGATGTTTCAGTCGATTTTGGGGAGGCAGCCGGATCCAGGAACACTTTAGCGTCTTATACGCCGGAGAGGGCTAAATCCGCGCTTTTGTGGCGTTTTTCTGCGGTGCAGCTTGAGTTGAGCACCGCCCATCAGGCCGGAATGGCAGTCAGAAGCCCGCGTACCCCGATCGGGGCTATCATTCGCTTGATCTTATCGGCGAGGACATGGAAGGCCATCTTGGTACGGACGTTCTTGGGCGTTGGCATACGGAAGTGCGTCGCCTCATCTCCACTCAATGGTGGTTACGATGAGCCGGAAACCCGCTCTTATCAAATCGCGCTACACTGTTCCATTGGCGCTGACGTCAGACAATGTCAGATTGGACGTTACCGTCTTTGCGGCCCGTGCCACCCGGTATGTCCTGCAGGTCGGCCTGGTGGCTCCGTGCATTGCACGAGTTGGACGAAAGCGGCATAGGCGAAGTCTATCACGCTGCGATTGAGTATATCATCCCGGCGGCCTCCGAACGGAATTACCGCCAGCAATGATCCGGTTGATGAGACCCGCTACGGCTCGATGCGCCTCTATCTCGCCATCAGTAACAGCTGCGTTTTCATGCGTCTTTGCAGCGTCCCGCAGGATACCCACGATCTCGCGCTCGGGCAGGAGCTTGTGATCGTTCATCGCCAGCAGCAGTGCTTCGCAGATCGAGAGGGCAGCCATTCCCGAGAAGTCTTTCTCGCTGAGCATTTTATTGTATCCTTCCGGTGACGGTAAAACATCGCGCAGCAGACTGGCCTCGCTTGTCCCAACCATCTTCGCAGAAAAATGGTATGCTGGGCTAACCGAAAGCAGTCTGTGCGCGATTGCGTCTGGAGTTTCTTTCCAGCTTGAGAGGCCCCGATGACGGATATCTTAGAAAGCCCGCTTACACGGAAGCTGCAAGTCTTCGTCGCATTGTCTGAAGATGAATTGGGCGTCTTGAAGCGTTTGCATCTGCGCCGCCGGTCCTTTTTGGCGGGGCGTGATCTCGTGCATCAGGGGCAGTCGGATCAGGCCGCTTATATTCTGGCCGCCGGTTGGGTATGTTCCTACAAGCTTCAGCCGGACGGAACCCGCCAGATCGTGGATTTCCAGATACCGGGGGACTTTATTGGATTGCGCAGCGTGCTGCTGCGCACGTCCGACCATAGCTTCGAGCCGGTCACGGATATTCAGGCGGCAGAGGTCTTTGCGGACGACCTTCTGGAAGCCTTCGAGAAGACGCCTCGCCTCGCGGCAGCAATTCTCTGGGCGGCATCACGGGACGAAGCCATGGTGGTCGAGCATCTCGTAGGAGTTGGCCGCCGCGCTGCGGATGCACGCATGGCGCATTTTCTGCTGGAATTGGGGGCAAGGCTGAAGCTGGTCGGAATGGGGAGCAAGAAAGGCTACGCCTGCCCTTTGACACAGTATCATCTTGCTGACGCGCTCGGCCTAAGCGCCGTCCATGTGAACCGTGTCTTGCGGCAGCTTCGCGAACGCGGCCTGCTGACATTTCGGGACGGCCGTGTAACGTTCGGCAATTATGACGGGCTGGTAGAGTTTTCGGGGTTCGATCCGGCGTATCTGGATCAGACCGGCCCGCTCTTGAAATGAAAAAGGCCGCCCCTCCCCCCGGAACAACCTGGGGCGGCCCGATCTTCATTTAAAGCAAAGGAGTATCACGAAAGCGCTTTTTTAGCCGCGTCCAGTTCCTTGTTCGTTTCGGCGTGGTTCTTCGCCGCATGCGCCTTCTCGGCCGCCTGGTAGTGCTTCACAGCCCGGTCTTTTTTGGGGCCGGCGATTGCCTTGTCACAGGCTGCTTTGACCGAGGTCATCTTCTCGGCGGCATTGGTCTGTTCGGGTGTCATTGGATTGTCCTTTCTTGGACATTCCGAGAATAGGGCACGCAGTGCAATGCAGTCCATTTGAGGAACCGCACGCATCCCGTGCTTCTCTGCTGCTCGGAAATGAGTGCCGCCGGAGATTCGGCAGGCACGCAGCCATGTACCCATCTTCTCTGCTCCGCAGCACTGATGCAGGTTAGCTTGGGGCGGGTCCGCATCTTCTGGCTGATGATCTTTGAACGAAGAGCTCGGGAGCCGTTTCACATGCCGAGAAGTGCGTTAAAGATATCGCCCCAAGGTGAGGGTTCATCCCGCTGGCATCAGGTGGTGGGGGTTTGCTGATGTGACAGCCGCAGCCACCGGCCGTTGTCCAGCAGATATGTGGACGCGCAGAGCGCCTCATAGATTGGCAAGCCTGACTTCTCCGCGAATACGCGGTAGGCGAGCACAGCAACGGCCCCTTGCCTGATTTGGCTGCGGTCTTTCATTTCCACGGTTCGCCAGCCCGTGTTTTTCTTCACATGCTCCAGGATCTGCCCGCCCTGAAGAATGCCCGGCGGATAGGGAAGTATCATCACTGCATTTTTTGCAGTCACGGTGCGGGCGCTGTCCGCGCCGCTGGTCCAGCACCGCTCTTCCAGATCCCATAGCACCGCATAGTCCTTACCATCACTGCGGTCGCCGTCCCGTGTTTTGCCTGACATCATTGGCCCGTCCCCGGAGTGCCTGTGAGTATTAACTGCAAAATCAGAAAGAGGATCGCCAGTACCGCCCAGATCAACCCAGACAAATTCGTCGGCCCGTTTTCTGCGGCGCCAGAAACAGCCATCAAGCGCTTGCGATGTTTGGGGAGAAGGCGGGTCAGTTTCCGCGCGAGCGTTCCGCTATCCTGCTTGAGTGCGGGCACGTCGCGGAATTGCGACAGCAGCATCTCCAGTCGCGAGCCTGCGACCTCTTTCTCCAACGCGGCAAGCGCGGCTGCCTCCTCCCAAGGTTCGAGCTCAAGCCGCGCGAGGGCCGATAGAACCGTAACTGCATTGCCATTCCGGTCCTCGCCAACGAAGGCTTGTAAAAAGCGGTCAAACTCAGGGCTGTGGGGTTGAAGAATGCCAGCGGCTGGCATCGGCATATCCTCCCTTTTTCGGTGTTCGGATCGGGAAGCGGCTGTTCCCGAAGAACCGGGCTGCCGCCTGCCGGGTAACACGCTTCGGATAACTCCGATCATACCCGCATTGCCCGACGCACGCGCTGACGCAGATCAGCCGGTCTCCAGTCCTCTGAAGTCTAGCCGAAGGTTTGGTCCGCGTATGCCAGAGCGGTCAGGACCCCAGCGGCGCTAACATGGGTCAGCACGCACCGCCCGGTTCCGGGGTAATGTAGGAGCGCCGCAAAGTTTGGCTGCCTCTCGGCAACCGGGATGCTGCAGCCAAGGCAGCGCGGCAGACATGCACATATCGCGGAGACCGGTGATGGCCTGGCGATCAATCAGATCCACCGTGACTTTCCCGCAGCCTTTTACCTTGCCCGGATATCCGGACGAACTGCCTTCCGGCGAATACGAAGTGCTGGTCGAGGAGGAGCTTATCGAAGGGCTGAGTTTCACGGCTTACCGCAGAACGGCGATTTACCTGACCATCCACGGCAAGGGGCGTTTGCCGGGCCGGACAGAGTTGCGGCCAATTACCTGGACCGACCTGGAAGCAGCGCTCGGCCAAGACCCGAAACGCAACACTTGAAGATAGCGAGGCGGCGCTTTCCCCGCTGGAGGATTCACAATGTACACTCCCGAATGGCTTAAACCCGGCCTCTACGGCGCCGTGATAGGTGGCGCATTATTAGGCATCGGCGGATTTACCTGGGGCGGCTGGGTAACCGGCGGAACGTCACACGGCATGGCCGTGACCATGTCCCGCAACAATGTAGTCACGGCTTTGGTCCCGGTCTGTCTGGACATGGCCCGAACCGATGCGGAACGCGACGCAAAGCTGGCAGCGATCAGGGCCGTTGCTACCTACCGGCAGCGGGATGCCCTCATGAAAGCCGGTTGGGCGACCGTCCCGGGAACCGAGTTTCCGGACCGGGACATTGCGCAGGCCTGTCTTGCGGCCCTTGACGTCGAAAAGTCGTCGGAGCGCCCGGAAAACACGATCAATGAAGGATGAACAGTGCCATGTTACCATCTCTGCCTGAAATGACAGATCTTGAACGGCGCGTTCTGGCCCATGAACGGATTCTCCAGTCGCTCATTGCTTACATGTCCCGCACGGAACCGCGTTTCCTTGAACACCTTAAGAAGCGTTTTGTTGAGCCAATGGCCATGGTGAGGCATGAGCATGACCACCGAAACGCGGATGATTATGCAGAGGAATTCATTCGCACCGTAATGGCTCTTGGAGAACCGCATTTGCCAAAGGCCGCAAGCTCCAGCGTGCTCGATAAGCCACTGCACAAACCGGAAGATATCCATATTTCGACACACCCCTATCGTCCAACTGCGAAGGCGGAGCGCGTTCGTGCCCGGAAGAGGAATGGAATCTGGGAGGTCAAGGTGGACGGTGTTTTCCACGGGGACTACCACGACAAGGGCACTGCGTCAGTAGCCGCAGCCTTGGCCCGCTTGTCGCTTCGATGAGAGGACCCCACCCATGAACGAGGCAGTTAGAAAATCCATTGCGGTCTTTGCCCGGCCGTTCAACGTTCCGGGCTTCAGCGAAACGCTCCCTGCCGGAGAATATGACATTGAAACGGAACTGTGTTCACCTCCCGACAGCCTGCAGCCTGAGACTTGGAGAGCTTCTGTCGCCGTGAAGTTGCATCCCAGGGAATTCCACCCCGGGCTGGCGAGAACCTTGACCGTTTCGCTGGCCGACCTCGATGACGCCCTGGCAAAGGACAAGCTCACCGGAAAAGAACTGGCCGAATATTTCCTGGAAGAAATGCTTTCTGACCCGATGGTCCGGCTGGTGATGGTGGCCGACGGGGTCTCCGAAACTCAGCTGCGGAACCTTTACTCGGGCGGGGGCGCATCTCAGGCGCACAAAGAGGCGCCGGATGCGGCTATAGCGGGTGAATTGCCAACGGAAAATTCACCAATCCAGGCCGCGGAGAACGAAGGAATGCCGACACAGAGGGAATAAGCCGCGCGCAGGCGCCTTGGCGTCAAAGGTCTGTATCGGATGCCGGTTTGAGAGACCAGGAGAGGAAACAATATGCCCGACCAGAACGGCGGCCCGGAAGACCGTGGGCCATGGCAAAGCAGACAGAAGCGCAATCCGCCCGATATCGACGAAATTCTTCGTGAAGGCCGCGACCGGCTGGGCGGATTGCTCCCTGATGGGCGGCCCCCTGTGAAGGGCATACTGGTCGCAGGAGCGATAGTCTTGGCAGCGGTTGCGGCCTGGTCTTCATATTACACAGTCCCGAGCGACTCTGTCGCCGTTGTCCAGCGTTTTGGCAGATACACTGCTGAGGTTCCGCCTGGCCTGCATTTCAAATTCCCGCTTGGCATCGACGTTGCTACGCTGGTGCCCGTGAAACGGCAGCTGAAGCAGGAATTCGGGTTCACAACGCCGGGCCGGAGTGATCCCTTTCAGAGCCCGTCAGACGGCCGACGCGAAACCGAAATGGTCACGGGAGATCTGAATGCCGCGCTCGTGGAATGGGTGGTGCAGTACCGGATCTCTGACCCCCTGAAATTCCTGTTCGAGGTACGCGAGCCAAGCGCGACTTTGCGCTACGTCTCTGAGTCCGTGATGCGAGAGGTTGTTGGCGACCGCACCGTTGACGAGGTCATCACCATCGGCCGTCAGGAGATCGAGAGCGAGGCGCTTCTCAAGATGCAGGCTCTGTCCACGAAATACGCCATGGGTATCAGCATCGACCAGGTGCAGCTGAAGAACATCAACCCGCCGGGACCGGTTCAGGCGTCGTTCAATGAGGTCAACCAAGCACAGCAGGAAAAGGAGCGCCTGATCAATGAGGCGCGCCGCGAATACAACAAAGTCATTCCGCTGGCCGAAGGCGAGAAAGATCAGCGGATCCGCGAGGCTGACGGTTATCGCCTGAAACGCGTCAACGAGGCGGAAGGCGACGCAGCACGGTTCACCGCGCTTTTGGCCGAATACGTCAAGGCGCCTGAGGTCACGAGGCGGCGGATATACATAGAAACCCTCCAGGATGTTCTGCCCAGCATCCTGTCAAAAATCATTGTCGACGGATCGACTGCGAGCATCCTGCCGCTTTTGAACCTCGACAGGCTTCAGGAGGATCCGTCATGAACATCAGATTGGGGCTCTTCGCAGGGATTGCGGTTGCTGCCGGCGTGATTGCCTCCGGTTCCCTCTACACAGTTGGTGAAGTCGAGCAGGCCATTATCACCCAATTCGGTAAACCTGTGGGCGAACCAGTCATAACGGCTGGATTAAAGCTGAAGCTGCCTATCGTTCAGGACGTCAACCGGATCGACCGCCGGGTTCTTGAGTGGGACGGCAATCCTTCTGACATGCCCACCAAGGACAAGCTCTACATATCCGTCGATCTGTTCGCCCGCTGGAAAATCACCGACCCGTTGCAGTATTTTCTGCGGCTGCGCGATGAGCGCAGCGCGCAATCCCGTCTAGACGATATTCTCGGCAGCGAAACCCGCAATGCTGTCGCCAAACACGAGCTGATAGAGATTATCCGGACCACGAAGGGCCGGACCCCGCTGCGGGACACGCTTCTGACCGATGAGGAGCGCGCGCAGGACATAGGTTCTCTGGTTCCTATCCAGAAGGGCCGCGCACTTGTAGAACAGGAGATATTCGCAGCCGCCTCAGAGAAGGTTCGCGTTTTTGGGATCGAGCTTCTCGATATCCGTTTCAAAAGGATCAATTACAACGAGAGTGTGCGTCCGAAGATCTACGACCGCATGATCTCAGAGCGGCGCCAAATCGCTGAACGTTTTCTTTCCGAGGGCAATGGCGAAGCCGCTCGGATCCGCGGCAACCGGGTGCGCGACCTGAACAAGATACAGTCCGAAGCGTATCGCGCCGTCGAGGAAATCCGCGGCGTGGCTGACGCCTCGGCGGCTGCGATCTACGCAAAAGCCTACAACACCGACGCCCAAGCAGCCGAATTCTATGCGTTCACCCGGACAATGCAGGCCTACAAGGACATGATTTCAGGGGGAACGACGCTGGTTCTGACAACGGACAGCGAACTTTTCAGGTTTCTGAGAGGAATGGAGACCGGGGAGCCGACTGGGAGCACGCCTCCTCCCGCCCCCGGCCTGACGGCCGCGGCCGAACGCTGATGTATTAGAGGACAAAGAGATGACGGAAAAACCGGTGGATTTAGACGCAAGGCGAAGCGCCGAAGGCCAGATTGCGACCGATATCCGGCGGCATGCCCTTAAGGATTTCAAAGCCGACCAGAGAAAACTCCGCCTGCGGCAGGAAGAACTTGAAATGAAACGTCTCGCCAAACCGGCCTCTAGCTGACATGAGGCGGCCATGCCTACGTTGGGCAGCTTAACGTCGTCTGGCAGAAGCGCCCCGATAAAGTTTCGCTGCAGCCCTGCCGCCGCATCGCAGCAAGTCTGCTCCGGGCTGTGACAGCGACTTACCCGACCGGCAACATTCGCACCTCCCACACCCCACCAAAAAAGGGGCCGCCAGCGCTGCCCCTCTCCATCGTCATCTTTCCAAAAATACTCACAAATGCACCGATGGCGGCACGCGCACCGCCCGCCATGCCCAGACCTGCAAAGCGGCGCGGCCTACTGCGGCTTGTCGCCGCCCAGCACCTGGTTCATGCTGACCGACGGCTGGTCGCAGCCGGCCTCACCGACAATCTTGGCCGGCACGCCCGCAACGGTCTTGCAGGGCGGCACCTCGGCCAGCACTACCGATCCTGCCGCGATACGGCTGCAATGGCCCACCTTGATATTGCCCAGCACCTTGGCGCCAGCACCGATCAGCACGCCATTGCCGATCTTCGGGTGCCGGTCTTCCTCTTCCTTGCCGGTGCCGCCCAGGGTCACCGAATGCAGCATGGAGACATTGTCGCCCACCACCGCCGTCTCGCCGATGACGATGGAATGCGCGTGATCGATCATGATGCCCCGGCCAATTCTGGCCGCCGGATGGATATCAACGCCAAAGATCTCGGAAATCCGCATCTGGAAGAAATAGGACAGATCGTAATCGCCCTGCTGCCACAGCCAATGCGCCACCCGATAGGCCTGAACCGCCTGATACCCCTTGAAATAGAGGATCGGCTGCAACAGCCGGTGGCAGGCGGGATCGCGTTCATAGACCGCCATCAGATCGGCGCGCCCGGCGGCAATCAGATCCGGGTTTTCGTCATAGGCCCGGTCGACGATCTCGCGCAGGATCACCATCGACATCTCATTGGAGCAGAGCTTCGCCGCGATGCGATAGGACAGCGCCTTCTCAAGCGAGGTATGATGCAGGATGCAGGCATGGATCAGCCCGCCCATCAGCGGCTGGCGGCGCACGGCGTCCTGCGCCTCGGTGGTGATCTGATCCCAGACGGGATCAACGGAACTGACGGCCTGGCGCGTCTCAAGCATGGCTCTGCCTCCTGTGTTGCAACCAGAGTACCTCCCCCAGCGCAAAAAGGCCAACCGCAAATCCGTGATGAGAGCCATCGGATCTGCTGATCTTTTGCCCCGGCTGCGCAGTCATGCACCGACAGCCCGTTGTTTTTATTGGTGATCACCCGTCGCACCAGCTCCCGTGCCCCGATGCACAGGGGCTGTGCAGGCCCGATATTGACGGTGCCACAGGCTGTCAAATGGCCGCCCGGCACAGACGCTGCCAGCGTCGTTGAGGCGCCGCAACAGCCGCATGACAAGGCATCCGGCAGCCGCTAGCCCGGGTTATGCCTGATATGACGCGCCAGCTCGGCCAGCACCAGCCGGGTACAGGTCAGATAGTCCGGCGCGTCATAAAACGGCTCATCCGCCAGCGGGAATTTCCGCGCCGCAGCACTCAGGGAGCCATCGCCCCAGCGCGGGCAGAGCCGCCGGTGGCGGCGCAGATGGCGCACCGCCTGCGCCGCCCCGGCAAAGATCCGCTGGCACAGCGCGCGCCGCTGCGCCGGGGCCACCGCCAGCAGCGCGCGGGCGGTGCTGGTGATATCACCGGGCAGGATAGGCCGTCGCATTCCCGCCCCGCCTCAGACCAGCCGCAGTGCGGTCACCGCACCAGCCCCGTAGCGGGCCGAGACCTGCGCCACCTCGATACGATCTCCCGGCACCACCGCATCCGCTGTCTGGGCCGCCAGCGGATAGCTCCAGCCGTGAGCGTCCAGCAATTCTTCGCGCAGAATCTCGCCGCCGCGCAGGATCCGCAGGCGGTAGCGCTCCAGATCCTCGCCCAGCGGGATCTCCGCCAGATCCCAGCGGTCGCCGTCGATGCGGCTGCGGCGGATCCAGTCCAGCCCGACCGCGCCGCTGCCCAACACGCCTTTCTGGCGCAGATGCACCGGCGCATAGGGGCGCAGCCCTTCACCGGCAAAGGCCGCCTCCAGATGCACATAGCTCGGATCATCAAAGGCGCGCCGGGCGGTGCCGATACGGTAGTGACGGCTGAGGCCACGCTGATTGGCAGCCAGTGTGATCTGCTGCGGCGTGCCATCCAGCGCCACCACATAAGAGCCCTTCGGCCAGGCCACCGGCATCCGCGCATCGCTGCCCTGCTGCCCACGCAGCCGGTCGCGCAGCAGATAGCGCCCCGGTGCGATCAGCTCGGCCTCGCCAAATTGCATCAGCTCCCAATTGCCGGGGCTGCCATCGCCGATGGCCACCAGATTGGCGCCATTCAGCACCGCCAGCCGGTCCCGGCTCTGCAATTGGCCAGAGATCATATCAACTTCCAGATCGTCGCCCCGCTCCCAGCGCCCTGGCGCGCCCGCAGGCAGCACCGTATTGGTGATGGCAATGGTTGAAGCGGCGGCCAGCACCTCCTCCAGTGCATAATCCGCATCACTCTGTGCGCCGTATACGGCAACGCTCCCCGGCCAGGGCTGCGCCGTCACTGCCAGATGCGGCGCATGGGGCACCTCATCGCCGCCAATCAGCGGCAGGTCCATGAACAGCGGCAGCACCGGCACCGGTGCCGCAAAGGCGGTGACACCGGGCAGTTCCTCCGGCACTGGTGCCGGGTGGTAGTTCTCCGGCTCGATCCGCACCGCCTCGATCAGCTGCGCCGCGCCCTGCTCGACCCGGTCGATCCGGTAACGGGCCTGCGCACCGCTGCCGACCTCCGCACCCGTCTCTGAGCCTACCTCCGGGCCTGCCTCTGCCCCGGCAAGCGGCAGGCGGATCACATCGCCCGCGCCCAGCGCCATGGCGGAGGGCGGCAGCTCCAGCCGCAGGGTATCGCGGGCCATGCGGGCCTCGCTCAGCCAGCGCTCCACCACCTGCCGCCCCTCGGCGCGGGTCAGCGCCATCGGCAGCTCATTGTCGCTGACCGCATGGGTCGCCTCATCGGGCAGCACCGCCTCCTCGCCGCGCAGATCATGGCGCCCGCCCCATTCGACAAAGCGCAGCCGCATCCGTCCGGCCAGCTCGGCCTCCGGCGCGCGGGTCTGTTCCAGCACCCCGTCCAGCTCCTGCCCCTCAACCAGTTGCGCCAGATCCAACGCTGCGTCCTGTCGCCCATTGCGCAGGCGAAACCGCAGCAGACCATCGCGTTCGATGGCATCCACCCCGTGGCGCAGCAACAGCGGTTGCAGCGCGGCGCGGGCCTCACCGACATCGCTGATCGCATAGCCGCGCACCAGCGCAGGCAGGTCACTGACATCAATCGCCGCAACACCCGAGGCGGCACAGATCTCCTCCAGCACCGAGGCCAGCGTGCGCTGCCCCACCCGCCCGTTCAGCCAATGGCCGCGCAGGTAATTCTCGCCGTCGCTCCAGACCTCCACCGCATTGGGAAACACCGGAAAAGGGCGCGCGTCCCAGGCCCAGACATAGGCGTTCGACATATCCAGCATCGGGCCACCATAGACCTCGGAGACGGGGTTTTTCCCCTCCTCCTGCCAATAGCCCAGCAACGCGCGCAGATAGGCCAGCTGCATCATGTCATCGCGCTGCCCGTTGGAAAATTTCGGCAGTTTGGATTCCGAGCTTTTGGGATCCAGAAACTTGTTCGGCTGGTTAGTGCCCTTGTCGATGGCGGCACAGCCCAGTTCGGTGAACCAGATCGGTTTGCTCTGCGGCTCCCATGCCGTGGGCAGCGCGGCACGTTGCCCGTTGATCCGGTCATGATGCGGTTTGGACCACCAGCTGCGCAGATCCTTGTAGCGCCAGATCCACGGCTCATCATAGGCGCCATCGGTGATCGGCGTGCGGATCTGGGCCGCCTCGGCCTCGGGCGAGTGGTAATACCAGTCATAGCCCTCGCCGCCCTCGATATTGGCGCGCAGATACGCCAGATCATGGATGCCCGGCGCCCCGGCCCGGGCGTCCAGATGATCCTCCCCCTCGCGCCAGTCGGACAGCGGCATGTAATTGTCGATGCCGATGAAATCGATCTGCTCATCCGCCCAGAGCGGATCGAGGTGGAAATAGCGATCCCCCTCCGGGCTCTGGTAGCCCCAGTATTCCGACCAGTCGGCGGCATAGCCGATCTTGGTATCCGGCCCGAGGATCTGGCGCACCTCCTGCGTCAGCGCCCGCAGCTCTGCCACCGCAGGAAAGCCTGCCTCATCGCGGATCTGGGTCAGCCCGCGCATCTCCG
Organism: Phaeobacter sp. JH20_26; assembly: GCF_048056275.1. Lineage (NCBI taxonomy): Bacteria > Pseudomonadati > Pseudomonadota > Alphaproteobacteria > Rhodobacterales > Roseobacteraceae > Phaeobacter > Phaeobacter sp. JH20_26. The sequence continues at coordinate 95,993 of NZ_JAYMWL010000013.1, read as the reverse complement.
AGCTGATGCAGAACGCCTCAACCCCGCCCGCCGCCGCACAAAGCGCGGCATTATGCAGGATGAACCGCCGCAGCCCCCAATCCTCCAACGGGCCGCTATAGGTGACGCTCCCGTCAGCCACAGTGAAATCCGCCGCCGTTGCCGTGCCAAAGAACTGCTGCACCTCAGCCCGCGCCATAGCCGTGCCATCGGGGCTGCCGGGCTGGCCCGGTGCCAGCGACAGGGTGATCCGCCCGCGCCAGGGCAGATGCGCCTGACCCGGCTCACCGCTCCAGGGATCGGGCAGATCATTGCCCGCCATCTGATCCATCAGGATAAACGGATAGAACATCACCCGCTTGCCCTGCGCCTGCATTGCGCGAATGGCCTCGATCACCGAGGCATCGGTGGGGGTGCCGCCGTATATGGGTCTGTCATCCTGCCGCGCGATCAGCTCGGCCTCCGTCCGGGTCAGCCCGGCCACCGACCAGGGCATATTCGCCCCCTCGATATGCTGGCGCTCCACCTTCGGTTTGACGCTACACACGCCACAGCGCAGATCATTGCCAAACCACGACACAATCAGCGAGGCCGCGCCACAGGCGGGCAGCTCCTCGCCAAGGGTCGTCAGCGAGGTGACCAGATCGGTCTCCCCCGAGGGGCTGTGCGAATTGGCGGGTTTGGCCTGTCCCGGCCCGTGGTCGTAATGCACCGGCGTGCTGGCCAGCGCGTATTCCCCGGTCCCCGGCATCAGGGCAACCCCCTGCACCAGCTGCGGCAGATCCAGATCATAGGTGCTGGAGGCCGGTTGCTCGGCACGCAGCACCTCGAACGAGAATTGCGGCACCCGGTTGCCAAAACGCTCCAGCGCCAGGTTCTCCATCACCACATAGGCGGTGCCACGATAGGCGGGCACCTCGCCTGTGCCCTCTACCGCCTCGATCACCGGATCGGGCAGCTGGTCCATGGTGCCGCGATAGACGGTCATGTTCAGATCCTTGGGCGCGACCTCTTCGCCATCAGCCCAGACCCGCCCGATAGAGGCCACCTCTCCGGCGCAGACCGCTACGGCAAGTGACACATCATAGCTGTAGCTGGTGACCTTGGGCTGGCGCCGACCGCCGCCCTTGCCGCCGCCACTAGTGGTGGAGGTCTCGCGGAACTGAGACGCCCAGATCACCTGCCCGCCCACCCGCATCCGGCCATAAACCTGCGCAATCGGCTGGCCATCGCTGGCATGGGTCAGGCGAAAGCGTTCCACCCGGCCGGTCTCCACCGGCTCACTGCCCGCGCCCAGCAGGCGGCTGTCGATGGCGCGTCCGACGGTGGCGCCAAGTGCGCGGCCAATCGCTACCGAGGAGAGACCCGCCACAGCCCCCCCAACCGAGCCGCCAAGGGCCGCCCCCGCCGCAGAAAGAAGAATGGTCGCCATCACGTCACCTCATCAGCATCAACATCAGGAAAGGAAAACCGCGCCACGATCCGCCGTTGCCACGGCTGGCTCAATGCGCTCTCGACCACACCGTGGCCGCAATAGGCATGGATGAACCGCGGCATGGCGCCGGTTTCAGTTTGCAGCGCGATATGTTTGGCCACCGCCCCCCGGCGCATCCGAAACAGGATCACGTCACCGGCGCGCGCCTCATGCAGCGGTCGGGGGCTGAGATGGCGCAGCGCCGCCTGCCACAACGCCTCCTCGCCCTGCGGTTCGGACCAGTCCATCGTATAACCCGGCACCGCCTCCGGCTCCTGGCCGTAGACCTCACGCCAGACCCCCCGGATCAGGCCGAGGCAATCGCAGCCAGCACCGCGCCGGGCGGCCTGATGCACATAGGGCGTGCCCAGCCAGCCCCGCGCCGCCGCAACCAGCTCGGCGCGCGATATCCCTCTCGCGCCGCTCATCTGCGGCTGCCGCCGGTGTTATTGCCGCTCTGGCGCGGCACGCTCATCACCCAGTCTTCGCCGGGGATATCGGGAAAGCCCTGAAAATTGACGCCATTGTTGAACTTCAGCCGGCAGGTCTTCAGCCGCTTGTCGCAGCCCGCTGCCAGATGCAGTAGATCGCCGGGTCGGATCTGCGCCCGCAGCGGCTCCCAGAGTGTCAGTTGGCGGTGCTCTGCGTTCGGATCCGGCGCGCTTGCGTCCTGTCCCAGCCGCCCGACCTGCTGGCGGTCCTGCTTGATCCAGCCCCACAGCCCCTCAGCCGCACCGCTCATCACCGTGAGACGGCCAGAGGTGAACCAGTTCGGCTCAAACCCCGGCAGGGCGGCAAATCCGAAATACTGCCCCTCGCGGATCTCTTCGGCGGCCAGCTCCAGCGTGTAACCCGGCGTCGTCATGTCAAAGCGGCAGGCGCCATCGCCCAGAACCGCCGTGCAGGGTTTCTGGTAGATCCGCCCCATCGGCTGGTTAAGCGCCTCCGTCAGGCCGCGCAGCTCCGCCTCAAAGGCACCACCGGCACGGCGGATCTGGCCAAAGCTGCCGCGAAACTGCAACCAGCGCACCGAGACATCGGCCCAGTTCACCAGCCAGCAGCGCACCTCGGCGCCGTCAAAGCACCCGGCCTCGATCTCGTCTTCGCGGATGGCGGCATCGCTCAGCGCACCCAGCGCCTCGGTATTGTCGACCGCCAGCCCGGTGGCCTGTTGCAGGCTGCGCGCGGTCAGCCCGGTGCCTGCGCGAAACAGCAGACCGGCCTCGCCCTCGGCAGCACTTTCGAACCGCAGGTCGCGGTCATGATCGGTAAAGCCGAACCGCACGCCATCGCTGCGGGTCACCAGCCAGCAGCGACACAGCGTGGTCAGACCGCTGGCCACATGGGATTGAAACGCCTCGCTTACCCCCGCCATCAGACCCGGACCTCCACCACTGGGACATTGGGCACGTCGCCCGCCTGAAAGGACGCCACGCTGGTCTGAATGCGATCGGTGTCAAAGCGCACCGGCACATCGAACTCAAACCCCGCCTTCACCGACAGGCCCGCCTCCGGTGGATGCGCCAGCGTGATGGTGCCAAGGGTGCTGTCGAGCGTGTAGTCTACCGTCTCCTGCAAGGCGTCCTGCTCAATCCCGATGCGCACGCTGCCCGCCACCGGTTTCGTTATCGGGCGCTGATAGGCAAAGCTGCCGGAACGATAGGTCTTGCTCAGCTGGAACACCTGCTGCACCCCGTCGCCGATACCGATCACCTGATCCCCAAACGCCACCTCCTGCGTGGCGCGGGCGGATTTGTAGTCGGACCAATCCTTCCAGCGGAAACCGTACATCTGGCCCTGCCGCGCCTCGAAAAAGGCAATCAGCGCCTCGATATCCTCAAGCCCCCTCAGGCCCAGCCCCGCATCATAGCGGCGACGCGAATGCGCCCAGGGGGTGTTGCGTTCCTCATGCCCGTTGGCAAGCGTCACCACATCGGTGCGCCGCTCCGGTCCGCCGATTGAGCCGAAGCTCAGCGATGCGGGAAATCTGACCTCGTGAAAATTCATCTGCTGTCCTCCGGCTCAGCGGTTGCGATTGCCACGCGACAGGGCGCGGCTCAGCTGGGCGGCGATCTGGCCCTGACTGCGTTGGAACCCCTGCACATCGGGGGTCTGGATATTCATCACCACCGAGGTGGCTCGCCCGCCCTGGCTGCGCACACCAAGCGCGCCATCGGCACCACGGGTCAGCGGCAGGATCGCCTCTGGGCCTGCCTCGCCCATCAGCCCGGTGCCGCCGCGCATGGGAAAGCTCACCGGGCCACTGACGATCCCCCCCTTGGCAAAGGGCATCACCCGGCCTTGTGAAAATGCCGCCCCATCGGCAAAGGGGAGAATGCCGCTCATCAGCTTGCCCACCCCATCCGACAGCAGCCCGCCAATATGAGAAGTGACCGGTTTCATGGCCGCCGAATAGGTGGTCTGGATCATCGACTGCGCCATGGTATCCAGCGCATCTGAGAGCTTCATGCCGTCAAAGACAACACCGTCAAAGGCGCGGCGCAGCCCCTTCGACATACCGCGTTCCAGGGTCTCGGCATCCTTGCCGGTGGCGGCAAAGGCGGCGCGCACCCGGCGCAGTTCGGCATCGAATGTGGCCGCCATGCCCGCCGCATCGCCAAGGCTGTCGCTCAGCGCCTCGCCCTGCTGTTCCAGATGGTTCAATCCTGTGTCACTCATCGCTTACGGCTCCTGTTTCTGGGGATCTCGGCGCGGCGGGATCGGGAAATGCGCGCATCAGCTGGTCCAGCCCGGCCCGTCCCAGCGGCGCGACGCCGCTGTCCTGCCCCAGCATCAGCCGCAGCTCCGCCGGGGTGAGGCGCCAGAACTGATCCGGCGTGAGCCGCAGCCCCGCCAGCCCCGCCCGCATCAGCGCCGGCCAGTCAAGGCCGGTGCTCTGTCTGTCTGTGGAGTGCTGCCGGGGCGTCATGGGGCCACCGGTCCGGTCGGCTGCGCGCCCGCCTCTCCCGGCAGCGCAAAACTGCGCGCCAGGAGCTGTGCGGCGACCCGTGCGGCCTGCATCGGACCGCCGTCGATATCGGCAACAGCCAGATCCGCCTCGCTGAGCCGGTGGCCGCCGCCCTGCACCCCCGCCGCCAGCAGCGCCAGCACATCCGCCGCCGAGAACCCGCCGCTTTCGAACCGGGTCACCAGATCAATCAGCGATCCCGTCCCGAGCCGCGTTTCCAGCGCCGCCAGCGCCCCGAGGGTGAGCTTTAACGCCAGCACATCGCCGTTTACCGCCAGCAGCACCTCGCCGGCATAGGGATTGGCCGCACAGGCGTTAACTGCCGGGGCTGGCTGTTCCGAGGGGGTCATGGTCACCCCCCTCAGACGGCGGTGAAGACCAGCGCGCCGGCGCTGGCGAGCGCAAGCTCATAGGTGGCCTCGCCATTGTGGCTGCCGGCATATTCCAGGGCGGTGACCTGAAACGGGCCTTCGACGATGCCAAAATCGGGGATGATCACCTGAAACGCCGGGGTCAGCCCCTCAAAGAACAGCTGCCGCGCCCGCTCATCCGTCCCGGCATCGCGAAAGATACCGGAGCCGGAGATATTGGCCGAGCGCACCCCCGCGCCGGACAGCAGCTCGCGCCAGCCGCCCTGGCTTTCCAGACTGGTGACATCGACGCTTTCGGCGTTGAAGCTGATGCGCGTGGCGCGCAGCCCCGCAATGGTTTCGAACTGACCGTCGCCGGTCATGTCGATCTTGACCAATAGATCCTTGCCGTTTTGAACACTCATAGCGGTGATCTCCTGTTGCTGAGTGATGGGACGTCGCGCCAATTCAGATCAGCCTTGCCGCGCAACGCATTGTAATTAATGTTGGATTTTCGCCAAACCGACCGGGTGTCAGCTGTCCTCCAGCCGCGCGGTGAAGCGCAGGCGGATCTCTCGGCCGCCGGAGGGTTTGCGGCTGGCGCTGGCGCGGTCGAACCACAGGCCCACCAGTCGCCCGCGCGTCAGGCTGAGCGAGGCGCTGGCGAGGCTGTCGCAGATGCTGGCGGCAATGCCCTTCGCACCGGCAAAGCCCGCAATATCGGTATGGACGGTGATCTCCACCCGGTGGCGCGCGCCGGCACCACTGCGGTCGGAGCGGTCCTGCACCTCCTCGGGGCCAAGGGTCACATAGGTCTGCGGCAGGCTGCCTGCTGGCAGCGCGTCATAGATGGCGCCGCTCAGCGCGGTGGTCAGCGCCGGGTCATTGGTCAGGTGCTGAAACAGCGCCTCCTGCAGCGGCAGGGCCAGGGCATAGGTCATGCGGTGGTCTCCTCGGTGGCAAAACAGGTCAGGTAGCGGCCGTCAGGGTCGCCTTCGGCCACCGCATCAATGCGAAAGATCCGGGCACCATCGCGCAGCCGCTGGTCCGGCCGGGGCCGCGCCGGGCTACCGGTGGGATGGGCCCTAAGGGTGATGCGGTAGCGTTGCAGTGACAGGCTGGTGCCGGAGTGATCGGTGCTGCGGCCACTGAGGGCACGCATATCGCACCAATGGTGGCCAAGCAGCTGCCATGCCTCAAGAAACCCGCCAGCCCCATCCGAGGTGCGGCGCGGATCCTCCAGCGCCAGACAGCGGTTGAGACGTGGTGTGGAGCGGGCAGCGGGGCGGGATGTGGTGCGGCGGCTCATGCGCCTGCCCCCGGTCCAAAGCTGCGGCCAAACCCGATCCCATGCCCGCCGCCGACGCCCAGGCTCACCCGTAGCGCACGATAGCGTTCGATCAGGCTGGTGACGCCAAAGGGCATACAGCCGCCCTGCAACCTCGTGTCATCGCGAAACTCATAGTAATGCGCCGCCAGCATCAGTACCGCCTGCGCCAGATCGCCGGGCAATGCCGACCAGCTGTTGGCCATGCCCGCCCGCATCAGGATCCGCGCCGCACCACCGCTGGCAATTGTGGGCAGCACCCCGCCAACCGGACGCAGCCGGGGCTGCTGGCTGTCGGGTTCCAGCCGGTAGCGACCGGGTGGCAGCACGGTCTCGACCCCGGCGGCATCGCTCAGCGTCACCGAGTGGATCTGCTGCACCGGTGCAAGCGGCAGCGCCTGTAGCTGGGGATCCCGCCAGGCGGCGAGCGTCAGCAGGAAATCCCGCGCCAGAAGCACCCGGCCGGTGCGTGCCTCGATCGCCGCGATGGCAGCGCGCAGGAAGCTGATCAGCACGGCCTCCTGCACCCCCGCCTCGTCAAAGCCGGTGCCCAGACGCAGATGCGCCTTGAACGCCTCTTGCGGCAGAACCGCCTCTGGCACCGGTGTCACTTCATTCAACATCATCTCTTCACTCCAACGGCTGTTCGTTCGGGGGCTGCTCGGGCTGGCTGTTGCCGGATGGGTCGGGGCGGATGCGCGCCGGGCTGCTGCCGCTGGACGGAAGGGGAGCAGCTGGACGACAGCGGCCTGAAGGCGCGCATCCGCAGACGGAACCGGGCTGCCGGGTCCGCCATCGGTCCAAGCGTCAGCTCAGACCGAATTTCAGCAGTTTGATGGCGGCAAAATCGCTGACATCGCCGCCGACACGTTTGGTGGCATAGAACAGCACATGCGGCTTGGCGCTAAAGGGATCGCGCAGCACCCGCAGGTCGGGGCGTTCAGCGATGGTGTAGCCGGCCGCGAAATCGCCAAAGGCCACGGCATAGCCGTTCACACCGGCGTCGGGCATGTCCTCGGCAATGACCACCGGATAGCCCATCAGCCGCGCCGGTTCCGCCGCTGCCAGCCCGTCGGACCACAGGAAGCGGCCATCGGCATCCTTCAGCTTGCGCAGGAGGCCTGCGGTTTTGGAGTTCATCACAAAGCTGGCGTTGGCCCGGTACTGCGCGCCAAGCGCATAGACCAGATCAATGATTGCATCGCCATCACCGATATCGCCCTCCACGCCGGTGGTGACATAGCCAAGATTGCCCCAGCTCCAGCTGTCATTGGCAACCACCGGGTGGTAGAGGATGCCGGTCGGTTTGTCGTTGCCATCGCCATTGATGAAGGAAGCCGCCTCGGCGCGGGAAAACTTGTCGGCGATCCGGCCAGCCAGCCAGCCCTCGATGTCAAAGGCGCTGTCGTCCAGCAGCCGCTGCGAGGCCTTGGGCAAGGCGCTCAGCTCATGCAGCGGGATGGTGATGCGGTCGATCACCGGGGTTGCGGTTTCGGTTACCGCCGCCGTCTCATTCGCCCAGCCGTGACCGACATCGCCATGGTCGATCAGCACATCGTAGGAGGTTGCCTCAACCGTCACCACCGAGGCGACGGCGCGGATCGAGGCGGTGCTGTTCAGCACGGATTTGACCGTATCGGAGGTCTGCGGATCCACCAGGTAGCCGCCATCGCCATTGACGGCGGTGGCCATCGCCTTGGCATCAAGATCAAGGCCACGCAGCGCGGCGTCATCGCCGGACCGCAGATAGGCATCAAAGGCTTTCTGATGAGGCGCGCCGCCTGCCTCGGCAGCGGCCAGAGGGGGACGATTGGCAAAGTGGGATTTACGATCCAGCATGGTCATACGCTCTTCTGTCTGTTTCAGTTTCAGGGCAATGTCGTCTTTGAACCCATTGAAATCATGTACGAAGTCGGCAACGGCCTGTTTGACCTCCTGCGGGGCTGCATGGGAGTGGGCCGTTGCTTCCGGGTGGGATTGGGGATGGCTCATCTGTCTGTCCTTTTGGGTCGATTGAGGAAGGCAAAAGCGGGGCGCGACCGCAGCGGAGGCCGGGGCCTGCATTCAGCCGAGCGGCGTCAGGCTGGCACCGCTGCGCAGCAGGTCGATCACCTCCCGCCAGATCTGCGGGGTATCGTCCGGGCCGATGGCGCCGCGCTCTGCGGTCTGCGATTTGGCGGCGGCCCCGGCTGGGCTGACGCGGGCTGTGGACAACATCGGGAAGGTCACCAGCGAGACCTCCCAGAGGTCCAGCTCACACAGGGAGCGCCCGCCGCCTTTGCGCGCCACGGCGCGGCGGGTCCGGTAGCCGATCGACAGCCCATCCAATGCGCCGACAGCGATCAGCGCCGCAGCCTCGGCGCCCTTTTGGGTGCGGGTCAGGATACGGCCCCGGACATGCAGGCCGCGGGCATCCTCGCGGACCTCATCCCAGACGCCGATCGGCTGTGCGGGATCGTGCTGCCACAGCATCTTGACCGCGATCCCGGCCTGCGCCAGACGGTCGAGCGACGCCTGATAGGCCCCCGGCTGCACCATGTCACCGCCAGCGTCGACGCAGCCAAACAGGCTGGCATATCCGCTGATCATGACCATATCGTCGGCCTCGTCGCCAATGGTCAGATCCTCGCCGAAGCGCGCGAACTTATGCTCCAGATGCGCATGAGATGGCATCAGCTTCTCCTTCTATCACTTTGAATTTCGTGCAATTACTGAACCACAAGAAAGGATTGGAAGGCCTGCGCCAAGATCACGGCGGCAACGCCGTAAACGGTGAGCCAGAGGCGTTTTTCCATCCGCTCCATCATCATCTCCAGCCGGTCGAGACGCCGGTTCATCGCCTCCTGCTGGATCTCGGCGATGCGCTCATGGGCGGTGAGCCGCAGACCCGGTGAGCATTCAAACGGCGGTATCGGGATTTCAGTCATCCGCCATCGCCTCCTCTTGCGGGGGCAGGCCCAGAAGGCTGCGTTTTTCGGCCACGCTGAGGAACTCCGCGGCGGCCACGCGGCGCCACTGCGCCTCGCGTTCGGAGGCCAGCGCAGGCACCTGATCAAGGTCCGGTTTCAGGGTGACCGCAGCCCCCTGATAGCGCGACAGCCAGTCCGACAGCGTCGCGGTGACACGGGTCACAAGCGGCAGCACGGTGAGCCGGTAAAAGGCGCGGTTGGCCTCCTGATAATTGGCATATGTGGCATCGCCCGGCAGGCCCAGCAGCATTGGCGGCACCCCAAGCGCGAGAGCAATTTCGCGCGCGGCGGCGTCCTTGGTCTGGTGAAATTCCATATCCGATGGAGAGAACCCCATTGGTTTCCAATCCAACCCGCCTTCCAGCACCATTGGACGGCCGGCGTTGCGCGCGCCCTGAAAATTCATTTCGATTTCTTCACTTAGACGGCGAAACTGATCCTCAGCCATCAGCCCCTGACCATCGCTTCCGGTCCAGACCAGAGCGCCGGAGGGGCGGGCTGCATTGTCCAGAAGCGCCTTGGACCAGCGCGAGGCCGAGGTATGCACATCCACCGCCATGGCTGCGGCCTGCATCGGCGACAAACCGTAGTGATCGTCCTGCGGATGAAAGCTGCGCAGATGGCAGATCGGGGCGCAGGGCATGGTCACATCAAAGCGGTGTTTGCGCCCCGACACGCTGTAGTCATAGGCCATCGGCCAGCCATCGCTGCCGGGCACCACGGTCATGCGGTCAGGGCGCAGCACATGCAGCTCGACCGGCAATACGTCGCGACCATCGGGATCGCAGACCGCCTCAATATAAGCGTTGCCCGACAACAGCAGGTGGCCAAACAGCGCTTCCAGCAGCTCAGCGCGGCCTTGGGCGGCATTGGGCCGGGCCAGCAGCGTCAGCAGCGGGTGGCTGTCGTAGCGCTGTGCGCCGTCCTGCAACACCAGCGGCAGCGCGGCGGCGGCCTCGGTGATCATCTTAACGGCACGGTAGCCCACGGGATTGCCGACAAAGCCGCTTCGGGTCAGCGAACTGCTGTCGCGCGGGCTCCAGCCGGTGCTGCCAGTGCCACCGTGCCAGGCCACCACACGGGCGGCGGCGCTTGCCTTGGTTTCGACGGGCTGTTGCTTGCGCCGCAGAAGGTCAAAGACCATGGGGCCACTCCTTTGCTTGAAGGGGGCGAACCATGCCCCTGTTTGCTGCGATCCTTTATGACGGCGGGGGTTGAAGAAGATTTGAGCAAGGCGCGCGCAGGGCACGCAACACCTGCGCTAAACCTTTGATCCAACTAAAAAACGCCCGCAGGACTGCGGGCGTTTTGCGTCTGATTTGATGGCCGGTGGCCCGCCTATAACATGCGCGCGCGGGGCAGCCTGTGGCGGGTCGCCGGGGTCAGGATCAGCTCCTGCACCGCCCAGACCAAGGCATCCAGCCGGTCCGGTGAGCCCTGCCCCAGATAGCCACGCGGGGTCATCTGGCAGAGCTGATCCTCCAGCGCGCCAAGCCCCGGCAGGTGGCGCACCCGGCCCTGTTCATAAAGCGCCGCGACCGGTTCGGCCCGTGCCCCCTTGCCCCGGCTGGCGTGCAGCGCGGTAAAGGGCACCAGCGGGTCGATCTGGCGCAGCAGGCTTTCGACCAGGGCACCGCCCTGATTGACCTCCGCCACCACCCGGTCGGCGCTGTAGCGGTCGCGCGCATCAATGGCGGCCTGCGCCCAGGTCAGCGGTCCGACGCCCTGCACCGTGCAATCCGCGAGCACATAGGCGCACCAGTCCTGCGGCGGGCCTGTGAGCGTGGCACCCACCACGAGGATGCCGCAGGCGTCGGAGTGTTTGCCGGCGCTCACCGCCGGGTCCACCGCCACCACCACCCGGTCCAGTTCCGGGGCCTTTGCGATCTGCGCCGCAACCAGCCCGGCATTGGTCCAGAGCGCGCCATCGACATCCTGCAACAGGATGCCGTCCAGCTCTTGTCGGCCTAGCCGTGACCCGGCATAGCGGCTGCGCACCTCCGCGATGAAGGAGGCGGCGAGATTGGCACGGTTGGCCTCGGTCGCGGCATGGGTCTGCACGGTGGAGGGGCTGGCCAGAAGGTCGCGCAGCACGCCGGTATTGCGCGGTGTGGTGGTGACGCAGACGCGCGGCTCCTGCCCCAGCCGGAGCGCAAATTGCAGCATGTCCCAGCTGTCCTGCCCGCGTTTCCATTTGGCCAGCTCATCAGCCCAGGCGGCATCGAACTGCGGGCCACGCAGCGCCTCAGGGTCATGGGCCGAAAACGCCTGGGCGGAGGCGCCATTGGGCCAGATCAGCCGCCGTTCGGTGGCTTTCCACGTCGGGCGGCGGTCGCGGGGTGTGCAGGCGAGGATGCCGCTGTCGCCCTGGACCATGACGTCGCGCACCTGATCGTAGGTTTCCCCGAGGAGGGCGATGCGGCGGGCGCGACCAGCGGACAGCGGTGTTGACCCTTCGGCCAGCGTACGCACCCATTCGGCGCCGGCGCGGGTCTTGCCTGCCCCGCGTCCGCCGAGGATGACCCAGCTGCGCCAGTCGCCCGGCGGCGGCAGCTGGTGCGGCAGCGCCCAGAGATCAAAGACATAGGGCATCGCACAGAGGTCATGGTCGCTGAGCCGGTCCAGAAACATCTTCTGCGTCGAAACTGGCGCGCAGGCGAGCCAGCCGCTCTTCGATTTCACTGCGGGCGGCGTCGATGTCGAGCCCGGCTGCGGCCTGATGCTGTTCACTTTGTTCGACAAGGGTTTTCTCCACTTTCTGGCTGTCACGGATCAGGCTTTCCAATTTGGCGATACGCGGCGCGCTGCCGGCGTCGTCTGCATCGCAGGCAAGCCGTTCGAGCATCTGCTCGGCCTCCTGCCGGAGCCGTTCGATGGAATTATGGAGGGAGAAAAGAAGATCGGCGGTCTTTGCCAGCCGATTTTCCGGGGTATAGGTGCTCATGGTTGGGGCCTCATAGTCATGGGACCTCCGTTCGGAAAATCGCAAGGCCGCCCCACAAGCGCGATCCATGATCGGGCGTCCTGCGGGCGGATCTGCCAATTTCCCAGCTGCCTGTGAACCCTGCCACAAACCAGCGCAAAAGTCAAAGTTGACAACCTGAAGTATCGGACGCAAGCTGCCGGATTTGTTAAGTAAATTTCAGATTAACCTACCATAAGGTTAACGGTGCCGCACAAAAAAGAGGACGCCGAAGCGTCCCCTTTCAGATCTGATCCATGATTGGATTGCGCCTAGTTGCTGTTGCCCTGCGCTTCAATCTCGCGCCATTTGGCGACATTGCGATTGTGCTCCTCAAGCGTGACGGCAAAGGCGTGGCCACCGGTGCCATCAGCGACGAAGAACAGGTAGTCGCCCTGATCGGGGTTCACCGCCGCCTCAAGGCTGGCCATGCCGGGGTTGGCGATTGGCGTCGGCGGCAGCCCTTCGATCACATAGGTGTTCCAGGGGGTTGCCCGGCGCAGTTCGCTCTGGCGCAGGCCACGACCGAGGACACCCTCGCCCCGAGTAACACCATAGATCACCGTCGGGTCCGTTTGCAGCCGCATCCCGCGGTTCAGCCGGTTGGTGAAGACCGAGGCGACCTGCCCACGCTCCTCTGCCACGCCGGTCTCTTTTTCGATGATCGACGCGAGGATCAGCATCTCTTCGGGGCTGGTAACCGCTGCGCGGTCCGAGCGGCCCTCCCAGGCGGCGTTGATGCGCAGCTCCTGGCGCTCCTGCATCTCGGCCAGGATCTCGGCGCGGTCATCACCGGGGGAGACCTCATAGCTGTCGGGTGCCAGCATCCCCTCCGCCGGGCGCGTGCCCGGATCGCCGTCGAGGATATCCATGGCTTTCAGCGATTCGACCACCTGCCAGCTGGTCACGCCTTCGGCCAGCGCGATGCGGTAACGGGTGTCGGCATCGGCTTTCTTCTCTTCGTAGACAGCGGGCACCTCATCGACGCCGGGCACAAATTCCGCACGCTCGACAAAGCGGTTGGTGGCCGGGTCCAGCTCGCGCACCTCGGCCAGCACGCGGGTCACGCCCACGCGGTAGACGATTTCGGTGCCACAGCTGCTGGCGCCGCCGCGGGTGATCTGATCGACGATCTCGGCCATCGAGGCCCCTGCGGGCACCAGATAGCTGCCGGCCTTCAGCGCATCGGTTTTCTCGGCGTAGCGCACACCAACCCGGAACAGCGGGCCGGAGTTGATCGCGCCCTGGCTCTCCAGATCACGGCTGACCCGAGACATCGTGCTGCCGGACGGCACCCGCAGGCAGATCGCGCTGTCCAGCGGACCTTCGGAGGTATACTGCGACTGCCCCCAGAGGATGACGCCGCCCAGAAGGAACAGCATCACCACCAGGACCGTCATCATGTTTGAGGCGAGGTTGCGCCACATCACTCAGGCTTTCCGAACAGGACCGACGCATTGGTGCCGCCAAAGCCAAAGGAATTGGACAGCGCCACCTTGATCTCGCGCTCGCGTTTCTGGTTCGGGGCCAGATCGACAGCGGTTTCAACGGCCGGGTTGTCCAGGTTGATGGTGGGCGGTGCCACCTGATCGCGGATCGCCAGGATCGAGAAGATCGCCTCAATCGCGCCAGCCGCACCCAGGAGGTGGCCGGTGGCGGATTTGGTCGAGGACATGGTGACCTTGCCCGCCGCATCCCCCATCATCCGCTCAACCGCGCCCAGTTCGATGGTATCGGCCATGGTCGAGGTGCCATGGGCATTGATATAGTCGATGTCCTTCGGCTCAAGCCCCGCATTGGCCAGCGCCGCGCGCATCGAGCGTTCGCCGCCTTCGCCGTCCTCGGAGGGAGCGGTGATGTGGTAGGCATCGCCGGAGAGACCATACCCCAGCACCTCGGCATAGATCTTGGCGCCACGGGCCTTGGCGTGGTCGTAATCTTCCAGCACCACGATGCCGGCGCCCTCACCCATCACGAAACCGTCGCGGTCGGCGTCATAGGGGCGCGAGGCGGCCTTTGGGTCATCGGCGCGTTTGGTGGACAGCGCCTTGCAGGCGTTGAAGCCGGCAATGCCGATTTCGCAGATCGCCGCCTCGGCGCCGCCTGCGATCATGACGTCGGCGTCGCCGGATTTGATCAGACGGGCCGCATCGCCGATGGCATGGGCACCGGTCGAACAGGCGGTCACAACAGAGTGGTTCGGCCCCTTGAAGCCAAAACGGATCGAGACCTGACCGGAGATCAGGTTGATCAGCGCGCCAGGGATAAAGAAGGGCGACACCCGGCGGGGGCCTTTTTCCTTGATCATCACGGCGGTGTCGGCGATCGAGCTGAGGCCACCGATGCCAGAGCCGATCATCACGCCGGTGCGCAGGCGGCTCTGCTCGTCCTCGGGTGTCCATCCGGCGTCACGCACGGCCATATCAGCCGCGGCAATGCCATAGAGGATGAAATCATCAATCTTCTTCTGGTCTTTTTTGACAACCCAATCATCGGGGTTGAAGGTCCCATCGCTGCCGTCGCCACGCGGAACTTCGCAGGCGTAGGTGGTGGCGACGCCGCTTTCTACCGCATCAAAATGCGTGATCGGACCCGCCCCGGACTGACCGTCCAGCAACCGCGACCAGGTCTCTTCGACGCCGCTTGCCAGCGGTGTGACCAGGCCCAGTCCGGTAACTACTACTCGACGCATTTCTTGCACTCCTCTGCCTCGGCAATTTGACTCCAAATAGCTTGGATTGGCGCAGAGGTGCAAGAGCCGGTGGTCTCCGGTTGTTTTGCGATAATTTAATGACAGCCTTAGATTGCGGTTAACTTGGATAATGTACCTTTTGGTTGTTCTTTGGTTTCGTAGTCGCGACAGTACCGATATGGCGCGCCTGCGAACCACTATGCGGCGCCCAACAGACGGGGCGCAGGATCCAAGGTCAGCGGCTGTGGGGCAAGATGTGAATGGTGCACATAGAGTTCTTGTTTGGACGCCCTGCGTCACCTGATCCTGATCTACGAAGGGTTCGGCGGATGGCACACCGCCGCCCTTCGCGCATGTGGGGGCTGGGCGTATTTGCGCTGCTGTTGCTGGTCAGCCTGCTGCTTGGCGCTGAACCGCTGGCCGCCCGCGAATGCCGTGTCTTCAACAAACTGATGACGCTGACGCTCGCCGGTGAAGATTTTCTCGACTACCTGCGCACCGGCAGCAATTCGCCCGCCGTGCAGGAGATGGAACGGTTGCTGGCAAAGACATCAAAGACCGAGCTGCATCTCGCGATGCAGAGAGAAAAGATGGACGATCTGCTGAAGGCGACCCATAACCTGATTGCCCAGCACCGCAGCCTGCTGCGGGTCCTGGCGCTGAAGGACCGGCGCCATGCGGAACGGGCCTCTGTCAAACTCTTTGCCAGTGAAACCCTGGCGGCCTATCGCCGGGAGCTGGCGCGTATGCCCTGCTCTCGTGCAGGCAGTAGCGGGCAGGATGGCGGCGGCCTTGGCGCCTTGCCCGCGCTGGGACAGATTTCCAGCACCACCGCGGCGGCCGGTTCACTGGGTCTGGTGGCGCTTGGAGCGCTGTGTTTTGTGCTGTTTGAACGGCGCATGACCACGCTGAGGCGGCGCCGCAAGCGCCATACCTGCAACCTGGACTGCACCCTTGTGCACAACAATGATAACGGGGTTGCGGCGACCCTGCTGGACATCAGTCAGGAGGGGGCGAAGGTCAAATCCGAAGCGCGCCTCGGCGCCGGGGATATCATCGTGCTGGACCTGCCCGGCGATGCGCCGCAGATAAATCTTCACGGTCGGGTGCAATGGTGCAATGCCAACTATTTTGGCCTGCAGTTCAAGGAGTGTCTCACACGCGATATGGTGAAGGCTCTGGCGGGTTTTCGCAGGGCGCCCAGAAAATCCAAACGGGAGTTCGGGCGCGACGGGACGCCTGCCGAGCTTGAACCACATGGCGCGGTGTCTGGCTGACGGATCGGCATGGCCGGAGCGACACTCTGCGGCGTGGTCCTTCGTCGTGATGATGTCACAAGGGGGTCGGCCTGTCTTGGGCTCAGCTGCTATCACGGGTCCCCGGTCGCGGCGAACCGGCAACAAGCGCGCGGCAAAGATCGCGCGCGCGGGCGGCGGACCGGCGTCTGGCTGGCGTCTGGCGGGCCATGATCGCGGCCATGATCGCGAATATGCAGACAGATCCCACGTGCGATGCCTTGCGGAGCCGACCTCGCGAACCGGTGGCACCCCTGTGGTAGTGGGATGGTGGCGGTTGGTGCCGGATGGTGGCAGATGCGGACCATTGGGGCAGGACGTGCTTCGCTCCGCAATCAGTCGGCGAAGCAGACAGATCTTCCGCCGGTATAGACCATGCAGGAAGCGCGCGCGCCGGTTTGGTCAATTTCAGGCAGAGACCACAGCTCCGGCCCGCTTATGTCGCGATCAGCGGTGCATCGGCGGCGTCGAGAGGTCGGTTCGACAATTCCGGTCCATTGGCAGCGATCTCGACCGGATCCTGTATAGACAGCGCCGCACCAGCTCAGCCGCGCCGGTCATGCGCCCGGTGCTGCAAACCCACGTCGGCCTGCCCGCTCCCCAAGGCAGCCAACACACGCAGGCTGCGCTGAAATAACAGGGCCGCGCAGTCCTGACGACACCGCAGCCCATTGGTTGATGCGGCAGCAGTGCCGCCCGAGACGTGCCGCCGACCTAGCGGAATTCGGCAACTGGCTCACGCGTGGGGCGCGCCGCCTCCAGCGCCTCCGCCACGGTCAGGGTCTTGCGGAACAGTGCCCGCCCGACCAATGCGCCGGAGATCGAACCGATGTATTTCAGCCGCGCCACGTCATCGGCGGTGCGGACCACACCGCTGGCGATCACCGGCGTGCGCGCTTTCTCCGCCAGCCCTGCGATCAGCCCCAGCTGCGCCTCGACATCGGTCATATCGCTTTCGATATCGGTGATGATGATGCCCGCAAAGGGACAATCGGCAAAGGCGTCGATAAAGGCTTCGGGCGTGAACGAGCCGGCCTGACGCCAGCCGTCGGTCATCACCTGCCCCTGCCAGACATCCACCGCCAGCACGATCTGATCGGGGTGAAGACGGGTCAGCGTGCGCACCAGTTCGGGGTCCCGGGCGGCAAGCGTGCCGACCACCACACGGCCCGCCCCCTTGTCGATCCAATGCTCAATATGCTCGCGCGAGCGCATACCGCCGCCCAGCTGAACCGGGATACCGGCGGTGCGGATGATTTCCTCCACCAGCTCGGCATTGCGGTTGTCGCCTTCGATGGCATCAAAATCGGTCAGATGCATCCATTCGGCACCATCGGCGGCAAAGCCGCAGGCGGTGGCAACCGGGTCCACGTGCCAGATCATGGCGGTGTCGAGCCGCCCCTTGTCCAGCGTCACGCAGCGGCCGTCCTTCAGTTCCATCGTGGGGTAGATCATCATCGCAATGCCCTCCTGTCGTCGGCAGTTTCGCCAAGGCTAGCACGGAGACCGATCACCCCTAAGGAGAAAACCCGACCTCGCGGAGGTCGGAAACGTCCAGAAACGAAAAACGGCGCCTTCCTGCCCGGAAAGCGCCGTCTGTGATCGTCACCGATTGGGTGGGATCAGGAAGCTTCGCTGATGAACTTCACCGCATCGCCAAAGGTCTGGATGGTCTCGGCCGCGTCATCGGGGATCTCGATGCCGAACTCTTCTTCGAAGGCCATAACCAGCTCAACGGTGTCCAGGCTGTCTGCGCCCAGATCATCGATGAACGACGCGTTCTCGGTCACTTTGTCTTCTTCAACACCCAGGTGTTCCACAACGATCTTTTTTACGCGGTCTGCGACGTCGCTCATGTCAATTCCTCATCTTTTCAGGCATTCGCCCGGTTGTCAGGCATTCGCCCGGTTCTGCCCTTGCCCGCTCGGGGCGGCGTGGTTGTGCCCGATGCGGGCGGTCGTGTCCCGCATAGCGGAACCGCCCCTGCCGGTCCGGCATGGACCCGCAGATGGCGAATATGCGCCGCCTATAACACAGACCGACGCAGAGGCAAACGGTTTCGCAGCATCACTGCACCCGCCTGCCCGGAGCCTGTCGCCTGAGGCTCAGGCAACAGGGTGAGCATTTGGCCACAGCCGCAGCCACATGCAAGGCTTGTGGTGCATATTTTTACGCAACCCCTCACCGCCGCAGGTCATTTTCCGTTATTTTGCAGCGACTTTCAGCTGGTCATCCATCCTGAGGATGGCCGTATTTCGCTCCGGATAACCGGGCCAGCTGCGGGGCGGGATCGCAAAACCCCGCGACCAATCTTGTGCGATGCCGCGTCGGCGGCACCGAAAATCCCCCACGGCCTGAGGCATAGAGGCCACATCTGACGCGGCGGCCGGAACGCAGAACCCGCCACCGGAGGACCGGCGGCGGGACCAGGTGACTCGGCGTCACCGCAAAGCCTAACCGGGGTCTCGGCGGCCCCGGTTGCAGCCCGGATCGCGCCCCGGGATCACAGCATGGCCATGCCGCCGTTCACATGCAGGGTGGTGCCGGTGACATAGCCTGCCTCGGCGCTGGCCAGATACAAGACGGCGGAGGCGATTTCCTCCGGGGTGCCCATCCGACCGCTGGGGATCTGGGTCAGGATCGCGTCTTTCTGGGCGTCGTTCAGCTTGTCTGTCATGGCGGTGGCGATAAAGCCGGGAGCCACGGCATTGACGGTAATGCCCCGGTTGGCGACCTCATAGGCCAGCGATTTGGACATGCCGACCATACCGGCCTTGGCGGCGGCGTAATTGCCCTGACCGGGGTTGCCGGTGGCCCCCACGATGGACGAGATATTGATGATCCGGCCCCAGCGCGCCTTCATCATGCCGCGCAGAACACCCCGGCACAGGCGCATGGTCGAGGTGAGGTTCACCTCCAGCACGCTGGCCCATTCCTCATCCTTCATCCGCATGAACAGATTGTCGCGGGTGATGCCGGCGTTGTTGACCAGAATATCCACCGAGCCCATCGCCGCGATCGCCTGTTTCGGCAGCGCCTCGACCGCCTCTGCATCGGAGAGGTTGCAGGGCAGCACATGGGCGCGCTCGCCAAGTTCCGCCGCCAGTTCCTGCAGCGGGGCCTCGCGGGTGCCGGAGAGGCCCACGGTGGCGCCAGCGGCGTGCAGGGCCCGGGCGATATCGCCGCCAATGCCACCAGATGCCCCGGTGATGAGGGCGGTTTTTCCAGTCAGATCAAACATATGATTTCCTTTGTCTCATCCCCGGCCCGCGGTCCGCCGTTTTCTTTGGAAGACAACGGGCCGGAATATTAATGAAATTTCCGCGTTCAGCCCGCGGTGATGGCTGCCACGTCCTCGGCGGTGCCGATCTGACGGCAGGCCAGATTGCGGTCGATTTTGCGGATCATGCCGGAGAGCGCCTTGCCCGCGCCGATTTCCCAGAATTCGGTCACGCCTTTGGCGGCCATGGTCTGCACGCTTTCGCGCCAGCGCACAGAGCCGGTCACCTGCTCGACCAGAAGCTGGCGGATTTCAGCCGGATCGGTGACCGCATTGGCGCGGACGTTGGCGATCAGCGGAACCGCAGGAGAGGTGATCTCGACCCCGGCCAGTGCCTCGGCCATGACATCGGCGGCAGGCTGCATCAGGGCGCAGTGGAAGGGCGCGCTGACCGGCAGCATCACGGCGCGTTTGGCACCTTTTTCCTTGGCGATTTCAGCGGCGCGTTCAACGGCGGCCTTGGCGCCGGAGACCACGACCTGAGTGGGGTCGTTGTCATTGGCGGCCTGACAGACCTCGCCTTGTGCGGCGGCGTCTGCAACGGCGCGCACCGCCTCGAGGTCGAGCCCCAGAATGGCGGCCATCGCGCCCTCGCCGACCGGCACGGCGCTTTGCATCGCCTTGCCGCGAATGCGCAGCAGGCGCGCGGTGTCGGCGACGGAAATCGCCCCGGCTGCGGCCAATGCGGAATATTCGCCAAGGCTGTGACCGGCGACAAACGCCGCCTTGTCGATGCTGACACCCTCAGCCTCCAGCGCGCGCATGGCGGCGAGCGAGGTCGCCATCAGCGCCGGCTGGGCGTTCTGCGTGAGGGTCAGGGTTTCGATATCGCCCTCCCAGATCAGCTGGCTCAGCGCCTCTCCCAGTGCGGCGTCCACCTCGTCAAAGACCGCTTTGGCTGCCGGATAGGCCTCGGCCAGGGCTTTGCCCATACCGATCGTCTGCGCGCCCTGCCCTGGAAACACGAATGCAATTGTCATCTGAGACCTCATCTTGTCTGCATATCTGCGTTGCATCGGGTTTAGACGCAGGTGACGCTGCGTACAAGCATAGCCTTCGCGCGGGCGCACCGGTGCTGTGCATCAGCTGACAGAGATGCGTGTTGTGTCAAACCGCTGAAGGGATAGGGTATTCCTGTCGCCCCCTATAAGAAGGTCTCATCGCCCGTGTCCTCCCCTGCCCGCGCGCCCGCGCTTCGCCAGAATACCGCCCGCCACTATGGCAGCGTTGCCAAAGGTTTTCACTGGCTGACAGCCCTATTGATGCTGGCGGTGTTCCCGCTTGGTTATTTTGCCAATGATCTGGCGCACCATATTCAAAGCCCGGAGTTTGACGGCGCACAGGCCACGCTGACCCGCGCGGCGCTGCTGTTTTCACTGCACAAGACCCTGGGGCTGGCGTTGTTCCTGACCGCGCTGCTGCGTATTCTCTGGGCGCTGAGCCAGCCCAAGCCGGTGCCACTGCACCCGGAGCGGCGGGCCGAGACGCTGCTGGCGGAGGTGGTGCACTGGCTGCTTTACGGGGCGCTGGTGGCGGCCCCCCTGACCGGCTGGATCCATCACGCCGCAACCACGGGATTTGCGCCGATCTGGTGGCCCTTTGGTCAGAACCTGCCGTTTGTGCCGAAATCGGAGGCGGTGGCGGCGGTGTTTGGCGGGCTGCACTGGCTGTTTGTCTGGACCCTTGCGGTGGCTTTGGGGCTGCATATTGCCGGGGCGCTGAAACATGAGGTGATCGACCGCGACGCCACGCTGCGCCGGATGCTGCCAGGACGCGCGCCCCAGGTGACGGTGCCAGAGCAGATCCCCCATGGGGCGGCGCCGGTGCTGGTGGCGCTGGCGATCTGGCTACTGGTGCTGGCCGGCGGCGGTGCATTCGGCCTTTATGCGCCGCACAGCCATGGCGCGCCGGGCACCACCGCACATGAGGCTGGATCCGAGGCCACGGATGGCGGCGATCCTGCCGCAACGATGGCGTCTGACACGGCCGGCAACTGGCGGGTCGAGGATGGCACATTGGCGCTCACCATCGTGCAGATGGGCAGCGAGGTACGCGGCCAGTTCGACCGCTGGCAGGCAGTGATTGATTTCGAGGACCCTGCCGCCCCCGGCCCCGCCGGCGCGGTCACCGTCACCGTGGCGATCCCCTCGCTGAAGCTCGGATCTGTCACCGATCAGGCGATGGGGCCGGATTACTTTGACAGTTCCACCTATCCCACCGCAGAGTTCCGCGCCGAGATCGAGAAGCTGGCGGAGGGATATATCGCTGAGGGCACCCTGCGGATCCGCGATCAGGAGGTGCCGCTGCGCCTGCCCTTCACGCTGGATCTGAACGGTGACACCGCCACAATGTCCGGCAGTGCCGAAGTGAACCGGCTGGATTTCAACATCGGCCAGGGCGTGCAGGACGAAAGCTCGCTTGCCTATGCGGTGACCATCGCTGTCGACCTGACCGCCAGTCGCGCCGCCCCCTGACGGATGTGGACACAGATCCGGCGGGGGTGGCCGCCGCGTGCCCCCATGGGGACATATAGTCCCGCAGGTTCTGGCCCACTTAAGGTATTGTGCCGCGCGGCAGCACCGGTGATGCTGCGAAGATGGCCACCGAAATCGAGTTCTCTTTTGCGGCACTGAACCCGTCAGCACGACGGCACATTCGCGTGTTTCAAATACACCAGTTCCTTGACCGTTTTGCGATGGGGCTGACGGTTGCCGTGGTTGCTCTGGCCTTGACCGACCGGGGCATGGACCTGTTGCAGATCTCGTTTCTCTTCGGGATCTACGCGCTTACGACGATGGCGATGGAGCTGCCGTTTGGTGGCCTTGCCGACAGCATCGGGCGCAGGCCGGTCTTCTTGACGGCGGTTGTCGCCAGCCTGATCTCGCTTGTGCTTTTTCTCTCTACGAGCGATTTTTATGTTCTGGCGCTGTCGTTTGCATTCATCGGCTTTGGCCGCGCGCTTCGGTCGGGCACGCTGGATGCCTGGTTTGTTGAAACCTTCAAAGCCGCCGCCCCCAATGTCGATGTCCAGCCCGCACTGGCCAAAGCGCAATGGGCCAATGCCGTAGGTTTGGCGATTGGCGCCATTCTGGGAGGTCTTCTGCCCGATCTCTGCGGCGAGGTCGCAAAACGCCTTGGGTTCAGCATTTATGATGTGTCCTACCTTGCGAGCGTCGTCGTGATGTCGGGCGTGTTTGTTTTCACGGTACTGGCCATTGTCGAAACACCGCGCCCGATGAGCGCCACGGCTCTCAAGCACGGCTTTGCGAATGTGCCGATGGTGATCGGGGACGCGAGCCGTCTGGCCCTCAGACATCCGGCTCTGTCGATCCTTCTGGCAGCGCTGGCGTTCTTTTTGATGGCGACCAACCCTGTTGAGGTGATCTGGCCGACCCATGCAAAGCCGATGCTGGACGAGAGCTATGCCAACACCGTCATCGGTATCGTCACTGCCAGCTATTTCTTCGCCATCGCTTTCGGCGCGTCCCTGTCCGTGCCCATCAGCCGGATTTTTAAACGGCGGCACGCCATGACGCTGGCGGCAGGTTTTGCCTGTCTGGCAGGGGTTCAGATCGCATTGGCGCTGCAAGGCAGCATTGTCGGCTTTGTGACGGTGTTTGTCCTCTATTCCGTGTTTCTGGGGGTCTGCGAAACCCCGGCCAGCAGCATCCTGCATCGCTGCGTTGGCGACGGTCAACGCTCGACCATGCTGTCTTTGCGGTCGCTGATCCAACAGTTGGGGGCCGCATCGGGCCTGATTCTGGCCGGAGCTGTCGCCGATATCTACTCGACACCGGTCGCCTGGATCGTCGGTGCGGTGTTTCTGGTGATTGCGATGATGCTGATCTTGGTGTTGGTCAGACGGCTGGCGGCAGCCGCCGAATAGCTGACGGGTGCCCGCCCACTCGTTCAGGGACGAACTTACAGGGACAAAAAAACCGCCACCCGGCAAGGGGCGGCGGTTCTGGATCGGTGGGTGGCGGGGGTGACCCCTCCGCCGTGCGGTCTGGTTATTCGGCCTTCATCGCCTCGACCGAGATCTTCACCTCGACCTCGTCGCTGACGAAGGGGGCGAATTTGCCCAGCTCGTAGTCCGAGCGCAGCAGGGTTGTGGTCGCGTCGAAACCGGCCCAAGGCTTGCCCGCCATCGGGTGTTCGCCGACCTGGTTCAGCTTGGCATCCAGAACCACGGATTTGGTGACGCCGTTCAGGGTCAGGTCGCCGGTGATTTCTGCGGTATTCTCGCCGGTGACCTTGATGCCGGTGGATTTGAAGCTGATCATCTCCGCATCATCGGCGCCAAAGAAATCCTTTGACATGAAATGGTCAAAGCGCGCTTCCCAGCCAGTCAGCATGGATTGCGCAGGCATCGACACCGAGACGCTGGAGGCTTCGGGGTTTTCCTGATCAAAGGCGATTTCACCCTCAAACCCCGAGAACATGCCGTAGGTGGTCGAGAAACCAAGGTGATTGTAGCTGAACACCACCTGGCTGTGGCTCGAATCCAGCTTGTAGGCTTCAGGGGCGGCAAAGGCGGTGGTGGCGGCGGCCCCCATCAGGGCGGCTGCAAAGAGAGTGGTTTTCATAATCTTGGCTCCGTTGGACCGTGTGACTTCGTTTCCCAGTTGAAGACTTTGTCATCAGAAAGGAAAGCCCGCAAAAGCCAACACTATCTGTGTTCAGATGAACAACCCAAGCCGCATTGACGCACAGAGGCCGGTTCTCGCGCAGTTGTGATGTCGGCAGGCGGTGGCGGCGGGCCAAGGCGTTCCGCCAGAGATCTGGAGCGCCTAGCTGAAGATCGGCAGGGCGCCGCTCAGCTGATCGCGCAGCCGCAGGCGGGTTTCGGTGCTGTCGATCGGCAGCTCCATCAGCACTGCGCCGTCGATATCCAGAACCGAGATGGCATGGGCGGAGAGGCGCACGCCGCCAAGGCTGCTATAGCTGCGCCGCAGGACAATCCGCGGTGCGCCGCGCCGTGTCTTGCGCAGGATCCTCAGCTCGCGCCGGATCGGGTCGAAACAGGCCTCCGGCTGGCTGTCGGGGTGATGCGAGGTCAGCAGGATCAGGCCGACAAACAGAAAGGCCACGGAAATCCCGATCCGGATCAGCGACATCTGCGGATCGAAGCCTGCGTCAGGCAGCAGCCAGAGGCCGGTGGCGCCCATCACCATACCGCCCCCAAGAATGCGCAGCAGCAGCGAGCGGATCGGCCAGTTGGCCTGCATCTGAAGGTTCATTGGTGCCGACCGGGCCAGATGGGCCAGCCGTCTGGCGGCAGGAGACTGAGAGGACGCGCGCCGCATGACCTTGCCAAATCGACCCGGCTGCATGGATCGACCCGGCTGCATGGGCTGAAAACCGATCTCGGATGGTTCGAGGAGGCTCATCTCTGGTCCCTTTCACTCTTAACGCGGTCTGTCTGTCCTGCCTTGCCTTGCCTGTGACGCCTGCTGCGCCTGTTGGTCTGTGACTGGCGGGGTGGTTAACACTTGATTAACCAAGATTGACGCCAGCATTGGGGCTGAAATGGGGCGGAGTTGCGGTAAATACGGGCCGTGCTCCGCCGTGATGGGCAGCCCTTTCGTCTACGGGCCTCAACAGGGCATATGCAGATGCAGCCGCCCTGCCCCCGCTTCCATGTTGACCCCGCCGGGCTAGCGCGCGGGGTCTGATCGGGCCGCTGGCGAAAGAGGTTCGCCCTGTCGGATCCGTGGCCCATTCTCAGCTTTGCATGCTCAGCTTTGCATAATTTTGCTAAAATTTGGTTCACAGGATATGGATCAAACCCCAGCGACCACTGGCAACGTGGGTGCAGAGGGGCACGCGGCGGGAAACGGGCCTTGCCCTTTTGGTCTGAGCCTGTATATGGGGGCTTCCTTCCGCGACATTTTCGATCCGCGCAGACTCTCGTGACAGGGCAGCGGAAGGGACAACCGCCCCGTCTATGAAATGCGCCTAGACAAAAACTGGAGTTCACATGCCACTCTACGAGCATGTCATGATTGCGCGTCAGGACCTGTCCAACTCGCAAGCTGAAGGCCTCATCGAACATTTCGGTGCTGTTCTGTCCGACAACGGCGGTAAGCTGGTCGACAGCGAGTACTGGGGCGTCAAGACGATGGCCTATAAGATCAACAAAAATCGTAAGGGCCACTACTCCTTCCTGAAGACCGATGCTTCGGCAGCGGCGATCCAGGAAATGGAGCGTCTGATGCGCCTGCATGATGACGTGATGCGCGTTCTGACCATCAAGGTTGACGCACATGAAGACGGCCCCTCGGTTCAGATGCAGAAGCGCGATGAGCGCGACACGCGTCGTGAGCGCCGCTGATCAACGCTTGAGAAAAGGACGCTAAACCATGGCAGCCAAACCGTTTTTCCGTCGTCGTAAAGTATGCCCGTTCTCGGGCGACAATGCGCCGAAAATCGACTACAAAGACACCCGTCTTCTGCAGCGCTACATTTCCGAACGTGGTAAGATCGTGCCGTCGCGCATCACCGCCGTTTCGGCAAAGAAGCAGCGTGAACTGGCCCGTGCTATCAAGCGCGCCCGCTTCCTCGCCCTGCTGCCCTACGCCGTGAAGTAAGGAGATAAGCACATGCAAGTTATCCTTCTGGAACGTGTGGCCAAACTGGGCCAAATGGGCGAAGTCGTGGACGTAAAGCCCGGCTATGCTCGCAACTTCCTGCTGCCGCAAGGCAAGGCGCTGACCGCGTCGCAGAACAACATCGCTCGTTTTGAGGAACAGAAAGCGCAGTTCGAAGCGCGCAATCTGGAAACCAAGAAAGAAGCGGAAGCTCTGGCAGAGAAGCTGGACGGTCAGCAGTTCATCGTGATTCGCTCCGCGTCTGACGCTGGCGCCCTCTACGGCTCCGTCACCCCGCGTGACGCCGCAGAAGCCGCCACCGCAGAAGGTTTCTCGGTCGACAAGAAGCAGGTTGCCCTGCTTTCGCCGATCAAGGAACTGGGTCTGCACAGCGTTGTTGTGAAGCTGCACCCTGAAGTCGAAGTTCAGATCAAACTGAACGTTGCGCGTTCGGTCGAAGAAGCTGAGCTGCAAGCCTCGGGCAAATCGATTCAAGAGCTGGCCGCTGAAGAAGAAGCCGCTGCTGAATTCGAAATCTCCGAACTGTTCGACGATATCGGCTCTGCCGCATCCGACGACGACGATGCAGCCCCGGCCGCAGACGACGAAGAGACCAACGCCTGATCGGCATTGGATCTATCCGAGATCGAGAGAGGCCGCCCCGGATCGGGGCGGCCTTTTTCATATCTGCGGCGGCCGCAGCTGGATTGCGCTGCTGACAGATCAAAATCGCCTCAAACTCTCCGCAGAAACTGCGGCGCGGGTAACCTCGTCTTTGCCGGTTTCTGCAAGCCTAGATCCCGCCCTGAGCGATCGCTCCGGGAGCGCGTGTTTGTGCGCACGTGTGGTTGTGACTGTCGTGCCAGGCCTGCGTCTGGCGTCTGGGGGTAAGCATGGAAGAGGATCTGATCCGGGAAGAAACGGCGCTGCGGCGGCGCCTGCTGCTGCGGCTCTTGCGCAACTTCAGCTTTGAAAACCCGAAATACAGGGGCGAACCGATCAGCAATCTGGTGCCACCGGAGCTGATCACCGCCGAGCTGACCCAGCACAACCCTGACCGGGTGATCCAACCCTAAACCATGCGGGCGTTGCAGACGGGGCCACGAAGGCTCGGCCCCCGCAGCCCCTTTGCATGGGCGTCCCAATCGGGCCGCAGGCACGGGAGCCGTGTTGGGACAGGGCAAGGCCCGGTTCATGCGCGCGTGGATCATGCGGCAGTCGATCAGCGCCGACAAATTCTTAGCGGTTAAAATTTGATCCATCAGCGCCCGCCCTGGCCGGGGCACCCTGACCGGTCATGCGGATCGCCGCGCCGGGGGGCAATCCCGGCTGATGGGCCGGGATTGCGGGCGATCATCGGACAGCCTGCCACGGTCGGGGGATATCCGCCGATGGGTTCCCGCGCCATTTGCCCAAGCCGCAGGCGCGCCCTAATCTGCCGCCGATCCGGCGTATTCGGGGTTTAGACAGGCAGTATCCATGATTGATCGCAGAACGGCTCTGGCCATTATTCTCAGCCCGCTGGCCCTTGCCGCCTGTGGCGAGGCACCCGCCGCAACCGAGCGCGCCGCAACGCCGCCGCTCTATCCCAACGAGACGCCGGAGCTTCGCCGCAAGATCAATTTCTGGGCCGACCACTATGAGGTGCCGCGCCCGCTGGTCCACCGCCTTGCCATCCGCGAGAGCACCCATCGGCCCTGGGCGGTCAACCGGCCCTACTACGGGCTGTTGCAGATCCTGCCGGCCACTGCCCGCTCCATGGGGTTTCGCGGCAAGCCGAAGGATCTGCTGGATGCCGATACCAACCTGAAATATGCGGTGAAATATCTGCGCGGGGCCTGGCTCCTCTCCGATGGCAGCTACGATCAGGCGGTAAAACACTATTCGCGCGGCTACTACTATGCCGCAAAACGGCGGGGCATGCTGCGCGAAACCGGGCTGCGCCCCTGATCAGACCGCTTGAAAACCACGATATCACAAAGAGTTATGATATCTTACGCGGCAGCTTGCCACTCTGATTGTTAGCGCAAAACTGTCACGTGACCGAAGGCGTTTTTCTGCTAGCATGGATGTCTGTAATAAAAAGACGTCGGAGTGAAAAATGCCTATTCAACTAGATCGCCGGTCCTTTCTGGCCGGCAGTGCCGGTCTGATCGCGCTGCATCCGTTTTCGGTTCAGGCGGCTTCCAATCAGGTGCATCTGCGCCTGATGGAGACCACCGACCTGCATGTGCATGTGTTTCCCTATGATTATTACGCCGACAAGCCGCGCGACACTGTCGGGCTGGCGCGCACGGCCTCGCTGATCGGCGATATTCGCGCCGAGGCGACCAATTCGCTGCTGCTGGACAATGGCGACTTCCTGCAGGGCAATCCGATGGGCGATTACATCGCCTATGAGCGCGGCATGAAGGAAGGCGACACCCATCCGGTCATCCAGGCGATGAACGCCGTGGGCTTTGACGGCTCGACGCTGGGCAATCATGAGTTCAACTACGGGCTGGATTTCCTGATGAAATCCCTCGCCGGGGCCGAGTTCCCGGTGGTCTGCGCCAATGTCGCCACATCCACCGGTGCCGGCCCGCGTGACGACAAGACCCTGCTGCCGCCCTATGTGATCCTGGAGCGCGAGCTGACCGATGGCGCGGGCAACCGTCATCCGATCAAGATCGGGCTGATTGGCTTTGTGCCGCCGCAGGTGATGAACTGGGACCGCCGCCATCTGGAAGGCAATGTGCAGGCCCGCGACATTCTGCAATCCGCCCGCGCCTATGTGCCGGAGATGAAGGAAAAAGGCGCCGACATCATTATCGCCCTGTCACATTCCGGGATCGGCAGCGCCGATGAGACCGACGGGATGGAGAATGCCTCGGTGCCGCTGGCGGCCGTCGAGGGCATCGACGCCATCATGACCGGCCATTCGCATCTGGTCTTCCCCTCCTCCACCTATGCGGATTTTGCCGGGGTGGATGTCGACAAGGGCACCATCCACGGAACCCCCGCCACAATGGGCGGTTTCTGGGGCAGCCATATGGGTCTGATCGACCTGATGCTGGAGCGGGACGGCAGCGGCTGGCGCGTGGTGGGCCATGCCTCGGAGGCGCGCCCGATTTCGCGGCGCGAAGAGGACCGGTCGATCACCGCCCTGGTCGAAAGTGCCCCTGCGGTGCTGGCAGCTGCGCAGAAAGAACATGATGAGACACTGCAATATGTCCGCCGCGCCGTGGGCAAAACCGACGCGCCGCTGCACAGCTATTTTGCACTGGTCGCCGATGATCCCTCGGTGCAGATCGTGTCGATTGCGCAGACCTGGTATATCGAACAGATGCTGAAGGGCACCGAGCATGAAGGCCTGCCGATCCTGTCAGCTGCGGCCCCGTTCAAGGCCGGCGGTCGCGGTGGTGCGGAGTATTACACCGACGTTCCAAAAGGCGATGTGGCGATCAAGAATGTCGCCGACCTCTACCTCTACCCCAACACCGCCCGTGCAGTGCGGGTGACCGGCGCGCAGGTTAAGGACTGGCTGGAACGCTCTGCCGGCATGTTCAACCAGATTACCCCCGGCGAGGCCGATCAGGTGCTGCTCAATCCCGCCTTCCCGAGCTACAACTTTGACGTGATCGACGGGGTGACCTATCAGATCGACCTGTCGCAGCCCTCGAAGTTCGGGCCGAAGGGGGAGCTGGAGAATCCCGACGCCAACCGCATCGTCAATCTGGAGTTCAACGGCGCGCCAATCGATCCCGCACAGGAGTTCATTATCGCCACCAACAACTATCGTGCTGGCGGTGGCGGTGCCTTCCCCGGCGCGATGGGGGATACCATCGTGTTCGAGGGGCCGGACACCAACCGCGATGTGATCGTGCGCTATATCGTCGAGAAGGGCACCATCAGCCCGCGCGCCGATGCCAACTGGCGCTTTGCCCCGCTGGCGGACACCTCGGTGCTGTTTGACACCGGCCCCAAGGCGGCGGCCTATGTGGACAGTGTCGAGAGCATTGCAATAGAACCTGCGGGTGAAGGGCCGGATGGCTTTGCACGCTACAGAATTGCGCTGTGAACAAACTGTTTCCGATTTGTGCAAAATGAAATGATTCTCGCCGCCCGGCCAAACTTGGTCGGGCGGCATATTTAGGCGCACACGCCCCGCTTGCACACAAGTTATTGAGGGGCGCCCTAAAGGTTAATTTTTACAAATTTCGAGCAAATTTGCGCTCTCCTTACTGCTTTTTAGGCATTTGTTTGCCAAATTTCCGCCCCCTTCTTGCGGCAGAGTTTTCCGACATGCGAGGTGTCGATCAGCGCTGCACAACAGCGACCCGCATCAAGACGGTTGATGAGCAAGAGGAGCAGTTCCGATGCCAAACGGCAGTTTCAACGATTTTCGAAATGCGCTTCTGGCGTTTGAATCGGGCTGGGACCGGGACCGCTACAATGCGGGGCAGATCAGCGACGCGCAGCTGACGCAATGGGTCGGCGCGCCGGTCAGCAGCTTCTATCCCGGCCTCAGCAGCTGGGGCCAGCTGAGCGACACCCAGTGGCGGGACATGGCCTATCACTCCACCAATTCGCTGGGCTTTGTCGGCTATCAGTTCGGCGAGGCGCTGCTGATTGACCTCGGTTATTATCAGGACGACGTTTACTACCTGGGCGGTGATACCATCAACCGCTGGGATGGCACCTGGACCGGGAAAAATGGCGTCAACAGCCTGGATGATTTCAAATCCCACGCCGCACAGGACACCGCCATCAATGAGGCGTTTGGCTATAACTTCGAGATGCTGAGCTACTATCTCGGTCGGCAGGGGCGCAGCATCAGCGATTTTGTCGGCGAGACCGTGACCTATCGCGATGTCAATGGCGCCATGGTGGATGTTACCCTCTCGCTGACCGGGCTGATGGCTGCGGCGCATCTGCGCGGTGCTTCGGGGCTGGCGACGCTCTTGCTGAGCGATACCGCCTCGACCGATGAATACGGCACCTCGATCCTGAAATACGTGAAAGATTTCGGCGGTTACGACAGCCCCACAGCCGACGCGCTGATTGCCTTCTGGCAGGATCGCAAGGCAGGCGGCACCGCACCGCTGGACATGGGCGAGCCGCAGCCAAGCGAGCCCGTCCTGGTTGGTGAAACCCTGCTGGGCACCGTCAGCCGGGACATTCTGGATGGAACCGATGCAAATGACCTGCTGTCAGGGCGCGGCGGCAACGACCGGCTTGCAGGCCGTGCGGGTGATGATGATCTACGCGGTGGCGGCGGGCGCGACCGGCTGATTGGCCAGGGCGGCGATGACAAACTCAACGGTTCGCACGGGGCCGACACGATCCGCGCCGGTGCGGGCAATGACACATTGATCGGCGGCAATGGCAATGACCTGCTGTTTGGTCAGGGTGGTAACGACCTGATGATCGGGGGCGATGGGGCCGACACATTTGCCTTCGGCAGCAACCACGGGCGCGCCCGTATCCGCGATTTTGAACTGGGCACGGACAAGATCGACATCCTCAGCGGAGCACAGAACATCAATCAGATCGATTTTACGACCAGAGGTGATCACGTCGTGATGTCTTTTGACAATGTTGTGGTCACGGTTGAAAATATCACCGTCGAGGAACTCGCCAGTTCCGATAACTTTCTGTTCTGAGCGGGCACCACCGCAAGACCATCGGGTGATCTGACAACCGAGAGGTCAGACAACCGAGTGATCAGACAACCGCCCTGGAGTTCGCCTCCACGGCGGTTTTTTTATGCCTTAGACCGCTCCTACTCCGCCCCGCGCTCACCGCCAAACAAAAAGGCCGCCCCCTGAGGGACGGCCTTGCGCGTTGGCACACCTCGGATCCGCGCCGGGCGGGATCCGGGATCTGACTTATTCTTCTTCCAGAGCTTCGACTGCGGCCTGCAGGTCGTCCTTGGACACTTCTTTCTCGCTCACTTTGGCCTGCTCGGCGATGTGATCGATGACCTTGTCTTCGAAGATCGGCGCGCGCAGCTGCTGCTGCATCTGAGCGTTCTGCTGGATGAACTCAAAGAACTGGCGTTCCTGGCCCGGGTACTGGCGTGCCTGGCTCATGATGGCCTGGGTCATTTCCGCATCGGTCACTTCGACCTCGGCTTTCTGACCCAGCTCGGCCAGCAACAGGCCCAGACGGACGCGGCGCTCTGCCAGTTTGTTGTGCTCGTCAGTCGGCTCGATTTCACCGTGGTTGTGATCGTGAACCTCGGGGTTTTCCTCGTGCCACAGCTGATGTGCGATCTGCTTGGCTTCGGCTTCGACCAGCGAGGGCGGCAGGTCGAAGGAGACCAGATCGTCCAGCTTGTCCAGAAGGCCACGCTTCATCACCGCGCGGGCCGCACCGGCGTATTCTGCTTCCAGACGCTCGGAGATCTGACCTTTCAGAGCGGCGAGGTCCTCGGCGCCGAATTTCTTCGCCAGCTCGTCGTTGATCTCTGCTGCCTTGGCGGCTTTGACCTCTTTCACGGTGCAGGTGAATACGGCTTCCTTACCGGCCAGATGCTCGGCCTGGTACTGCTCGGGGAAAGTGACGGTGACGTCTTTTTCGTCGCCTGCCTTGGTGCCGACCAGCTGGTCTTCGAAACCGGGGATAAAGGAGTTGGAGCCCAGCACCAGCGGGTAGTCTTCGCCTGCGCCGCCGTCGAAGGCTTCGCCGTCTACCTTGCCGACGAAGTCGATCACAACCTGATCGCCATCTTCAGCGGCAGCACCCTCTTCGCGGGCTTCGAATTCCTTGGCGGTCTCGGCCAGGTTGGCCAGCGCCTCATCAACTGCGGCGTCGTCTGCTTTGACCACCAGCTTTTCCAGCTCAACGCCGGAGAGATCAACTTCGGGGATTTCAGGCAGTGCCTCATAGGACATCTCGACGTTGACGTCGTCGCCCTCTTTCCAGTCTTCGTTGGTCATCTTGACGTCGGGCTGCATCGCCGGACGGTCACCGCTTTCCTCGAAGTGCTTGTTCATCGCACCGTCGATGGTTTCCTGCATGGCTTCGCCGATCAGACGCTGGCCGAACTGCTTCTTCAGCAGCGCCATGGGAACCTTGCCCTTGCGGAAGCCCTTCATCTCGACTTCGGGCTGTGCCTCGACGAGTTTTTCATTGACCTTCGCATCCAGCTCGGCGGCGGTAACGGTGATCGCGTAGCCGCGTTTCAGACCTTCGTTCAGCGTCTCGGTGACCTGCATCATATTCCCCATAGAGATTCGGGGCGCGCGCGCGGGCGCTCCCCCAGACAATTTGTGGCCTTCTATTTGCACAAGCGCGGCGGCGCAAGAGGGATTGCCCCCGCAGCCGCCCGGTCAGCGCCGGTTGCGGCGTTTTTTGGCCCCGAAAACAGAAAACACGCCCCAAAGGACGTGTTTTCCATAATCCGATTGCGCGGATACCGTTCAGGGCGCAGCGGATCGCCCTGCCCTGGCGCTGGCGATCAGAACTTCCAGCGGGCGCCTGCCATGATGGAGGAACTGTCCTGATAGCTGGTCCCAGAGGTGTCCGCGTAGGAATAGTCGCGGTAGGCCACATAGGTTTCCAGGTTCAGACCGTCGAAATTCTGCACCGCTGCAACGCCCCAGGATTCAGCGTTGTCGCCACTGGTGACCATATCCGAGCCGTCATAATAATCGATGGCAAAGGAGGTCGCGCCCACGGCCAGGAAATTCGCGGTATAGCCCAGCTTGGCAAAGGCATAATCGCCGCCGGTGTCGCGATCCCCTGCCGCAACCGCAAGCGAGACTCCGCTTGGTTCGTGCAGCGTGGCAAAGGAGGCCACGATATCGCGGGTTTTGGTGCCCGGCCCGTTTTCGTTCCAGACCGCCCCCAGCGCGCCCTGAATGGCGAAATCACCAAGATCGTCGTTATTGTACCGCAGGGCGATATCATAGGCTTCGCGGTCGGAATTTGAGCGCAGGATCTCTTCGCCGTAAGAGGCCGAGACGGTAAAGCCGCTGAATTCCGGCGTATCATAGCGCACCCGGCCAAGCCGCCCGCCATCGAAGCTGCGGAAGGCCGAGCCGATGTTGACGCCTGACAGCGTACCGGTGGAGGTGCGGAACAGGAAGCCGCCAGCGGAATCCCCGATGGCAGACGTCTGAATGACACTGGTGCCGGAGAAATCGGATTCCGCCAGCCCGTCAGAGGCCATCGAACCCTGACCAAAGGAGAAGGTGCCGTAGCGCGGTGTTGCGTATTGAATATCGACCTTGCGGATCCGGGTACGGTCCCAGCTGATGTTCTGCGGACGGCCGTTCTGGTTCACCCCATCGGAGGAGCGCAGCCCAAGAGCGGTTTCGAAATTGAACCGCAGGGTGTTCTCGCCAAAGGGCTGTTCAAGCCAGAAGCCGATGCGCGAGTTGGAATTGGCGTTGTCCACCAGCGTGCTGAAATCATCACTGCCATCGTCGAACGACTGGAACGAGGGGTTGAACTGACCATAGTAGCGGAAGCTGCCGCCGGAGCTGTTCTCGTAGGTGGGCCCGGCAAAGGCGGGAACCGCCAGCCCGGCAACAAGACCGGACATCAGGGCTGTCACCCCAAGGTGAGAGGCAATTTTGGTGTTCATGAGGAGATGCTCCAATATTGTTCAGGGCGGCTCCCTCTCCATCCCTGAGAGGCCGACCTGTCACAGGTGCTATCACGCGATTTTCTGGTGCTGCACTCTTGAAATAGGCCGCGCCGGTTCCCTTGCCAGCTGTGGGCGGAATTCTCGCTCGATTGTGATCACCCGCTGCGCGGCACCGCGCCGATCGGTCCGGAATTTCTGCGCCGCCCAGCTGTCTCAGGCTGACCAATCGGGCCGGAACATCGCTCCCCCCAGAAAACGTCGACATTTCGGTGGAATATTCAGTGAAACACGCCGTCTAACGGCAGATTTCCACAGTTTATTAAGGGGCACTCGTTAGCTGTGGCAGATCGACAAAGCAGGTACCCAGACTATGAGATTCAAAACTTCCATCAAGACGGCCATCTTTCTGATCGTCTTTCTGGCCAGCGCGGTCATGTTCGCGCTCATCGCCCTGTCGCGATACACCGATCAGCTGCGCACGGGGATCGAGACTGAAGTGGTCGCCGTGGAGGGGTTTGCAAAGACCCTCGCCGAGGCCAGCAGCGATTTTCAGAACGCCCGCATTGTTGAGATGGGGTTTCGCCTGAAGCCGAGCCAGGAGGTGATCGCCACCCAGGCTGAGACCATGGCGCATCTGCGCAACCGGCTGGAGACTGCAAGGATGCAGATCACCGAGTTGGATAACATGAGTGAGGCTGCACAGACGCTGAGCCTGCTGGCCAGTGAAATCGCCGCCTATGAAGCCGGGTTTGCCGACGTGGTCGCCAGCCAGGAGCGGTTGGGCTTTGACGAGACCGACGGGCTTCAGGGGGCGCTGCGCAGCTCTGTGCGGAGCATCGAAAAGGCATTGGAAGACACCGCAGAGCCCGAGATGAAGGTGAAGATGCTGATGATGCGGCGCCATGAGAAAGATTTCATCATGCGCCACGACACAAAATACATCGACCGGCTGAACGCCCGCGTGGATGAATTCCGTGCGTTCCCCGGCAGCTATTACAAGAACATCTCGCAGCGGGCCCGGATCGGCAGCCTGTTGACCGCCTATCAGAACTCCTTCAACGCCTATGCCGAGGAGACCAAGGTGATCGACGGCCACTATCAGGCCCTGAATGAAATCGAAACCGCAAGCGCACCGATCCTGGCCAAGATGAACGACCTCACCTCGGCCCGGCTGGACAGGATCCATGCCAGCGCCGCCGAGGCCATCGCCACCGCCAATGCCAATGCTATGAAGGCAGGCTTTGGCGGGCTCGGGGTCTTTGTCGTGGTGGCATTTGCCCTTGCCATCGGGATCTCGCGTCCGCTGTCGCGGGTCAATCTGGTGCTGCAAAAGATCATGGCGGGCGATTTCTCCACTCCGGCGCCGCAGTCGCGCATCAAAGAGGTCTCGACCATTGCCGCCGCCGTGGAGGACCTGCGCGCCGACAATGAGATGAAGGACAAGCTGACCCGCGAAATTGCCGAGGTCATCAGCGCCTGCGCTGCCGGAGACTTTTCCAAACGGTTGCAGATCGGGGACGCCAGCGGCTCCTTTGCGGATCTGGGCCGCGGTGTGAATGCCATCGGCGACGCGGCAGAGGGCGGCCTCGGCGATATCCGGCAGGTGCTCGACACGCTGGCGGCAGGTGACCTCACGCAGCGCATGCCCGACGGTCAGAAGGGGATTTTCAAGGAAATCGCCGATGCGGTCGACAACCTCAGCGACAGCCTCACCAGCATGGTGCGGCAACTGTCGCACAGCAGCGAGGTGCTGAATTCCACCGCCGCAGAAATTGCGGCCGCCGCCGAGGACGCCTCGCGCCGCGGAGAAACCTCCGCCGCCTCCCTGGAAGAAACCGCCGCTGCGCTGCAGACATTGGACGACACCGTGCGCGGCACCGCCGAAGGATCGGATCAGGCCAAGGATATCGTGCGCGACGCCTTTGCCCAGGCGCGCTCCACCAGCGAACTGGCCAGCCAGACCATCAGCGCCATGCAGCGGATCGAGGATTCGTCTGGCGCGATCGCCAAGATCACCGACCTGATCGAAGATCTTGCCTTTCAGACCAATCTGCTGGCGCTGAACGCCGGGGTCGAGGCCGCCCGCGCGGGAGAAGCAGGCCGCGGCTTTGCCGTCGTCGCCTCCGAGGTGCGCGGCCTCGCGCAGCGTTCTGCGGACGCCGTGCAGGAGATCAACGCGCTGATTGAGGTCAGCACCCGCGAGGTTGCCCAGGGCGTGAAACTGGTCGATCAGACCGGCACCGCGCTGGCCTCGATCCAAAGCTCGGTCGAAGCGGTGGTCGGCAAGGTTGAGCAGATCGCCGCCACCACGGTCGAGCAGTCCAATGGTCTGTCAGAGGTCAACACCGCCGTCGTCTCCCTGGACCAGAATGCGCAGAAGAACTCCGCCATGCTGGAGCAGACCGCCGCCGCCGGTCAGATGCTGCGCGAGGAGGCGCAGACATTGGTCCGGGCGATCTCCGGCTTTACCACCAG
Source organism: Phaeobacter sp. JH20_26 (assembly GCF_048056275.1). NCBI lineage: Bacteria > Pseudomonadati > Pseudomonadota > Alphaproteobacteria > Rhodobacterales > Roseobacteraceae > Phaeobacter > Phaeobacter sp. JH20_26. Next base: position 59,054 of record NZ_JAYMWL010000013.1, on the reverse strand, counting down.
CCCTTCCGGCACCGGACACCGCGATGCTGAACCCATCGCCGACAGCTGGGCGCAACCGGCCTATGACGATGAGGATATCGCCTACGCCCAATCCGCCTGATCAGACGGTCTGACCGCACTGCCCCAGCTGGCGCTGCGGTCGGACCTGAGGCTGGCCAAGGCGTCAACGACCGGTGTCGCAGTCTGATGAGCCCAGTTCTGCCCCCTGACCTGCTGCCCCCTGACCTGCCCCCTGAAACGCCCGCCAACCCGGGCGTTTCATCATATCCGCCAAAGATATCCTCCAATGGGTCGATCCGCGCCAGTCAGGCAGCGGCGCAGGTGCCGATCAAAGACGGGCCTGAGCTGATCAAGACGACGCAGATCAGCCAGAGCACCACGCATGGCATCCACCGTCCCGCCGATGGCGACATTGTCCTCGGTACAGATGCCGCGAAGGATAAAAGTCAAAGCTGGTGCCAAAGGGGTAGACCGGCCCCAATAGGCCGGGTCATCCTAGAGGATCTGTGAAAAATGGTGCGGGTGGAGGGACTTGAACCCCCACGCCTTGCGGCGCCAGAACCTAAATCTGGTGCGTCTACCAATTTCGCCACACCCGCATCCTGTCGGTGGTCACAGCCACCGTGAAGCGCTCAATAGCAAAGCTTTTTGACGGATGCAAAAGGGAAAGCGCGGTTCGGGCGCAACTTTTTCACCCGCGCCCTGCCCCGGCTATCCGGTTCGCCCCTCAAGCCTGCGCAACACGCGAGGGATCTGCTCGGGCAGATCCTCGGCAATCAGCCCGGGGCCGAATTCCAGCGCGCATTCGACGTGAATATAGGCGGCGGTCTCGGACGCCTGCATCGGGGAAAACCCGCGCGCCAGCAACCCGGTGATGAAGCCTGCCAGCACATCGCCCGACCCGGCGGTGGCCAGCCAGGGCGCGGACCGCTCGTAATGGGCGGAATTCACCGAGCAGCGCCCGTCCGGCGCGGCGATCACCGTATCGGGCCCCTTGAACAGCACCACGCAGCCCGCGCGTCTGGCCGCCTCACGGGTGGCGTCGACCTTGGAATAGGCGGGACCGGAGGTGGCGGGTGCTGCCAGTTTTTCTGCGATATCCGGGAACAGCCGGGCAAACTCGCCGCCATGGGGCGTGATCACACAGGTGTCGTGCAGGGCCTCAAACAGGACGTCGGGTTTCAGCTCGAACCGGGTCAGCGCATCAGCATCCAGAACGGTGGCGCGTTTTTCCTTCAGCACCGCCATGACCACCGCCTGGGTGTCGGCCCCGCGCCCCAATCCGGGGCCAAGGCAGACCGCATTGAACCGCTTGTCCTCCAGAAGCTCGCTGACCCCATGCGCGCCGTCGATCTGCCGCAGCATGATCGCCGTCAGCTGACTGGCATTTTCCATCATCGCCGATCGCGGCGAGCCGACGGTCACCAGCCCTGCCCCGATGCGAAGCGCTCCGCGGGCGGCAAGACGCGCGGCACCGGTCCGACCATGTCCGCCGGAGAGGATGAGGGCGTGGCCGTGGGTGTATTTGTGATGACCGCTTCGCTTCGACATTATCTGTGGCGCAACCGAGGTCACGACGCCGCCAGTTGCGGCACCTTGCCCTGTTTTCAGGCCGATGCTTTTGACCAAAACCCTGCCTGACTGCTCGGGTCCATCTGCCAGGACATGCGCCAACTTCCGGCTGTGAAAGGTTACCGTGAGATCAGCGCAGATTGCCTCAAATTCCCGTGCCGGTTCCTTACTACGCAGCAGTTTTCCAGAGTCCGTGCACGCCCCGCTGGGTAGGTCAATTGAGACCACGCGGGGCGCCGGGAAAGCACCCGTTCTGGAGCTTTCTGACAGACGCCACTCGGTTATCTCGGTTAGCCGGCCAAACGAATTGAACGTCTCGACCGGCCGCGTAAGTCCAGTTCCAAACAGCGCATCAACAAGAAGAGTGTTTTCCCGGTGCTTTGCAGGATCCAGTGCAAATGCGCCACTCCCAGTGTCGACATATGGAACGACTGCTCCCAGCTCCCACCACCGCTCATAATTCACCTTCGCATCCGTCGGCAGCTTGTCCGGGTCGCCATAAAGGAACACCTCCACCTCCCAGCCGCGCTGCTTCAACAGTCGCGCCACAACAAAACCGTCGCCGCCATTGTTGCCCGGCCCGCAGAGTACCACGGCACGGTAGGGTCCTTCGGCACCGTTCTTCTGGCCAGAAATATCCCGGGGGGAGGCCGCAGGCCGGGGGGCAGCGCCCCCCACTTGGGTAGCCGCAGGCCCCGCCAGCTCCGGCCATTCCTCGAAAATGGCCTCGACCACGCTCCGCCCTGCCCGCTCCATCAGCTCCAGACCGGTGACCTCGCCAGAGCCGATGGCGGCCTGTTCAATGGCGCGCATCTGGGCAGCGGTCAGCAATTCGCTCATTCCTTTGACCTCTCGATTGGGGCAGCAAACGGCGACGCGGATTCAGAACTGCGCATAAAACGGGCGCACTGCCTAATTTTTAGGCACATCCGATGAAATCCTGCGCAGTTTCGCCGCAGCGCTTGCAGCTCTTGTTGTCGCGGCTCAGTAGAAGTGATCTGACCTCTCTCGACAAGGTTGCGAGGAGTCACCCCGATGAAAAAGATCGAAGCCATCATCAAGCCGTTCAAACTCGACGAGGTGAAAGAAGCCTTGCAGGACGTGGGCGTACAGGGTCTTTCGGTGATCGAGGTCAAGGGGTTTGGCCGTCAGAAAGGTCATACCGAGCTCTACCGTGGCGCCGAATATGTCGTCGATTTCCTGCCGAAGGTGAAAATCGAGGTGGTTCTGGACGATGATCAGGTTGATGCCGCCATCGAGGCGATTGTGGCAGCAGCCAAGACCGACAAGATCGGCGACGGCAAAATCTTTGTCTCGCCCGTTGAGCAGGCAATCCGCATCCGCACCGGGGAAACCGGTTCGGACGCGCTCTGAGCCTGACCACATAATACTCGGCTGTCCCTGTCGCCGCGCGGCAGGCCAGCCCGGACACTCTCAAGACAAAAAGATCAGAAGGACCATTGGAAATGAGCGCAGACGCAGTTCTGAAGATGATCAAAGACGAAGATGCCGCCTATGTCGACATCCGTTTCACCGATGTGCGGGGCAAGCTCCAGCACGTGACCGTGGACGTCGACCTGGTGGATGAAGATTTCCTCGAAGAGGGCTTCATGTTCGATGGCTCCTCCATCGCCGGCTGGAAGTCGATCGAAAACTCCGACATGAAACTGATCCTCGACACCAGCTCGGCCTATGTCGATCCGTTCTATGCCGAAAAGACCATCTGCATCCATTGTTCCGTGGTTGAGCCCGATACCGGCGAAGCCTACCCCCGCGATCCGCGCGGCACCGCGCAGAAGGCAGAGGCCTATCTGAAATCCTCCGGCATCGGCGATGTGGCCTATATGGGCCCCGAGGCAGAATTCTTCCTGTTTGATGATGTGCGCTTCTCCAACACCATCAACAAAGTCTCCTTCGAGGTCGACGCCACCGACGCCTCCTGGAACACCGATACCGAATATGAAATGGGCAACATGGGCCACCGTCCGGGTCTGAAGGGCGGCTATTTCCCGGTGAACCCGATCGACGAAGCCCAGGACCTGCGCTCCGAAATGCTCTCGACCATGAAGCGTCTTGGCATGAAGGTGGACAAGCACCATCACGAGGTGGCCTCGTGCCAGCACGAGCTGGGCCTGATCTTTGACAGCCTGACCAAACAGGCCGACGAGCTGCAGAAATACAAATATGTGATCCACAACGTGGCACATGCCTACGGCAAATCCGCAACCTTCATGCCGAAGCCGATCTATGGCGACAACGGCACCGGCATGCATGTGAACATGTCGATCTGGAAGGACGGCAAGCCGCTGTTCGCGGGCGACAAATATGCCGATCTCAGCCAGGAAGCGCTGTATTTCATTGGTGGCATCCTGAAGCACGCCAAGACCCTGAACGCCTTCACCAACCCCTCGACCAACTCCTACAAGCGCCTGATCCCCGGCTTTGAGGCCCCGGTTCTGCGCGCCTATTCCGCCCGCAACCGCTCCGGCTGCGTGCGGATCCCATGGACCGAGAGCCCGAAAGCCAAGCGCGTCGAAGCCCGTTTCCCCGATCCGGCCGCAAACCCCTACCTGGCCTTCTCCGCCCTGCTGATGGCCGGCCTTGACGGGATCAAGAACAAGATTGATCCGGGCGAAGCCATGGACAAGAACCTCTACGACCTGCCCGCAGAAGAGCTGGCCGGCATCCCTACCGTCTGCGGCAGCCTGCGCGAAGCGCTGGAATCGCTGGCGGCCGACCATGACTTCCTGTTGCAGGGCGACGTGTTCACCAAGGACCAGATCGAAGGCTATATCGCCCTCAAGATGGAAGAGGTGGAAACCTACGAACACACCCCGCATCCGGTGGAATACGGCATGTACTACAGCTGCTGATCCCCGATCACGCAGGCTGACTGGGCGCTCCCTTCGGGGGGCGCCTTTTTCATATGCGCCGCAGCAGCTCAGCTCGCCGTCGTCCTCGTCAGATGTGGGTGGCTGCGGCATATGATCATGGCGCTCCGCCGACGCGATATTGCGTGCAGGCCCAACGGGGCGACTTTTGATTTGACATCCCCCCGCCGCTCGGTCTCCATCGCCGCATGATCCTTGCTGTTCTACTGCCCATCGCCATGCCGATCGTGGCGCTCATCTGCCTTTTTGCGGCCTACCGGCCAAATCGCATCTCACGCGCGCTGCTGGCGGCGACGGGCTGGGCTTTGCTCGCGCTGACCGGGTGGTATGTTGCCCGTTTCATACTTGGCCTTGCTTAGCGGCGGCCCGCGTCATACCGGATTCCGGCCACCCCCGCCGCTGACACGCTCCCCTTACGTCAACTGATCGGAAACACTGCGAGTGATTGGCGGCGATTGGCAATCGCTGCGGCATCAATGTGACCATTCCCCGCCCATGTTTCGCCCCATTCGTCGCGTGACAGCAGGTCGACTGGCAAGAAATATCAACATTTTCAAAATGATAGCTAGAGTCACCGACGCATTCAAATAACCTAAGGATTATTTTACCAATCGCCTGTCGCCGCCTCACTTTCCACCATTTCAAATTTTAACTTAATTGTTGAAACATCTGAGCGGAGGATCCCGACGGTGACACAGTCAGTTCAGTACAGAGGCAAGCTCGGCTTTGAGGCCCGACACCCGGAGGCCTTGTCCAGCAGCTCGGCCTCGGTGGTCGATACGCTGGAGGAATATGGTCACGCCGTGCGGCAGTTCCGATCCCGCAGCCCCAATCTGATCCTGCTTGAGTGCGATCATTATCGCATTGAACTGCGCTATCTGCGCCATCCGATCAAGCCGACGCGGGCCAACAGCGCCGATGCGGACTGCACCGAGACGCGGCTGCGCAGCGCGCTGAATGTGACGCTTTTCCCGAACCATCCTGACCATTGCGACGCCGAGCTGAGCGAGCTGCTGCTGGCGGTGGTCCTGCGCCGCCTGACAGAAGAGCTTGAGGTGGCGACGGTGGATTGGCTGGACACCCCCGTCACGCTGACCCGGGCGGCCTTTCTTGGTGCGTTTTCGGACGCTTCAGAGGTCGAAACACCCTCCGAGGCGGCTATGCCCACCCCGCTAGACGGGTCAGCAGACGGGACTGCAACCGTACCGCCGGAGGTGTTGCTGACCGTATCACCAGTGACCGCGCCGACAGACGCCGCGGCTGACACCTCCGCCGTTATTGCGCCGCAGATCGCTGCGCCGGACGCGTCGCAATCCGCAGCCGATCCCAAACAACGACCCCAGGGACGGCTGCGCGGCCGGGCCTGTTTCGAGCCGGTCGATGTCACCGCTGCACAGCTTGCCGAACATTGCGCGGCCATGCTCGACTCCTCGGAACTCCGCGCCACCGGTCGCCACGCCATCGAGGCGCGTAACAGGGCGCGGGCACGCACCAAGGCCATCCTGCAACATCCGCGGGCTGCCCACTACGACATGGCCCGGATCGGTGGTCTGCTGGCGGCTGTGCCGCCGCGTATGCTCTCGGCGGTGGCCCATATTCTGCACAGCCCGCAGCTGCGCGGCCATCTGCATATCATCTGTGGCGCAACTGCGCTGCTGGCCCTGCAAAGCTCGGCTGCCATCGCCTTCTAGAGCCGCACCCGCTCTAGGCCGATGCAGCCGGTGCCCCCCATTGGGCCAAGACATCCGCACGGGCCAGCACGCTCGTGTGGATGCTGAAAACAACCGCGCGACTGCGCGGCAGCCGCAGAATCGTCTGCCGTTCGCTGCGCAGATACCCGGCGTCATCCGCCGCCGGACGTGGACGATCTCCGCTGACCCGGCGCGGCTGATGCAATGTGGGATCGGCGTACCACAGCGCATTGAACCGCCACATCGGGCGGCCCTGCTGGACCCCGTCAAACAGCCGCTGCACCCGCGCCGCAATGCCCGCATCATAGCTGTCGACAGGCGCATGGATGGCGATCAGCGGACGAAGGTATTTCTCCGCCAGGGTCCAGTTCGCCGGGAAGCACAGCACCGCCCCGGTCAGCACATGCTCATCCGCCCCCTGCGGTTTTTCCAGAATGCAGAAATCCTGCTGCGCGATCCGCCCCAGCGTGCCGAGGGGATCCTCCCAGTCCAGCTGCACCTGCACCCCGTCAGGCCGGAGCACATGGCCTGGCCGAGACGGCGCAGCCTCCGGGTAGAGCTGCGCCAGAACCGCCTCCAGCAACTCGCAGGCAGCGGGCATCGCCCCCGGCCCGCATTGCAGAACCTCCGCCCGCTGAGTTGTCAGCAGCCGCTCACGCTCCGTCATCTGCGCGGCGAAGGCGGCATCGAAATAGAGCCAGTCTTCTGGCGCCAGCGGCTGGATGCCGGGCAGCTTGCGCTCTTCCAGGGGATTATACGGCAGGCGGGTTTGCAGAATCTCATTCATGCCACCTTGTAACAAGCAAAGCCTGTCATTTCATCCGCAAGCTTGCGCGTCAGCCTGAAAACGACCGTCCGAACGGTCGTATTTGGCAGCGACACCGGCGCAAGCCCCGCGCCACTTTGGACAGACCTGTCCAGAGATGGAGCCGGAGATGAACGAGCACTACCGCGACACCCGCAAGATTGACCCCACGCGCGGCGCCACCCTTGGCGACAATACGCCCAACGATCAGGACCGGGTCGAGATCGGCCCCACCCAACTGGCCTATCGCGAATGGGCCGCCGCAGGGTTGCAGCTGCCTGATCTTCAGGCGATGCGCCGCTACCGCTGGGAGCGGCTGACCCGGTTCATCAACGATCGCGACTACGGCGGCCTCCTGGTGTTTGACCCAATGAACATCCGCTACGCCACCGACTCCACCAATATGCAGCTGTGGAACACCCATAACCCGTTTCGCGCACTCTTGATCTGCGCTGACGGCTACATGGTGATGTGGGACTACAAACAGGCGCCTTTCCTCAGCGAATTCAACCCGCTGGTGCGCGAACACCGCGCCGGGGCGGATCTGTTCTACTTTGATCGCGGCGACAAGGTGGATGTGGCGGCGGATGTCTTTGCCAATGAGGTGCGTGAGCTGTTGCGCGCCCACAGCGGCGGCAACAGGCGGATCGCGGTGGACAAGATCATGCTGCACGGGCTGCGCGCGCTCGAAGCACAGGGGCTGGAGGTCTTCCCCGGCGAGGAGCTGACCGAGAAATGCCGCGCAGTGAAAGGCCCCGATGAGATCCGCGCCATGCGCTGCGCCAATCACGCCTGTGAAACAGCTGTCGCCGCGATGGAGCGCTATGCCCGCAGCGCCATCCCCGGCGGTCAGATCAGCGAAGATGACGTCTGGGCAGTGCTGCACGCCGAAAACATCCGCCGGGGTGGCGAATGGATCGAAACCCGGTTGCTGACCTCTGGCCCGCGCACCAACCCGTGGTTTCAGGAATGCGGCGGGCGCATCATCCAGAACAACGAAATCATCAGCTTTGACACCGATCTGGTCGGCTCCTACGGGATCTGTATCGACATCTCGCGCAGCTGGTGGATCGGCGACCGCGCGCCGCCTGCCGATATGATCTATGCGATGCAGCACGGGGTTGAGCACATCCGCAGCAATATGGAGATGCTGAAACCGGGCGTGAATCTGCAGGAGCTGTCGCGCAGCTGCCATCTGCTGGATGCTCAGTTCCAGAAACAGAAATACGGCTGCATGATGCACGGTGTCGGGCTCTGTGATGAATGGCCGCTGGTCGCCTATCCCGATCAAATGGTCGAGGGCGCTTTCGACTATGAGCTGGAGCCGGGCATGGTGCTCTGTGTCGAGGCACTGGTCAGCCCCGAAGGCGGCGATTTCTCGATCAAGCTGGAGGATCAGGTGCTGATTACCGAAACCGGCTATGAGAACCTCACCACCTACCCGTTCGATCCGGCGTTGATGGGCACGGCGGGCGGGAAGTGACCCGCAGGGCGTCGCGCAAAGAGCCTGGGCAGAGCGCCCACTGGCGGGCGCTTCCCCGCTGGGGGGAGAGACCGCTGAACCTGTGGCGCCGTCAGGTGCCTCCGCTTTGCCACCGGGCGAGTTTATCCCTCAGGATCAGCACACTGGGCGCGGAACTATATTGCGACAGCTCTGCCAGCGGCACCCAGGCCAACGCCTTTGATTCCGCAGTGGCCCGGATTTCGCCTGCCTCGGCGCGAAACAGGTAGCGCACATCGTAGTGCAGATGCGCCGCCTCGCGGCCATTGGCCGGGATCTCGTGAATGTCGATGTCGAACACCTGCTCCCCGATACGGCTGATCCGGCTGAGCCCGCTTTCCTCATAGGCCTCTTTCCAGGCGGTGAACCCTGCATCGGCGATGCCGTCGCAATGTCCGCCCAACTGTAACCACCGGTCCAGTTTGGCATGATGGGTGAGCAGCACCGCAGAGAGATCCTGCGACAGCACAAAGGCGGATCCGGTCACATGGCCGATTGCCGGATCCCGTTCAAACGCCCTTGGCTCACGCGCGCAAAACGTGGTCAGGCGCTGCCACATCTGCCGGTCACGCGCATCCAGTGGGGTGAATGCGCCGATCCCCGCGCAGTGATCCAGGGTCGTATTTGTTGTCAATATCCCTCACCTTCCCGTGACGTCGGGGCCTGATGGCTTGTACCTGCCCGGCTGTCGCCGCACCTTAGGGCGACCCCCAGATAAAGGCCATTCCTATGCCCACCGAACGCATTTCCTTTTCCGGTCACTCCGGTGACCAGCTGGCTGCGCGACTGGATCTACCCGAAGGGCCGATCCTGTCAACGGCGCTGTTTGCGCATTGTTTCACCTGTTCCAAGGACATCCCGGCGGCGCGGCGCATCTCGGCCCGTCTGGCGGCGATGGGAATTGCCGTCCTGCGGTTTGATTTCACCGGTCTGGGTCATTCCGATGGCGAGTTTTCCAATACCAACTTCAGCTCAAATGTCGCCGATCTGGTGGCGGCGGGACAATATCTGGCGGGGCGCGGGCTGGCGCCTGCGCTGCTGATCGGTCATTCGCTGGGCGGCGCTGCGGTGCTGCGCGCCCGTGCAGGCCTGCCGTCGGTGCGCGGCGTGGTGACGCTTGGCGCGCCCTCCGATCCGGCCCATGTGGCGCATCAGTTTGGCGAGGCGCTGGAGCAGATTGAGACCGAAGGTGCGGCCGAGGTCTGCCTTGCCGACCGCCCGTTCCTGATCCGCAAGCAATTCGTCGACGACATCCGCAGCGAGGCGCTGACCAGCGCCGTTGCTGATCTGGATGCCGCGCTTCTGGTGATGCATGCGCCGCTGGATGCCACCGTCAGCATCGACAATGCAGCAGAGCTGTTCATGGCGGCCAGACACCCCAAGAGCTTTGTCACGCTGGACGATGCCGACCACCTGATCTCGCGTCCCCGTGATGCCGAATATGCCGCTGACCTCATCGCCGCCTGGGCCGGGCGCTATATCGACCTGTCGCCGCCTGCTCCGCCCCCCGGTGCCCCCGAAGGCGTGCTGCGTGTCACCGAAGCGGATCCGAACGGCTTTTTGCAGGATATCCAGTCCGGCCCCCGTCATCACACCTACGCCGATGAACCGCTGGCCTATGGCGGCAGCAATCGTGGCATGACACCCTATGGGTTTATCGCCGCCGGTCTCGGCGCCTGTACCTCCATGACCATCCGCATGTATGCCCGGCGCAAGGGCTGGCCGCTGGAAGGCGTCAGCGTCGATGTCTGCCATGACAAGGTCCATGCGCAGGATGCCCTGCCCTCGGGTCCGGCGCAGATCGACCAGTTTACCCGCGTGATCTATCTGACCGGCCCCCTAAGCGCAGATCAACGCACCAAGCTGATGGATATCGCCGACCGCTGTCCGGTACATCGCACGCTGGAACATGGCGCCAAGGTGACGACGCGGCTGGATCAGGCCGAGATTGAGGTGGATCCGGCACATCTGCCGTTCTGACCCTGCGCTGACGGCGGCATTTGTTGGGCGGGCGGATGTCGCCGCTGGCTGCCGGCCCCGTAACGGATGCCGTCTGCCTCCCTATCAGTGGCGCAAAACGCACCGATGCGCCGGATGCGAGACATAAGACAGCTGAAATCGGGCGCTTTCTGTCGCGGGCTGGCTCCGCGCCCTTGCCCTGTGAGGCGCGCTGCTCTAAGACGCGCGGCATCATCCGCTTCCCTTCTGCCCTGCTACAATAAGGTGCTGCTGCCCATGATCCCCCGCTATTCCCGTCCTGAAATGGTTGCCATCTGGTCGCCGGAAACCAAATTCAAGATCTGGTACGAAATCGAGGCACATGCCTGCGAAGCCATGGCGAACCTCGGCGTGATCCCGCGCGAGAACGCCGACGCGGTATGGAAAGCCAAGGACGTGGAATTCGACGTCGCCCGCATCGACGAGATCGAGGCCGTGACCAAACATGACGTCATCGCCTTTCTGACCCATCTGGCCGAACATGTCGGCTCCGAGGAAGCGCGCTTTGTGCATCAGGGCATGACATCGTCGGACGTGCTGGACACCTGCCTCAATGTGCAGCTGGTGCGTGCCGCCGACATCCTGCTCGAGGGCGTCGACAAGGTGCTCGCCGCGCTGAAGAAACGCGCGCTGGAGCACAAGGACACCGTGCGCGTCGGCCGCTCCCATGGCATCCACGCCGAGCCGACCACCATGGGTCTGACTTTTGCCCGTTTCTATGCCGAAATGGACCGCAACAAGCAGCGTCTGCAAAATGCCCGCGCCGAAGTTGCCACCGGTGCAATTTCCGGCGCGGTTGGCACCTTTGCCAATATCGACCCGCGCGTTGAAGAACATGTCTGCGAACAGCTCGGCCTCAGCCCCGAGCCGATTTCGACCCAGGTGATCCCGCGCGACCGTCACGCAATGTTCTTTGCCACGCTGGGCGTCATCGCGTCGTCGATCGAGAATATCGCAGTGGAAATCCGCCACATGCAGCGCACCGAGGTGCTGGAAGGCGCCGAATTCTTCTCGATGGGCCAGAAAGGCTCCTCGGCAATGCCGCACAAGAAGAACCCGGTTCTGACCGAAAACCTCACCGGCCTTGCGCGCCTGGTGCGGATGGCGGTGATCCCGGCGATGGAAAACGTGGCGCTGTGGCATGAGCGCGATATCTCGCACTCCTCGGTGGAGCGCGGCATCGGCCCGGATGCGACCGTGACCCTGGATTTTGCGCTCAACCGTCTGGCCGGCGTCATCGACAAGATGCTGGTCTTCCCTGAGAACATGCTGGACAACATGAACAAATTCCCCGGCCTCGTTATGTCGCAGCGGGTGCTGCTGGCGCTGACGCAGGCGGGTGTCAGCCGCGAAGACGCCTATTCCATGGTGCAGCGCAACGCCCTGAAGGTCTGGGAAGATCGTGTTGATTTCCGCGAGCTGCTGCTGGCGGATGCCGATGTGGTTGCCGCCCTTGGCGAAGAGGCGATCAACGAGAAATTCGACATGGGCTATCACACCAAACACGTCGACACGATTTTTGCCCGGGTGTTTGGCGACTAAGCCAACCTGTGATCTCTGTGATTGCACAGGCCGCTCTGCCACACGCAGGGCGGCCTTTTTCGTGCCGCTGCGCCTCACTGTCTTGTTATCCCGCCCCGGTGGTCCACCCTCTAAGGTGAAGACACCTCAGGCCGCAGATCCGCGGCGCGCGCGACAAAAGGACAATCCCATGCCTGCCCTCCCGACACGAACCGCCCTCCTCGCCCGTTCTCTGCCCGCATCGGTGCTGCGGGCCAGCTGTGCCGCGCTGCCTGCGCTGGCGCTCTCGGCCGCTTTTGCCACCGGCTTTGCAGGCCAGTCATTGGCGGCGGGGAGCGATGACAGCGCCGCGCCAAAGCCAACCAACACCACCAAGACCTGCAAGGGCGCCAAGGTCTGGGACGATCAGAAACAGCGCTGCGTCGCGCCCAAACACTCCTCGCTCGACCCGGATGAAATGTATGACGCCGTGCGCGAACTCGCCTATGCTGGCCGCTATGGCGACGCGCAGGCGGTGCTGGCGGCGATGCCTGACCAGATGGATAGCCGGGTGCTGACCTATTGGGGCTTTACCTATCGTAAGCAGGGCTATCGGGATCAGGCCATGTCCTATTACACTCGTGCCATTGCGCTGGATCCACAGAACCATCTGGCGCGGTCTTACATGGGGCAAGGGTTTGTAGCTGAAGGAAAATACGGTCTTGCGCTGGAGCAGTGGAAACTGATCCGCGCCGCTGGCGGCAGTGGCAGCTGGGCCGAGGTCTCGCTGCGCGAGGCGCTTTTGTCGGGACAGACGCAAAGCTATTGATTTTCAGCATTTCTTTACGGCTTGCGCCCTAGATTGGAGACAACAGAAAGAGAATCTTTTTGGCTAGGGCTCATAAATGCAGAATGAAAATGCTTTGGCGCTTCCCATGGCGGCCTCCTCAGATGACTTTGGCGATTTCTCCGCCCCGGCTCCGCTTGGCGGGATGGATTTCGGCGGCGATTTCGGCGGCGGCGATATGGGGATGGGCGGCATGGGTGGCGGTGCGCTGGATATGCCCGCAATGGGCGGTGGTATGCCCGCCGCCAAATCCAAACTCAGCGGCAAGGCCAAAGCCGCCATTGTGGTCCGCCTGCTGCTGAACGAAGGGGCCGATATCCCGCTGGAATCGCTGCCGGACGATTTGCAGATCGAATTGACCCAGCAGATGGGCCGCATGGGGCTGATCGACCGCACCACCCTGCATGAGGTGGCCGGGGAATTTGCCGAAATGCTCGACAACGTCGGGCTCTCCTTTCCCAATGGTCTGGCTGGTGCGCTCTCCGCGATGGAGGGCAAGATCAGCCGCCAGACGGCCAGCCGCCTGCGCAAGGAGGCCGGCGTGCGCCAGTTTGGCGACCCGTGGGAGCGTCTGCGCGCCCTGCCGCCAGAGGAGCTGGCTGAGCTGGCTCAGGCCGAAAGCACCGAGGTCGCCGCTGTCCTTCTGTCCAAACTCGACACCACCAAGGCGGCGCAGATGCTGATCCACCTGCCCGGTCCCGTGGCCCGCCGCATCACCTATGCTGTCAGTCAGACCGCCGCCGTGACCCCGGATACAGTGGATCGCATTGGCCTGTCGCTTGCCGCGCAGATCGAGGCGCGGCCCGAGGTCGCCTTTGAAGAGACGCCGGGCCAGCGCATGGGGGCCATCCTGACCCAGGCGGCAGCCGGCAAACGTGACGAGGTGCTGACCGCGCTGGATGAGGAAGACGAGGAATTCGCCGGTGACGTCCGCAAATCGATCTTCACCTATGCTCTGATCTCACAGCGCGTCAGCCCCGTCGATGTGCCCAAGATCGCGCGCGTTCTGGCGCAGCAGGATCTGGTCACCGCCATCGCCTTTGCCACCGACGAGGACGATGTGGAATCCAGCGAATTCATGCTGGCCAATATGTCCAGCCGGATGGCCAACAACATCCGCGAGGAAGTGGCCGAACGGGGCAAGGTCAAGCGCAGCGTTGGAGAAGGTGCCATGGGCACGATCGTCAACGCCTTGCGAGAGCTGGTGAATTCCGGCGAGATCGAGCTGCGCGCCACTGACGAGGACGAAGAGGACTGATCTCAGCGCCCGCCACGGCGGCGCGGCCCAGGGCCGCGTCCACCGGATCTGAGCGGACGTATGGCCAAGAGCTGCGTTGCCGATCACGGGGTCGGTTGCTTGTGCCTGTTGGCGCCGCCGTTTATGGTCGCGGCTGATTTTGCTTTCCTCAATTGCAGGCCGACCGGACATGCCCGTTGATCCCTCCACCCTGTCCCCAGGCCGCCGCGCCAGCTACTACGCCAGCAATCTGGCGCTGCGCGCGATCATCGGCGCGCTGGGTCTGATCCCCTATGACAAACGCATTCCGGCGATGGGCTGGGTGATGCGCAAGGCTGCACCGCTGGCGGGGTTTCACAAACGGGTGCGTGACAATCTCGCGCTGACCTGCCCCGAATTGCCGGAGGCGGAGGTGGCGCGTCTCTGCGATGAGGTCAGCGACAATGTCGGGCGCGTGGTGGCGGAACTCTACGCCGGGCAACCGTTTCTGGAGCGCGCCTGGGCGGCGCCGGTCTCCGGCCCCGGTCTGGCGGCGCTGGAACGCGCCCGCGCCGAAGGGCGTCCGGTCATTCTGGTGACCGGCCATTTCGGCAATTACGACGCCGCGCGCGCCAATCTGATCAAGCGCGGCTTTGCCATGGGGGCGCTCTATCGTCGGATGGCCAATCCCTATTTCAACGACCACTATGTGCGCGCCATTGAAAAGACCGGTAAGCCCATGTTCGAACAGGGAAAACGCGGCATGATGGAGATGGTCCGCCACCTGAAACAGGGGGGCATCATTGCCATCGTGGCGGATCTGCATGCCCATGGCGGGGTCAATATCGACTTCTTCGGCGAACCCGCCGTGACCTCCATCGTGCCAGCCGAACTGGCGCTGAAATACAAGGCTGCGATGATCCCGGTCTACGCCATTCGCCAGCCCAACGGGCTGGATTTCGAGATCATCGTACAGGAAGAGATCGCCCCATCGGATCCTGTCACCATGACCACCACCCTCTGCAAACGGCTGGAGGAACTGGTGCGGCAACATATGGGGCAGTGGTTCTGGATCCACCGGCGGTGGAAACCCTATGTGCCGATCCCGAAACCCACACCGGCAGACCGGAAACCGGACGCGACCTGAGCCTGCCCGGGGTGCTGCGGTGTGCGGTCTTCGTCTGGCCTGGCTCAGGTTTGCCCGGCCCACTTCAGCCTGTCTCAGTTCAGCCTGTCTCAGTTCAGCTTGGCTGCGGCCAGGATCGCACCATAGGGCGCCTGCTGTACCAGCAGCGCGGCCGGGCGGGCATCGGTCAGCGTCACAGTCAGCTCCAGCGTGCCCTGCCCGTCCCAATCCGCCACGCGGTCGATCTGTTCGACGACATTGGCGTAATCCAACCGACGGCCCGCCAGCTCCCCGCGTGAGATATCCACGGTTTTCAGCGGCGCATAACGCACCAGCTGCACCGAGATCGGCCCGGACAGAACCGGCGCGGTATCGGCCCGGCGCAACGCGACAGCGACGCCATCAGCGGCGCTGCCATCAATGCGGATCGACACCTGGCTGGGCCGGGTCTGATGGCTGGCGATCACCTCGGTCAGCTCCATCGCATTGGCGCCGACAACATCGTCCTGACCATTGACGATCATCTGCGGGGTATAGACCATCTGGCGCCCGCCGACGTGGGCGTATCCTTTCTGGCGGCGGGTGTGGGCGGGATCGGCGAACTGATCTTTCCAGCCGATATAATCCCAGTAATCCACGTGCAGCGCCAGCGGCAGCACATCAGGCCGCGCCGTCAGCTGCCGCAGCAGCGCATCAGCAGGCGGACAGGAGGAGCACCCCTGCGAGGTGAACAGCTCCACCACCACCAGATCGGTGGCCGCGCCAGCGCTCTGCGCGGCAGCCCCGGTTGGCAGCGTCATCCACACGGCCAGAAAAAGCGATGCGACCCATTTCATACAAGATACCCTTTTTGCTCTGGCTTATGGATCTAGCGGGCTGAGCCTGAAATGACCAATCAATCATTCTTGAGACGCCCGTGCGCGGTGCTGTTTAGGGTGAAAATTCCACCTTGGCGCAAATTTTGTGTACTATTGCATACAAAAATGCCGCCTGCGGCGTTTCAGCTATTGAATGCACGCCCGACCTGTTGCAGATAGCCGGTAGCGAATTCCCTGTATTCACATCCCAGAGGGAGGCCAAACATGCCTATCACCGTCGGACAGGACAATGCCAAGACGCGCCGCAAACTGAGCGCAGGCGGCAAGTCGATCTCCTATTACTCGATCCCCGCCGCCACCGAGGCCGGTCTTGGCGATTTTGCCAAGCTGCCTGCCGCGCTGAAAGTGGTGCTGGAAAACATGCTACGGTTTGAGGACGGCGGCTTCTCCGTCTCCACTGACGATATCAAGGCCTTCGCCGAATGGGGCGCCAATGGCGGCAAAAACCCCCGCGAAATCGCCTATCGTCCGGCCCGCGTGCTGATGCAGGATTTCACCGGCGTTCCCGCCGTTGTGGACCTCGCCGCGATGCGCGACGGGATCAAGGCGCTGGGGGGCGACGCCCAGAAGATCAACCCGCTGAACCCGGTTGATCTGGTCATCGACCACTCTGTCATGATCGACGAGTTCGGCAACCCGCGCGCGTTCCAGATGAACGTTGACCGCGAATATGAACGCAACATGGAGCGCTATCAGTTCCTGAAATGGGGCCAAGGCGCGTTCAACAACTTCCGCGTTGTGCCCCCGGGCACCGGCATCTGCCACCAGGTGAACCTGGAATATCTCGCCCAGACCATCTGGTCGGATGAGGATCAGAACGGAGATATGGTTGCCTACCCTGACACGCTGGTTGGCACCGACAGCCACACCACCATGGTCAACGGCGCGGCCGTTCTGGGCTGGGGTGTTGGCGGCATTGAGGCCGAGGCTGCGATGCTGGGTCAGCCGATTTCCATGTTGATCCCTGAGGTCATCGGCTTTGAGCTGACCGGTGCCATGGTCGAAGGCACCACCGGCACCGACCTCGTGCTGAAGGTTGTGGAAATGCTGCGCGCCAAAGGTGTTGTTGGCAAATTCGTGGAATTCTACGGCAAGGGTCTGGACACGCTACCGCTGGCAGACCGTGCCACCATCGCCAACATGGCGCCTGAATATGGTGCCACCTGTGGCTTCTTCCCGATCGATGATGAAACCATCCGTTACCTGCGCAACACCGGCCGCGACGAAGATCGTATCGCGCTGGTCGAAGCCTACGCGAAGGAAAACGGCTTCTGGCGCGATGCGGATTACGCCCCGATCTACACAGACACGCTGAGCCTTGACATGGGCACCATCGTGCCTGCGATCTCCGGCCCGAAACGCCCGCAGGACTATGTTGCCCTGACCGGTGCCAAGGCGGCCTTCCAGAAGGAAATGGAAGAGACGTTCAAGCGTCCCATGGGCAAGGAAATCGCCGTCAAGGGCGAGGACTACACCATGGAAAGCGGCAAGGTCGTGATCGCCTCGATCACCTCCTGCACCAACACATCCAACCCCTATGTGATGATCGGTGCGGGCCTTGTGGCGCGCAAGGCCGCCGCATTGGGTCTGGATCGCAAACCCTGGGTCAAAACCTCGCTCGCGCCCGGTTCGCAGGTTGTGTCCGCCTATCTGGAGGCCGCAAACCTTCAGGAAGATCTGGACAAGATCGGCTTTAACCTCGTGGGTTATGGCTGCACCACCTGTATCGGCAACTCCGGCCCGATCCAGCAGGAACTGTCCGACGCCATCGCCGAAGGGGATCTGGTCGCGACCTCCGTCCTGTCCGGCAACCGCAACTTCGAAGGCCGTATCAGCCCCGATGTGCGCGCCAACTACCTGGCCTCGCCGCCGCTGGTCGTCGCCTATGCGCTGGCTGGTACCATGGACATCGATCTGGCAACCGATCCGATCGCACAGGACAAGGACGGCAACGACGTCTACCTGAAAGACATCTGGCCGAGCCAGAAGGAAATCGCCGATCTGGTCGAAGCAACCGTGACCCGCGAAGCCTTCCTGTCGAAATACGCCGATGTGTTCAAAGGCGACGAGAAATGGCAGGCGGTGGACACCACCGACGCCGAGACCTACGACTGGCCGGCAAGCTCCACCTATATCCAGAACCCGCCCTACTTCCAGGGTATGGGCTCTGAGCCGGGTACCATCTCCAACATCAAGGACGCAAAAACGCTCTTGATCCTTGGCGATATGGTCACCACCGACCACATCTCCCCGGCGGGCTCTTTCGCGACCACCACCCCGGCTGGCCAGTATCTGCTGGACCGTCAGGTGCAGCCGCGTGAGTTCAACTCCTACGGCTCGCGTCGTGGCAACCACGAGATCATGATGCGCGGCACATTTGCCAACATCCGCATCAAGAACGAGATGCTCGACGGTGTCGAAGGTGGCTATACCAAAGGCCCCGATGGCGAACAGACCTCGGTCTACGAGGCCTCCATGGCCTATCAGGAACAGGGTACCCCGCTGGTTGTCTTCGGCGGCGAACAATACGGTGCGGGCTCTTCGCGCGACTGGGCGGCCAAGGGCACAGCCCTGCTGGGCGTCAAGGCGGTCATCGCCGAGAGCTTCGAACGTATCCACCGCTCCAACCTGGTTGGCATGGGCGTGATCCCGTTTGAGTTCACCGGCGGCGACACGCGTAAGACGCTGAAGCTCACCGGCGATGAGACGGTCTCGATCCACGGCCTGGACACCATCAAGCCGCAGCAGGAAGTTCCTTGCGACATCACTTACGGCGATGGCACCACCAAGACCATCACCCTGAAGTGCCGCATCGATACCGCGCCCGAGATCGAGTACATCGAACATGGCGGCGTGCTGCATTACGTGCTGCGCAACCTCGCCAAATCCTAAGGCAGGCGCGGGTCACTGCATCTGAGCGATCAACGCGGGTGCCCTTCGGGGCACCCGTTTTTGTTTTCAACACGATGAATTCAGGCATAAACTCGCGGGACCAATCGGAACCATCGCGCCAAGATGCCGTAAGGTAAACTTTCGACTGGACGGCGAGCTGTCGGCCCGTCTAGGATTTGTTAACAGATGTAGCAGCCGCGTTACGGCGGAAACGCCAGATGCAACAGGCTGCTCAGCCGCCCCCCAAGACACACTAAACTCAGACGGATGACCAGTGAAAGACACTCCTGAAGAAGAAGCTATCATTGTCACCATCACGGCGATCCCCGACCTCTACGACGAGCTGGTCGAGGCGCTGCAGAAACTTATGCCGGAAACCCGTCGTTTTCAGGGCTGTATCCAGGCCCATCTCCTGCTGGCACCAGAGCGCGGCGAGGTGGTCATTTTCCAGAGATGGGAGAACAGCGAGGTCCAGAGCGCCTATCTCACCTGGCGGGCAGAACGCGGTGATTTTGATCGGCTGGCAGAGTTCATACAGGACGAACAGATCTTCCGCACCTATGAGCTTGGCTAGGATCGGATCCTGCTTGCCCCGTCAGGCCTGCGCCGCCTGCCGATGGCAGCCGCATCAGTTGGCTGCCGCACGCGCCAGTGCCGGGCGCAGGGTGCTGTCGATCACCCGCTGCGTGATGGGACCGGCAAAACGCAGGATGATAGTGCCCTTACCGTCGATGACATAGGTTTCCGGCACGCCATAGACACCCCAGTCCAGCGCCATCCGACCTGCCTCATCGCGACCGATGGCCGTATAGGGATTGCCCAGCTCGTTCAGAAAGCCAACGGCATTGTCTTCCTGATCCTTGTAGTTCACCCCGTAAATCGCCAGCCCTTCCTTGGACAGCGCATCCAGGCTCGGGTGTTCCACCCGGCAGGGGCCACACCAGCTGGCCCAGAAATTCACCAGTTTCACGCTGCCGTCACGCAGCGTGGCATCGTCGAACCCGGGTTCACCGGGAAAATCGGTCAGCACAACCGGCGGCGCGCTCTGACCTTCGCGCGCTGAGGGCAGGCTTTCGGGATCATCGCGGAACATGCCAGCCAGAAACAGGGCCACCAGCCCGCCAAAAACCAGAACCGGCAGCGCCATCACGGGAGAAATCTTAGCCACGGGGCGCACCTCCACGGGTCTGCATCTGTTGTTCCATTGCCCGCATCTCCCGCCGTATCCGGCGACCACGGGCAAAGGTGATCACCAGCAGTCCGGCCAGCAGAACCAGCGAGGCGCCGTAGGAAGACAGCACTTCAACGGCATATTTTCCAAGATCGGGCATCATGCGTCCATCCTTTCACGCAGCATCAGCGCACGGATCCGGCGGGCGCGGATTTCCGTGCCGGTCCGGTAGAGCACCAGCGCCAGAAACATCAGGCCAAAGCCGATCATGCAGACATAGAGCGGGTTGGAAAACGCATCGGCCACATTCTCCTCCTTGTCGAGCGAGAGCGACGCGCCCTGATGCAGACCCTGGTTCCAGAAGTTCACCGCATAGCGGCTGAGCACCGCAAAGACCGAGCCGACAAGACACAGGATCGAGGTGAGATCCGCCGCCGTGTCCGGATCCTCGATCGCCTCCCACAGGGCGATATAGCCAAGGTAGAACAGGAACAGCACAAGGAATGAGGTCAGCCGCGGGTCCCAGACCCACCAGGTGCCCCACATCGGCTGCCCCCAGAGCGCGCCTGTCACCAGCGCGATCAGCGTCATCA
Organism: Phaeobacter sp. JH20_26; assembly: GCF_048056275.1. Lineage (NCBI taxonomy): Bacteria > Pseudomonadati > Pseudomonadota > Alphaproteobacteria > Rhodobacterales > Roseobacteraceae > Phaeobacter > Phaeobacter sp. JH20_26. The sequence goes on along the minus strand of NZ_JAYMWL010000013.1, from coordinate 38,373 downwards.
CCACCCCGACGGGCGCTGCAGCACGCGCGGCCAGGGCACTGACATGATGACGGCGCACCACCCAGATCAGCGAGGCCACCAACATCATGAACCAGGCGTTGATGGCGATCAGCGCCGAAGGCACATGCAGGAAGATGATCTTCACCGTGGACCCCTGCCGGTAGTCATCTGGTGTGAAGAAGAACCCCCAGACCAGCCCCACACAGGTCAGCACGGCAGCTGTGACCCACAGCGCGGGCAAGACCCGCTCCGAGGTGGTCAGGAACTTCTTTGGATTGGCGTATTCCCAGATCGACATGGTGGCTATTTAGCTCTTGCTTGAAGGGATCTCAATTCATTCATCCTAGCGCAAATTGACGCGCAGCACGGCGGCACTGGCAAAGGGCAGCAGCGCCAGCGAGGCGGCCGAGATACCGGCCAGCATCAACAGCGGCGTCTCTACCGCCATGCCCTCGGCCCCCCGGCGCGCCGCCTCGGCTCCGAAGATCAGCGTCGGCACATAAAGCGGCAGCACCAGAAGCGACATCAGCAGACCGCCCCGCTTCAGCCCGACAGTGAGCGCCGCACCAAAGGTGCCGATCACCGACAGCGCGGGCGTGCCCAACAGCAGCGAAACCACCAGCCAGAGAAACCCCTGCCCCGGCAGGTTGAGCAGAACCGCGAGCACCGGTGCTGCCAGAACCAGCGGCAGCGAGGTGGTGATCCAATGGGCCAGCGCCTTGATCGTCACCACCGCTTCCAGCGGCAGCGGCGCCGTGGCCATCAGATCCAGCGTCCCATCCTCCCAGTCCAGCGCCAGCAGACGGTCCAGCGACAACAGGCAGGCCAGGAGCGCGCCCAGCCAGAGGATGCCGGGCGCGATACGGCTGAGCAATTCGGACTGCGGCCCCACCGAGAATGGCACCAGCACGGTGACAATCAGGAAAAACGCCAGCCCCAGCCCAAAGCCGCCGCCGGCACGCAGCGCCAGCTTCAGATCCCGCAGCAACAGCGCCCTCACAGGAAGGCTCCGTCAAAATTGTCGAGATCCGGCAGCCTGGCCCGAAAACGGCCCACATCCAGCGTGTCGCCATCCAGACCAAGATCGATATGCGTGGCGATCAGCGCCGCGCCGCCACCGGCCAGATGCTGCTGCACCACCTGTGCAAACTGCTGCACCGAGGCCCGGTCCAGACTGACGGTCGGTTCATCCAAGATCCAGTAGCGCCGCCCCGTCACCATCAGCCGCGCCAGACCCAGGCGGCGTTTCTGTCCGGCCGACAGCGCCCCGGCCTGCCGGTCGCGCAGACCCCGGAGGTCAAAGGCATCCAGAGCGGCATCAATCGCGCCGGTGGCAAAAATCGCCGCCCAGAACCGCAGGTTCTCCGCTACCGTCAGCGTCAGCTTGATCCCGTCGGCGTGGCCGGCATAGGCAAAATCCTCGGCGCTGCCGTCGCCGTCAAAACTGATCTCACCCGCCAGCGGCGGTTGCAGCCCGGCGATGGTGCGCAGCAGCGTGGTCTTGCCGCTGCCGTTTGGCCCCCGCAGGATCAGCGCCCGGCCCGGTGTCAGCGCAAAGCTCACCCCCTCCAGCACCGGAACGCCGCCGCGCGCGATGCTCAGCCCTGCGATGGTCACTGTCATGAAATCCGCCTACCCATTTGGTTCTGCTCCGAAAAAGCCGATCCGGCGGCCGCTGTCCTTGCGCCAGATCAAGCCCAGGCCTGCACGTGCGACAGTCAGACCGCAAGCGCCGCAAGCGCGATGCGGCGGCCCTCGGACAACAGCACGTTATAGGTCCGGCAGGCGGCGGGGGAGTTCATCGCCTCAACCCCGATCCCGGCCCCTTCCAGCTGCTGGCGCAGACCGGCGGGGATATGGGCCACCTCGGCGCCGGTGCCGACGAACAGCACATCCACATCCCCGGCAAGCGCCAGCAATGGCGCGCTGTCCTCATAGCCGCCCCAGTCCGTGGTCCCCGTGGCCCCGGTCAGGATATTGCCGTGATGCACCTCACCGCCAACCCGAAAGAACCCCGGCCCATAGCCATCAATTGGCAGGGCATCCGTATAGGCAACTTCGTTCAAACGCATGGCGTGCATCCTTTGTACGTGGTCGGGTGGTGGGCGGGCGACCCTGCCCTGCCCGGCTGCATAACATGTCCGCCACCGCGACAAAATACCAGCGCCGCATATGCCGATAAAAAGAGGCCGCAACCCATGGGGCTGCGGCCTTTGATCCGTCGCGCGATCTGAACTCTCAGGCGTCGATATTTGCGAACTGGTTGCCTGCGGTGTTCGACGGCTTGGTCCAGTCGCGTTTCACACCCAGCCACAACAGGATGGTGGAGGCCACGAAGATCGACGAATAGGTGCCGATGATGACGCCCCAGATCATCGCAAAGACAAAGCCCCGGATCACATCGCCGCCCAGCACATAAAGCGAGATCAGCGCCAGCAATGTGGTCACCGAGGTCATCACCGTCCGGCTGAGGGTTTCGTTGATCGAGATGTTCAGAACCTCGGCCAGTGGCTTTTTCTTGTAGCGACGCAGGTTTTCACGCACCCGGTCAAAAACCACCACGGTATCGTTCAGCGAATAGCCGACGATGGTCAGCAGCGCCGCGATGATGGCCAGATCGAACTTGATCTGCAGTTCCGAGAACACGCCAATGGTCAGCACCACATCGTGGACAAGCGCGGCAACAGCGCCAAGCGCGAACTGCCACTCAAAGCGCAGCCAGATATAGATCAGAACCGCACCAATCGCGAGGGCAACCGCCAGCACCGCCGTCTGTACCAGCTCACCAGAGACCTTGGGGCCTACAGATTCCACCGAGACGAATTTGATCCCCGGTGCCACCGTATCCAGTGCTGCATTCACATCCGCGATCACTGCGCCGGAAATCGACTCGCCATCGCCCTGCGCCTGAATGCGCACCATCGCCACATGCTGGTCCTCGTCAAAGGTCGGATCGAACACCTCGCTGATGGTGATGTCCCCCAGCTCCAGCGGTTCCAGCGCGCCGCGATAGGCGCCCACGTCGATCTCGGTCGTGCTTTCGGTCCGGATGGTGGTGCCGCCGCGGAAGTCGATGCCGAAATTCAGCCCCTGCAAGGCAAAGGAGGCAAAGCCGACAACGATCATCAGCGCAGAGATGCCCAGCCACAGTTTCCAGAGTCTGAAGAAATCAAACGAGGTATTTTCGGGAATTAGTTTCAGCCGCATCTCAGACCTCGATTGTTTTCGGACGACGCCGTTCAAACCACATCACGATGATCACCCGCGTCACGAAGATCGCGGTGAAGACCGATGTCAGAATCCCCAGCCCCAGCGTGATCGCAAAGCCGCGCACCGGGCCAGAGCCCATGGCGAACAGGATCACAGCGGTGATGAAGGTGGTGATATTGGCGTCAAGAATGGCGCTCAGCGCCTTGGAATAGCCTTCGTCAATGGCCCGTGCAGGACCTCGACCGGCCTTCAGCTCCTCGCGGATCCGTTCAAAGATCAGCACATTGGCATCAACCGCCATACCGACCGTCAGAACAATACCCGCAATCCCCGGCAGGGTCAGCGTCGCACCAATCAGGCTCAACGCACCAAAGATAAGCGCGATATTGAGGATCAGCGCGATATTGGCAAAGATCCCGAACAGACCGTAGCTCAGCGCCATGAACACCAGCACCCCGACAAAGGCGACGATGGTCGCAACCTTGCCCGCGTCGATGCTGTCCTGACCCAGTTCCGGGCCAATCGTGCGTTCCTCAAGGAACTCCAGCCCCGCAGGCAGCGCACCTGCACGCAGCAGGATCGCCATATTGGTGCTTTCCTCGATGGTGAAGTTGCCGGTGATAATGCCAGAGCCACCCGGAATATGCGACTGGATCACCGGGGCGGAGACCACCTCCTCATCCAGCACGATGGCAAAGGGCGAACCGATGTTTTCGGCCGTATAGTCGCCGAACTTGCGCGCGCCGGTGGTGTTGAAACGGAAGCTGACCGCCGGGCGGCCGTTCTGATCAAACGACGGCTGCGCATCCACCAGCTCCTCACCGGTCACAACCGGTGCAGCCTCAACGGTGTAGAACACACCGTCTTCGTCCAGCGACGGCACGACTTTGTTGCCGACACCCGCATTGGCATCGGCGTCCGTGCCGCGCCCCACAACGGGGTTAAAGGTCAGCTGGGCGGTGGTGCCGATGATCGCCTTCAGCTCAGACGCCGACCCGATGCCGGGCACCTGGATCAGGATCCGGTCGCTGCCCTGGCGCTGAATGGTCGGCTCGCGGGTGCCCACTTCGTCGATCCGGCGGCGGATGATTTCCAACGCCTGACGCACGGTGCGGTCATCAGAGGCCAGCTTCTCCTGCTCGCTCAGCTCTACAGTCAGAATGTCACCGGTCCCGGACACGGTGATATCCGTGGCCCCGGCGCCAGTCAGGCTGGTGATCGGATTGGCCAGACCACGCACAACCTCCAGCGCGCGGGCCATGCCCTCGGGCTGAGAGATCTTCAGACGAATCTGCCCTTCTGGTGCGGGCTGGCGACGGAAGGTGCCGACCTCACCGCGCTCAGGGCGCAAAGCGTCGCGCACTTCGGGCCAGAGCGCATCCATGCGCGCGCCGTAGACGTCGGCCACCTTCACCTCGGCCAAAAGATGCGCGCCACCGCGCAGGTCCAGACCAAGGTTGACCAGCGACGACGGCATGAACGACGGCCATTGGCCCGCCACGTCCAGCCGCGCGGGGCTTTCGCCCTTCGCGATTATTTCGGCGGCGGCGTCATTGGCCTGCTCGACGCGCGTGTAAAACGCATTTGGCAGGGCAAGCAAAAGGCCGGTCACACAGACCAGCCAGATGAGAACCCGCTTCCAGAGATCAATTTGCAGCATTGCCCTGCCTTTTCAGTTGGTTAAGCGGGGATACTTACGCTGCCGGCTCGGTCTTGTTCAGAACCTGCGCGATGGTGGATTTGATCACGCGGATTTTCACACCCTCGGCGATTTCCACTTCGATCTCGCCATCGTCCTTGACCTTGGCCACCTTGCCGATGATGCCACCCTGGGTCACCACCTGATCGCCCCGGCGCAGCGCCTCGACCATCGCCTGATGGGTCTTCAGTTTTTTCTGCTGCGGACGGATCAGCAGGAAATACATGATCGCAAAGATCAGAATGAGCGGGAGAAACTGGGCGAGTGCGCCACCTTCCATGGGATATTCCTTCTGTGTGACAGGCGCTTCAGACGCCCTTAATTTTGCAGGGGAACCTATGCGCTGGCCCGGGGCTTTGCAAGGCTAACGGGGCCAGTTGCGATACCGCAAACGCAGTTGACCCATGGCGGGAGCGATGAGAGGGTTTTTACAACCCATTTCAGATCCAGATTGCCCATATGACCACGATTATCCTGCCGATTGATCCCAAGTATTTCTGGGCGATTGTTGCCCTTGCTGGCTTTGTACTGGCGGTGGCTGTCGTCTATGCAGCCATGCCCCGCACGGAGGGCAAGCAAACCGATCCGCTAGACCGCCTCAAAGATATTCTGGGACTGGCACAGTTCGGCGACGGGCTGTTTCTGTTGCTTGCCCTGATGTGGTCCGGCTTGTTTCTGGCGCTGTTCACCGGTCTGCTGCTGATGCTGTGGGAGCTGATCTGGTTTGTGGTCCCACAAAATCCGTTGTCAGAGGCATCTGCCCGTTTCGCCCTGCTGCGACTGGCGGCGATGACTGCAACCCTTGGCGCGGTGGTGGCGCTGCCTTTCACCCTGATCCGGATCCGACTGACGCGCGAGGCCAACAAGACAGCTGATGAATCCCTGTTCAACGACAAGATCAACGCCGCCACCCAAGACCTGCACGCCATGCGCCAGCGCTGGGACGGTACGCAGAATATCTGGGAAGACGACATAACCCGCCGCAACGCTGCCATCGACCGGCTGGAGGGGCTAGTGAAGGAGCGCCCGGACACAGCTGCCCGAGTTTCAAGGCTTCTGAGCGTCTATGTGCGCGAACTCTCTCGCGAGGTGCCCCCAGAAATTCCGCCAGAAGATGTGGCAACGAAAGAATTGCGAACATGGGCGCAGGGCCTCACGGTTAAGCGATCAGACATGGAAAACGCGGTGCAGGTTCTTGGACGGATGGAAGATATTGAAGGTGTCGATCCCGACAGCATCACTATTGATCTACGGCGGGCCAATCTACAGGGCTTTGACCTAAATGAGCTAAAACTTTCTTGTGCCCGGCTATCCGGCGCGCGACTACAGGGGGCACGCCTACAACGTACACAGATGCAAGACGCAGACCTCTTCGAGGCTAAATTTCAGGGAACATACTTGTTCGGAACGAGGTTGCGATCGGCAAACCTCAGTGAAGCACAGATGCAGGCGGCTAATCTCTTCGGTGCAAATATGCAGGAGACAAATCTTGTGGCGGCACAGATACAGGGAGGTGACCTGAAAGGAGCAGATATGCAGGGTGCAAACCTAGGTGAAGCACAGATGCAGCAGGCCCGCCTCTCCGGGGTGCTGATGCAGGGCGCAAATCTTCGCAGGGCGCTGCTACAGGGGGCTGACCTCGTTCATGTTCAAATGCAAGGAGCTAACCTTGCAGATGCCCAGATGCAAGGGGCAAGGCTCTATTGGGTCAGGTTTGATAGATCCACGAACCTCAGCGAAACCGATTTGACAACGTCAATGCTACAAGAAATCGACTTTTCTGAGGTCAACATCGACCGTGAACAACTGAACAGCGGATTCGGCTTCCGCGGCACGAATTTGCCAGACGGACATGGCCCCGAGTGTCCGGTCTGGCCAGTTCATTGGCCAAAAATAGCATTGAAGGATCCAGAAAGCCTCACACAATGGAGAAAATGGCAAACGGACCCCGACAACTACATCCCGCCCACGGCACCGGACGAGTAGACCACCGCCCCCTAACGTGCCATCCCACAACACCCCGGCGGCAAACGTGCGCGCCCCCTTCCCCTTCCCGCCCCCATCCGGCATATGCTGGCAGCACTGATTCAACGCTTTAGGAGCACTCCCCATGCATGACATCCGCGCGATCCGCGAGAACCCTGCCGCTTTTGACGCCGCTTTGGCGCGGCGTGGGGATGCGGCGATGTCCTCTGACATCCTGGCGCTGGATGAAACCCGCCGGGCCAAAATCCAGGCGGCCGAAACCGCTCAGGCCGACCAGAACAAGGCGGCCAAGGCCATCGGCGCGGCCAAGGCCAAGGGGGACGATGCCGAATTCGAACGTCTGCGCGCGGAAGTGGCCGGCAAGAAAGCCGAAGTCGCCACCCTGCAGACCGAGGCCAAGGAACTGGACGCCAAGCTCACCGATGTGCTGGCCCGCATTCCCAACCTGCCCGCCGAGGACGTGCCCGAGGGCGCGGATGAGGACGACAATGTCGAGGTCAACAAATGGGGGGCGATCCCCAATTTCACCTTTGAACCGAAAGAACACTTTGAAATCAAGGGCGTCGCAGCTGCGATGGATTTCGAAACCGCCGCCAAAATCTCCGGCTCCCGCTTTGTTCTGCTGAAGGGCGCCGTGGCCCGTATCCACCGCGCGCTGGCGCAGTTCATGGTCGACACCCATGTCGATGAGAACGGGCTGACCGAGGTGAATTCCCCGGTTCTGGTGCGCGATGAGGCGATGTATGGCACCGACAAGCTGCCCAAGTTTGGCGATGACAGCTATCAGACCACCAATGGCTGGTGGCTGGTGCCCACCTCCGAGGTGCCGCTGACCTATTCCGTTGCGGGCGACACGCTTGATGAGGCCGCCCTGCCGATCCGCATGACCGCGCATACGCTGTGTTTCCGCTCCGAGGCGGGCAGCGCCGGCAAGGATACCTCCGGCATGCTGCGTCAGCACCAGTTCGAGAAGGTGGAGATGGTCTCTATCGTCCACCCCAGCCAGTCCGATGATGAGCAGAAGCGTATGCTGCGCTGCGCCGAAGGGATCCTTGAGAAACTGGGCATCCCCTACCGCACCGTCGTGCTGTGCACCGGCGACATGGGCTTTGGCGCGCGCCGTACCTTTGACATCGAGGCCTGGGTGCCGGGGCAGAACACCTACCGAGAGATTTCCTCGGTCTCCACCACCGGTGATTTTCAGGCCCGCCGCATGAACGCCCGGTTCAAACCTGCGGACGGTGGCAAGCCGGAATATCTGCACACGCTCAATGGCTCCGGTCTGGCGGTCGGGCGCTGCCTGATTGCGGTGCTGGAGAACGGCCAGCAGGAAGACGGCTCCGTCAAACTGCCCGAGGTGCTTGCCCCCTACCTGGGCGGTCGCCTGACCCTAACGGCGGCAGGTGATCTGGTTTAACAGCGCACTGCAACCTGTTAATAAAATATAAAAACCGGCGCACCCCAGCGCCGGTTTTCCTTTTCTCGCGAGACGCGCCTCCGATGAGGCCTATTTCTTCCTGCCCTTAGCGGCAGCGGTAGAATCGTCCTGTTTCTTCGCACTGGCCTTCTTGCGGCCTGCCTCCTTCTTGCCGGTCTCTTTCCGGGCGGAGGCTTTTTTGGCAGGTTCCTTCTTGGCGTCTTTCTTGGCGCCGTCTTTTCTACTGCCGTCTTTCTTTGGATTGTTCTTGGCCTCAAGGATCGCCTTGGCCTTGGCCTTTTCCTTCTCGATGGCGCGTTTTGCCTTGGCCTTCACCCGCTTTGCCTTGGCTTTGGCCTTCACCTTTGCGGCGGCGAATTCCTCGGCCAGGGCTGCGGCCTGTTTGGCGGCCTTCTTGGCCTTGGTGACGGCCCTCTCCGCCTTGGCCTCCGCAGCGCGGCGGGCGGCCTCGGCCGCAGCAAGCGCCGAGCTGAGCTGCGCGGCATCGCCCGTCTGGGTATCCGCGCCATTGCGCGCCGCTGTCGCGGGCGTGGCGCCATTGGCACGGTGATCCGGTCCGGTCCCGGCCCCCTTCGCGACCTGCTGCGCCTTGCGCGCCTCGGCCACAAGCTTCTGCGCGCGCAGCCGGCCGATACGCGGGATCCGGCTCAGCTCCTCCGGCGTTTTTCCGGCAACCGCCTCAACCGTGGCGCAGCCGTTTTGTGCCAGAACCTGCGCCAAGGCAGGACCGACACCGGGAAGTGTTGCAATGGATGTCATGAGGTCTCCTGCCTGTTGGTCGCCTGCATCCCACCCGCCACGGCGACCGATCCTGCCGCCTGCTGCGGGAATGGCACCAGCCGCTGCTGCTCCTCATCCCAGAGTTTCAGCCCCATGGCGCGGACCGCCTCGCCAAATTTGATCCTGCGCGGAGCAATCTCCGGCGGCAGATTGTGGTGGCACCGACGCAGCCGGTAGCTGGGAATGCGGGCGTTGAAATGATGAATGTCATGAAGCGTGATATTGGCGACTGCAAAGTCAAAAAACCAGCCAAAATCGAGGCACGATGATCCCTGAAGGGCGGCCACCTGCGGATTGAGGTCCGGCCGACGATCCCAATAGGTGTCCTCAAAATTATGCTGGAGATAGACCAGAAACACCCCGATCATCCCACCAAGAAAGGAAAACCCCAGCCAGATCAGCACCCCGGCCATCCCCGCGATGGCATAGAGCAGCGCGAGCAGCAGCACGATCACCACATTGTGCAGCACCACCCCCAGGACGCCAAAGCGCAGCGTGTTCTTCGGCCAGCGATAGCGGATGAAATAGGTGAACGCCGCCCCCAGCGGCACCAGCACAAACGGGTTGCGATACAGCCGATAGACCAGCCGCTGCGCCCAGCCCGCCGCCTGCCATTCGCGCAGCGTCATGGTGTGGATCTCACCGGACTCGCGGTGTTCCAGATTGCCAACATAGGCGTGATGCTCATTGTGGTTCTGTTTCATCACCTCAAACGGCGCAAAGGTGAAGGGCGACAGCACATGGCCTGCGACTTCGTTCTGCCATCGGGTTTCGAACAGCGAATGATGCCCGGTGTCATGTTGCAGTACATAAAGCCGCACCGCCGCAAAGGCAAAAACCACCCCGGCAGGCGCCATCAGATACCAGATGTCGGCGTAGCGGATCGCGAGTGACAGCGACAGGAAATAGACCGCAAACGTCCCAAAATAGCTGAGCGCCGCCAGCCGGTTATCCTTCTCGCAATAAGTCCGCGTATATGCTCTCAGATCCATGAAATGTTCCTTAGAGACGCAGTGTGACGCTGAAATGACGATGGCCTGAGGCAAATTGCCCGTGGCCCGGCGACGCTCAGACCGCCACTGTGAATACCCCGCAATACCCCGACGCGGCGCCCCGCATCTGAGGGTCCGGCCGCCCGACCGGCATCAGATTGCGCAGAGAAGCCACCCCGGCTTTCAATAATCTATGGTGAAGCCTAGCAAAGCCAATGGCTTGCGGTCAAATGGGGCCAAGGTCGCAGGCGTGAAGCCGCGCGCCCCATGAAAAAAGGCAGCCCTCGAAGGGGCTGCCCGAAATCTCATCCTGCGGTCAGCACGGCAACGCTCAGCTGCGGCGGCCTTCCAGATGTTTGCGCAGCTTCGACGGCGGCGCTTTTTTCTTGCCCTTGTAGGGGTTCTTGTCCGACTGCGAGCGCAGCGTCAGACGAATGGGCGTGCCCGGCATGTCGAAATCCTGCCGAAGCCCGTTGACCAGATAGCGATTATAGCTCTCGGGCATCTTGTCGGGATGCGAACACATCACCACAAAGCCCGGCGGACGGGTCTTGGCCTGGGTCATATAGCGCAGCTTGATCCGTTTGCCCTGCGGGGCTGGCGGCGGGTGCTGTTCCAGCATCCCCGTCAGCCAGCGGTTCAGCGCCGCTGTTGGCACCCGGCGGTTCCAGACGTCATAGGCACGCATGATGGCGGCGTGCAGCCGGTCCAGACCCTTGCCGGTCTTGGCCGACACGGTGATCAGCGGCGCGCCGCGCAGCTGCGGCAGCAGCCGGTCAAAGGCCTCTTTCAGATTGCGCAGTTTTTCCTGCTTTTCGTCCTCGATGTCCCATTTGTTCACCGCAACCACAACCGCGCGGCCTTCACGCTCGGCCAGATCGGCAATGCGCAGATCCTGTTGCTCAAACGGGATTGCCGCGTCCAGCAGGACCACCACTACCTCGGCAAATTTCACGGCCCGCAGACCGTCGGACACGGAAAGTTTCTCAAGCTTTTCCTGCACCTTGGCCTTCTTGCGCATACCTGCGGTGTCAAAGATCCGCATCGGCACATCCTGCCAGTCGATCTGTAGCGAGATCGCATCGCGGGTGATCCCGGCCTCGGGCCCGGTCAGCAGGCGATCCTCACCGAGGATCTTGTTGATCAGGGTGGATTTACCCGCATTCGGACGCCCGACAACCGCCACCTGCAACGGTTTGTTGCGAGTCGGCATCGGCACCGAGAGGTCATCCTCCTCGGCGTCCTCATCCAGCACGACGTCAATCTCCGGGCTGTCGTCCTTGGCGCGTTTTTCAAACTCATCCGCCAGCGGCATCAGCTGCGCATAAAGGTCGTTCAGACCCTCACCATGTTCGCCGGACAGGCGGATCGGCTCTCCCAGCCCCAGCCCCCAGGCGTCCAGAACACCGGCGTCGGCGGCATTGCCCTCGGCCTTGTTGGCGGCCAGAATCACATGCGCGGATTTCTTGCGCAGGATTTCGGCAAACATCTGATCAACCGGAGTCACACCAACGCGGGCATCGACCATAAACAGACAGATATCGGCCATATCGACCGCCCGCTCGGTCAGGCGGCGCATCCGCCCTTCCAGCGAGTTATCGGTGGCATCTTCCAGACCGGCGGTATCCACCACGGTAAAGCGCAGATCGCCAAGACGCGCTTCCCCTTCGCGCAGATCGCGCGTAACGCCGGGCTGGTCATCCACCAGCGCCAGCCGCTTGCCGACGAGACGATTGAACAGTGTGGATTTGCCCACATTCGGGCGGCCCACAATAGCGAGGGTAAAAGACATCAGACCAACTTTCTGCGATTCAGACGCGCCCCATAGCGCATCTGCGCGTGCCCTGCCAGAGCACATCGCTGTTTAACCCTCTCCTACCGCATCAAAGCGCTATCGGAAAGCGTGCAATTGTCCTTTGGTCGACACGACATAAAGCGTGCCGCCAGCCACCACCGGCGCGGTGCTGGCACCGCCCGGCACCGCAACCGTGCGCAGCAGTGCTCCGCTTTCGGGGCTGAAAAAGCGCAGCAGCCCATCGTTGGAGGCGACAACCACCTGCCCCCCGGCCACCACCGGGCCGTGATGCGCCACGATGGCGCCCCGCTTGCGGGGTTTGTCCTTCAGGTATCCGGGCAGATCGGCCGCCCAGATCGCCTCGCCGCTGTCCGCGTCCAGCCGCAGCAGCTGCCCCAGATCGCTGATCAGGAAAACACTGCCCGCAACCGCCCAGACCGGATCCACCGCGCCATGGGGGGCGGTCCACAGACGATCGCCAGCCGCCAGATCAAAGGCCGCAGTACGCCCGGACTGGTTGCCGACATACATGCGGTTGCCGGACACCACGGGCGAGCCGGTCACATCGCTGATCCGCGAAATCGTCCGCCCGATCCGCTTGCCCGCAACCGAGGCGTTCCAGCGGCGCAGGCCGCCCTTGCGGAAGGTCGCGGTAAGATCGCCGGATCCAAAGGCAAAAATCGCCAGATCGGAGGTCACCGCAGGCGCAGGCGCGCCCAGGATATTTGACGGGCTCGGGGTGGCCTGGATCTGCCAGGCAATCCGGCCATCCTTGGCATGGACCGCCCAGCCGGTGTCATCGCCGGCCACAAGATAGATCAGCCCATCGTGCACGGTGGGCTGCCCCGAGCCGGTCGCCTCAAGCTCCTGCCGCCAGAGGGTCGCGCCGCTCGCCGCGTCCAGCGCGGTCAGCACACCATAGCCGGAGGAGACATAAACCACGCCATTGTCAAACGCCAAACCGCCGCCGGTGGCCTGACCGGAGCTGTCGGAGGCTGGCAGCAGCTCGCTCTGCCACTGCAAGGCCCCGTTTGTGGCAACGGCGGAAACTCTGGCGCCGCTGTCCAGCGTGTAGATGCGGCCATCGCCGACAACCGGCGTGGCAGTGATGCGCTGACGACGGCTGTCGCCCGCGCCGATGGAGGTAGACCAGATCGCGTTTGGAGCGGCGGCAAGCGCCGGGTGGACCGGCCGCAGCCCTTCGACACCGGGGCCCTGTGGCCAGCTGGTGTTGCTGCGTGCCGCAGGCAGGGCAATGGCGCGGGTTTCATTGGTCACCACGGCGACGCTGTCATCGCGCAGATCCAGACGTTCACCGCGCAGGATGACCTCAGGCTCGGTGCAGGCGGACAGGACCAACGCCAATGCGGTTCCTGTCAGAATGCCCCTTGCTCCCCAAAAGCTTGTTACTGCCGTCATTACCCTGCCCCGTTACTGCACTTATACTGCACGTTTCTCGCTGCGCCCGTCAGCGCAGATATTGTCCTCAGCCTTCTGGTGCCGCGGCCGGCTCCAGCGCTCCCCCAAGCGCCACAATCACTTGCGAGGCACGGTCTTTCAAGTCCGAGGTGACCGCCGCCGACGCAATAATCTCGCGCAGACGGGTGATGGCGGCCTCGGCATTGCCGTCTTCGATGTCGATCAGGGCCAGCTGTTCCTGCGCCAGCAGCGCCAGCGGCGCACCGGGCTGGGCCAGCGCCTCGAACTGGATCCGGCGGTCGGCGATGGGCAGGCTGTCCTGCTGCAGGCCAAGCGCCTTGAAGGTCGCGATATGGCGATAGATCACTGGCATCTCGCCATTGCTGGCCACCGCATTCAGCCGCTCAACAGCGGCCGCGCGCTCGCCTGCGTCGGCCAGAGCACCGGCCTGCAACAGCTTCAGCACCGTATCGCCCCCGGCGGTTTCAGCGGTGATGGCATCCAGCGCATTGGCACGGGCCGCGCTGTCGTCGCTGTCCAGCGCGGCGATCATCTGGTCACCCAGCGCCTGCGCGGCGGCCTCGGTCTGGGCGCGGTTGTATTCGCGCAGCGCCGCCCCGCCCACGATCAGCACCACGGCCACGCCGCCAATCCAGCCATAACGTTTGAGTATCTTGAACAGGCGATCGCGACGGACCTCTTCTGTCACCTCATCGATAAAGCTGTCGGTGTCGCTCATGAAAATGTCCCTGGCAGATCCGGCAACCGCCCCCGCGCTTGCCGGAAAGTTTCCTGTGTTCTGCTTCTCTTACAGTGCAACCGGTGCCAAGCCAAGTGGCCCTGTTGTGCCCGATCCCGCACAAACCGCTCCAAAAAGGCAAAAAATGTGAACTGAACTACAGAGTTTAGTATGGACAATGCCTATATCGCCCATATCACTTAGCGCGAGTTCGCCTGAACATGCCGAATTAATGGTATGGTTGTTGAGTGGTTCTATATGTCCCGGATGGGATGACTATGAATTTAGGAAGGCCCAAGATGCGTGTAATTCCCCTGATAACTGCTGCTGTTGTAACAGCAGGCTTGTATTATGCCGTGATCGAGCGGGATGCGCTTCTTGCCTTCGCCCGGGGGGAGCAGAGCGACGTGGACGCGGTGGCTGCCCCATCTGATGCGGACGCTGCGGCCCCAGCCGCTGACGCCGCTGACCCAACCGGAGCCGTTGCAGCGGCGGCGGCATATACCAAGGAGACCGGCAAATCGCCGGTCGGGGTTGTCGCCATCCGCAGTAGCGCCCGTGGTATCGACAGCGCTGTCGTGCTGCGTGGTCAGACCCAGGCCATCCGCGAGGTTGAGGTCCGGTCTGAAACCACATCCACCGTCCTGTCCGAACCGCTGCGCAAGGGTGCGCAGGTGAAGGCTGGCGATCTGCTGTGCAAGCTGGATCCCGGCACCCGCCCCTCAGCCCTGCTGGAGGCGAAGGCCCGGCTGAGCGAAGCGAAAATCCGCGTCCCCGAGGCCAAGGCCCGGCTGGAAGAGGCCCGCGCGCGGCTGCGCGAGGCGCAGATCAATCTGACCGCTGCGGCGAAACTCTCCGAAGGTGGCTTTGCCTCTGAAACCCGGCTGGCTTCGGCGCAGGCTGCCGAGCGCTCTGCGGTGGCGGGCGTGGCAACGGCGGAAACCGGGCTGGAAACCACCAGCGCGGGCATCGAAGCCGCCTCGGCACAGGTTGCCGCATCTGAAAAGGAACTGTCGCGTCTGGATATCCTCGCGCCATTTGACGGGCTGCTGGAAAGCGACACCGCCGAACTAGGCAGCCTGATGCAGCCCGGCAGTCTTTGTGCAACGGTGATCCAGCTCGAAACCATCAAACTGGTCGGTTACGTGCCAGAAGCCGAAGTCAACCGCGTCACCATTGGCGCCATGGCCCGCGCCGAACTGGCAAACGGGCGTCTGGCTGCGGGCAAGGTGACCTTTATCAGCCGCTCAGCTGATCCCACCACCCGCACATTTGAGGTGGAAATCACCGTGCCGAACCCGGATCTGGCGATCCGCGACGGCCAGACTGCCGATATCGTGATCTCCGCCGAAGGTTCCAAGGCGCATTACCTGCCACAATCCTCGCTGACGCTGAACAATGACGGCCAGCTGGGCGTGCGCGTGGTCAAAGAGGATCGGACGGTCGGATTTTACCCCGTCAGCCTCCTGCGGGATGAGGCCAGCGGTGTCTGGGTTGGCGGCCTGCCTGAACAGGCGGATGTGATTGTTGTCGGGCAGGATTTTGTTGTTGCGGGCGTCGCTGTTGAGCCCACCTATAAAGAGGTTACCCAATGACCGGTATCGTCAGCTGGGCCGCAGAACGGGCCCGTATGATCCTGGCGTTCATCGCCATTTCGCTGCTGGTCGGCGGCTTTGCCTATGCCAGCCTGCCCAAAGAGGGCGAGCCGGATATCGAAATCCCGGCGCTGTTCATCTCTGTCCCCTTCCCCGGCATCTCCGCCGAGGATGCCGAGACCCTGCTGGTCAAGGTGATGGAGACCGAGCTGGCCGATCTCGACGGGCTGGACAAGATGTCCTCAACCGCCGCCGAAGGCTACGCCGGTGTGGCGCTTGAGTTCGACTTTGGCTGGGACAAGACCGCGATCATGGCAGATGTCCGTGACGCGATGGATGCCGCCGAGGCCGATTTCCCCGAGGGGGCTGAAAAATACACCATCAACGAAATCAACTTCTCAGAATTCCCCATCGTCATCGTCAACCTGACCGGTGCCGTGCCCGAACGCACGATGGCCCGTATCGCCAAGGACTTGCAGGACGATCTTGAGGCGCTGGAACCGGTGCTCGAAGCCGGGATCGCCGGCAATCGCGACGAGATGGTCGAAGTACTGATCGACCCGCTGCGGCTGGAGGCCTATAACGTCACCGCGCTTGAACTGATCACCGTTGTGCAGAACAACAACCAGCTGATCGCCGCCGGTGAGGTGGAAACCAATCAGGGCACCTTCTCCGTGAAGATCCCGTCATCCTTTGATGATGTGCGCGACATCTACGAGCTGCCAGTGAAGACCAATGGCGACCGCGTGGTCACCCTGGGTGAGCTGGCCACGATCAATTTCACCTTCGAGGATCGTCGCGGCACCGCGCGGTTCAACGGCGAGGACACGGTGGCGTTGCAGGTGGTCAAGCGCAAGGGCTACAACCTGATCGACACGGTGGATCTGGTCAAGGTAACCTTGGCCGAGGCCAAGACCAAATGGCCGCCCGAGCTGAAGGCCGCCGTCTCCGTCGGCACCTCCAACGACCAGAGCCGCGTCGTCGGCTCCATGGTGAGCCAGCTGGAAGGTTCGGTCCTGACCGCTGTTGCTCTGGTGATGATCGTGGTGCTGTCGGCGCTTGGCAGCCGTGCCGCCCTGCTGGTCGGTTTTGCAATCCCGACCTCCTTCCTTTTGTGTTTTGCCTTCCTTGCGGTGATGGGCGTGAGCATCTCCAATATCGTGATGTTCGGCCTGATCCTTGCGGTGGGTATGCTGGTGGATGGCGCCATCGTGGTGGTCGAATACGCCGACAAGCGGATCAAGGAGGGCACCGGCCCGATGCACGCCTATGTCGAGGCGGCGCAGCGGATGTTCTGGCCGGTGGTTTCCTCAACCGCGACCACGCTCTGTGCCTTTCTGCCGATGCTGTTCTGGCCCGGTGTCCCCGGTGAATTCATGGGAATGCTGCCGGTCACGCTGATCTTCGTGCTCTCGGCATCGCTGGTGGTGGCGCTGATCTATCTGCCCGTCATGGGCGGTGTCACCGGCCGCATGAGCCGCCTGTTTGAAAACCTCTCCGACGGGCTACGGGCGGTTGCACCCTGGTGGCTGCGGGCCGCTCTGGTGCCGGTGATGCTCTGGGGTATGTTTGCAGGGGCGATGCAGATGCTCAACGGGGGCTATCTGCTGCCCGCTCAGGTGCCCGATACCGCCGCGCTGATCTTTGGTGCGCTGGTCTTTGTGCTGGCGGCCTTCGGGGCCTCGGTCACGCTGGGCGCGGCCAGTCTGCACCGGACCGAGAAATCCGTCGATGCCGGCTACAAACACACGCCCTTTGGCCATTTCATCAAATTCATCGTCGGCAATCCGGTCATGCCCATCGTCACCATCGGGGCGATCGCCTTTGCCATCATGACCGTCTTCACCATGTTCGGTCAGAACAACTACGGCGTTGAATTCTTCGTCGAATCCGAGCCGGAGCAGGCCACCGCCTATGTGCGCGCCCGTGGCAATACCTCGCTGACTGAAGAGGATGAGATGGTGCGCCAGACCGAACAGGTAATCCTGTCGCATCCGGCGGTCGTGAATGTCTTCTCCTTTGCCGGTGAAGGCGGGCTGAACACCGATGCCTCAGGCGCCCAGACCCCGCCCGATACCATCGGTCAGGTCCAGTTCGAGATCATCCCATGGGAGGACCGGCCGACCCAGACCGAAAGCTGGTTCAACGGCTGGTTCACCCGCGAGGTGACGGCAACCGAGTTCGACGGCGATACGGTGATCGAGGAGATCAACGCCGAACTGGCCAAGCTGCCGGGCTTTGAAGCGGAAATCCGCGCGCTGGCGCAGGGGCCCGCCTCCGGCAAACCTGTGCACCTGCGTCTGAAAGGCGACAGCTGGGACACGCTGACAGCCGCCACCGAACAGGCCCGCGCCCAGTTCGAGGCAACCCCCGGTCTTGACCTGATCGAGGACAGCCTGCCGCTTCCCGGTATCGACTGGCAGATCGACGTCGATGTCGAAAAGGCCGGGCGGTACGGCGCCGATGTGGCGACCGTTGGCGCCATGGTGCAGCTGGTCACGCGCGGCATCCTTCTGGACACCATGCGCGTCGACAGTTCGGACGAGGAAATCGAAATCCGCGTTCGCCTGCCCGAAGAAGACCGCGTCCTCTCCACCCTTGATGCGCTGAAACTGCGCACCGAGGATGGGCTGGTGCCGCTGTCGAACTTCATCACCCGCCATCCTGTTCCCAAACTGGAAAAAATCAGCCGCGTCGAACAGCAGCGCTATTACGACGTGAAGGCGGATATCGAACCGGGCCTGTCAAAGGTCATCACCACCGAGACCGAGGACGGCAAGGAGCAGACGCTGGCCTATGTCAAATCTCTCCCCGAAGGAACCGCAACCGGCGAGTTGACCGGCCCGGATGGCACAGCGTTCAGGCTGCGCAGTCTTGAAGGCGCGGCCACACAAGAGGCCCTGCAATCGGCGCTGGAGGATGGCGCCCGTGTTGTGGCGCTCAACGCCAACGAGCGCATCGCCAAGCTGACCGAGTGGCTGGAGAGCGATCCGCTGCCCGCCGATATCACCTGGGAATGGACCGGCGATCAGGAAGAACAGGCCGAATCCGGCGCCTTCCTGATGAAGGCCTTTGCCGGGGCGCTGGGGCTGATGTTCGTGATCCTCCTGGCGCAGTTCAACAGCTTTTACAATTCCATCCTGGTTCTTCTGGCGGTGGTGCTGTCCACCACCGGCGTGCTGATTGGCATGATGGTCATGCAGCAGCCGTTCTCGATCATCATGACCGGCACCGGCATCGTGGCGCTGGCAGGCATCGTGGTGAACAACAATATCGTTCTGATCGACACCTATCAGGAATACGCCCAGAAGATGCCCCGGATCGAGGCGATCATCCGCACCGCCGAGGCGCGGATCCGTCCGGTTCTGCTGACCACCATCACCACGATGGCCGGTCTGGCACCGATGATGTTCGGGCTCAGCCTCGATTTCATCAATGGCGGCTATTCCATCGACAGCCCGACCTCGCTGTGGTGGAAGCAGCTGGCGACCGCCGTGGTCTTTGGTCTGGGGATTGCCACCGTGCTGACGCTGCTGGTGACACCCTCGCTGCTGGCGATCCGGGTGTGGCTGTGGATCTATGTCGCCGCCCTTGGCCGCCTGCTTGCACGGCTTACCGGCGGGCGGTCCAGCCAGATCGCGCGCGACATGCGCCTCGCGACCAAGGCCCGCACCCTGCCCACCACCGAGATCCTGTGGGAGCGTGAAGGCAGGCTGGACAATGAACGAGACCCGGCGATGTCGGCGCCCGAAGCCGCACAGACCAGGCCGGACGAGGGCTGGGAGGAAGAGAAGGGCAAACCGCCCTCAACACCGCTGCGCGCCGCCGAATAACCAGCCAACGCCCCGCCTCCGCGGGGCGTTGTGCGTTTGTTGGGACCAAAGCGCAGCCATCGGCGGCCAGCGACCAATCCGCCGCATCTGCATATTTTGGTGGTAATGAGCGGCCAGCTGGGCCAGCCTGAAGACATTCCGCCGACCGCAGCACCAGCCGGGCGCCAGAAGACAGCCGCGCGGTTCCAGCCAGCCCCGCCAGCAGAGAGGACCCATCAGATGCCCGATTTCAACGATATGTTCGAACTCACCATTGCCGACGTCGATCTGATCGAAACCGCACTGCAACGCACGCGGGACGCACTGGCTGACAGCAGTCAGACCGTGCAGGGCATCGCCGGTCACAACCGCGCCGACAGCCTGCGTCAGATCCACGATCTGCTCGGACGGCTGCACAATCAAAAGATTTTCTACAAACCAAAGGACGGGGTCTACGTCAGCGGCTAGCCGCGCCGCAGACCCCCCTTATCCCCCGCAGGGTGATCAGGCGGCGTCCTGATCCGATTGCTGGCGCTGCCACAGATGCGCGTAGCGGCCTTCGCTGGCCAGCAGTTCGTCATGGGTGCCGCGCTCGGCGATCTCGCCCTGTTCCAGCACAATGATCTGGTCGGCCTCTGCAACCGTGCTCAGACGGTGGGCAATGGTGATCACCGTCCGCCCCTGCCCGGCGCGCGACAGCGCCTCCTTGATCTCTTGTTCTGTGTCGCTGTCCAGCGCCGATGTCGCCTCGTCCAGCAGCAGGATTGGCGGGTTCTTCAGCAGGGTACGGGCAATGCCCACCCGCTGCTTCTCACCGCCCGACAGCTTCAGGCCCCGCTCGCCGACCTGCGTCTCATACCCCTCAGGCAGCCGCATGATGAAGTCGTGGATCTGCGCATCCCGCGCGGCCTGTTCCACCTCTTCCTGCGTGGCTCCGGCCCGGCCATAGGCGATATTGTAGCGGATCGTATCGTTGAACAGCACGGTATCCTGCGGCACCACGCCAATCGCGGCATGAAGGCTCTTTTGCGTGACATCCCGCACATCCTGCCCGTCAATGCGCAAAGCCCCGCGGGTGACATCATAGAACCGGAACAACAGCCGCCCGATAGTGGATTTGCCCGACCCGGTAGACCCAACGATGGCCACGGTCTGCCCCGCCGCCACCTCAATACTCACGCCCTTCAGGATCTGCCGGTCGCTGTCGTAGCCAAACTCCACATTCTCCAGCGTGATCGCACCGCCGTTGACCTGCAACACCTTGGCATCACCCCGATCCTTCACATCCGGGTCCTGTTCGATCAGATCGAACATCTCGCCCATATCCACAAGGCTCTGACGGATCTCACGGTAGACGGTCCCGAGAAAGTTCAGCGGCACGGTGATCTGGATCATATAGGCGTTGACCATGACAAAATCGCCCACCGTCAGATTACCCTGCTGCACGCCGATCGCGGCCATCACCATCACCACCACCAGACCGCCGGTGATCACCAGGCTCTGGCCAAAGTTCAGGAATGCCAGCGAATAGGCAGTCTTCAGCGCGGCCTTGGCATAGGCCCGCATCGCCACATCGTAGCGCTCGGTCTCGCGATCCTCGGCGCCGAAATATTTGACCGTCTCATAGTTCAGCAGGCTGTCGATCGCCTTCTGGTTGGCATCGGTGTCCTGCTTGTTCATCTCGCGGCGCAGCTTCACCCGCCATTCCGTCACCGCAAAGGTGAACCAGACATAAAGCCCGACAGTGACCGCCACCACGACCAGATACCAGATGTCAAACAGCACCGCGAGGATGACGGCAACCAGCACCAGCTCCAGCACCAGAGGCCCGATGGAAAACAGAAGAAAGCGCAGCAGGAACTCCACGCCTTTGACGCCGCGTTCGATAATCCGGCTCAGCCCGCCGGTTTTGCGGGTGATGTGATAGCGCATCGACAGGCGGTGAATATGGCGAAAGGTCTCCAGCGCCAGACGCCTCAGTGCCCGTTGACCGACAGGCGCAAACACCGCATCACGCAGCTGCTGAAACCCGGTGGTCAGAACCCGCGCCACGCCATAGGCCACCGTCAGACCAACAGCCCCCAACGCCAGAGGCGGCACGCCTTCTCCCGCGAGGCTATCGACCGCACCCTTGTAGAGCATCGGCGTATAGACCGCGACCAGCTTGGCCAGGATCAGCACCGCCAGCGCCACCACCACGCGGTATTTGACCCAGGCCTGATCCTTTGGCCACAGGTAGGGAAAAACGCGGCGCAGGGTGCGCAGGCCGGAACGGCGCTCCTCCTGCGCGGTGGTCATATCGCTGTCCGTCATCACATGTCCTTGTTGCAAGACCTCTGACATAGGGCCGTGCCGACCATTTGGCCAGCATGGCCCTGCGCCGTATCCCGACTTTTGGCCCGACTATTATCCCGGCCTTTGCGCAGGCCCCCCGCGCGGCGACAGTCGTCTTATTGCACCGGCACCGAGAATACCTGACCGGGGTAGATCAGATCCGGGTTGCGGATCGCCGCGCGGTTGGCATCAAACACCCGCACATACAGCAGCCCGTCGCCGTAACGTTCGCGCGAAATCGCCCAGAGCGTATCGCCCTCCTGCACCGTGACCAGGCGCACCTGAGGCTGCGTGCCGGTTGGGGCCGCATCGGGTGCAGCTGCGGTTTCGACAGGCGGTTGCAGCACCTCCGGCGCTTCCCGTTTGAACGGGGTTTCAAGCCGGCTCAGCACCTTGCCCTCGGTATCCAGCGCATCCAGTCGCAGCGCGTAGATCCCCGGCGCCACATTGGGCAGAATACCGGACCAGCGGCCTTCCTCATCCACGGGCAGATCGGCAATCGCCGCATTGTCGAGATAGGCGCGCACCACCGCATCCGCGCGCACCCGCCCGCTCAGCACTACAGAGCCCGCATCATCATAGGAAATGGTCTCCAGCGCCACGGTATCGGGCGCCTCTGCCAGTCGCGGCGTGGGGGGCTGGACAAGCGTCACGCCGCTGGCATCGGACCGCAGCACCGCCACCTGTTCCGGTGCGGCGGCGGCTGGCGCGTCCTGGCCTGTGGTCTGCGCCACATCCGCCGCAGCGGCCTCAGCCATCTCGACTGTGGTTTCCGCCACCTCGGCAGGTGCCACCGCACGATCCTCAGCCGGGCTGTCTACCGCAGCCTGCGCAACATCTGCGGGATCTGCATCCGGTTCTGCGGCCAGCTCTGCCGCCACCGGTGCGGCAGGTGCAGCGCTCACAACAGGAGAGGCTTCAGCTGTTTCCGTTGCAGCGGTCGTGACCTCAGCCTGCACCGCCTCACTTGCCACCGCCTCACTTGCCACTGCCTCACTCTGCACGGCCTCAGCCTGCGCAGCCTCGCTCTGAGCGGCCACGGTCGCGGTTTCCTCGGCGGCCGCATCGGCTGCGACATCCGCTGCCACCGGCGCCTCGGCGACCGGGGCCTCAACCGCG
The DNA here is from genome assembly GCF_048056275.1 of Phaeobacter sp. JH20_26. Classification (NCBI taxonomy): domain Bacteria; kingdom Pseudomonadati; phylum Pseudomonadota; class Alphaproteobacteria; order Rhodobacterales; family Roseobacteraceae; genus Phaeobacter; species Phaeobacter sp. JH20_26. The sequence goes on along the minus strand of NZ_JAYMWL010000013.1, from coordinate 15,455 downwards.
TCGGCCTGTGCCACCTGCACCGGCGCGACGGGCACGACAGGTGCCAGAATGAACTCTGCATCAGAGGCCGCAACCGCCTCCCCCAAGGTGGCTGTCAGCGAAATCACCTGCGGCTGATCCGAGGGCGCAACCGAGGTGAACAGCACAAAGCTGCCATCCGACGGCACCGTCAGTGTCTCCAGCACCGCACCGTCCAGCATCAGCGAGATCACCGATCCCGGCGTTGCCCGCCCGGCAACCATTCCGCTGCCATCGGTCTCAAATCGTGCAAGATCCATCTGCGGGGCTGTCAGCGTCACGGCGGGTGTTTCAGCAGACGTCTCATCTGCCGATGGCGCGGCCTCGACGGCGCTGGTCTCTGCTGCCCCTGCCACAACCACCTCGGCCGCCTGCTCCGCATCCGCGCGCGGCGCCGCTTCGACAGGCGCTTCACCGCCCGCAGGCTGATCGACCTCGGCCGGTGCCGTCGCATCCGTCGCAGCCACTGTCACCTCGGTTTCTGTCACCGTCTCTTCGGGCGCATCGCTGCCCACCTCGGGCGAAGCCAGCTTGCGATCTGAGGCGGAGACGCTCGGCGTGATCACCACCTTGTCGCCATTGGCGGCGGAGCCATCGCCGCCCGCGCCGCGCTCACCACCGCCCCATTGCAGGAAAACCACCCCGCCCAGCACCGCGACCACCGCAGCAGCGCCCCCGATGGCGATGGCGGATATGCCACCTTTGCCCGTTACATCCGTCATTCCATTCCTTCCCTTCCGACCCCGAAAAGACCTCCACCGGTCGTCCTCGGGTCCGATCCTGCGGGATGTCCCCCCCGCTTGCTTGAGCCAGCCATACAATGCCGCTATCAGGGACCAAAGGACGACTTATTTCCCCGCCGAACACAACAAAAAAGGTGACTGCCATGCGTATTCACTCCGTCTGTGTGTATTGTGGATCGCGCGATGGGATCCGTCCGGCCTATGCCGAGGCCGCCGAGGCGCTCGGAACCGGCCTTGCCCAACAGGGCCAGCGGCTGGTCTATGGCGCCGGGGACGTCGGGCTGATGGGCCGGGTGGCGCGGGCGGCACAGGCGGCGGGCGGGCGCACCTTTGGCGTCATTCCCGAACATCTGGTCCGCCGCGAGGTCGCCAAGACCGACCTCAACACCTATGTGGTCACCGAAACCATGCACGAACGCAAAAAGGTGATGCTCTACAACGCCGATGCCGTGGTGGTGCTGCCGGGCGGTGCCGGCTCGCTTGACGAGCTGTTCGAGGCGCTGACCTGGCGTCAGCTCGACCTGCACCGGAAACCGATCCTGGTCCTCAACATCGACGGCTACTGGGATCCGCTGAAGGCCCTGGTGGAGCATGTGGTGGCCGAAGGGTTCGCCGGGGCCGAGACAACGGCGGCGCTCACCTGGGTCACCAGCGTCGAGGATGCGCTGACCGCGCTGCGCGGCTGATCTCGACAACAAATAACGCGGCGCATTCCTGCACCGCGTTGGTCTGTAAATTTGCCAGATAAATGCGTTTCGCGCACACCGCCGAGATCAGGCGGCCAGCTCCTGCTGAACAATCTTCTCGATCTCGTCGATCGGGTGGTTGGTCAGCGTCTTCGGGATCTCCGCCAGCACCAGATCCTGCACCTCCTTGTGCAGCTTGTCGCGCAGATTGCCGAGCACCTGCGGCGAGGCGACCAGAACGATCTTGCCCAGTTTGCCCTTGTGCGCCCGCTCATAGAGCAACTCTGCGATATCGTCGGCAAAGCGCTCCTTGGCCAGCTCGTGCCAGTCGGTATCATCCAGCGCCGAACGGTGGCCAACACCGCCGTCGTGCATCCGGCCGGGACGGTTGGCCGATTGTTCGATATCGGAGGGATTGTCCTGCTCTTCCTTGCGGCGCACCTCCAGATGCGGGTTCTGCGCATCGGTGGTGTTTTGCAGCAGCAATGCCTTTTCGCTGTCGGTCACCAGAACATATGTGCCGTGGTCTAGCTGAGCCATTATTGGTCCTCCTGCTCGTTCGATTTGGTCACCCGTGTCGCACCGGCAGGGCGTTCCTTGGCACGTTTTTCCTCGTCCTCGGTCGCCACCTCCCGGGCCAGTCGGCCACCGGTGCGCCCGCCATGCGAAACGCTGCCCTCGGCGCCCAGGATTTCCTTGGTTTCCTGACGGCCATCCTTTGATCTCACGCGGTCTGCCATGTCGGTCCTCCATTTTTATCGGGGTTCACCAACACAACCGCCAAAGAGGCGTTTTGTTCCCCCCTCGGCCCGCCCCCGCGCAATAAAGAAAGGCCCCGTCCGATACCGGACGAGGCCCAAGATCAATCACTGATCCCAAAAGATCACATGCGCGAAGCGACGTTTTCCCAGTTGACCAGATTGTCGAGGAAGTTGGTCAGATAGGCCGGACGCTTGTTGCGGAAATCGATATAGTAGGAATGCTCCCACACGTCACAGCCCAGCAGTGCTGTCTGACCAAAGCAGACCGGGTTCACGCCGTTTTCGGTCTTGGTCACCTTCAGGTCGCCGTCGGTGTCCTTGACCAGCCAGGCCCAGCCGGAGCCGAACTGACCCGCGCCTGCGGCAGAGAACTCTTCCTTGAACTTGTCAACGGAGCCAAAGCTGTCGACCAGAGCCTTTTCCAGCTCGCCCGGCATCTTGCTGTCGCCCGGACCCATCATTTCCCAGAACTGGTTGTGGTTCCACAGCTGGGAGATGTTGTTGAAGATACCGCTCTGGGCGACGGCATTTGCGTCATAGGTGCCCTTGATGATCTCTTCCATGGACTTGCCGTCCCACTCGGTGCCGGCAATCAGCTTGTTGCCGTTGTCCACATAGGCCTTGTGGTGCAGGTCGTGGTGGTATTCCAGCGTTTCTGCGGACATGCCTTTGGATGCCAGCGCGTCATGGGCATAAGGAAGATCGGGAAGTTCAAAAGCCATCTGGGCCCCCTGTATTGTCTGTTTCGTTCCTAGGCAGATACATGCGGCTGGTGCCCCCATTGGTCAAGGCCAAGCCGGGGAAACAGCTAAAAAATAACCCGGTCAGCAGGAAAAGAGGCAGCCGCCGCAGGCCGTTAGACGATCGGCAACGGATCCTGCACCGAGTGCTTACCTGCTCAGCTTGACGTTGCTGCGGGTGCACGGCCCGCTGCCGGACGGACGGTTATCATAGCCATGCACGCGCGCTGTAATCGACAGCTTCATACGCGGCTCATCCATCGTGGCCGAATAGCTTGCCTTGGCAGACCCCGAACGCGCATCAATATTATTGACGGTCCACTTCAGCTTGAGCCGGTTTTTTGAACGCAGATCGTAAGGCACGATCATCGGGGTTTTCTGTACGCTGGCAATAACGCCATCCATCACGCCCGTGACTTACTGGTCATGATCGACAAAAACCAGAACACGCGGCGACAGCCATCCGTATTTCTCATAGGAGGTGATCTGGCAATCATAGGTCACCGGTGCCGCGACAACGGGCGCTGCGGCAAATAGGGTGCAGGCCGCCACTGCGGCTCTGATCAAAGATTTCATCGGGAATGCTCGCGCTCTCAGGAAATGGATACAGCCGCTATATCGTCAATCGCGCGCAGGTTGTGAAGTCTTTTCTACGGAATTGCCGCTACGATGCAGCCGCGACATCATCAGCTAACTTGTGACCTGGGCGCATTGGCCGATGCCGCGTGGCGATTTCTCCCCGACGCCACCGGAGATCACCTTTACCGACAGTTTCTTGTTCTGGGTGTTAAACACCGCGCGATAATGGGTTTCCACCGCGCTCGCGCCATTGCCGACCGAGGCGCTGGTAACCGTCCAGCTGACCCGGTAGGAGATATCGCTGATGCGGAAAAACCCGGCCTTCAGCGGGCGGCCGGACAGCGCACTCACATTGCCGGAATGCACCACTTCCGCCGACCATTCATCGTGGAAACGCAGGCTGATCAGCGGCGGGATCCACCCTCGGCCAGACAGCGATTTCACCTTGCAGGTATAAATCCCTTCCAGCGCCGCCGCCGGGGTCGCCAGACCGGTGCCAAGTGCCACGCAGGCAGCAAAGCCCAGCGTCCTTGCAATTGGCAGCAGCAGGTCAGCGACCTTGAACATATTAACCTCCCACCAGTTAATACAGCACAGCCCGGCTATGCAGCAGACAGATAACTCCCTAATTGGCGGTGATCATGAATCACAAATGGTGAAGAACCAACAAAGCCAAGTAAAAAGTGCCCCCGGAAATCCAGAAGCACTTTACCTGCACGTAAAACGCACCACAAGGCTAAATTGCCTTAACCAGTTAACGCACCTACCTTAGATTGTGGATGCGCGGCGGTGCATAACAAGTTGTAGACATATCCGCCCACTGAACGGAAGCAAACGATGTGAAATGCACCGTTATTGTCCAGCCAGAAGGCCGCCGCCACCTGCGCCATGCGCGTGCGGCGAAACTGGCCCGGTTTGAAGGCCTCAGCCGACATATCGACCGGGCAGATTTTCGCCAGAACTTCGCGGGCGCTGTCACCGGACAGGCGGAACAGACCACGCGCGTCGGAGACATTGACGGCCAGCGCATGTTCGCCTTTCAGCGCCTCTGCCAGATCCGCCACCTTGGCGTCAACCTCGCCGTAAGGCACCAGCAGCAGCAGCTCATCCGGCGACATCCAGGCCACACCGCCCTGCTCGGTCAGGGAGATCTGTCCGCTGGTCGGCACATCCGCCCCGGTGGCGGCCTTTACCGCCGCCTTCAGGGTGGCAGAGGCCAGATCGCCACGCAGGGTGATCATCCCCTGCAACCCGCTGTCCTCGACCTGTGCCAGACCGGAGAATTTCGCCCCATTCATTGCGCTGACAGGATCAGACATTCTGCTTCTCCCCTTCCTTGTCGTAAAAGACCTGATCGACGATCTTGGCCTTGTAGATTGTCCCGTCGGTGCCGGGGAACTCGATCACCTCGCCCATCCGCTTGGGACCATGCTTGACCAGACCCATGGCAATGCCACGGCCCAGATTGGCCGAATAATAGGTCGAGGTGACGCGCCCGATGGTGTTTTTCTGGCCATTGGCGTTGACACCATTGCCGACCGCATAGGCGCCATCCGGCAGAACCGAGCCGTCTACGGTTTCCAGCCCCACCAGCTGCCAGCGGTCGGGATCGGCCATATGGCTGCGGGAATGCGCGCGTTTGCCGAGGAAATCCTCTTTCTTCTTCGACAGCGCCCAGTTGAGCCCCAGATCCTGCGGGATAACGGTCCCGTCAGTCTCGTCGCCGATCATGATAAAGCCCTTTTCGGCCCGCAGGATGTGCAGACATTCGGTGCCATAAGGCATCACCCCGAATTCCTTGCCCGCCTCCATCAACGCAGTCCAGAACGCCTGACCTTCGGAGGCCGCAACCGCGATCTCGTAGGACAGTTCGCCCGAGAAGGAGATGCGGTAGGCCCGCGCCTTGAAGCCGCCGATTTCCCCATCACGCCATTCCATGAAGGGCAGCGCCTCCTTGGAGACATCCATACCGCCGCCCGCTTTTTCATTCAGCTTTTCCAGCACCTTGCGGGCGTTGGGGCCAACGACGGCGACCTGCGCTAGCTGTTCGGTGACATTGGCAACATAGACTTTCCAGTCCCACCATTCGGTCTGCAGCCATTCTTCCATATGGCCATGGATCCGCTCGGCACCGCCGGTGGTGGTGTGGCAAAGCCAGGTGTCCTCGTCGATCCGGGCAACCACGCCGTCGTCGATCAGGAAACCGTTCTCCGAACACATCAGACCATAGCGGCATTTGCCCGGCTTCAGCGTCGACATCATGTTGGTATACATCATGTCGAGGAACTTGCCCGCATCCGGCCCTTTGACGACCAGCTTGCCGAGGGTCGAGGCATCCAGCAGGCCGAGGTTCTCGCGGGTGTTCTTCACCTCGCGGTTCACCGCGTCATGCACGCTCTCGCCGGAGCGAACATAGGCGTAGGGGCGGCGCCACTGGCCAACCGGTTCCCAATCCGCCCCATTGCTGTCGTGCCAGTCATACATCGGCGTCTTGCGCAGCGGCTGGAAGATCTCCCCGCGCGCCTCACCGCCGATCGCCCCCATCGAAATCGGGTGATAGGGCGGACGGAAGGTGGTGGTGCCCACTTGCGGGATTTCAGACCCCAGCGCATCAGCAAGGATCGCCAGACCGTTGATATTGCTCAACTTGCCCTGATCCGTCGCCATGCCCAGCGTGGTGTAGCGCTTGGTATGTTCGACGCTTTCGAACCCTTCGCGCGCGGCCAGCTGCACATCCGACACTTTGACGTCGTTCTGATAGTCCAGCCAGGTTTTCATCCGCAGCTTGATGTCGGCCTTGGCAGGCATCAGCCAGACCGGCTCCATCGCCGTCTCTGTCGGGGCATCACCAACGGGCGCGGTGCCTGCCTTGACCTTGCGGCCAGCAGCCTTCGCCGCCGCCTCGCCTGCGGCCTGCGCATCGCTCAGCGCCTCCGCCAGACCAGCGGCGCCATTGGCAGCCCCCGCCGCAATCACAAAACCCTTGCCATCCGCACCCAGCGGCGGACGGGTTGCATCGGGGCGGAAGTTCGCATGGGTCTGATCCCAGACGAGCTTGCCACCGCAATGGGACCACAGGTGCACCACCGGCGACCAGCCGCCGGACATCGCGACCGCATCGGCCTCGACCTCCTCCTGCGCACCACCCTCGCCGTTCTGGGCGCAGATCGCCACCGAGGTGACGCGCTTGCCGCCTTTCACCTTGGCAATGGCCCGGCCACATTCGACGCGGATGCCCAGCTGACGAACCTCTTCCATCAGCGCGCCGCCGCCGCTGTCGCGGGCATCCAGCACGCGCACCACCTCGACACCCGCAGCATGCAGCGCAATCGCGGTGCGATAGGCGTCATCATTGTTGGTGGCCACAACCACTTTCTGGCCGGGTGTCACCCCCCAGTTCACCGCATAGTCGCGCATCGAGGCCGCCAGCATCACGCCCGGCACATCATTGCCCGCAAAGGACAAAGGCCGTTCAATCGCACCGGTCGCCGTCACAATCTGGCTGGCGCGGATCCGCCACAGACGGTGGCGCGGACCACCCTGCCCCGGCGCATGATCGGTCAGACGCTCATACCCCAGCGCATAGCCGTGATCATAGACGCCCGCGCCCATGCAGCGGTCGCGCAGCAGCACATTGTCCATGCCCCGCAGCTCGGCGAGGGTTTTCTCGACCCAAGCGCCGGGTTCCATCCCGTCGATGGTGCCGCCATCAACCGGCGCGCGGCCGCCCCAATAGTTGTGCTGCTCCAGCAGCAGAACCTTGGCACCGGACATCGCCGCAGCCTTGGCCGCCTGCAAACCCGCAACACCACCACCAATCACCAGCACATCGACGAAATAATAGAAATGCTCGTAGGTGTCGGCGTCCTTCAGCTCCTTGTCGGGCGCTTTGCCCAGACCGGCGGACTGGCGGATGATCGGCTCGTAGACATGTTTCCACAGCGGACGCGGGTGGATGAACATCTTGTAGTAGAACCCCGCAGGCAGGAACCGCGCCAGCGCGTTATTGGCCACGCCCACGTCGAACTCAAGGCTCGGCCAATGGTTCTGCGACTGCGCCGACAGGCCCGAGAACAGCTCGGTCGTGGTGGCGCGCTGGTTGGGTTCAAACCGGTCGCCTGTGCCCAGACCAACAAGGGCGTTGGGCTCTTCCGGGCCAGCCGCAACCAGACCGCGCGGGCGGTGATATTTGAACGAGCGGCCAACCATCATCTGGTCATTGGCCAACAGAGCAGACGCCAGCGTGTCGCCTGCATAGCCCTTCATCCGCTTGCCGTTGAAGGTAAATTCGATCGGTTTGGAGCGGTCGATCAACCGGCCGTTTTTGGCAAGGCGCGTGCTCATGTGGCGGACCTTTCGCAAGAGAGGGCGACGAAAAGGGAGGTAACGTTCAGACAGGCGATCATTTCAGATCCCGCCATGTCCAGCCGGGACGCTTGGCCGTGACCGCATCCAGAATGTCCTTGGGCGGCTCGGTGGTCTGGGCGCTGTAGGTGCCAAAAACCTCAAGCGTGGTGGTGCAGCGCGCAGCATGAAACCACTTGCCGCAGCCATTGGCATGGCGCCAGCGTTCAAAATGCACGCCCTTGGGGTTTTCGCGCATGAACAGATAGTCATGAAACTCGTCATCCGACGAGCCGGGACCAAAACGCTTCAGATGCGCCTCGCCACCAGCGGCCAGTTCAGTTTCTTCGGCTTTGACGCCGCAATAGGGGCATTCAAGGATCAGCATTGTGCTTGCTCCGTAAAATTGAATTCTGCAGCGTTAGTGCGCCACACCGGCGGCGACGCTCTCGTCGATGAATTTGCCTTCCTTGAAGCGCATCATCGAAAACTCTTCGGCCAGCGGCGAATGACCTGTGGCCATCAGCTCCGCCATCGCCCAGCCAGAGCCCGGGATCGCCTTGAAACCGCCGGTACCCCAGCCTGCGTTGACAAAGATATTGCCAACCGGCGTCTTGGAGATCAGCGGCGAGCGGTCGCCGGTCACATCCACGATCCCGCCCCACTGGCGCAGCATCTTCAGACGGCTGACCATCGGGAAGGTCTCGTTGAGCGCGCGCACGGTTTCCTCGATATGATGGAAAGATCCGCGCTGGGTGTAGTTGTTGAACCCGTCGGTGCCGCCGCCGATGACCATCTCGCCCTTGTCGGACTGCGACATGTAGCCATGCACGGTATTGGCCATCACAACCACATCCATGCAGGGTTTGATCGGCTCGGACACCAGCGCCTGCAGCGCCACGCTTTCCACCGGCAGACGGAAACCCGCCATGTCCGACAGATGCGAACAATTGCCCGCAACCACCATGCCCAGCTTGTCGCAGTCGATGGCGCCCTTGGTGGTGTCGACGCCAACCACGCGGCCATTCTCATTGCGCACGCCGGTGACTTCACACTGCTGGATGATGTCCATACCCATGTTGGAACAGGCCCGCGCATAGCCCCAGGCCACCGCATCGTGGCGCGCGGTGCCGCCGCGTTCCTGCCAGAGGCCGCCCAGAACCGGATAGCGCGGCCCTTCGAGGTTGATGATCGGCACCAGCTCCTTCACGCGCGCAGGCTCAATCCATTCGGTCTGCACGCCCTGCAGGGCATTGGCATGGGCGGTGCGCTTGTAGCCGCGCACCTCATGCTCGGTCTGCGCCAGCATGATCACGCCGCGCGGGCTGAACATCACGTTGTAGTTGATGTCCTGGCTCATCGTCTCATAGAGCGAGCGCGCCTTCTCATAGATCGCCGCCGAGGGATCCTGCAGGTAGTTGGAGCGGATGATGGTGGTGTTACGCCCGGTATTCCCGCCGCCCAGCCAGCCCTTTTCCAGAACGGCGACATTGGTGATGCCGAAATTCTTGCCAAGGAAATAGGCTGTGGCCAGACCATGCCCCCCGGCCCCGACGATGATCACATCATAGTGGCGTTTCGGTTCAGGCGAGCGCCAGGCGCGTTCCCATCCGGTGTGGTAGCGCAGCGCCTCACGCGCGACAGCAAAGGCAGAATAACGTTTCATGGGCGAATCCGTGGTTCGAGACTGCTACCGGGTATGCACCACAGATCGCCCCGGGCTGCGCCGTTTATCGTCGCAATCGTGCATGGTTGCGACATGCGGACCCAAAGACGACGCGCCGCCGCCGCTTTGCCCGAAGCTGTAGGCTGAGCTTTGCCTGTGCTTTGGCGCGCAGGCGGCCCTCCGACCAGCCGGGACAGCGCGCCGCAGCAGTTAGGCCTTTTTTCCGCGCCTGCGCCCCTATACATGAGTGTGAAACTGCGGGAGCCGCCATGACCTTCTGGATTGTCATCAGTCTTATCACGCTGGCCACGGCCATTCTGCTGTCCCTTGTGCTGCTGCGGGGCCGTGACAGCGGCGCGCCTGCTGCGGCCTATGATCTTCAGGTCTATCGCCAGCAGCTACGCGACGTGGACAAGGATCTGGCGCGTGGCGTGCTGCAGGAGGGCGACGCCGAACGGGTCCGCACAGAGATTTCGCGCCGCATCCTGACCGCCGATGCCCAGGCGCAGGCCGCCGCCACCGGCCGCTCGCAGCCGCGCCTGCTGACCGGCGCAACCGCTGTTGTGCTAACCACTGTGATCTGCGCCGGCACCTATCTGCTCTATGCCAATCTCGGGGCACCCGGATACAGCGATCTGGGCCTGCAGCTGCGGATTGATGCCGCCGCCGAACGCGCCGCCAGCCGCCCCTCGCAGGCCGAAGCCGAGGCCGATGCCCCCGCCCGCCCCGAACGCGTGGTGGAACCCGGATACGCGACCCTGGTCGATCAGCTGCGCGAAACCGCCGCCGCCCGCACCAACGACGCCCAGGGCCAGGCGCTGCTCGCCCAGCATGAGGCGAACCTCGGCAATTTCGCCGCCGCCGCACAGGCCAAGGCCAATTACATCCGCATCATGTCCGGCGACGTCGAGGCGCGCGATTTCGGCGAGCTGGCCGAGCTGCAGATCATGGCCGCAGGCGGCTATGTCTCCCCAGAGGCCGAGGACGCCCTGCGCACCGCACTGACGCTCAACCGCTTTGATGGCGGCGCGCGCTACTACTGGGGGCTGATGATGGCGCAGATCGGCCGCCCGGACCTCGCCTATGAGGTCTGGAGCGAGACCCTGGCCATGGGCCCTGAGGGCGCCCCCTGGATCACCGCCATCTCCGCCCAGATCGAGGATATCGCCTATCGCGCCGGGGTCGACTATACGCCGATCGCCCCGGGCAGCAGACCGGCCCCCGGCGGAACCCCGGCGCTCTCGGGTCCCAGCCAGGACGATATCGCCGCGGCCGGGGAGATGAGCGCGCAGGAACGCCAGCAGATGATCCGCGGCATGGTCGAGGGGCTGTCGCAGCGGCTGGCCGACAGCGGCGGCACACCGCAGGAATGGGCGCGGCTGATCGGCGCCCTTGCCGTGCTGCAAGAGACCGAGCGCGCGCAGGCGATCTACACTGAGGCACAAGAGGTCTTTGCCGAGATGCCAGAGGCGCTCGCCACCATCACCGAAGCCGCGAAAAATGCAGGACTGACCCAATGATCCATGACGACTTCGAAGCCTTCGCCGCAGCCGTCCCCGCCTTCACCCCGATTGCGGGGCTGGATTTTGGCGACAAAACCGTTGGTGTCGCCATCTCCGACCGTATGGGCACCGTGGCGACGCCGCTGGAAACCATCCGGCGCAAGAAATTCACCCTGGATGCCGACCGCCTGTTCGAGATCGTCAAGACCCGCGAGGTCGGCGCCCTGCTGCTGGGGCTGCCGCGCAATATGGACGGCTCCGAAGGGCCGCGCTGCCAGAAAACCCGCGCCTTTGCCCGCAATCTGGCCAAGCTGACCGAACTGCCGATCGGCTTCTGGGACGAAAGGTTGAGCACGGTCGCCGCCGAAAGGGCGCTTCTGGAGGCGGATACGAGCCGAAAGCGTCGCGCAGAGGTGATCGACCATGTTGCCGCATCGTATATCCTGCAAGGGGCGCTGGATCGCATGCGCCATATCAAGGCGGGATAAAACGCATGAGTGACGAGGTCTGGAAACGTGACGAGGTGCAGTCCCCCTGCATCCAAATCTGTGTCGTCCACCCCGAGGCGCGGATCTGCACCGGCTGCTATCGCTCCATCGACGAAATCACCCGCTGGTCAAAGATGAGCAACGAAGAACGCGCCGAGCTGCTCGCAGCCCTGCCCGACCGCGCCAAGGAGCTGACCAAGCGCCGCGGCGGCCGCAGCGCCCGCCTAAACCGCAGCTAACGCGGCGCGCGGCACATGTCGCGCGACAACGGATAGCGGGCTGACAGCGCTCGGCTTTTGCCCGCCAATGGTTGCGCACGCCCCGGTAACCTTCTGAAAATCATGCGGAATAACTGCTGACCCATTGTTTCGCACGCGAAACATTCAGGCAGGGATGCTGACCTTTCCCGGCTAGCCCTCCGCCAACCACCTCTGGGTCCAATTCGCCAGCTCGGGGCGGAAATAGGCGATCATGCGGCCCTCTTCGGGGGCGCTGGCCCCCTCGGCCCATGGAGCGACACCATGCAGGCACAGCCGGTGCATCAGATAGGCCTCACCGGGGCGGGCTGAAACCGTGATCCTTGGGCAGGTGTCAAACACCTGCCTGCGGGCAGCGGTATAGGCGTCGGTCACATCCACCTCGCCCCATTGCTGCGCAGGGACGCCCTGAAACAGCGCTGCAAAGGCGCGGCGCATGATCACATGGCTGCCCTCCCAGATCACCAGCGACGAAGCATCGGGACTGCTGACATTCAGCGGCAGCCCCAGCACCCAGGCATGGGGTTCCTCGACCCGGCGGCGGCGGGTCTCCCCGAACATCTTCACCCCGTCCACATGCGCCGCGTCGCGGTTGATCCGGTAGCGCAGCGCCGCCTCCCCCTCACCGGGGCGCGGTCGTGGATAGCCCGGAAAGACAGAGGAGACCTGCGCGCGATGCAGATCCGGCAGGCCGCCAAGATGGGCGCTGATGAAGTCGATGGCGGGGCCGGCCAGCGGCGGCCCCTCCGGCAGCTGGCCGCGCCCGTCATTGGGCAGCGCATCAACACCGATGAACCAGGTGCCCTCACATTGCAGCCAGTCAGCATTGGCCGGATCGTTAAGGGCCCGGATCCCGGCCTGATGGGCGTGGCGCGCCCAGGCCAATGTGGCAGCATGGGCCGGAAAATCACACCACCCCTTTGTCAAGAACCGCTGCCAATCCATTGCAAAACCTTACCAATGCCTGAAATCAGAAGCCCAGAGACTTGCGCAGCATATTGAGCGCAACAAGGATCAGAAAGACTGCAAACACCCGTTTCAGCGGTTTCGGATCCATCGCATGGGCCAGCTTCACCCCCCAGGGGGCGGTGATCAGCGTCATCGCGATCACCACCACAAAGGCAACCATATTGACAGCCCCCAGCGTCAGCGGCGGGCGCGCCGACGGATCAATCGGCAGGAACAGAAAGCCAATCACCGACGGCACCGCGATGATGACACCAAAGCCCGCCGCCGTGGCCACAGCCCGGTGAATGGGCGTGGCATGCAGGCTCATCAATGGCACGCCAAAACTGCCGCCGCCGATGCCCATCAACACCGACAGAAACCCGACCATGGGGGACAGGATGATGCGGCGCGCGCCCTTGGGCATCTCGTTGCCCAGCCGCCAATCGGAGCGGCCAAAGGCCATGTAACAGCCAATCACCAGCGCCAGCACGCCAAACAGCGCCTGCAATGTGGTTGACCGCAAAGAGGCCGCAACCGTGACGCCGACGATGGCGCCGATGGCAATTCCCGGCCCCCAGCCGCGCAGGATGTCCCAATCCACGGCACCCTTCTTGTTGTGGCTCATCACCGAGCGCAGAGAGGTCACGATGATCGTCGCCAGAGACGTTGCCAGACACATCTGCATCAGCTGGTCGCCCCCATAGCCCAGCGTCTGAAACACGTAGAAAAACGCAGGCACCAGAACGATGCCGCCGCCAACCCCCAGCAGGCCCGCCAGAACCCCGGCCACCGCGCCTGTCACGATCAAGAGACCGGCCATCTGCGCCAGCACGGCAGGCTCCGGCCACAGGGTGGCAGTGGTCACAAGACTGGTGGTCAGGGCTGACATCGGCGGCTCTCCTCTTTCCCGGATCAGCGGTCGCAGACCGGCCCCATTCGCAGCGGATATGGGCGGCTGTCTTGCGCTGACATCCCCATCACCTAGCATGGGCGGGCAAAAATTGTCTCAGGAATTCGTGCGGCTTAGCAGCTAATGGCGGTGACCCGTGGTCGCAGGGCTGCGCCGGTGGATCAGGCCGCGAGGCCTGTCACCTGCTCCAGGGCGGTCTCCACCAACCTTGTATCTGCGCCCGGTCGGCTGGCGCCTTCGGACAGCACCCGCCGCCAATTGCGCGCCCCCGGACGGCCTGCAAACAGCCCCAGCATATGCCGGGTGATCTGATGCAATCGCGCACCTTGCGCCATCTGATCGTCGATATACCCCAGCATCTGCCCGACAACCGCGACCGGATCGGTTCCGCTGCCGCTGCCAAAAATGAGCGGATCCGCCTGTGACAGGATATCGCTGGGCTGATGATAGGCGGCGCGACCGATCATGACGCCGTCAAGGCCCCGTTCCAGATGCAGAAGCGCATCCTCCAGCCGTGCGACCCCTCCGTTGAGCGAGATATGCAGCTGCGGGAACTCCGCCTTCATCTGATGCACGATCTCGTAGTCGAGGGGCGGGATATCCCGGTTTTCCTTGGGGCTCAGCCCCTTTAGCCAGGCTTTGCGGGCGTGGATCGTCACCCGCTCGCAGCCCGCCGCCGCGATCTGTTCAAGAAAGGCAGGCAGCACCTCCTGCGGGTCCTGGTCATCAACGCCAATGCGGCATTTCACCGTCACCTCGACATCGACCTTTGCCCGCATGGCAGCTACACAATCGGCCACTAGATCCGGCGTTTTCATCAGCACGGCGCCAAAGGCCCCCGATTGCACCCGGTCGCTCGGGCAGCCACAGTTGAGATTGATCTCATCATAGCCCGCCTCGGCGCCGAACACGGCAGCCTGCGCCAGCTCCTCCGGGTCAGAGCCACCCAGTTGCAGCGCCACCGGATGCTCTTCGGCACTGAAGTCCAACAGATGCAACGCCCCGCCCCGCACCAAGGCAGGTGCCGTTACCATCTCGGTATAAAGCAGCGCCTCACGGCTCAGCAGCCGGTGCAGATACCGGCAATGGCGGTCGGTCCAGTCCATCATAGGCGCAACCGATAAGCGGGACGCATTGACAACATTATATTTTATTTTTTTATCAGCCATTTACCGCCCATCCGCTCGCCTCGATATTGTCTCATATGTTGTAATTCTCGCCTATTTTTGGCATGGTTTACAACAAATGTTGTAACTTGAGCCAAATGTTGTAACCCCATGGGTACCATCATCAAGCGAAAGCGCAAAGACGGCTCTGCCGCTTGGCTTGCCCAGATCGCCGTTCGGCGGGCTGGAAAAACTGTCTGGCGCGAGAACCGGACCTTCGAGCTGCGCTCGACCGCCGCGGCCTGGATCGAGAAGCGCGAAAAGGACCTCGCCAAGCCCGGCGCCCTCGAAAACCTGCCCATCGGAGAGACCCGCCGCCGCGAAGTGACCCTCGGCGACGCAATCGACAAATATGTCGAAGACAGCGCGAAGGCAATCGGTCGGACCAAGGCGCAGGTTCTCAAGAGCATCAAGGAGTTCGACATCGCGGACAAGCTTTGCGCCCAGATCGACAGCGCCGATATTGTGGACTTCGCTCAGGAGAAGCTAAAGACGGGTGTCTCGCCGCAAACCGTGGCCAACTACCTCTCCCATCTCAGCGCGGTCTTCACGGTGGCCGGTCCGGCCTGGAACTATCCTCTGGACGAACGCGCGATGCGCAATGCAATGATAGTCGCGAAGAAGCTAGGGCTGACGCAGAAGAGCCG